>CAVXOG010000024.1:0-20803 GCA_963763395.1 Candidatus Acidiferrales bacterium | reverse complement strand
TTTTAGGGAAGATTCTTCGAACTTTGCGCCTTTGGCACTTCATCGATATTGAACACAATACTCACAGTATTTGAGGAAGCAATCCTTTCATATGCTGGCTTTACAATCGCAGATGGACGTCCATGCGTTGCAAGTAGTGCTTGAATAACGGTCGACGCGCGTGTCAGCATCGTCGGGTCGAATCGGCTTCCCACGGAAAGAGTAATCTTATTGTCTTTAAGGCCCTTCAGAATTTCTGCCTCGCTAATCGAGCTGATTTCTCTGTACTCAATCCGCCCGATAATCGGCTTTTCGCTGACACGAAAAATGACAATTTTCCCGCCTGGCCGCTCCGGGCTGTCCTCCACACTGAAGCGTACTTCGACGAAGTACCCGGTATCTCGTAGTGACTGGGCGTCGCGCTCGACCGCCTCAGCATTGTAAGGGTCGCCTGGGCGCGAGCGAATGTGAGCTAGTATTGTTGCGGTTTGCAAGCGTCGGTGCCCTTCAATGTCCAGACGCTCGATGAAGTATTGAGCGCCGCCATTCTCATGAGCTTGCTGAGATTCAAGCGCGTCGACTGAGAAAAGTAACAGACATGCAACCACGCACACTTCTAATAAACTGGTTCTAGTCCGTTTCCCGGAAGTGCCCAAAATCATGCTCCTGCACCTTTTGAGGACTCCACACTCCTGCTTCTGCTTGAGATTCTCTATGCCCCAATGGAGTTGCTCCGACCACGCTGCTGCATCAACGGTTTCCCTGTTCCTTGCGTCGCAGGACGTAACCTGGGTAAACGTAAGTCCCGGTAAACGCGCTAACAGGAAAAGTCCGACCCAGTATTGGTAGAATGTGCTTTCGAGGTCATCGTGACAAGAATCGCGCTATGGTTTGCGGTTGGCGGATACACCCTGACGATGCTCTACTACTTCGGTCCGGGCAATGTAAGGTTGAATGAAAGTCTGTTGCACTTCGTGCCTTTTTGGGTTTGCATTCTTACGGCAGGACATGGAACGCCGATTCTGCCTATTGCGGTATTCGTGGCTCCCATCAATGCGCTCGTTTACGGAGCGGTCGGAGCGATTGCAGCGTGGCCTTTCTTAAAATTCTTTGTGAAATCCTAAACTAAAACCAGATAGGTCCCAGTAAACGCCGAAACCGCCTACTTGGGTCACTATGAGCCACATAGACGATTTGCCGACAAATCGGGAGCTGACACTTGGTCGCGTATTTCGTTGCGGCCTGGCTGTTAACAATTCTGTACTGAGAGCGTCTCGTTAGGCAGAGGAGAACGCAATGAAGCAACTCAGTCTTTTCCTCCTTTGTGTCACTGCCGGGAGTCTTGTAGCGGTTATGCCACCCGGCTTCCTTTCAGCACAGGCATCGCGACCCGACTCGTGCTACGTCACTACGCCGAACGGAATCGTCGCGGGCTCATCGGAACGAAACGAAAGAAGTTACGGAAACGCGCTGTTGTCCGTTGGCCCGTTCGGACTGTGGCCAAACGGAACGGTTGTGTTCAAACCGGGCGGAGCCGGATTTCAGACGAAAGAAGGGGCGCTAGGAATGAAGTTCGGATGGACGCGGGGCATTCGAGGCAAAATTAACGTCACCGGCCGTCGAATCGACGCCGATGCGCCACCGCTCCGGTTTGAAACGAACCAAGCGAATGATGCTCACAGCACCGGCTTCCTCGCGAGTTACCTGCTCTTTTCGACTCCAGGCTGCTGGGAAGTCACCGCCCAGGTCGGCGACCGCGAGGACTCGAAAATAACATTCGTCACGCGAGTCGAGAAAATCGGTGACGGCCCGGCATGGCGGCGCTGAACCCCGTCAGGTCTTGGTTAACGCCGTAATCGGAAACTTAGAACTCTCCAGTCCGTCACGGTTTTGTCACCTGAATCGTAAACGCTACGGTGGGATTTGAATCTGTGTGCGGAATTCGGATCTGGGCTTCTCCCTCGGCAACAGCCGTGAAACGGTACACCTGCTTCGGGCCGCCTGGGTTCTGCTGTTGTGGGGGTGCGTCCATGGCACTCTCGAATCGGACCGCGCGTGAAGATACTTGCGGCGTGCCGTAGTGCCCCCCGCCGATTGTTTGGAGGGTTACAACGATCGGCTGGCCTACTTTAGCAGAAACCTTTTGCCCATCGTTTGCGCGATTCAGGGACACCTCCTTCTGCGGGATGCTTCGTGATTGGCTGGTCTGCTGACCAGCGCAGTTCGTGCCCGAAGCCATCAATAAAGCCAGTGCTACCAAGATGGAAGTCATCATTCCCCCTTGCCCTTTGAACGGAATCTCCTAAAAATCTTGCAGCGAGGCGAACAGATTGAATGGAGAGCAGCCTAACTCCTGAGTAACGAGCAAACCGGAAAAGTGGTAAAAGGAGGAATCTTTCAGATTATGCGAAACAATATACGCTGACGCGGCGGTAGACTTTGTTCGGAACGGCGTTTCTTGCGCCGGGACGGCGAAGCAGCTCGCCGGGTTCTACGATTCGCGGGTTGTTCGCTCAGCGCTTCAGCAGCATGAGCCGCCACATTGGTCAGAACTTGGTCCGCAGCTGCGCTGGCCCAAAATACTCGGGCTGATATTTTGTCCACAGGCGCACCACAGACCTGTTCGAGCGCGGCAAGAAGTTCAGTCACACTACTGAAGTGGTTATTTCGTAAGCCGAGAATGTCCGCTGCGATGCCCATTATTTCTTACCTCGTATTGGGCACAGCATATCATCCCAATCACTCATTGCCCCCTGTACGAAGGGACAGGCGACTCGAGGCGGCATCATTTCGAGATTGAAAGTACCAATGAACTTTTCCGTTGAACCGGGTCAGGTCCCGATACTCACATGGACGATTTGCCGAGTGGATCTCTGTTCTCCCCTCGCGACGATACGTGCTCGCATCGCACTGGAAAATGCGTTATAACCGCAACGATCAGCTAGCAAGGGCGGCTTCAGCGGCTCCGCGACCTGCGCGTCCGCACAGCTGCCGGAGGCGAGAACACCATGATCCATGATTCCTGGCGCAAGTTGGTCGCTGCGCTATTCTTCAGCCTTATTGCTTACGTTGTCTCGGTTGCCGCATTAACGGCAACCGGGTCCCTCACTCAGAAACAAGTGGAGCTTGATCACGTCATCCCACGAGACAAGTGGGCAGGAACGGGTCTGGACAAACTCACGGCCGCGGAACAACAGACTTTGGCTGACGAAATTGCAGGGCTGCTTGGGGCCGCGCAATCGACGCAGAGCAGCACTCCGGCCGGAAAAGACAGGAGCCAGTGGCGTAAGTTGCAGAGACGCATGTCAAAAGATGAAGTAAGGAAGCTGCTTGGGGAGCCCGATAGAGTCTCTGTCTCCAGGTTCTATGAAGCGTGGGAATTCTCGGGCGGAGACGTCATGTTCGATGGGAAGGGCCGTGTGGATTCTTGGAGCGAGCGGTAAAGGATGCTGACACCTCGGAACGGGCTCACAGAGCCCCGAAGGCTCCCGCCGTTTTGCTGAGCCCTGATAAACGCGGTAATCGGAAACTTGAAGTACTGGGCCGAACTAATTAGGCATAGGTCAGGGAATACGTTTGCGAAGCAAGGCTAATCCCATGTTCAAGACTCCCACCACCGCCGTTGACATCAAGAAGTATGGAGCAAGTTTGCGACTCATTTCATAGGCTCGATGCGCTTCTTCGGACTGCATTTGCATATTTATCGTCCAGAAGCGAGTCGCAAGGGCGAACGTCCACAGGTCGAGAGCCAAGCCAAGTCCGAGCAGAAGAAACACCCAGAAAAGAAATCTGGACGTGCCGCGTTGAAACCATCGTTGAAAGCCTAACTGGAAAATTCCGAGAACTGCGAACTGAATCGCGACCGAAAAAGACGATTGCGCGTTTGAAGTAAACCAGCTGTACGATTCGCCCGGCCAAGGGGGCGTCGGATGGTAGTAATTAAACACTCGTTGATATATGGCCCAACTCATACTCAGCACTAGAAACAGTCCAGAGACAATCCATAGTGTCGCTCGTTCAAGTGCTCTTTCTTTCGGTGAAGTTTCCACAGATAACATCTTCGCATGTTTACGCGAAGTGCGACGGCACCGCAGAGTTCAGACCAGAGAGGCAAAAGCGACAAGTAGAAAGCCATCTGGTAAACGCTAGCAATCTATCGGACGCGCGCAGAGCACCGCGCCCAACTTTAGTGATTAGTGAAAACGCGCCTCCGATAGATTGCTAGCGTTAATCAGGGTGCGCCGGGTTAAACCGGCATGTTGCAGGGAATGAAAGAGTCCTACAAGAAAGGAGACAGCGACTCCATCTTGGCCCTCAGTCTTGCAGGAGGCATCGCGAGATGTCGCTTGAAGCGTAGACAGGGGTATCGGTGGGCCGGGCTATTGAGCTTCGAAAAACGCAAAACCAGGACGCCGACTCTTTCCTGATGGAGGAAGGCAACACGGCTGTTTCGCGATAGACGCGAGCGAGCAGTCGGTCCTGCGTAGTCTTAGAACCCGCGCACGCTGAGAAACAACATGCACGAGAACCGGGAGACCTCTGGAGCGCCTCGACCCGAAAGGGAGCGAGGCCGGTCTGCGAAGGTGCAAAGCCACAAGGCGGACGCGCGCGCTCCCGGAGGAGTCGGACCGCACCATAGTGTGTGCTGAGCAGCGCGTTGTTCGGGAGGGTTAAAGTCCCTCTGGCACTCGAATGAGGGGTGCTATATCCAAAGACGGCGGTAACGCGTCGTCGGCCGAAGGAGGAATCCTTCGGAGGGCAGGGTGTCCATCGCGAGATGGGATCCGAAGGGCATGAGGAGAACTACCGGGCCGTAATCGATGGGGGCTGCCCCCGAAGATGAACCGGTCGGCCAAAGGTGGGGCAAGGTCGAGCCTGCACTATGGAGGCGAAGGCATTCTCATTCACCCACCACACCAAGGTGTTTGCGGACGGCACGGTAGGGAAGAACGAAGCGTGACCTCCGGCGGACTGGCAGAATCTCCGGGTGGCACCGGAGTTAAGCGAGCCCATAAGCGGAAGCGAAAGGGTGAGCGAGGTTCTGTCAGTAGACGGACGGCTGAACAGTACCTGAAACGCGGGGAAAGCTGCGTGACCGAGTTATCGGCGAGCCAGAGTGGGTCGGGGAAGGCAGCCGACGAAGACGGTCAGGAAGAGAAACAACGAGAGTATGCACGTGTCCCACGAGACTATTTATCGCAGCCTGTTCATTCAAGCGCGCGGAGCGTTGAAAAAGAGCTGATGGATCACCTGCGCTCGAAGCGGCGCATGCGCCGTTCGCGCCACTCCAGCGAACATGGACACTCCCGGGGTCAGATCGTCGATGCCATCTCAATTCGAGAGCGACCTGCGGAGGCAGAAGACCGAGCCATTCCCGGCCACTGGGAAGGCGATCTGCTCGCTGGTGGAAAGAACAGCTACATTGCGACGTTAGTGGAGCGACATTCACGCTTCCTCATGCTGATCAAGGTGCCGAGCAAAGAAACGGAAGCGGTAGTTGCCGCCTTGAGTCAGCGTGTTCGGAAACTTCCGGCGACGCTGCGCCGCTCGCTGACCTGGGATCGTGGATTGGAGATGGCCAAGCACAAGGCGTTTACGGTTGCTACCGATGTGCAGGTGTACTTCTGCGATCCACAAAGTCCCTGGCAGCGTGGCTCGAACGAAAACACCAATCTTCTACTCCGGCAGTATTTCCCGCGAGGAACCGACCTAGCTCCCATCACTCAAGCGCAACTCGACCAGGGCATAGCGGCGCTGGAAGACAAGATCGTACAGCAAGCTGTGGTGACCATTCTCAACCAGATCTACGAGGTGGACTTCCAAGGATTCTCATACGGGTTTCGTCCCGGTCGCAGCCCGCACCAAGCGTTGGACGCGCTGATGGTGGGTATCCATAGGAAGCACGTGAACTGGGTGCTCGATGCTGACATTCGAGGATTCTTTGACAACATGAGCCACGAATGGACGATGAAGTTTGTTGAGCACCGCGTGGCCGATCGCCGGATCCTGCGCCTGATCCAGAAATGGTTGAAGGCGGGGATATCGGAAGACGGCCAATGGTCGGAGAATAAAGTAGGAACACCGCAAGGAGCAGTAGTTTCACCACTGCTAGCCAATGTGTATCTACATTACGTATTCGATCTGTGGATCGAAGCTTGGCGCCAGAAAGTGGCCACGGGCGATGTAATCGTCGTCCGTTATGCTGATGATCTGGTGGTGGGTTTCGAAAACCGAATGGAGGCCGAGCGATTCCTGGAAGCATTTCGGGAACGATTGGCTAAGTTCGGGCTGGAACTGCATCCGGAGAAAACACGACTGATCGAGTTTGGGCGGTTCGCTGCCCGAGATCGGGAGAAGCGTGGAGAAGGGAAGCCGGAGACCTTTACGTTCCTGGGCTTCACGCACTATTGCGGGAAGCGCAAGAGCGACGGAGCCTTTACCGTATGGCGGAAAACGGCGAAGAAGCGCATGGTGGCGAAGCTACAAGCCATTAAGGCTGAGCTGCGCTTTCGAATGCACGAGCCGGTTGCCGAGGTCGGTGCATGGCTCCGAAGGGTTGTCGCAGGCTACTACCGGTACCATGCGATCCCGGGAAACATCGACCGGTTGAGTGTCTTCGGGCAACGGTTGCGGCGATTGTGGTGGCACACTCTACGCCGCCGCAGTCAGCGACCTGCGCGGTGGGATCAGCTCCTCCCGCTCTTCACTCGGTGGCTTCCAGCTCCACGCGTTCTGCATCCTTATCCTATAGCTCGCTTCCTCGCCACTCATCCAAGGTGGGAGCCGTATGCGTAGAAGCGCCCGTACGGATCTGTGCGGGGGGCGATCAGCGATGATCGTCCCTACCGCGTCACCTATGAAGACTGGAAATTCTGACTCCGCGTTATCTTCTTTTCGTTCAGGCACTTCATTATAGTTGTTGGTGTCGAATTGACTTGGTGCTTTAGAAATGCAGGACTGTGAGCGATGTTCTTCGGCAGTAAGAAAATTCGATTGATTGCTATTCGGCGGTTGGCCTACTTGCGGCACTACTGTTTACTCCTCGTTATAAACCGCAATTCGCACTCTATTTCAGAATTCGTGGTGCGATACGGGTACGGCTCGATCCTTCTGCCTCGCCGTCCTTCTCATCTGGCTTCGTGAGGGCGAATTTTCTTCGATCGATTATGTAGACTTCTTCACGAACACAGGACCGGCATCTAAGTAGAAATGCATGCGAGAGCATGTCCATGCCGAGACGATTGCGGTGGCGTGATTGCCCTGATGGACACCGCTGGAGCGCTTTGAGAGTCGTAAACAGCGTGACTGTTTTTTATTGGCAGCGGTTGGCTGGCTCGCCAGGGCCACCCTCTATGCAGGGAATTGCGCTTAGATATTCGTAAATGGCGCGGAGATCGTGGTCGGTCATGTTTTGATAGATCGGCCACGGCATGATCTGGAGAAGATCTCCGTGGAAAGGAGGCGGGATACACTTCCCGTCGGGGGCTCCTGTGCAGGTTGGATGCACCATATCCGTATCGATGCCTGTGCGGATGATGGCTTTGAATTGTGCAAAAGTGTTGCCCCCTTCAGGCCTCCCGGTCTTGTCCGGTGTCAGGTTGCGCGAAATAATGTGTGGAAAAGGCCCCGGGGCAGGAAACGGACCGAAGTCTCTACCGCCGCCCAGGTATGTCTTCGGGTTGACCTTCGTCGGTTGCTGACCAAAGTAGGGGTTCCCACCCGGGACAAATTCGGTTGCTGTGTCGGCCGAGTGGCAACCATTGCAGTCGCCGTGTGCGTTCACAATATAGCTGCCCAATCCCACCAGACTCCGGTTTTTCCCGACAAGGTCAAGCGGGACAGGCGCGATCTCAAACCCTCGCCGAATCTTTGATTCTTCTCTATCCTCAGCATCGTCGTCATGGGCTTTCACGTGTCTCGAACCGTTCACCATTCCCACAGCAATGATCGCAACAAATGCTGTGATGACTCCCGCGGTTTTCAGAAATTTACTGGATGTCATGGCAACTCTCCTTTGTGTCTTTTTTTCGGTTCATGATTTCTGTAGTCCGGATCAAGCAGAATACTTCCCGGGCCTTCGCTGGGCGGAAGCCACCCGTCAGAGATGAGGTGTGAGTGGGACTATAGCTGGTTGTAAGGGGGAGTCAAGGAATTTGTCCGATTATTGAATTTAGGACCTGATGATAGGGGTGCTAAGGTAGCTGATTATCACATTATGGGGTTGCGGCAAAGCCAATGAAAATTGACGCAAAGCTATAAATAACTCAAGCCGAGTGACTCCTGCCAGATGTGCGAGTTGTCTGACATTACAACGCTAACTCCTGGTTTCTTTGAATGAATAGGTCAAGGGAGGAGCGCTTGGTGTACAAAAGCTGAACTCAGCGACCCCGCTGATTCAGAGACACCAAGGAGGCTCCTCATGGAACCTATGTATTACATCGGACTGGATGTACACAAGCTAAAGATCAGTTACTGCGTGAAGGACGTCAGCGGCAAGATTCATGCCGAAGGATGGCTACCGGCTACGCGTTTTGATCTGGATCGTTGGATGAAGACGCTACCACAGCCGTGGAGCGCGGCGATGGAAGCCACCATGTTCACCGGCTGGATCTATGATCACCTGAAACCCCATGCCGCTGTGCTGAAAGTAGCGCATCCCCTGATGCTGCGGGCCATTGCCGCCGCGAAAAAGAAGAACGACCGTATCGACGCCAACAAGATTTGCGACTGCCTGCGCTGCGATTTTCTGCCCGAGTCTTACATGGCTCCGACGGCCATTCGCGAACGGCGTCGCACCCTGCGTTATCGCAACTTGCTCGTGCGCCAAATGGTGCAGATGAAAAACAAGGTTGGCATGCTGCTGATGGAAGCCGGTGTCAGCTACAACAAGCAGAAGCTCCACAAGGCCGGCTATTTCCGCGAACTACTCGCCAGCAACCCAGATATTAATCCGGGGCTGCGTTCGCTGCTGTGCCAGTGCCGCGAGATGGTGGTGCGGCTGGGGAAAATGGAGACTGCTCTGATCCGCTCCCTGCAGCAAGATCGCTTGCTGGCCGAACGCGTGGAGCGGTTGATGAGCATACCTGCCGTCGGGCCGATCACGGCGCTGACCTGGGCGCTAGAAGTTGGTGAGGTACAGCGGTTTTCATCGATTAAGAAAGCCATCAGTTATTGCGGGCTGTGCGGCGCAGAGAAAAGTTCTGGCAACACGGTGCAACGCACGCCGCTGTCGAAGCAGCGCAACAAGCATCTGCAGACCACGCTGATCGAAGCGGCTAAGATGGCCCCGCGCTACAGCCCGACGCTGGCGCTGCTGTACGACCGCGAGAAGCAGCGAGGGAATGCCAATCGCGCCACGCTGACGGTGGCCCGGAAACTAGTGGCGTATCTGGTGGCGGTGGACCGCGGGCAGACGCATTTTCTGGTGCTGGACCGCGACAGCTGCGCCGCAGCGTAGGCTGACCGGAGAAAACGGAATTTTTCAGCGCGAGGCCTGCCAGGTCTTGCCTTGCCGACTGAGCACGAGAGCGCAAGCTCCCGATGTTCCCGTTGATTTGTTTTGAGACTGGCAGGAAAACACAAACTCAATCTTGCTGGGCAGCCAGACGAGCTGCACCTGCCAATGGATGTCTGGTTCTATTCACAAATAGAAACCGCGGCCGAGAGGCCAACACCACGCGCTGAGAAAGGCAGAGAAATTACACCGGCGCTCCTCCCGAGCGCATCAGGAGGACTTTTTGCCTCTTGACGAGGACCTATCATAGATGTCGGCAAATCGGAAACTTGGGTACCGGGACCCACTTCGGCGGTTAGCGGGTTTCCCAGGAGTTGGGCCACCCAACCCATAGCTTTCTAAATTTGTGGGGAAAATTAGGGTGTGACTTGCGACTGATAGAACTACTAAGTCATTGTAGTGGGATGCGCCGACTCTTCCACGCCTCAACTAATTGCTCAGCCTCAAGTATCTGTTCGGGAGTCAGGTGAGCTTTGGCAAGTGACAGGTTTGGATTCGATTCAAAATCTGCCAGCCTGAACCACATGTAGGCTTGAACGTAGTCCTTGGGAACTCCATTACCATCCAGATAGAGCATTCCCAAATTATTCCTGCCCTGACCCGCGCCACCCAAATCTGGGACGTGCTCAGCAGCCATTCGGTACCAATTGGCAGCTAAGGAGTAGTTCTTCATTACACCTTCCCCTTCCTCATACATTCGTCCCAGTTCGTTTTGCGCATCGGGGTTACCTTGTTCAGCGGACTTCCTGAACCACTTCAGCGCTTCTCGAAAGTTGGTCATTCCAAACCAGCCTTGCTCATAGGCAGCACCCAGCCACATCTGAGCACTGGCGTCACCTAAACGTGCTTTCGCCAGAAGATTTCTTTCATCGGTTTCTGTCCATTTTAGAGATTCAGACTTGGACTTCAAGGCGGCTTGTTGTGTTGAACTGGCAGTCTGAGAGGCCGCGGACTCTCGAAGCTGCGCGGCGATTTTATCTGAATCAGGGTCAGTCTCCTTAGTACCGGATTTCACTTCAGTAACTCCTTGCAACCGAGGAAGCGGGTAGACATCAGGCGTGGTAAGGTCGCCTTCTGCGTGCACTGTGACTTCGAGTGAGTGGTGTGGATTGCCTTGCGGGTCATCAGGGTTCGGCACCCAATACTGACCAAATCCCACGACCTTGCCTGACCCTGCGAGGATCTTGAGTTCGCTCCAATCCCGTTGAGTCGCCTGTTCTGCACCTGGCGCAATCCCAAAATAGAAATAGCCTCTCTGCGGACTGCGGTACTTGCCGCTCGACATAGGAACAGGAACGACGAAGATTCCGGATATTCGGACAGAATGAGGCGCGCCAGCGCCTGGCTCAAATGTTACTTGGTCGACGATTGCGTATATCCCGATACTTGCGTTCTTGGCGAGGACAGATCTGGGCGAGTGTAAAAGAAGGAGAGTAGAAGCCGCTACCAAGAGAAAAGCAGGTTTCATGGAGCCTCCTGCGTGGGGAACAAATGTTATTTACTCAAGTGTTTGGTCTCGGTCAAGTCCCGATATGTCGGCTAATCGTCTATGTGGCTCATACCAACTCAAGTAGGCGGTTTGCGCGTTAATCAGTTGATGAAGGCGAACATTCTCTACTTGCTTTTGATTGCCTGCACACGCAGTTTGACCTGTGTGTTTGCGGGGTGCACCACGCCATCTTTTACAAATGGAAGAAATATCCAGTTTCGAGCAGACGCAGCGATTCTTTCGCCGATTCCAGAGTTCGTCGCATGAACGATTTCGGCCTGCTCTACCAGCCCGTTCTGACCGATGTGTAACTTGAGCTGCACGTCGGCAGCACCCTGAAAATCAGATGTCACCATGATTCTCTCGAAGTCACAGTAGAGGCATTGAAGGCCTTGGGGCGGAGAAGCATCCAGAGGCGGAGCGGAAATTGGTGGCACGATGGGAGAAGAAGTGTCGAGATAAGCTGGCATCGTCTGTGTTGTTGTTACCGTCGTGCACTTCAAGCCTGTTCCCACAGTGCAAATCGTGCCTTTTGCGACTGCCCACCTTGCCGTAACCACCTTTTCGGGTGCAAAAGTCCAAAAACTGACAGGGGATGTTGGCGGAAGTTGTATTCCCGCACCATCCCAGTAAAGGCACCCCTGCGAAGTGCACTCAGAGAACTCATTTTTTGACCACCTCGGCAAATGAGTCCATTTCTCTCCATCGGCCGAGTGCATGACTAGAGGAACGCCGTAACCGCCGCCGGGTTTGTCTTTCTCAATCACCTCCACACCTGCGAACCAATACTCGCCATTGTTGGAGGTGAGTCTTCCGAGAACCGTGCTAGGAATATTTGAAAGAGCCCACTTCGTGCCCCCGTCTGTGGTGAGGAATAACTTGTAGGCATATACAGATGAGTTCCCTTGACTAAGAACGATTGCCATATGGTTTGCATCAGGGGCAACAACTGTGAGGACGTAAGAAAATTCTTTCAAATCCTCGCTGGCAAGGTCGATTTGTACAGGAACCCATGTCGCCCCACCGTCGCTGGTGGTGTAAACGTTTCGTGGCGTGTGGATGATTCCATGTTTTTCGTCCGAGAAAGCAGCTTCGTAGACCACCTGCGACGGGACCTTGACCGAGTCCCACGTACTGCCGCCATCCCTTGTGGTTAAGACCTGCCCCCCAGTCCCAGCGGCGTAACCGAATCGTTCATTGGCAAATCCAACGGTCAAAAGGAGGCTTCCGTTTTTTGCGCTGTGTTTGGCAATCCATGTATTTCCTCCGTCCACGGAAGCGGCAATTAGCTCATCCGCCCCACACACCCAAAGAGTCCCGTTATTCTCAGCGATATTCAACGCACGGGCTGGGAGCTCGACTGTGCGCCATTCGGAAGCCGAGGAAGCCGCAACGCTGAACAGCAGCACGAGGATAAAGAACAGCTTTCTAAAGCTGGCGAAATAGGAGTCCATTTTGTGCCTCAGTTTTTCTGAACCGTAGAAGGTTTGGAACAAAGCTGACAAGACAGAGCTCTGTTGGCAAACCCACTCCCCTTATGCAGCAATTCTATCAAGCGTGGTCAACTGGTATGTCGCGAAATCGTCTATTTGGCTCATAGCAATCCAAGTAGGCGGTTTCCGCGTTAATCAAGCAGTGTGTTGTTCTTGAGATATAATGCATCCCGTGAAGACGCCCACTTCCCTTGCATTTGGCACAGTCCTGCTGCTCGCAGGTCTGGGTATCGGCCCAGCCGTGGCGCAGAATAAGAAAAACGACTGCAAACACCCACCGAAAATTCTTTCGCAACCAAAGTTTTCCGACGAAGACCGAAGTAAGTGGAAAGGTAAGTCCGTAACGGGCACAGTCGCCATTGTCGTAAGCGAGGAAGGTGAGGTCACTCAAGCACGGGTGGTGTCTGCGTCCCCGAAAGAAGCGGCAGAGGCTCTGCTCAACGCCGCGAAGCAGTCGAAATTCGCGCCTCGGGCTGGATGTGGCGATCTGAAGACGGACATTGTTTTTGGCCCAAATCAGTGATCGGGACTTGTCCGGTAAGCTCGTTTGTGCCCCGCGCTCCCGCAAATAGGCATGGACTTTCTACGGAAAAGAAGTGTGTGCTAGATTCAAATCCCATGCGAATCGTTTTGTCGTTATGTCTCTTAATCGTTGCCTTACTCGTCGGATGTGGCGTTTTGCCCGATGGTTCATCAATGGACCATGCAACAGCACAAAAGCTCAGCGATTCATACATGTCAGACCTTGTTGCTGACCGCGTGGACCTCGCTTTAGACAGGATGGAACCTCAGTTTCTTCAGGCCGCTGGTGGAAAAACGAAAGCTGAATCGGGACTTCGGGAATTGTTTAAATATTGTGGGCGGCCTCTCGAAAGTGAATTGAGACATGAAGAGACTGGATTTTTTGTGGGGGCGAGTGGACGAAGATTGCGCATGCGTGCATTTTTCTACGCAGGCAAAACAACTCAGCATCCAAAGGGTGTCTGCTTTTTCGCCGTTCGCGTTGTGCCCGGTGGAAATGGCATGAAAGTTTTGGGCTTCGGCCCGCTGAAACTCGCGTCCGGTGAATTGCCGGAATGGGCGCGATAAGTCGAATCGGCCTGAATTTCAAGCCATGGAGCAGCCAACTGCTCGGTTAGTCGGCTTACCGTCTATCTGGCCCATAGCAATCCAAGTAGGCGGTTTCCGCGTTCTACCAGTCCTCACGACGAGCCGAGTAGGCCGCGTTAAACAGGACCTGACTTTGTTGGAAACTGACGGAGTGGTGCCGGGCGATTCACAACAGGAATGTAGAGCCCTAACGGAGCCTATCCTTTGCCAAAATCAAAACCGCAAACGAAAAGGCCACCCAAGATGCTAATCAGAGTGCTACCCGCCGGGTCAGTGATCCAAATGGAATGTCAGATCACCTTGCATACCCACTGATCGTTGCCCTGATCGTAGGTGGCGAAAGCGCCAGCGTTTCGCCACCTGGACCGACACTTCGTCCAAAAATCCCGATGGACCATCAGGCGGATGTGCCCTTGCGCAGACCACCCGGCCATGCTTGTCGACAAAAACTCTAACGACAACTACGACGTGAAAATCCAATTGCCGCAAAAGTGGTTCGTCCTGGGGCTCTTCGCGATGCATCCCCCTCTTAAGTAACTCTTGTTCGCTAAGCACCGCGAAGCCCTCATAACCAGTGCACGTCGCTTTGTTTGGTGTCTGCGGACATCGGGGAGCACAGGCGCTCGGTTTAGCTGACCACGACAGCGAAATCAAGCAAAGAGAGAGCCATACAGCCAACCACGGCCTATAGCTGGTGGATGTTGTGGTCTGGGCGTGTTCCATGCACTCCCATTCTTACCGCACCAACCGTCGCTCGTCCATGTCCCGGCCAAGTCCCGATTTGTTCGGCTTACCGGAAAAGTTCCTCCCAGAACTCGTTAACCGGAAGTCCCATCTCATACCATCACCGAGTCTTGCCACCCACGGCGCGGTCGCGCCTGAGATGTCTGATGACAAAGTGCATTAACATGCCGACAAGGCACCACTGCAAGAAAGAAATCAGAAACACCAGGATGAGGTAGTAGCCCCCCTCCGAGACTCCAAGGTAGAGGTCGTCGACGACAATGCCTTTGTGGCTACAGTAGAAATTGAAGGGAGCCGCTGTGTAGAAGCTGGGCATCTCCACCAAATGAGTAACTCTCACGAATGGCGCAGTAAATTGCTTGAAGGGGAGAGCGTGCCCCCAGAAGATGTATGGAGGAGACTCCTCCTCAAAGTGCTTTACATGCGGTTGGTAAGCCTGACTCACCATCACGAAGTTTGCGGCGAAAAAAAGCCAGAAGACGCCGTTTATCAGCATGAGCAGTGTTGGCAGACTTGCGCTCCGAACTTTGCCTGTAACCTGCATATCTACTCAGACTCCGCGTACTTGGTAAAAGTTCCGCGTGCATTGAAAGGAGCAATTCTTGCGTAACTCCTGATTCGTCGGGAAATCGGACATCTTCGTACCAGGACTATCGGTTTGCTCCGCATGTGCTGGGGAGAATGCCCACGGAACCATCCAACAGTGTCGATAGCGAGAGTGAGCCGCGGTTTCATCACTCGACGGAACGCAATTGCACTATTCTAGGAACGATGCGAATCGACTCCAAGGGTACACTATTCGGATATCCGCTCCTTTATGTCCGAAAGTTGGTGCGCGTACTGAATAACTACCTGTCTTGGGATTCGAAAACGGTCCAGGAAGTACTTTCGGTCCGCCCGACCAAGGCCAGAAAGATAGTGAAAGCGCTCCATGCCGCCGGCCTCTCGAAGCGGTGCAGAGGGAAACATCTAAAGACTTGGACGACGACTCAAGCTGCGCAAACACTGGCCTCCGCTACCGCAGCAAAACCGATTACTCGGCAGACTGCTGACAGAGTATTGGCTGGTCTTTTGGCACGCGTGGATCGTGTCAATAGCGATGACCGTTTTCTTGCGAAAGTCACGCGAGTGATCGTCTTTGGGAGCTATCTTCGCGCCGGCGTGGACAGACTGAGCGATGTTGATATAGCCGTCGAGTTGGCACCGAAGGAGAGCAGACGGAACGAGTTCCGCGAATTGAATTATCGCCGCGTGGCACAAGCGGAACGCAAGGGTCATCGTTTTAGCGGAATTCTGGACCGTGAACTGTGGTGGAGGTCGGAGACCGTAAGTTTCTTGAAAGACAGGAGTCGTTCGATCAGTTTGGTGGACTACAAGAGGGAGAAGGAGTTTGTGGACAAAGTGCCGCGCCGGACACTTCTGTGTACGGCGAAAGCGCAGCCGGAACCGCCCAAGAAACTGCTCAAGCATATTCGGCTGTCGAGAAGGCCAAAAGGCTGCCCGTTTTGAAGGATCGTTCGTGTAATTTCGCTCCGCAACGAGTACATGCCGAGGCTCACTCTTGCTACAGAGCGTGACCCGGTTCAAAGTTAGGACGTACCGTCCCTAGTTGAAGCGCCACATTCAGAGGATTATCATCACGATGGCCTTAGGCAAGACATGGCGATTGAATGCAAAGGTAGAACGTCGATGGAACTCATTAGCCAGTTCGGAAATAACATACGGTGGACAGCCGCCGAGAAAAAAGTGGCCCGAAAAGCGTTTGATCGAGCCCTGAAGTATCATCTCGAAGAGATCATCGAAGAGGCAAAGCGCAGAATGGCGAAAGTAAACGACCCACCTGATCTCTGGGAATTGGAAGCGTACCTCACGGAAAGCCGCAAGGTTGTGAACCGAGTCTATCAATTTCGGGAGTCACGCTTGTTTACGGTCTTCTCGAATCTAATGTCCGATGGTCGATTAAGAGAGGAGGATCTTGTTGGACTGCAACCCGACAAGATCGAACGCATAAAAAGAAGCGCTGAAGCATTTCGCTCATTATCTGAGTTTCAGTAGGGTTCGATCCCCAGTCGATCATTCACGGCATGGCGCAATCTTTGCTTGCAGCCCAGGTATTTTTCCGTCGTCTGCACGGATACATGACCGAGCAGAAACTGGATTTGTTCAAGCTCGCCTCCCGAATCGTGACAGAACCGTGCACACGACCTTCTGAGATCGTGCGGCGCAAGCTTTGAAACTCCCAGCCTCTCCGCGTATTCCTTCACTACATACCAGACCACTTTTTCAGTAATCTTCGTTCCCCAAACGACACCACTCCGACAGACGCATCTAAAGATTCTACCGTGCGCGATCGCAGCTTCGCTCAGCCAGTGATCGATGGATTGCTTTACCCAATCAGGCATCGGGACTGTGCGGATGTGCCCACCCTTACCGACCAAATCAACAATGGCCCAGTGATCCTCCCTGCGCTGAATGTGGTCCAAAGTCAGATCGATGAGCTCTCTTCTACGGAGTCCACAGCCCAGAAGCACTGCTAGGATGGCTCGATCGCGCTTGCCTTTCATGGTGTTCATGTTTGGAAGTTGCCACAGTGAGCGAGCCTCCTCTACCGTCAGCCAATTCCCAAGCCTAACGCCCAGCTTTTTCGCTCCTTTCACTCGACGAATGCCGGCGGCCAGGTCCGGACTGAGAAGACCCGTATCGGCGGCTTCATAAGCAAGTCGTCTGACCGCTGCAAGTCTCACGTTGACGGTCCCAGGTGCAAGCAACCTGTCTTCGAGGTGAATTCTGTAGCGCGTCACCACCATTTTGTTGAAGGAAAGTCTAGGCTCCGAGCAATACCAGCAAACGAAGTCATCAATGGAACGTCGGTAGCTGCGTTGCGATTCTGGTGATCTGAGACTCACAAGTACCGCCGATTTTACGTGCTCCAAATCAGGGAGTCCCAACTTGCTCTTCTGTCGATTTTGTCTTCTCGCTTTTGTTCTTCTTCTCATGGATGCCACCTCCCGATGCTGGCAATTTGGGAATGGCATGATTCTTCGTTACGCGCAATCCCTGGACAGGGCCGCTACAAGGGAGTATGAAAAGGCGAGTATCACAACCTAAATGCACCGTGCGTGCAACCATGGGGGACCAGATGGATCTCGATGCAGAAAAGCTAGAACAAGCGGTCCTCGCACTTCTCTACGTAAACTCGTTTGACGACAAGCCTGGAGGGAAACGAGCCTGGAAAGCATTTCCGTGGAGTGTAATGGATCGGCTGCACGAGAAGGGTTACATCTCCAATCCAGCGACGAAATACAAGTCCGTGTCGCTATCTGAGGAAGGAGCCAGGCGGTCGCAGGAATTGTGCGAAAAGTTGTTTGCGGCGAAATAGTGATCCTGAGAGATTTCTGACTCGGCCTAGTACGAACCTTGCCGGTAAGCCGACTAACCAGGCACTTGGCCTTGGGATTTGGTACCTGAGCTACCGCTCTCAAGCATATAATTCAGCGTCAACTCGAAGGCGGAAATGCGCACAGCCAAGAAGACCGCGTTTGTTCTTGTTTGTTTCCTCGTTCTCGCTTGCTGCGTGCTTGAATTAGTGCACGTAACCCGATTTGGACATTTCGCGCCATTGGGCCTCCACGCCGACGTAATAGTTAGGAAGGCGGACTACGGCATTCCAGGCATCTCGAAGGTATACGAACCTAGATTGAGCAATTTGGGTATTCCACCGGAGACGGTGATGGTTTGCAGGGTCAAAGAGGATTGGGATTCGGCGTCCTACGTCATAGAGGTCGGCACCTCGATAGAGAAGTGGGACCCAAAGTCGAAGCAGTGGGAGAGTATCTTTGGGGACAGAGACAAATCCTTTGGGTGCCCACATCCCACGGCAAGAAGATCGTGGCCTCTTCAGAGTTTATCTGGTGGAGAAGTGGCAGTGGCCGGATATGACATTTTTTCGATTGGGGACCACGCGAGATTTGTTGTTTTTCCGGATATCCGCAAGGCGATTCCAACTGCCCCATTCCTAATCGACGAACATCAAACCGCGGAGGGCGTGCCCTTTCGAGTTCGCCAATCAGAGCATTGACCTTGCCTGGACTCCCTTTGTCGAGCTAACAGCACACGAATGTCCTGGTTAACGCTAGTGATTAATCGGGCGCGCGAGTCCAGGAAGGACCGAACTGAGGCGCGGTATTCTGCGCGCGTTCGATTAATCCGTTAGAACGTGGCCGCCCGGTTTGCGGCGGACGCGGGTGTTATGGGAATTCAATGATGGGAAGAAGCGAGGTGGAGGTTGGCCACGGCCGAGCGCGGGGTGCACCAGGTGACACCTGGAGTGCAGAAGCTGGGTGCGACGGAAAGAGTTTAGTGAAGAAGATGGTTGACGAAGCGAAAAAACTAGAAGGATCCGACGGCAAGGCGTAGAAGTGCGGACCGTTCTGAGGCACGCGAAGAATACGAATTGGAGAAAGTGCTTTCATGCTGCGGCGGTGACCATGGGGGGAGAGCGAAGTTGGATTTCGGCAGCGGTAAGGCGCTCGATGACCTTCATTGGGCCAGTACACTTGGGGCAGTGCCAGAGATCGGAAGAGCTTTCAGTGGAAGAGATGTCTTGTTCGGCTTGCGGCTGTTGTTCCGAGCCAAGCAGGTGAAAGCAAAGCGGTAGGAGCGTGGAACGCCGGCGGTTGGCCAGAAAACCGAAGTGGCGGATGCGCACGAAACCTTGCGGAAGGATATGCAGTAGGAAGCGACGCAAGAACTGGTCGAGCGATAGGGGCATGAGTTTCTGTTCGTTGTTGTGGGCCGAATCGCGCCAACGAAACGTGACGGTTCCGTCAGCAAAGGAGACCAGGCGATGATTGGAGATGGCCACACGATGGGTGTAGCGGCCGAGATATTGCAGTACATATTCGGGGCCACCGAACGGACGTTTCAAGTACACCACCCAGTGTTGATGGAACAGAGGCCGTAGCCAGGCGGCAAAGATCTTGGGCTGAGCAAGGAGTGCCAAGTCTCCCGGGAAGTTGAGTTGACCATTTTGAAAAGCTTGTTTGAGAGCATCGACGAACTTGCCGCGAAAGATTTTGCGCAGCACCTTCTTGGGAAGGAAGTAGTTGTCTGGGGAGCGAACCCATCGGGTGTGATCGGGCGAAAGGCCGCCGGCGGGAACGACACAATGGACATGCGGATGAAGTTCGAGCTTTTGACTCCAGGTGTGCAGCACACTGAAGAATCCAATTTCAGCGTCCAGTCGTAGCGGGTTGCGGGCCACTTCCAGAAGAGTTTCCGCACTGGTACGGAACAAGAGATCGTAGAGCAGTTGCTTGTTCTGCAGGACCAGTGGCGCCAACCTGCGAGGGAGTGTGAAGACTACGTGTAGGTAGCGTGTCGGAAGAAGTTCTCGCTGACGCGCGGCGATCCAGCGTTCCCGGGCAGCGATCTGACACTTCGGGCAGTGGCGGTCACGACAGCTGTTGAACGAGATGGCCCGATGTCCACAACGCGTGCATTCATCGAGATGGCCGCCAAGAGCGGCGGTACGGCACCGCGCAATGGCTCGCAGCACTTTGACATGCTTCCAGCGCATCCAATGACGGTTTCGTTCGATGAATGCTTCTCCCGCAGCGCGGATGAGATCGGCCACCTCGAGTGGCGGCCGACTCATCTACTTCTCCTGCGGTGAGCGATCTTTAAGCTTCAGTAAGTCCAACGGACTGGCGGTAGTATTCAAGTGACGCTGGGAGAGGTGCAGGTAGAGGGTGGTCTCTTTCAGATCTCCATGGCCTAACAGAATCTGAATGGTTCGGAGATCGGCACCAGCCTCAAGCAGATGCGTAGCAAAACAGTGGCGAAGCGTATGAGGATGGACACTTTTCTCGATGCCCGCTCTCTTGGCGGCGTTATGACACGCATGCCAAACCGTTTTCGTATCGATCGGCAGACCACTGTTGTGGCCGTGGTTGCCGTGAAAGAGCCAGACGCTGGGTCTTCCTCGCAAGCGATGCCAATGTGCGTGGAGTTCTTCCAGGAGCATGGAACTGAGCATGACGTCGCGATCTTTGCGTCCCTTGCCTCCTTGAATGTGAATCACCATGCGCTTGTCGTCGACATCGCTGACCTTCAAATGCGTCAGCTCGGCACAACGCGCGCCGGTGGCGTAGAGCGTCATCAGAATCGTTCGATGGAAAGGAGGACAGGCCGCATCGATGAGCTGAACAACTTCTTCCTGGCTGAGGATCGTCGGCAGACGATGCGTTCTTTTCGGATAAGGAGTGTCGGCAACGCTCCAAGCTCTCCTTAGAGTCTTGGTGTAGAAGAACCGCAGAGCCGCCAGCCGGATCGCAACTGTGCCCGATGACTTCCGTTTTTGAAAAAGCTCAGCTTGATATTCACGAATGTGGCGAGGACCTAAGCGATCGGGAGAACAGTTGAATCGTCGAGCAAAATCTTCGACGGTGCGGATGTAATAACGTATGGTATGTT
>CAVXOG010000023.1:0-249734 GCA_963763395.1 Candidatus Acidiferrales bacterium | reverse complement strand
AGATCAATGGTGATGTCCGCGAACGAGACTTCTGGCCCGGAATAACTTGCGGTTAGCCCGTCATCCGCCAGCAATGCTAGCTCTGCGACCCGCAGTTACTCCCTAGTTAGCTGCCCCTCGGCTCGTTATCCCTTCCATGCGGTTCATCGGTCAGGACGCAGTATGCAATGGTCAGTGGCACTGCGAGCAACAGGATCGCCGCACCTACGAAGCCCGCCTCTGAGAACAAGGCTGGCGGCGTGCTTCCAAACCAGCTAGCCCAGTTTCGCACCAGGAAATTGTGAAGAACTATAACTGCAAAGAGGACCTGCACGAGAATCAACGCGCTGGCGCTTCGCCTTTGCCGCGGATCGTCGAGGCGGCGATGGCCCGCCGCTAGGAACAGGAATCCGACGACGAAATAGATGAGGGTAACCGCGAGCCATAGTTCCAGGAGCCTGACCTGTGCGATTGGCCGATACATCGGAAACTTGTTGAGAAACAGCAGTGGGGTGACTCCGGCGACATCTTGTATCAGGCGTACGGGCGCCGCCGAAAGCACCACCGGCCAAGGCTTGGCCAAAGCGGACGGAGTGTAGATAAGGGCGATCACGGAGGCCGCGATGGGAATTCCAAAAAGCACCCCAGGTACGATTCCAAGCACGCATCGCAACCGCTGCGAAAGCCAGGGCCGAGGGAAACTAGCAAAAAACATCAGCCAAACGACGGCTGCCAATACGCCAGAGGCCGTGGTCAGGCCGATAGGAATGGCAAGCACGGCAGGTAAGTGATAAAGCGCGGCCGCCCATCCAGCGCTGGGATACCCCTCAGCGACAGCTCCGATGCCAAACATCAGTGCGGCAAGACGAGCGCTGAGCTGTTGGGGGCGACTAAAACCGACAAGAATCGCCAACAATAGCAGAACCGAGCGGGCAGCCTGCAGCGCGATTGCGGCGAGGAACTGCGAACCATTCCAAGTCCGCCAGACCGGTTCAGCGATCGCCAGCGTCAACGCAAGGTGTTGTTCCCCGCGCCGTACCTGCAGCTCGATCGGGCGGTTCCGTTCAAAGTGCGCCCGCGCCAAAAACCAGTTGCCTGCCCCATTGAGAGGGTACCCATCTACTGCTTCCAGGACATCGCCCGGGTGTATACCAGCCTTGTCCATCGGCCCGCCCGGTAGCACGCTGGCGACTTTGAACAAACTGGGCTCAGAGATCCACCCTCCGCTCGCAGGCCCCCAGAACTCCTGCCGCGCATTGAACAAGAAAGTGAGTATGAATACGACCGCTATTACATACATCCACCACGGAGCGCCCGATTTTGGCATAAGGTTACTCTCGCCTGTTCGGTTGCGCGGATTATAACGCGGGTGTTCGTGGGCTAAGGTGCCGAAGATGAAGGAGAAAATTCCAAGCGTATTGTCGGCAACCCTTCCCTTACCAGATTTATGGAAGGGTTGCTCGTGACTCGGACGACATCCGGGCGGCGGCTTGAATCTTACGATCAGTGCAAACGGATTGTGCCCCGCAACAGCATGGCATCATCCGAACTGGGCCCCGCTGCGATCCGGTACACTCCAGGCTCCAACTGCCACCTTTTACTCTGCTCGTCGTAGTAGCGAAGTTCGTCAAGTGGGACAAAAATGTTCACGTCCTTTGTCGAGTTCGCGGGGATAGTGACCTTCTCGAAACCTTTCAAAAGTTTTGTCTGTCGCTCCACAGCGGATGCCTCTATGCCCACATACACCTGGACGACTTCCTCACCGTCACGCGACCCTGTATTCGTGACTCTTACTTTCACCTCTATGGCTTGATCTTTCTTTTCAACACGAAGATCGCTGTATGAGTACGACGTGTATCCCAGCCCAAAACCGAAAGAGTACGCGGGCTTGATACCTGTTTTATCGAGTAGCGTGTACCCGTGATACAAATCGTAGGTGATCTCGTGATCTGTACTGCTGAAATAAGGCAGATGTTCAGCACTCGCAGGAATCGTGAAGGGTAGTCTGCCGCTGGGGTTCACGTCACCGAATAACACGTGACAGAGAGCGTTGCCACCCTCCATCCCGCCGTACCAGCTGTACAAAATCGCCGGGACCCTCTCGGACCACTCCTCAACGAGGATTATGCTGCCAGTCACTAGGCAGACCACTGTGTTGGCGTTAATGGGGCTGACTTCCTCGATGAGCCGGCGCTGTTCGGTCTTCAGCGACAGGCTCTGGCGGTCGCCGCCTGGTAAGGCAGTTGTCCGCGGGATAATACGACTCAACCTACCCATCGCCCGGGTCAAGAGAGCTGTCAACGGTTTCCCCATATTTCTGTAACCGGTTTGAATCAAACGGATGGGTTCATCCATGTTCGCGGGAGACATGAACTCGCCTTCGTCATTGAAATCACAACCAGCCACGATGATCACGCAATAAAACGACTCCCCGAACAAGTGCTCCCGGATTTTCCCGCCTTGCACTCGCAGTTGCAGCAGCATCGCCATCTGACGTTGCAGCTGGCTTGGGAAGAGTACCGGCAGATTCATCCGGAAGGATATGGCTACAGTCGCTTCTGCGAGCTCTACGGGCGTTGGCGCCGGAAGCAGGATGTAGTTCTTCGCCAGGTACACCAACCTGGCGAAAAAGGTTTCGTCGACTGGGCCGGTGCAACGATTCCGATGCACGATCCGGTTACCGGCGAAGTCTGGCCCGCGTCGTTGTTCGTGATGGTGCTGGGCGCGAGTTCCTACACTTATGCAGAAGCCACCCAAGACCAGCAGTTGACCGCCTGGATCAGCGCTCACATTCATGCCTTTGAATACTTTTCGGGAGTGCCCAGACTCTTGGTCCCCGATAATTTGCGAACGGGAGTGAGCCGTGCCTGCCGCTACGATCCGGATCTCAACCCCACCTATCAAGAGTTTGCGATGCACTACGACGTGGGAGTCGTGCCGGCGCGCCCCCGTCATCCGAAAGACAAGGCCAAGGTCGAAGTCGGCGTGCAAGTTGCCGAACGCTGGATCATTGCTGCCCTACGCCACCAGAAGTTTTTTCGCCTGGCGGATCTGAACCATGCGATTCGCGAACTGCTTGAGCGGCTGAACCAGCGACCGTTCCGAAAGCGCGAAGGATCGCGTGCCAGTGTGTTCGCCGCGGTTGAACGCAGTGCTTTGCGAGCGTTGCCCGCCGAGCCGTTCGACATGAGCCAGTGGTCCTACGCTCGAGTGAACATCGACTATCACATCGCCTTCGACGCTAACTTCTACAGCCTGCCCTACACGCTGGTGCAAGAACGCGTGGAAGTTCGAGCGACACCGACGACCATCGAGATCTTCCACGAGGGACAACGGGTAGCCTCGCACGTCCGTGGTCATGGACGAGAACAGGTGTTCACGCAGAGAGAACACCGGCCGAAGAGTCACCAGGCGCATCTCGAGTGGACTCCCTCACGCATGGTGCACTGGGCCGAGCAGATCGGACCGCACACGGCAAAGTTGTTTGCACGGATCCTCGCCGAAAAACCGCATCCAGAGATGGGCTATCGATCCTGCCTCGGGATCATCCGTCTGGCCGAGGAGTACTCCTCGACCAGGATGGAAGCGGCTGCCGATCGAGCCATACGGACCGGTGCTTGCCGCTACCAGAGCGTGAAATCGATCCTGAAGAACTCACTCGACCAACAACCACTCCCAGAACTGCCACCGCTACCCCTTCCGCCATCGCATGACAACATTCGTGGCGCTGAGTACTTCGAGTAAAACGGAGAGACGATCATGTTGCAACAACCGATGAAAGAAAAACTCTATGCACTCAAGCTTCAGGGAATGATCGAAGCACTGGAGCATCAGGAACAGGATGAAGCCGCTCGAGAGTTGAGCTTCCTCGACCGTCTGGCACTACTCGTCGATCAGCAGTGGAACTGGCGCCAGAACCAGGCTCTCACCAGACGAGTCCTTGCGGCTCGCTTACGGGGAACGGCCTGTGTCGAAAACATCGATTATCGTGCCGAGCGAGGACTGAACCGGAGCGTGGTCCGTGCATTGGCCCAAGAATCTACCTGGGTGGCCAACCACGAACACATCTTCGTGCTGGGTCCGACTGGTGTGGGCAAGAGTTATGTGGCTTCGGCGCTGGCGCAAAAAGCTTGCCGGGATGGCTATCGGGTCTACTACACGCGGACGGCGGCGCTGTTCCGGGATCTGAGCCTGGCACGGGCCGATGGCAGTCTGCGGCAACTATTGAGACGGCTGAACCGGATCGATGTCTTGGTCGTCGATGACTGGGTCATGGCCCCGATGTCGGAACCGGAGAGAAGAGACTTCTGGGAGATCGCCGAGGATCGCTACCAGACGCACTCGATGATCCTGACTTCGCAGTTGCCGGTGTCCCGCTGGCACGAACAGATCGGAGATCCCACACTGGCCGATGGCATCCTCGACCGGCTGGTGCACAACGCACATCGCATCGAGATGCGCGGGGACTCGATGCGCAAAAAGAAAGGAGAGCAGGAGGAAAAGTGAATGAATCGGCGGGCCAAAAGCTGTGGAAAAGACGGGCAAAAAGCGCCCTTGGAAATCCCTCCGGGATTTCCACTTTTCGCACAGCTTCAACAACAACAAGCTTGACGATCGTAATCACTTTCTACAAAATGCAAAAACCAGCGTCGCTTCGCTCCGACGACTGATCACACCAACCCGGAACGCTGATCACGATCAGCCCGGAACACTGATTATCTTCATCGGAATACGCAAGACAGCTGTCTCCCGGAGCATCTAGCCGTTTTCAAACAATAAATTAGGGCTCCACCCCAAAACTTGGCAGGCCCGTGTGTATCAAAAATATTTCGCTAACTCTGCATCTGACACCGACAAAATCTAGCTGTGTACCGGCTGGCCAGTCGGTTGTCACAGGAAAAGAAGAGACCACGATGGAAATAGCAATGAACGAAAATTTCTCGAACTTCGAAGTTACTGGCCGAGTGCTTTCAGATCGTCCTTCGCCTGCTGCTCCGCATCCTTTGTGGCTTGCTTGGCGTTGGCATCCGGCCTCAGCTGATGGATGGCCTTGTTCAGGCTCTGAGCTTTCTCTCCGTCGGCCACCTTGCAGCCGGACGTATCCGCACTGGTGTGCACGCCAGTCACATCCGCGCGAAGGCAATTGAAATCTACTCCGAGATTGTGGCTGGCGTGAAGGACAGCAAGGCATGCATCCAATGCCGTGAACGGCGCACACGCGTCGGTAGTGGTAGCGTTAACGGCCAACACACCTTGGGCTTGCAGGTTCGGGGTGAGCTTTTTCTCTACGTCGGTTCTGCTTCCAAGCGCTTCCGTGGAATTCTTGGAATCTTTCTTGACCCACTTGATCGGATTAATGGAATGCGAACTATCCTGCGCGGCAGCGGCCGCACCCGCGCCGGCGGGCCCTTGCGCCGCGGCCCGTTCTGCACCCGCCGTCAGAGAAAACGAAACACGAGAAGCAGGATTGCGCCAATGAAAAGCGTTTTTTTCATACGTGCTCCTTAGTTCCAGATTCCTGGCAAAAGGAGGCTGCCGGACGTGGCCTCACACCCAGTAAGCCACAGCGTAGATGCAGCTTAGAATCGATTAGGGACGGTACTATTCCAATCGGTCACGCTGGCCGTCTGAACAGGTGGGGATGTTGGTAGCAGAGGGCAAAAAACCTTGCAGATTAGCAAGGAGCGAGTCGGTATGCGCTGGGCAGTCTTAGTCGATCTTCGATCAGCGTCCCGGTAACTCCTGATCAATTAGACATTTGAAGTACTAGGAGCAAGATGTGTGGTCAACCGGTCGCCGCTGCCGATTGACCGAAAGACTTAACGGCCACGGCCTCGTCGTCCATGATGTCGAAGACGGTATACAGCCTCGTAAGTTGCATCACATCGTGAACCTTATTCGTGAGGTTAAGCAGCTTCAGCACGCCCTCCTGCTTCCGCACAGTTGTGAAAGCACTGACCAGATGGCCCAAGCCTGAGCTATCGATGTAATGGACATCGCCAAGATTGAATAGAATCTGCTTGTGCCCCTTGCTTAACAGGTCGCAAACTAGGTCGCGCAGTGCAGCGCTGTCTTCGCCGAGCACAATCCGACCGCTGATGTCCACAATAGTAACGCCACCTACTTGTCGAGTGCTTGTAGTCATGTGCATCGGAAACCTCCTAAGGCACTTTAATGCTCGGAAACTTTAGCTCGCATCAGAGCAGGATGCTCTGGTCAGCTTTCCACCAACCCTACATTAGCGGAAATCTTAATATTGCGGTTGAGGAGTGGCGGCACTGAATCGTCAGCAACGGCATTGTGGAGGGTCGAGTGAAGGACCTCGTAGGTCAGTATCCGAGGCACACCTTCAATTACGGAAGCCAGCATTCTTGCAACTTCTCGGTACGTTCCCCGGTTGTATGCCTCCGCATGCTCAGCGGTATCCCACAGGCTGAAGGCCTGAACCTCTCTTCCGTTCAGGTAGAGAAAGGTGATTTCCTCGAGGAACCCCTCCTGCTTACGCAACAAGGGGATAACTTCACCCTCAATCTTCTGCTTATACGCTCGAGCGCCGTCGTTTTTTAAGTACATATAGAGGTTGCGTGCAAACATGGCACTTTCCTTTGTTTCCTGGCCAAGGGAGAAATTCAGGGTACAGCTCGCGGTCTTGAGGACCTGAAGGCACCTTTGGTCCAACCCCAGAGTACGCCTCTGGGTCTAGTTATACACGTGTTATTTACTTTTATTTAATAGGGCCTCGCGGCTGAGGCTCCTTCCCCGCCATGCTCGGAGAGCTGGCGATCATACTGTTGCTCCTGATCAAGGGCGCTAAGCCGCAACCGCTGGGCGCCGCAGCTTCATCGTTGGCTGCTGTTTAGTCTGCATTACTGGCGTTTGACAACTCCGGCGTTAAGCGTCATGCGAAGCCGCTCGCCGCTGGTCCCACTCACAATGCTTCGACCAGGTCACTTCGCGGATCGTCGGCCACTCGGAAGGTATCCAGTGATAGGTGACGCAAAGTCGGTCAAGGAAACCAATGAATCCGATACACCGTCAGATAGAAGAAGGGCGGGCTGAACCAGCCGACCCAGGATAGAAATGAGAGGGTGCGAATCAAGTCGCCGTTTTTCCCCGGCCCCTGGATTTATGATCGCTCTGCTGCTTTGCGCCGGCAGCGCACAGGCCTCAGGCTCGCCCATTCCCCACGGCACTGTGGAACTCATCTCCGAGAATCAATCGATCGCAATCGGACATCCGTTCTATCTCGGGCTGCATTTCCAACTGGAGAAGGGTTGGCACATCTACTGGGTCAATCCGGGCGATTCCGGCGAGCCGCCGCGCGTAACGTGGCAGTTGCCAACAGGTCTCAGCGCCGGAGTGATCGAGTGGCCTGCGCCACGGCGCATAGGGACATCCAGCGTTGTGGATTTCGGTTATCAGGACGCGGTGACGCTGATCGTGCCCGTGCATGCCGAGACCAGCTTGGCGGCGCAGCCGTTAGCACGCCTTGGCGCCGAAATAAAAGTGTTGGTCTGCCGCGAAATGTGTATCCCGGGTAAGACGCAACTCTCGCTCACGCTTCCCATCAGATCGCGGCTGTCCGCGCCTGATGTGCGAACCCGCGAATTGTTCGCCGCCGCGCGTAAAGACTTGCCGCGGCCTGCGCCGCAGAATTGGAAATTCAGTGCAGATGACGCAAAAGACTCTTTTGTGCTTGTCGCGAACGTCGCTCCCCAAATCACGCAGGCAATCTTTTTCCCACTTTCCGAGGCTCAGATTGACAATTCAGCGCCACAGATCCTGCAGCCGCAGCCCAATGGATTTCGGCTGACGCTTCGAAAATCGGACCGACTTCTCAAGCCGATCGAGCGCTTGAAGGGGGTGCTGGTGGTCTCCGGCAATCGTTCCTATTCCATTGATGTGTCCATCAGCAAGCTTGGAGCGCAGAACAACAACTCCAGCAGCGAAATCCAAGAGATTGAATCTTCAAGGGAGGAACCACAGAAATGAAACGCTCAACCGTATACTCGATGCTCGTCGCCGTTGTAATCTGCGCAGCCCCGTTGCTGCTCGCGGCTGCGAAAGTTGGCCAGGCAGCACCGGATTTCACGGCTGCGGCCAGCAACGGAAAAACGTTTCGACTTCAGGATTATCGCGGCAAGTACGTAGTGCTTGAGTGGCACAATAACGGGTGCCCTTACGTGGGCAAGCACTACAAAAGCGGCAATATGCAACGCCTGCAAAAACAGTGGACCGGCCAGAACGTCGTCTGGTTCACGATTATCTCTTCGGCGCCAGGCAAACAGGGATACGTGACCGCGAGCGAAGAGAACCAATATCTGACGAAAATGCAGGCCGCGCCGACCGCTGCACTGCTCGACCCAAGCGGGGAGATCGGCCATCTTTACGACGCGAAGACGTCTCCACAGATGGTCGTTATCAATCCTCAAGGTATCGTGATCTATGATGGCGCCATCGATGACAAGCCGACAACCGACCTGAACGACGTTGTTGGAGCGACTAACTACGTTAATCTCGCTCTCGAGCAGGCCATTGCGGGCAAGCAGGTGCAAACGCCTGCGACGCGTCCGTACGGCTGTTCGGTAAAGTATCCGGACTCGACGCACTAGCGCCCGCAAACTAAGTGGCGTGAATAGGTCATCATCTAGCTGGTGCCCAGCGTTCCTGATGCAGTCCCTCTGGCTAAGCAGACCATTCCCCGAAAGGCGTGCGAAATTCCGCATCGCTCTGCGGACGTGTTTGCCGGTCATTCCGACAGGGACGTAGTGCACCGGCCACGCCATTGACTCAGCCGCTTTTCTGTACTCTCATTGGCGAACAAGGCACGGGAGGTCAAACTTCATGTGTATGAAACGCCGATCGTTTCTAGGTTCGTCGGCCGCGTTCGTCGGGGCCGGTCTGCTTGCGTCGCACGATGGCCAGGCCGACAAGATCCATCCACACGGCGTCCATGCCGCTTCGCTCATGACCGAGTGCGCCAACCGCTTTCTCGCCGCGCTGGATGCCAATCAGCGCGGCAAAGCCACCTTCCCGTTCGATACCGACGAGCGCATGAACTGGCACTTCATCCCGAAGGAGCGTAAGGGCCTGCCGCTGCGCGAGATGACGCCCTATCAGAAGCACCTCGCAAGCGCGCTACTGGCTGCTGGCCTGAGCCAGACGGGCTACATCAAAGCCGTGACCATCATGAGCCTGGAAGACGTGCTGAAAATAATTGAGAACGACAGCGGCGAGCGGCGCAACCCCGAGAAATATTACTTCTCGGTGTTCGGTACTCCATCCGACAACGGAACCTGGGGCTACCGCGTCGAGGGGCATCATCTCAGCCAGAACTACACAGTGGTGAGTGGCAAGGTTATCGATGCACCGAGCTTCTTCGGTGCCAATCCTGCCGAAGTGCGGCAAGGACCGCGCAAAGGCCTGCGCACTTTGGTTGGGGAAGACGACCTTGGCATCGAGTTGATTCACGTGCTCGACGAACAACAGCAGAAGGTCGCAATCGTGGACCCAAACGCCTACGCAGACATCCTGACCGCGGCCAGTCGGAAGGCCGCGCTTCAGGGCCAGGCATCTGGTCTCTCCGCTTCCAAGATGAACAGCAATCAATTCGACGCGCTGATGGCCCTTATGGAAGAATATGCGCACAACGTGTCCGACGAACTGGCCGAAGGCCGAAGAGAGCAGATAAACAAGGCTGGCCGGAATATCTACTTCGCCTGGTCGGGCGGAATTAGCCGTAGCGATCCGCATTATTACCGCGTTCAGACTCCCTCCTTCCTTATCGAGTTAGACGACACGCAGGACGACGCTAACCACATCCATTCCGTGTGGCGCGACTTCAGCGGCGACTTTGGTCAGGACCTGCTCCAGCACCACTACCAAGTCAGCCACCAGAAGAAGTAGGGGCGCCTGACAGCTTTACGATTCCGGCTTTTGGAGGGTAACTTCCTTCTTGCCGTCATCCGGTCGCGTTCTGCGGTGAAATGCCATCAACCGTTTACCTTCCATCGTTTAATTAATCACAGTTGAAAGGTTGAAAGACGCGCGGCGGCCTGAAATCCACGATTTTTTTGCGCCGCTTGCCGTCGAATCCAATTTCGAGAAGAGATCCTGGTCCTTTGGAGGTCCATCGCGCAAGCCGAACCGAACATGGCCTTCTGACATATTGAAATCCTGAAGGGAGATCCGGGGATTATTGGTGTTCGATATTCATACAAATGTCGAACTTGCAATAAGGGTCTTCTAGCGCCTTAGTCTCACAAGATTCAGTGCTGCACATAGTGACGGGCCGGCATCTTTTAATTATCTGTTTGTGGGCAGTCTGAAGTTTAGACAAACCGAGGAGCAGAATCAGACAGTTGCGGGGGTAATTTCAGATAGGTTTTTGGGCAAGGCAAGAAAGGCTCGTTGTGCCGTACCTTTGGATATTTCCAGAAGGTTGCAAATCTCAGACCAGGAGCGCCCCTGCTTGCGGAGAGAGGCAATCTGGAGACGATCAACACTCACTCGGGGTCTTCCAAGATGCTTCCCATTGGATTTTGCCAAGGCTAAACCGGATTTCACGCGATCACGGATGAGTTCACGTTCAAATTCTGCGATTGAAGCAAAGATACCGAACACAAGCCTGCCATTTGGTGTCGACGTATCAACTCCTTCATGCAAACTCACGAAGTCGATCCCAAGTGCCCTGAATTCTTCTAACGCGTTGACAAGTTGCCTAAGACTTCTTGCGAACCGGTCGTACCGATAGACGACAACGCAGTCGATCGCACGCTTTTGACAGTCGACCAGCAGGCTATCCAATGCAGGCCGATGTTCCTTGACGCCGCTGATTCCCTTGTCGACGTATTCCTTCGCCACTGTCCATTCCCGCTTCAAGCAGTATTGACGGATCTCCGCTAATTGCATCTCAGGGTTCTGCCCATTATTTGTACTCACTCGCGCATAGATCGCCGCTCTCTTCATGACTGTCCCTTCTCTGCACCTTTCGGCCTGCCACCGAGCTTGGCCCACTTCTCGAGTTCGGCCTTTGAGTGCTTCTTCGCTCGGGCCAGACCGCCCAGGCGAGCCCACTCTCGCCGTTGTTCTCGTGTCGTGCTGACCGCACGAGCGATCCCGCCCAGTTTGCCAAGACCAACAGCGAATGGGTTCTTTGCTTCCACGTAATTATCTTACTTAACGCTAAGTAAGAATGTCAAGGGAATTCAAATTGATCTGAACGAATAGTCAGAAATACTCCGCGCCAGACGAGATTTGGCTTATCAGAATTCCTTTATTGGATGGATTACGGACTTACCCGTCGATTTTGGGATGAACCTTCGTGTACTAAATGGTGCAACATTAGAGGATCGTAATCGGTTGAATTTCGGGTCTTCTCTGGAAGGTGAGATTGATGTTTCAAAGGGGGTGATTTGGTACACCAAACTCAAATCCTTTTAAGCTAAGTTCACTTTTAGGGGTGGGAAGCCAGTAGGGCCAACTGCATCAACAAGGTTTATGGAGCGGGCGCTAGGAATTGAACCCAGATCCGAAGCTTGGAAAGCTTCTATATTGCCACTATACGACGCCCGCTCGATTGGAAGACTAGCAGAACACCTCATCATCCACGAATAGACCTTTGGTACTACTTAGTACCTTACACCTGAGCCCTCTTCACGGCCTCCATATGGGTACTAGTATTTACGGATACTTCCCCAGTTAGTGCGTTTACGGCGGGCACAAAATTGATTTTCCATTTGCAGTCCTGGTGTTAGACTCTTGGGCCCCGCCTTTCGTTTCTCATCCAAGGAACCTGTTATGGGCAGACTGCTTTTTCTGATCGCTTTGTTGTCCGCGGCTCTGGGTCTCGTGGCCCGCGACTATAATCACGATTCATTGTCCGCCGTCCTTCTCTGCGGAGCGGTACTCTTCGCTGTCTTCGGGTTTATTTTTAACAAGTACCATCCGCTTGCCGATCTTCTCGAGGGCTTGCGCCGTCACGCGGACTGACAGTTCACGCCGCCAGATCCCCTGTAGCCCTGTCGTTGACCGCCATACTGCGAAAGGCAATGCTTCACGAGGTCAAAGCGGCTGCTTCAGTTTTCCCAACTCTGCCGCATCCCACATCCTGCGCTTCCCCAGTTTTGATAAAACATCTCCAGATAGGTATCTTTGCTTAAACTGCTTCGGAACTGTTCCGTGCATCCTCCGCAGTCCGTGTCAGAATACTTTATGCCTTGCTCCCGGCGGTGTCTTCTCATCGGTTTGGACGGTTTCGATCCCGTTGTTGCTAAGCGCTTCGAAGACGAGGGATTGCTTCCACATTTCTCCCGTCTTTGCAGGCAGGGTGCATGCTTCGATCTCGACCATGGCCGCGACAAATATTCAGGCCTCGCCTGGGAGCAGCTCAGTTCCGGCATTCGCCCCAGTGATGGTGGCCGCTGGTCTGCCGTCACCTTCAACTCACGGAACTACGAAGCCTCCCAGGATCACACGGTGGTCCGCCCCTTCTTGGTCGATCTTCCCTCCGTTCGCTCCGTAATCTTCGATTTTCCTTACTTCAATCTTGATTTCGCCCCCAACGTTCACGGCATTACTTCCTGGGGCGCCCACGATCCAGGCGTGCCTTCTGCATCGCGCCCCGACGGCTTGCACCAGGAGATGAACCGGCTTTTCGGTCCTTATCCTGCCCCGGAATGGATTTATGGCTTCTGTTGGCCGAGCCCGCGCAAATGTGAAGCCGCAGGCGAAGCCCTCACCAGAGCTACACGCGTGCGGTCCCAAGCATCCCGGTGGCTTTTGCAACAACGTCTGCCCGATTGGGATCTTGGTGTCGTTGTGATCAGCGAATGTCATTCCGCGATCGAGCCGTTATTCCACGGTATTGACACCAATCATCCTTTACACGGTCTGGAATCCGCACCAGCCGCGGCGGCCGCGCTTCGAAAAGTCTACGCTGGCATCGATGATCTGATTGGCGATCTTCGAGACGCGTTCCCCGACGCAAATTTCGTCCTCGTTGCGATGCATGGCATGGGTGCCAATGACAGTGACGTCCCGGCGATGGCCCTTCTGCCCGAATTGCTCTACCGCTCGGCCTTCGGATCGCCGTACATGCGGCCTATCACATTTTCTTTCTCGCTACCAAATGGCATGCCATTACTGGCAGAAAACGAAAACTGGGGTGAAGCTCTGAACCAGGCTGTCCCGTATGTCGATCCTAAACTCCATCAGCGCATCGCTCGACGGCTTCACCGGCTACTCACCAACGCTCCCGGTAGTGTCAATCTCACCTGGATGCCCGCTGCCCGCTACTCCCAGTTCTGGCCCCAAATGCGAGCCTTCGCACTTCCGTCCTTTTATGATGGCCGCGTCCGCATCAATGTCGCGGGACGCGAAGCCCGCGGCATCGTCCCGCCCGATCAATACGTCGCCGCGTGCCAGCGAGTTCGTGATCTAGTCTCCGAGTGCCGCAATCTTCTCAACGGTAAGCCTGTCGTGTCCGAAATTTGCTCCCCCAAACAGAATCCCCACGACGTTGGCCCCACGGAAGCCGACGTCTACATCATCTGGAACGGCGGTCCCGTCGGTTTTTCTCATCCTCGTCTCGGCGACATAGGCCCGCTGCCGTATTTCCGCACCGGCGGCCACACCGGCAAATACGGCATCCTCAATATCGTCGGCGCAGATCTTCCCTCCGGCCAGCATGGAGTCGCCAGCTCATTCGACGTTGTTCCAACAATGATCGAACTTCTCGGTCAGGCCGCGTTGCCCGCCGTCAGTGGCTCCTCCCTTATTCCTCGCGCCGCGTTTGCCAGGAGTTGGCAAGATTTGGCTCAAGGTGAATCATTAGAATGAAGGCAAATGAGGACGAGGGATTTCTCATGAAGGCACTCTTGTTGGGTCTTTTGTTATTCGATACTGCTTTACTTCCGATGTCCTTTCGACTGTTTCCAACTCCCAAACAGTTCATAACGTTGAGTTCTAATGGCAAGTACCTCGTCAACTCATTCACGAATGACCCCGTATTTGTTACCGGCGAACATGGAAGCCTACTGACGATCCAGATTTCGAATGCCGATGTGGAGACTTATTTGCGAGATCGTGCAAGGAAGGGGTTTAACCTTATATGGGTAAACGTCATTGATGCGGATATGAAAGGAGCGACCAGACCCTTCGCGAGTAACGCTCCATTTAACGGACCTGATTTTACGAGTTTCAACGAAGCATATTGGTCACACATCGATTTCGTGGTGAGGAGAGCCAGAGATTACGGAATAACCCTGGGAATGGGGGTAGCTTTCGTGGCGATAGAAGGGGGATTCCGTGCCAGCATCAACCATTCTTCCGATGCTGTATTGAGGGAGTACGGGAGATTTCTGGGAAATAGATACAAGCATTTTCCTAACATAATTTGGGTATTGGGGGGAGATGCGGACCCTCAATACGTTAGCTATGCAAAGATCAACTTAATTGGTGCAGGCATTGCTGAAGCAGATCTCAATCACATTATTACGCTTGAAGCGATACGAGTTTCGACGCCGCCAGACCAATCAACCTGGTCTGCCTACAATTCTCGACCACCAGGTTTCATCTATTTGAATTGGGTATATAACAAGCAGCCCACCGTAGTTCCGGGCTGTCAGGCGGCGTACAAAGTCTCGCTCAATGGCTTGCCGCCCTTGATGGGAGAGGATTGGTACGAACTCGAGCACTCCATGACGGCTTTCCAGGTGAGGCAGGAGGGTTACTGGGCTACACTTTCTGGCTGCTATCTCGGGCGGTTGTTTGGAAATGGTCCCATTTGGAGTTTCAACTCACCGAACACGGGTTTTTCATCCGGCCCATCTTGGAAAACACAGCTAAATTCCGCAGGCTCGCTTGCTCACGAGTACCACGGAAAGCTGATGAGTTCGCGTGAGCACTGGCTAATGGTTCCAGATATGGACCACGACGTGTTGACGAGCGGTTTTGGGTCGGGTGCAAACCTTTCAGTGGCGGCGCGCAGTTCAGACGGTCAGACTATTATCACGTACTTCTCTGATGGTGACGCAACAGCTAAGACCATTGATATGCGCAAGGTCACATCGGCGACATCTAAGGTCAGAGCCTGGTGGTATGATCCGCGGAGCGGCACCGCAAAAATGATCGACACGTTCCCGAACAGCGGGATGCAAAATTTCATCGCGCCTGACGAAAACGATTGGGTTCTCGTTCTGGACGATGCCGATGCCAAACTGCCCGCACCTGGCGTCTCCAGAGTCTCTCAGTGACCTGGCCGCAACATTCCTTTCCGAGTTGCGGATCGAAGAATCGCTCGAAACCGCGCCAGTCTTGGAGTGTGGCGTTGTTGCACTTTGTAGGTTTGCGGATGACGGAGTGGATCGATCCGTGTCCCGCAGGTACCGCCTGAAGGCGTCCTGGAAATCCTCGAGGTCATATCCTTTAGGGGTTCTTTCCTCAATGCGAATGGTTTGAGGAGTGATCCCGAAAGGTTTCAGGATGCGGGCCAACCTGGCGGCAGTGATGGGTTTGCCGTGGTTCCATTCACACCAGGGCGAGGTTTCAATCTCCCCTAGGGAGGCGGTAACGTCAGCCGACGAGAGGCGCACCGCGTTCTTCGACTCAAAAATTGCCTGAATATCTCGTAGTAGCTGAACGCCGATAGATGCATCGGATACTTGGCCATCCGAACAAAGTTCTACGACCGCGCGTCTTGCCGCGACTGGCCAATCTCCTCCGGCTGAATCTGCAAGGGCCAAAAGTGGCTCAACCCCATCCTGTTGTCGATCGGTTAGTTCGTCAGGTAATTCAGGCCTCGCATCAGGCAATCCCACAGCGATCGAACTGCACCACGATTCCAATTGCTCCAGTAGGCCCTTGGCCTCAGGCTCGACGTCGCGCCTGCGAAATCTTGCGATAACCTCTCCCGGTGCGGCTCGTTTAAGGCGAATGGGAATTGATCTATCCGCAACTGTGTCCGGCAACTTCCCGATGCCAGCAATTGCTTTCGGGCAAAATGTCTTGAAGTCCTTAAAGGAAATATCTGCGCCCTTGCCAACGCAGCAAGAAGATTTCCCACTACTCCGGTGGCCGGTATTGAGAAGACCGCGCAGGGCCTCGGCGTATTCCTTATCTCCGGCAAATGCCGCGTCGCTCTCATCAAGCAAAAGTGTCGGGGCCTCGGCGTCAATTTTGCGGGTCAGAACGGCGGCGGTAACTCTTCCTGTCATCCAAGGATTCAGAACCAGCACTTCTAATACTTCAAGAAGCCGAGACTTCCCGCATTCCTTCTCGGCAGAGGTAATTGCTAAATACGGAGTAGCATCGACGCAATCAAACGTATAAGTGTGCGCCACCCACAAGGACACTACTAGGGCCTGCGTCTCGGACAATGAAACAAAGCGCCGAATAAAATCAAAGACTCTCCTTAGTACCAAGTCCCCATTAAGCAGTTGCGGCGTCCACTCCGGCGTGTTGCGAATGATCTCAGTTAACTCGTCCGACGTTCCTCCACGTTCACACCATTCCGTCAAGTCCTTGGCAAATGGCAATCCCAGGACTTTAAGGGAACTCACTTTGCCGTAGAGAGAGAAGGCTACTTTCCGTGCGTATTTCCTGCCTGCGTCGTCTGCGTCAGCAATAACTGTGATCCGCTTTCCCTTCAGGCATTCTGAAAATTCGTCCTTCCAAGATCCCGCGTCGCCTGAGGTTGTCGTGACAAAACCGATACTTATGCCCGTGTCGGCGTCTTTCTCTCCTTCCGTGATGATTGCGTCAGTCGCCGCCAAAACGGAAGGCAGCTTGTAGAGCACACGTCGCACACCATCCAACCTCTCGACCCAACCGTCCCTCCCGCGTGGCCTACGCTGGATGAAAGCCTTGGGTTCGTAACGCACCTTTTGGTAAAGCAGGCCCCCGAGCTCATCAACGTAATCGTAGCTGGCCACGATCTTTCGTTTTTGTCGTTTCGCGTCGACATACAAGTCATTAGCTTCCATCTTCAAAGCGGTGAGCACTGCCTCTGTCGTACATCCACTAAAGCAATTTAAGAGAATCCTCCCGTCTTTCTCAGCAATGGACAGGGAAGGATTCTTGTCGTCGTGTGCTGGGCAAAGAGCCTTCCACTGACTGCCTGCACGCCTCCACCCCTGTAATTTCGAAAGAACGGTATCGATATTCATCGCCGTTCTTCCTTTGCGGGGATCGTGTTCTTTTCAATAAATTCAGCGATCGCTTTGGCGGGAATTCGAACTGCTCTTCCACAGTTCACACGTGCGAGTTTTCGCCTTAGCAGCCAAGCCCGAATCGTAGATGGCTTTAGGCCTAGCGCATTAGCAGCTTCTTGTACCGAGAGCAATTGGGGCATATCAACATCCTCCGCGCACCATCTTCTGGCATTGCGGCCCCGTCTCTCTAGGTCGATTGTGGGTGATTTTACGTGACTTTACGTGACTACGATTTGCGGCGCGTCTTCTTTTGGCTGGATTTCCGACGCAAATAAGTGCGACCAGTATTTATTGTCATTCCCCATCTTTTCGAGACAATATTCTCTGCAAATATCGAAGGGGTTACATTCCGATCTACTAGTTCCTGCAACTCGCTTTCGGTCAATAGAGGAACGCGATCATCATCACCTACCAGAGTAGTTCCTCTAAAATCTTTCTTCGCTTCTTCGATCGTCGCGGGTACACCTTTTTCTCTTTTTTGATCTCTCCACTGAGTGAGTTTTCGCACGTCCCAATAAAGCAGTTCATAGTCCGCGCGCATTTCAGTCGCAGTATGATTACTCGGCCCCGCTAGAACGATACAGTCACCTCGACGCTCCAGCTTCGTCCATTCTGCAGGACGAGAACGCCACTGCTTCCACGGGCCGAGGTCGCTACTTTTCTTGGTGTCTTTGTCGACAGGCTTCTTGCCTTTTCCCACGACCATCTCCCCACTGGCACCGTGATCTTGAATTACGAAGGAAAAAATCGACCGAGATCGTCACGCGGTTTCGCCCGACCAGAACGAGATTCTATCACCTTTCCTTTGACAATTAAACCTAAACTGTTTAGGATATAAACATGAACCAGAGCGATATACGCGAATTTGCAAGCTGGCTTGGTAAGCGCAGTTATGCTGCCCGGGTCGAACGCCTCGGGATCGAACGTATCCGCGCAATCGCCCGTGAAAATGGAAAGAAGGGTGGCAGGCCACCTAAGAAAGGACCGAAGGCATGATTTACCGCAGAGGGAAGAATGGGATTTACTGGTTGCGGTTCAGATTTGCGGGTCGCTTTATTCACGAGTCGACAAGGACCAAGAGCAAGATGCTTGCGAGAGAGGCAGAGCGTCAGCGGCGACATGAATTATCGGAACAGTTCAACGGCATCCAGAAGCGTACATTGCCCCCCACTGTTGCCCAGGCTTCGAAACTCTGGATGGCAAAGCGTATCGCATTGAAAGCGGGCACTCGCGAAACCTACGAGGCGGCTCTCGTGCACGTGAAGGCGAAGCTCGGAACTTTTTTGGTTTGCGAGGTTACCGCTCGGGACATCAGCGAATATCAGAAGAAGCGACTGGCAGAGTCGGCGGCCGGCGCTACCATTAATAAGGAGATTTTTTGCATCTCGTCCATCCTGGGCGATCAGGGAAGTTGGGAACGAATCCGCCGCGATGTAAAACGCCTCGCGGAGAACGAGGAAGCCGGGCGGGCACTAGAGCCCGAGGAAGAGCGCATGTTGCTCGAAAACGCCTCCGCCTCCGGGGAGCATCAAGGCAAGTGGACACCCCTCTATACCGTGACTGTTTTGGGGCTGAATACCGGAATGCGGCACAAGGAGATTCGTACCCTGCGCTGGAAGGACATAAATTTGGAGAGTGGAGTGTTGCGAGTAGCGGAAAGCAAAACGAAGGCGGGCGAGGGACGGCCAATACCTCTTACACCATCCGCCCGTGCAGCCCTCCTATACTGGGCAGAACGTTTTCAAGAGCGGCGTCCAGAACATTTCGTCTTTCCCGCGTGTGAGAATGGTCGAGTCGATACTACTCGCGGAATCGCAAATTGGCGCACGGCGTGGCGTCGCGTAACGCGATCGGTCAAATGCACGGCGTGTGGCGAAATCCAGAGCCCGAGAAAAATCTGTCGCAATGTGGAATGCCGTGCGAAGATAGATGGTCTGAAGAATTCACTCGAAGGGCTTCGCTTCCATGATCTTCGGCACTCTACTGCAACAAAGCTCTTGGAGCAGGGTACGCCCTTTGCCGTTGTGGCGCAGATTCTTGGATGGTCGGCCAGCACTGCAGTCCGAATGGCCAAGCGTTACGGCCATATTCGACCGGAGGCCCAACGGCAAGCTCTGGCTGGAGTCGCTACCGAAGAAATTCAGACAGGTGTGCACCAATTTGTGCACCAACCTGGACGTGCGTTACAATCGACGTTGCGTAACTGAATGATTTTACAGCAGTAGGCCCGTAGCTCAGTTGGTTAGAGCGCTACCTTGACACGGTAGAGGTCTGGGGTTCGAGTCCCCACGGGCCTACCATTTGATTCAATTACTTAGAGAGTTTTCTTCGCTATTTCAGAGAAACTTCACCTGTAATTCTTCACCTGTAAATTGGGTGTGCCAAGGTCCGCTTCGTTGACTTGCTTCCCGCCCCCAACCTAAGATGGGCAGCAAATGCCAGGCATCGACTCGCTAATCGGCCACGCCTTTTCGCACTATCACATCCTGGAAAAACTCGGCGGCGGGGGTATGGGTGTCGTCTATAAGGCGGAGGACCTGCGACTACATCGCTTTGTCGCGCTGAAGTTCTTGGTGGGCGACAAGGCTCACGACATTTTGGCGCTGGAACGTTTCCAAAGAGAAGCGCAAGCTGCCTCCGCACTGAATCATCCGAACATCTGCACCATCTATGACGCGAATGAGGAGGACGGCTATCGATTTATCGCGATGGAGTATCTCGAGGGAGTAACTCTGCGGCAGTTGATTGCACATAAGCCCTTGCCGTTGGATCAACTCCTGGGTTTGAGCGTTGAGATCACGGATGCACTGGCCGCGGCACACTCCTCAGGGATTATCCACCGCGATATCAAGCCAACGAACATTTTTGTCACGAGGCTGGGGCACGCGAAGATTCTCGATTTTGGCTTGGTGAAGCGCGTGTCGGGTGACGAAGGTCTTTCACAAATGCCGACGGCGGAGGAGACAGCCCTGTTGACGAGTCCCGGATCGACGGTGGGCACGATCGCCTACATGTCCCCGGAACAAGCACGGGGTGAGGAGTTGGATACACGGACCGACTTGTTCTCCTTCGGCTCTGTACTGTACGAGATGGCTACGGGCCGACTTGCGTTTCCGGGCAATACGGCGGCCGTCGTTCATGAAGCGATTCTCAATAAACCGCCTGCTCCCGCTGCGCGATTGAATAAACAAGTGCCCGCGGAGTTGGAAGAAATCATCAGTATCGCGCTCGAAAAAGATCGCAAGCTACGCTACCAGAAAGCCGCGGATATCCGTGCGGATTTGATGCGGCTCCGACAAGAGAGCACGGATTACGCCTCGGGAGTGGGAGGTGTTGCCAGCAAGACGGGGTGGCGGTTCAAAAGGATGGCGCGGCGGCGCTGGAGACTGGGCGTTGCGACACTCATGGCGCTCGCCGTTGTCGGCTTGGCTGTTCGCTATTACCCGCGGCGGGCGGCGGCGTTGAGCGCAAAAGACACCATCGTGCTGGCCGATTTCGTGAACAGGACTGGCGATCCCGTGTTCGACGAAACGTTGCGGCAGGGATTGGCAGTACAACTGGAACAGTCGCCCTTTTTGAGCCTCGTCTCTGAACGACGGATTCAGCAGACGCTGCAACTCATGGGACATTCTCCAGATAAGGGCCTCACACCCAACGTTGCGCGAGATCTCTGCCAGCGCGTTGGCAGCGTGGCTGCCTTGGACGGGTCGATTGCCAGCCTTGGTAAACAATATGTGCTGGACTTACGCGCGGTGAATTGCCGCACGGGCGACACCATGGCGCGTGAAGAAGCTACCGCCAATGGCAAGGAGCAGGTACTGAAAGCGCTCAGTCAAGCGGCTGGCAAAATGCGCGAAAAACTTGGTGAATCCATTGCCACCGCTGAAAAATTCGATACCCCGCTCGATCAGGTCACCACTACGTCTCTGGATGCTCTGCAATCGTTCAGCCGTGGCCGCGTCAGCATAATGGGCAAAGGCGACTTCACTGCGGCAATCCCTCAGCTGGAAAAAGCCGTCCGCCTGGATCCAAATTTCGCCATCGCCTACGCAGCCCTCGCAACCTGTTTCTACGACCTCGGTGAGTCCGCCAAAGCCGCGGACTACGCGAAGAAAGCCTACGACCTGCGCGATCGTGTCAGCGAACGAGAGCGCCTGGCCATCGAGTCTCAATACCACTTGTTTGTTACCGGCGATCTGGAGAAGGCTCGTCAAGCCCTGGAGTTGTGGGCGGAAACCTATCCACGTGATTTAGTGGCGCAAGTCGACCGTGACGCCAATTACGGCACTCTCGGTCAATTCGACAAAAGCTTGGAAGGATTAGCGCGTGCGGTTCAAATGGATCCGACCAGCGCCCTGGCCATTACCGATCTTTTTGCCAGTTCGATGGAAACGAACCACTTCGAGGAGGCCAGAAACTTGGCCGTGGAGGCGCAAACCAAGAAAATGGACTCCCCGGCCTTGCATCTAGGCTTGTACCAGCTTGGCTTCCTCCAGAACGATCCCGCGGAGATGGCCAAGCAGGTGAATTGGGCCAAAGACCAGCCTGGCGTTGAGGATGCCCTGATCGCCGCTGAGGCCGACGTCGCCGCATACCACGGCCAATTGTCCAAAGCCCGCGAGTTTTCCCGTCAGGCCGTGGCCTCTGCCCTGAAGGAAGGCGAAAAAGAAACCGCAGCAGGATACGAAGCCGACGCCGCTCTTCGTGAAGCCCTTTTTGGTAACGCAGTGGAAGCTAAGCAGCGCGCTTCAGCCGCCTTGGCTCTTGCCTCTCCCCGTGACGTCGAATATGGAATCGCGCTTGCCTCCGCTCTCACCGATACCAACAAAAACTCTCACGCGCAAATCACCAAGCGGTTGGATGATCTTTCGCGCCGTTTCCCTGAAGATACCGTGGTCCAATTCAACTATTTGCCGACCGCCAACGCCATGCTTCAAATCAACGCCGGAAATCCCGCCAAAGCGATCCAGATCCTGGAAGCGGCGCGTCCCTATGAACTCGGCTCACCCAGCAATATTTCCATGAGCCTTAGCATGTATCCTGTTTACGTTCGCGGCCTGGCCTATCTGTCCACAAAAAAAGGTACGGAAGCCGCTCTCGAATTCCAAAAAATACTCAGCCATCGAGGAGTTGTACAGACGGAGCCAATTGGTTCCCTCGCCCAACTTGGCCTCGCTAGCGCTTACGCCCTGCAAGGCGACACGGCCAAAGCCAAGGCGGCCTATCAGGATTTCCTAACGCTCTGGAAAGACGCTGACCCGGACATTCCCATCCTGAAGGAAGCCAAAGCCGAGTACGCGAGGTTGCGGTAGTCGCCCGTGGAAAGTCTGGGGTTCGAGTCCCCACGGGCCTACCATCGTTTTCAATCACTTAGCAAAAACACCCCAAAAACTTCACCTGTAATTCTTCACCTGTGATTTGGTAGGAGGGTTAGACATTCCAACAGCTCTCACTCGAATTAAGGCAAAAGGCTTGGGCGATACACGCTGGCCCTAGGCCCGTCGAAGTATGAGAGGCGCTACAGTGGTGCCTCTCGGGCACCCAAACCAGGAAGATAACGAGGAAGAGAAAGAAGAATTGAACCAGGAAGCAGCAACAGCAGGGAGTGCTGTCGCTGCCATCCCAACAAATCTTTCCCCAGAAGAAATGGAGCTATTGGACCATTGGTACGCTGTTCGAACAGGAATTGCGGGAGCGCGGGTTACTCGAACAGCGAGCTTGGCTGACGGGAGCGACCCAGCGCATTGCAGCGGTCGCCCTGGAACTGGACGCGACCGACCGCAGAATCAAATTGCACGAAGAGACTGAGAAGAACGAGAAATGGTGGGCCGACGTGAATGCGCGTGAGAAGGAAGCGAACGCCAAGCTGATGGCGCAATTCCAGAAGCAGCTAGACGGCGGAAAATACGAAGCGATGGTCGAACGTGCGAACAAAGCGAAAGCAGATATGGACCGTGACAATGCACGGCTGGAAAGACTGGCACTCCTCAAGAAGGGTGTGCTCCGGGGACGGCGCAAAGCATTTGCGGTGATGCCGACCTACGGTGTTGACTTCCGGTGATAGCGAGCGGTCACTTGATGCTTTTCCGTGAGGTGGCAGGGCACCATTACCCACTTGTAGGATTACGGCGTCAATCCGGCACTGGCGTCCTGCTGGCCGCCCGTAGCGGCGTCGCCTTTCGCAAGTTCGCGTAATTCGCTTTCGGGGATGGCAAATTCTGCATTCCCACAATGCAAGCAGACCAGTAGCTCCGGAAAGACCCATACGATGGGCTTCTCGAGACCTTTGAGTCCTGGAAAATGAATGCCAATCTCCGCAACGAATTTACTCTGCCTGTCTGACCTGCACAACTTGCATGTCATGCCAACCCCCAGGTTAATCGGGTCACCGGAAGCTGACCCTGAGTGACCCCGCCAATTAGAGGCTCCCTCAACGCCGCAGACAAAATTCTCTTGTCGGATATCTAACAGGATTAAGGTCGCCACCTAACCGTATATATGACTTTAGACCAAATAATACGATATATCGAATCGGAATTATGTGATTAAGGCAGGTGAAATTACAGTCCCGGCCGACGCCCTATGGGCTTTGCAGCTAATCGGGGGCTGCAGTTCATTGTTTCACGGCAAGTTTGTGGTTGCCCTTTGGCAACGACGGCTAAGGCGTGTTCATGAAATCATAAAACATCAAGTAAAGGAACACTTGATGACCATGCACGCCTTTAGTTCGCTCCACCAAGCGCAAGCGATTGCCGACAAATATGCTCGGGCCACCGAACGGACCATGTACGTGGTTTATGAAGCGCCTGAGTTTTATGTAGCTACGGAAGAAGACCTAAGCACCTTCTTCGCCGGGCTATCGGACCATCAAGTCCGCTACCGCACGGCGGACACCAGTCCGCGAGACATATAAGACAATACTAGCTCCTAACGCTGCTGGTCATTGAATCGTTTCAACTGGACAACATTCGTGTGCGACGATAGCATGACGATGCACGAGCTAGCTCGTTCGCACTAGGATGCACGTCTTGACTATGCGAAGAAATGAGGCGCGTCATCATCCGTATCTTAGTGGTGGACGATTCTGCACTTTGGCTTCGATTCGTTTCTACGATTGCACAGAAAGAACCCGGGTGGCATGTCGTCGGCGAGCTCTCAGATGGCCTAGAAGCGGTTCAGAGGGCCGAAGAACTCAAGCCGGACGTAATTCTGCTGGACATCGGCCTTCCAAAACTCAACGGTATCGAAGCTGCCCGACAAATCCGCAGGGTTGCTCCTAGCTCCAAAATTCTTTTCGTGAGCACATACGACACTTTGGACATCGTAGAAGGAGCCCTGGACACTGGTGCGAGCGGTTACGTCGTCAAGTCGGATGCTGGAAAAGAACTGGCAAGGGCCGTGGAAGCCGTTTTTCGGGGCGAGCGGTTTGTCAGCAGCAGCTTAAAAGGCTACGAGTTCACCGAAACTTCAGTGGAGAGAGCCCCTCACCGCCATGAGGTTCTGTTCTATTCTGATGACACCGTTTTTCTGGACAGCTGTACTCGTTTCATTGCTGCCGCTCTAGGTGCTGGTGATGTGGTAGCCGTTGTTGCCACCGAATCACACCGGGATAGTGTTTTTCAGAGATTGAAGGCAGAGGGCTTGGATGTTGATGCAGAAATTAAACACGGAAGGTACATTTCGTTGGATGTTGCTAAAACTCTCTCCACCTTTATGGTCAATGACATGCCCGACTGGGAACGCTTTTTCGAGGTTGTGGGTGGTCTTGTCAGTGGAGCCGCCAAGGCAGGGAAAGGGGAGCATTCCCGGGTTGCGATGTGGGGAGAATGTGGGCCTTTGTTGTGGGCGGAAGGTAAAGTGGACGCGGCGACCCGGCTTGAACAACTCTTGAACCAGCTAGCTACAATCTACGAGTTTGACCTTCTTTGCGCGTATGAGTTGAGCAGCTTTCACGGCGAGGAAGTTGAACACGTTTTCCAAAGCATCTGTGCGGAACATTCAGCCGTTTATTCTCAGTGAGAAGTAAGACTCAATTCTTGAGAGTGCGAACAAGGCGAAAGCGGATATGGACCGTGACAATGCACGACTGGAAAAATTGGCGCTCCTAAAGCGGGGCGTGCTCCGAGGACGGCGCAAAGAATTTCCCGTGATGCCGACTGTCGGTGTTGAGTTCCGCGAATAGACGAGCGGTCTTTTTCGCCTATTCTTGAGTCACAGAGTATTCGCGGCCTTCCAGCGGAAGGTCACGCCAAGCCTGAGTGACGGCGAACCGCTTGAACATGGCGACGAACTGTTCCAATGTCAGCTCAAGCTCGACCTTCCGTACAGGAATGGGCTCTCCCCGAGCCTCCAACTCATGGAGAGTCTTGTTAGCCGATTCGTAATTCTGGTGCCCTTCCAGCAGATAAGCGTGGACGAAGACGTTGGATATCTTATTGCGGCTGTTCTCTCAGACAGTTTCGATGGATCTCCCGCCGGGCAACGTCTTGAGCGGCCCGGTTGAAGTTGACTTGTCGAAATTCGTATCCCCCGGCAAGCACCGTATAGAGATTCGCAGACCTACTGGCTCCCCTCGTGCCTCGGTTCAGATGCTCGCTGACTACTACGTACCTTGGACCCAGGCCTCCGCGAAAAGCAATCTCGATCAGGATGCAAAAGTCTCTGATGCACTCCAACTTTCTGTTCATTTCGACAAGCAATCTGCGAATGTCGGGGAAATAGTGCAGTGTAGCGTAGATGCCGAACGAATTGGATTCCACGGCTACGGAATGTTGCTTGCCGAAATTGGCTTGCCACCAGGTGCGGAGGTTGATCGGAGTTCGCTAGAGAGAACGATGGAGGCGTCTGGATGGGACATCAATGAGTATGACGTGCTCCCCGACAAATTGATCGTTTATCTCTGGCCTCATGCTGGTGGCACGAAGTTTTCGTTCACCTTCAAGCCACGCTTTGGAATGAAGGCTTTGTCCGCCCCTTCGGTTCTTTATGATTACTACAACCCTGAGGCTCACGCCACCGTCGCGCCAACACGATTCACTGTGCAGTAGCGTAGTTCGACGCAGAGGATTCAATTAAAGGCCCTCAGCGGAGTTTCTTCACCTGTAATTTCACCTGTAACGATTCTGGCTTAGGCGTACTTCGACGTACTTAGGCAGCCCTCAACACCCTGGAAGTTATTGGACGTACATAATAAAGCGGCTTTGACACGGTAGAGGTCTGGGGTTCGAGTCCCCACGGGCCTACCATCGTTTTCAATCACTTAGCAAAAACCACCAGAAAACTTCACCTGTAATTCTTCACCGATAAGTGGTGGGAGATCATCATATCAGCGCGTTGAGTCCAATTGGCGGCGGGTAAGCCGAGGGTTGGCCAACCCGACGAAGCGTCGCCGGGCACGTTGCCGGGTGACGCGTGGCATAGCAATTTTGGTCGCGTGGGAGTAACAACATCTGGAGGACGGAATGAACTCCCGATCCTATACCCTCCCATAAAAGAATAGGTGACTCAGCGGCATCGCCCTCCGAGTAATGAAAAAGGGAGAAATCTATGTTTGCACGTCATATCACTCTGCAGCTAAAGCCAAATCTTGCGAAGGAATTCCCGGTCACGTTTGAAAAGGAGATCGTGCCCCTCCTGAAGAAGCAGAAGGGATTTGTGGACGAGCTCCTTCTCATGACACCGGAAAAGAAGGAATTGGTAGCCATCAGCCTGTGGGAAACGAAGGAGTACGCGGAGATTTACAATCGGGAAGTGTATCCCAAGGTCGAGAAGTTGGTGGAGAAATTCATTGAAGGCGCTCCGCTCGTCAAGAACTTCGAAGAGCAGTACGCCACGTTCCACAAGATTGCCGTCCCAGCAATGGTTTGATTCCTCAGTTTTTCGGTTGATTGGTGAGGGGGTGAACTCGGCCCCCTCATTTTGTTGATTAGTGCTCAGATTCCGAGAAACGCCGCCCTTACACAATCTCTGAGATGGAGACGAAGGAGAGGACTGGACCAACAAAAGAGGGTGATGAAGAGAAACAAGGGAGGCAGGCCAGGTCTTCCCGCCTCCCCTTCTTCCCTTTTCGGGGAATCCGATTAGCCTGACGGAGGGAGGCCAATCGGTTGTGTACTGCCTTAATGTAACCCCGGAATTGCGAGGGCGATATCTCTCTGCGCTGCCAATTTAGACTCATCCATCGCTTGCGAATACAGGTCAAGAGTTGTGGTTGACTTGGCATGGCGAAGCAAGCCCTGAATCGTTTTTACATCTTTGCCCTTGTTGATGAGGAAGGTTGCGAGGCTGTGGCGGAAGTTGTGGAAACCGAATCTTTGACCAGGTTCCAATCGAATGCCGACCTTTATCGCGGCCGGACGAATTTTATCCTTCGCCATCATGCTGGCACTGAGCGGCGTTCTGCCCTTCATTTTGGTCGAGGGGAAAACCCAATCGTCGGACTTCGCATACAGGGTATTCCGATGCCAGCTCTGGAGAGCATCGGCCAACAGGTCTCCGAGTGGAACCGGAGCGGCTGACCCATCCGTCTTCATACGAGGAACTAACTCGTTGCCAACCCAGACCCGCCGAAGGTGAATCATCTGGCGTTCGTAATCCAGGTCCCTCCACTTCAACCCGAGAGCTTCGCTGATCCGAAGCCCGGTCACGGCTACGAGGAATACCAGGGTCCGGTACGGCTCTCCTAATTCCGTCATGATGCGGAAGGCCTGCTCCGGACTAACGATGACGGCTTTGTAGCTGGACTTGGATGATTGCGTGACGAACGCGACCGGGTTTCCGTCCCCGGTTCTTGGCAAGAGGCCGGATTTTTGTCCACGGCGATACACCACATTCATGACACGACGGATTTTCTCCTTCGTGGGATTTTCCAGCTCCAACGCATCAAGCCACTCCTCAATCTGGTCCGGTTCGATATCGAGTGCGAACTTCTCGCCCCAGCGGGGGAGAAGGTAATCGTCCAAAATGTGAGCAGTAATTGCCTGAGTCGTGATGCTCAGTTTGTTGAAGGCTTTCTTTCGGTAGTTTTCAACCAGTTTCCGGAACGTGACCCGGCCAATCTTGTTCTGAACACTGTCAGGCTGGAGGTATCTACGTTCTACTTCGTCCCGAGCGGCCTTCTCTGTCGCGAAACGAGCTACCGGGCCAATCGTAACGGTGGCCTCCACCCTTTTCCCGGTTTCGGGCTTGGCCCGATAATAGTGATACACCCAGGTCCATCCGTTCCGTTTGGTCTGATGTTTCGTTAACCATCCCTGCTGCGACATTTCAGTTTTCCATCCCGGTAACGCCTGACAATGGCTGGGGTCGAACCATACGCGCCTCTGCCCGAGAAGCAAACCCAGATTTTTGGGTGGACACGATCGCAGCTGCGAGTTCACTCAAGCGGAATCGCCAAATACGGCGCACGCCGTCTCCGATTGGATGGGCTGGCAACTTTCCAGCGCGTGCCAGATCGAGAACGCGACGCCGCGTGAGTGACAGGAATTTTGCGGCTTCGTCGGCGTCTACGAAGGCTTCCAGTGTTTCCAAGTTCATTGCGGTGCTCCAACGAGTTAATACGCCGGAGCACAATGTGACCAAGCAAATTAGGAGTCTGCTTCTAAAAACGAATAGTCGTGGTGGACAGCACACTGAAGAAAAGCTGGCCGAGAGGTATTCGCTGTCATCGATGGAGTGCCGTATAAAACAGGATAATTACCGAGGCCGTTAGTTCGGCCACTCATCTTCCTCCTGCCGGGCGAATGCTGATGGTGCCCAAAACGCCAGGCAAAGCGCGTCCGAATGATAACTTCCGGCTTGCTGACTACTCGTCCAGAACCCCTTCCACGACTTGTTTCTGCATCTTGAGGCCAGCCCGGTCTGCCGATGTGGAAGGGGCGATTTTTACGCGTGTCTACCAGGTTGCAAGTGCTGATTGCAGTAGACACGCCTCTTTCAAAAATCTAATGTGTGTCTTCTTGTTCTTCGTTCTCATCGTGCAGTCGCCTAAAGTGGTGCCGGAGCATCTGTTTGACTACGTTGTGCCCCAACTCGAACCCTTCGACCAACGAATGGCGATAGTGAAAGCCTGCATAGATGCGGGCCCCAAATACTTCTTCCTCAAGCTCCTTAGTGTTAGTAAATGTGTGCGTCGTATTCGTGACCGTACTGCTGACGACTAGAGCTACTTTGCGCGTGCGGAAGAAACCTTCCAACGTATCCGCGACCGAGCCAGTAACGCATCCGTGCGCGGCCGGAAACTCCTGGTGATTCGGCGTGGTGCCGAGTGGTGTCCACGTTGGATCCGCAGTGGTCAACGGGTTTCCGGCGAGTCCCGCGTTCTGAATAGCCGTTACTGGCCGCCAAAAGCTGAAATGGTATTTCGCGTTCATACAGCCGATGAATGAGTCGGCGAATCCGGTCCAGACCATTGCGAATAGTCGTGCAGTGTCTGAGGTATCTAGACCCCGGGCCGCTGCCAGCGCCCGAAATGCCCGCGCATACTGTTTGCTAGTATGCTCTGTCCAGAACAGGCCAATCTCGGTCTGCGCAGGAGTCCTGGCGGTGCTGTTGATTGCACCGAGAGTCTTGGTCTCGTTGAAGTCCTCAGCCCAATCTTCGCTTCGCAAATCCGGAGGAGGTTCATCTGGGAGGAATTGCGCGGCATTCCGCATGGTGAAGGGCTGCATTTGTCCGACCCACGGGGTTTGCGGAGGTAGGAACCCTGGGGGGGTTGGAATCCAAACGCCTGCCGTCGGCACAGAGGGATACGTGTACTGGACATTCGCACCGCGACCGTCGCTGAGCCTCATCGTAATGATTGCATTCGCAGCCGCTTCCCCCACTTGAATACCGTCAGTTTTGGGGGCGCCGTCGGGAATCACTCCGAGCGATGCCGCATATTGCGCTGTCAGTGAAGCAGTTTGCTCAGGGAAGTAGTACGCCAATGTGGTGTATGCTGCTGCGATGGCCGCAGCTTCCGGCGAAGCGCCGTGCGGTGCACGAATTTCCGGGCCATAAGATTGGAACCGTCGGTCGATTGCATTCACCGCGTCGTACACCGCCAAATGCACGTAAGCCAGATAGATACTCGTGCCTCCAGCTGTAGCGGAGCCGGGTGACGTTACCGGATTGCCGTTCAGTGCTGTGGTGACGGCAACTGCATTCCAGTCAATCACTGGATTTTGTGCCGTCGCCACACCGCAGAGTGAGAGTGCAAGCGAGATGATAATGACCGTCCGAAATCCAACGTGCTTGGAACCGATACCTTTTTGAGAAACTTTCATGGTGGGTCTCCTTTTGAGAGTTTTCTGTTGCGCGAAGAGCCGCGAGCTTTTCGCGTGGCGCCCCAAGATCGCGGCATCGCAACCTCTTTTTTCCATCGAGCGCCGCTTGTTGCGCCGGAAGGTATTCGACCAGTACCCCATGAGCAGCGACGGTGGCCAGCCTGATGGAATCTGGCGGGTAGGTCAATGCAGGGAAGCTCAAATGTTTGTCGAACTATAAGTCGCTGAATTAGCAAGAGTTCGCGAAGATCCTCCATCGCGAGCCGGATCTTGTCTCTCACGTGCGCAATGGTAAACTGCTCGAAAGCCGAGGCGCACGCATGACAGAAAGCCTGAGTTCTTCACAACCGATTCTCCGCTTTGGCACCTTCGAAGTGAACCCCCGGTCCGGCGAACTCCGGAAGGGCGGAGTAAGAATCAAGCTGCATGGGCAGCCATTCGAGGTTCTCGCCATGTTGCTCGAGCGGCGTGGTCAGGTGGTCACGCGCGAAGAGCTGCGACTGCGGCTCTGGCCCACAGACACGTTCGTGAACTTTGAGCACGGCGTGAACACGGCCATCAACAAGCTGCGCGAGGCGCTGGGCGACTCCGCAGACAATCCTCGCTTTGTCGAAACCTTGCCACGCCGTGGCTATCGCCTGCTCGCGGGCGTGGAAGGGCCGGATCAGGCAACCGCAGCCGAAGCAGTCCTGCCAGTCGCAGTGATGAGCAAGCGCGCTGTGGCCGTGCTGCCCTTCAAGCTTCTGACTCCAAATCTGGAGGACGACTACCTGAGCGTGGCGCTGGCCGATGCCGTGATCAACCAGTTGGGGGCCAACGGCGAGCTGCTCGTGCGACCCACCGGCGCCGTGGCCTCCTACGCGAAGCAGGCTATTGATCCGTTGACGGTCGCGCGCGAGCTGAATGTCCAAGTGATTGTGGAAGGCAGCATCCAAAAGTTCGGTCAGCGGCTGCGGCTGCACGCTCAGGTATGGAACGCAGCCGACGGCTCCATGCTGCTCACAGTGAAGCACGACTCCGAAATGGCGGAACTGTTCGAGGTACAAGACAAGATCGCCGATGCGGTCGCGCGTGCTCTGGGTGTGCAGGCAACGGCGGCGGCGGAGCCTACGGCTCCGCCACCGAAGAATCCGGTGGCATTCGAGTTATTCTTGCGCGCGGTCGAGCGGCTTTCGCGGCTGAATCTCTGGGACGCCCGTACCGCAATTGAAATGCTGGAAAAGGCGGTCAAACTTGACCCAGGCTTTGTCGCCGCCTGGGCACGTCTGGCGGAAGCCTATGTGATTATGGCCGTGACCTTCGAGCCGGGCGTTCGCTGGCTTCGGCGGGGAGATCGGGCGATTCGTCGCGCTCTGAAACTCGATCCTCGCAATGCGGAGGCCCACTGTGAGCGCGGACGCGTCCTCTGGACACCGGCCAGAAATTTCAAGAACCGCGCCGCCTTGCGCGCACTCAGTACCGCTCTACAGCTCAGTCCCGGCTGCCAGCCCGCAAAGATCTGGCAAAGTGTAATCTTCCTCCATGTCGGTATGCTGGAAGAAGCCAAGGAAGGACTGCTCTCGGTGCTGGACACTGATCCGGAGAATGCTTTTTCACTTGTTTTTCTGGGTCAAATCGCAATGTACAGTTGGGATTACGATGAAGCGGAGGAATACCATCTCCGCGCGTTTCACGTTGATCCAACCAACATCTGGGCCCACCTTTTCCATCCTACGATAGCGCTCTATCGAGGGCAGTTGGAGGAAGCGGCCGAGAGAATTCGGGTTGCGCGCCAGCTGCTGCTAGATGATCCCTGGCTACGAAGTTGTGAAGCTTTGCTGTGGGCTAAACGCGGCGAAATCGGAAAGGCAAAAGAGTTGGCCCGCCGCGCCCTGCGAGGCGGCAAGACGCTCCTACACACGCATCACATGTTCCACACCGCCGCGGCAGTCGATGCGCTGCTTGGAAAACCGGCCCGGGCGATCGCATTGCTGTGCAAGGCCCGCGGTACGGGTCTACCGAACTACCCGGTCTTCCGCGAGGACCCGCACTTTCATTCGCTGCGCGAGCGACCTGAATTCTTGAGTCTAATGGCCGAACTGAAGCGCGAATGGGAAGGTTACCGGCAAGAGTTTGGTCCCCACTGAACTTATCGCGCGGTCCTGATCTCTCCCTGCCTGCCGTGTCTCTATGGTTTGACGTCCCGAACGTTTCTTGCATCAATGTTGAACAAATGCTAGATCCCATCCGCTCAGATCCGCGCTTTCAGCAGCTCGTGCACCGGGTCGGCCTTGCACCATAAAGGAGGTCGATACATCGACGCGCCTCTTCGGATTCCGACCGAGTCACGGGCAAACCGGAAGTTATCGGTTCGTCCGTCGGATAGTACCGACAAACGCAGTGACCGTTGCACGCTGGCGAGAAGCCGATTACTAATCTAGGTAGGGCGGCATCAGATTGTTTCTGTGTTTCCGACCACTCGTCCAGAACGCCTCACTGCGCCGACTTAGCGCTAGCGGTTATCGGCGGTACAGATTGAACTACACTACCTTGCATGCGCTTCGAGTTGGACCACCTGTTCGTCTGTACCGCTCCAGGTGCGCCCGAAGCTGAAGAACTAATTCAGTTCGGTTTGCATGAGGGACCTCCAAATCAGCATCCGGGTCAAGGTACGGCCTGTCGCCGTTTTGCCTTCGCCAACGCCATGATTGAGTTGCTTTGGGTGAGCGATGAAAGAGAGGCCCAAAGTCAAAGTGCCAGGCGCACCCTGATTTGGGAGAGATGGTCTGGTCGGGAAGATAGTGCCTCTCCTTTCGGCATTTGCCTGCGGCCTGTCGACACTCAAGACACAGGGCTCCCTTTTCCCGCATGGGAGTATCGGCCGACGTATTTGCCAGGTCCTCTTGTCATGCATATAGGCGATGTGGGAATAGAGGAGCCAATGTGGATCTATCTGAGATTCATGCGACGAACTCAGCGCAAAAACTGGTTCATTGAGCATCCCGTTGGTATTCGTGAAATCACTGGCCTAACTCTCATCACCCCCGTGCCGCTTCGCTCGAAAGTGGCCCAGAGGATAGTCGATAGCGGAATTCTCGCAACCCGAACCGGAGCGACCTCTCTGCTCGAAATTGAGTTTGACGGCAACCGTCGAAAAGAGCATTTGGATTTCAGACCGCACCTTCCGTTTGTTTTTCAACTGTGATTGGACAGGAAGAGTTGAAGCTCGATCCCACATCTCGTAAATCGCGGGGGTATCACGGGCAAACCGGAGGTTACCGGTGCGTCGTGGGATTAGTACTGTGAAACCCCAAGCAGTGATCGACCGATTGCTGGCGAGAAGACTTCCCGGGGCTTATCCGCACGATGCCCAACTGGATTACTTCCGAATTGCTGACCACACAGCCAGTTCCTCAGCGTTAGATGATTGCGTGGAAGGGGCTCGGTACCCGGAAAGACTGGAGCAAGTGACCGGTCCCTGAGCGAAAGGTGGCGTCAGGTTGTCGCCAGCGGTTTCTGCTTCGTGCCCTTGATGATGAGCCAGAGCATGATGGCCAGTTCGCCGAAGAGCAGTGGCTGCGCGTAGAGGAACGCCTTGCCGCTTAGCTCGGGTCGCATCAGACCGATGCCGCTGAGGGCGACGTAAGCCGCGCCGTTCATCACTAGCCACGCGGCGAGGAAGCGCGGCAGGAAACCGGAGCGGTAGACGAGCGTGCCGAAGGGGACCAGCCACAGTCCCCAGAAGGTCTCGTTGACCGTGTCTCCTACGCTGTGCAGGCGAAGGAAGAGCATTGCAAGCGCCTCACGCTGCGTCTGGCTGAGGACAGTGAGCGATTCGCTGCCGCGGGCGAGTGCGAGCGCCGCGGCGTTGGGCAGCACGTTCAAACAGGCGATGGCCGATGAGACTATGACGAGCGCAACCATGAACGCGGCCTGCGTCCGGTCGACGCGGCTGAGGAGGCGGTAGAGCGCGAACGCGAGCACGAGGAAGAAGATGGAGCCGGCAACTTCGGCCACCATGCCGAAGCGAAAAAGCGTCTCGTGGGCGAGGAGGTTGGCGGCGGTCGCGGTGGCGTCGCCCCGCACAATCAGCTTGCTGGGCAGGTAGATAAGTACGAACGGTCCCGGTATGACAAGCAGCAGGTAGAGCCAGCCTGCAATCCTGGCTTGCCGATCGAGTGCGTCCATGGCGGGCCTCTCTTTCTTGGCTTGGCCTGAAACCGATCTGCTTTTAGGCGATGACACCGGCCGGTGCCCGACAAAGTTGTTTGCATCATTATACGCAGAGCGAAGCGCAAGAGTTCCGTTGTCGATTGGATGGAGAGGTAAGCGACAATCAGTAGCGCTGACGCAATCATCTCGACCGTACTTATTTCCGAGGTATTTTCGCTTGAACTTTGTCGCGTTGTCAGGACATCGTGTCCGAATGACGGGCAAACCGGAAGTAATGCTGTGAATCCTGAGGCTAGGCCCTCAGCCGATTTTGCGACTGAGGGCCTTTGTTGTCTGGCTCTCACTTTAGGACTTCCCTTTGAGCGCCTCCTGGAAGTGTTTTGCGTCAACGCCTGCTTTTGCCCGCTGCTCCCAGGTCATGTTCGGTCCCTTTGGTCCGTATACCTTTATGAAATCGGCTTTGGTTGGGCGTCCGGCAAGCGCAAGGAGCCGTGTGCCCTCTGCGATGTGCGCCCGGGCCGCCTTGGAACTCGTTTGCGCTTGCTTCGGCTGAGCTTGTTTTTTCGCTTTCTTGACTACCTTTGCTTTCTTCGTTCGCTTCATGGTCAGCGTCCTCCTTACAATTTGTGCTAACCATACGGTACACTATTTTAAGAGTAAACAAGTTTAAGGTACAAACAGAAAAGCTCCGCAAACTTCACCTGTAATTTCACCTGTAACGAATCCGTCTTAGGCGTACTCCTAGGTACTTAGGCAGCCCTCAACACCTTCGAAGTTGTTGGCCGTACATAATAAAGCGGCTTTGACACGGTAGAGGTCTGGGGTTCGAGTCCCCACGGGCCTACCATCGTTTTCAATCACTTAGCAGAAATCATCAGAAAACTTCACCTGTAATTCTTCACCTGTAAAGTGGTGTGTTTGCGTCTGAATATGAAGTTTTGCGCTCAGAACTGGTGACTGCCGTCTAGGTATCCTGGCAAGGATGCACACCCCTAGCGGGTTTTCGCGGCTTCCCTTGTGACTGGTATTGGCGCAACCTTCAATCCATCTGGCAATCCCACCCAGTGCAGCCGTCCCGCATCTGTGCCAGTTACTTCCAACTTCAAGTGATCTTCATCGCCGTCGGGGTCCTTCCAGTCGAACGACAACGATTTTCCTGAAATTTCCAAATTGCGGATCGGCAAACTTTCTATGAGTGTCTTATCCGTGATTGTGATGGCTTCACTCCCACCTTTCATATCCAGATTGAAGCTACAGACTCTGATTCCTCCACCGAGTGTGCCTTTCTGTAAGTGCAGGTCAAGAATTAGAAATGGCGTACCCTCATGCACAGCTGTCCAAGTCCCAACAAACTGTTTCACATCGCCAGAAGCGTTGGTGGGCTGAGCAACCTGAAACGAAAACGCCGAAATACCCACGCTCGTCACTGTGAGCAAACTCGATGCCACTACCGCCAGCACGACACCCCATTTCCGGCCGATTCGATTTGGTTTCGCCAACATGTTCATGATCCGTTCCTCCAGAGTATTGGTATCAAAGAGACCAAGTGCCAAATTGGAATGGGCTTGAGACGATCTGGAGCTTAAGGACTGCGCAATGTTCAACAGTGAGCGAGCGTAGCCTCTGCGCGTAGCCAACTTTGCAGCAGCAGCCTCATCGCAGGCCAATTCCCGAGTTAACGCGATTCGATTTTTGAGCCATACCACAGCTGGATGAAAAGAGACTGGCACCGAGACCAACTCGTACAAGAGATTGAGCACAAAATCGTGCCTCTGGATGTGGGCCAGCTCATGGCATAAGGCAGAAGAAAAGTCTGGCTCCGATACTTCTGTGAAAAACCTCTCGGGGAGGATGAGCGTGGGGCGAGGAAAAGAAAGCGTAACTGGCCCAAAGGCGTCTGGCGAACAGATAATCACAACGTCTTGCAGCGCGAACGCGCTTGCGCAGCGTTTCATCATTGCGGACAACGGGCCAGGCAAAGCGCGAGGATACCCCGCATCCCGGAATTTCAGAGTGCATTGTAACGACCAAACAATTCTCGCCGCACGATAAAGAAAAAACCCAACATAGCAGCCTACGAGAATCCAGGTTAGAAGCGGCGTGAACGCAACCGGACGAATGTGGTTCTGCCTTATGAAAGAAAAACTCTTGTGTGCAAGGTTGCCCTGACCGTAATGTTCCCCACTGCCATTCTCGCTGACTTGCGACGAAGCCGGGTTCAAACTGTTAATAGAGCTGGCGGAGTTCCAAAGACTCGAAAGCGGAAGTCCTATGCATAGGCCCAAAGCCGTCACCCACACGACATGTCGGTAAACGGAAGGCGCACGACGTATTAATCTTGAGCAAAGAGCCGCGCTCGCCGCAATTAGTGGGATCTGCCAAAAGGAATTGACGAGAAACGTCGTGAGAAGCTCACTAGTCGCGCTCATGATCTTTCTCTCTCCCGTCTTTTTGGATCAGGCCTGCCAACCTCGCAAGGTTTTTTGGATTGAGTTCTCTGCTTTTTACAAGGCTCATCAACAGGGCTTCCACAGAGCCACCAAACAGGCGATCGACCATGTCCCGAATGGCGTTACTGGATGCGCTATCTCTGGTTAATAGCGGCCAATACTCAAATGCCTTGCCCCGCAGCGTTCGTTTCACGTGGCCTTTGCGGTGAAGCACATTCAGCATGGTTTGCACGGTCGTATAGGCAAGCTTTGGGCGGCTGGAAAGATTGTCTTGAACTACTTGTACGGTTGACGGGCCGGAGTCCCAGAGTACTTTCATTATCTGCAATTCAAGAGGAGTAAGTTGGCGAAGTCGTTTTTGTTTTGCGCCCATTCCATCTCCTAAACATGTAGGAGATTATGACAGTGAGGCAGACGTGTCAACTAATATTTTAGGAGTTGGCCTTATTGACGCAAGTTCCTCAGTTGCTGTTGCCGGATGACAAACCCCATGTCATTTAGCAAAGAGAAGCGGTAAGAGTAGACAGCCAACGCAGATGAACCCTCAATTCCGATCAACTGGTGAGGAGCCGCACTCCGTGGCGACTCCCGAAATCAGTGCGCTTGCGTTTCGGTGGTACCGCCGGACCGAAATACACCGAGCAACTTCAAAAACACAGGTATCGAAGCCGCAAGTCCAGTCGCGTATTTGGCCCACGTGTCAACCAGCGCACCTTGCGTGTAAACGAGAAAAAGTGCCAGAGCCGTACCCGCGACCAGGAATGATGTGCGGAGCGCGTCTACATGAATACCTGCTCCTTGCTTCTCCCAATGTTTGATGGCGCCTTGTGGGACAGCTGACTTGAGAAAGTTCGCGAACCCGGCACCGAAAATGCTTAGCATTCCATGTGAACGCACGATCAACCCCTCTCGCATCAATTCGCCGACAGCACGGTAGCTGTTGGGATTGATGAGCTTTTCCTGCGCCAAGTGGACAAGAACCAGCTTCTGATGCTTCGGACGGCCCGAAAAGAGCCAGTCGTAGTAAGCTGCTTCGGAAATTCTGGTCTCGAACTCCTCGCCTGTTTCACCGGCACACCGCGCGGGGCCCAAATTCAAGTCGATGCGGACAAAAGACCGCAGTAATCTTTGCATCTGTTCCCGCTCCTCCCCCGATGACTTCGCCAGAGGGTCAACCCTTGATATGAGGACTACCGTCTTTTGCAGCCTGGAGAGGACTGTTTCCAGAGCGGAAAAAATTCTTTGGCCATTGCCTGGTTCCTCTAGCCCGCTCTCGAAGTTTCGAAACACAACTGGGCGGCCGTCTTCTACGATATTTCCGATCGGATCGCTCGGAGCGCTCCGGCCAGACGCACCCCCGCCTTGCGCCGCGGCGCCCCGCAGCTGGACGTTCCAAAGCTGATAGAAATCGCAAATTTGTACTTCTTTCCTAGGCTGGAGCAGATTCACGATGGTGGGAGAGGAGTCACGACCGATGACAAGCATGTCCTTGGAGAACTTTCTGAGGAGGTCGCCCGGTTGCAGTCCAGCGAGGGCAGCCTGCGCCCCGCTTGTCTCGTGGAGGTCCAAAAAAAAGATCTTTCGGAGCATAAAGCGCACAAGCAAAAAGAGGACAGCCACATAAGCCACGGCACCAAGCCACCATTTCCAATAGCCCCAGCGGATTTGCAGCGGCGTCCACGACGAACTGACAGTCCAGACCTTGTTATTCGGTTCCCGTCTTGTCAGTTGTATCTCCTTTTTACCCTCCGAGGAAATCAATGACCATGTCCGAGAATCCAGTGAGGCCTCAGTCAGGTAACGCCCTTCGTAGGCGATCTCGTTGTACAAAGGACTGATTGCACCCAGGAATAGCTCAACACATCGTTCTCGATCGGCAGTTGCCCCCAGACCGCACCGCACGGTGGCTTGCTTCTTGTACGCTTCTCCGGAATGGATCTCAGTTCTCAGGAAACTCTGCTGGTAAGAAAATTTGGGTACCTTCTGACCCTCCGGTTCAGCCAGCAGCAGCTCCGCATATCCACCCAGTTGCACGCCTTGGTAGTAGGACCGGACGAATTGCCTCCTGGAATTGACATCTTCAATGAGATGGAGCTGGTTGCGTTCGATGAAGAGCTTCTCTTCGAAATTCCACGCCACTTTGAAAAAGAATAGGCATGGCAACACGGCAACCGCCACCAGCAATGTAGAGAAGGTGGCGATATAACTGAAGTTCCATCTTTCTTCAGGACCTGCTACAGAACCTGGGCCATCGGCCTGGCGTTTGAGCGCTACCAGGTTTGTGACTATCGTGGCTGCGGGGATGAACGTGGCACAAAAAAGTAGCGCTAGCTGCGTGGGGATTTCGGAGAAGACCAAAAGCAGCAGGATTGCAATGCCGTTCAGGATTACCAGCCTACGATAAGTGCCCACCCGTTGCGAATCGGGCCATAGCCAGTTCCTGCGCTCCCGCCCTCTTTGCGTCCATTGCGCCAGAATCAGTGCGAGCGCCATCACCAGGGTATAGAGAACAAACATAATCGCGGCAAGGCTGAGGACTTCCAGGTTCATTGTCTGTTCCACCCGCAAGTCGCGGAAGACGACTACGGTCCACGATTCATAAGGATTCGCTGACATCGGAGAGATGAACAAACGGTGCCCCCTGCCCATATATTTGGAAACTAGCATGCCTGGTGAGCGCATCAGCACGCGTGAACGAACCTCGGCGTTCTGACCGGATTCGGCAAAGAAGTTCTCCCGCAAGTTTCGTGTGCGGTCGGAATGAAAGATCACCGTGCCGTCGGCCTTGATAATAGCGAACTGAAACTCGGCGGGCATAATGGAGTGAATCACGGAAATCGGATGAGTGACGAGCGAAGCGCAGAAGACATTCTTCGGGTCAACCTTCTCCTTTACCGGGTTTCCGTCCATGCCCAGAAGTTCCCAGAATATGGTGATGTTCTCACCGGTGTTAGACGAGTATTCCGACTCAATGCCCCTGGTGGGAGCGGGATTGGCGCCCCACGCTCCCGGGTCCCCAAAAGCCCGTTTGATAGACGAATAGTAAGTGATGGACGGATCATCTAAATTGATAAAGGGAGTGACATGGCTTCTTGTGGTCCACTTCACCCTCTGGTTGCCCTTGAAGTCACTCCAACTGGCGAACTGCAAATAGGGATAAAGAGACAGATTCGTGGCCGAATCATGGCTTGCTAGAATCTGTATTCGACAAGCGAGCTTGGGCTTGCATGCACCTTCGTTTCCGTCAAACTGGGGACGCTGCTGGGTAGGGACTTGCGCTTCTCGCAGTGCTGCTGCCAGCATTTCGTCCTTCGAAAAGGCACTCAACTGTTCGAACGCCACCTCTTGTTCGTCCTTAAAATTCATGTTGATGGCTTCTGCCAGGTCATGCATTTGCCGTTCGGCGCTCTCATCGAAGTCCTTGCTCCAGTGCTGGAGGTCCAACAAAATGAAGGTCCCAGTCGCTCCTGCGACGCAGGCAAAAATCACCGTGACGACCACGTCTCGAGTCCGCAGTCTTTCCGCTGGGGCGGAAATGAGGAGCTTCAAGGATGGAGGGGCCAAGAGGGCCAGGAGGATGCAGGCAGACGCCCACAGGATGTATGTATATGAAATGGACTGGCTTTCGGAACGAAAGGTGTCGGCGCGTACCAGACCGCACAGAACCCACTGTTCTGGCTGGCGAAGGGCTTTGTCTTCTGCGCTGTTCTTCCCAGGAACGATGAGTTGGAGTGAAAGCGGTAACGGTTGCGAATAGAGTCGGTAAAGAACCCCTGCCAGCGTGACTTCCGAGAATTTGCTGGACAGAAGCCTGGGTGTTTGCAATTGCCCTTTCTCGTTGCCTGGTTCGGGCTTACCAGTCTTCGGTACTCCCGGTTCGTCCCCGAGCGCATCGACTCGCGCTATCGCCAGTCCCGGAGTCGATTTCTGAAAGATGACTGTTCCGTCACTCTGTGTTACCAGCAAGACATCGAACGGATTGCGATCGGGCGGCGGCAGAAAATCGCGGATCACCTTATCCAGGTCGGTTCGCACTGCATACTTGGTCGTGGCCTCCTTCGATGTTCGTTGAAAGGCAAAATACAAGAAATGGGTCCCCTCGTCCGCACGGACCGCTATATTCGGCGGGTCCCCATAGTCTTCTCCAATTACTTTCATGTCCTCGATTTCTACAGCCTTCAACTGAGGGGCCACCTGTTTTAGGTAGTCCTCTAACATGTCATCCTGGCTGGTTACGCCAGAATCGGAGGCGTTATCCATCATTTTGTCGAAATTATTAATGCTGGCGCTGATTTGCTCGCCGAGGGTTGTCAAAACACGAAAATTGCGCTCATCTAAATATTTACTTTCTGACGGCAACCAAGCCAGGTAATACCAACCGGCCGCTACGGCCAGGGTCAAACCAATGACGGCTGGAAGAAAGAAGCTACGCAACCGTGATAGTTTCGACATCAGCTACTTCCTGAGGCGTGCGGAACGATGCACGCACTCACCGGTCCATCTACATTCGAAAGGTGCTGCGTGCAATGGAGCGACGCTTGCAATCCCGCGTGCTGAGCTCAAATCGCTGTGAACTCCCGAAGCTTAGCGGAAAGTCCCCGATAGATAGTGAGTCAGCACACGATTTCGTTTCACGAGCGCGTATCTAAAACCTCAGTCCTATGGGCAGATATCTACCATTCGCTGGCAAGAACTCCATCGTCGAGATGAGTATCGGCATTCAGTTTGCGTTGCCGTTCGATCAACAATTGAGTGGCTCGGCAGATTCAATAGAGGCCGAGTTTGCTTAGGCTCTGCCACTGCAATTCTTCCACCGCCAAAGCCAAGGCAGCCCTTCCAGTGGAAGACGATTCCGCAAGGTGCCGCGACCACCGTGTGGGCCGGCGTAGTTGCTACTGCGGATGAAATCGGCGCTCGTTGCTGCGAGAACTGCCACGTTGGCGACATTGTTCCAGAGGACGCGGCCGTCACCGTGGTCAGCGGAGGAGTACGAGCCTACGCGGTGGACCCGAGCAACGCGGAAGCACTCTGGAAGAAGAGTAAAGAAATGGTTGGAGAGTCTTTTTAGCGGCTAACATGTCGCACCCAAGGAAAATCACCAAAAACGAATCCGCAGATCGGAGGAAAGACGCAATGACGAAACAGACGAAACTCGGGGGCACCTTCACACTCTCAGGCACAGCAAGCAGCCTGCACCGGATGGCTCCACTTGAACGCGGGAACACACGATGTTAAGAGATTCTTATTCCGTGCCGATAGACTGGATCAAAGGGTTCACTACCTCAACTGCTCGGTAGCGTTGTCCTGTTGCAAGATCTTCGGTATACAGGATCGTCGCGCCTGAACTTTCAGCCGCCTGGAGAATGAGCGCGTCCCAAAAGGAAGTCTTGTAACGCAGCTCGATATCCAGTGCCTGCAGAACCGACTCGGAGGTGTTGGTGATCACTTCCCACGTCGCGTAGTCGCGTATCAGTAAGCGAACTTCGTCCACGGGCAGGGGGTGGCTGATTTTGCGCCGAAGGTTGATGCACAGTTCTTGCAAGACCTGCGTGCTCAATACACCCTGCCCCGAATTCCAGAGCTGTTCCAGCAACCGTTGGGCGCGTTCGTGTTTGACTCCCGCTGAACGGTCATGTGCATATACCAAAATGTTGGTGTCGACGAAGCACTTACCGCTCATGAAGTTCATCTCGTGAGCTTGGAGGCGTCCAGCCCAAGTTAAAACCTTTGCGAAGACGGGCCAAGGCGCGCCTGCGTGCCTGATGATACCCCTTGCGCTCGCGCACTTCCTGTTCCAATCGGGTCGCGAGCAAAGCACTAATCGAGGTGCCTTCCTCGGCAGCGAGTACTCGAGCTTCCCGCAAAAGTTCTTCTTCAATTTTTAGTGTAATATTGGTTTTCACAGTAGCACCATTTCACGTGCAGCACCATTCTACGTGCATATACTTTGTAAGTCAAACGCAGTCTTGAGGCAAGCTTGCTGATCGCGAAGGGATCGGCGAAATCACGCAGCGCTTTCTATACCGGTGAAATCCAACGCTCCGTCTGCCAAAGCATGTAAGGTTTTAATTCTCGTGTGAGATCTTCACCTGTAATTCCACCTGTAACGATTGTGTCTTACCTTCAACTGTCAGACTCGGCTGCTCTGCGGTATTGAGGTCCCATCAGAGAGTGACGCAAACCACTTCTTTCTGCGGGCAAACCTGGCGATGAACCATCGTGTGACAATTGAAGTCGCGAGAAAGAAGAGCGCGCTGCAGAAAAAGCCAATGGGGATGAGCCAGTTCCCAAGGAGCTCTCGAATAGGTCCGCCTGTTGGTCCTAATGTGCCGAATAAGACGAAGGATGTCGGCGACCTCACGGAAATTCCGTAGACTTCTGCCCCCGAGAGTCGGCCATTCCAGTAGCCAAGGGTGAGCGTGTGCTGCGCTGCGAGCCAGAGTCCAATGTGTGTGGGAAAGACTGGTTTTAGCAGGGCGCAAAGATAGAAAACCACAGTGCAGCCGTACCCAATCACTGTGATAAGGAACGCTACCAGTCCTGCAATGCTTGTCACTCCCCAAAGCAGGGTCGCGCGGAGGAGAACCCATGGTCGCAGGACCCACGATGCATCGCTGCGCGTTGCTTCTCGAAGCATAGCTTGGGTTCGGTACTCAGAGGCGAGTTCCTTCGGCTCGCCGACTGCCCGGAATATCTTGGCGAGAACGTCAGCGGTTACTTCTGGCTCTGCTTCCACTCGCTCCAAGATATGGCTCCGCACTTCTTGAATGAAATCCTCTCTTTCTGGAGCCGGCAGTTTATGCAAGGCTTTCCAAAGACGCTTGCAGTATTCATCGACAGATTCGGTCACGCTATTGGTGGACAATGTGTTTCTCCTTTCGGTCACTCAGTGGGTCAAGCAATGCACCTAAGTCCGCAGAAAATTGAGTCCAGAATCGGGCCATCGCCCGAAGCCGTTCCTTGCCCACTTTGGTCAACCAGTAATACTTGCGTGGATGACCGGTCCCAGCATCCACCCACTCGCATTCAACGAGGCCGTCGTTCTTTAGGCGATTCAAGATTAAGTAAAGTGTGCCTTCTGCGAGCGCCAAACTTGATTTGCCGTCGAGGGCGCGAAGGATTTCTAGTCCGTATTTTTTGTCCGTCCATAAGCTGGCCAAAATGGCCATCTCCAGAGACCCCTTACGAAGTTGCGCTTCCCAAGGCTCCAGGGAGCGGCCGTCAGAACTTTTGGAGTCCTTCTTTGCAGTATACTCATCCATGCAATGTACTATGCACTGCTTTGCTCGGCTAGTCAAGTCGGGGGTCTTTCAAGCGTCACTCCCGGTCGGGTTTCTCTAACGAGGTCGGCCGTTGCAAGAGCTTTTTTCTGGGGTGTTGGCCTCCTCGGGGCACACCCCTTGCGTGTCTGCTGAAGAGCATCGATCGTTGGCATTCGTGTGTTCACCCCTGACGCTCAGATCTGTGTCACTTTCATCGTTGCGGTGCTGTCCACCAAGCATCTCTTCGGTCATTGCGGACCATGATGACTTCTGCGAACTTCCTTCCTGCGAAGGGAGGCGGGTAGCCTATTCAACCGGACGGTGACGATTCGCACCATTCCCGACTTCAGGCATCCCCGCACAGGCGGCACCGCTTTGCTTCTGTCCACGACGACAGAACTCTTCGTAATCGATCTGATCGCGCAGCATGATCCACAGCCGGATTCCCAGCTTGCGGGCCACGGCCACGCGTGCTTTTCCCAGCCCCTTTTGCACCAGTTTGCGCCCATAGAAACGCCGCAACTCCGGATCGCGGCCTGACCAGACAATTCGCTCTGCTGCGGTGGGATCACACGGTTTGCGGAGTCCGTCAATGGACGGCGAGTGAGGATAGGGTGTGATGCAGTGAAAGCCCAAGTGACTAATTGCACCAAATTTGACTTGCTGTTAACGGCGGTTAGAGGTCAGAATCTCAATCACATTCCCAGGTATTCATGTGCGTACAGAGGCGGCCAACTACAGATTTGGGGCCTACGAATTGCGGCCGCAGTCGTGGGAACTCTACAAACTGGGCACTAAGCTGAAGCTGCGCCCGCAACCCTTTCAGATTCTAAAGTTACTTGTCGAGCGCGCCGGTGACGTGGTAACTCGCGAAGAGCTGCGCGGTCTGCTCTGGTCCCAAGAAACGTTCGTGGACTTCGAGCACGGCCTCAATACGGCAATCAAGGAACTGCGTGCCGTTCTGGGGGATTCGGCCACAAAGCCGCAATATGTGGAGACGGTACCCAAGCTTGGATATCGTTTTATCGCAGTAGTGCAGGGAATGGAAGTAGCTAGTTCAATCGCGGATGCTCCCTCCCTAACTCCTAGCGTCGAACCAGCTGGACCGCAAACGGTAACTCAAAGAAGAAGAGTTCAGCCCAACCGCCGGGTGATCGCGCTGCTCGCCGTCGCTTTGATCGTGGCCGGCGCGACAGTCGGGGGCCTCTGGTATCGCGGCCGTTCTGGCTTTCGCGTCACTCCTAGAGACACTATCGTCCTCGCCGATTTTGTAAACACAACGGGCGAGGGAGTCTTCGACGACGCCCTGAAGCAAGGACTGAATGTCGGCTTGGAGCAGTCCCCGATGATTCAGATCTTATCGGACGAACGATCGGCGGTAATCCGGAAACAGATGGGTCATGCAGCCGATGAACCCATGACTGGCCACATCGTGGTCGAAGTCTGTCAACGCACCGGCAGTAAGGTGGCTGTACAAGGATCGATTTCCAGCCTGGGGACTGCCTACCTCATCGGCCTGACAGCGATTCGCTGCGATAACGGTGAACATATCTCTCACGAACAAGCGGAGGCCAAACGGAAGGAGGAAGTCATTGACGCGCTTGGGAAAGCAACATCTCATTTGCGCGCCCGGCTCGGAGAGTCTCTTCCATCAATTCAGAAGTACGACGCTCCGCTGGAGCAGGCTACTACGTCCTCGCTGGAAGCCTTAAAAGCTTACGGGCTGGCACTCTCCACATCCGAAAAATTGGGTGACTTCGCTGCGGTCCCCTTTTTCGAGAGGGCGATCGAACTGGATCCAAATTTCGCTTTGGCATATGGCCAGCTCGCGGCGATTTACCGGAATCGGGGTGAGACCGAATTGGCTCGTAAGAATGCCACCAAGGCATATGAACTCAGAGACCGTGCAACTGAGTTTGAGAGACTGTCGATCGAATCGTGGTACCACTTCTACGTGACTGGGGACCTTGAAAAGGCAAGCGCAGCCTTTGAAATTACACGCCAAGCCCATCCGGAAGAGCCAAGAACTCTGAACGACTTGGGAACGATTTATGGGAGTTTGGGATTTTTTGATAGAGCCGTTGAACTCTATCGCGCTTCTTTGCGCGTGGATCCCATGTCAGAGGCAACGTCTGCCAATCTTGCCATCAGCCTGATGGCGTTGGGTCGCATCGACGAAGCTGGAGCAATTCTAAAGAAATTCGAGCAGCGTGGCATTCAGTCGGATTATCTTCTCCAGGTTAATTATTGGAGAGCGTTTCTTCTCAATGACACCCAGGAGATGAGCCACCTGCTCTCTCTCTCGACTGGGATACTCGGCGCACAGTCAATTTTGCTCTCCGAGCAGGCCAACACGGAGGCCTACTTCGGACATTTTAGAAAGGCCCGTGAGCTTTCCTTGATAGCTGCAAGTCAAATGCAAATCGAAGGACAAAAGGAGGCGGCAGGTCTTTGCTTAGCTCAAGAGGCCATTCGTGAAGCGGTGATCGGAGATGCTGCGCAGGCCCGGGATTTTATTTCTAGGGCCTTGCATCTGTCTCATGACCAGAATGTCGTTGCACTTGCCGCGTTCGTGACGGTCCGCACAGGTGATTCCTTGAAGGCGATTCCTATCGCCGAACAACTGGACAAGGATTATCCGTCGAACACATTCATCCAAAAATACTGGCTTCCCATCATTCACGCAGAGACTGAACTCCACCAAAATAGGGCCTTGCAGGCTGTCGACACGCTGACCATTGTTGGGCCATTCGATTGGGCGGCTCCAGACGCTCTGGCCATTAGCACTCTCTTCCCAGCGTACGAGCGCGGCCAATCCTACTTGGCCGCCGGCGAAGGGGGAAAAGCCGCGGCAGAATTTCAAAAATTGATCGATCACCCCGGCATGGTGCTCAATTTCCCGCTTGGCGCACTGGCCCGACTGGGTCTCGCCCGGGCATACGCCCTGCAAAGAGACGCTGCCAAAGCCCGCGCTGCATATCTGGATTTCTTCGCGCTCTGGAGAAACGCCGACCCCGATATTCCCGTCTTGAAAGAATCCAAGGCCGAATATGAGAAGTTGCAGTAGTCGCCTGTGAAGAGCCTCGGGTTCGAGTCCCTACGGGCATACCATCGTTTTCAATCACTGAGAGAATTTCCTTCGGAATCCCACAAAAACGGTCTTGATAGAGGATGGGAAAGCGCCTTACGAGTCGCTGTGTGAGCTCGCTGTTCATGCTCCGTTGAAGGAACCTGTACCGTCCAGAAGGCACATGACGTCGTGCTGGATGTGTCTTGTCTATGCGGAACCGCTAGGTCTTGTGTCAGTTGGGTCCGGAGTGGAGCGGCATAAATAGCGGCCAACATAGTGGCCAAAAACTGCGCAACACTCTTCATAAAATGCTGATATAATGCAGCTTGCTATGAACAAGCATAAGGACATAAATGCGGACATTTTAGTGACCGAAGATCGCGGTGAGCCAGTCTCTTTGATGGAGCCGCTCTTGATCGGCCAAACTTCCCGCTATCGAGGAAAGCTGACGGACATGGCCCTTGAGTTGGCCCTGAAGGCGTCGGGCTTCCGGCGGAGCCTGCCCCAAAGCATGCTGGAGTCCCTTGCGGATCTTGTGCGAGCGATGAACTGCTACTACAGCAACCTGATCGAAGGCCACGACACGCACCCCATTGATATTGAGCGCGCGCTCAAAAACGATTACAGCCAGGATCGCCACAAGCGTGACCTTCAGCTTGAGGCAAAGGCACACATCACCGTTCAGGAGTGGATCGATAAAGGTGGCTTACGAGGACGTGCCGTGAGCGCCGACGGCATCCTTGAGACACACCGGCGTTTTTGCGAACTTCTTCCTGACGATCTTCTCTGGGTCGAGGATCCGGAAAAAAAAGAACGGGTTCACGTCATTCCCGGCGAAACACGAAAGCGTGATGTGGTGGTCGGGACGCATGTGGCAGTGAGTGCTGGAGCGGTGCCTCGTTTCCTTGGCCGGTTCGCGGAAGTGTACGGAGCGGTGAACAAGACCGACTCAATCCTTGCGGCCTCAACAGCGCACCACCGCTTGCTTTGGATCCACCCGTTTCTCGATGGGAATGGCCGTGTGGCGCGCTTGATGTCTCACACCATGCTGCTCGAAAGCCTGGACACGGGAGCGGTATGGTCGGTGGCAAGAGGTCTTGCGCGCAATGTGGAAGCGTATAAACGGCACCTGGTCACTTGCGATCAGCCGCGTCGCAACGATCTGGACGGGCGCGGACAACTGAGCGAAGAAGCTCTGGCAGCGTTTACAGAGTTCTTTCTTGGCATCTGCATCGACCAGGTGAACTTCATGGAAGAACTGGTTCAGCCGGATCGTCTGCGCGCACGCATCCGGGTGTGGGCGGAGGAAGAAATTCGTCTGGGCAACCTGCCGGCAAACTCGGAAAACATTTTGGAAGCGATTCTCTACCGCGGGGAATTGCCGCGCGGCGACGCGGCCGTCGTTGTGAATACAAGCGATCGTCAGGCAAGGCGGATTGTCTCAGCTCTGCTGGATCACGGTGTGCTGAGTTCAGAAAGTCCCAGGTCTGCATTGCGGCTTGTGTTCCCAGCTCACTTGGCTTCCCGTTGGATGCCGGGATTGTTCCCAGAGCGAACTGATTCGTAAAAACGATTCGCGGTGGCGACTCATATTGCGAACCGCGGTCTCGAAGAATGGAGTTGTCCGCGTTTTGATGAACATTTCGTCTGAATGGGTTTGCAAATCGCAGCAGCATCCCGGGAATTGTTCTAGGGGACGTACCTGTCAAATCCCATCAAAGGCGCGTATAGAGCCGTTGTGTGGTATGCGTTTCGAGGGCGTAAGCGTTTTCTTGGAGGTCGTTGCACTCACCCTAGCTTGATGTTGTCGGACACATTGATAATTTCAAGTAGCCCCGCCTAGAAATCCGCCCGTGGCAATGCCCCATGAGGCTTCCGCTTCTTGACGGCCTTTGCCAAAGACGGGCAGGTTGGCATGGGAGGTCCATAATCCAAGGCGAGGTCCAAGCGGACTCCCGGATTCACACCGGAATAAATCGCACACTCATTGCTTGCAAGCAACCTCTAGGGATGACGACATTACTGAGCGTCTCGTGGGCTTCGCTGAGTACATTCTCTCCAAGCGGAACCGGAGCCGCTGACCCGTCGTTCTTCATGCGAGAAACCAACTCGTTACCGAGCCAGACGCCCCTAGTAGTCCAAGTCGCCCCACTTCAACCCAGAGCCTCGCTGATCTGAAGTCCGGTGCCAGCCGTGGTATGCTGCGGCGCATGTCGCTCCGTCATCTTGTCATTTCGATCTTTGTCGTCTTTGCGCTTACGGTCGCGCCGCTCTACGCACATGTCACTCGAGTGGAAATTACCTCACGCATCGATATCCTCGACGGCAAATTGTTCGGTGAGGTCGGTGCGTATGAGCGCATCACTGGGCGCGTTTACTTTTCGCTTCCCATAGCTAATCCACACAATCGCCGAATCGTCGATCTCGACAATTCAGTGAATCTAAAAGACGGCGAGGTGGAGTTCTCTGCCGACTTCATCGCCGTACGCCCAAAGGATCCGCACAAAGGAAATGGCTCGATACTGTTGGAAGTCCCTAACCGGGGTCATGCACGTGTTTTGGGTCTGGTGGATGGCGGCGACTGGAACGTCGCGAAGGATGCCGGCGACGCATGGCTGCTTCGTAATGGGTTCACCATCGTCAGTCTCGGTTGGCAATGGGACGCGAGTGGTCCGGATGCACTGCGATTTTTTGCGCCTATTGCCAAGGATCAGGGAAAGACCATCACCGGATTGTTGCGTGGCGACTTGATGCCCTCGAAAGAGATGGAAGAGATTCCACTGGGACATCTCATAACGGGAAATATCGGTGGGACAGAATATCCAGTCTCTGCGCCTGACGATCCACGCAACACACTCAGCGTTCGGGACTCTCGTGAGAGCCGGCGCAAACTCATTCCGCGCTCCCAATGGCAATTTGCACATACCGTCGACGGAAAACTGACGCCCAGTGACCGGCATATTCATCTTGCCGGTGGTTTTCATCCCGGAAAAATCTACGAATACATCTATATTGTCGCTGACCCCGTTGTTGCTGGCGGAGGCTTCGCCGCCATCCGCGATTTTGCCTCCTATGCCAAGCATGCTTCCGATTCCATCACTCCGGCAGAACGCGTTTATGGCGAAGGCATTTCGCAAAATGGACGGTTCCTGCGTGACTTCCTCTACCAAGGCTTCAATGCGGATGAAGACGGAAGAATCGCGCTCGACGGTGTTCTAGCTCACGTAGCAGGAGCGGGCCGTGGCAGTTTCAACTACCGTTTCGCCCAGCCCTCGCGCGATGCGCAGCCAACTTCCTCAGTTCTTTTTCCGACAGACATCTTTCCGTTTGCTGATCAACCTCAGAAAGATCCAATTACGGGAGATGACGAGGGTTTGTTAGACCGAGCCATCGCCGAAAAAGTACTGCCCAAGATCTTTTTCTCTAATACATCGTATGAATATTGGGGCCGTGCCGCGTCGCTGATTCACACCAGTATCGATGGTAAGAAGGATGTTCCGATTTCTTCCGACGTTCGTATTTATCACCTCACTGGCCTGCAGCATTTTTCTGGCCCGTTCCCGCCGGAAAAAGGCCAAGGTGATCTCCTCGGACAGCAGCCACAGTCGCCGCTTCCCGTTAAATACTTTTGGCGCGCCATGATCGCCAACATGGATGCATGGGTTCGCGGCAAAGCTACTCCACCCGAAAGCAGTTATCCAAAGATTGCCGATGGAACACTCGTCCCTCTTCGACTGTATGCCTTCCCCACCATTCCTGGCGTAAACAAGCCGCACGAGGCGAACGCAGGCACGCGCCTCTACTTCGGTCCAAAGTGGCGTGACGGGGTGCAGACGATCCAGCCGCCTCGAGTTGGAAAGGATTTCCCTGTGCTTGTACCGCAAGTTGATGCGGATGGTAACGAACGCGACGGCGTCCGCCTGCCCGATATCATTGTTCCGCTTGCGACTTTTGCGAGTTGGAATCTGCGCGACCCCTCTATTGGCGCGCCGGACCAGCGTGTAGCCTTCGAAGTTTCCTATCTGCCGTTTCCGAAAACTGTGGCAGACCGCGAGAAGACGGGCGATCCGCGCAAATCCATTGCGGAACGGTATGCAAATCGCGAAGAGTACATGCAGCGTTATGCAAACGCTTTAGACGATCTGGTCAAACAAGGGTGGCTTCTTGCGGAAGATCGAACTGCCTTGATGCATCGCGCCGAGCTGGAATGGAACGAGGCTACGAAATAACACCAGTTGTTCTTGATCGAGAGATGGTTCCTCAGTGGATTAGGTCTCTGGACGACTTCCTTTTAATGGGAGGATTTGTAACCCCCTGATCCACATTTGAGTCCATTGAAAAGATAGGCATGTAACCCAGAATTCATGCTGGCGGAATGCGCAGTCAATTCCAGAGGGCCAATGTGTACCTCCCAGTCGAGAAAAATCTGAGGAGGAACACAGCATGTCAGCAAAGAGATTCGTGTCCCAAGCGCTGAAGACTGCTCGAGTCGGCCTTGCATCTCTTGTCATGATGCAAATTAGTCTGGCCGGACCGCTGGCTACAACCGCTTTGGCAAACGAGCACGACCATGATGGGGAAGGTGGTCACAGGGCTCGCACTCCGATCAAACACGTCATCGTAATTGTTGGAGAAAATCGGACCTTCGATCATATTTTTGCGACGTACGAACCAAAGCATGGAGAGACCGTAGACAATCTCCTATCTAAGGGAATCGTCACCGATCAAGGCGCGCCTGGAAAAAATTATAAGGCAGCCTACCAGTTTTCCGCGGATGCCACCGACAGCTCGTTGTATCAGCTGGCGCCCAAGAAAAAAACGCTGTATGGGACGCTGCCGGCACCTTTGAATGGCGGGCCAACGGACGTTTGTAAAAACAATGGGATTTGCACATTGGGTGATGCAACTTCGTCGGAAGATGGGCTGGCCAACGACTACTCTCAATTTATGTTGACCGGCAGCACTGGCTTGTCCGGCAAGGTGCCAGACTCTCGAATCACTGGTGTTCAAGACGTCGCACCGTATTCCACACTGCCTCCGGGGCCGTTCCAGCTGACGAATTCTTCCACGTTCCCTTACGATTCCTACGCAGCCAGTCCGGTTCATCGCTTCTACCAGATGTGGCAGCAATTTGATTGCGATGCATCGCATATTTCCAGACAGCATCCAAGCGGTTGTCTGGCGGATCTCTTCACCTGGACGGAGGTTACCGTGGGTGCAAGCGTCAACGGAATTCCTCAACCTTCCAACTTCAGCACGGACTATGCACCGGGCAAGATAACAACTGGTGAAGGCGCGACGGCCATGGGTTTCTACAACATGGCGCAAGGCGATGCACCCTACACGAAGTTTCTGGCAGACCACTACGCCATGAGTGACAACTATCATCAGCCGGCGATGGGTGGAACGGGGTTAGATAGCATTATGCTGTTCTTCGGCGACCCCATCTGGTTCAGCGATGGAAATGGAAACCCCGCAACTCCTCCACACAACGAATTCATATGGGCAGATACGCCGCTCGATGCCGGCACCGTCGATGAGATCGAAAACCCAAATCCGCAACCGGGTACAGACAACTGGTGGATTCAGGACGGCTATGGAGGTGGCGGTTTTGGCTCATCCGTATTCGGAGGCGGCAGCTACACAAATTGCGCGGATCCATCACAGCCAGGCGTAGCACCCATCCTGAACTATCTGAGTTCGCTCCCACGGCCCATCGATCCGAAATGCGAACCCGATCATTACTACCTGTTGAACAACTACAACCCAGGCTATTTCGGGGACGGCAGCAATGCTTACACGGATCACTTTGTTTTCAACACACCGTTCACGATTCCTCCGACCAAACAGCGGAGCATCGGCGACGTGCTTCTTGAAAACAAAGTTTCCTGGAAATCCTATAACGACCAATGGAATCAATACCTGACCGACAAATACCAATTGAATTTTGGAACTGTGGGCCCGAACAGCGATCAATACTGCGGAATCTGCAACGGTTTCCACTACCAGACACAGATCATGACGGACGATAAGATCCGCACGGAGCACATCACGGACACCACGGATCTCTACACTGATATCGCCGAAGGCACTCTGCCTGCCGTTTCGTTTGTGAAACCCAGCGGCTGGGTCGATGGCCATCCTGCCTCGTCCAAGTGGAATCTGTATGAAGGCTTCGTCAAGAAGATTGTGGATGCTGTCAAAGCAAATCCAGAATTGTGGGAAAGCACCGCCATTTTCGTAACCGCCGATGAAGGAGGAGGCTACTACGATTCCGGGTACGTTCAACCGCTCGACTTTTTCGGCGATGGCACACGAATCCCCTTGCTTGTCGTTTCTCCGCACACGAAGCCCGGGCACATCTCTCACTCCTACGCAGACCACGTCTCGATTCTGAAGTTCATCGAACGTAACTGGAACCTGCCGACAATTAGTGGACGCAGCCGCGACAATCTGCCTAATCCCAAGCACAGCTGGAACAATCGGTATGTTCCAACGAACTCCCCGGCGATTGACGATCTGTTCGACTTGTTCGATTTTGACCGGGATCACCACGATAACGACTAACAGAAGACAAAAAGCAAGAGCCTCCGACGTTCATCCGCGCCGGAGGCTTTTTGCTTTGTACCAGGCATATGACGGATTAAGATTCGATGAATCTGGCCCTCGCATCGGATAGGATGTGCACATGAACACCAAAACATTCACGCGAAGAACCTTTGTCACCCTTGCTGCGACAGTTCCTTGGACTTGGCGCACGATGGCCACCACTAAGATACCTATTGGTATTGAAATGTATTCCGTTCGAGAAGAGTTGGCGAAAGATCCGCAAGGCACCGTGCGGGCAATCGCCGCGATGGGTTACAAAGGCCTCGAATTCTACGCACCTTATCTTGAGTGGACCCCTTCGCAAGCAAAAGATATGAAGAAACTGATGGATGATCTGGGTATCCGTTGCTTTTCCACTCACAACGATGCGGTTTTCTTGAATCCCGATAAGATTCAAAAGGCGATTGACCAGAACCTGACGCTGGGAAGCACATACGTCGTAGTGGCAAGTTCGCAGCCGAAACCTGGACTGGACGGCTGGAAAGAGATTGCTAACTTCTTGAATGTCGCAGCGGACAAATTAGAAGCCACGGGCCTGAAAGCTGGATATCACAATCATCAGCTTGAATTCATTCCTGTGGAAGGAGTGCGGCCCGTCGAAGTGCTCGCGAAAAACACCAAGCCTTCTGTGATGCTCCAACTCGATGTTGGTACCTGCCTGGAAGCCGGCTCCGATCCAATCGCCTGGATTCGAGCGAATCCCGGCCGGATTCGCTCGCTGCACTGTAAAGATTGGTCACCGGAGAAAGGAAAGGGTTACTCGGTTCTGTTTGGCGAAGGTGCCGCGGATTGGAAAGCTATATTTGTAGCGGCCGAAAGCTCTGGCGGCGCGGAATACTACCTGATCGAGCAAGAAGGAAGTCGTTTCTCCGAGTTGGAAACCGCGAAAAAGTGCCTGGAAGCGTATCGCGCAAAGGGCTTTTAGGGAATTCCTTTTTGTGCTCGGCAATCTTGCATCGAACTTGACTAGGTGACAAACAATTGCGGGGAGGATCGACAAGCATGCGGAAACCTGTCACTCGTGCCTTCACCTCTAAACCTTGGCCGTTGGTAATTGTGGTAGTCGGACTCCTGGTAGCGCCAGCTTTCGCGCAGCGTACCGTTCCGCGCGATCCGGCAGAACCGCAGGCGGCGAAGCCACACACAAAACTGCTCGCAAAGCCCCCTATTGCGGTTGCTCGAGCGAGTGTGGATGAAAAATCGATGCGCGCGCTAATTCACGAGTTAGTGGGTTGTGGGACGCGCCTCTCGATCTCATCTTGGACGGATCCAAATCGAGGAATTGGCTGTGCGAGGGATCGCATCTCCGCTCGGTTCAATGAGATTGCGAAGGCATCTGGCGGAAAGTTACAGGTAGTTGTCGACAGGTTCGACGCAACCTCCAAGCGCACTGGGGGAAAGCCGGTGCCCATGGAAAATGTCTACGCAATACTTCCCGGCTCCGATCCAACACTTTCCAAGACTCTCTTTATCGTGTCGGGCCACATGGATTCGCGACCCACAGATATGATGGATACATCCCTGGAGGCCCCGGGAGCCGACGATGACGCTTCCGGCGTCGCGGTTAGCGTTGAGTGCGCGCGCCTGCTGAGCAAGGTTGCCGCCAGCCGGCCTGCATCGCTTCGCGCAACGATCCTCTTTGCAGCCGTTTCGGGCGAGGAACAGGGGCTCCTGGGCAGCGCACATCTTCTGGATTGGGCAAAACAGCAGGGCTACACAATCGGCGGAATGCTGGACGACGATATTGTGGGCGCGGATACTACGCCTGACGCGCCCCACCGTGTGCGGCTATTCTCCGGCAACGGCGAAATCGAAGATTGCGATTCACCTTCTCGCGAGCTGGCGCGCGCTGTGGAAGAAATCGTTGGCCGAGATGCCGTTCGCCTGATCTTCCGGGTAGACCGCTATGGCCGGGGCGGTGACCACTATCCTTTTTACAAAGCTGGTTTGCCGGCAGTGCGTTTCACGGAGCCCTTGGAGGATTACATGCACCAGCACCAGACCTTGCGCACGGAAAACGGGGTGCAATACGGTGACCTCGAAAAGTATCTCAATTTCACGTTCATGGGAAACGTGGCCCGCGACAATGCCGAAGCTTTGCGACAGTTGGCGATGGCCCCTCTTCCACCTGCGAAACCGAAACTGAAGGGCGCCGTAACCCCGGACGCCAAAGTGTCCTGGTCAGCTGAAGAGGATTCCGAACGCGCTGGGTTTGAGATCCTTTGGCGCGAGACAACCGAACCACGCTGGCAGGTCTATGATTTCGCTACCGGCCGCGGCGAAACAACCCTGAAGGGCGTCTCGACCGACAATCACTTTTTTGCCGTACGTGCGGTAGGAAAAAACGGTGCCCGCTCGATCGCTGTAATTACGGAGACGGAGTGACAGACGCTCTAACAAAAGCATTTGTCGAGATTCGAGTTTTGGCGCTACCGACAGGAGACGTAAGAACAAATGGTCGGCATCCTCGTCTATGGAAACAATCATTTCATCCTCAGCGGTCCACGGCCGGATCAACAAGAGGCCGCAGCTCTATTGCGCCACTTTTCTCTTATTCAGATCGGCGCCCCAGTTCCGACCGCACTGGGTCAATGGCAGATTTGTAACAAGGAATTTCGCGAGAATCTGGAGTGGGCTGTCATTGTGCCCGGCCACCGCGAAGCGTCTCCTGGCGTCGTTGAATTGCTCGCAGAACTCGCAGATCGGGGCATAACCGTGGCTACCTACGCTCGGGTTTAATTCAGATATAACTCCATTCTTCTCGATTCTCTCCCTTGAATTCACAGTGAAGAAACAACCAACATTCCAATAAAACCGCGGTCACTGAGGCATTGGTTGGACTGTCGGTGCTGGCCTTTTGTGACACACGTCACCGGCAACAGGTGTGTCCTTTAGCACAGGCAGTCGCGGCTCGAGTGTGTATCGTAGAAAAACCATGCAGATTGATGAGAATCGCCGCATTCACAAATCACGGACTCATTCAGTCCTGCTTCCATTGCAGCAAAAGTCAACTATTCCACCACTTTTCTGTTTGCTCGCGACCTGTAATGTTGTAATTTTAAGCTATCCTTTCGAGCTCCACCCTGACACGTCTGCGTCAGGTGTCTCTCTTTCCCTGTCTGTTCCACGTGTCGTTATTCCTCGGAGCAACGCGTGAAGTTGCTTGCAAATGAACTAGGCGGGTTTCCGCACGACCACACGCTCAGTGCCGGGCACAGAACTGTTCTGTCGAATCCGGGTTTGAATGAAGGGAGTGTTTCAAGCACACTTCTTAGTGGCTCGAGACCTCTTGCGGCATCAGATTTTCAGCGTAATTTTGTCGCGCATCCGGTACGATACGCAGGTTAGTTGGGCGGGTCGGAGACAATCCACTGTCTTTGAACCGAAATTCAGTCAGGGAGAGTAACAACATGAAGATGACAATGAAGCACCTCGGCACAGCGACGCTGGTCACCGCGATGCTGGCGGGCACTTGCTTGTTTAGCGCCCCGGCAAAGGCTGATGTGGCCGCCGCTGAGGCGACATACAAAGCCAAGTGCGCGGGCTGTCATGGCGCCGATGCGAAGGGCAAGGAAGCGATGAAGACCCGCGACCTCTCTTCCGCCGACGTTCAAAAGCAGAGCGACGCGGATTTGACCGGAATCATCACTACTGGCAAAGGCAAAATGCCAGCCTATAAAACGATGACGCCGGAACAAGTGAAGGATATGGTTGCGTATATTCGTTCGCTGAAGAAGTAATCGTTTTTGCAGCTGGACAATTTCCGACACGGGGCGCGTGCGCTCCTTCGCGCTCCGTGCAACTTAGAAATAAAACAGGAGGATCGTGATGAAGAAGTTGCTATCAGGTATCGTAGTCCTTGCAGTTCTGTGTCTCGCGGCTGCCGGTATGCGCGCACAGGATGTTGCCAGCGGCGAAAAAGTCTACAAGGCAAAGTGCGCCAGCTGCCATGGCCCAGATGGTAAGGGCGAAACGGCTGCCGGCAAAGCAACCAAGGCGCGGGATCTTTGCTCCGCCGAAGTGAAGAGTGAAGCTGATGCCGCGTGGACCGAAATCATAGTCAAGGGAAAGAACAAGATGCCCGCCTATGACAAGAAGATTACCGATGCTGAGGTGAAAGACGTAATCGCCTACATGCGGAGTCTTTGTAAGTAGTTTCGCCGGTGCGCCTGGCTCCACAGGCTCATGCAATCCGAGCAAGCTTACAGGCCCCGGCGGTCCTCCGCTGGGGCTTGTGATGTAAAAACAGTCTTCAAATCATCACGGGAAGCGTGGTTATTGGTCTATGAGCCAGACAAGCGCAACACGTAATTGGGCACGGCTGATCTATTTTTTCAGCCAGAATCTCATCAGTTTATTCGGTGTCGTTCTAACCACCAGCAGTGCCCTGACTCTGATCGCCTTCTGGGTATACGACTTCATGCTGCCTGGTCCCCCACACCCGTACGTGGGCCTTCTGATTTTCCTTATTTTGCCTGGAATTTTTGTCTTCGGCCTTCTTTTGATCCCCGTCGGCATTTGGTTGCGTCGCAGGAAATTGCTAGCTGCGGGTGAGATTCCGTCGGAATACCCAGCCATTGATCTAAAGCTCCCCGCGGTACGCAACAGCATTGTATTCGTCGTACTGGCTAGCTTCTTGAATCTTCTGATTTTTGGATTTGCCTCTTACCGTGGCGTCTCTTACATGGATTCCACCACTTTCTGTGGGCAAACCTGTCACACGGTCATGGCGCCAGAATTCTCTGCATATCAGAATTCACCGCATTCTAAAGTGGAATGCGTTCAATGCCATATCGGCCCCGGGGCGGGTTGGTTTGTAAAATCGAAATTGTCGGGCTTGCGTCAGGTCTACGCAGTCACTTTTAAGACCTATTCTCATCCCATCCCTTCTCCGGTGAAATATCTTCGTCCAGCGCGTGACACCTGCGAGCAGTGCCACTGGCCGCAACGATTCACCGGCGATAAATTCATCTTGAGAACAAATTACAAAGAAGACGAAAAGAATACCGCTCTCACCACGGCTCTCATCGTGAAAGTTGGTGGTCTAACTCGGCAAGGCTCAATGGGCATCCACGGGCGCCACCTTGATGAAGGTTCGCGGATTCGGTACATCTCGACCGACGATCGCCGCCAGGTAATTCCAATCGTTTACTACACCGACGACAAGGGCAAAACCGTGGAGTACGTTTCAACAGATATCAAGGTGACCAAGGAACAGTTGGCCAAAGCCGAAACGCGGTCCATGGATTGCATCGACTGCCACAATCGCCCCACCCACGCGTTTGAACTCCCTGAGAATGCTGTGGATCTCCGCATGTCGCGCGGCGCTATCAGCCCAGAACTTCCTTTCATTCGCAAAAAAGCGGCGGAACTGCTCAAAGCCGATTACCCCGATCGCGACACTGCAAAATCGCGGATCGTTGAAGGAATTACAAATTTTTATCGCAACAGTTATCCCGACATTTACAACACCAAACGCGCCCTTGTGGAACAGGCGGCGGATGGCATTTCCGCCATTTATTTGCGCAATATTTTTCCGGACATGAAAGTGACCTGGGGCGTGCATCCCAACAATATTGGTCACAACGATTTCCCAGGCTGCTTCCGCTGCCACGATGGTTCGCACACCAGCGCAGACGGCCAGACGATTTCCAATGATTGCTCCGCTTGCCACAATCTGCTTGCGGTTCAAGAGGAAAACCCCAAGGTACTTACGGACCTGGGATTGAAGTAGGCTTCAAAAAATCGGGTGGGTCTGCAAAGACCCGGAGGTAGCGCCTCATGAGCTCCAAACGAGCGCACAGGCAAATCCGCATCGTATGCGGATTGCTGATAGCGCTGGCGTGGGTGCTCGCTCCCACTCGCGCTGCCGCACAACCGAAGAAGGTTCAGCCGCAAAAACAGGATGAGGCTTGCCTGGCATGCCACGGTACTCCGGGCATGAAATCGGATAAGGGTAAGAACATCGCGGTTGATCCCGCAAAACACGCCGCCAGTTCTCACGGAATCTTCGGTTGCAAGGATTGCCACACCGACGTTAAGGATTTCCCGCATCCCGCACGCATCGCCAAGGTCCAGTGCAAGACCTGCCACGAAGATGTGGTCAAGGCTTTCGATTCCAGTGTTCACTCGCTTCTGGGAGACGCGGCTTGCTCGACGTGCCACGGCAGCGCGCACGAGCTGACTAACCCGTCGAATCTGTTGACGAAAAAGTGCGCCGAATGTCACGCACGGGAGATCACGGAGTTTGATTCCAGCATTCATGGCGCGGCGGCAAAGAACGGCGATCCCGATGCCCCAAAGTGTTTTTCCTGCCACGGATCAATTCACGAGATTAAAGCCGCAACGGAAACGGATTCTCTTGTCGCTGGCAAAAAACTGGCCGACACCTGCGCGAAATGCCACAGCGACGCCGGTTTTCTCTCACGCCACAAAATTCCTGTCGCTCATCCTGTCGATTCTTACAAGCAGAGCGTACATGGCCGGGCCATCGCCGCGGGCAGTGACAAAGCGGCAAACTGCAACAATTGCCACGGGAATCACGACGTCCTCCCGGCCCGTGACGCTCGCTCCCGTGTAAATCGCTGGAAGATCGCGGATACGTGCGGCGAGTGTCATAAAGAAATCGCCAAGGTCTACAACGAAAGCGTACATGGCGACGCTGTTAGGTCAGGAGTGAAAGATGCTCCTGTTTGCGTGGACTGCCACGGCGAGCACCTCATCCTTGGTCCCAAGAATCCGGACTCTCCAGTAAATGTCGCCAATGTTTCAGCGGAGACCTGTGGCCGATGCCACGGCAGTCTCCGCATGGCGAAGCTTTATGATTTGCCGGCAGACCGCGTGCCTTCTTACGCCGACAGCTATCACGGCCTGGCCATGAAGGGCGGTAAATTAACCGCAGCAAACTGCGCTTCCTGCCACGGCATTCACAATATTTTAAAATCGTCCGATGCGCGCTCTACCGTGAGTGCGTCAAATCTCGGTAAAACCTGCGGCCAATGCCACAAGGGCGCCTCTGACTCTCGCTACGTCATCGGTCCCATTCACGTGCAGACAAACGCGGGGCCCAATCATCCCGTGGTGAAGTGGATTCGTTGGACATATTGGGTGTTGATTCCAGCGACGCTTGGATTCATGTTGCTGCACAATCTGCTCGATCTTCTCAGCAAGCTGATTCGGCGCCGTCCGCGGCACGAAACGGGGCAAGTGGTTCTGCGCATGAACTTGTGGTTCCGCATCGCCCATTGGGGAATCATGGCCAGTTTCCCCACATTGGTCGTCACCGGCTTTGCCCTGAAGTATCCGGACAGTTGGTGGTCCAAACCACTCTTGATGTGGGAATCCAACACAGGTGTGCGCGGCGGATTGCATCGCACTGCGGCAATTGTGATGATTGCGGCGACCGTATTTCATTTTGTTCACCTGGCGATGAAGAAGCGTGATCGTTCCTTCGTCTGGGCCATGATTCCGACGATCAAAGACGCCACCGACATGCTCCACGTTTTTCGCTTTAATCTCGGGTTCACGAAAGAAGAACCACAATTTGCCAAGTTCAATTACGCCGAAAAGATGGAATATTGGGCGTTCATGTGGGGAACCATGGTGATGGCTCTTTCTGGCTTTCTTCTCTGGTTCAATAACTTCACATTGCGCCACTTTCCAAAATGGGTGAGCGACGCCGCCACGGCCGTCCACTGGTATGAGGCGCTGCTTGCCACCTTCTCTATCCTGATCTGGCATTTCTATCTGGTGATTTTTGATCCCATGGTCTACCCAATGGATACCGCGTGGCTTGACGGGAAGATTCCCGCCGACCACTATCGTCACACGCGGCCTGCTTACTATCATCAACTCCAGCGCGCGGGCTTGTTGGAAGATCCCGATGAAGAAGTTGTGGGGACACACCCGCCCGCACCGGAACCAACGCACGGCGACGACTGATGGGCAAATAAAGATAACGAAAAGCGCCGATCGTCCGTAAAGGCACCGACCAGATTGTGGTAGTGTCTGCAGGGAGAGTCCGCGTAGGCTATGCCAATCCGCACCATCATTGAACCATTCCGCATTAAAAGTGTTGAACCGATTCGCACAACTACCCGCGAAGAACGCCGGAAGTTGCTGGAAGCCGCAGGCTACAATCTATTCCTCATCGCCTCGGAAGCGATCTTGATCGATCTGCTCACCGACTCCGGCACTTCGGCGATGTCCACAGAACAGTGGGCCGCAATGATGCGCGGCGACGAATCTTACGCCGGTTCACCCAGCTTCACGCGCTTTCGCGATTCGGTTCAAGCCATTTTTGGATTCCAGCACGTAATTCCCACACACCAAGGCCGCGCTGCGGAACGCATCCTTTTCAATGTGATGTGCAAAAAGGGCGATGTCGTTCCCAATAACGCGCACTTTGACACAACACGCGCCAATTGCGAATTTGTCGGAGCCACCGCGCTGGACCTGCCTATCCCGGAAGCCAAGGAGCCTGCCCACATTCATCCCTTCAAGGGAAACATGCATGTGGCACACCTTGAACAAGTGATTCAGCGCGAAGGCGCCAAGAAAATTCCGCTGGTGATGCTGACGATTACGAATAATTCCGGGGGCGGTCAGCCAGTTTCTCTTGCCAATATTCGTGCGGTCAAACAAGTCTGCAAAAAGCACGGCATTCCGCTCTATATCGATGCTTGTCGGTTCGCGGAAAACTCGTACTTCATTAAGCTGCGAGAATCGGGATACGCAGGTAAATCGCCTCGTGAAATCGCTCAGGAGATTTTTTCGCATGCCGACGGCTGCACCATGTCCGCCAAGAAAGATGGCCTCGCCAATATCGGCGGATTTCTCTGCACCAATGACGATCTTCTCGCTCAACAAGAAAAGGATCTGCTTATTCTTACCGAAGGGTTCCCAACCTACGGCGGCCTAGCTGGTCGCGACCTCGACGCCATCGCTGTTGGACTGAACGAAGCGCTCGACGAGGATTATCTTCGCTACCGCATCGCTTCCACCGCATTTCTGGGGGATCGTATCGCCAAAGAAGGCGTGCCCATCGTTCAACCACCGGGTGGCCATGCCATCTATATTGATGCGCGCGCTTTCTTGCCGCATATACCCACTTCACAATTTCCTGGCGTCGCGCTTGCCGTCGAACTCTACCTCGAAGGCGGCATCCGTTCAGTGGAAATCGGCTCGCTCATGTTTGGCGAACATGCCACCATGGATCTGGTTCGACTTGCCATTCCTCGTCGCGTTTATACGCAAAGCCACATTGAATATGTCGTCGAAGTGATTCTGGAAGTCTGGAGAAATCGCCAGAAGATTCACGGCTACGAAGTCACCCAGCAGGCCCCATTTCTGCGGCACTTCAGCGCCCGTCTGAAACCAATTCCTGCCTAAACCCCATGAGAATAACAATAGATCCCGAACTCAAGAAAAAGGCGTCCCGCACGGCCTTGGGCGTTCTTACCGCTCAAGTAGTATCCGGAGACACTCCGCAAGCACTTCTTGACGAAATGAAAGCGTGTGAAGCCGAAGTACTGAAATTGCCCGAGCCGCGCGCTGTGCTCGAATCCTCCAAGATTCTTGCCACTCGCTCGGGCTACAAGGCATTAGGAAAAGATCCGGCGCGTTATCGTGGCTCCGCGGAAGCCCTGCTGCGCCGGATCATCAGCGGAAAGTCCTTCCCACAAATCAACGCTGTCGTCGACATCATTAATCTCGTCTCCGCACAAAGCCGCCTGCCCGTCGGTCTCTATGATCTTGATCAGGTGAAAGGCGAAGTTATTTTTCGTGTAGGTCGCGCCGCAGAATCCTACAAAGGCATCGGCAAATACGATCTGAATCTTGAGGGCCTGCCAGTCTTTTGCGATGAGATCGGCCCGCATGGTAGCCCGACAAGTGATTCGGAGCGCACCATGGTGGCCCCTGCCACACAGCGCATCGCTGCTATCGTCGTGTCCTTTGGTGGCACCGACGGTCTAGAGAACGCATGCCAGAGGATGGCAGAACTGCTGGCGAAATACGCAGGCGCCCAGAATATTGTCATTGGGATCGTCACGTGAACACCCACAGTGCGACCTCGGGACATTCGCTGTCTCCCCTATGGGAGCAATGGATTCTCAATTATCCGGGAGTTCTAGTGGCCGCAGCCTGGGGACTGGCTGAAGGAACGTTCTTCTTCATCATTCCTGATGTGTTTCTCTCCTGCGTGGCTATCTTCAATTGGCGCCGCACCTGGAAGCACGTCATGGCCGCGGCGGCCGGTGCGCTACTCGGCGGTGCTTTCCTCTTTCACTGGTCAACCGCTTCACCGGGCGCAGCCCACGCGGCAATCACGCGCGTCCCCTTTGTCCGGGAAGCAATGTTTTCGAGCGTAGATGAAGGTTTTCGCACGCACGGACTATTGGCGATTTTTCTCGGTTCAGTTTCCGGAATTCCTTATAAGCTCTATGCTGTAGAGGCTCCGAAATTCTTTCGGGAAGGTGCATTTCTTCTCGCCACTCCGCCTGCACGGCTGGTCCGCTTTTTGCTCGTTTGGGTGGCTTTTGGTGCTGTAGCCGGTTGGCTTCGGCGTAAATTCGCCTGGCCGAGATGGAAATGCTTTTTGATTCATGTCTCGATCTGGATTGTCTCGTATGCGATTTATTGGGGAAGGATCTGGTATCAGTAAGCTTTTGCTGCTCGAATGGAAAGAGATTCCATGGCCAGCATTTACAATCTAAAACCTAAATTCCAGGGCCTTCTGCGGCCCCTGGCAAATCTATTGGCACGCGCCGGCGTTTCCGCAAACGATGTCACCCTGTTCGCGCTGGCTTTGTCATTCCTCACCGGCGGCGCGATTCTCTATTCTCGAAGCTTCCGTGTGCTCCTCCTGTTGCCGTTAGTTCTATTTGTTCGTATGGCATTGAATGCCATCGATGGAATGCTCGCCCGAGAGCACAATCAAAAAACGCCGTTCGGCGCCATCTTGAATGAATTAGGCGATGTTTTCTCTGACGGGGCCCTGTATCTACCACTCGCCACAATTCTTCCATTCGATCCCCTGTTGATGGTCTTGATCGTTCTCTTTGCCGTAATCAGCGAAATGACTGGCGTGCTCGGGATACAGATTGGCGCTTCTCGTCGATACGATGGCCCCATGGGCAAGAGCGATCGGGCATTTGTATTTGGCGCCCTCGGCCTGCTCCTCGGCCTTCAATTGCCCATTTTCCGTGTGGTTCAGCCGGTGTTGTGGGTTGTCTTAGTCTTACTCCTGCTCACTGTCGTGAATCGCTCACGCGCTGCGCTTAAGGAAATCAGAGGTCGCGTCGTTTCATGAGCGAAGGCATCCACCCAATCGCCAGCCTGCTCGCCGCTGTCGCCCGTGGTATCAGCGGAATTCAGGTCCAGTGGGCCGGTTGCGAGCCCGACGAAAAACAGCGCATTTATTTTGCGAATCATAGCAGCCACCTTGATTTCGTGGTCCTATGGTCTGCGCTGCCATCGGAAATCCGCGCGGTTACGCGGCCGATCGCGGCGAGAGATTATTGGGAAGAGACTCCAGTCCGCCGCTATCTGGCAGAAAATGTGTTTAAAGCCGTGCTGGTTGATCGCGGCGGGACCGCCAGTACGAAAACGCCGGAGGAACATCACTTGGCGAGTCGTTCCTTGATTGAAGATCTCGCTACGGCTTTGGGAAATGAAAACTCTCTGATTCTTTTTCCGGAAGGCACGCGCGGAACGGGCGAAAAAGTGGGTCCATTCCGCTCCGGCCTGTATCATCTGGCCATGCGTCGGCCCGACGTTGAACTCGTCCCGGCCTATCTCGAGAATCTGAATCGTATCCTCCCCAAAGGAGAATTCTTGCCTGTACCAATGCTGAGTCTCTTGACTTTTGGCAAGCCGATTCAACTCGCCCCTGAGGAGCACAAAGATTCTTTTCTAGAACGCGCTCGCGAATCCGTCAGTTCCTTGCGCCGGATTGGATCTGTCTGATGTTTGAAGCTGCTCACGATCCGAAGCTCATGTCTCTCTTTGGCGGCGTGCTCGCCCTTCTGATCATTTCCACGATCATTGGCAACGTTCTGAAGGCTACGCGCAAAACGGAAGCGCGTCGCACGACTATCGATAACCTGAACGCTCGAATTCGCGCATGGTGGAAAATGTGCGCCATCTTCGCGATCGGCTTGATGATTGGTCGCACCGGTACACTTGTTCTGTTCGGTCTGATTTCCTTCATGGCCATGCGCGAGTACATGACCCTTGTGCCGACGCATCGTGGCGATCATCAGACTCTGATCTGGAGTTTCTTCCTGATCATGCCACTGCAATATTATTTGATCGGGATTCAATGGTACGGCTTCTTCGCCATCATGATTCCCGTTTTCGCGTTCCTTTTTGTTCCGACCAGCATCGCCATTGCCGGCGATACTGCCAACTTCCTGGATCGCGGCGCCAAAATACAGTTTGGCATCACCGTTTGCGCGTATTGCCTGAGCCACGCTCCGGCGCTACTCATTTTGAAAATTCCCGGATATGAGGGACACGACGCGCGTTTACTTCTGTATCTTGTTCTCGTCGATCAAATGAGCGACGTGCTTCAGTACGTTTGGGGAAAGCTGATCGGCAAACACAAAATCGCCTGGCGTGTCAGCCCGAACAAAACGTGGGAAGGGTTTATTGGCGGGGTAGTCAGTGCCACAGCGCTTGGCACTGCCCTATGGTGGGCCACTCCATTCACGCCGCTGCAATCCGCGGGGATGTCATTCATCATTTGTATCCTGGGCTTTGCAGGCGGTCTGGTGATGAGTGCAATTAAGCGCGACATCGGTATCAAGGATTTTGGCGTGGTCATCGAAGGTCACGGCGGTGTCCTGGACCGCATCGATTCTCTTTGCTTTGCGGCACCCGTTTTCTTCCACGTGGTGCGATTCTACTTCGTGCGCTAGCAAGATTAGGGACGCAATACCCTGCGCCCCTATTTCTGAAATGTAACTGTTGGAAGCTAGCGAGAAATGGCTTCCCCAAGCGGTTTGCTGGGTGTGATACCTGCTTTCAGATATCCTTGCGAAGCAAGCAATTCCGCGTTCAACAGTGCCGCTCCCGCAGCGCCTCGCACCAGATTGTGCGACAGCAATGTCAGCTTTACGTCCAGCAACGGGCACTCGCGCACTCGCCCGACCACCGCGGCCATCCCATTTCCGGTGTTGGAGTCTTTGCGCGGCTGCGGTCTGTCCGGTTCGTCGAGCAGCACAACCGGGTATTTCACCGCGGTCGGCAAAGCCGCAAGTTCTTCGGAGACCTCAAAGTTCCGCAACGTTTCACGAACTTCTTTCAGCGTGGCGGTCTTCTTCAATCGCACGGAAACGCATTCCAGGTGACCGTCCGTTACCGGAACGCGATTGCAGTGTGCGCTGATTCCGAGGCCCGCGCCGATAAACCGTGAACCATCCCATTTTCCTAGCAGTTTCTGCGGCTCCTCTTCCATCTTTTCTTCTTCTCCGCTGATGAAGGGAATTACGTTTCCGAGAATGTCCATTGCCGGTACGCCAGGATAGCCCGCGCCAGAAATTGCCTGCAGCGTCACCACAAACAGCTTTTCGATACCAAACGCGTCGGCTAGCGGCTTCAGCACCACAACCAATCCCGCCGTCGAGCAATTCGGATTCGTCACGATAAATCCTGAATCGTATCCCCGATTCTTTTGTTGCACCGGGACCGAATTCACGTGCGACGCGTTTACTTCCGGGATCAACAGCGGGACATCAGCGTCCATGCGGTGATTCTTGGAATTGCTGACCACCGGATAACCAGCCCGCGCATACGCCTCTTCCGCTGGCCCGGCCACCGACGAATCTAGCGCCGAAAACAGAAAATCGCACTCCAGCGCCGCGTCCAAATCCTTAACCACCAGCGATTGCGCCACTTCCGGGACCGGTCCTTCCAGATGCCAGCGCATCGCGTCTACATAACGCTTGCCAGACGACCTCTCCGACGCCACTGCTTCCGTCAATTCAAACCAGGGGTGTTCCGCCAGCATTTTTACAATGCGCTGGCCCACCATTCCCGTCGCGCCCAGCACACCCGCACGCCATTTGTGTTTTGGATTTGCAGGAACGCTCATGCCACACCCCCACACCTGTTTGCTTGTCCTGTCGAACGAAACCACGCAGAGCCCGCTCCTTGTTTTACTTTCCGATACATGACCATTGCTCCTTTGAATTCCGCTGGAGCTCTTCTGGAGTGGGCTAAAACTAAAAAACCCACCGCCAGGTTCGCTTCTGGCGGTGGGTTGGAAACTTTTTGTTGCCTGTTAGCCGTTTCTCCCGTCGCCCAAAGCGCTTGTAGTGCACGTAATGCTCCGCGTAGCCGTGGTCGTAGTAACCGGCACGATGGTCGCTTTAACACTGCCCTTATTGGCGAGGTGCAACATGTCAAAGAGCATAGCACACGCCGCAAAAAATCATCGACTAAAATCACTTTAGCGGTAAATGCATGTTCACAATCTACAAGCACGCCGCAAGCCTCGTCAGACCAAGTACCGGAGTGGCAAACCACTAAAAACAAGTGCTTTAGCCGTTGCAACTTTGTGCCTCGACCGGGGTTCACAAGCGCAAGGGATGGGAAGCCATCGCGGCTTCCAGGGGCTGTCCGAACCGAATTCCAATTCGAAAGGAACATTCTTTTATGCAATTCAGGAAGTGGTCTAGCACTCTTTTCGCTCTCGCGTTCCTCGCTGCCATCAGCGGTTGCGGCTCGGGTTCCAGTTCCAACACCCTAACTCCTCCTCCTCCGCAAGCGCAGAGCGCCACTGTCAGCATGATCGTCAGCGACGCATCATCCGAGGATTGGGCAGGAATCAACGTCAAAGTTCTGGGTATCGCTCTGGTTCCACAAGGTGGCGGCTCGAATGTCACCGTCTACACGGCACCAAATCCGGCTCCCGCAATCAATCTCGTTCAACTCGACCAGCTCGGCGAAATCCTCGGAAACGTCACCGTCCCTGCAGGTACCTATACGGGTGCACAACTCACTATCGCGGGAAATCCTGGCGACGTCTCGTTAGTCGTCTCCGCAGATCCTGAATCGGGCTTCGCAGGAACGCCAGGCGCAACGATTCCGTCCACTCAAATTCAAATTCAGCACACAACCGGGGGCGCTGGAAGTTTGACGGTTCCGGTGAACGTAAAATTTGATTCTCCTCTCGTAGTCACCGCCAATCAGAATGACGCGCTCGACATCGAGTTCGATCTGGCTCACCCCGCCTTCATCGTTGGCCATGTGCCTCCCTCAGGCGGAGGAGCCACACTCTGGGCGGTCAATTTCAATGGACCGGTTCGTCGCCGCAATCTTCGTGACATTACTCGTCTGATTCTGCGCCACATGTATGGTTCGGTCACGTCAATCGCTTCTGACAATACGGCCATCACGATTACCCGGAATTTCCCGGTTGAGCCTCCCACAAATCCGGAGACTTCCGTCGCTTCCTCGCAATCTCTCTCGATTCTGGCGGACGCGACCAACGGAACGCTTTTCTACGATGTCGACGCGAAGACCAGCACCACCATCAAGGACTTCGCTTCTGTAGCCAGTTCACTCACCGGAAAATTCGTCCGCATCGCCACGCGCTATCAGCAGAATGGCACGCTGGTCGCCGTTCGCATCTGGGCCAGCACGTCCTTCAATGGCGTGTGGATCAGCCCTGAAGGCCACGTTCTTCACGTCAACTCGGGCACCGACATCATCATGGTCGCCAACGAACTTGGCTCCGGTGTGAGAATGTTGGTCGACACCAACACCAAATTTTTCTTCCGGACTCCGTGGGATGCCGTGGCGGACTCCACTCCGATTGCGACCGGTACCGGCTTGCTGAATTCCAAGGATTTCGTTCGCGGATTCAAAGTGCACGCCAGCGTGGTGGATCCTCTTGCAGTTCCACTCGTTGCTCAGTCGATTGACATCGAAATTGCCCGCTTCAGCGGCACGATTTCCAGTCCGACGACCACCGGTTTCACGTATACCCACGATTTCCACACGGTCACAGACGATTACGTGAACACACTGGAGTACATTTCCAGCAGCACGCCCAATGGAAAAGATTCCAACGGCAATCCCATTACCGGCTTCAAGTGGTGGAACTTCACTTTCCCAACGCTTGCCGACACTGGAGCGAATGCCATCACCGATTACATCAATGCAACCAATGGCAAGGCCAACTTCGGCGGCTCCGTGGGAGCGATTAATGCCTGGGGGGAATCGTACGCACGCTGGAATGATCCGGCGAGCCCCAGTGATTGGGCGGCTGTATGGACCGTTCTTCTGCCCACTCCACTTCCACGCGGCAACGTAGCTGCGGGCTACTCAGCCACAAATAACAACTTCACGATGACGATAACGGGTGGAGTAAATGCCGTACCCGTTGACCTGAACACTACTTCTGGCTCAGGCACTCTCGTTTACCAGGTAGATCGTACAGGAGGCATTGTCACGGTAAGCTCTGTCGATATCACAACGACGGCCGGGCAAACCACCATCCTGAACAACCTCATCGCCAACACGCCCGTGAAGGTCTTCGGCGTCCCGCAAGCCGACGGCTCAATCAAGGGCTACGTGGTGATTTACTATACCGGCGTCAGCTCAATGGACTGAGCTTGCCTCCAGATACAAAAATCCCCACTGTCGAAGGCTGGCAGTGGGGATTCTATTTTGTATGTATAGCTTCGATCCCAGAACTCTACTGATGCCCCTCAAACAACAAACTGGAGCACGTCAGTCCTGACTCGGCCTTCTGCAATTCAGAAATATCGAGAAGTTCGAGCTTGAATCCTTTTTGTGAAATCAGCGTCGCCGTCTCCTGGAACGAGGCTGGATACATCACACAATCGCCAATCTGCAATGCGTTTCCGGCATGTGGCTCGGCCGGATGAACGTCCACCCACTCGAATCCTTCAAATCTGTTCGAATCGAACCACGCGCGATTTGCAAGCAACGTGTTCCTTCCTAGGAAGGTCACTGCAGATTTCAAGTGCAGGCAGCCTGTCACGGGGACCGCGGTCAACTCATGGCCGAACGCACTCACGATTACGGCCAGTTGACGAATCCCTTCCGGATTCGAGCGCCGCGTCACGCCAACGTAAATCTTCTTCCCAATCCGTAGTACATCTCCGCCTTCTAGTGTTCCTGGCAGCTTGATGTGGGCAAGCTTGCGGAATTTCTCCAACGCGGCAGCGATGGTGGTTGCTTCTCTTCGACGGGTCTCCGTTCCCAAGGTACAGACAATCGCCACCTCGTCCAGCACAATCGCTGGATCTTCCACGAACATGGAGTCGGGCAAATCCGGTTCTTCGGGAAGCGGTATCACTTTTGCGCCCAGCTTTCCCAGCAGCACTTCGTAGGTGTGGTGCTGCGCTCGGGCCTTCGCCATGTCGATGGGTTTACGATCGATAAAACTCAATTCACAGTTCGTCAGTGCGGAACTTACGGCCCGTGTGATTGCGGTCAGCATCGTCTGACTTTATCAAACAACCACGGTCTTTGCAGGTCAGGCAAGGTCTTCCCTATCTTGTGACCCTTTCGGTTTGTAGATAGACTCGAACGTTATTTCGAGGAGCCTCATGCATCGAGTCGGTAGTTTTCTTTATGCAGCCTTCGCACTTCCTTTTCTCTTGTCGATTTCGAGCGTCTCAGCCGCCCAGCAGTCGTCGGAGCCGGCACCCTCCGCCGTCGATGCAGTTTTCGCCGATGTGGCCGCCCCAGGTTCGCCGGGTTGTGCCGTGGCCGTGGCTCGCGACGGAAAATTGCTCTACGCGAAAGGCTATGGCGTGGCCAATCTCGAACAGAGTGTTTCCATCACTCCCGATTCCGTGTTTGACATCGGCTCTACCTCAAAACAATTCTCGGCTTCCAGTATTTTGCTTCTTGAAAAACAGGGAAAACTCTCGGTCAATGATGATGTCCGCAAATATATTCCCGAGCTTCCGAATTACGGCAAGCCAATCACCATCCTCAACCTTCTCAATCACACCAGTGGCCTCCGTGATTATCTGGCACTGTTCGAACTTTCCGGCGTCAATGTCGACAGCGTCACAACCGACGACGAAGCGCTCGCCCTCATTGTTCGTCAGAAGGGCCTCGACTTCGGCCCCGGCTCCGAGTGGCTTTACAGCAATAGCGGATTCTTCCTCCTCTCCGTCATCGTCAAGCGCGTCAGTGGGCAATCTCTTCGCGAGTTTGCTACGCAAAATATTTTCCAACCGCTTGCCATGAGCCATACGGTATACCGCGACACCCACACATTGTTGATTCCCAACCGGGCGTTGGCCTACGATCCTGTGGAAAAAAGTCACGACTTCACCCTGGATGTTTCTTACTTCGAACAAACCGGTGACGGCGCCGTCCACACCACGGTCGGCGATCTCCTGAAATGGGATGAAAATTTCTACACGGCCCAGGTCGGTGGGAAATCATTTCTCCAGGAACTGCAAACGCCCGGCACCCTGACCAATGGCAAGGCTTTGGAATATGCGAAGGGCCTTTTCATCGAAACCTATCGTGGCCTGCCTACCGTGCGTCACGGTGGTTCCTGGGGAGGTTATCGCGCAGAGTTGCTGCGCTTCCCCGAGCAGCATTTCTCTGTCGTTTGTCTCTGCAATCGCTCAGACTCGAATCCAGAAAATCGCGCCGAACGCGTTGCGGACATCTTTCTCGCTTCCTTGCTGAAGCCCAAGGAGCAAAAGAAAGAAACCCGCGACGAAGCGAAGAAAAAGCTGGAGATTGCTGTTTCGATGGACGACCTGAAACCTCTCGCAGGGCTCTATTGGAGCGACGAACTCGCCGTGACCTACAAGCTGGATCTCACCAACGGCAAGCTGGCTATCGTTCAACTGTTAGGCGCCGGCGGAATGCCACGTTCTTCCGACCTGAAAAACACTGTCCTCGTTCCCGTGGCCAAGGATGAGTTCGACGCCCAGAGCGCCGGAGCGACCTTTCATTTTCAACGGGACGCCGCTGGTCTTTTCACTTCATTCACTCTCGATGTGGGCCGCTCTAAAGGTATGATCTTCAAACGGGTCTCGGGTACTCTTTAATCGTGATTTACACAACGGCTGTTTTATAGTTTGCCGGTCTTTACAAATATCGAGGAGTTTTCCATGTCGAATGGTATGCGCAGAGTCTTCGCGATCGTAATCCTCTTTATAGGAGTGGGCCTTCTTTGGCTGGCCGGACACGGTACAAACGATGCGGAGGCAGCAAAATCGGAGTTGGACGCTACCGTTGCCTACGCACGTGAGCGCGCTGCCTCCAACGATCCTCGAATGAAAGGTACCTATCGGTTCGAACGTGGTGGCTGGATCTATGTGCATCTCCAAGGCGATCCCGCTTCGGTCGGCTTTCAGCATGGATACATCCTTGCCCCCGAGATCGAAGATGCATTCGCCGCTGTTAGTGCCAACATGATGCATTCTACAAAGCGCGACTGGCCTTTCTTCCGGCAGGTGGCCCGCGAAATTCTTTGGCCTAAAATCGACGCCGAATACCAGCAGGAGTTGCAAGGAATTGCCGAGGGGCTCAACGCTCGCACGGGTTCTGCCCTCGACGTCTACGACATCGTGGCTCTCAATTCATTCGAAGAAGTTCCTGACTACTACGTTCCCTGGTTGAATAAGCGTGAAAAAGTGGACAATGCGCCGAAGCTGAAAAGTCCCGGCAATTGTAGCGCCTTTGTCGCCACAGGAAGTTGGACTAAAGACGGCCAGATCGTCATCGCTCACAACAACTGGACGAATTACGTGAATGGGGAACGCTGGCGCATTATTTTTGACATCCAGCCTACGAACGGTTATCGCATCATCATGGACGGGTTTCCCGGCGTGATTGCCAGCGATGATGATTTTGGCATCAACAGCGACGGCCTGATGGTCACCGAAACCACCATCACGCAATTTGAAGGCTGGGATTCCAACGGCAATCCGGAGTTCATGCGTGCCAGAAAAGCGCTTCAATATGCCGGCTCCATTGATGAATACACCAAGATCATGCTTGATGGAAACAATGGTGGTTATGCCAACGACTGGCTGCTCGGCGACCGCAAAACAGGCGAGATTGCTCAACTAGAACTCGGCCTCAAGGCCTACAAATTGTGGCGTACCAAAGATGGTGTTCTATCGGGCTCAAACTGGGCACGCGATCCGAAGGTTCTGAAGGAAGATACGCCGCAATTCGAACCGAACAACTTGGAAACTTCTCCCAATGCCCGCCGTGTTCGTTGGGAGCAATTACTGAACGAAAATAAGGGAAAAATTGACGTTGCCCTCGCACAGCAGATGCTTGGCGATCACCTCGACACATTTCAGAAAAAAGAGGAAGCCAACGAGCGTACGCTCTGTGGTCACGCCGATGCCTCTCCACGTGGCATTGCTATCTGGGGTTGGGACCCCTCCTACCCCGGCGGCGCTGTTCAGGCAAAAGCTTCCGATTCCACAATGGCCAAGGAAATGCGCCTCATTGCACGCATGGGCCATCCCTGCGGAGAGAATTTCAACGCCAAGGAATTTCTCGCCCATCATCCCGAGTACGCATTTCAGGAGCCTTATCTCCACGATATGAAAGCCGGCCCGTGGACTACCTTCGCTTCCGGCGAAGTCCCCGTGGATCATAAATAGACTCTTTATCGATTGCCCCAAAAGAGTGGTTTCGTCTTCGGACGTTTTCTACGCGTTTTGTGTTGACGACGCCCTTTGCAGGCGTGCCTCCCGGTTTTCGGGCAAGCAATACCGATACGCTTCATACGTCATTTCAAACGCGGCGTCCCAGGAAGTGCCCTGCACTCTTTCGCGCGCAGCCACACCCATTTTCGTGAGTCTTTCTCGGTCTCCGCACAACTGCACAACATCCCTGACAAATTCTTGATCCGATTCCGCAATAAGGCCTGTTGTTCCGTGAACAATCAGGTGCTGCGGCCCGCCTTCGTTTGTCACGATGGACGCCACTTGCGATGCGGCTGATTCCTGAATCACGTTTCCAAACGTATCCGTCTTTGAAGGAAACACAAACAGGTCCATATTCGCGTAGGCACGGGCAAGATCTTCGCCACGAAGCACTCCGAGAAATTCTCCGTGCTTCAGGTTCTGTTTTAACCAAGTGACTTCACTTCCATCACCCACGAATTCGATCCGGAAGTCACGATGGCCTTCCTTCTCCAATGCCTGTTCAATCGCTTGGAACAATCGCACGCCCTTTTCCGGTGTGACGCGGCCCACAAAACCTAGTCGCAGCGAGTTATCCGTCACGATCCGTTTGTCCGGATTAAACAGTTCACAATCCACTCCGCGCAGCATGAGAAACGACGGGCGGTACAGCGACTCTTCGAGCCACTTCACTTGTGTTGCCGTTGGCGCCAGCGTCACATCCGCGCGCCCATAAAACCACAAAAGCATTTTCAACGCGCGGTCCTCAGACCACGCCACGGTCGGATCCAACATACTTTTGGGCATAAACCCGATCATCTTCCGCAGGCGCTGCGCTGCAAATTGGTGAAAGTTCGTGTGCCAGGACGCTACCAGGGGAATCTTCAGCACTTTCGACAGGTGGGCGCCAATCTGTCCAAATTCCCCAGGACTGGTAATGTGAATTACATCAGGCTGGAAAGTTGAAAGTTCTTTCCGGATTTGTCGATGGTATCGCCAGAAAAATAAGTCGTACTCCAGGTCGCTGTCGATGGGTATGCTCCAGCGTGCGCGTTGCAGTTCCACGCGCCGTACACTGCCCGAATCTTCCGCTCCAGGATTCTTCCCGCCGTGGATGGCCAGTAGTGGACGGTTCTTTCGCCCTGCGAAAGCCACCAACTGCCGGACCGTCAGCGCGACGCCATTGATTTCGTGAAAAGTCTCACAAAACAATGCGACGCGCGGCTCGCGGCTCATGGCGTCCCTTCTTTAGCTTTTCCGTGCAATTCGTCGAGCTTTGCTCAAGCAGGTCTTCATTCTACTGCCAGTCGCCACTGGCGCTAGGTGATCTCCATCAATTTCATCGTTCATTCATCTTGGCTCTAGTTCACCGCTCCACTGCCATTTGGCACTACGGACAGTTCCACACTCGAGGGATGGTCTTTTGTGCGGTACACCTTTTCCGTCACCTTCTGATAATCCGATTCCTTGGCCTCAAATATATTTGGCACGAACTTTTGCGGGTTGCGATCATACAGCGGGAACCAGGTGCTCTGCACCTGCACCATGATCCGGTGCCCTTTTTTGAACACATGATTCGTAGTATGAAGATCGATCGCGTAGGGAGTGACGGTTCCAGCTACGATCGCTTCCGGCTTTTCATACGAATTCCGATAACGCCCTCTGAAAATTTCATCGGCAACCATCAATTCGTATCCAGACAGCTTCCAGTCTTTCTCCACTTTTTGCGGATACACGTCGATCAGCTTCACAACCCAGTCGCTGTCCGTTCCCGTTGTCGACGCAAACAATTTTGCCGTCACTTGCCCGGCGACTGTCACGTCGTCGGTCAATTCCTCTGTCTCGTAGGTCAGTACATCTGCTCGCCCATCCACAAATCGCTGGTCCTGCACCAACCACGTGTACCAACTGCCCGGATGATCCGGTGGATAGGTCATGTCCACAGGCTTGTGGCGGTAAGGAACCGGATGCGCAGGGTCGCTCACGTACGCGTCAAACGACTCATCCCCTGCAACCTTCGGCGCTTCCCAAGCCAACTTCCCATTTTCTCCAAAATACAGATTCTTTCTCTGCGCTTCTTTCGGCGGCCACGCGTCAAAACTTGTCCATGTGTTGCTTCCCGTTTGGAACGTAAGTGCCTCTTTCACTGGCAACGTTCCTTGGTCATGCAACCAGTAGGCGAACCAAGCTGCTTCCACTTTTTGCCGATAATACGTGCCCGTATCCGTATCGAACGGGATTTGTCCCAGGGAATTTCCGGGGCCGTGTGCCCATCCGCCGTGGTTCCAGGGCCCTACGACGAGATAATTCAGATGTTTCGCATCAGCCTTTTCCAGATTCGAGTACGTCGCCATCGGCCCAAAGAAATCTTCCTGATCCCACCATCCCGCAACATTCAAGTTTGGCACCGTCGTCTGCTTCAGCGCTGATGCGATGGCGTGTTTTCTCCAGAATTCGTCGTACGTTGGGTGCGTAACAAAATTATTCCACGTCGGAATCTTCCCATGAAAATATTTGGCGTTCACGTTCGTCAGCGGACCCAGTTGCAAGTACCAGTCATACAGATCGAATCGATCAAATGAAAAACTGTAGTTCTCATTCGAGGTTTCCATCAGGGCCGAATACTCGAACCCATAACTCAGCCGGAACGCCCCGTTGTGAAAGAAATCGTCACCCAGCCATGCGTCACCCATGCATGCTTGCTCGGAAACCGCTTTCAACGCCGGGTGCGGATTCACCATGGCCATCGCCGCCAGAAATCCCCCATAAGAAATGCCGGCTATGCCCGCGCGACCGTTAGTATTCGCTAGGTTCTTCACCAACCATTCGATCGTGTCATACGTGTCCGTGCTTTCATCCACGCCCTTTGGATCGCTTGCATCGTGCACCGGCCGGTTCATCTCGAATTTGCCCTCGGAGCCATAGCGCCCGCGAATGTCCTGCAACACAAAGATGTATCCGTCTGGCCAGAGTTCCGAGTAACGATACAAAATGCCACTGTGTCCCTTTTCAGGGGCGGAAATTCCGTAAGGCGAGCGCTCGATAAAGATCGGCAGCGGGGCTTTGGCATCCTTCGGTGTGTAGATCTCTGTGTGCAGCTTCGCGCCATCGCGCATGGGGATCATCACATCTTGCTTGGCAAACAATTTCGCAAGATCAGGCGGAGGCGATTTCGGTTCCTGCGCACCAGCCACGCTCAGACCGAGGCTGATGCCCAGCAGAATGACAACGCTTACCTTCCAATTTCGCCCGAAACCCTTCACGATTCCCCCTTTTGCTTCTGCGCTGGCCGAAGTGCGGATACGATACCACACCTGTTCCGCAACCCCCTATTTTGCTGGCTTTTTACGCTTTATATGGTCCTACCAGGTCACCTCTGGTAAACTATTACTTCGTTTGACCGCACCTGAATTCATTGAAGAAGGGGTTCTTCCGGGCTGCTGGTTGTATCAGCAGCTATTTTTGTCTAAGGACGCATTTACCATCATGACCACCGATATTCGCAACATAGCCATCATCGCTCACGTCGACCATGGCAAGACTACTCTCGTTGACACCATGCTCCGCCAAAGCGGTATTTTCCGCGCCAATCAAGAAGTCATAGAGCGCGTGATGGACTCCAACGATCTGGAGCGCGAGCGCGGCATCACCATTCTCGCCAAGAACACGGCTCTCTTTTTCCACGACACCAAGATCAACATTGTCGACACTCCCGGCCACAGCGATTTCGGTGGCGAAGTCGAGCGTGCCCTGCGCATGGTCGATGGCGTGGTTCTCCTCGTCGACGCCAGTGAAGGCCCGCTTCCTCAGACTCGCTATGTATTGCAAAAGGCGCTTGCTTCGAAACTGCCTCCCGTCGTCGTTCTCAACAAAATTGACCGACCAGACGCTCGTTGCGAGGAAGTCCTCAACGAAATTTACGATCTCTTCATCGATCTGGACGCTACCGAAGACCAGCTCGATTTCCCGGTCGTCTACACAAATGCCCGCGCAGGCGTTGCGCACCGCAAGCTCGGTGATGAATCCGGAGATTTGCTTCCATTGTTTGAAGCAATCGTGAACAAGATTCCTCGCCCCACCGGTGATCCCAACGGCATTCTTCAGTTGCAGGTCACGAATCTCGATTACAGCGAATTCCTCGGTCGCATCGCTATCGCTCGCGTGTTCAACGGAACATTGCACCGCGGCGAAGAAGTCGGCATCAGCAAACTCGACGGAAAACTCATCTCCACCAAAATTACGAAGCTCTATACCTTCCGCGGGCTCGACCGCGACGAAGCTGAAACCGTTTTGGCCGGCGACATCGTCGCCATTGCCGGTGTCGAAGGTATCCAGATCGGCGAGAGCATCACCAGCCTGGAAAACCCCTCTCCCCTTGAGCCTTTGACTATCGACGAACCCACGCTCGCCATGATCTTTAGCGTGAACTCCGGTCCCCTTTCCGGCCGTGAAGGCGCTTACCTGACCTCGCGCGACCTTCGCGATCGCCTGGCGCGCGAACTTCTCACCAACGTTTCCATCCGCGTCGAAGATACCGACACGCCTGAATCTTTCCGAGTTCTCGGTCGTGGCGAACTCCAGCTGGCCATCCTGATCGAAACCATGCGTCGGGAAGGGTTCGAATTGATGGTTGGCAAACCGGAAATCGTCGTGAAGACTGACAACGGTAAGAAGCTGGAGCCCGTCGAGCGCCTCGTTGTCGATATCCCCGACAATTTCATCGGCATCATTATGGAAACCCTCGGCAGCCGCCGCGGCGAAATGATCAAGATGAGCAACCACGGCTCCGGCCGCGTTCGCCTCGACTTCAAAATCCCTTCGCGTGGATTGATCGGACTGCGCAGCCAACTCTTAACCGATACTCGCGGCACCGCTCTTATCCATTCCATCTTCGAAGGATGGATGGAATATGGCGGAGACATGGCTCTTCGTCCCACGGGTGCTCTGGTCGCTGACCGTGCAGGCGTTTCGACGGCTTATGCGTTGTGGGGTACTCAGGAACGCGGCGAACTTTTCATTGGACCTACCACAGAAGTTTATGAAGGCATGGTTGTTGGCGAAAACTCTCGCGAGCAGGACATGGAAGTCAACGTCACCAAGGAAAAGAAACTCACCAACATGCGTTCTTCTTCGGCCGACGAAGCGATCCGTTTGGTCCCTCACCGCGTTTTAAGCCTCGAGCAGGCCATCGAGTTCATTGCTGACGACGAGTGTGTGGAAATCACCCCCAAATCCATCCGACTCCGCAAGAAAGTCCTCCAATACAACAAGCGGCCCCGCCGCTGGCAAGAAATCCGCGCCAGCCAGGAATCGGCGAAGTAGACTTGTAGTGGTTGCGCTCTATTGAGCTGGCAGGCCTTCTCATGCCCGTATACGTCTCGATGCTCCGCGGTGTAAACATCGGCGGCCACAATAAAATCAAAATGGAAGCTCTTCGCGCCTTGTATGAGTCCCTTGGCTTTCAGGAACCTCAATCCTTTATACAGAGCGGCAACGTTGTCTTTCGTGCTAAAGAGAGAAATCCAACGCTGCTGTCCAAACGCATCACCGACGCGATTGAAAAGAAATTCAAATTTCGTCCTGCGGTTCTTCTACGCAGTGTTATGGAACTCCGCCGCGTGATCACTGCCAATCCTTTTGCAGACCGGAAGGGAATTGATCCCAGTAAGCTGGCCGTCTCGTTTCTTGAGGTAGGGCCTGATGCCGGGATTCGCGCCGCATTGGTGGCGATGGAGTGTGCACCGGAAGAGTTGTGCCCCCATGACCGTGAGCTCTACATCTATTTTCCGAACGGGATGGCGCGCCCAAAGTTGTCGATGCCCAAGGTGGAACGAATTTTGAAGACAGCTTGTACGGCCCGCAATTGGAACACGGTTCAAAAGTTGCTTGAAATGGCCGTGGCTATGGAATCCGGCAAGTAACTCCTCTCAAGGTAGCAACGCTTTCCCATCCGCACTTGGCAATTTCAGTCCAGCCTCTTTCGCCAACGTCGGTGCGATATCACGCATATCGATCACACCCAGATTTTTCCCGGCGGGCACACCTGGTCCAGCCAAAAAGAAGGCCGCTCGCAAATCCGGCACGTCCGGCGATTCGCCATGGGTTCCACCAGGTTTAACTTTTGAGATCACGAGTCCGTTCAACGAAGCTCCTGTTCGCCATCCCGGTTTCAAGCTTACGAAGAACGATGCCACGGGATATCCTCCACGAGCATGAAGTTCATCTGCGTTCAGAACGCGATCGATTCCGTTGGCGGGATCGGCCTGCAGTTTCGCCAACAGGGCGCGCACTGCATCGAGTGTGGATGCATCTCCTGGATCATTCAAAACGATTGCTGCTGACCCTCCGGTTACCCACGGCATCGCCTTCCAACCATCGATGTTCCCTTTCTCATCGACGGTAAACAGACCAGCATCACGAAACGCCGGAAACAAATTCAATTGCTGGTCGTAGTTGGCAAAACCATGATCGGAAACCACCGCAAAATACGTCCGCTTTGGAGCAATCTTCTCCGCTGCCGCCCAGACGTTGCCTATCACCTTATCCAACCGCTCCAGAATCGTCACAGACTCCGCACTGAAGATTCCTGATTCATGCTCCGTATGGTCCAGTGCCGTCAAATGCAACGTCAGCAAGCCCGGGTTTTTGTGGTCCAGAATCCACACCGCGTATTTCCCTCGCACCTCGTCGCCTTCTCCGGATGTATCAATTCCTCCTCGGTATTCGCCGATCTCTTTCTTCGCTTCGACCAGCAGTCCTGGCGTCGAAAGCACACGCAACAGCTTCGCGTCTTCTGGAGTCCCCGCCCTCCACACCTCCGGGATATTCCAAGTGATTTTCGCTCCCACGGTCACGGGCCACTGGATGCTGGCTGTTGTCCGCCCTGCTGCAGTCGCTGCATCCCACAATGTTGGCACGCGAATATCCTCCGCGTACCAATACCAGCCCTGATAATTCTTCTGTAAGGGATCAAATGTGGCATTCCCCAGGATTCCGTGCTTCGCTGGCCATACACCGGTCATCAGCGTCGTGTGACTCGGATAGGTCACCGTGGGAATCACACCAGTTACACCCTCTGCATACGCTCCCTCTTTCATAAGACGACGCAGGTTGGGTACTTTCGACCCATGCAACTCCGCCGATGTCACGTAATCCGGACGCAATCCATCCACTGAAATCACCACAAGCAGCGGATTTGTAAGCTTTTGTTCTTGTGCCTTCGACATTCGCGGCGAAGTCAGACACGCAACCAGTATCAAAGCCGCTACAAACGTCCTCTTCATGTACCCGCTCCTCATTTCCTCTGGAGCCATTCTTGTTGTAAAGTAGCTGTCACATAGCTTTTCCATTGAGATTCTCATATCCTTGTCGCTCGCCCGTGAACTTTAGACGTTGACTACTAGGTAGTTAGGACGGTGTCTGTGAATAACTCGGCCTCAGGTTCTTCCAATGGCAATGCTGCCCATGCCACCATTGCCGCAACCGCAACTGCGCTTCCTCCTCATCTCATCACGCGCGATGACGTCAAGTATTACATGGGCCGCGTGTTCGATATTCCCGAACGTCGACTCGAAGCCATGATGGCTATCGTCGATAATGCCCAGGTTCACCAGCGCCATTCGATTTTTCCTATCGACAAAACTATCGAGCCACGCCCGCTTTCCCAGACCAACAATGAATATATCGAACACGCCGTCAAACTCGGTCGCGAAGCCGCCGAGAAGTGCCTTGAGAAAGCCCATCTGCGCGCCGATGAAATCGACCTTATTATCACCGTCTCCTGCACCGGTTTCATGATTCCGTCCCTCGACGCGCACCTTATTGAGTTAATGGGCTTTCGTTCCAACATTCACCGCATGCCCTTCACGGAATTGGGCTGTGCTGCGGGAGCCATGTCTCTTTCTCGCGCTGCGGATTATCTGAAAGCTCATCCGGGGGGCAATGTACTCATCATTTCTGTTGAGCTGCCTTCCCTGACCTTTCAACGCAAAGACATCACTCAGGCCAACTTGATCTCTTCCATTCTTTTCGGAGATGGCGCGGCCGCTGTCATTGTCACCGGCAGAAAAGTTCCTGGCCCGCAGATTCTAGTCACAGAAACCTACACTTTTCCTAATTCTCTCGGCGCCATGGGGTTCGATCTTCGCGACTCCGGATTCCACATCCTGCTTGCCAAGGACGTTCCGGAAATGATCGGCGGAAAAATTAAGGGATTGGTTACTGGATTCCTCGACCGCAATGGCATGAAGCAAGAGGACATCAAGGGCTGGATTCTCCATCCCGGTGGCGCCCGTCTGCTGGGCAATGTCGAACAAGAGCTCGGCATTTGTAAATGCGACACCCAGCCATCGTGGGACATCCTCGGAAGTGTTGGCAACCTTTCCAGCGCTACCATTCTCTTCATTCTTCAGGAATGGCTCGATAAGCGGCCCCTTAAAACTGGCGAACACGCCATGGCGGCTGCCTTCGGTCCAGGCTTCAGCGCCGAATTCCTATTGCTGCAATGGAACTGAGCGTAATCCTCTATCTTCTGCTGCTCGTGATCGTTGCGCTTCTGCGCATCTTCGAGCTTCGTATTTCCCGTAGTCACCAAAAACAAATGGTCGCCGACGGCGCATCAAAAGTCAGCGAACCTCGCTTCCTATGGATGGTGCTTCTCCACACTGCCGTGCTGACCGGCGCCGCTCTCGAGGTCGTCTTCCTGCATCGACATTTTTATCCCGTGCTTGGCACCATTTGTTTTGTTATCTTTCTGGCTGCAAACGCGGTTCGCTGGTGGGTCATTCGCACTATGGGAGAGCATTGGAACGTGCAGGTGATGAACTCCACTTCTTTAGGCGTCGTCACCACGGGTCCGTTCCGTTACGTCCGCCATCCTAATTACGCCGCGGTGTTCACAGAAATGCTCGTTCTTCCTCTGATTCATACTGCCTGGATCACCGCCATTGCGGGCTCGCTCGTCCACATCGTGGTTCTCTCGCAACGTTTGGAAACGGAAGAGCGTGTTCTCTTTTCCGATGCTCACTATCGAGAGGCTATGGCCGGCAAGCCGCGATTTCTGCCTGGACTTTTTTGAGGCTTATTTACTATGCGAATCTCGCTCCCGCTGGTTCTCGCTGCGCTTACTCTGTTCCTTATTTGTCCTTCCTCGCGCGCCGAAATCAATTCGCCGGGCCTTTCTTCCGTTCCTGAACTTGAACAAGGCTACAAGCTCCTCTACGAACAGAAGTTTGCTGATGCTCGGGTCATCTTTCAGAAATGGGCGGCCTCGAATCCGGAGGAACCTTTCGGCCAAGTTTCCATTGCCGCAAGTTATCTTTTCGAAGAGTTTTTTCTGCAGCGAGTGCTCACCAGCGATTATTTCCTGAACGATAAGCGCTTTCTCGGCGGTATTGAGGGCACCCCTGATTCTGGACGCATAAAGAACTTCGACGATTCTGTTGTTCGCGCGCGCACCTTGGCCACCACCCGCCTGAAGAAACAACCGAAGGATCCGGAAAGCCTTTTCGCCCTCACACTCTGCGCAGGCATGCAGTCCGACGCCGACAGCATGCTGCTCAAGAAACATCTCGATGCACTCAAACACCTGAAGGAAGCCAATGCGAACGCCCAGATGCTTCTGGCTTTGCACCCCGACGCGTTTGACGCCTATGTCGCTCCCGGCGTCGCGAATTACGTTATCGGTTCACTCTCTTCTTCTGCTCGCTTCATGTTGTGGTTCGGCGGCATTCACGGCGATCGCGTTCTCGGCATGTCCCAGGTCCAGAAAACAGCCGATCAAGGCCATTATCTGATGCCCTTCGCCAAGATTCTCTTGGCGTTGTCTGCCCGCCGCGAGAAGAAGGACGAGCTCGCTCGCAAAAATCTCAAAGAGCTCACCGAGCAGTTTCCTGGCAACGTCGTCTATGACGCCGAGTATGCCAAAGCCCTTGGACGTCCTGTTCCCGCTACCATTGGACCTGCCAACTGATTTAGTTCTGTCGCTGTTTCCTGCACTCCTTCCTTTGTCGCCAAAACTGAATTAGTGGTCACAGTCCCCCGTGGGTTATTTCTCTAGGAATCGCAGACAAAACTGCGCTTTCCCACCCAATTTCGGTCGCTGTAATTCTCACCAGGTCCTGCAACTGTATATTTTTCAACCTCTTAACAGGCATCCAGTTTGGTTGGGTAGCTGCTTTCCTCTCATTATCGACGGCTATCGGCTTTGCTCGCTGATTCTCATCGAGAACGGGGATTTATGTTGCCGAAGGAAGCATGCTTAGAGCGTGTTGTAGGGGAAGTCGAAGATCTGGCCTCCCGTGTGGCCGAGTTGAAGGGCCGGTTCGCCCGCCAGCGTGTAAGCGTAAAGCTTGAGCATTACTGGGAACTCGAATATGTGCGGACCGGCTTCTCGGAATTCAAGCGGCGCATTCAGGATCTGGAATTCGCGGATGATCGCGAACTCGAGAAATTCCAGGAAGCCGTGGAAGTGGCATGGAGAGATTTGGTTCACGCTGTGGATACGCTTCTTGAGGCACTTCCCTGAACCGGAATTGTGTGCCTGGCGTAGCACGCTCTAGTGCTCTTCTACAGCGTTTACGCTGTTGCTGAGTCTTGCAACAGCACGAGAAGACGGAATGGGGCCAGGTCCTCATTCCGCCTTCTGTTTCTAGGAACGCTAGTCCACCCACTCCCCGAACTTATTCCACTTCTTCGCAACAGTTCCTCTCCCACTTAACTCACTGCCGAAACTCGCTGTTACAATGCTCCTGACTCGTCGGAAAGGTGGTGCCCCATGTTTCAGCCGGATCTCCTCAAGGGTCGCGCAGTTTTTCTTACGGGTGGCGGCACAGGCCTGGGACGCTCCATGGCCATCCACTTCGCAGGATTGGGAGCTCGCATGTTCCTTGTGGGCCGGCGCGAACTACCTCTCTCGGAAACTTGCGACGAAATCCGCCGTAACGGTGGCGCCGCAGCATACGCTCTTTGCGATGTGCGTGATTTCACTGCAGTAGAAGCTGCTTTCTCCGCCGCCGAGTTGCAATTCGGCGAAATCGATACCCTTGTTAACAACGCCGCGGGCAATTTCATGGCACGTACCGAGAAGCTCTCCTCGAACGCCTTCAATTCGGTAGTTGGCATCGTCTTGAATGGCACTTTTCACTGCACCCAGGTGTTCGCCAATCGCCGCATCCCCAAAAAACTGGGTGGCAATATTCTCAACATCACTACCACTTACGCTTCCGCCAATTGTGGTTCTGGCTTTGTCGTTCCTTCGGCTTGTGCCAAAGCTGGCGTTTTGGCCATGACCACTTCCTTGGCCGTCGAGTGGGCTAAATACCACATTCGCTTGAACGCGATCGCTCCCGGCCCATTTCCCACTGAAGGTGCTTGGTCTCGCCTGATCCCCAGTAAACAATTCGAGGAGCACGCCATCAGCAAAGTTCCCATGAAGCGTTTTGGCAAGCATGAGGAGTTGGCCAATCTCGCTGCATTTCTCATCAGCGATATGGCCGAATTCATCAATGGTGAGTGCGTTGTGATTGATGGCGGCCAGTGGCTTCGCGGCGCGGGCGAATTTAACGACCTTGCCCTGCTCCCAGACTCCACTTGGGAACAAATGGAAGCTGCTCGCCCCAGAAAATAGGGCTAGCAAACTACTGCGGCAGCCCGGTCGCGCGGAGAATAACTTTCAACCTGAGTTCGCTCACAGGCTTTCCTTCTGCTTCTAATTTCACAATAATCTCCTCTGCCAAGGCTTTCTTCAGGGCTTCGCCTGTCAAGGTGGGCGTATCGATGTGCACTGACAATAGTGTGGATCCCTCCGCCGGCAACTGGATCTGTCCAGTGCCTGGTCCTGATTTCCATCCCTCCGGAGCCTTCACCGCAATATTCACTAGCAGCGGATTGCCTGGGTCGTGTAGGACAACGACCGGGATAACGAGGGTCGTGCCCGTCTTCACGCCAATTTCGGGAGCCCTCCTCACGGGAAGATCGCATAATCCGTGTGCGGGATAGAATACCGCGTAGAATTTCCATGAGCCGCCCAACTCCAGGCGGGGGATCTTTCCATCGGACGTGTCCGCTAAAGTGGCGCTCGCACAGCCTGCTCCGTCCCTCGCCTGGGCAATACCTGCCTTTTCTTCCAAGTGGGCAAACACATCGTTAGTGGGCTTTCCACCTACCATTGATTTGCCGAAGATCAGCGTGGACGGTTCCGACCACCAAGCCGAATTCGGATCGTTCATCATTTTGTCCAGTTCGGCGTCGTTCATCTTCATTAAGCGATCAATGTCGTCGGAGAATTGCGTACGATGAGGTGTTGCAGCCTCCATGGCAATTCGCCAATACGGCTTTTTGAGAGCGGGTGAAACTTCCTTTACGGAATAAGCCGGACCTGTGCCTTCAAACTGTTTGCTGTTTTCAGCGTCGCTCCCGTAGTAAATCTTCTTCGGCTGCCAAGGTTCCAGATTCGAGAGCAACACTTCGTAATGCTTCGTCTCTCCCGCAAGCTGGGAAGGAAATACTATCGGGCTCGCAGCCTGATCGAACGCCTCCGTTGCCAGTATCCCGGTGGCTTGATGGTCTCCATGGTTTTCTCCGATGAATATGCCGGGAAAATGGGTGAACATCACCTCTGGCCGAGTCAGCCGCACGAGCCCTATTAGTTTTTCAAGATTTACTCCGTGTCCCCAATTCGACAGGGAGTCGAGCGGACTTTGCGAAGCGGTGTCTTTTCCGTCCAGGAACCACACCAGGGAAATCCCGAGTCTAGTACAGGCATCTCGCGCTTCGATCTCGCGTGCGTTGGCTAGAGCCGGTCCACGTTCCCGCGCGAAATGGTCGCCTCCACTCCCTCCCCGAGTGGTAAACACCACAGCCACCCGCTTGTGCATGTCGTAGATCGCCTTCGCCAGATAGGGAGTAAAAAAGCCTTCGTCATCTGGATGCGCCACTACCACCAGAATATCCACTTTGTATCTTTCGTCCGGCCCTTTGATTACCTGTGGGCTCTGCGCAAATGATGCCGCCGGCATCACCATTACCAACAAAGTCAGAACGATCTTGTCCAATACTCTCATCCGGTTCCCTCGCGCGAATTTGCACCCTTCTTAAGAGATGAATTGTACCGTTAGTCCGACACAAAACCACATCACTGCCTGATCCGGAGGTTGTCTTATACTCTCGACTATGCGTCGCGCCTTCTTTCTAGCGTGGGTCATTTTATCGCTTGCCGCTAGGACATCCTCTAAGCCTCAGAACCCTTCTTCATTCGCAACGCAAACGCTCTCCCTGGGAGCGCTCGTCGAACACGTCGCATGCGCCAAGCACCCAGAACAGTCCTACGCTCTCTACCTTCCGTCCAATTACTCGCCGGCGCGCTCCTGGCCCATCATTTATTCCTTCGATCCAGCCGCTCGGGGCAGGCTGCCCGTCGAGATCCAGAAAGAAGCGGCGGAGCGTTATGGCTACATTCTGGCCGCTTCCAACAATTCCAAAAACGGCCCCTGGAAGCCCGAAGCAGAAGCCGCGGAGGCCATGATGGAAGACACGCAATCCAGGTTCGCGATCGATCAGCGCCGTGTCTATTTCGCTGGATTCTCTGGAGGAGCGCGGTTGGCTTCTCAACTCGCCACCTTGTGTAAATGCGCTGCGGGCGTCTTTCTCAGTGGCGCTGGATTTTCCTCGGGAAATGACCCTGCAAAAGATGTGCACTTCTCTGTCTTCTCTGCGGTAGGAACTCTTGATTTCAACTACCGCGAGATAATTCCTCTTCAGGCAAAGCTCGCAGCGGCTGAATACCCTCACTGGCTGCGGACATTCGATGGGCCTCACGAATGGGCGCCTGCCGAGGCGATGAACGAAGCCCTGGCCTGGTTTAGCGTGCAAGCCATCAAGTCCAGAGTTACTTCTCCCGATGACGCATTCGTCCGCGATCAATTCGCCAAATCTGAAGAACGTGCAAACTCATTGGCACAATCGCATGATTTGCTCAATGCCCATCGGGAATATGCCCAGATCGTCGCCACTTTTGACGGGCTGTTGGATGTTAGCGGCATCCGCGAGAAGGTTCGCTCACTGGCAAAGGAAAAAACTCTACGCGAAGCTGCCAAACAAGAGAGCAGGGAATTCGAAGAACAGGATCAGCTCACCGCCCGAATTTCAGCATCCCTGACCGCTTCCCCTTCCATCACCCCCTCGAATGACTCGGCTACCTCTGTTTCCACGGAAGAGCAGGTTCGTCAGCTTCGTGAACAGGCCGAGCATGAGAAACGTGCGCAACTCGCGATCATCTTGAAGCGCGCTCTCGCGGGAGTCTTCATCGAGGCCATGGAACTCGGCAACGATGCTCTTGACCGCAAGAATTTCCCTTTAGCGGTTCGTGCCTACAGCTCGGCCACGCAAGCCAACCCGCAATCTGAATGGGCCTGGGAGAGTCTTGCCGTAGCACAGGCCTCGATCGGCGCTCGCAAAGAAACCCTCAAAACCCTCTCTCATGCGCGTGAACTGGCAAAAGACAAGTCTCGCTTCTCCGACTGGCTCCAGCACGAGCCCGTGTTTGATCGCTATCGTTTGTCCGCTGACTTTAAAGAGCTTCAGAGGCTGAATTGACCAAAGGGGCCCCATTTCGATCGCTGAATAGTAATAACACCGAGCCTGATCATTTATGAGGTGCGAAGAGTCCTCATGCTTCGAGGAGCGAGCACTGTCGCAGATCTCTTCGTTTCCGAGGTCGTTAGACACAAGCTTGTCTCAATCGATCACGAAATAGCTCTTCGAGCCGACCTCGTCAGTATCGACTACCAACTCCATATGGCCGATGCCCTAGTCTATTCCGTCGCAACAGACTACAAAGCTGAGCTTGTCACCACCGATTCTCACTTCAAAGATCTTCCGTTCCTTCAATGGTCGGAACGTAGCGCGCACTTGTCGGCACTTTGGCATCACTCGGCAGTCCTTTTACCACTGGGAGCGCGATCGCATCCATCTGCGCCACTGGGAGAAAACCTACAACACCATCCGCCCCACCAGTGCCTCGCCTGCCTGACTCCTTTGGAATTTACTAGCAGTTGGAAGCCAAATCGCAGAAAGGCAAAGTGTCACTAATCTACTGAACAGGTGCAGCATCTTGACCCACATCGCACCCGCCGTTAACCTAGCTAGTTAAATACTCGGCAGTCTCTCAGCCTGTTAGGACAACATCGCATGGACCAGATTCACGTAACTCTCCCCGATGGGAGCGTAAAAGAGGTGCCTAAAGGCACCACACCCCTCGACATTGCCAAGTCGATTTCGCCGCGCCTCGCGGACGCCGCGTTGGTCGCCAAGGTTTCGGCCACAGACGGCAACGGTGCCAAGGAGAAGTCCGGCATTTTTTCTAATTCCGTCGACCCCGCCGAAGACGGCAGTCTGCTCTTTGATCTTCGGCGCCCCATCGACCAGGACGTCAAGCTTCAGATCCTGACTGAAAAAGATCCCGACGCCTTATACGTGTTCCGTCATTCCGCCGCGCATCTTCTGGCTGCAGCGGTTATGGAGCTGTACCCGGAAGTGAAACTGGGCATCGGCCCACCGGTCGAGAACGGATTCTTCTACGAATTCCTGCGCGATCAACCCTTTGTTCCTGAAGATCTGGAGAAGATCGAAAAGAAGATGCACGAGCTCGCCGCAAAGGACTTGCCCAACGAGCGCAAACTTTTACCCAAAGACGAAGCTCTGAAGCTCTACCAGGATTCCAAACAACTCTTCAAATGCGAGCTCATTCAGGAAAAAGCGGATGAACCGTTGGTCTCTTTCTACACCACCGGAAAATTTATCGACTTCTGCCGCGGCCCGCACATTCCTTCCACTAAACGCATTCAGGCCTTCAAATTGATGAGCGTCGCGGGAGCCTATTGGAAAGGCCAGGAAGGGAATGCGCAGCTTCAGCGCATCTACGCCGCCGCCTTCTACAATCAGAAGCAACTCGACGAATATCTCCATCGCCTGGAAGAAGCCAAGCGCCGCGATCATCGCAAACTGGGTGCTGAACTCGATCTCTTCAGCGTCCAGGAAGAAGCCGGTCCCGGCCTGATTTTTTGGCATCCCAAGGGCGGCCTGATCCGCACTTTGGTCGAAGGCTGGCTTCGCGAAGAACTCCAGAAGCGCGGCTACGACATGGTCTTCACACCGCATATCATGCGGCTCGACCTATGGAAAACTTCCGGTCACGCGGGCTTCTACAAAGAAAATATGTTCGGACCGATAGAAGTCGAGAAAACCGACTATCAGTTGAAGCCCATGAATTGTCCGGGACACATTCTCATTTACAAATCCAAGCTCCGGAGCTATCGCGATCTGCCGGTCCGCCTGGCGGAACTCGGCACTGTATATCGCTACGAACGCAGCGGCGTTCTCCACGGCCTATTGCGCGTCCGCGGCTTTACCCAGGATGACGCTCACATTTTCTGCACTCCCGGTCAAATCGAAGCCGAAGTCGAAGGTTGCGTAGATTTCGCCTATGCCGTTATGAAGAATTTTGGCTTCGACAAATTCGAGGTCGAGCTTTCTGACTGGGATCCCAAGCATCCCGAGAATTACGCTGGCAAACCCGAAGATTGGACCAACGCGACAAAGGCGCTTGCCGAAACAATGAATCGGATGAAGATTCCTTTCAAACGCATGGAAGCCGAAGCGGCCTTCTACGGCCCCAAAATCGATATCAAGCTTATCGACGCCATAGGCCGCGCCTGGCAACTCAGCACCGTTCAGTTCGACTTCAACCTTCCCGCCCGCTTCGGCCTCGAGTTTGTCGGCGAAGACGGCGGTCGTCATCAACCGCTCATGGTCCACCGCGCACTGTTAGGTTCCGTCGAGCGCTTCTTCGGAATCCTTATCGAACATTACGCCGGTGCATTTCCGCTCTGGCTCGCTCCTGTGCAAGTGGAAATCTGCCCCGTCAGCGAAAAAGTGCAGGACTACGCGCGTCACATCTTCGAAATACTGAAGAGCCATGGCATCCGCGTGCATCTCGACGAGCGCAACGAAAAGCTTCCGGCCAAAATCCGTGACGCGCAACTCCAGAAAATTCCCTACATGCTGGTGCTCGGTCCTAAGGAAGCCGAAGCCGGCACAGTCAGCGTCCGTCATCGCGCCAAGGGCGATCTTGGCCCGCGCCCCATCGCCGAACTTGTCGCCGACCTGCAAAAGGAAAGTTCCGACCGCGTCATTCAGTAACTTGCAGCGCCTTTTGGGTTGGGTCTCTCCCAACAAAGGTTTCGCGGCTAACTAGACAATTCGCCCGGGTGTATAACAATGAGGAAATGGCATTGTCCTCTGTGGTAATCAAGCTATCGAAGAATCTCGACCACCTCCTTCTCGGCTGCCGCGATCTTGATCAAGGCATTGCGTACCTCGAGAGACTGTCTTGTTACCGAGCCGCTCTCGGTGGTTCTCATCCGGACCGCGGCACACGCAACGCGCTTCTGAAAATCGGATCTCAGTTGTACCTGGAAATTATTGCTCCTGACCCTCAACAAAAAGACTTAGTCTGGCACTCGGAAATCGCCAAGCTCTCTGAACCTATGCTCGTAGGCTACGCCGTTCGTCAAAGCAACTTGGAAGCGTATGCTGCATCCCTTCTCGAAAGGGGTATCCCCTGCATTGGCCCCACAAGCGGCTCGCGCGCCCGCCCTGATGGACAACTCCTTCGCTGGCGAACGCTCTCTTACCGTGACGACAGAAACGGTCTCTTACCGTTTTTCATCGACTGGGATCCCCATTCCCCTCATCCATCTTCCGACGCCCCGGGCGATCTTTCCTTGCTTTCTTTCACCCGCACCGGCCAACTGCTGGAAGAAACCACTGCTCCGCCCGGCAGACACAAGCTCCTACTTCCCGATCAGCCGGTACAACTTCGCGCACGCTTCAAAGGCATCCACGACGAATTCGAACTTGTCTCTAAAGCCATTCCCTCGGAAACCTGGTCTGCTGATCCCCGCGTCTTACCAGATTCTTAGATTGCCCTTCTTGTCCCATCCTCTTGCCATGCTATACTTTATAGCCTGCCTCCTCTGCCAACGCAGCTGAGGCCTGGTTGTTCAAAACGGAGTGCGTCCCGATTCGCGGGTGCCTTTCTTATGCCTAGGGGGATTTATCGCTGAGCGGAATTTCCGGCAAGCCGACCGTATTCGTATTAACGAACGAATTCGCGCTCGGGAAATCCGGGTGATTGATGATGAAGGTGCCCAACTTGGCGTAATGCAGCCTTTTGAGGGCATGCGGTTGGCACGCGAACGAGGCCTTGATCTGGTGGAAATCTCACCGACAGCCGATCCGCCAGTTTGCAAGATTACGGATTACGGCAAGTTTCTGTACCAGCAGAGCAAGAAGGCTCACGAACAGCGAAAGAGCAGCCGTGGTTCGCAACTCAAGGAAGTTAAGTTTCGTCCCGCTACGGCGGAACACGATTTTCAGGTTCGCAAGAGCCAGATTCTCAGGTTCCTCGGCGAAGGCCATAAAGTCCGCGCCATGATTTTCCACCGCGGACGCGAAATGGCCCATCAGGAAGTCGGTCGCGCGAAGATGACTCGTTTGCTTGCGGAAATTGGCGAGCAGGGTCAAGTCGAAACGCCACCGCGCATGGAAGGAAACGTTCTGGTTGCCCTGTTGGCTCCCAAAAAGGGCAGTGCGCCGGCTGCAAAACCGGCTGCTCAGGCACAACAGAACGCGTAGTGCTTTAGGGAATTCGCCGGCTTCGCACCGGGTCTGTCTTTCCTGAAAAATTTAGGAAGTGGCGGGTTAAGCCCGGCCCGTATGGAGAGGATTCAAAGCAATGCCACGCAACAGGCAGAAACCAAAACTGAAGTTGAAGACCCACCGCGGCGCAAAGAAACGCTTTAAGATCACCGCCAATGGCAAAATCATTCGCGGCCATTCTGGCAAACGCCACCTGCTTGGCACCAAGGCTGCCAAGCGTATGCGCAAGCTCAAGAAGCTGACCAAGGTACACAAGACGGATGTCAACGCCGTCCGGCAGATGATGCCGTACAGCTTCTAGTTTTTTGTTCTTCGTGAAGGTGCAACTTATCGCATCTTCACAACGAAGTTGCGGCTTCATCGCCGCAAAACGTGCCAGGCAGCGCTTCACGGGTGCCTGCCGGCCGTTACGCTCCGCAGTAAGGAGCCTGTCTTTGCCAAGCGCAAGCAAGGTAAAGACAAATAATGTAGAGGCGATTCAACCCGCCTGCGCCTAACGGCTAACTACAAATCACACCGGAAACAAACCCGTTGCGCGCTACGCATTTCTGCATCCATGCGTTTTGCCGCAACCCGTCTTGTTTCCCGAAAAATTGAAGGAGAAAACCCATGCCACGCGTAAAACGCGGCACCAAACGCCGAGCAAGGCGTAAGAAGTACCTCAAGAGGACTAAAGGCTTTTTCCTCACAAAGAGCAAGCTTTACCAGTCCGCCCAGGAAGCTGCCAATCGCGCCGACCGTTATGCCAAGCGCGATCGCCGCGTCAAGAAGCGTCAGTACCGCCGCTTATGGATTCAGCGTGTCGGCGCCGCCGCTCGTCTCGCGGGATTGACTTACGGGCAGCTCATCAACGGAATGAAAGTCGCAGGCATCACCATCGACCGCAAGGTGCTCGCCGACATCGCCGTTAAGGATCCGGCAGGTTTTGCTCAAATCGCGGAAAAAGCCAGGGCTGCTGCTCCTCCGCAGGTCAAGACCAGCACTAAACACAAGAAAGCCTAGCTTAGGATTCTGTCATTCCGAACGAAGTCTGCGGAGTGAGGAATCCCTCTTCTACTTTCTCGAGATTGGGGGCACGATTTTTCGTGCCCTTGCGTTGTATCCTGAAGCTCTAATCATGCTGACTTCCGAACTTACGCAATCTCTCGTTGCGCTGAATATCTCCTCCGCCGAACAGGTCCAATCCTTGTTCGCAAAACTTCGCGCGCGCTTTGACTCGGAAATCGCAGCCGCGACCGACGAATCTTCTTTCAAAACGTTTCGTGATTCCTGGCTGGCAAGAAAATCCGGCGTCCTTACGCTGGTCACTGACAACTGGCTGAAGCCCGCCACGCCCGAACTCAAGCGAGCCGTGGGCGCTTCGCTAAACGATCTGAAAAAGCACGTCGATTCGCAGATCGCGGAGCGTCAGTCCGCTATCGAATCTGGCGCTCAATCTTCCGTCAGCATCAAAGGTCGCGTCGATCTTTCGCTTCCCGGAGTAATTCGCCCGGTCGGTTCGCACCACCTCATTCGGCAGGTTTTTCAGGAAATCGAAGACATCTTCTTGTCTATTGGCTTTTCCGTTGCCGAAGGCCCGGAGATCGAGACGCCTTATTACAATTTCGAGGCACTTAACATCCCGGAGCATCATCCCGTCCGCGATGATATGGACACGTTTTACCTTGATCTGTCCAAAGGTGCGCCCGGCCAGCTTCTTCTACGCACGCACACCTCTCCCGTGCAGATTCACGCTATGGAAAAGCGCCAGCCTCCCGTACGCATCATCGCTCCGGGCAAGGTTTATCGCCGAGACAATCCCGACGCCACCCACTCCTTCATGTTCCATCAGATTGAAGGTCTGGCCGTCGACAGCGACATCACTTTTTGCGATTTCAAGGGCACTATCGATTATTTCGTAAGACAATTCTTCGGCGAAAACGTGAAGACGCGCTTTCGTCCCAGCTATTTTCCGTTCACTGAACCTTCCGTGGAATTCGACGCCTCCTGCATCTTCTGCGGCGGCACGGGCACTGCAAACAGCGGCGGCACTTGTGGCAAATGCAAAGGCGCAGGATGGATTGAACTGTTCGGAGCCGGCATGGTCGATCCCGCGGTCTATGGCTTCGTGAATTACGACCCGAAAACAATAAGTGGCTTCGCTTTCGGTATCGGCATCGACCGCCTCGCCATGCTCAAATACGGTATCGACGACATCCAGGTCTTTTTTCAGAACGACGTACGCTTTTTGAAACAGTTTCCCTAGACACTGGGGAATTAAGCACAAGGAAATACAAAGTCTGTTGGTTCGGCAGTTCTGATTTATAACTGAAAACTGATTACTCGTAACTGTTCATGACGCAATTCGCCAACGCCAAGCAGCGCTTTTCCAACCGCGTGGAGGACTACGTCCTCTACCGCCCTGGCTATCCAGTTGGAGTACTGGGCTACCTTGCCGAGAACTGCGGCCTGCACGGCAAACATGTGATTGCCGACATCGGTTCGGGTACCGGCCTTCTCAGCAAACTCTTCCTGGACAATGGCCATCACGTGTATGGAGTCGAGCCAAACGCAGAAATGTACGCCGCTGGCGAAGAATTTCTCCACAATTATCCGAATTTTGCTGGCGTTAAGGGTTCTGCCGAGGATACGACGCTTGCAGAACATAGTGTGGATTTTGTCGTGGCCGGCCAAGCCTTCCACTGGTTCGATCCTGTCGTCAGTCGCAACGAGTTTTCACGCATCCTGAAACCAGGTGGTTGGGTTGTAGTTCTTTGGAACGAGCGACTGCTCGACACCACCTCATTCCTTCGCGACTATGAAGCGCTCCTTCATCGCTTTGGTACGGATTACGCCAAGGTCAGCGATAGCTATCCGCGACGGGAACAGATGCGCCTGTTCTTCGGCTCAGAAAACTTTCTTTCTCACCAACTTCCCAATGTTCAGGATTTTGATTTCGAAGGACTGAGCGGCCGGCTTCGCAGCAGTTCGTATGCTCCTGCCTCTGATCATCCTGATTTCCCCCAGATGATGAACGAGTTGAAGCATATCTTCACCGCTTATCAGCACCACGGGAAAGTTCGCTTCGACTATCGCACCAGAATCTATGCAGGCACTTTGGATCTCGACGGAAACTAACGCATGAAAGTCTCATACAACTGGCTCAAGGATTTCGTGGACGTCACCGTTTCGCCGGAAGAACTCGCCTCGCGCATCGCCCTCTCCGGTACGAACATTGCCGGAGTCGAAAACGGTCCCTACGGCCCGGTAATCGACGCCGAAGTCACTTCTAATCGGCCCGATTGCCTGGGAATGCTTGGCATCGCTCGCGAAGTTGCTGCCGTTTATCGTCTTCCTCTGAAAAATATTTCCTCTAAGCTCACCGAAAGCGCAGCGGCGAAAGCTTCTGAAGCGGTCAGCGTGAAGATTGACGCGCCAGAGCTCTGTGGTCGCTTCACCGCACGCGTCATTCGTGGCGTCAAGATTCAGCCCTCGCCGTCCTGGTTGAGAGACCGCCTGGAAGCTGCCGGCGTCGCCAGCATCAACAACGTCGTCGATGTCACTAACTACGTCATGCTCGAACTTGGTCACCCTCTGCACGCCTTCGACTATGACCTCGTGAGAGACCACAGCATCGTCATTCGCCGCGCGAAACCCGGCGAAAAAATGAAGACGCTTGACGGCATCGAACGCACGCTGGATCCATCGATATGCATGGTTTGCGACGGGGATGGCACGCGTCCCGTAGGCATTGGCGGAATCATGGGCGGCGCCGAAACCGAAATTTTCTTTTCCACGAAAAATGTTTTAATCGAGTGCGCCTGGTTCGATCCCATCTCCATACGCCGCTCTGCTCGCTCCCTGAAACTTCATACCGAAGCCAGCACCCGCTTTGGACGCGGTGCCGATCCAGAAATGGCGGAAGCGGCTTCCCGCCGTACAGCCGAACTAATTTTGCAGCTAGCAGGTGGCGAACTTCTCTCTGGTCTCGTCGATGTTTATCCCGGGAAGCGGGCTCCGAAGAAGATCATTCTCACTCGGGTGGAACTCCTGCGCATACTTGGCGCAGATGTTCCCGACAAGCAGGTCGATGCAATTCTCGGAGCACTCGGCTTCTCTCCGAAACGAACTGATGGCGGTCAAGGTGCCGAAAATTCGCTGCTGGCTTCCTGGGAATGTACACAGCCCTCTTGGCGTGCGGACGTTGACCGCGAAATCGATCTCATCGAAGAAGTCGCTCGCATCTACGGCCTGGATAAATTCCCTCCGCGCCTGCCCGCTGCTCGCATCGGTGCTGCTCAATTGCCGTACTACGAAGCCGAAACGCGTTTGCGCGAACGTTTGATCGGCCTCGGCTATCATGAGATTGTCACCATCCCGCACGTTGCCGAAACTCGCAACGATCTGTTCCGCCATTCCGACACCGTTCCCGCGAAGCTAGCCAATCCCCTTTCTGAAGAGGCTGGCGTCCTGAAATCCACGGGTGCCGTCACCATGGCTGCTGCCATTGAGTGGAATCTCAATCACGGTCAGCGCAATGTCCGCCTATTCGAAATTGGACACCACTATCGGCTCGTCAACGGCAAATCCGTCGAAACTCGCGTGCTCTCACTCGGCGCCACTGGTCTAGCTCGCACGCAAGGTCTGCACGATCCATCGCGCGAATATACATTCGCCGACTTGAAAGGCGATCTCGATTCCATTGGTGCTCTTTGTGGCGGCTTCCAGTGGAAGCAGGGTGGTGCGGAATGGCTGCATCCCGCAAGATCCGGTCAGCTTCTTCTCGGTAAGGAAGGCGCGTCTGTGCTTGGCGTCGCTGGACAGCTCTCCAAACGTTTGGCAGACACGTTGAAGTTTCGTCAGGATGTCTATCTGGCTGAAATCGAGGTGGGCCCGGTCTACTGCATGTTCTACGGCGTGAAAAACAATCGTCGTTACGACCCACTTCCGCGCTTCCCCTCTGTCGAGCGCGATTTCTCTCTGTTCCTGGCCGATGGCGTCACCTTTGCCGATGTCACTAATTCCATCAACGCCCTGCAAATCGCTGAGATTGCTTCTATCGAAGCTGCCGACCTCTTCCGCGGCAAAAACGTGCCCGCGGGAAAATATTCGCTGCTCGTGCGCATCACTTTCCAAAGCCGTGAAGCGACCTTCACCGAAGCACAACTCAACGATTTCTCCACTCGCATTATCTCTGGTCTGGAGAAAGACCTAAGCGCATCCCTTCGCGCCAGCTAAGTTTTCCTCCTGTAGGGGCAGCTTCACGCCGCCTTCTTGTGGTTCTTTTCTTCTGCCGTCACAGGCACAGGCACACTTGCCGGTGCATTTTTTCCACTACGCTTTACTCCGTTTTGGCGATCGCCCTCTCCACCAGCGTCAAACAACGCTCTGCCTGCTCTTTCAGCAATTCCTCGCGGCTGTTCCGCTCTCTTCGTACGCTATACAATTCGTCGGCTATAGCTAGAGCCGCCAACACTGCGGCCCTTTGCGTATCGATCGTGCTCGTATTGCTGGCAATCGCCTGCATCTTTTCGTCGACATACTCAGCTAACTCTCTCACATACGCTTCTTCCAGATCGCCTGCGATCGTATAGCTCTGCCCGAATATCTGAACCTTAGTGCTTCTGCTCATCGCCGCCTCAATCACTGTGACCAGCTCGTGGGATTGCGATCCCACCTGTGGCCACGAACCTTCTTGTGCAGTTCAAGCGAAAGCGGCCCGGCCGTGCTGGTAGCCACATTCGTCTCGACATTCTTGATCTTCCGCATCCCGGGAATGATCGTACTCACATCCTTATTTCCCAGAATAAACCTCAGCGCCATTTCCGCCATCGTCATCCCGCTCGGGATCAGCGGTCGCAATGCGTTGGCATGGGCCACACTCGACTTCAAATTCTCTTCCACGAAGTACGTACTTCGCCAATCGTTTGCCGGCCATTTGGAATCCAGTGTCAGCGTCCCGGTCAGAGTACCTTCATCGAACGGCACGCGCGCGATGAATCCGACATCCTTCATCCGGCAGACCGGCAGGAGCGCATCTTCTGGATTCTGATCGAAGATGTTGTAAATCGCCTGTACTGAATCCGCATGACCTTCCAGAACGGCTCGCAACCCGTTTGCCGGTTCCCAGCGGTTGATACTCGGACCGAATGCGCGCACCTTCCCGCTCTTCTTCATTTTTTCAATGCAACGCGGCAACCGTTCGTCGTTCAGCCAGCGATCTTCCCAGGTATGGAACTGCATCAGGTCGATCGTATCTACGCTAAGATTCTTCAGACTCTTTTCGATGTACTCTTCGACATACTCAGGCGGATAGCAGTCATCCAGGGTGAACTCTCGTTGGCTTGGCCACTTTCTGTTCTTTGGTGGGATTTTTGTCGCTACGTAAAGGTGCTTATCGGGTCCGCCGCAACTGACGCGATTCTTGTTCTCCCGCAGCACATCTGCCAGGATCTTTTCGCTTTTGCCGTCCCCGTAGGCCCATGCCGTATCAAAAAAATTACATCCCAATTCAATGGCACGATCCAGCGACGCAAGTGTCTCTTTGTCGTCCGATCCGCTCCATCCGGCCAAACCCCACATTCCATAGCCAATCTCACTGACGTTCCATCCGGTCCTTCCAAACCGCCTGTAATTCATTGCAACGCTCCTGGTCCCGCCTGGCCATTGTAGCGGCCTCTTCGTCGCAATGGAAAGCTAGCTCTCTAGCCGTCACGGCTCCGGTGGCGGTACTGGCTGTGGCGAAGCTTTCTGTGCCTCTTCCAATTGCTGTCGCAAGTCCGGATGCTCACTCAGAATTTCCATCATAGATTCGCGCCCTACTTGTTCGCCCCTTTGTTTTCCCGCTTCCATCAGGGATTGCGTCAATTGCGGCACCACGGTCGCCACTTTGTGTCCCACAGGTGTCTTGTAAAACTTGATCAGCGCCTTCAGCTCCTCATCCGTGAAGTTCTTTTCGTATTCAGGAATGGCCAAATCGATGATCTGTTTTGCGTCAAATTTTGTCCGGAATCGTTCGAAAAAGAGTTGTATCAACTTCTCGCGATAGTCTCCTGGTGGCAATGCGCGCTCCATCAACGGTTTGATCGTTCCTTCCATTTGATTCATCGCCAGCTCGATATTTGCGCTTGTTCCGGTCAACTCCAACAATTCAATGATATCGGCACGCTTGGTGGCATCGTCGGAGGCGGCAGTTTTCGTTGTGCCAGCTCCGGACTTAATCCCCTGGCTGGCTTTTGGCGCCGCCGTCTGTTTGCTCGCCGGCGTTTGCCCAAACGCAGTGAACGAGTACGCCAAAATTAGTGCACACAACAAAGTCCCTATTCTGATTCTCATCTGCTCCTCCATGCCTTAAACCATCCTTGCAATCATACTTTCTACGCGAATCTCTCACTGTGAGCTGTGCCTACTGCGTGACCCTATCGCCAACTCTCCATATCCTGGTCAGCCATTCCTTCACACAGCGCAATTGGACGCCGACTCCCACAGGTAGGATAATGTCCTTGGAGCGGCACTTCGAAGCAGGTGTGGACGCGAAAGCCGTTTGAACCGTAATGAATCTCTGGGGTGCTGCGTATAGCCAGCTTGTGTGCACGGCCTGTCCCTTTGGTTGGCCCCCCAAAAGGACCCACCAACGGGGCAGGAAAGCCTAATGGTTGGCTCGTGGTGCCCACCTATTTCAGAGGTTCACGGCCTAGCTTCCCACGGTTAAGCAGTCCGCTCCATTTTCACTCCAAGCTGTAACTACTGAAAGGATTCACTAGCCTCCCGTCGATGAAGGTCCTGTTTATAGGTGACATCGTGGGTTCGCCCGGCCGCCACATCGTTCGTGAACGCCTCGCTGACCTGGTCCAGCAACGCGGTATCGATCTAATCATCGCGAACGGAGAGAATTCCGCTTCTGGCTTCGGCATTACTCCTCGCATCGCCGAAGAATTGTTTCAGCAAGACATCGCTGTCATCACCGGCGGCAATCACAGCTGGGATCGCAAGGAAATCATGGATTTCATGCCCCATGAGCCTCGTCTTTTGCGCCCACACAATTTCCCCGAAAAGACTCCAGGCACGGGCTTATACGTCGGCACCGCCAAAAACGGCCTGAAATTCGCGGTCCTCAACCTCCAGGGACGCGTTTTCCTGCCCGCCATCGACGATCCATTCAGAAAAGCCGATTCCGTGCTGGAAGCGCTTCCTGCCGACGTCTCTTTCGTGCTCGTCGACATGCATGCGGAAACTACCAGCGAGAAAATTGCTTTGGGTCTGTACCTTGATGGACGAGTTACCGCCGTAGTCGGAACTCACACCCATGTAACCACTGCCGACGAGCATGTCCTGCCCAATGGCACCGCCTATATCACCGATGTCGGCATGACCGGTCCTCATGACGGTGTCATCGGCATGGATCGCGCTGGCGTCCTTAAAAAATTTCTGGACGCTATGCCCTCTCGATTCGAAGTCGCTTCCGGCGATATTCAGATGAATGCCGTCCTTATTGAGACCGCCGAGCCTTCCGCTCCCAATCAGGCCGGTCGACTGCGCGCAAAGTTCATTGAGCGCATCCGCCTCCAAATAGATTGACAGTCGCACAGCGCTCACGATTTCTTCACTACCATCACGCCAACTCCGCGTCGTATAGCAGCCGCCTTCTGAAGGGACCTTTTCTTGCCTTCCTGCGTAACCGTATCTGACAGGCAACGTCTCAATCCTGTTATCAGAACAGTTTGCATCTCAGACGTTACAATAGATATTGCTTCTATCGTTCCGGGCAACCGGGAAGGGTTTTCGGTAATCTCAACCTCCATGCCAAGATCTTGGGTCTCTGTGTCCCGCCTAGCTCTGGTTTTGTGTCTGCTGGTTCTTGCCCGCACCTGTTCTGCGCAAGACCAGGAAGTGGACGAACAACTCTCCGCCACGCACCGTGTCTTCAAGAGCATTGGCCCCGGTCTCCGTTCCCTTCGCCATGGGCCCGACGGGAAATACTACCTGCTCGTCTCTCCTGATGTTGGTTTGTTTGTCTTCGACGCTAAGGGCCAGCAACTGAGTGTCATAGGCGCCTCGCCTTCCGAACCTGTTGCCAACAAAGCGGGCCGCGCCACAATTTCCTTTGGTGAAGATTGTGATGTCGACGCCAAAGGAAATATCTATGTCGCAGACCGCGGCCACAATCTCGTCACCGTCTTTGCCCCAGATGGCAAACTCATTCGGTCCGTCCCGATCACCGCGCCACTCTCCGTCCTTGCTTTGCCCGAAGGCGAAATGGCCGTAGCCACCTTTCGTGGAACTCGACTGATCACCGTCTACGGCCCTACCGGACGCCTCATTCGTGATTTTGGCGAGCCAGAAGACCTCTCTGCGCGAACAGACCTTAACCGCTATCTGAGCCTCGGTAGGCTTGCCACAGACTCTGCAGGTCGTGTCTACTACGGTTACACCTATCTTCCGGAGCCGCGCATCCGTCAATACGACCGTTTCGGCTATGCCGGCATCGATTTTGAGTTCACAGGCCTCGGTGCCTGGTCCGAAGGCCGTGCGGCCCGCAGGGAGATCGATAGGCAGGAGAAGCGCACCGATCCGCCTACTCTCCACCCGATTCTCACTGCATTCGGCGTCGATCCGGTCAATGGCGACGTTTGGATGTGTCTCCACAACACATTGCTGCACTTTGACAAGGAAGGGATCCGTCGTTCCGAATACCAGATCTATACTCCCGATGGCACGCGCCTGGAAGGTACGGTCATGCTCGTCGAAGAAGATCGTCTTCTTATCGGCGCAGATCCTCTTGGCGTCTTCGAATTCCGCCGCCCCGACAAAAAACAGTAGGAAACTGCCTCGGATTTCCTCAGGCCTAACTGCACCATCGCAGGGCAGTGCGCTTTTCTTCTAAGTAAAAAACAGTTAGAATCACTAGGAATTTCGTCGCTTTTTCCGCCACTTGCACATTTCCGGGGCTTGTGGAAAAGTTGTGAATGCTGTGTGAACGTTCGTACATGCCTTCCGTCACTTTTCGCTTGCTCCGACCCGAACAGTGCGCGAGAATCCATCCAGTTTGTAGGTGCGACTTTTATCCAGCAACTCTGAAGGGGCCGCACGGGAATCCACGGGGCAAAGAGCATACTTTCCCGGCGCGTGCACGAACTCCAAAGCGAGAAGCTTTAGGGCTAACGGCTTTCCACAGCATATTCACACCTGTGGAAATAGGCCGGATTTGGCTTTTTCCGATACTATGACGACCGCTACTCAATTGAGCAAAGAGAACGACGTGCAAAACACTTGGGACAAATTTCTAGACCTTATCAAGTCCCGCGTCAGCATCAACACTTTTAATACCTGGTTCCAGCCCACACGCCTTAGTCGCGGCGAGGGCGATACCCTGTTTGTTCAGATTCCCAGCGCGGTTTTCCGCCAGGTTCTGACTCGTACTTATGGAGAGATCGTTAAGGCCGTCTTCCACCAGATGGGCACTCCCAACACCAAGGTGCAGTATGTGTGCACCGAGGAAGAACCCGTCCAGGCCGCGCCTGCCCTGTCTGGCGCCAAGCAGTCCAAACTCGACTTTGAGAGCAGCGATCACCAGCTCAATACCCGCTACACCTTCGATTCTTTCGTCGTTGGCAAGTCCAACGAGTTTGCACACGCCGCTTCACGCGCTGTGGCTGAACAGCCTTCCAAATCCTACAACCCGCTGTTCCTCTACGGTGGTGTGGGTATGGGCAAGACCCACTTGATGCATGCCATCGGGCATACCATCAAGAAGCGCAATCCCGCCATGCGCCTCAGTTATGTCAGCGCCGAAAAATTCACCATCGAAGTCATCAATTCGCTTCGCTTCGATCGCATGATCAGCTTTCGCGACCGTTTCCATACGGTCGATGTCCTGCTCGTTGATGATATTCAGTTCATCGCGGGAAAAGAGCGCACCCAGGAAGAGTTCTTTCATACCTTCAACGCTCTGTACGAACAACAGAAGCAGATCGTCATCTCTTCCGATTGCCTGCCCAAAGACATCAACTCTATTGAAGAGCGTCTACGTTCCCGTTTTGAGTGGGGTTTGATCGCGGACATTCAGCCGCCCGATCTCGAAACCAAAATCGCCATCTTGCAGAAGAAAGCGGAGAATGAGCGCTTCAATCTTCCCGATGAAGTCGCCGAATACATCGCCCGCGCCATCAAATCTAACGTTCGCGAACTTGAAGGCGCACTCACTCGCCTGATGGCTTACGCTTCGCTCACCGGCACGTTCGTTTCCTTAGCTACTGCTCAGCAGGTCTTACGCAACATCATCGCTTCCCAGGAAAAGCGCGTCACCATCGACCTCATCCAGAAGCGCGTCAGCGAGCACTTCAATCTTCGCGAACAGGATCTCAAGATTCGCAGTAATACTCGCGCTATCGCTTTCCCCCGCCAGGTCGCCATGTACATCGTGAAGCAGCTCACCACCGCTTCGCTTCCTGAGATCGGACGCCAATTCGGCGGCAAGCATCACACCACTGTTCTTCACTCCATCAACAAAATCGAAGAACTCCGCCGCTCCGACAAAGAACTCAACCGCACCATCACCCGCTTGATGGACGCCCTCCAGTAATCTGGACAAGTCTCTCAAGTTTTTGAAGGGGCGGCTTTATGCCGCCTTATGTGTTTAGCTTGCACTGGGCCTCACCTCGAGCCGCTGATTTCCTTCCACTCACTCCATTTCACCACACCCACCTCTGGCCGTGGCGCATCTGGCAGCATTGTCAGATATTCCAATAAATTTCCATCCGGATCCTGAAAATAGACCACCGCCGCAGGCATCCACGCCAACACCATCGGTTCCGTCGCAGGCTTGCGCACAAAATCCAGTGGCTCAATCCCGGCAGTGCGAATTCTTTCAATCGATCCCAACAGGTCGCTCAAGGTGACGCTGAACGCTACGTGGAGACTCATCCGTTGTGGTCCGCCTCCCACTTCCCATAGGCCCAGCATCGCCTTACCGCGGCCGCCAATCCAGTAGAAAGCCACCTTTGGTTCCTCGAATTCAGTGGCGAGCTCGAGTCCTAGCGTCTCTCCGTAAAACTTCATCGATCGGCTGAGACTCACCACGGTGAGATGAGCCTCAAACAAAGCCTCAACCGGTATCATGCTTCACCTCAGCAGTATTAAGGCGCAGCTTCCAACGCCGCTACCAGGGCCGCAGCGACCCATCATGCCCCAGGAATTTCCCTGACAATCCCATCGCATCTCCAGCCAGCACCGTGCGCATCCCGCCGATACTTTCTTCCGGCGTTAATTGTGCGTGCGGTCCTCCCATGTCCGTCTTCACCCATCCCGGATCAAACATCACCACGCTGGCTCCGCGTGGCGCCAATTCCTTCGCCAGAATCAACATCGCCATATTTAGCGCCGTTTTAGTACTCCGATACTGGTAAGAAGTTCCTGCCTGTGACACCGAGCCGCCTTGCACCGCGCGCAGCGATGCCATGCCGGTGCTGATTGCTGCGATCTGTCTACGGTCGCTGGCCACTACATTTTCCAGCAATGCCTCCGTTACTCGGATCGCTCCCAGTACATTGGTCTCAAACGCCTCGCACCAGCCCTCATAGTCGATCTGGCCAATGTTCTGCCCTTCCCGGGGATATACACCCGCATTCAGGATGAGGACGTCTATTGGCTTGCCATTCAGCGCGTCCGCCAGATCCTGCACTGACTCATCGCTGGTGATATCCAATCCATGCACACTGATATTTGCGTGCGATATCTTCAGTCTTCGCAACTCTTCACTTTTTTCCAACTGACGCGCCGTGGCGATCACTTCCCATCCATCCGCCGCATATTGTCGCGCAAATTCAAGACCCAAACCGCGGTTCGCTCCCGTCACCAATACAGTCGACATCAGTCCTCCCTCGTTTCACTCATTGCAAATTCAAGAGTACTCTTCCAAATCAAAACCAGTGGACATTCTGTGCATAACATCCACTCCACGACTCGTATTCGATGCCTTTCCGGCTTTCCTGTCACACTTAAAACTTGTGAGTAACGTGTGTACATCCGGTGCGAAACATTCGGACATTTTGTTCATGAAATTGCCCAGTTGCTCTTTATCTTCCTTTCCGCTCCGCTTTTCCTAAGACCTGCCGAAAAATTCACTGTACACCTTCAGCCCAAAATCAGCCCAGACATCGCTTCGCTCCACTTTTCCACTGATCCACATCGGTCATCATCACAACAAGGGATTTAATTCCTTTTAAGAAGACTTCTCTTGCTCTGATGATTGCTTCTCTGAGGAAATTCCCCCGCCCCGAATTTCTCAGTTCCAAAAAAAACCTCTAGTACCCCTATTTCCACAGCCTAATACCCGTATCCGCTCTTTATAGTTGGCCAAAAAACGAGTACAGTACGCTAGCGGTAAGATTTGTACCGGAGACCCTATGGCCGCCACTACTGGAACCGCACGCGAGGAAAGTCAATCGATGGAATTCAGCGTATCGAAGTCTGCTCTTCTCAACGAGCTCACCACTACGCAAGGCGTTGTGGAACGCAAGACCACCATTCCAATACTCTCGAACTTGCTTGTCGAAGCGAAAGGCTCACGTGTCACCATCACTGCTACCGATCTCGAGTTGAGCGTTCGCACCTCTTGCGAGGCGAAAGTTAAGAAAGACGGTGCTGGAACCATTCCCGCCAAGAAACTCCTGGAACTTGTCCGTCTTCTCCCGGAGGGCGAAATCAAGTTCAAGCTTCTCGATAATCATTGGGTCGAGATCATCAGCGACAAGAAGAAGTACAAGCTTGTCGGCATGGCCAAGGAAAATTTCCCCGCGCTGCCCGCCATGCCACACACTCTGGTCAATATCCCGGCCACCGTTCTTGAGAGCCTCATTGCGAAAACCAAGTTCGCCATCTCGATGGAAGAGTCCCGCTACACCCTCAACGGCGGTCTCCTTATCCTCAAGCCCGACACTATCGCCATGGTAGCTACGGACGGCCACCGCCTGGCACTCGCGGAAACCGACCAGAAACTCGCTGGCCTCAATGGGGAAGTGCGCGTTCTGATCCCCAAAAAGGCGATGGATGAAGTCGAAAAACTCTCCAGCGCTGCTGGTTCCGATGCACAACTTGAATTTGCCAAAGACGAAAGCCACCTCTTCTTCCAAGTTGGCCATCGCTTACTGATCTCGCGCATACTTACCGGACAATTTCCCAATTATGAAGCGGTTCTCCCACGCGAGAACAACAAGACCGTCGTCCTGGAACGTGCCGAATTAAGCGACGCCGTCCGGCGCGTTTCCCAACTGGCTGATCAGCGTTCCCACGCAGTCAAGCTTGCTGTATCCACAGAAGGCGTGGAAATTTCCGCCTCCAGTCCCGAATACGGCGAAGCTAAAGAAAACATCGACAAAGAATATAAAGGCGATCCCATCTCCATCGGCTTCAATTCCAGCTATGTTCTCGATTTTCTTGCTGCCGCTGCCGATGGTCCCATCAGCATCGAATTGAAAGACGAACAATCCGCCGGACAGATGCGCCCGCTCGCCGACGACAGCTTCCGCTATCGTTACGTCATCATGCCCATGCGCATCTGACGCGTCACCAGCTAGTGGTTCTGAATCTCACCGGACTAGGAATGTTTCTTTTAAATTGCTAATCGTCTTTGAGCAGTTTTGATTTACTTATCCTGGTTCCGTCATAACGCAGTTCCAACAATTCCATGCAGTTCTCTACGACTCGCCGTGACAGCCATTTCGTCACGGCAATCCGATGCTTCTCAAGCCGCTTATGTCGACATAAGATATTGAAACTGAAACACTTATTTATCCACAAGTACTTTCCACAAACTTGAGAATTCGCCCCTTTTCCAGTAGAATTTAGGGGTTGTCGAGGCGTGATTTTTTCCTCCACCTCGGCACGTCCGCCAGGTTCTGTTGATCTCTAATCCCTAGCGCCAGAGGGCGGTCAACATCTTGGAGAACTTAAGTCTTCGCCACGTCTCGTAGCGCGAGACGGGATGGAGCAGGAGCCCTACGAGTCCCGTTTTCGGGATCAAAGGGTCAGGCGACGCATGAGGGATTCTCACTTCACGCCTTTCCTAGCTTCAAACTTTTAACGGTTTTCTTCGTTGCTGAAACCTCGGCTCACTGCCCTGTGTTCCGCACGGATGAACTGGGTTGCCACAGGCTTGCACGTTATCAGCGTCAGGAGAGTACATGGGCGACAAGGAAACGATTAAGGCTGGTCATGCGTACGACGCGAAATCCATCAAAGTTCTTGGCGGTCTGGAAGCCGTTCGCTTGCGCCCCGCCATGTACATCGGTTCCACCAGCGAAATGGGTCTTCACCATCTCGTTTGGGAAGTCGTCGACAATTCCGTTGACGAGGCAATGGCCGGTTACGCCGATGAAGTGAATGTCACCGTCCACGCCGACAATTCCGTCACCGTCGTTGACAACGGCCGCGGCATTCCCGTGGACATGCACGCAACCGAAAAGCGCCCTGCTGCCGAAGTCGTCCTCACCGTCCTCCACGCCGGCGGCAAATTCGACAGTGACACCTACAAAGTTTCCGGCGGCCTTCATGGCGTCGGTGTTTCCGTCGTCAACGCCCTCTCTGATTTTCTCGAACTCGAAATCCAGCGCGATGGCGCGGTCTGGGAACAGTCCTACGAAAAGGGCAAACCCACCACAAAGCTTAAGCAGACCGGCAAAACCCGCAAGACCGGCACCAAGGTCACTTTTCATCCCGATCCCACCATTTTCGACAAAACGGTTTTCAGCTACGACACCCTCGCCACTCGTCTTCGCGAGTACGCTTTCCTCAACAAGGGTCTTAAAGTCACCTTGACTGATGAGCGTACCGAAAAATCCGCAGAATTCCGCTTCACGGGTGGCATCGCCGAATTCGTCAAGCATCTCAATCGTGGCAAGGCTACTCTCCACGATTCGCCCATCTACATGGAAGGAAAGCGCGGCAATGTCGAAATCGAAATCGCCCTCCAGTACAACGACACCTACGGCGAAAACGTATTTGCTTTCGCTAACACTATCAACACCGTCGATGGCGGCACTCACCTTTCTGGTTTTCGTTCCGCCCTTACCCGCACCATCAACAACTTCGCTTCCGGCGCTGGCATGCTCAAGGAACAGAAAGACGAAGTCACCATCTCTGGTGATGACGTGCGCGAAGGCCTCGTTGCCGTCGTCAGCGTCCGTCTCCCTCAGCCCCAGTTCGAAGGCCAGACCAAGGGCAAGCTCAATAGCGACATCAAGGGTGACGTCGAGCAACTGGTGAACGAAAAACTCGGCGAGTGGTTTGACAAGCACTCTACTGTCGCTCGCCGCATCATTGGCAAATGCATTGACGCCGCGCGCGCGCGCGAAGCCGCCCGCAAGGCCCGTGAACTTACGCGCCGCAAATCCGCCATGGATTCCAGCGGCCTTCCCGGCAAACTCGCTGATTGCCAGGAACGCGACCCGGCTCGCTGTGAACTCTTCGTCGTTGAGGGAGAATCCGCCGGCGGCTCCGCAAAGATGGGCCGCGATCGCAAGTTCCAGGCCATCCTGCCCCTCAAAGGTAAAATCCTTAACGTCGAGAAAGCTCGCTACGACAAAATGCTCGGCCACGAAGAAATCCGCGCCATCATAACCGCGCTCGGTACCGGCATTGGCAAGGACGATTTCGATGCCGGCAAATTGCGCTACCACAAAATTATCCTGATGACCGACGCCGATGTTGACGGTAGCCACATCCGCACCTTGCTGCTTACCTTCTTCTTCCGCCACATGAAGGAGTTGATCGAGCGCGGTCATGTATACATCGCTCAGCCGCCTCTGTATCGCGTTAAGCGTGGGAAAACCGAAAAATACATTCGCGACGAGCGCGATTTTGCCCGCGAGCTAATGAAGCGGGCCACTGAAGATCATGTCGTCAAGGCCAAGGAAGGGGTTTCTCTCGAAGGCGCCAAGCTGACCTCGTTCCTGCTCAATGTCCAGGAATACGAAGCCGCAGCCGCGAAACTCGGCCGCCGTCTCCGCAATATCGCTCTGGTAGAACTCCTCGTCGAAAGCGGCATCGAAAAGAAAACCGACTTCGAAGACAAAAAGACCGTTGAAAAACTTCTGAAGGAAATCGACAAGGCCAAGCTAAAACTAGAAGGAAAGATCGTCTTCGACGAAGAGCACAGCCTTTATGAAATCCAGTTTGGCCCGCCGCACAACCAGAAAATCAGCTGGGGCGTTGTCTCCACCGCGGATTACAAGCGCCTCCGGGGCCTTGCCAAGCAAATTGAAGAGTTCAATCATCCGCCTTTCGTCGTTGCTCGCAATGGGGACAAGGTCTCCAAGGAAAAAGTCACCGACGTCCTCAACTACATCGTCGAAGACGCCAAGAAAGACTTCACCATCACCCGATTCAAAGGCCTGGGCGAAATGAACGCGGAGCAATTGTGGGAAACCACCATGAACGCGGATACGCGCACGCTGCTTCAGGTGAAGCTGGAAGACGCTGTTGCCGCCGAAGACATTTTCACCACACTGATGGGTGAAAACGTCGAAGCGCGACGCAAATTCATCGAGGAAAACGCCCTCGAAGTCGTCAACCTGGATATTTAGTTTCCCAATATAGTGGCCGATCTTCAGATCGGTTCTTTGGACGTTCGAGTTTTCATGACGATGTATCAGTTGGGCTGGACAACATTACCGGGACTTCGTGGCCTGAGCGTCAGCGAATTTCGCGCAACGCCGACACTCACTCCCGACAACGAAAAGGGCGTCACCGCTGAATTTGCGAGCGACGCTCATCGTGATGATTTTCTGCGGCACCTCGAGGAATACTTTGCTCCTCGACGTTTCACCAATGCCGCCGACGCTTTCGACACTGTAAAAGCCTACGTGCTCGAGTGCGCAGCAAAGACTTGAGAAATTTCTTGTTCCTTAGTTGTCATCCTGAGGAGCGTTTCTTGCGACGAAGGATCTCAACCTAAGCCGTACCGATTCTGAAACCGTAGCACGTAGCACCTGGCCGAGACCACCCGGCTTCGACAAGTACAGCGAGGACACATGGCGGACGAGCAAAACACATCCATACTGCTTCCCATCGATATCGAAGCAGAAATGCGCAAGTCGTACCTCGATTATGCGATGAGCGTCATCATTGCGCGCGCTCTACCTGACGTCCGCGACGGCCTGAAGCCCGTTCAACGCCGCATCCTTGTCGCCATGAACGACCTCGGTCTCGCCTCCAATCGTGGCTATCGCAAATGCGCCAAAATCTGCGGCGACACCTCCGGCAACTATCACCCGCACGGTGAAGCCGTTATCTATCCCGCTATGGTCCGCCTGGCGCAAGATTTCAACTTGCGTTACCCGCTCGTCGATGGCCAGGGTAACTTCGGCTCCGTCGACGGCGATCCCCCGGCGGCCATGCGGTACACCGAAGCTCGTTTGGCGAAAATCTCCGAAGACATTCTCGCCGACCTCGAAAAAGAAACCGTAGATTTCATCCCGAATTTCGATCAGACCCGAGAAGAGCCCGTCGTCCTCCCATCGCGCATCCCCAATCTGCTTGTCAACGGCGCCAGCGGTATCGCTGTCGGCATGGCCACCAATATCCCTCCGCACAACCTCCGCGAGATTGTTGACGCCGCCATTCTCCTCATCGAAAAGCCTGACGCCACGCTCAAAGAAGTCATGAAGCTTGTCCCCGGTCCCGATTTCCCTACGGGCGCCTACATTGCAGGTCGCGAAGGCATTCTGGCGGCGTATCAAACCGGACGTGGCAGCTTCATCATGCGCGCCAAAGCCGCTATCGAAGAAAACGGCAAAGATCGCGAAAGCATCGTTATTACCGAAATTCCGTATCAGGTCAACAAAGCTCGCCTCATTGAGCGGATCGCGGAACTTGTTCAGACGAAAAAGCTCGAAGGTATCTCCGATGTACGCGATGAATCCTCTCGCGAAGGCATGCGCATCGTCATCGAACTGAAGCGCGGCGAAGAATCGCAACTCATCCTCAACAATCTTTTCAAACACACGCAGATGCAGGAATCCTTCGGCATGATCCTGCTTGCCATCGTCGGTGGACAGCCTCGTGAACTAGGCCTGATCCCGCTCATCAAGCTCTTCATTGAACATCGCATCGACGTGGTTCGCCGCCGCACCATCTTCGAACTCAAGAAGGCGGAACAGCGCGAACACATTTTGCTCGGCTACCAGATCGCCTTGGACCATCTCGATAACGTCATCCGCATCATCCGGGGTTCCTCCAGTCGCGCCGATGCCAAAGAAAACCTGTTCAAATATTTCAGCGAAGAAGACGCCACCATCACCGAGAATGGCAAGTCTCGCAAAATCGAGGGTGTAAAGCTCGATGGCCGCAAGTACCGCTTCCAGGGAGCTTCGGAGATCGAAGCCATGGGTCGTGGAAACGCCCTGCACCTCAGTTACGAGCAGATTGATGCCATCCTCGAACTCCAATTGCATCGCCTTACCCAGCTTTCTATCGATGACATCCTCAAAGAATTGAAGTCCATCCGCGATCTTATTGGTGAACTCCGCGAAATCCTCAACAGCGACAAAAAACTACGGTCCGTCATCATTGCCGAGCTCAAGGAAGTCCATAAAGCCTATGGCGACGATCGCCGCACGCAAATCGTCGACAAAGTCGACGAGATCAAGCTTGAAGACCTCATCGCCGACACGGACATGCTCATCACCATCAGCCATGCGGGTTATATCAAGCGCACTGCCGCCGAAACTTATCGCCACCAATCACGTGGCGGTAAAGGTCGCATTGGTGCTAAGACCAAGGAAGAGGATTTCGTCGAGCATCTCTTCATTGCTTCGGCACACAGCTACATTCTTCTCTTCACTTCCAAGGGCCGTGTCTATTGGCTGAAAGTCTACGAACTTCCGGAAGCAGCCGCTGCCACTCGCGGCAAAGCCATCTCCAGCCTGGTTAAATTCCAGGAGGACGAGAAACTCACCGCTCTGGTCGCCGCCACCAATCTTGAGGAAGAAGGCCGCTTCGTTTTCATGGCTACCAAGAGCGGCACTGTCAAGAAGTCCGCCCTCACCGAATTCTCCAACCCTCGCTCTAACGGCATCATCGCCATCAATCTCGACGATAAGGACGAGCTCATCGGCGCAAAACTTACTGACGGCAAGCAGATGATTTTTCTCGCCAGCCACGAAGGACAGGCGATCCTGTTCCGCGAAACCGATGTTCGGCCCATGGGCCGCAACGCCGGGGGCGTCAATGGTATGGATCTGGACAAGGACGATTACGTCGTCAGCATGGATGCTGTCCAGCCCGATTTTGAAATCATCGCTAAGGAACACAAAAACACCACGACGAACCTTGAAGAACTCGAGAACGAGCAGATCAAAGATTCGCTCACCACACTGATGCTCACCGTTGCCGAAAAGGGTTACGGCAAGCGCACGCCTCTCGCCGAATACCGCATCACTTCGCGTGGCGGAAAAGGCGTCGTCAACATCAAGACCACCGATCGTAATGGCTCCGTCGTCGCCACTCTGCAGGTCACCGAAGAGTCCGACGCGATGATCATCACCGAACAGGGCAAAGTCATCCGCGTGCACGCCAGCGAAATCCGCGAAGCCGGTCGCTCCACGCAAGGTGTTCGCCTCCTTCGCCTCGATGACGACGATTCCGTGGCCGCCGCTGCCATCCTCCACGAAGCCGACGAGGAAGAAAAGAAATAAGCAAAATGTAGAGGCGGCTTTACGCCGCCTTCTTCCGCTAACTCACCCACAACCAACAACCCGCTGTCATCCTGAGGAGTGTCCTTTGCGAAGAAGGATCTCAACCTTTACAAAACGGAAGCCGGTTTTTTGCACCGCAACTGACTCACCTCAATGGTAAGATTTCAAACCATGAAAATTAATCGCCATTTCGTTCCCGCATTCGTCCTGATCGTCCTCTCACTCTTCTCGCTTTTCGCCCGAGCCGCGGAAAATCCTTCCCCCGCCGAAAACTATTTCGTCTATGTGGGCACCTACACCGCGAAAACCCAAAGCAAAGGTATCTACCTTTTCGAATTCTCTCCCGCCACCGGCAAATTCATACCGATGGGCTTGGGCGCTGCAACGCCCGACCCCTCCTGGGTCGTCATTCACCCCAATGGAAAATTCCTCTACTCCGTTAACGAATCCGGCAAAGCCAGCACCATTACATCCTTCTCCATCGATTCCGCCACCGGCAAACTAACGCAACTCAACCAACTCTCCGCCCTCGGGGAAGATCCCTGTTATCTCTCTTTCGACAAAACTGGAAGATTCCTTTTCGTCGCCAACTACACTTCCGGAAACGTTGCTGTCTTTCCCATCCTTCCCGACGGAAAACTCGGAGAGCACACCGCTCTGCAGACCGACAAGGGCACCCTCGGCCCCAACAAAGAGCGCCAGGAAGCCCCACACGCCCATTGGATCGAGCCCTCGGCGCACAATCATTTTGTCTACGTCGCCGATCTGGGTGTCGATCGCGTCCTAATTTACAAATTCGACGCAGCCAAGGGCACGCTGACCAGTGGCGAACCGGTCGATCATTTTTCGGCCGCGCTCACCCCGGGCGATGGCCCGCGCCACGTAGTCTTTAACTCAGACGGGAAGTTCATGTACGCCCTTTCTGAAATGTCTTCCACCGTCACCGTATTCTCCAACGACGGCCAGGAAACGTTCCGCAAGGTTCAAGAGGTCCCTGCGCTTCCCAAAGATTTCAAAGGTCGCAATGACGCCGCCGAAATCGCCATTCTGCCCAACGGTAAATTCCTTTACACCTCGAACCGCGGCCACGACTCCATTGCCGTTTTTGCCATCGACCCGCAAAAGGGCACTCTCACGCAAATCGCCGACGTTCCCACCGGCGGCAAAGAGCCTCGGCATTTCGCCATCGATCCGACTGGCCAGTTCCTCTTGGCCGAAAATCAAAACTCCGACCTGATCGTGGAATTCCGCATCGACCACAAAACCGGCAAATTAACTCCGGCAAGTGAGACCGTCCCAGTCCCGTCACCAATCTGCATGGCCTTCCTCCCGAAACCTTAGGCTAGATTGTGTAGCGGCCGGGCTCTCTTCCGCCGCCTTGGTTTTACCTATTCTGTCGTGGTTGTCTTCGGTTCGGTTCCCTTACGCGGTCCACCAACCAACGCCGGGGGCGCGGCATGTATCCGGCAAGCCAACGAGAAGCAAAGCAATCCCGCGAATAAACCTTGCATACTTCCCCAACTGCGATACAATCCCCGCCGACATGGCCAAACGAAAAGCGAAAAAGTCCCTCTCACCCAAACGCAAGAAGAAGCCTACTCACAAACTGAAAGCAACGAAACTTCCCAAAGATGCGGTCACTCTTGTCGTGGTCCTACGTTCCAAAGAAGGGCAGCATCTCTTGCTCGAAGCGGAAATTCGCGCTCTCATCGCTCCCACCCGCAAGGAAGAAGGCTGCATGCAATACGATCTACATCACTCCGTAGATCAGCTCAACCTGTTCCTGCTCCATGAAGTGTGGGCCACTCGCGCGCACCACACCGCCCACACCAAGACTCCTCACTTCCTACGCTGGGATGCTCGCAAAGATTCCTTACTGGCCTCCCGCGACATCACCTTCTGGCAACAAATCGCCTAACTCCGTTTGGAGTACGGCATCTCTGTTGGCCCTTTTCTTGTAGGGCTCGCCTTCCGAGGCGGGCCGTGCTTTCTTTACAAATCGAACACCCTCACCCCACCGTCTTCCCCATCCTCACCACAGGCAACGTCAACCCATCAGCCAGCGGCACCGCGATCCGTTCGATCTCCGAATATCCCCGCGCCAGATACATCGGCACTCCCGTCAAGGTAGCTCCCATCTCTAACCGCCGAAAACCCTCCGCCATCGCTGCCTGCTCGCAAGTTTCCAGAATTACCGTAGCAATTCCCATTCGCACCCACTCCGGATGAACAAAAAATGCGCGTATCTTCGCCGCATCCACTTTGGGATCCAGCAGCGCACTCTCTCGATAAGGCCCATGATCGCTACCGTAAAGCGTCTTCCTCCGGCTCCACCCGCCACAGGCTACAATCTCCTTCACACCGCCGGGCAACGCACCTTCTGCCGCATAATACGTCTCGTCCGCAATCAGTTGTGTGTCTACGCCCAAAGCCGTCCCCAGGGCCGCGTCAATCTGCTCCCGTGAATAATCTTCACGCTGCAGCACTCGCACGGACAGCTCAATCAATTCCCGCAACTGCGGAATATCCGCTTCGGTAGCCAAACGCAATTCATATCGCTTTTCATCTTTCAACACGCCAATCCCCCATACAAACGCACCACACCTTCCCCAGTTTCTTTCTTGTGTAGCGGTGGCCTCGAACGGCCGCCTTCTTTTCGAAAGTGTAATCGACTTTGATTTTAATTTGGGAAAAACAGCTGAACGCACCAGATTGTTTCACTAATAATGGCGCAAACAAAAGCGCGATGAAAGTTCAGCGGCAGCCCCTAATCAGCTCGTCGGCCCCGCCAAATAATATCCCGGCCGGGCCCTCACCTTTAATTCCTTCTTATCCACATCCACTTTGATCTCGTGATATCCGCTGGCATCTGTTCCCGTCGGCGTGTACGTCAGCATGTATTGGGAATGCAACTCGCCTCCCACCTCGTCAATCGCCTTCTCGATAGTCTGATTCTTCCAGGTCGCGATGTGCGCGCCACCGGTAGCGGTCGTCGCAATTTGCAGGGCATTGTCTGTCACTTGGTCCTTGATATGCATGACCGCCCAAACCGCCAGCGCCAGTAAATCTCCTGCGCCAGATGCCCCTCCATATTTGTTGTCTTCTGTAGTAGGTGTCTGCACCGTCCCCGGCACCGGCGGTGATCCAAACGTTCCTTCCGGACCAGGCTGCACCGGTCGCTTGTATTCCGGCTTCTTCGTCAGCGCCGCTCGTGTCGCCGAGATCCCCACGCTATAAATTGTCACATTCTCCAGTTGCGCCCGCCGCAGCACTTCACCGAGCTTGCATTCACTACCAATGTCGCCAGCCTCTGCCACTACCAGCAGAACCCGCCTCCGTCCCGCCCGTGACACGGTCATCCCCGGACGCTCGCTCAGCATATACACGCCTTTCGACATTGCGTCGTACAAACGAGCTCCCGAAGTTCCTTCCTTCAGTCGCGTGATCTTCGTCTCAATCTCATCTGTGTTCGTAGTGAATTCCTGAAGCGTATTTACTTCATCGTCGAATCCCACAACCGCCGCTTCACCACTCGGTCCCATCACCACCTGCGTCAGCAGCGTTCCTGTTCGCCGAATCTCAGGCAGGATTGTCGATATCCGCGCACTCGTTTCCACTACCACCACAATCGAAAGCGGCTCACTTCCTAAATCAAAGTGACTGATCTTCTGCTCCACTCCATTGTCGGTCACATGAAAATCTTTCACTTCCAGGTTGTGCACCATCTCGCCGCTTGCGTTGCGCACCGTCACTGGAGTGTTCACCAGTACCGTCTGGACTTTGAACGTAGCAGAGGGAGGAGTTTTCTGCAGTTCTACGCCGGGTTGTGGCTCGATCGGCCCTTCCGGTGCCTGCCCGTATGACGCGCAAGCACCAAATAGCAGAATTAACGCACCGATCCACACCGCCGCTGAGCGAACGGATCCTCTTCTCTGCGACCTCGGTGCCTCAGCGTTACGCTTCTCTTGTTCTTTGCCAAAATTCATGAAATCGCGTCAATCCGCGGACGTTCCCACTGTACTTGATTCGACGCAATCCAGCCCAAAGACGTTGCCGTACCCCCAACCCCCTGCCTACAATCGAAGCTCGCTCTATTTGGAGAAAGTCCCATGCCTAACGGTAAGCGCCTCAAGCCCCAGCACGCTCCGAAAGCGCCTCATGAAGATCGCACCTTCATGACCAGCACTCCCGCGCGACCCATCCGCATTCTTGCCGAGTATCTTTATCCCCTCAATCAACTCAAGAAAGAGGGAATTGGCGACACCATCGTCATGTTCGGTTCCGCTCGAATTCCTCCCCGCGAACAAGCCATCACTCATCTGGCGCGCCTGAAAAAAATCAAAACCGGAAGATTTAGCGCGCCAAAATTAAAGCTACACCGCCTCGCGCTTCGGGAAGCGAAAAGCGCCCTCGAAATGTCGGGCTACTACGAGGAAGCTCGTGAGCTCTCTCATCGACTCACTACCTGGGCGCTTTCCCTCGGTCCCAAACCCCGCCGCTTTGTTGTCTGCTCTGGTGGCGGTCCCGGAATCATGGACGCTGCCAACCGCGGCGCGTATGAAGCTGGCGGCAAATCCATCGGCCTTTCCATCGAATTGCCTCACGAACAGTTTTCCAATCCCTACATCAGCCCTGAACTCAGTTTCAATTTCCATTATTTCTTCATGCGCAAACTCTGGTTTGCGCAGATCGCCAAAGCGCTCATCGTATTTCCCGGCGGTTTCGGCACCATGGATGAACTCTGGGAAATGATGACCCTTTCGCAAACCGGAAAGATGCCCAAGAACACTCTCATCCTCATTTACGGCAGAAAATACTGGAACGAAGTGCTCAACCTCAAAGGCATGCTCCGTTGGGGAACCATCAGCCAGTCTGATTTTGACCAGCTTCAATATGCCGATACTGTCGACGAGGCGTTCGACAAGATTCGCGCCGGCCTGGAGAAATACCACATGCAGGTAGATCCTTTTCTCCAGGCTTACTAAGCGTTTGTAGCTAAATTCATCTTTCCGTTTGGATCGGGCGTCCCCTGTATTGTCGTTTCTACCCTGCGCTCGCACACTGATTCACGTAATCACGGCCATTTGTTCCTCAGCTCAAACACGGGTCCCCACCCCGCTGATTCCAAATAAGGAGAACTCATGAAACTGACTTTCAAAAATTCTGCGTTTGGCGGAATGATCGCCGCATCCGCTTTGGGCGCTGCGCTGCTTTCTGTCGGTACCGCCCCCTTGCATGCGGAAGACGACTGTCAGAAGCGTATTGCACATGCAGATCACAAGCTCCATGAAGCTGCTGAACACCACGGTTGGGACAGCCCGCAAGCCTCCAAGTATCGCGCGGAGCTTGCCGCTGCTCGCAGCTATTGCTGGGACCACAGCCATCGTTGGTGGAGCGAAGAAGATCATCGCTGGCACAGCGAGCGCGATTGGGATGATCACGACCATGATCATCCACGCGACCACGATCATCAGTAGTCCTACTTGTCTGCCGAACTGCCTCCTCGGGTGTGCAACCTAACCAGTTGCACACCTTTCTCTCAATCGACTGATTTCCTGCCATTTCGCTCCGCCGCAACCTTTCCACCAAACAAGTGTTTGATTCCCCAGGACGGCAACCCACTCCAGTCCGGGTAGCGCTCCAGGAGGCATTTATGAACTTCACGTTTCGTGCTGTCTTTGGGAAAGCTGCGTTGGCAACGGCTGCTCTTGGTGGTTTCCTTCTATTGACCGGAGCGCCCGGTGCCAAAGCCAATGACTTGGACGACTGCAATCGCCGCGTTGCCTACACGGAATCGCGCTATCACGAAGCCGTGGAACATTTCGGTCCTTATAGCCGCGATGCTCGTTACTGGGCTCACCAGCGCCGCGAAGCATACCAACGTGCCGAGCACTACCGTAACGAATGGCGCGAGCACCATCGCGATCGCGACGACCGCTATCGTGGCGACTGGGATCGCCGGTAAAACAGAAGCTCGCGGCCTTCTGGGGCGTACATCTTTAAGGCATAGACAAGAAAACGGGGCACTCCATAGAGTGCCCCGTCTCTTTCTGATGAATTCGGATTAGTGCCCGACGATTACTTCTTCTCTCTCTTCCTTCATCATCGCTTCAAACCGGCGCTTCTCTTCCTGATCGTGCAGCAGCACCACCGGCACTACGCGCAATGACCGCCGGCAAGAATGGCACTGCAATCCTTCGCCTTGTAAATCCTGCATAAATCCATCAGTAAAGTGGTATTCCGTCCGCTCGCGCCGCGCTTTCTTCTGGCCTTCCGCTCCGCAATGAGGACAGCGGAATTCAATCGTGTCTTCTTGCGGATCGCGGTCCAGAGCAGCCCAACCCGTGCGGCGAATACCCTGCACTCCGGGTATTTGCCTGTCCATGGGAATTCTCCTCCTCGGATCCACGTCCACCAACTTCGATGCGTTTCTCGCCCCTGCAGATGCATTCCTCGTAAACCATTCACAATTCGTAACTTTCACCATCTCCGAAATCCCCGCCACCGTGGCTGGCGAGCATCCGTAGCGCCGAGACTTCAGGCCGGCATCTTGGCTTTCTTCGGTAATCGCGTTGCCAAATTGCTTTCGAAAGCCATCGTTTCCCTGTTCTTCCTTGCTTGCTTGAAATATGTGCCGGGAACTTGTCCCTCTCTCCGGTGTCAAACTCTGCAGAGGACGCGCGAACCTCTCATCCCTGCGAGAGCGGCGCCGGCCTCCTGGAGCAACCCCGGGAGGCTGACGCCGTAGAGAAACTTGCTTCGGCAAAACTTCTGGAGGTGTGTGATGAAACCGGAATCTACTCGTGTGCCCGAAAGCTTTATCGGCTCTCTTTCTGCCTGCTTGGTGGAAGGTGATCCGGAACAGTGCCGGCGCGCCTCCAAAGTTCGCACCCGCGCGTTCTTTGTGTCCGTGGTTTTGCAGACCTGTACACTCGCTGCTTTAATTGTGTTTCCACTGCTTGGAAGGGGAGAGCGCATTCCATCAAGAATTGTTTACCCGTTGCCGCCCTACCGGTTGGGCAACAATCATCCTGCGACAGGCACAAGACATGTCGGGGGCGATCCCGGCCGGCGCCCCTGCTATTTCTGCCGGACGCTTACACACGGGCCTACACGACCCAGCACCGACAACGCCGATCGAGATCCCGTCGGTCCTCCAGGAATTGAGAACAACCCATATGGCGATTCCAACGGTTTTCGTTACGGCATCGAACCGCCGCACCAGGCTCCCGTTCCGCCGCCTGACGACACTCGCATCACAGAACAGCGCCACCGCATCACCGTTGGTCATATTGATCCCTCTCGTATTTCGCACCGCGTTGAGCCAATCTATCCCATACTGGGAGTTCAACTCCGTCGCGAAACCCGTATTGAACTTCAAGCCATCATCGCCACCGACGGCTCCATTCAATCTCTCCAAGTAGTCTCGGGTGATCCGATCTTTTACCAGTCCGCCCTCAACGCTGTCCGCCAGTGGCGCTACACCCCAACCCTCCTCAACGATCGCCCCGTTGAGGTAGACACCCACATCACCATCATCTATTCCTTGAACCGCTGATCTCGGTTTGTGCGCGGCACGAAAATACTTGAGGGAGCCCACCTTTCCCGAAGTTGCCGTAGCGTGGGCTCTGGCTTCCTGAGGCCACAACATCTCTTCTCTTATTGCTTTTTTCTTGAAATGGTCAACTCGATCCCGCGCAGTTTGCGGGAGAGGAATCTGTTTTTTTCTTGCCTTGCTGAAGACTGTCTACTGAAACTCTTCACACCAACGGCTCGCCCGAATGTTCCGCAATAATTTCCCGGGAAGCATCCCTCAATCGTACGATCTCCTGCAAATGTCGTGGATCCGTGGCCGCTATCGCTGCCACAGGATAGATCGGCGCAGAAAGCGTAATCGTAACAACCGTCGGCCGTGGCAAGAAAGTCTGATCCCGCAAAAAGCGCCGCGTCCCTTTCAACGACACCGGAATCACGGGCGCCCCTGTTGCCACCGCTCCTCGATACGCTCCCAACTGGAACGGACGCACTCCATCCTCCGGTACAAACGTGCCCTCGGGAAAAACAAAAACGGAATCGCCCTGTCGCAACGTTTCTTCAATTTCGTCTACCTGCCGCAACCGGGCGTTGGGATTGTGCCGGTCAAACGACAGGTGCCCCATTTTGTTCAGAAACGTTCCAATGAACGGCATCTGGTTTACTTCGCCCTTCGCAACAAACCTATACGGCACTCCCAGCCCCATCATCACCGGCATCACATCGAAATAGCTCGCGTGATTCGACGCATACACTTTCGCGCCGGGCGTCTTCATGTATTGCTTGCCCACCACTTTCACGCGTATTCCCGCCAAGGCAAACAGCACATGCAGCGCTCTCGAGGTAAATCGTCCCGCCGCTTTCGGATCCTTGTACATCCGCACAATCGCCCACGACGGAACTATCCACAGGAAAAATACGATGATAAAATACACTCCATAAATCTTTTCCAGCCCCTTACCGATTGCTCCAAAAACTGCGCGCACTGCTTCTTTCACATACGTCCCAAATCCCAACCGTATAATCTGCAGCCACGCCGGTGGCTTCGCAGCCGATAGTGTTCCCGCCACATACAGCTGCTTGGTTTCGTCCCGACGCAATTTTCCGCTCGACGTTTTGGGTATGCTCCCTGGTGGAATCAGTTCCACGCGGTCCGGTGGCAGTCCCAACCCCTTGGTAACCTCTTCATTGATCGCCAATGCAATCGTCACCCGGCTTGCCTTGTCCTCCGCTCGAGACTCCGCCACAATCACCAGCTTTTCCGTCCCATTCGCTCTATCCTTCAAACCAAACGCAACCACGCAACCCTTACGGATTCCTTCCGCGCGTGCCGCCAGTTCTTCCACTTCGTGCGGATACAAATTTCGTCCGCCCTTGATGATGATGTCTTTCACGCGCCCCGTGACGTAGATCTCTCCGTCCGCCCGATAAGCGCGGTCCCCGGTGTTTACCCAGGCATACTCGTTCGGTCCTGAAGATTTCTCCCGCGGGAATAAATTGCTCGTTGCTTCCTGGTTTTTGTAGTAACCGCTTGTCGCCGAAGGTCCCCGAAACCACAAAAATCCTTCTGTGCGGTCGCGCACTTCTTGCCCATCACCGTCGACGATCATCACCTCGTGCTTGTCCACGGGGAATCCCGAAGACACAAACGAAATCGTTTCGTCGCCGCCCGATTCGTTCGGTACTGCTCGGCTCTCCGTTGCAAACGTCTCTCGGTCCACATGGTCCACTTTCGACCCGCGCATCACGGGAGTCATCGTCACGGCCAGCGACGCCTCTGCCAGTCCATACACCGGCATCATGGCCTCTCGCCGGAATCCATTCTTCCCAAAGCTCGAGTGGAATCTTTCCAGTGTCTCCGGGTTTACAGGTTCCGCTCCATTCAGCGCAGCCCTCATCGAGCTCAGGTCCACGCCTTCCATGGCCTTCTCGCTGACTTTCCGCACGCATAGCTCATACGCAAAATTCGGTGCAGCGGTAATTGTTCCTTTGTGTTTAGAAATGGCCTGCAGCCAACGTTCTGGCCGTGTCAGAAATGCCAGCGGCGACATCACCACTAGTGGTACGCCATGCAGTAGCAGCGTCAACCACGCACCAATCAGTCCCATGTCGTGATACAACGGCAGCCAGCTGATGCCCACATCGCCCGGCCCCATCTTCAGCGTGTGCCCGATCGCCCGCATCGTCGCTAGCAGATTCGCATTTGTCAGCGTTACCCCCTTCGGATCTCCCGTGGACCCCGACGTGTATTGCAGCAACGCAATGTCACTGCCTTTGCGCACGCGGCTGCCGCTAATGTGCGTCGGCAGCGCGCCCGGTGCCGGTGGAGGCGCTTTCTCCGCCGCTTCCAACAATTTGCTCGCTTCCACAACGCCCAGCAGCGACTTCACCCGAGGCTTCAGCAGTTTCGCCACTGCTTCTGCACGACGAAACGTCACCAGCAGGCACACTCCCGCATTATTGAGAATCGCCGATTGCCGTTCTGCGTACTCTTCAATACGGTCGGCGCGGAATGGCGGGTAAATGGGCACAGGCACGGCCCCCGCCAGCAAAATCCCCGCGTAACAGACAAAAAACTGCCTCGAAGTCGGGAGCATCAGCGAAACTCTTCCGTCTGCGGGCACTCCACGCCTAGCCAATTCTTCCGCGCATTTCTGCCCCGCGGTATACAACTCCCCAAATGTCATTGTGTATTGATGCTCGCCGTGCTCGTCATCTTCGGTAATCAGCAGGTGCGCCCGTGCGGCATCGTGGATTCCCCGGTGGCGAATCGCTTCCAGCAGAGTTTCCGCTTTTTGAATGATTGAATCTGCTTCCTGATCCGGCTCTCTTAGCGCGGCAAGAGAATCCCTTAGCAGAGCCGCATCCCCGGCCGTGCTTGTTGGAGCTCCCGGTGCCACCAGGATCGCTTGGATCAATTCCTCGGGAGTACTCGCCTCCGCAGTCAGCGTATCTGGCAATCGCAGATCAAATTCGTGCTCCAGTCGCGTCAACAATTCCACGCGCTCTAAACTTCCCAGCCCTAAATCACGGTCCAGATTCGATGTGACGCTCAACTCCGCCACAGCGCCATGACTGCCCAATTCTTCCAGCAGTCCGCGGACAACTTCCAAGACGCGTTCCCGCACTCCCGGCTGATCGAGTTGTCTCAGGGTTGTTGCCACGGATTTTCGTTGTTCCTGACTTTGCGTGAAGCTACCATGCGGTGAGCCTTTTTTCCACCTGGGCCAAAGCTTGCCACTCTAACTTGTAGCGCCGGTTTTTATGTCAGCACTCTTGAATTTGGTGTCGTCCTGAGTCCGCGCTGTTTCCGGCCGAAGGACCTCAACCTGAACTGTTATCGTGACCCCTTCCATGTGCACTCCTTACCGCTTCGCTGCATATCCGACGGGCAGCAACGTCGTCGACAAATCCACTCCCGACAAATCCACCTTGCTCAAATCCGTCTCCCGCAAGATCGTCACGCCCATGTCCGCACCGGCGAACTTCGCTCCATCCACCATTGCATTCCGAAAGTTCGCATTTCGCAACAAGGCCTTCTCGAAATTTGCATTCGACAGATCGCACCTGAAAAACTCCACTCCGCTCGCCTGAGCCTCTCGCAAATCCGCCCCTGGCAATGCTGCTTCGGTCATATCCGTATTCCGCAGATCCGCTTTGCGCAGGTTCGCGCCTGTTAAGTCCGCTCCCGGCAACCGCGCCCCTCGCAGATCGCTCTTTTCCAGATTCGTACGCCGCAAAATCGCTCCGGCCAGGTTTGCTTTAGACAAATCCGCCCCCGACAAATCCGCGCCCTCCAGATTTGCCCGCGCTCCGCCGTCTTTCCCGGCAAAAAACGCCGCGTGGGCCTCCAGAATTGCTTTCACGCTTTTCCCATTGTGTTTAATGCTCTTCAGTTTTCGCAGTCCCATAGTCCCTTCCGCCTCATGCTTTCTAATTCTTTAGTTTACCGGAACTCCCCACCCACCGAAACCCACTCCGCTTCCTCTGTCTGTCATCCAGACCGAAAGCCGGACGCCTTCTGTTCGGCCGTAGTGGAGGGATCGTGGCAACCACAGACCATTCAGGAAATCGATGCCCCGATTTCGCTTCTTCTGTGCTCTCTGTGTCCGCTGTGGTGAATGCCTTTTCTTTTCTGCCCGTCTCACCCAGACGCATTAATATCCTTATTTTCCAGAATCCTTTTCGCCGCCCCATTCTTTGCAACCGCAATCATCGCCCGCCCCAACTTCTCTGTAGTGGTCACATAGTTCGGCAGCACCACATTCCACAACGGATACAACGGCGCCATTACCGTATACATCGTTTGATACCATCCGGTCTTCGACCGTATCCCATGCATCGGCTGTATATACCCTGGCCGTACCATATACGCCGCTTTGAACGGCAGCCGCAGCAAATCGTTTTCCGTTTTTCCCTTTACGCGAGCCCACATCGAACGGCCCTTCTCTGAACTGTCCGTTCCTGCCCCACTCACATATAGGAACGTCATTTGTGGATTCAATTTCGCCAGTATCCCTGCTGCCGCCATCGTGTATCCGTACGTCACACGCGTGTATTCCTCCTCCGTCATACCTACCGCTGAAACTCCCAAGCAAAAGAAACATGCGTCATATCCCGTCAGCTGTCCCTCTAGCGACGAATAATCCAAGAGATCTTTGTGCACGATCTCCTGCAATTTGGCATTCTGCTGGCCGCTCCGGCTCCGCCCGATCGCCAAAACGGTCTCCACCTCAGGGTCCAATAGGCATTCCCGCAACACTCCCTGCCCCACCATTCCCGTAACCCCAAACAAAATCACTTTCATTTTGAATGCCTCTTCATGACTGAACACTGTGTCCTCTGTTGAAGGCCTTTTCTTCCCCGTCTCGTTCCATGCCTCAGCCACCCTTCCAATTATGTTAGTCTCCAGTTTCCGGCCTCTTCCGCCGGCCAAAGGACCACGTCTCCATGCGTCTCCTGCTTGCGCTTCTAGGCACTCTTTTTCTCTTGACCGCTCCGGCGCTTGCTCAGGAAGACGAAATCGTAGCCAATCTGGCTGGCGGCCGCATGATTATTCACGTCACCAGAGACGCCATTGTCTTTGGAGCCATCAATCATCCGTTGGAAGCCACGTCCGTTCCGCCGCGCGTTTCGCAAATTGACCGCGGCCACATCGCCGTCTTCTTCGGCGCCTCCGAGTGGCAACTCCCCGCCGCACCCAAACCCATTCGCCTCGACATGGACACGGAGCACGTTTACAATGCCGACCCTCGCTACAAAGTGGCCGATGCTCCCGAGACCGACCTCGAGCAAATCGGTGTCGGCTTCCTTGAAAAGCTTCGCCCCCTCGTCACTCAGCTACACCACAGAATTGACCTGAAGCCCGATGAGCCTCTTCTCGAGATTGTCCTGATCGGCTACGGCCCACAAGGTTACGGCCCGGAAATCTGGACCTTAGAATATCGCGTCGAACAAAATCAGGCTGGCAGCAAGGACGACTATCTGCAAACCCACGTCCTGCGCCCGCGCTTCACTCAACTCTATCCCCCGGAGAAACACACGCCGCGCAATCTTTTGGAGATTCGCTTCCCTGATGATCTACCAGCCGTCCCATTGGTGGGTCTGCTCCAACAAAGCGATCCGCGCATCGCCAAGATACGCGCTTCCGAACCCCGCTTCAACAAACTCGCCGAACTCATCGAACATGGCCAGGCCAATAAAGCCGTCACCGAGGACGCCTCTGATTTCCTACGCGCCATCCTGCCTATCCTCGCCGGCGACGCCCGCTTCATCCAAGCCACACTAGGCGAAGACTCTGGCTTCCGCTGGGTCGTTCCCCCGGATGAGTCCGTTGATCTAGAAAGGAAGGCTGAAGGCCAGGACAAAAACCGTCCTCCCGATGCCCCCACCCTCCGCCGCAAACCCACTCCTCCAAATCACTAACGCTGTTGTATTTCCTCGCTTGTGTAGCGGTCGCTCTCTGAGACGGCATTTCGCGGTTAGGTATTTCTCGGGCCAACAGGTAAGAGAACACGCTCAGAGCGAACAAAACTGAATACTCCCAGAGAGTACGACCTATTTTCCTTCTCTTTTATTCTGACTTCCGGCGCATGGGTTACTCAGACCAGGAAGCTGGCATGACTTCTTGCGACCTGTATGTGACTCATCAGGTGAGCGTCTCACCCCACTTGAATCTCATCCCCCACCTTCACCGTCCCGCCACTCACCACTCTGCACAGCATCCCGCGCTGCCCCACCATCGCCTCCTGCAATCCCGCCCGCAACGCCTCAATCTGCTCGCAAGGTTCACACACCAAACTCACTGCCAGCTCGACTTCGCCCACGCGCAGCTTTTGTCCCACTGGCAACGCATTCACGTCCAGCCCTTCGGTTGTGATGTTTTCGCGAATAATCCCCGGCACCAACGCAAACTTCCGCAGCGTCTCCACATCCACCAGGAGCACCTGGCGCCTTCCATTTGGCCTAGCGTGCGTGCACCCTTCCAATCCTGCATTCTCGATCACGAGGGCACTGGAAAGCTCTTCCATAGGTGCCCGTTTCTTGGGTGCACGGAACAAATGCAAAACTCTACCCACGCGCTGCATCTCCCGCCGCTTTACCCTGCTCGTAGTGCTTCCCGATGTCGCGCCGGTAATGCATTCCCTCAAACGAAATCCTTCCGCAAGCCTCGTACACCTTCTTCAATGCCGCATCCAGCGTTCCACCACTCGCCGTAACTCCAAGTATACGTCCACCGGAAGTAAGTATATTCTCGCCTGATTTTTTCGTCCCCGCATGCAACACTTTCACATCCGCCACCTTTGCCGCTTCCTGCAATCCGTGAACTACTTTCCCGCTCGCGAATTTTCCCGGATATCCGCCTGAAGCCACCACCACGCAAGCGCTGGCTCCTGCCTTCCATTTCAGTTTCGAGGGCTCCAACTTTTCCCCCGCTACATCCGCCAGTACCTCCGCCAGATCAAAATCCATACGCGCCACTATCGCCTGCGTCTCCGGATCGCCCAGCCGGCAATTGAACTCAAGCACCTTCGGCCCGTCCTTCGTCAGCATTAACCCCACATATAAGAATCCCTGGTACCGAATACCGTCAGTCGCCAATCCTTGCAGCGTCGGCTCCACAATTTTCGCTGTGATCGTCTCCCGTAAACTCTCCGGCAACAATTCATCCGAGGAATACGCCCCCATCCCACCCGTGTTCGGCCCTTCATTCTTGTCAAACACACGCTTGTGGTCTCGAGTGGGCACCATCGTCGCGTACCGCTTGCCATCGGTCAGCAGAATGAAGGAAAGCTCGTCTCCAACTAGCGTCTCCTCCAACATCACCCGTTTGCCGCCTTCACCCAACTCATGTTTCTCCAGCACACGCTCAATAAAGTCCGTCGCCTCATCCGGATTCCCCGCCAGAAACACGCCTTTCCCCGCGCACAATCCATCGGCCTTCATCACCACCGGCCAATCCACCGCACACAGCGCTCCGTATGCATCACCCGGCGAATCGTAAGCCCCATACATCGCCGCAGTAGGAATCCCGTGCCGCTCCAAAAACTCTTTCGTGAAGATCTTACTGCCCTCCAGATGCGCTGCCTGTTTCGTGGGCCCCACGATCGGCCATCCTCGCTTTTCGAACGCATCCACCAGCCCATTCACCAGCGGCAACTCCGGTCCCACCACCGTTAAATCCGGTCTCAGTTCCTCCGCCAGTTTCACCAGCGCATCGACATCTCCCGAATCCACCGCGACGCATTCGGCTTCGCTCGCAATTCCGCCGTTTCCCGGTGCACACCAGATCTTCTCCACGCGCGAACTTTGCCCTAGCTTCCAAACCAGCGCGTGCTCTCGTCCGCCTCCGCCAATCACTAGGACCTTCATTCGCTCTGCCTCGCTTTCACACTTCTCGAAAGATAGTCGGCCACTCTTGCGCTGTCAAACCGTAGCCCCATTCTCCTCGCTGCGCCCTCCTTCGCCAGCGTAGCTGCTCGCAGTACCCTGAAAGCCACTTTAACCGTTTAGCATCACCTGTACTTCAGGCCACCTCTCTGTCTCCCTAGGCCGCTCTATTCTACATATTGCTGTTTCTTTTCGAATGATGCGGCGCACTGACCAGGAGGCCCTTTGCTCATACCTCTGCGACATGAACGAATGGAAGGTCGCCGCTGGCCTTACTTCACCTTTGCCATCATTGGCCTCAACATCGTCGTCTTTCTTTTCACGCATTGGACTATCGACCAGCAGCTCGCTCAGGCTTCCACCACGCGCATCCACTTGGTCCTGCTCGCTGCTTCCCATCCCGACCTCAAGCCCGGCCCTGAAGCCGGCGAGTTCATCGCTCAACTGAAGAAATCCGTCGGCAGCAGTTGGGAGCAGATCAACTCCCCGAACCGCCCCGTTCACGATGAGTGGGACGGCATCTTTCGTCGGCTTGACGACCCCGAGCGCTTACAGGAAGAGATGGACAAACTGTCCGCCGACTTTGCCGCGGAACAGAATGCATCTCTTCTCGAACGCTACGCCTTCATTCCTGCTCATCCCCGCGCGCTCTCCTACGTCACCGCCAATTTCCTGCATGGTGGCTGGCTTCACCTCATCGGCAATCTCTGGTTTCTCTGGCTCGCGGGATTCATTCTGGAAGACACTTGGGGCCGCGTCATCTATCCGATTTTCTATCTTGTCGCCGGTGCGGCTGCACTCCAGTTTTATGCCTGGTCCGCCCCCGGCAGCTTGATGCCGCTGGTAGGCGCGTCCGGCGCAGTCGCGGGATTAATGGGTGCCTTCCTCGTCCGCTTTCCCAAACTCAAAATCGAGATGGCCTTCTATGCCTTCTTCATGCGCTACAAGTTCAATGCCCCAGCTTACTGGCTGCTCCCACTCTGGCTGGCCATGGAGTTCTTCTACGGTTCCGCCCTTGGTTCCGCTTCCCCCGTTGCCCACTGGGCTCATGTGGGAGGGTTCCTCTTCGGCATGGCCGGTGCCTATGGAATTCAACGCTCGGGCCTCGAACAGCAAGCCAACCAAAAGATCGAGTCCAAAATTGGTTGGAGCACCTCCCCCGAAATCGTCATGGCCAACGAGCTCATCGAACATGGCAAACTCGAGGACGCGTCCACACAGCTTGCAAAGTATCTAGCCGCCCATCCTCCTACCTTCGAAGCCTTGAACCTGCTCCAGCAGGTTTATTGGCGACGCGGTGATCGTTTCTCGTATTTCAAAACGATGGCTCAGCTTTGCGAATTTCGATGGAAAACACACGACCTTGATGGCGCTTGGCAATCCTTCGAGGAATTCTCAAATGCAGGTGGGGATTCCTTGCCTGCTTCCATTTGGCTTGAACTTTGCCGTATCGCCGAGAGCAAAGAGGATTACACGCGCGCCATGGAAGAATACGAAAAGCTCGCCAACGCTTATCCAAAGGATCGGCCGTCTCTCTTGGCGCTCATTGCCGCCGGTCGTCTATCACTGAAGAAGCTCAACCGCCCGTCAGAGGCACTCCGCTTCTACGAAGCAGCGGCCCGATCTTCCGTGCCTCATTTGGATTGGGAGAAGAACATTCGCACCGGAATCGAGGACGCAAAGAGACTCCTGCAAACAGTCCCTGCCTAGACTGCCTTAAATCCTGCCTCTAATCTCGAAGGTCATTCCGAGGCTGGTTTGCCGAGAAAACTGCTCACTGGGGAATCCACCGCTGTGAAGAAGCTGCAGGAAATAATTAACCTGTTTTATGTAATTTATCGGTTAGGCCTCGACCAGCAATGGTCTAAAGCTGACGGAATGCAATCTACCCGTTGCTCACAGCTCTTATCGGTATTGTTACCCCTGCCGTTGCATCCGATGCGGCTAGCATGTGGCAGCGACCATCGAATATCCCGCCAGGATCTACAACCATGCACGGCGCATGTACTTCGCCCGTAACTACACCCTTCGGCTGAATTTCCACGCGGCCCTTCGCGAAAATAACTCCATCAAAGCGTCCAGCGATCACCACGCGATTTCCTTCGATCTGTCCTTCAACTTTTGCGTTCTCTCCCAGAATCACGGTCTGTTCAGAGATGATGTTTCCCCTCATGTGTCCGTCAATGCGAAAGGTGCCTGTGACCGTAAGTGTTCCTTCAAGCGACACGCCCTGGTCGATGAATCCTGTCCACTCTTCGCCGCCGCCGTTTTTCGGTGAACTTGGCCAATTCCACGCCATGAAAATTCCCCCAATGAATACAACTCCACTTTAGCTGTGTGTCACCACAAGTCAATGAAGCTTGCCGCAGGAGTTGTCGAATGAAAGCCCTGACCCAACGTCCAGTCGCGCCAGACGCACTCTACTTCATCAGCCGATCGTAAATCCCCATCAGCTGACCTTCGTCGTAATACTCCAGAATTAATTGCCCCGGCCGCACCTTCGTTTTCTGTCGGAGAAGTACCTTCGTCCCCAGGTGTCTTTGCAGTTCTTCGATTGCTTCACGAACGTTGGGATCGGCCACTGCCTCAGGTGCGGCTTTGGCGTTGCGCGAACGGCGAGAAGCCAGTCGCTCGATCTGCCGGACTGTCAGGCCTCCACGCGCCGCTCGTTGCGCGTAGCGCATCCGCAGTTGCGACTCCGGCACTGCCAGCAGGGCTCGGCCGTGTCCGGCAGTCAGCTTTCCTTCTTCAATCCATTCCTGAATCGTTGTTTCCAGTTTCAGAAGTCGAATCGCGTTTGCCACCGTAGCGCGATCTTTTCCTGTCCGCTCTGCAACGGATTCCTGTGTCAACTGAAATTCGTCCATCAAACGTTCAAATGCCCGGGCCTGTTCCATGGCATTGAGATCTTCGCGCTGGATGTTTTCCACCAGCGTCATCTCCAGTGCCAACTCGTCTGGCACGTTCTTGACGATCGACGAGACTTTCTTGAGACCCGCACGCTGCGCCGCACGCCACCGCCGTTCGCCGGCAATCAGCTGAAATCGATTCCCAATCGGTCGCAGTACAAGCGGCTGAATAATGCCGCTCGCTTGAATAGATCTGGCTAGTTCATCCAACGCCTCTTCGCGAAACGTCGTCCGCGGTTGATAAGGACTTGGCTCAATCAGATCGATGTCGACTTCTTGTGGTCCGTGGTAGACCACCGGTGCGGCTGGAGGCTGTATCGGTGCAGGCGCTACGCCTGTAGCAGCTCCTCCGGACGTCACCACACTCCCTGAATTCGCTGTTGGCGCTGGAGTCTGCGGCTCAGGCTCCCGAATGAGCGCTCCGAGCCCCCGTCCCAAGGCGTTTCTCGGCATTATTGATTACCTCCTGGGCTAGCTGAGTGTACCCCTCTGCGCCCTTACTATGTATATCATAGAAAATAATAGGCTTACCAAAGCTTGGTGCTTCTGCCAGCCGGACATTGCGCGGAATCAGGCTTTCAAATACCTGCGCACCAAAAAAGCTCCGCAAATCCGTTGCGACTTGGCGTGATAACGTCAGCCGCTCGTCATACATCGTCAGCACAATCCCTTCAATTTCCAGTCTTGGATTCAAAGTTCGCCGAATCCGCATGAGTGTGTCCAACAATTCTGACACACCTTCAAGGGCCAGGTACTCGCACTGAATGGGCACAATGACGGCATCCGCTGCCACAAGCGCGTTTAGCGTCAACAGATCCAAAGCCGGCGGACAATCCAGCACAACGAACTTATAATTGTCTCGGGGAGATTTCAGAAAACCTTGCAGTTTGTATTCACGATTCTCTGCCAGAACTAGCTCAACCGCCGCCCCGGCAAGGTTTTTGTCGGCGGGGACGACATCTAACCCCTCCACTTGCGACTTCTGTACGATTTTCTCAAATGGCTCATTTAAGATCAGCGCGTGGTAGACAGTCTTTCGTGAAGGATCTTTTGCAAATCCGATAGCCGCTGTCGCGTTTGCCTGAGAATCGCAGTCTACAAGAAGTGTTGGTTGTTCAGCGGCAGCTAGGCAAGCTGCCAGGTTCACTGCTGTCGTGGTCTTACCTACTCCACCCTTTTGATTTGCAATCGCGATGACCCGGGCCAAGACACTCTCCCAACCAACGAAAAATAGCAGAGGCGATTCCCGGACGCAAGATGTTTCACGTGGAACCACCGGGATACTCAGCGGATTTCCTGTTGGAAAGTAGGAAAACCTCGTTTCAAAGAGCACTCAACTCGCGCTGCCACGGTTCGTCTCCGACTCGAATGAACTTCCGTTCCACGTGAAACAATCCGAGGCTCGCCTCATTTTCCACGACAACTCGTCCAGAACTATTCAGAGGTCTTTGTTTCACGTGGAACAGGTGCATAGCGAATTTGCGAATCTCCTCACTAATCTGAACTTTCTGTTCCACGTGGAACAGAACCATCGCGTTATCTTAAAGAAAATAGAGAAGTAAAGTGGCATTGTTTCACGTGGAACATTCGAAGAAAGGAGAATTGTCCTAGGAAAATACAGAGATGAAGAGAATTGAAGGGATTCGGATCGATTCAGAGAGAGTTTTTGGGGAAGTCTTTTATTTTGTTATCGTCGCGCCGACTCATGCTTCCTTCTTCTTGCCTACTAGCAAATACCTCCGCAGCGACTGCGGTACGGGGATTGGCTCCTGCCATTCCCAACTGCTCACTCTCTTTATTTCTTCCAGATCACGTCCCCCGATCCAGAGAATTGCTGTTCCCGCCGACACTCGCTCCGATCCAGCCCAATTCAAGAATGTCTCGAATTCCCCCAATGCGCGAGAGCACACATAATCCAGTGGCGCAACCTCTTCCGCCAAATCCTCGTACCGGTTGATCAGCACCCTCGCTCCCTTAAGTCCCAATTCTCGAGATACTTCCGCCAAGAATGTCCCCTTCTTGATATTTGATTCCACTAAGAACAGCTCCAAATCGGGCTTCATAATCTTCAGCGGAATGCCTGGGAAACCAGGTCCAGAGCCAATGTCGGCGAGCCGACCATCCAAATCTGGAACAGCGACTGCCCCAAACATGGATTCGCAGAAGTGACGAACTAGTATCTCCAGGGGGTCGCGAATCGCCGTCAAATTCAGCTTCTCATTCCACTGCAGCAATATCCGTATATATTGTTGAATAGAAAAGACTTGCTCATCATTCACAGGCACGCCAAATGAAGCAAGAGATTGCTTGATGGTCTCCGCGGTAAGTGCCTTATCGACTTTTGTTGACATATCGGTAACTATCCTGTAATCCCTTGATTTGGCGCCATTTGTGCCTCATCATGGCCATGCAGAAGATACTTCCGCCCGGCAATTCCCGCCACAATATCTACCGTCGCATGCCAAAGCGTTACAGGAACCAGGCTGTCGGTCAAAATCCGGAACCCCCCAAACACGATTCCCATCAACGATGTCCCTGCCACTCCACTCTTTCCCTGGTAAGTATGCGCCAATCCAAACAGTACCGCTGTGAGCAGCACCACAATCCAGATCGGCAACCCCGCGCGTACCAACGCTGCCATCGCAAATCCTCGGTACAAGAACTCCTCGCAGACCCCGGCTGTAATCGCAAGTGCGCAGTACGGCAAGAACTCGAGGAGATTATTCGGCAGCACCCGAGCGGCAATGCTTCTCATCAACTCTGGCGCGGGACCTTCCATCTTTCCAACTCTCCGCAGGTTCAGCCAATGTAGCCCTCCAAGTACGACCGCTCCCACCAGCCCCGGAAGCAAAGTCTCCAGCAAATTGATTTGTGAGAGTCCCAACTCCTTGCCGGTCATTCCACGTGCCAGAGCTCGCCATGCAACCACCATGGCCAGTACCCATTGAAACCCGATTGTCGTTGCGTAAAGAACAATCTTCTCTTTCGTGCCTACGCTCGGCAGCATGAGCAGGTGCCGCAGCCGCGCGCGGCCTCGCCACGGAATCACCACGCCAATGAATGCGAAAATTAACCAGAAGTCCCAAGGCATTTTCGATATCAACATTATCACGCGCTGTGCGCAAGATGTCCCGATGGCCACGTGTTCCATCATTGCAAGCGCAACTTTGCTGTCATCGCTATAATCAAATCGATCGAAAGGGAGGTGCGCAGTGTCGGACCCCGTAAGACTCACAACCATGGTGAAAGCCGCCGGATGCGCGGCCAAATTGAGTCCCGGCATCCTGGACTCCATTCTGCGAGGTCTGCCAGCCCCCAGCGATCCCAACGTGCTTGTTGGTTTCGGCACTAATGATGATGCCGGTGTCTATCAACTCGAAGAGAATCTTGCCATAGTGCAGACCGTCGATTTCTTCACGCCCATCGCGGATGATCCTTTCATCTTCGGCAAGATCGCCGCCACCAACTCTCTCAGCGATATATACGCTATGGGCGGCCGCCCAATCTCCGCACTTTCCCTGGTGGGTTTTCCAGCCAAGGGCGACATAAAGATCCTCGAGCAGATCATTCGCGGTGGCCTCGACAAAATGGGCGAAGCGCAGTGCAGCGTCATCGGTGGTCATTCCATTCGTAACGACGACATTATTTTCGGCTACGCCGTAACCGGGGTCATCAATCCCCGACAAATCTGGCGAAATGTCGGCGCGCACACAAATGACATTCTTTTGTTCACAAAATCCATTGGCACCGGCGTGCTCTCCACCGCCACAAAGAGCAATCAAATCGAAAAGACAGCTCTCGATGCCGCCATTGTTTCCATGACCACTCTGAATCGAGCCGCGGCCCAGGCCTTGCGCGCTCTCGAGCTTGAAACCAATACGCAGTGCATCCATGCCGTAACTGATGTCACTGGATTCAGTTTGCTTGGCCACGCCAGAGAAATGGCCCTTGGTGATCCCGCGGCCGGACTGCAGCCCGTTTCTCTCGAACTCAACTACCAGTCGATTCCTGTTCTTCCAGGCGCGCTCGACGCCGTTCGCGCCGGCATGATTCCCGGTGGTCTCAACAACAACCGCGATTTCATAGGTGATTGCGTTGCCTTCGCTGAGAATGTGCCGCAGGAAAATCGCGCCTTGTTGTTCGACCCGCAAACTGCCGGCGGCTTGCTGGTTGCTATCGCGCCAAACTTTGTCGAAAAAGCTATCGGACTCTTGAAGAGCCAAGGCGTTTCCGTCGCATGCATCGGTCGAGTTATTCCAAAAACCTCACCTCTCATTTCTGTGATTTAAGCGCCAGAAGACCGGCCACCATGGACACGATTACTCACGGCATTGCAGGCGCGCTCATCGCCAAAGCTGCTTTCGGCGGTGACGATCTCTTCTCCCCACTACCCGTCACGAAGCGCCGCATCATCTCCTGGTCGCTCATGCTCGGCGCCATCTTTCCTGACTCGGACGTCTTCCGCGATTTTTTCTCCAGTGATCCCTTGCTCATGCTCACTTGGCATCGCAGCATCACTCATTCGCTCATCTGTCTTCCGATTTGGACCATTCTATTGGCCGTCATCACTCTGCAAATTGCCCGCTGGCGAAAATGGAATGCACCTTCTTTTTCTATCCTGTGCGGCACCTGGGCCGTTGGCCTTCTCAGTCACATTTTTCTCGACCTCATTACCACCTTTGGCACCATGATCTGGTCCCCACTACAATGGTCTCGTCCCGCCTGGGATGTTCTTTTCATTGTCGATTTCACTTTTACCGCCCTACTCCTCATCCCACAATTGCTTGCGTGGTCCTTTGAGAATCCCGCACACCTTCGCCGCCGCGCCCTGATCATGTGGCTGATCTTTACGCCCGCCCCATTTCTTATCTCCAAAATTGCGCAAATTGTCGGCGCGCCGATATCTGACGCTGCCATACTCGTTGCTACACTCCTCTTTGCTGTGCTCTTTCTCTGGCCCGCGCTTACCGGTTGGGGCGAGCGAACCCCGTATGCGGTCTGGAATCGTACAGGTCTAGCGCTGGCTTGCGCTTATCTCCTCGCTGCCACTTACGCACACCACGTTGCTCTTCACCGCATTGAGGATTTTGCCCGCCGCGCGAATGTCCAGGTAGAAAGCATCGGCGCACTTCCCCTGCCACCCTCCTTTTGGCATTGGGATGGACTAATCCGCGGGCCGCGCGGGGTCTATGAAATGAGCATGGATCTCAGCGAGGGCTTCCTTAGCAAGGGCCTCTTCAACGCTACCTTTTCCGATCCCGACGTAATCCAGCACAAATATTATCCCGATGCTTTCCCGAATTCGTTCATCGATCAGGCGCGCAATCTCCCCGAAGTGCAAAAGGTTCTGTGGTTTGCAAGATTTCCCGTAACGCACTTTCACAAGGAAGGAACGGTCGTCGTGGTTGAATTCTCCGACCTTCGCTTCCCGCAAATCCGCAAAGATCGCCCCGCTTCTTTTACCTATCGCATCCGATTTTCGGCCACGGGAGAGGTATTAGAACAGGGCTGGGTCAAGCGCTAAGGGGAACTAGTGGCCTTACTTTTTAGGTGGCGTGGGATCGCTTTTCACCGCGTGGATCACTACTTGCCGTTCTTCGCCTGTCCCGATGCTTTCAGTCCGCACGCCCGGCATGTCCTTCAGAGCTAAATGCACGATTCGACGCTCTCGAGACGACATGGGATTCAGCTGGAAGGGTTGTGTGGAGGTCTGTACCCGTTCCGCAGCTACCCGCGCCGTCATTTTCAGTTCTTCGAATCGCATCGCGCGATAGCCGCCGCTATCCAGGTGGATCTTGTCGTGGAGCGCCGGCTCCAACCCCAGCGCCCGAAACGCCAGATGTTCCAGTGCCTTTAACACTTCTCCGTTTCGTGCTAGCAGCAGTTCCTTGTCTTTGCCATCCAGATCAGCCAGGACTTCCGCTTCACCCTGCTCGCTGCTGCCAGCCGTTTCCGCCACCTGCATCCTTACGCGTAGCTCAAATCCACCCGCAAGGATCATCTTTTCCAGAAACGAGAGTAACTCCTCGGCAGCCGCAGAACGATCCAACTTCCCTTCGTGTACCAGTTGTTTTGTCATTTTAGGCCTGTCCCCACAACCACCCCGGATTCGCTCCGGAAGGCGATCTACTTCTTGGCGCGGGCTAGCTTGGTTTGGGCAGGGAGCGGATGGGTCCGGTTGAGATACCACTGCTGGAGGATACCCACCAAACTGCTGGTGAGAATATACAACGCCAGACCGCTTGAAAACGGAAAAACTACAAACATTACGGCGAAGCTGATCGGCATGATTTTCATCATCTGTGCCTGCTGCGGGTCGGTTGTCGTCATGGGCGTCATTTTCGACACCAGGTACATGGTCACCCCCACCACAATCGGCAAGACGTAGAAAGGGTCCGCGGAAGCCAGATCGCGGATCCAGAGCCAGCTCGCGTGCCGCAACTCGATTGTTCCGCGCAGCGCGGAGTTTAATCCAAACCAGATCGGCATCTGCAAAAACATCTGGAAGCAACCGCCCACGGGATTGATCCCCTCGCGCGAATACACCGCCATTACTTCCTTGTTCATTTCCGCTTTCCGCGGGTCGTTCATCTTGTACTTTTTGTATTTTTCCTGGATCTGCTTGATTTCCGGGCCCACACGCTGCATTTTCATCGTGGTTTTGTAGCTGGAGATGCGCAGGGGGAAGAGCAGCATGTTGATTACAAGCGTTAGCACTACAATCGCCCAGCCCCAGTTCGGCACGTAGGTGTGCAGCCACTTCAGCGCATGGAACAGTGGGTCGGCAATGAATTCCATCCACCCGAACTGCACAAGGGAACTCAGTGGCGGGCGCATCGCTTTCAAGTCGTCGTAATCTTTTGGCCCCACAAACACGCGCATCTTCATTGTTGGTGCGGTGGTAGCTGTTGCCACTTCCGGGATGGGTTCCGACTGCTCTTTGCCCTTCACTTTTCGCGTTGACCACACCTTCCAATAACGCGTTTGCAGCGGCGTCGACATTGCGTCGCTCGGCGCCAGAAACACTGCCGTGAAATAGCGGTCCTCAATGCCTGTGAATGTCTTCCCACCCTGCCAGACGTTCCCCCACTTTTCGGGCCCATCCAATTTCTTGGCCAGAAACGAGGAGAGTTTTCCGTTTTCGCTGTAAAACGTGTTGATCGTCGCCGAAGGGGCCGGATCAGTCACTGTCCAATCGCCGAACCATCCTCGCCACGCAAGTCCCGCCAGTACATGAGCGCCATTGTAGGTAGTCGTCGTTTCCACGTTCACCACATACGAATGATCGAAGTGAAACGTCTTAGTCACTTCCAGGTGGCCGTCACTCCATGTGAATTTCAAATCCGCCGGTGCCGTCAGGGAATTGCTGTCGCCGGAAATTTTGTAGAGCGCGGAATTTGCAGCCGTCTCCAGTTGCGGGTCATCAAATGTCAGCGAGAAGGGCCAGCCGCCTGCCTCGTGATAAAGACTCGGATTGACGAGATCCAGAGTCCGCTGATTGCGGTTGCCTTTTTCGTCCGTGTTGTCGTCCTTGTATTTTTTCAGTTGCCAGCTCTTAACCACTGCTCCGCGATTGGAAAATTCCACCCGATACAAGGCGTTTTCCACCACTACGCTACGTTCTTGCGAATCCGCTGTGGCAGGAACCGCGGAAACAGGTTTAGCAGCCACAATTGAAGAAGGCGTGGAAGCAGGCGACGAAGCTGTCGTTTCAGCGGGACTCCCGGTCCCCGGAGTTAACGGCGCGGTTTGCGCTGCCTTGTTTGGTTGAGGCACACTGGCCGGTGGCTTGGGCCCAAAGAACCGCATGTACACCAGGAACACCACTACGCACAGCAACGAAGCCAGCAGGAATCGCAAATCCGGCGACAACTTTTCCTTGCCCGGTCCACCCGGTGGCAGCACATTCATTGGAGGCGTGCTCACGGGCGCACCTCGTGCGTTTCGGCAGTTCTTGCGGCATTCGTATGCATCTGTTCCCATTTCTCCGGTACCGGATCAAATCCAAATTTCCCAGACAGCGGATGACAGCGTGCCAATCGCTTCGTCCCCAGCCACACTCCGCGCCACACACCAAACCGTTCAATTGCTTCGTAGGCATACCGAGAGCAGGTCGGCTCAAACCGGCAGGTCCCCGCAAACAATACCGACAGGTAAGACTTGTAGACGCTCAGCGCAAACAGCGCCGCGCGCACGCCCGCGCCCTTCGGCTCGTTCAACGTGGAAGAGTCCGGCAAATTGTTCGAGTTGGAATTCAGGGAATCACTCACAGATTCTTTACCAGCCGCAACAGTTCTGCAGTCAACGCAGGCATCGGCGCCGTCGCTACCGTGCTTTTTGGATGCATCACAAAGTCCCATCCTGCGGGTATCTCCTGCCGGTGGCAACGAACCATCTCGCGCAATCGGCGGCGAATGCGGTTGCGTAACACCGCCCCTCCCAACGCTTTCTTGATGCTGAATCCGAAGCGGCTCAGCGGCAAATCATTAGGACGCACAAACAGAGTGAAGTGGGAACTCGACCGGCGTTTCCCGTTGCGGTATACCGAGTCATACTCGCTCTTCCGCACCAGGCGCGCTTCGCGTGGAAACTTCAGCCCGTCTTCCGCCGGCAATGGTTGCTGCCGATCGTTCGGACTAGGGGATGAGCTTATGACGGCCCTTCTTGCGGCGGCCGGCAAGCACTTTGCGGCCACCTTTCGTTTTCATGCGCGAACGAAATCCGTGTGTCTTGGCGCGGCGGCGCTTCCGCGGTTGAAATGTACGCTTTGGCAAAACAATTCTCCTTGGTTCCAGTTACGGCCGACGAATTTCCCGGGACCTTGTAGTGGCCGGCCTTTAGACCGGCCAACTCAAAAACTAACTTCGTAGCAAAAGGTTCGCGCAGTTGTTCGCTGCGGGTTACCTACCCCTGCTGCGATGGCCGTGGATTCGTCTTCGTCAAGCCGGTTGCCCGTTATCTAACAGCTTTCGGAATATACAAGTGTACTTGCCGCCCAAGCATAGGGTCAAGAAACGTGGGGGGTAGGCTATAAGGCGGGGAAAAGTGATACACCTTTGGATCTCTGTAACTACAATCAACTCTGCTCCTTTACTCCGATGTCGATACCGCATAGACTTTCGCAAATGTGATCAATGGTAAATTACTTTAAAAGAGATCGCGATGATTAAGGGGCAACCACCATGTCTACTGTGCCTGCCGATCTGACTCCCGATCAATACATTCAAATGCGAGTAAAGCAGTTTCAGGGTTGGTATGACCGGAAAGCAGTCTCCTGCAAAGGCCGTTACCTCTGGATGCGGGCATTTACTGTAATTGCTGGCGGTATTGTTCCAGTGCTCGTAAATGTGGAGACGAGCATAAACAATCTGATTGGTTATCCAGTTATGCGAACCATTGTTACAGTCATCAGCTTGTTCGTGGTTGTAGCGGTATCGTTGGAGAGTGTTTTTCATTATCGGGAACAGTGGAAAAACTACCGTTCCACTGAACAAATGTTGGGGCATGAGCAATTCGAGTTTTTAGCCAAGGTGGGTGTTTACAAGGGTCTTCCGCTCGATGACGCTTTTAAGCTATTCGTTGAAAGAATTGAGGATGCAATTTCATCGGAGAACGCGGCAACTCTAAATGTTATGACCATCGGCTCTAGTACAGTAGCTGAGAGGTCCAAATGAGCCATGGTGTTGAAATTTTAGCAGGTGTTCGATAGCGCTATCGAATATGTTTTAACCCTAGCATTTTTCACGGCAGTAATCCTATATCCTCATGTACCGTCCTCGAGCCATGAGACGAGTTTGTAATTCAAGATATTGAAAGCTTCGCTTTTACGTCTTGATATAATTCGGCGACATAGATTTCCACTCCAGCCACGGGAAACAGGATGCAACCGGCTTGTAGATCGTTATCTATCGGTTCCTGAAAATGGACAACATTGTTCGGGTTGACAGACCACTTCACTTTCCTATTCTTCGGAAGAATTCGAGTAAATTCTATGAACGCCATGAGCCACCTCTCCGATATATTAATCCTTAGCTATAGTATTAGTATCTAATTAACATGTTCCAATTCAGTCCCCTGAGAGTAGGAGTAAGCTGCGCAGGAATCGGAAAGCTGCCGCAATTGGCGTGCATGGGACTGCTGAAGTACGAGACCTAACTCACGAACCCCAGGGCGAAGAACGTTTATCGAATCGTTGAATTATCCGGCTGAAGACCGCTAGCTTTATTCATCCGAGGCACAACTTCCAACGAGATTAATTCCCAGTTCACTCTTTATCTGCACCTTGATGAGCTGCCTGTGCCGTTTCGTATTTACCTTCTTGCGGATCAACAAGCGTGACGCCGCCATGTCCCTTCCAGAAGCCAACCTGAATATCAACGCGCACGTAGTAAGTTTGACCGGATTTAGCGTTCAGTTCGACGCCGGTCGATTTGTCAGTCGAATAGATGCGATGATTTCCGGGCGGTACGGAAACCTTGATGCTGTCTCCGTTATGTAGTTGTCCGCTGCGAGCATCATCTACGAACACCGAGGGCTTGAGTGCAGAGCCCTGGAAGCGGCGAGGCCGATAGAAGTAGATCGTTGCAGGCGCCTGTTCTACCGAGGGAGATGGCTTGTCAGTTGTCGTGGCCGTATCTGGTTTGGTCGTATCGGCGTGATTCGTTGTCACAGCAAGACTTGTCGCAGTGGATTCCGTCTGAGCAACGGCCACGGGAACAGCCTTGCAGATCTGCTCGCCGATCAACTGTTCGTCCGACTGAATAGGTGTGCTTGACCCGTTGAGAGGTCGGCATTGAATTGTGGTGGTTGCCTTGTGCGCAGGAGCGTTTTGGGCCAACGAAGGCGTAGCAAACGAAACTACCAGCAAGCCGAACGCAAGAGCTTTTCCCATTGTCATATGCATCCTCTTTGTCTGTTAGGCATTTGCGAGCTACGGTAAGAACCTCATGCTCAAATCAAGCTAAAATCTTCCGCGCGTTTTAGCTCCCGATTCAGCTACCAGAACGAGGTTGATGCCTAGCTCGACGAGTTTCGAGCCCAGCGGCCGCACCTGTCAATGGTACGTTTCTAAATGGTTATAGTTTCATACGGCATACAGTAGAGCACTCCAGAACAGCTGTATCACTTTTCCCCGCCCCATACGCTACCCCGTCGAGAAACGTGGGGGGTATTACGGCTGAGGGGAAAACGCTACACCTGGGCGAGTGTGTGCGTGCGCGGGCAAATTGTGAGTGGGCGGTCCAGTACGAACTTTTCCCTAGAGCTCGTTAATCAAATATGTGAAGCCCGTTCTTAACTGACAGGGTCGCTTTGTCGTTTGTGTAATGTCCAGGCTGCTTCTAGCAGGAGTGCTGCTTTCGTGTCCGAGGATGAAAGGCTCTGAAGGAAACTGATCGTCGCGTTTGGCTCGTTCAGAATGCCGATCTGGACCAGCGATGGCACACCGTCGACAAAGTGTAAGGTGCCGGTGTTTTGCTGTTCCAGAATGATTTGGCTAGCCGCCACAAACCCGCGCTGCAGCAGTTCGTGCAATTCATTCTTGTTGTCCTGCGCAGCGGCGACAGAGACCTGGGCAGAAATCAAGTTCAGTCGCAGTTCATCATCAATAGGATTATTTCTACGTTGGACTTCCACAATCAACTCCGCCGCTCGCTCCGGATGCTCGCTCGCAATGACTCGCGCGACCTCGAGCATGGTACTCGCACGCCGGTGGTCGTCCGGCATCTGTTCGGCTTTGGCGATGGCTACGTCGGGGTTGATATGGGAGAAGGTGAGCACATCCGCGGTCCTTTCGCGAGAGGGGTCTGGTGGGCGAACGTTCTTCGGTTCCCGCCCAAAGTTGCCCATGCTTTGCCGGCCATCCTTGGCGTATTCCAGAGCCGGGTTCAGCTCCGGTCGTGTGGATTTCACCTGTTCAGCGAGTTCGGGATCAATGCGGTTAATCAAAGCGCCGAAATGCAATATGGCTGCATCGATCGCGTTATTCACCGTCGCGCTGTTGCCCTCGTTCGTCCTCACTTCTGCGTGAAAGTGGTACTTGTTGGTGTCTGTCTCGAGCAAACTCCTCACTACCCTGCGTAAAGCAGGCCGGAGTGATTCGGCTGGCAGGTAGGCAGAAAACACCTGGAGCATATTTCCAAATTCGCAGTCATTGATGTATCCATGACCACTCTGGCTGTATTGTCCAAATGCCCGCTCGAAGACGGATTGGATTCCCTCAAGTGCATGTGCGCGATCGTTGGGCCAGTCCTTGGAGACCGCCCGCATTGTGGCAAACCCCAGAGCCTCATAAGGATAGTGTCCCTCGCTGCCCAGGAGCGCCGCCTCCTGCTCAAGAGACGGCATCGCGCTCATGCCATCGCGATCAGCCAACACGCTGAACACGCGCTGCACCAGTTGCATTTTTGGAGGCGAAATTGTCGTGTACGTCTCCGGTTCCTCCAAGGTCATGCTGTGAAGCAAAACCAGCGCGCGGTCGGGATCTAACCTTGTCAGAATGCTCAGAGAAGACTCTTGCGCGGCCGAGCGTTGGTCTCTATTTGCTTGAAGAGATAATGTGAACAGCTCATTGGCCCACGCCCGACCAAGGTCGACACGCATTTGAGAAGCCAGTTGAGCTTGCTGAGTCAACAAATAAAACCGCGCGCTCACTGGCAACTGCTGATTTATGTCATGGCTCTGCTGCACGAGACTTATCACCTGGGCATCGTCACCACCAGTAGAAGTAGGTGCACCAGCTTCGGGCGACTGGGTTTTACTTTCTTGTGCTTCCAAGAGGCTTGTGATGAGCACGAATGAAACAAGGACGGTGCAAAGTGGTCGCCGCATACAGGCCTCCGACCCGCCGGTCCGGATGATTGGCCCTTGATTATACATCCCTCATTCTTTGCAAGTGCCTGATTTGCACGGCCAACCGATAAAGTTGTTCCTATTATCCCCTTCTCACGGCCCTTGCGACCGCAGCCAACGAAACCGCGATCTTCCTAGTTCGCTGATACGGTATTCCAAAGTTCCTCGGCCTCGGGAGCGGCGTTCTAACAGACCGAAACTCCATGGCCTTTTAAGGTATGTCCACGCAGATCGCACCGGGAAGAAATTAAGCCTTTTCGCCGCTTCATTTGGCCCCAGCCATTCACTTTGAGTCGTGGCAAATAAGGTTAGAACTTCCAGTTTGAGTTTGTTATATCGGTCCATTCTCTCTTCCCGAGACCTCTTTCCCCACTAGCAAAAGCTAGTTGATGAAAAGCAGAGAATCACAATTTGGTCGTGCTTATTCGCCCAACCCGAGTTTTCTACCTTGTTGTGTTCGACCCCAACTCGTTGGCATTTTCGCGCAGTGGCTCGAATCGTTTGTCTCTATCGCGCTTCAGCCTTGCGAGCGATGGCGCGCAGCCACATGCGGCGGATCAACGCGCTTCCCGGATAGATCACCCTCCAATAGAGAGCAAAGCGGCGGCGAGTTGATGCGTCGGTGGCATAGACGCGAGTCTCGGTCGAGAGCGTGCACGCAGCGGGACCCGCCTCCTCAATGCGGAAGTTCGTCGCGGCAAGAGCGAAGCCGGAGGTATTTGTAGTCACAAAGAGTGTCTTGAAGCCGTCGGGAGTTGGCTTGCTGCGGGGACGCCAGCCGCGCGGCGCAGCCACCAGGGTTCCCAGAACAAATTCGCTGTCCGGATCGTCGGCCAGAACAAGAAATGATGTTTTGGCGGCAACATCGAGGAGCGGCACGTGCGGGGGTGGGTTGAGGATACTTTCTGGTCCAGGGCGGCCGAAGCGCCGCAGCCACGTCAGTGTACGGAAAAAGACAATCTCTTCGGCTGTCACTAACTTGAGAGCGCGATACACCTGCGCTTTCGACGCTGAAATCCGGATGGAGTGGAACTCACTAAACTGGTATAGGGGCGCAAACTGGTCCAGCTGTGTGCGTGGCGTGGCGACGCGTATCTCCTTGGCCGGTAGAGACTCGCCTATCACAACTACTATGAAACCCAATGCCAGAATCATCGCGGCTTGTCGGCGGGAGTGAATCGCAAGAAAAGTCAGAGGCCGCAGAAGGGATACGCCACCAAGAAATGTGGCAATCAGCCCGAGATAGGCCACCACGACACCTAGCATGAAGGTATCCTAACAAGCTTTAAGGTTCTAGATTAAAACCATCTTCATCTTCATCTGCATGCCTAGTCGATTCGCATGCAGATGTGATGTGATCTCCTTGTTACCTTATTAGCGCTTCCAGTGATTGCGCCTGGATCACGGGCAAGAACGGAAGTTATTCCGAGTCAGAAGGCCCGTTGGGACATTCTGGCTCGCTAAGTCCTTGTTTGTCGGGTATCTCTAACGAGGTCGGCCGTTGCAAGAGTTTTTTCTAGGGTGTTGGCCTCCTCCGGGCACACCCGTGCGACGGTTTGCATTTCGTGAAAGCGGCGATCGTTGGCCTGCACGGTGTTCACCCCAACAGGCTCGGTGCTGTGTCGCTTCATCGCTTCGGTGTCTTCGTGCATCAGCGTTCGAATCACCACTTCTCCACTGATGGTGTCGAGCATCGCCAGTGTCTGCTGGCGAGCGTGCAAATCACATCCTATGATTTGCATTCGGTCTCCTTCGATCGCGTATCCAAAGACTTGCCGGAGAGGTTTACTCGAGTCAGAATCCGCATAATTAACGTCTTCGATTTTCAAAATGTTTCTTGCAGACTTACGATCGTATGGATTTAGCCGATTGAATTTGGCTGCGATAGATTTAATTCGCCGGAACGACAGTGCCTTGATAGCTTGCTTTCCCTCGAATTGTTGGTTTCCACCAACACAAGGAACCAGTTCGCCGGCCGCTGATCAGAGCGGGGAAAAGTGATACACCTCTCGTTTGCGTCGCTCCAAAGGCTTCACGTTGAAACGGGGGCGCACCTGTTTTCATCGCGTGAATCCAAGATTTGCACAGAAATAGATTTGAAATGTACGGAACTTGCTGTGGATCTTTATTTACGCAGTGAAATCCTTGAAACTAAGCCAGTTGCAGACTGTTCTCTTTCTTGGCTACAAACTCGTTTCTGAAGAACGCAATTGAACGGAAATGATTCTCCCGTAATAATCGGAAAGCATGAATCTTCAAAAATACAATTCTCCTCGAAATGACACTGGAATTCGCAAGGTTGCGCACAGGCAACGACGGCAACCTGGCTGGCATGTGAGGCTTATAACTGCTGCAATTAACGGAGCTTTTCCGCCCATTGGAACTGTCAAAGACCCTGAAAAGACAACTACGCCGTTAAGACATGGGAAGGTAACAGGGTTGCTATAAATACTGCAAATGCGATAGTAAGTTGGCCTATCCCGAACTACTCCGGCCCATGATTCTTTCATAGCCGCAGGGACTCGGAGATTCCGAGCAACTAATTTGCGTTGCCGCGCGCCTGACAAAAACAGAAACGGAGTAGCGACGTGTCATTGATTCGCATTCTCGTAGTTGACGATTTCAAGGCTTGGCTACGGCAAGTCCGTTTGCTGCTTCAATCCCGCCCAGAATGCCAGGTCATCGGTGAAGCGTCGGATGGACCAGAAGCCGTTCGGAAGGCCGAAGACCTGAAGCCGGACTTGATTCTGCTGGACATCGGCCTTCCTAAATTAAATGGAATCGAAGCCGCCAGGCAGATACGACAACGCTCCCCCAACTCCGAGATTATCTTCCTAAGTCAGAACAGTGATCTCGAAGTCGTCCGAAAGGCTTTCAGTATGGGTGCGTTAGGTTACGTTCGTAAGACCGATGCCGGACGCGAACTATTGCTTGCCATGGATGCGGTGCTGGAGGGTAAGCAATTCGTCAGTAGCAGCTTAAAAGACCACCAGTTTACCGACACCTCAGTGCGGAAAGCCGCTTACCGCCATGATGTTCTATTCTATTCTGATGACACGGTTCTTCTAGATAGTGTTACTCACTTCATTGCTGCCCCCCTGAAGGCCGGTAACGCGGCGATTGTGCTCGCTACAAAGTCACACCGGGATAGTCTTCTTCAGAGATTGAAGGCAGCGGGAGTGGATACAGATGGCGCGCTTCAACAGGGTACCTACATTTCCTTGGATGTTACCGACACGCTCTCGGCAATCATGGTGAACGGTTTGCCTGACCCGGTTCGATTTTTCAGGCGCATTGGTGGCTGCATTGAATCAGCAGCCAAAGCATCGAAATCAAAGCAACCTCAGGTTGTTGCGTTCGGTGAAGCCGTGGACCTCTTGCATGCGGAAGGCAAAGCGGACGCCGCGATTCGGCTTGAACAACTCTGGAACGAGGTAGGCAGGACAACTGGGCTGGATATCTTCTGTGGCTACGACTCAAGTAACTTTCACGGCGATGAAGACGAGCACGTTTTCCATAGCATCTGTGCGGAACACTCAGCCGTCTATTCTCAGTGAGAAGTTAGACTCAATTCTAGATTAATCTGCGGTAGCGGCGTCTTCCTTTGCGAGTTGGCGCAGGGCAGCTTCCGGCAGTGCAAATTCCGAGGTGCCACAATCCAAGCAGACAACAACCTCAGGAAATACCCACACGACTGGCTTATCAATATTCTTCAGTTCGGGGAAATGGATGGATATCTCCGCGCTGAATTTCTTCAGGATGACTGACCCGCACGACTTGCATGACATACTGCCCCCTCAGTGCGTTAGGTCACGTTCTCAAAACATCACTACCAACGTATCGCGTCAATGCCCGGCGTCACCCGGTGTTGCCCAGACAAACATTTAGGTGGACTGCTTGCGCGGAGTCAAGCCATCTGGTCGGCTTCCGTAACTTCAATGTGAGAGCGAAGACACCTGTTATCGCGTTCGCGGCGCGAAACTCGAGGAGGGAGAATAGACTGTCATACATCAGCTTGGGAGTAAGGCACCGACTAGTATTCGTTGAGGAACCATTGTGTTCCTAAACCGATGCTCGTGCGACTCGACTGAGGGGCACGCGAGCGTGGATCGTGGTGCCTCGGTTTGGGTGCGATTCAACTGAAAACGTTCCGTTCAGAAGTCTCAACCGTTCTTCCATGCTCGTAAGGCCAAGCCCTTGACTCCGGCGCTTCCGTGTCAAAGCCCGCGCCGGAATCGCCAACCGTGAGATGCATCTCACCTGGCGTTCCCCACAGGCACACATCAAAGTGTCGTACCCCGCTGTGCTTGGCGGAATTGTGGAGGCCTTCTTGCAGAACTCGGAAGAGGCACAGCGAAATGTCGGGCGGCAAAGGGCTAGGCAAATCGTGAGTTTGGAAGTCAATGTCCACTTTTTGCTTCTCACCGAACTCTTTGCATAATGCTCGCATGGAGGCAGCTACGCCCAAGAGTTCGAGTCTTGATGAGTGCAATTCATGCGACAAAGATTGGAGATCTGTCGCAATCTCGGAGGTTTGCTTCAGTAACTCCCCTATACGGCTACGGGCTTCGGCAGGCCAGTCGGGAGCATTTTGCAGGAGTTGGTCTAACTCGATGGCTAACAGTCCGAGACGTTGACATATGTCATCGTGAAGTTCTCTGGCGATGCGAGCACGTTCCTGCTCCTGAGCCTCAATCAATCTGCGGCTCACGGCTGAGAGGGCTTGTTGGGCCTGCTTTTGCTCAGTAATATCGACACACGATCCAATGTAACCGCCAAATGAACCATCCTGATTGACTCTTGGCACCCCAAAGTCAAGAATCCATCGATACTCACCGTCGTAACGCTTGAGCCGATATTCCATACTGAACTTCTCACGACGATCAAAAGCCGTGGTATAGGTCTCGAGGCAAGCCTTAAAGTCTTCCGGGTGGACCCCTTCTGCCCAACCGTTTCCTAACTCCAGCTCAATGGGCCTACCCGTAAACTCAAGCCAAGGCTTATTGAAGTAGTCACACATCTTGTCTGTACCAGACATCCAGATCAGCACAGGAGCGGTATTGGCGACCAGCTGGAAGCGCTCCTCATTTTCCCGCACCGCGCTTGTTAGCAATCTTAAGTCAGTCTGCAACACGTCCCGGCAGTGCAATAATAAATTCCGGTATGGCTCGCTATAAGCGTTTCTCTTGTCATCGAGAACGCAAATTGTCCCGAATATCTGGCCATCAGGCCACGCGATCGGGAATCCCAGATACGAGATCATTCCTAGTTTAACGTCGGGATTCGACCTCCACTCTTCATCCTGGAGTGCGTCCGGGACAAGGAGAGGCTGCCGAGTCTTCATCACCGTTTCGCAATAGAGCCCAGCATCGAGATAGGCCACTTCGTCCCGTTCATAAGGATTCCCATTCGACTCGCTCGACACGAACACCCTGATGTTCGGAGATTCGACCTTCATGATCAAGGCAGAGGGAACGTGTATGATTTCGGCAAGGAGGTTGACGATCCCTTGCCACTTCCGTAGGGTCTCAGCGGGCATTTCTACAAGTCGGATTGGCACGGCGGTTACCCCCGAGGCAAAGCTACCCCGCCTGCTCAGTTTAAGCCTGAACTCGGTAAAGTGCCAAAACCATTCGGAAGTTGTTTCTTTGTTTGACCCATCCCAGTGCCTAGTAAGTTCGCGCTTTTCGCAATTCAACGCCGATGAAATGGAAGCGCGTCCGTCTCCCATCGCTGGATAGAGATTTGCATGGGAACACTTGTGAATTGCTCGTCGCGTCGCCAACGCCTGCGTTCACAGGCTTAAAGCTCCTGAAACAACCGCATTTGCAGACACGACTTCCAGCGATCACAAATACAAATTGTTGTTTTTAAAATGCTGACAATTTAAAAAGTCGGTTAGAACAGAATAGTGCAAATTCAAATTGAATTGCATTTATACAGAAGCCGCCCTAAAAGTCACTCCCGTTCAAAACGTGGCGTGGAAAAGTAAGCACGAACGAAGTCTCGTTCACCGTACTACCACCTTTCTACCCACTTGATTTCCGGTAACCGTCAATCGGGAGCTAAGACGCTTGAGGATGGTTTATTTCTCGGATCAGAACTTACGCCACGGTCTCCAAATCGGAACGCTCGTGTAATGCACATCTGTGGGCCTGTTGAGCAATTCTCTGACCTTCCTGAGAATACGCTTCAACAAAATGAATTTAGGAATTTCGGCTTTCATGAGCGAAGAGTAGCCCCGTGTGGTGCACGCGTCAATGGGCTTGGCAATTTGTGTCGACATATTCGTACCGGGACCCACATGTACGCTAATCGGGAGTTCAGGTCAATCCAAGGCGTTTCGCCCATTCACCCAAGCAGTTGTTCCTCGTACTGGAGGATCTCCGCGTTCTCGGCATTTAATTCAGTTTCCACCAAGAGGACATAGACACTACTAGTGGGAACAATAGGACCTGACGTGAGCAGTAACTTGAGTTCCAGAGCGGGGAAAAGTGATGCACCCCTGTCTTTTCACAAAATTCACGGCGCAAAAGAATAGGTCCACTTTACGGCGAAACGTGTCTCTCGTACCTGCGGTGGATTAGCCGGAGCGATGCTGGCAAACTGCGTCCCGATGTTGTAGATGAGGTAGAGGTCGCTATCGGGGCGATAGTTATATCTCAAGCGCAGGTTGGCGCTGACTGCCTGCGTATTGGAAGTGTCCAATTGAATGAGGCTAGTAAATGTTAGGAATCGATTGAAGGAATAGTTCCCCTGCAAGCTGGCCAGCACGACGGAAAAATTGCCATTGGGCTGCGGCAGCCGGAATCGATCCCAGGTCCCAGACGCCGAAATGGAAAACTTCGTTGTGGGGCGATAGTTCACCCTCACACGAAATTCATTCAGAGTTCCCCCGTAGTAGCCCCCAAATCGCTCGAAGAAGTTATACGTAAACCTCTTGTCCTGTGGCGATCCATAGGTCAGTTGGTGCCGCGTGAAATGATAGAGACCGTTCGGAATGAAAACGTCCTTGTAAATGTGAAGCGGTGTAGTAATTCGCTGCGTAAACACATCGACGATGTCATCATCGGTGTATGCGCCGTTGTTAAATTCCCCTCGGAAGGTGTTCTGCCATTCCTGTGTTTCCACAACATTCTGAGTATTCGGCGCGTGGAGAATGAAACCTTCAAGCTGCATCTCTCGAATTTCCCAAATCTTTGGCCGCAGCTTGAAAACTAGATCGCTATAAAATTCGTTTGCATCGTTCCGCTCGATGAATCCGACTTCGGGATTGAAGTTTGGGCCGATTTTTCTGCGCTCAACCGTTCCATCCAGCCAGTTCGATTTATAGGACAGGGACGCGCCGAGGTCGCTGTTTCCGCTGGGATATCCGGGTGACTGCGTCCCAGCCATGTGAGCATCTACAAACCAATCCTTGAAAAGTACGAGCCGTGTGTCCACTCCCCCGGTTTGATTGAAACTATCCTGCACATCCCCGGACCTCTTATCGATTCCCATTACTCCGATATAAGAGCCGCCCCATAGCGTTTCCTTCAGCCGGACAACGGCGAAATTTGAGTAGGGATTCGGGCCGCTTGACCGCGTGTCCACATCCATTACCCCAAACTCCAAACGGCCAACGGAACCCGTCAGTCGCGCTCCTCCATTGATGGGCACCTGGTTTCCCGTCACAGAATCAATGCCGATCTGACGGCTGAAAAATAACTTGTCCTGGTCACCCATATCAAAGCTGAAGACACTCGCGTTTTCGAGGAAAAACTGACGCTTCTCAGGAATGAAAATAGGAAAGGGTGTCAGATTAAATTGTTCTTGATCAGCTTCTGTTGAAGAAAAATCAGTGTTTCCCGTAAGGTTCAAAACGATGTTGGAGCGAATGCCATATTTCACATCCAGCCCGCCCGTGAGAGGAAATGCGGCAGGTTGGCCGGTTTGCTTGTCGTATTGAACGAGCCCATATGGCTTGACGATAAACAGTCTTCCGCTGCCAATGTCGGTTATACCTGTGAGTTCACCGACTTCAGAGACTTTTGTGAGTCCGAAGGTACGGCGATAGGCAGTCCACAGGTCCTCTTCGTTCTTTCTGCGAATAAATCTTTTGAAATTCAGACCCCAGACCACATCCTTCGACTTTGTGAAGTTCAGTGTTGTGAAAGGAATTTCTATCGTGGCAGTCCAGCCATCACTCGTAATTCGCGCTTCTGATATCCATACTCCATCCCAGCCCGAATCGAAGTCAGTGCCATCAGATGAACTCCGTTCTTCCACTAGTCCATCGCTTTGAGTTCCAAGAGGGTTGATCTCGAACACGTAGCCTCCGCGACGGTTATTGTTGGAGTTGATTAGAATCTCGAAATGGTCATCGAGGTCCTGGCTGACATCCCGGCGCAACTCCGTCGCGATAATCCGTGAGGGTTCGGAATCAAAACAATGAACGCCGAAATACACCGCGTTCCGCGTATACAAAATACGAACTTCGGTTTTCTCTGTAGCAGGTTCACCTTCCTGTGGCTCACGTTGACGAAAATCGGTGATAGTTTTTGCCAACTGCCAAAGCGAATCGTTGAGAGTACCGTCCAGATGCGGCGGTTTTTCCACCTTGACTGCTTCTGCGATACGTGCAGCCTCTTGAGGATTGGGGAAACTAGTCGCAGGCGAGGCTTTCGCCAAGACAGAACCGGTATCTAGAAAAACCAAACCGAGAAGCAACACAGCGCGAGGGTGCTTTCCAGCCATTTCTATGACGCGGACAACGCAGTGGAGGGCCGCATTTTGCAACCGTGCGAGCTGGGCAACTAAGTTCATCTCAGCAGTCGGACTGGCTCATGGATTTACAACCGCTTCGTAAATAACCATCCGGGCCACGCCTTTCCCATCAGCTTCCTGTTCAGGTGCGTAACGCGATGGAATTCCGTGTCTACTGCCAAGCTGTGCACTTTCTTCTGAACTGGGAAATCCTCTAGCTTGCGATAGTGATCAGGATCATCCATCTGGAAAACAGAAATGGCTCCGCTTGAACAGGCTACATAGATGCGCTTCAATCCCGGATCGAACTTGATGACATCGGGACCATCGGCCACCTGGATAAATGCGATTGGTTGGTGAGTATCAAGATTGAAGACGGTCATCAGTTCGTTGCCTTCTTAGGCAAAATTGATTCTCATTTGGTCTCCTATGCTTGCTGCGAATCTAATCTTGTACGGTGTAAATCAACAATTCAGCACCTTGAGCGGCGCGAGCTGGAACCGCGAGGTAAAAATAGTCCAATCCCTTTTTCCCTTTTCCGTAGTAGCCTGCTGTGCGGCCTCCAACAGCGGTTGGGACTTTGGCGAGAAGTTCGTATTGATCAGCATCTTTTTGTTGGAACACGCTGATATAGCCCTCTCCGCCCGGAACGTATATTCGTTTGCGCGCTGTGTCGAAATACACATCGTCCGCGTTCTGCACACAGGGGATAGTGGCAACCATGTGGCCCGAGTTTCCATCGAGCACCACCAAACGTGCAGGTGCACGCGTAACCACAAATACCCGGTGGTCCGCTTCATCGAGCGCCATGGGGAAATTGCTTTCCATCTCCAGAGGCCAGCGTGTAATCGTTCCTGTCTTCCGATTGATATCGGCAACCTGCTTCAATCCTGGCAGGTTTGCGTAAATGTGCGGTCTTGACTTCTCCAGTTGGAAAGACTCTGGATGCGTCCCCAGCTTGAATTCTTCAGCGAGCCGTTTGTTGGTTGTGGCGTCAACTTCACCAATAGCTCCATTTTCTTCATTCCCATAGCCTACGTACACGCGTTTGGTAACAGGATCGTAGCGAAGGTTATCCACATCCTCTCCAAAATCGATGGATGTAAGGAGTTCGAAGGACGTCCCATCATAGATGAAGAGTTTGCCCCCGTCGCTTCCCACAAAAAGCTTGTTTAACTCAGGGACGTAGACCACCCCCTGAGGATTGGGGATCCCGGTTATGCTGTGGCTGCGGGTTCCAGTTGTAATGTCGATAACCTCTTCCGTGTTGTTACCAAGGGCGGAAATAAAGAGTCGCGCCTTAGGATCGATACCTATGTGATCGATGCGTCCCTGCACATTAGGCAGTGGAATCGCCCCCGTCAAAACAAGTGGTGGGATGGCCTCTGAGTGCGAACTCTCTTGGGCGTCCATAGACGCCACTGTGCACACAATAATCAAGGCGAGCAAGAACGGCATTTTGTAGAAAGTCATCTATTCTCCTCAGAATTCTTGTGGATTGAGAGTACGATGTTGAGTTTCCGATTTATTCCCCAAATCTGACACAAATCAAACATCAGGGTTGTTGAGACTTCGCTACGGAGACAAGCTTTCGCACTGCGCGAGTTATTTCCGGTGCGGGGATCTCACTCAACGATTGTCGGGGTGAAGGATGATTGACCTTGGACAGTCGCCCCTCCTGCACCAGGTGACGATGTGCTTCTTGCCACGACGGAATCTCCGCGGAGTCCTGGCTCCAGTGCGCGACGGCCGCTTCGTCGCACCACTTCAGCAGTCTGGGCATGGCGCCTAGATGCGCTCCCGCGATGCGATAGGCGTTCATCGCTGCCTCGCTTTCCCAGGCGGTGACGGTCCAGAACACGTTTCGCGGCATGCGCACGATCTTGCCGCCAAGAAATCCGGGGCTGTGCTCGGCCTGGTTTGCGGAGCGGATCGTTCCCCAGATGAATTGCGGCAGGAAGAAAAAAGAGCGAACACGCAACCGCGTCACCGAAATCAATGCCATCTGCATCCTCAATACTTGGCGCGATACGTCATAATAAATGGGACTATATCGCAAGGCGTCGCATTCGACCGCCAGTTATCACCGGCGCACACAATGTTCAACAGATGGGTAATTGACGCTCGCCGCTAGCTTACTCCGATGATTGGCCCTCTGCGTAAATTGTGCAGCGCGCCCTCTCTTCCTGAAAACCTCCCGCGTCATCCCGAGTCTAAGTCTTGCAACATACAGGGGCGGTCGTGATACCGTTTAGCCCGCTGAGGAGCACCTCGATTATGAGTCACCGCAATGCCGCCGTTTTGTGTTTGCTTCTGTTAACAATGGAAATCTCGACTGCCGCGGCGCAATCCGATCAAAAATCTCCGGCCGCTCCATGGGACGTGACAAAGGCACGCGGCAAGACGCGCGAAATTGAATTCGACACCAGTGAAGGGACTTGGATGTCCGTCAGCCTCTCTCCCGATGGGAAATATATTGTCTTCGATTTGCTCGCACACATTTATCGCGTTCCTGCCGCGGGCGGAAGCGCGGAATGCCTGACGCAAACCTCCGGGGTCGCCCTGAATTTCCAGCCAAGGTATTCCCCCGACGGTAAATACATCGCGTTTGTCAGCGATCGCGGCGGGCAGAACAATCTCTGGGTGATGAATGCGGATGGCGGCAATCCCCGCGCCGTGTTTGACGACAAGGACATTCGCGTCACGCAACCCACATGGACTCCCGACAGCCAATACATATTGGTTCAGCGCGATTCTGTTGCGTCCGGACTCGATCCGCGGCCACCTTCGGGAATTTGGATGTATCACCGGGACGGAGGCAAGGGACTTGAACTGATCGGCAAAGACAATCGAGATGCGGAGTGGCCAGCGGTTTCCCCCGATGGACGCTACGTCTATTTCCAGTACGAAGCCGCAGATCCCAGCTCGTATGCCGGGCACGATGACATTACGCAGGGCGCCTACCAGATCAAACGGCTCGATCTTCGTACCGGAACTGTGGACGACATTACAGCTGGCGTCGGCGAGCAACAATACCGCGCCTCCAACGGTGGGGCCATCGCTCCCGAAATTTCTCCCGATGGACGCTGGATGGCGTTTGCGCGGCGAATTCCCGACGGAACAATCTCCTTCAAGGGACATAAGTTCGGTCCGAGGACAGCTCTCTGGCTTCGCGATCTGCAAAATGGAGCAGAGCACGTCGCGATGGATCCCATCGAAGTAGACATGGCGGAAGCGGGGAAAACATCTCGCGCTCTACCCGGATACAACTGGGCCGCAGACAGTAGATCCCTTGTCGTGCCGCAAGGAGGCAAGATCCGGCGCTTGTGGATCGATTCCGGCAAAGTGGAAACGATTTCGTTTGTCGCGCACGTCCATCGCACGATTTCGGAAATGGCGCTCAGCTCGCGCAGGTTGACGGATGAAGCATTCAATGTGAAGTTCGCACGATGGCAGACGGGCTCGCCCGATGGAAAGAAAGTTGTGTTCCAGGCACTGGGCAGGATTTGGATCATGGATTTGCCCAGTGGCACTGCGCGCAGGTTGACGCCCAGCAGCTTCGCTCCTCTAGAGTATTCGCCAGCGTGGTCGCACGATGGACTCTGGATTGCCTTTACTAGCTGGGACGAGAAAGCGGGTGGCGCAGTCTGGAAAGTGCCGGCCGCTGGCGGTGCGCCACAAAAGTTGACCCAGGAATCGGGGCAGTACGCCAACACGATATGGCGTCCCGATGACAGCTACGTTGTCGCGTCCCGTGGCTCAGGGCCCACCTTTCAAGGACAGGGATGGATCGCCAATCCTTGGTACGATCTGGTACAGATTCCAGCGACTGGCGGCAAGACTGCAAATATTGTCCGCGTACCGCGTCTGCCCGGACAACTCGAGCGGCATTCCATCGTTCAGGCATCTTTCGGCCCCGAAGGGCGGATTTTCTATCCGGAATTTTTTCTGCAGAAGCGCGAAGGGGACCGCGACCGAGTAATGACCAATTTTGTTTCGGTAAAGCCCGACGGAACCGACCGGAGGGTCCACATGATCTTTCCTTACGCGGACGAAGCCGTTCCATCCCCCGACGGAAAACGCGTTGCCTTTGAGGAAGGCGACAATATCTATGTCATGCCCTTTCCCGCGATCGGCTTGGCTGGCAAAGCACCGGTCATCGACAGGAAGAATGCTTCGTTGCCTGTAAAGCAAGTCAGCCTGGAAGGCGGCAATTTCCCCCAATGGCGCGATGCTCAAACGCTGGAATACGGCAGCGCGAATCGCTATTTCCTCTATCACGTGGATCCGGCTAAGACAGACACGACCGAGTTGCGTCTGACCACCACACGCAATATCCCCAAGGGATCCATCGCACTGACTGGCGCGCGAATCATCACTCTCGAAAATCAAAAACTCATCCCCGAGGGAACCATCGTCATCCGTGGCAGCCGGATTAGCTGCGTAGGCGAATGCAGCACCACCGGAGTGGATCGTGTCATGGACGTCAAAGGAAAGACGATTATTCCTGGATTGATCGACATGCACGCGCACCATTACAGCGAATATTCCGGCATGACTCCCCCTCACGCCTACGAGAATGCAAGCTATCTGGCTTACGGAGTTACTTCGACGCTTGACCCGGCGGCCTGGGGAGACAACGTTTTTCCCGTCGCTGAATTGACTGACGCCGGACAAATGGTTGGCCCGCGCACATTCTCCACTGGAGATCCCCTCTACAACGGCGATGGCCCTCGCAACAACGAATTGAGCAGCTATGAAGTTACGGAACAGAATATTAAACGGTTGGCCAGTTACGGCGTCATCACCTTGAAACAATATCTGCAATCCAGGCGTGAGCAGCACCAATGGATCGCTGAGATTGCCCGTAAGTTGCAGCTCAATGTGACCGCGGAAGACGACACCCTCGAATACAACCTGGGTATGGTCATGGACGGGCAAACTGGGTTTGAACATCCGATCAGCAACGTGCCGCTCTACCAGGACGTGACAAAGTTTATGGGGATGGCCCACTTTTTCTACTCGCCGACTGCGATCGTCGGAGGAGCGGGGCCATGGAATGAAGAATATTTCTTTCAATCGTCGGATTGGTACAAGGACGAAAAACTTTTGCGCTGGACTCCCTGGTCGGAGATCTTGCCTCATTCGCGCCGGCGAATTTTACGTCCGGAGACTGATTATAGCTATCCGCTCATTGCGCAGGGGCTTGCGGACATCATCAGCTTTGGCGGACATGGAGCTCTAGGCGGCCACGGGCAACAAAATGGAATTGGAACCCAGTGGGAGCTCTGGATGTATGCATCCGCGTTGGGTCCGATGGGAGCGCTAGAAGTAGGCACCATGGACGGAGCGCGTTATCTCGGCATGGAGCAGGACCTCGGCTCGATTACCGTGGGGAAACTTGCCGACCTGGACATCTTGAACAAAAATCCCTTGGACGACATTCACAACAGTGCGGACATCGGGTACGTCATGAAAGGTGGAATTCTATATGACGGGAATTCGCTCGACGAGTTGTGGCCCGAAAAGAAACCCTTTGGCGAAAACTACTGGGTGTTTCCGCCCGCGCTCCTAAACGACTCCCGACCCACGGATTATTGGGAACATCGCTAAGTCCGGCCACCGTGTGCGGGTCCCCCCAGTAGCAGTTTATGAATTGCGCAGGGTGTTTCTCTCTTCGTTGAATCTGTATGGAACTTCGGTTTAGGGTGCAGCATCCAACCAGGAAATAAATGTATCCACACCAAGTCGGGGCATGAAGGTAGCTGGTGACCGAAGCAAAGGAATGGAGAGCTATGAAACTTACAGGAAACACCATTCTCGTAACCGGCGGAGGTTCCGGCATCGGACGCAGTCTGGCCGTCGAACTCCAGAAACTTGGCAACCAGGTCATCATCGCGGGACGCCGCAAGAGAGCGCTAGATGACACGACGGCGGCCAATCCGGGCATGCAGTCCATCCCGCTCGATATCGAGAATGCAGACAGCATTCGCGCCTTCGCAGCTCAATTGATTAAAGCCTATCCAACGCTGAACGTGCTGATCAACAATGCGGGCATCATGCGCGTCGAAAACCTGAAAACGCAGCCAGACGATCTGGCCGATGCGGAATCCATTATTGCCACCAATCTGCTGGGGCCGATCCGCCTGACCGCCGCGCTACTGCCTCACCTGCAGAAGCAGCCTCATGCCGCCATAATGAATGTTTCCTCCGGACTGGCGTTTGTTCCGCTGGCTCCCACGCCAACGTATTGCGCAACGAAAGCGGCGCTGCACTCCTACACACAATCGCTGCGGTATCAATTGAAAGGATCAAGCATCGATGTGGTGGAATTGATCCCGCCGTACGTCGCCACGGAATTACTGGGTACACCAGACGAGTCGCGTGCCATGCCCCTCGATCTGTTCATCGCTGAAGTAATGAGTCTTTTGAAGTCGCAGCCGGACATCACGGAAATCTGCGTTGAAAATGTGAAGCGCTTGCGCTTTGCCGCCGATGATGGCCACTACGAAGCGGTCTTCAATGGCTTCAACGATTCTTTTGCCGCCGGTTCGCACTAAGTAGGGGCACCACAGCGAGCCATGTCTGGCTCGAGACTAACCGTTCACGATCAGCAGTGCGAATCCATCGTAGCCCTTTTCGCCTACGGTCTGAACCTCCGTGGCGCTTACACGCGTCTCGCTCTTCAGCATTTCGTTGAACTGGCGTACGCCCTGAATATTCGGATCTTTGCTGCTGGCATCGATCACTTTTCCGTCGCGAATAATATTGTCGACGACGATCACGCTGCCCGGACGCGAGAGCTTCAGCGACCACTCAAAATATCCGGGAATGTTGGTCTTGTCCGCATCGATAAAAATCAGATCGAATGGCCCGCGGCCCTCTGCTGCGACTCTCGGCAGGGAATCCAGCGCCTTGCCCAGCCGCAGCTCAATTATTTTGTCCAACCCAGCCAGCGCAAAATTCTTGCGGGACACTTCCGCGTGTTTCGGGTCCATCTCCAGCGTGACTACATGCCCGCCAGCCGGCAAGGCGCGTGCCAGCCAGATTGTGCTGTAGCCCGCCAGCGTGCCAATCTCCAGAATATTTCGGGCACGGCACATCCGTGCCAGCAAGTAAAGCAACTTGCCCTGTGTAGGCGAAACAGCAATGGCTGGTAACCCCGCGTCGATTCCATTCTGCTGTGCCGCCGTCAGCACGTGGTCGTCGGGCACCATTTTCTCTTTGATGTAGGCATCGACCTCGGTCCACAACTCCTGGTTCATGCAGACACCTCGCTTCTTAAAATCGCCAGCCATAACCACCAATGAACTGAATGCTGTGTCGCAGCCCATTGCCAGGGTAAACAGTATCTGTCCCGTTCACATCTACCGTGCGCGTGCCGTAGAAACCGTGCGTGTCGCCAGCTTCGAGGCGAAGTGTGCTGCGCTCCGTGGGGTAAAACTCTACGATGCCGCCAAGGTCCAAAACGATATTTGTCGAACGGCTATAGGTAAAGGATTGTGTGCCGCCAACAGGCCCGGTAACGCTGGCCACAGCTTGGGAATAACTGTTAAAGCCTGGACGCACCTTGCCGAAAAATCCTACGTGACTCCGCCGAATGCCGCCCTTCACGCCAAACAGCCCCTGAAGGATCTCTCCTCCGTCGTGAGGCCCGGCGGTAGAGCGATTCGCAGGAAAATACAGGATGTCGCTGTCGAGATAAAAAACGCCGTAGATTCGCCGCGAAAAGTATCCACCGAGGCCCAGGTCTGTTCTCACGCCATTTGCGGAACCTTCGCGAACGCTCATCATCGTGCTGAACAGCGGACCAAACTCCCAGCTCCCAGACACGGGCCGTTCAGCCTCGCTATCGCGCACCTTGCCCGGCCGGTAGGCTACGCCAAAGCTCAGTCGCGTGGTGTCTTCGATCTTGCCAACGGCGAATGCCGTGCCGTTGGAAGTGGAATAGTGTTCATTGGCAACACGATATGGATTTCCGCTAATATCCGCGCGCAACACCCAGCGAGGCGAAATGTAGTATTCGATTCCCCCGCCGAGATTCAATTCAAAATACGTTGGAGAGAAATGCTGGTTGATGCCATCGGGATTTGTAGAGTTGCTAAGCACATCGCTGAAATGCAGCAGCCCTGGGCGAATCAGCCCGAAGACGGAAATCCTCTTCGTCTGTACAACCTTGGCACGCAAGCCAAACACTGCCTGAAAAGTCTGCCCACCTTGATTCAGCAACAGTGACGCAGAGTGTTCCGGGAAGAAATCGACCTGCGTTTCAAATGCCAGGCGGCGGTTGAAGTTCCAGTCGAACCGCCCGCCAAACCCCGGGAAATTTTTTCCGCCGCCGCCGACCGGCGTCTGCCGGATGGTGCCAAATTCAGCTCCAACCTCGGCGCGAATGTAATTCTCTTGCGCCTTGCAGAGAGGGGCGAAAAGCAACAGCAACAGGAAAGTCGACCGCTTGCGGCGTGCACTAAACGGTTTTGCGATATTCATCATAGGCTGCCAGAAAACGATCCACATCCTTCCGCAACAAATAATACGGGGTAGACATGCGAATCTTCGATGGCAGCCCGCCGCGAATACGAATTTTCTTTTCCTTCCAGAGCCACAATTCCAAATCTGGCATCTTCGCGGGAGCCACTGTCACCGTCGCGATCCCGCAACGGAGTGCAGGCTCGGGCGATGTCCAGCTTACCGCGCCACGCGACACCATCTCTTTCAAGATGTAATCAGCCATCTGGCGGTGTCGCTTCTCGATGCGCTCCATGCCGATCTGGTTGGCAAGCTCGGTGGCAGCGCGCAAACCGCACAGCGCCGGAACGTTTGAGCTGCCGATTCGTTGAAAACGTTCCGCGCGAATTTTGGGATTGTCCCAGCCTTCCGTGGCGATGGTGTTCCACAGGCGGTCAATCTGCTCGTTACGAACGTACAAAAATCCGGTGCCTTTGGGCGCTTGCAGCCACTTGTGCGGACTCGAGGAATAGAAATCGCAGCCGAGTTCGCCAATATCGAGGCGCATCATTCCCGGCACGTGCGCGCCATCAACGGCACTCAAGATTCCTTTCGAGCGTGCCAGAGTGGCCAATTCTTTCGCGGGCAACACGATGCCCGTCACTGTGCTGATGTGGCTGAAGAAGAGCACGCGCGTTCGCGACGTGATCCCTTCGCTGAACAGGTTCAACACGGTCGCGGTATCCGGCACCGGCTTCGGTAGCGTCACCTTTTTCACAACGATGCCGTAGCGCTTGGCGCGTACATTCCACGGTTGCTCGCCGCCGGGATGCTCTTGATCGGTCATCAGTACTTCGTCGCCCGGCTTCAGATCAATTCCATTTGCGATATAGCTGTTGGCTTCCGTCGCGTTACGCACCAGCGCCAGTTCATCCCGGGTGCAGCCGATGAATTTAGCAAGCGGATCGCGGAACTGGTTCCACGACGCGTAGCCCCAGATCGGATAATCCTCGGGATCGCTTTGAGCCAAGCGCTCGGAATCGCGATAGCCTTCAAATACCGCATTGAGCACCGGGACCGGCGACGAGCCCACGGTGCCGTTGTTCATGTACACTTCGTCGTCCGGAATCAAAAACTGCTTGCGAATTTCCGTCCAGTAAGCCTCTTCATTACTCTCATAGAGGGAACTGGCAGGAAGCTTTTCAGGCGCCTGCCCCAGCATGTCTTTACAAACTTCAGGGAAGGCCGCACCGCCCATGGCAGCTACGCCAGCAAACGAAGAAAGAAACCCGCGCCGATCAATCATTGTGCCTCCTCAGAGCCACGGGGGATTCTATATCGACTTGCGGTCGAAGCGGGTTCTTTTGCCAGATTTCTCGCGATATACTCTCTTTTCTCGATGGCGAGGCTAGTGCATTGGGGAAAATCGCCTGATGACCAAGTGGTTCCAATTTCGACTGATTTGGATTCTGTTCTGCGGATTCCTGCTGTGTGCTCACGCCATTGCGCAGAATCCAAATGGCAGCTTGCGTGGAACAGTGCAGGATTCCAGCGGTGCGCGAGTGACCGGGGCCGAGATCAACGTGCGTAATGTGGCGTTGTCTCTGTCCCGCAAGGCCCACGCGGATGTCCGAGGCGAGTTCCGCATGGAAGATGTCGTGCCCGGGTCCTATCAGATCTCTGTACAAGCAAACGGATTTGCCGAGGCACGCTCCCAGGTGATTATCGCGGTGGGTTCAGTACGCGAAATTAGCGTGATCCTGCAACCAAGCACTGTCTCCGAAAAGGTGAGGGTCACCGCGCCTCATTCAATCACGGCCGAACAGCTGGCGACTGCCAGTGCGGTTCATCAAGCGATCATTTATCGACAGGATCTGGCGGATATACCTCTGGCAGCACGCAGCTTTGCCAACATTTCTTATCTTGCTCCCGGAACAGAACCCGTCGAGCCTTCCGACCCAACGAAAGCACGCATCACTGCCGTTTCCACAGGAGGCAGTTCCGGCCTGAACAATGAAGTGTCTGTTGATGGCGGTGACAATTCCGACGATTACATCGGCGGGTTCCTGCAAAATTTTTCTCCGGACGCGGTTCAGGAATTTGCTTTTCGCACCGCGCAAACGGATGCGGATACCGGACGTACCACGGCAGCGTCAGTGGTCATTACGACGCGCAGCGGAACCAATGAATGGCATGGCGATGCGGCTTTTTACGAGCGCGGTTCAGCACTGAATGCGCGCTTTCCGATCGACAATCCCGAGCCCGATCCCAAGCAGCCTTTCTCCCGGCAGAATTACGTTGGCACCCTGGGTGGACCCGTTGTTAAGAATCGGTTGTGGTTCTTTTCTTCGCTGGAGTATGTGCACGAAAATTCCAGCATTGCCTACAGCCCTGCGAGCGTCGAGCAGTTTAATGCGCTTTCGCAACTAGCCACGCTGGGACTGATTCCGGGAGTCACTTCGATCGATGTGCCGCAGAACGTACCGGTTCCCTTTCGTGATTATTTGGCAACGATTCGGCTGGATTGGGCGCAATCGGAACGTTCGCGCTGGTTCCTGCGTGCAGCCACGGACACCTACACGATGGGCAACTCTCTAGTTCAGCAAGGTGCGCTGCCATCAACCGGTTCCGCTGCGCACAACAACTACTTCAGTTTTGTCGTAGGACAGCAATTCACGTTTTCGCCCACATGGTCCAGTTCGCTGGTGCTCAATGCCAGCCTGCTTCATCTTACGCAGTCGCGTAATTCGAATCTGGGATTTGCGCTGGCATTTCCGTTCACCACAACAGCCAGTACCATCACTGGATTTGAAACATTGGGCGACAGCCAGTACGTTACCGCGATTACGGCATTTCCCGTGCTTCGCAATCAGCAGAAATATCAGTTGCGGTACGACGTCAGCCACGCCAGCGGCCACCACGCTACTCGCTTCGGCATAAATTTCATTCACGAGCCGGTATTGAGTGGCGCATTGGCGGCGACCCAGGAAACCCTGGTCACTTTTCCGCAAAACCCCGTCGATTACCTGAACAACCTGACTCAATTTGCGGAAGACTACCGCAGCGGCAGTGTTACTACTCCCGCCGGCGATGGCAGTTTCTCGCAAAATGTGCAGCGGCTTGGCCTGTATGCCGAGGATTCCTGGCGCATCAATTCCGGGCTGACTATAAATTATGGCCTGCGCTACGACACCACGTTTGGCTTGTTCATCGCTTCCGGACGAGACCAGAGTTTCAATCCCGCACTTGCTACCGGACTCGTTAACGGCATCCCGCACGACGACCGTAAACAGGTTGCGCCACGCCTGGGGATCGCACAGACGCTGGGTTCTTCCCGAAAAACCGTCATTCGCGCGGGTGTTGGGATTTATTTCAACGACTTGGCACAAAACGGTTGGGTGAATGCATTCCAGTCCGTAAACGCGGGAAGCCTGCAGAACGGTCCCGCGACTCCAGCGTTGATCGACCCCAAATACCACGCGCCTTACGCAATGCACGCCACCGCAGGCGTGCAACATGAACTTTCCTCCAATTGGATGATCAGCGCCGATTACACACACGAAACCGGGATGCACGGTTATCGCAATTACGGTTACCAGGAAGCAAATGTGTTTCGCTCTGACAATCGCTCCAGCTACGACAGTCTTGCATTGAGCGTGCAGGGCCATGCCTGGCGCCGGGCGCATTTTGTTGCGCACTACACACTGTCATCGGCAAAAACGTGGGGCTGCGAGGTTGGCGAACTATTTGACTACGTCAACGGTGTTTGCGATCCGCAAAATCCATTCGCGCCCGGCGATTACGGCCCTTCGGGTGAAGATGTCCGCCACCGTTTCGTGCTGGCTGGAACATTCCAGATTCCACTCGGCGTTCAACTGGCTACGCTGGCGCAAGTGGAAAGCGCACGCCCTTTCACGCTCACAACACCTGTGGGTGATCGCGCCGTCGTCAACGGCGTGAAAACCTCGCTCGATGAATTCCGTGGGGCTCCCTACATTCAGGTCGATTTGCGCGTCAGCCGCCCCTTCACGCTGAAAGACCGCTACGCCATCACACCCTTCTTCGAATTCTTCAACCTGTTTAACCGCAACAATCCGGGAAACAATTACGTCGCTGATATTTCCGCACTGCCAACCCCCGTAAACGACCTTGCGAACGCAACCATGCTTTGCCCCACGCCTGCCTGCAACGTACCGATCACCAGCCTGAATCAATTGCGCGCCCCAGCCGGAGCTCTTGGTGATTTCTTTGGCCCAGGCACCACCGTTGGCATACCCTTCGCCGCGCAGGCCGGCATCAAACTGTCATTCTGATCCAAGCGTTATCGGCTTCGACCGGATGCTGGGCTATGCCCTGGAATACCCCACGTTCTTCAGAGACACTCATTTGCAGCGCGTCTGAGCCAGAAAGAAATACGCTCAAGTCCGGATGGCGACACTTCCCGTGGCAAGCGGTACAATAGAAAATCAACTTACAAAAAGGCCTGAGAATTCATGTTTGAAAATCTGACAGATCGGCTGCAAAGAACATTCAAGAATCTGCGCGGACAGGGCAAACTCACCGACGAGCACCTGGATGCCGCGCTGTTGGAAATCCGCGAGGCTTTGCTCGAAGGCGACGTGAATGTTGGCGTAGCCGACGAACTGCTTGCCAACATTCGCGCCAAAGCCCTCGGCACAGAAGTCATGCTGCAGCTTTCGCCCGACCAGCAAGTCATCAAGATTGTCCGAGACGAACTGCTTGCGCTGCTCGGCAAACACGCCAAGCCCTTGTTCGCTTCGCGTCCTCCTTCAGTATGGATGATCGTGGGTTTGCAGGGTTCCGGTAAAACCACCACCACCGGCAAATTGGCGAAGTGGCTGACGCAGCATGGCCACCGTCCCATCGTGGTTTCTACCGACGTTTACCGCCCTGCGGCGCGAGAACAGCTTTCGCAGGTTGCCAAATCCATCGGCATTTCCGTGTGGCCTGCCACTGGGACTGACAAGCCTTTGGAGATTGTTCGTGGGGCGATCAAAGAAGCAAAGCTCTCGGCCAGCGACGTGGTTCTCGTCGATACTGCCGGTCGTTTGCATATTGACGACGAGTTGATGAACGAGCTCTCCACCCTGAAGAAAGAATTGCAGCCCAGCGAGATGTTATTCATCGCTGACGCCATGGTCGGACAAGATGCTGTGCGTTCCGCGGGAGAATTTCACAAACGACTCGGTCTCACCGGAGTGATTCTTACCAAACTCGACGGCGATGCACGAGGCGGCGCAGCGCTATCCATCGGCAAAGTGACCGGCGCGCCAGTTAAGTTTGTGGGTCTCGGCGAAAAATACGACGCTTTGGAGGGTTTCTATCCAGAGCGCATCGTTTCGCGCGTGCTGGGCATGGGCGACATTCTTTCGCTGATTGAACGCGCGGAAGGCGCGTTCGACAAAAAGGCCGCCCTTGAACTCGAGCGTAAACTGCGCAAGGAAGAGTTCACGCTGGAAGATTTTCGCGATCAGTTGAAGCAGATCCGCAAGATGGGGCCATTGGAGCAGCTCGTCGACATGCTGCCCAAGGTCGGTCCACTTCAGAATCTGCCGAAAGATGCGTCAGTGGACGAAAAGAAATTAAAGCAGGTCGAAGCCATCATCAACTCGATGACCAATGAAGAGCGCCGCGACCACAACGTGATCGACGGCAAACGACGCAAGCGAATCGCCAAAGGCAGCGGCACGACGGTGCAGGACGTCAACCAGGTCGTGAAGCAATATCTGCAGATGCGCACAATGATGAAGCAGTACGGTGCACTGGCTGCGCGCGCCAAAATGAAAGGCCTCGGCAAACTCGCCGGCCTGGGCTAAATTCTCGCAACCTCAAATTCGCGCCAGCGCTCGAAAGATTGCCAGTGGACCAAGCACGCCAACCAGCAGTCCATACCCCAGGTCTGCCCAAACAACACGCGCGTAACCAGCCACCACCAGTACTGCACACAAGGGCAGACTCACGATTGCGAGGACATTCCCTCGTCCGGCAAGCCGAGGCGCAGTTTTCCAGATGTGCGACAGGTCTGTATTCGACGGAAACGAGTGCATGCCGATAGATAGTCCCAGCCAGTAGAAAAAATAGGCCAGCGGATCCACAACCTTCAGTTCCCACACCGGCAAAAACGCTGCGGTACAGAACACCACGCAGAGCAAGGTGTTGACAAAGAACGGGCCCATGCTGACAAAAAACTGTGCCGCGAAGTTCTCGGACTGCTCGTGAATCACATAACCTGCGGGATTGCCATAACGAAAGAAACAAACGTCGTATACCTTCAACTTGAAGAGCTTACAGAAAAACAGGTGCGCCGTTTCGTGGACGATGACGCCTGGAAACGTCAACACCGCGATGATTTGTCCTGGAATAAAGAACATAGCCCTCTTTTGTTATTTCTTGGAATCCTTTTCCTTGTGAAAACGGCGGTCATACTCGGTTTTGGTAATGATTTCGCGCTTGTCCAACCGATATCGGAGGCGCCCTTCGAATTCGTCTAATTCCGATAAGAGTTCCTTGTTGCCCGCTGCGAGTTCTCGTGCTTTCGCCAGCATTTCTTCAGACTGCTTCCGATATCGGGGATCGTTGGTAACCACATACTTGCAAGCCGATGCGCTAGATAGCGCCGCCGCTGTGCCGGATGAGGGTGCTATGTTCCAGTCCTTTTCCGCCAGCTGCAAAAAGCCGTCATAGTCCTTGCGGCCGAAGGCGGCGCCCTCGTCGTAGTAATCCAAAATCAATTGCATCCCCGGAAGTTGCGGGTACATTGCCGCCGCCTCATGTGCCAACGTGGCGGCCTCCGTGTCGTGCCCGTCCTGCTGATACAGTATGTCGGCCCTTTTCAACTTGTCTTCCGCTGTGATTGCTTTGTTCCACAAGGTTTCCACTTCCACGAATTCCGGTTTCGTGGCGTCCTCAAAATTACCCCCGTTGTGACCTTTTAGTGCTTTTTGCGCTGTTTCGATGTCCCCGGCCAGCAAGGCTGCCTTTGCGGTTAAAAGTGCCCCTTTGTCTGAGCCAGGAGCGATGCGCAATGTTTCTTTCAAATATTTCAAAGACTCGGAATACAGTCCTTTTTCGACCAACTGTTCCCCGCGATACAGATTTCTTCCCGCCGCAAAATATTTCCTTCCGTGAAGGAGAGAGAAGGCCAGCAAGATACAAAGTCCGGCCAGACTCAGTTTCAGCCACTGCGGGTATGGCCAATCCTGCACCAGAACCGAGCAAGGTTCGCAAAATCGCAACTGCCCGACTTCGACTAGGCTGCTGCTGTATGCGCTGCAACGCGCGCAAATCGATTTATCAATCAGCCGAACGGGGTTTGCAGGCTGATTGCTTTGCAATGCGTTCTTGATTGCAGGATTCAGGCAGGCTTCGCAGTAGAGCCTGCCGTTCAGCTCGTACGCTTCGCCTGGAGAAAGTTCGCGGGAGCATTCACCGCAGGCCACAGGACTCATTGCTGCGGATTATCTACAAAAAGTAACTTCGTGGAAAGGAATATTATTAGTCGCTTATGGACGTATGGTAGGGCTTCTGGTGGGACTATTTTGCGCCTTGGACCGGGGTGTTCCAGATTAAGTCAACGAGCTTTTCTGAAAGCGACTTCGGATTCACATCACTGCGGTTGCCAAGAATTATAATCGTCAAGTCGTCGCCGGAGAATCGTTGAATTACATTGCGAAATCCTTCGGTGCTTCCGGCGTGCCACATCCGCGTGTGGTCATGATAGGGATTGAGAAACCACCCAAAACCGTAGGAAACGGGTTTACCGGGATCGAGGTTGTCCTCATCCACTTCTTGCGGCCAGTGAGGTTCTGAACCATCCGCCAGTCGCACCGAGACGAGCGCGGGCTCCATCTCCTTGGCGCTCAGCAAAGTGTGATTCTGCAGCGCGTCATCCCACTTCGATAAATCTTCAAGATTTGAATAGATGCCGCCATCTCCGAGCGTTGCAGATGTCGCACTCTGATCATCCACGGTGAACAACTGCGCACGCGCATTCGCTTCCTGGACCAAGGGAGAGTGGCCGAAGGCGCGCGCAGCAATCTTGTTTTTTCCTTTTAGATAGACCACGGAGTGCTTCATGCCGGCCGGAACAAAGATCCGGCGCTCCAGAAAATCCGCATACGAGGTGCCTGATTTCTTGGCGATTATCAGGCCAAGGACGACATACGCCGAATTGCTGTAGGCCCAACTGGTTCCAGGCGCGAATTTGCCAGTCATCTGTTGCATGAGCAATTGAAGCACTTCTCCGTCCTGAATCTGGTTTTCGGCCGACCAGTGCGGCCCGGATTTTTTCTCGACCTGTTCCATCAGCTGTTCATAATCGGGTAATCCGGAAGTGTGCGTGAGGAGGTGCCGGATGGTGATTGGTTTTCCGTAAGCTGGAAAGTCCGGCCAAATGTCTGTCAGGCGATCTTCATAGTGGAGCTTTCCGTCATGCACCAGAAGCATGATGGCCATGGCAGTAAACTGTTTGGTGACACTGGCCAGACGGAAGTTGGTGGAGGAGTCGATCTTGACTGGCTTGCCAAACTCGCGAATCCCATAACCCTTTTCAATATATACAGTTGCACCCCGTTTGATGAGTACGGCCAAGCCTGGATCAGTGGCGTGCGCGACGCCGGATATGAGCGTTTCAACCTGTTGGCGAACCTCATCGACGTCCGGGGCCTGCGCTTTGCACCAGGAAGTCAAAAGGGAGAAGGCCAAGCCCAGAATCAGAAGCCGCGAAACTCGCATAGCGCACCTCGGGTAGACTGGGAGAATATCACCGGTCAAGCTTGTTTATCCGGCCGTAACATAGTAAAAGGCATTCTCTCCCATCACCCAAGGACGCCATGTCTCGTGCACCCCTCAAAGATCCGCGGCTCTATCTGAACCGCCACCTGCAATGGATGGCCTTCAATCAACGAGTGCTGGAAGAGGCGCGCGATTCGGGCAATCCCCTGCTGGAACGAGTGAAGTTTCTCGCCATTACCGCAAACAATCTCGACGAGTTCGTGGAAGTACGCGTAGCCAGCTTCCTGCAGAAAATCGAGCACGGGTCGCAAAATATCAGCCCCGACGGCCACACACCTGCCGAGGAACTGGCGCAAGTGTCCGCGGCGATGCACTTGTTTGTGCGCGATCAGCACAGATGCTGGAATGACGAGCTGGTGCCCCAGTTAGCCCATCATGGCATTCGCGTGCTCTCACTAGACCAACTGCATACGACAGCAGCCCACATTGCCAGGACGTTTTACGAGCGCCGCGTCTATCCGATGCTCACGCCGGTCACCGTCGATCCATCGCATCCCTTTCCGCACGTGCTGAACAAAGCGCTCTGCATCGCGTTTCTGCTCCGGCGCAAACGGCACAAGAGCGAAAAACCGTTCTTCGGGGTGGTCACCGTCCCTCGCGCGTTGCCGCGCCTGCTGCGCGTACCCAACGGTGATGACAGCATTCACTATGTGTTTCTGCAGGATATTATTTCGGCGTACGCTGATAAACTCTACCGGGGCTACGAGATTCTGGCATCGGCACCATTCCGCATCACTCGCAACAGCAATCTGTACCTGGAAGAGGAAGAAGCCCGGACGCTGCTGGAGGCCATCGACTCTCAAGTGGCGCAACGGCGCAAGGGCGACGCGGTGCGTCTCGAAATCGAAGCCGGCGCACATCCGGAGATCATCAACCGGCTGGTGTCCACGTTTGACCTCGACGAATCGTTGGTTTTTCGTGTTCGTGGAGTCGTCAATCTGCAGCGGCTGTTCCAGCTATACGAGGAAACGCCTCGCCCGGATCTGAAATATCCGAAATACATTCCGCGACAAGTGAATATCGGCCACGACACCGATTCCCTGTTTGCCACTCTACGGCGTCAGGATGTGTTGCTTCACCATCCGTACGATTCCTATGATCCCGTCGTGAATTTTCTGCAAACGGCGGCGCATGATCCGCGAGTGCTCTCCATGAAGCAGACGCTCTATCGCACGAATTCGGATTCGCCAATCGCCAAATCGCTTCTGGAAGCGGCAGGTAAGAAGGAAGTCACCGTCGTGGTGGAATTAAAGGCAAGTTTTGACGAGGCCTCCAACATTCGCTGGGCACGCAGTTTTGAAGATGCGGGTGTGCAGGTGTTTCACGGACTGGTCGGCCTGAAAACGCACGCGAAACTGGCACTGATCGTGCGAAACGATCCGGATGGAAAGATTCGCCGTTATGCCCACCTGGGCACCGGGAATTACAATCCCTCAACCGCGCGTTTTTACACGGATTTCAGTTTGTTCACCAGCGATGAGTCGATCACTTCCGCGGTGAGCGACTTGTTCAATTTCCTGACGGCACATTCGGAGAAATCCGATTACCTGCCGTTGTTGGTTGCGCCCAACGATCTGGCGAAAACGTGCCTGGCGTTGATCGAACAAGAAACGCGGAACGCCCGGCGTGGCAAGACCGCGCGAATCATCGCCAAATGCAACGCGATTGTCGATCCCCCGATTATTCGCGCTCTTTACAAAGCATCGCAGGCGGGGGTACACATCGATCTGATCGTGCGCGGCCAATGCACGCTCGTCCCGGGGCTACGGGGAATCAGCAGCCACATCCATGTGAGAAGTATTGTGGGGCGCTTCCTGGAGCATAGTCGTATTTTCTATTTTGAAAATGGAGGCGAACCCGAAGTGTATCTTGGCAGCGCAGATTGGATGCCGCGTAATCTCTATGAACGTGTGGAAGTGCTTTTTCCGTTGCGTGATCCCGCGTTGAAAGAACGCATCATTAAGGAGGTTTTGCCAGCCTATTTAGCGGACAATCGCAAAGCCCGGATCCTGGGATCGGATGGGCGTTACACTCGTGCACCCCGTGCTGCGAAAGGAAAAAACTTTTCTGTGCAGGAGCATTTGATGCATCTTGCCCACCCGGCTGTTAACGGTTCGGCAACGGCACCCGGGCCGGCCGTGAACGCCGCCTATACTAGGGATCAGGAACTAACCGCCCCCTCTGATTCCGCGGAAACCCCTGAACAGGAAATACAGGATTCATCGAATGCAACCGTATGATCTGATTGTCATCGGTTCCGGGCCTGGCGGCCAACGCGCAGCTATTCAAGCGGCAAAGGCCGGGAAACGTGTTGCCATGGTGGAACGGCAAACCATGGTTGGCGGCGTGTGCATCAACACCGGCACGATTCCGAGCAAGACCATGCGTGAAGCCGTATTGCATCTTTCCGGTTTCTACGATCAGGCCTTCTACGGCGCGAGCTATCACGCCAAAGAAGCCATCACTATGAGCGATCTCAGTTTCCGGGTGAATCGAGTCATCGAGAATGAAGCGGCGGTATTGCAGGACCAGTTGCGGCGCAATGGCATCGACTTGTATCACGGCGTTGGCACGTTCATCGATCCACACCATATTCGCGTAGCAAACACGACCGGATACAACGAACTGGAAGGCGCGTTCATTGTCATCGCTACGGGAACGAAGCCTGCCAGCAACCCGAATGTGCCCATCAACGGACGAACGATTATCAACAGCGACCAGATTCTGACCATGCCCACTGTTCCGAAGACATTGATTGTCGTCGGGGGTGGCGTGATCGGCGTGGAGTATGCGTGCATGTTTGTCACTCTCGGCGTACGCGTGATCATGGTGGAAAAACGTCCGCGTTTACTGGAGTTTGCCGATGCAGAGATGGTGGAAGCACTCAGTTACAACATGCGCGACAGGCGTGCGACAATGCGCCTGAATGAAGAAGTGGAAAGTGTGGAAGAGCTGCCCGACGGAAAGGTAGCCGCCAATCTGGTCAGCAAGAAACGGATTGTGGGCGACGCCCTGTTGTACGCAGTGGGACGCAAGGGAAATATCGATCGCCTGGATCTGGCAGCGGCGGGCATTGAAGCCGACGACCGCGGACGCATCAAAGTCGACCAGGATTACCGGACCTCGCAACCCCATATTTTTGCAGTGGGAGACGTCATTGGATTTCCCAGTCTCGCTTCGGTTTCGATGGAGCAAGGCCGTATCGCCGCCGCTAAGGCCTTTGGCATTGTTGCTGAGTCCGATCCGGCCGGTTATCCGTATGGGATTTACACAATCCCGCAGATTTCATTCATTGGGAAAACAGAGGAACAGTTGACGGAAGAGGACGTGCCCTACGAAGTGGGTGTCGCCTATTACCGGGAAATCGCCCGCGGCCAGATAACCGGCCACACCGAGGGACGCCTGAAATTGTTGTTTAACAGGCAAACGCTGGAGCTGCTGGGCGTCCATATTTACGGGGAAGACGCAGCGGAGCTACTGCACATCGGACAGGCGGTCTTGCTGCTTAAAGGCAAGATGACTTACTTTATCCAAACAGTGTTTAACTATCCGACCCTTGCCGAATGTTACAAAGCCGCTGCCTTCAATGGGTTAAACCGCCTGGGCTGAGTCTCGGGTCATCTAAATGAATTTACGTACATTTCTCCCAAACCAACTGGATAGTGTCTTTTTCGGGATGCCAATATCTTTGGCCCCTAGCAGGGAAACGTTGCCGGGGGCGCAATCTCACGCTAGAATGGAAGGCTCTAGGAGGAAGTGTTTAGTGCTGACTATTCGTTTGGCCAGGATTGGCAAGAAGAAAAAACCATTTTACCGGGTCGTCGTGATTGAAAGGACCCGCGCAAGAGACGGGCGAGTTCGTGATGCCGTTGGCACCTATGATCCGCTGAAGAAGCCTGCAGAAGTGAAGTTGAATGCTGACCGGATTAAGTATTGGCTGGGCGTGGGGGCTCAACCAAGCGACACCGTACGCAGCTTTATCAAGCTTCAAAAAATCGCATAGCACGCATCTCAGCTCAAGCTCAGGTTCGTAGGCTCTCAAGCTCAGGTCGAAGTGGTCAGACAGTTTGCGCGTCCTCTGGCGGATTTCAGGGAGGGGTCGCTGGCAGTTGCTTGTTCACTCGAACTTTGGCGCGGGGGACCCTATGAAGGAACTTGTCGAAGAGATTGCGAAAGCTCTGGTGGATCATCCGGAAGGGGTACTGGTTAAGGCCGTGGAAGGGTCCCAGGTAACCGTCCTCGAGTTGCGGGTTCATCCCGAAGATCTGGGTAAGGTGATCGGACGCCAGGGGCGGACAGCTAAAGCGATTCGCACACTGCTGGGTGCAGCGGGAATGAAGATCCACAAACGATTTACCCTTGAGATACTGGAAGATTGAGCGACACTTCTGAGCGGAAACCACGTTGGGTGCAAATAGCGCGTATATTGCGGGCGCGCGGTAATAAGGGCGAAGTTGCCGCGCAATTGCTGACTGATTTTCCGGCTCGGCTGTCAGCACTCCCGCAAGTTTATCTCGCGAAAAACCAGCAGGACCCCAAACCTATCGCCCTGCACCGATTCTGGATTAACCAGAGCCATCCGGAACAGGGCGTATTTCATTTCGCGGGTTCCACGAACATATCGGATGCGGAAAAATTCCGCGGCTATGATGTGCTTTTGCCGTTTGAAGAACGCGTGCAATTGCCGGCTGGTAAGTATTTTGTGACCGACCTGATCGGCTGCACGGTATTTGAGACTCCGGCCGCCACATCCAGGCTTGCTTCTGCTCCTTGTGCCGCAGAGACAGCTCCCGCTTTAGTGGGAACCGTCCGCGATGTGTTTTTTCCCGGCGAAGGTACGCAGGGTACGCCACTGCTGCAAGTGGATTCAGCGCAGGGGGAGTTGCTGATCCCGCTGGCCGAAGATATCTGCACGCGGATTGATACCGCCGCACGACGCATTGACGTAAACTTGCCCGAAGGCCTGCGCGACTGAACCGCCCGGGAGTAGTTCCTTGTTCTGGCGCCTGATCAAGACCGTGATATTCACTGGAGTCGCTCCGGGCACGATTGGCGTGCTGTTGCCACAAGTGCTGAAAAAAGACGCGGTATGGCGGTGGAATTCCGTTTCAATACTGGGCTTCGTATTGATCGTATTGGGAGCCGCAGTCTACCTCTGGTGCGCCTGGGACTTTGCTACGAAAGGACTTGGAACGCCGGCGCCAATTGATGCGCCCCGCGTGCTGGTCGTGAAAGGGCTATACCGGTTCACCCGGAATCCTATGTATGTGGGTGTTTCCTCGCTGATTCTTGGTCAAGCTCTTGCTTACACTTCCTCTTCAATCGCTGTTTATCTGCTTTGCGTTGTCGGAGGATTTAACCTGTTCGTCTGGCTCTACGAAGAGCCCGCGCTTCGCCGACTGTTTGGCGAACAGTACGAAGATTATTGCCGAAAGGTGCCTCGCTGGATTTTTCCCTTCCCTCGCGCATGACAACTGCACCTCTGGTTCATTAGACTGCATAACGATGCGTTTCGACCTGATCACCATCTTTCCCGAGTTTTTTGTTGGCCCATTGGACCACGGTATTGTGCGCCGGGCGAAAGAAGCGAGAATTGCCCAGATCCATATTCAGGATTTACGAGAGTTCACCAAAGACAAGCACCGCACCGTAGACGACCGTCCATTTGGCGGAGGCGAAGGCATGGTGCTGAAGCCGGAGCCGCTGTTTGAAGCGGTAGAAAAATTATTGGGACATGGCGTGGGGACCGCGACGGAGCCTTCCGTTCCTGAAGCCAAGACCGTAATCGTGCTGATGTCTGCCGCCGGGCGCGCATTTACGCAGGACACAGCCAGGCGATACGCACAACTGGACCGCCTGATACTGATTTGTGGTCGTTATGAGGGTGTCGACGAACGTGTCGCGGAGCATCTCGCTGACGAAGAAGTTTCTGTTGGGGACTACGTATTGAGTGGCGGCGAAATGCCTGCGGCGCTGATCATCGATGCCGTGACGCGGCTGCTTCCCGGGGCATTGGGCAATGAAGCCTCCACGCAAAACGAGTCGTTTGCCTCGGCCGAGGAATCGCTGGAGCCACGGCACATTTCAGATTCAGTGACTCGGCATTCGTCTACGACCACTCCTCAGTTGCTTCTAGACTTCCCACACTACACACGTCCGGCGGAATATCGCGGCTGGAAAGTGCCGGAAGTGTTGATTGGCGGCAATCATGCCGAAGTAGCGAAATGGCGTCGTCAGCAAGCGATAGAAAAGACGCGGCGAAACCGACCCGATTTGCTGAAAGAGATTAGGTAAGAATGAGCAGGAAGAACACACTTGGCTGGGGATTCAGACTCGGATCTGCAAAAAACAAGCGTTCGAGTGGAGCACAGCTATTCCTGGCGTAAGGCGATCAAAGGATCGACTGTCATCGCGCGACGCGTTGGAATGTAACAAGCGAACAGCGTAGTAGCGGCCATCAAAAGTGCTACGCAGACGTAGGTGACTGGATCGAGCTGGCTGACACCGTAAAGTTCGCTGGATATAAGGCGACTGAGCACGAAAGCTCCGAACAGTCCAAGGGCGATCCCGGTGGCCGTGAGTCTCGCTCCTTCCTTCATCATCAGCCACAGAACATTGCTACGCTGAGCACCCAACGCGACGCGAATTCCGATCTCCTGTGTTCGCTTCGATACAAGAAAAGCAAGAACACCATAAATCCCAATCATGCCAAGAAGCAGCGCCAGCCCCGCGAAAGTGACAAAAAGCGAAGTTGTGGATGCTGGTGTAGATACCGCCTCAGAGAGAATCGAATGCATGGTTTTCACTTCACTGACCGGAACTTCCTGACTCAATCCCGAGATGGCATGTCGAATCATTGTGGCGACTTGCGATTCGTCTAGAGTGGTTCTGACAGCGATGGTCATCTCGGCAGGAACTCGACCGTCTTCGAGCGTCGTTTTGGCGCTATAGGGAAGGTAAGCGGCACCTTCAATCCATTGAGGGAGATTCTGTTGTAAATCGAACGCGCGCACGTCCGGAATTACGCCGACGACCGTGTGCCAGTCCTGATCTCCTAGTAAGCGGATGTGCTTTCCGATGGCCTCCTGGTTTGGCCAGTAGCGGCCGGCCGTTGAAGCAGTGACAACCGCGACAGGTGGATTGTCAGAGGCGTCGGCATCGCCAAAGGATCGACCGCCGAGCAAGGGTATGCCCATCACCTGAAAATAGTCTGGACTCACGGTATTGAGCCAGAATAGCGGGGCTGTCTGCCCTTGCGGACCAAGGTAGTCTTCTACGTCCATGGAGCGCTTTGTGACTCTGCCGCCTAATGGCAATGTATTGATAAGTGCGGCACCGCTGACACCCGGAGAGGCTTCCACCTGGCGTAGCACTTCACCATAGAAACTGATGCATCGGGCAGGATCACTGCAGAACGATTCATTCGGGGTGATCCGCGCGGTCAAAAGTGATTCTGACTTGAAGCCAGGATTGACGTGCGAGATGGCCCAGAAACTGCGGATCAATAAACCGGCAGCAATGACCAGCAACATCGAAAACGCGATTTCGGCAATTACCAGGGAACTGCGCAGGTGATGGGAAACAGACGCGGATGCGCCGCGGCCTCCCAATCGCAGGGATTGGATCAGTGACAACCGGGAGGAGCGAAGCGCCGGGACGAGTCCAAAGATAAGGCCGGAAAGGACGGCGAGTGCCCCTGTGAATGCCAGCACTCGCCAATCCAGCCGGACATCCTGCAAAAGGGGCGTGTCTCGAGGAAGTACTTTTTTGAGCAAGGAAAGACCCTGCACCGCGAAAAGCAAACCGACCAGACCTCCTAAAGAGCCCAGCAAAACGCTCTCGGTAAGAAGCAACGTCACAATTCGTCGCGAGCTGGCACCCAGCGACGAGCGAAGAGCGATTTCCTTTTCGCGGGTGACACCGCGAGAGAGCGTGAGATTCGCTACGTTCGCACACGCGATCAATAGAACCAGGGCAACAGCGCCAAGAAGCATGAGCAAGCGACCCCGCGTGTCTGCCACCATGCCGCTTTGCAGCTCGACCACACTGACGTTTGCGTTCCAGCTGGAAGGCATCTTCCACGGGAATAGAGCGAAAACACGAGATTGAAAGATCCGTATTTCCGCATTCGCCTGTTGGAGCGTAGAGCCAGGACGCAATCGCCCGATGACCGGCATGAAGTCACCGGCCCAGTAAGGTACGGTAGTCCGGGGGTCATTATGCAGCGGAAGCCACAGTTGCACTTTCGAAGAGGGGAAATTGAATTGGACGGGCATGACGCCAATCACCTGGCGACTTACTCCTTCCAGTTCAATCGCGCGACCAATTATCGCCGGGTCGCGAGCGAAACGCTGTTCCCAGAGCGCGTGACTTAAGAGCACATAATTATCCTGACCAGCGTTATCTTCGCCTTTCTCGAAAGTACGGCCGAGCTCTGGGCGCGTGCGGAGTATAGAGAGCAGTTCCGCCGAGACCAGCGCGCAGGTCAGCCGGACGGGCTCTCCTTTTCCGGTGAGATTCACTTCGTGGCCTTCGGAGTAGGCGGCGACGTCCATGGTTTGAACCTGGTCGCGCATGGCAACAAACGCGCCCTTGGGATATGTGCCGGTGACGCTGACAAGTTGTTCGGGATCTGAATAAGGTAACGGGTGGAGAAGGATTCCGTTGACCAGGCTGAAGATGGCTGTGTTGGCGCCGATGCCTAGAGCGAGCGTGATTACAGCGACAAACGTGAAGCCCGGAGATTTGCGCAATGTCCGGACGGCATATTGCAAGTCCTTCAGAAACATTTCAAGAAAATGGAAGTCCTGCTGCTCGCGCCACTCTTCTTTAGCTCGTTCGACTCCGCCAAATTCCAGACGCGCACGCCGCAGAGCTTCGTCGCGGGCGGTTCCCCCCCTCACCAAATCCGCCGTATAAGCGTCGATGTGGAACCGAAGCTCATCGTCCATTTCTGATTCTGTTTGTGAACGGTGAAGCGTTGTGCGGAATAGGAAAGTGAGACGGTTCCATAGTGTCATACGTCCTCCGCCGTGGTGCTTAGAATTCCCGCGATGACCTCCGCCATGCGATTCCATTTATCTGTTTCCGATTGCAGTTGACGTTTTCCTGCGGCGGTCAGGTGGTAATACTTGGCTTTGCGTTTATTTTCGGACTCGCCCCATTCGCTCGAGATCCAACCTTGCCGTTCCAAACGATAGAGAGCGGGATAAAGCGAGCCCTGTTGAATTTCCAGATGCTCGTTCGAGATTTGCTGAATGCGGAGCAGAACGCCGTAGCCATGCAAGGGGCCAAGAGAAACAGCCTTGAGGATGAGCATGTCGAGAGTTCCCTGCAAGAGTTCGAGTTGTTTGTCCACGAGGCTTGTTCTCCTAGATGATCTAGGAGGATAATGCAGCTCTCCTAGACTGTCAAGGAGAAGAAAGAGAATTTGCTGGGCAGCCATTTCCGTGGAGGCGTATGCAGATGGTGAATGGGGTTGCCGAAGTGAACTGCGAAATCCGGGCTAGGAAATCCGTGGTCTTCCCGCTATAATTATAGTTTGTCCTAGACGTGCATGCCCCGCCTGAGTGGGTCTGCAGGGAATACAGAAATGAATCCGGTAATCCGTAAGTTGCATGAAGCGCAATTGCGCAAAGATCTTCCCGAGTTTCGCGCGGGTGATACCGTGCGCGTGAACGTCCGTTTGCTCGAAGGCGAAGGCGAGAAAGTCAAAGAACGCATTCAGTCGTTTGAAGGCGTGGTGATTTCGAAGAAGGGCCGGGCCAGCAGCGCCACCTTTACGGTGCGCCGCGTGAGCTTCGGCACCGGTGTGGAGCGCATTTTCCCACTACACTCGCCAACGATTTCGTCCGTTGACGTGGTCAGCAAGGGCAGTGTTCGCCGCGCTCGCCTGTATTACCTCCGTGACCTCCGTGGCAAAGCTGCCCGCATCAAGCGTGCCGCCCGCGAGGAAGCCGTCCCGGTCGAAGCCAAGGCGTAATTCGCTCTATCCATCGTTTTTCCGAGGGGCCTGCCACATCGCAGGTCCTTTTTTCATTTGGAGTGCGGGAGCCGGGCTCCCGCTGTTGAGATTTGTGCGCATGGCTGGAGTATGGAAGCGGCAGTTGGACCGCCGCACTCCAAGGTACGGACAAGCTGGTCGCGTGGTAAACTGCTCGCGTTAACTCCTGAATTCATGACGCGACTGTGCTCATCCCGTTTTGAGCTGGCGGCGCGCAAGCTTGGCTGGACCCGGATTGCCGGGATCGACGAAGCCGGGCGTGGCGCGCTGTTTGGACCCGTCGTCGCTGCCGCCGTAATTCTCAATCCCAGACGCCGAATCGTTGGACTTGACGACTCGAAAAAACTTGCGCCCGAGCGGCGAACCGAGCTGGCGGAAAAAATCCGTGACCATGCAATTGCCTGGGCCGTGGCGGAAGTCGATGCCCAACGGATTGACGCGTGGAACATCTATCAGGCCAGCCGGCAGGCGATGACGGTGGCATTGCAGCAGCTCAGCGTGCAGCCAGATTACCTTCTGATCGACGCCATGGTTCTGGATGTATTGATCGAGCAGAAGTCTCTGATTAAAGGTGACGCCCGCAGCGTGTCTATTGCGGCGGCCTCGATCCTGGCCAAGACCCACCGCGACATGCGGATGTGCGAATGGGACGCCGTTTACCCGGAGTACGGGTTGGCGCAGCACAAAGGCTACGCCACTGCCGAACATCTAGCGGCATTGCAGAAATGCGGTCCGACTCCCTGCACAGGCAATCGTTCGCACCGGTGAGGGACTCTCGCTGCTGGGCCGCAGGAGCCGTCCAGGAAGACCTGCCGCTAGAAAGCTGGCCCGTCCGGTCCTAGTACTCGTTCGCCCTCTGTTCGCCCCCCAAGTATCGTATCTGTTACGGGGATAACTGCCTGTTCACAGGCAGTCGCGGTTTCGTTGACGCCCCCTCCGGTGCAGCGTAGCGTAAATTGTACGGTTGCAAATGCCCCAGCGCTTGCAACACGCCAGGAGAAAGTCGCGGGTGGCTTTCGCGGGAAAGCCGTCCCAGTTTGCGCATGGCCTATAACAAGAGCAAATACGTCGAAGCGGCACAGAAACTGTTGAACCAAGGCAAGGTGGCGCAGGCCATTGCCGAGTATCAACAGATATTGAAGTACGAGCCGCGAGACCAAGTCACCCTGATGACCATCGGGGAACTGTACATTCGACAGGGCGAAACATTCCAAGCCATCGATTATTTTGAACGGCTCGCGCAACTGTTTGTCAGCGACGGATTCCTCACCAAAGCGATCGCCGTTTATAAACGAATTGCGAAACTGGCGCCGGAAGAGATTCGTCCGCTGGAAAAACTGGCCGACCTCTACGTGCAACAAGGCGTAATGAGTGAAGCGCGGCCGTTGTTCCTGCAATTGGCGGAACTGCATCTGAAAAACAACAAGCAGCCGGAAGCCGTTGCGCTGTTGAAAAAGTTATTGTTGGCAGAGCCCGACAATTTGCGAATCCAGATTCGCCTGGCGGATTTGTATGCGGCGATGGGGCAATCGGGAGAGGCACTGGAAGTGTACGTTTCGGCGTCGCAGCGGGCATTGGCTCGTGGCGATCAGGCGGAGTGCGAACGGCTGGCCGACAAGGCACTGCAGATTAGCCCGAAGAACCTTGATGCGATGATTGTGAAAGCACGGTCCTTCTCTTCCGTGGGCAATGTTAGTCAAGCAGCGAAAATTCTGGAACAGGTGCCTGACCTCGAGAAGGGTGGCGAACCCGCGGAGTTGTTGCTGGACCTGTATTTGAAGAATGCCAAGTGGGATGAAGGCACAGCACTGGCACTGAAGATCTTCGCCGAGGATGAAAAGAATTTCGGCGCTACGCAAAAAGTGACGGAAGCGCTGCTGGAACATGGGCAAGGCGAACGCGCGATGTCCATGCTCTCTCGCATTCGCATTCCGATGACGGATGCAGGCGAGCACGAGGGTGTGGTTCATCTACTGACGGAACTGGCGTCGAGATTGCCGGGTAGATTGGAACCGCTGGAATGGCTGGTGGATACCTTCGGGCGTACCAGCGATTCGTTCCGATTGCCGGACGCTCTGGCGAATTTGGGTGATGGACTGGCGGCGGCCGGAAAACTGGATCGCGCCAAAGAGGTGTTTGAACAGCTGCTCGAACGCGAGCCGGAAAGTGAATCAGCCAAGCGTAAGCTGAATGATGTTCTGCGAAAACTGGGATTGCTGGGGCCGGAAGTGGCGCCAATGGTCGTGCCAGATCAGTTGGGAATTCCAGAAACATTGCAGGCAGAGCTATCGAAACCCGAGCCGCCGAAATTGCGCGCCAGTTTCGAAGAACCAGCCCCGGAAGTGGCTGCACAGAGTTCCGGAACGGCTCCGGCGGACCAGCAACTGGACGAAGAAACGCAAAAGTTTATCGCGCAGTCGCTGACCGACGTCGACCTTTTCGCCAGTTATGGATTGACGCAGAAAGCAATCGGATTGCTGGAAGCGATATTGCGTCGCGCACCGATGCATACGCCCACGCTGGAAAAGCTTTTGGATTTTGTGCTCGGCGCTGGAGATGATCGCCGGACAGCGGAATTGGCTGCGCACCTGGAGCACATTCACGCGCAACGCGGCGATACACGCAGCAGCGAGCGATTTGGGGAATTGCGGCGGAGGTTCCAACGCGCCGCAGGCCTCTCTGACGACGAGATTGCAGCGGCAGTGGCGGCAGCGACGCCGCAACCTGTAGACGCGGTACCGGTGAGCGAAGTCGGAGCGGTGGAAACCGCCGAAGCGGATTTGCCGGAACTCCCCCTGCCCACAGTTGGGCCGGAGGCGTTTGAGGTGCGAGTGGCACCGGTGGAAGCTGCTCCCGTGGAGCAGGCGGCTGAGCCCGAGCCGGTAGCGGCGGATGCGATACCCGCGCCGGAATTTGTGGAAGACCTGCCGGAAATCGAAATCATCGAAGAGACCCCTGTTGCGCCGGTCAAGGCTGAAGCGGAGACCACAGAGGAATTGGATCTCTCATCGGAATGGGCTTCTGTACTGGAAGAGACGAAGCATCCACACGAGATTGAGGAGCAAAAAGCCGCGGCACCTGCTCCTGTTGCGGCAGAATCTCCGGCGCCAGCCCCGCCAGCTTCTGAAGAAATTGACATCACAGAGTTCCTTAGCGCGCCCGAAGTCACCGCGCAGTCTCCTGCTATTCCAAAACCTCCGAAGACTCCCGCTCCCGCGCCAGTACAGCAAGCTCCAAAATCGCTCGAATTTGAAGTGCCTCTTGAGCCGGTGAAGAGGGGAGATGAGTCAACGCTGTTCGCGGAGATTTCCGCGGAGATCCCCGCCGACACACCGGAAGCTGCTGTTGAGAAGACAGCGTCGAATGTGGAAGAGGTTCACGCTGGCGAAACGCTTCTGCCGGATGAGGAACTAACGACGCTGCCCGTTCCGGAGCACAGTGAACTGGCTGCAGAAGGTCCGGAACCGCAATTGGAAGTTCCGCAAGCTGCGTTGCCGGAGCCGCTACCGTTAGAACCGGAATTCGAAGTGGATCAGGATTTTGAACTGGTTTTGGAACCTGAACAAATTGTGCCCGCGCACGAAATGCTTTCACAGATTCCAGTGACGCCGCCCGTCCCTGCAAGGAAAGAGCCAGCCGAATTGCACGCCTTGGCAGGTGAGCAGGAACAGGGCGCGGCTCGTGTGAATGGTAAGAGTTTCACTTCCGATCAGTTCCTTGCCGACCTGGCAAGCGAAATCGACCAATTGGGACTTGGCGAGTTTACGGAAAGCAAGACAAGCCAGCCCGCGGAAGCGGCAAAGGAAGTTGCCAAGGCGCCTGCGTCATCGAATGGTGATCTGGATTCCGGGCCTTTGAGGGAAGTGTTTGAAGAGTTCCGTACGGAACTGGGCGAAATGGGCTCCGACGACGAGGATTTGGAGACACATTATAACCTGGGTATCGCGTTCCGCGAGATGGGCCTGCTGGAAGAGGCGATTGGCGAATTCCAGAAAGTGGCTAACGCGAATGACCGCGGAAAAGCGTTCCGCTATGCGATGCAATGCTGCACGCTGCTTGGACTGGCATTTATGGAGAAAGGGCAGCCGGCGATTGCGGCTATCTGGTACGAACGGGCTTTGCAGACACCCGGCATCGATTCGGAAAGTAAACTCGCATTGCGGTATGATTTGGGAGTGGCCCAGGAGTCGGCCGGCGATCTGGAAGCGGCGGTAAAGAGTTTCTCTCAGGTCTATGCCGTGAATATTGATTACCGGGACGTTGCGGATCGTATCGCGGCGCACCAGAAGCCGACTGTCTAGTCTCCTGCCCACCTCAGAATAAAGGTCGCCCCCTTCGAATGAATCGACTATTACGTGCGCTAGCGGTGGTATTGCTGTTTGAGATGGGTGCGCTGTTGCTCTATCTGCCATGGTCTACCTTCTGGGAGCAAAATTATTTCTTCCGGCATGTTCCCGGCCTGATGCCGGTCCTGCTTCACCCATCGATTCGCGGAATCGTCAGCGGGATCGGCGTGCTGGACATTCTTCTGGCATTCGGATTCTTCAATTCACGTAACGCGCCTGCCCGTGTCACTCCTCCCTCCAATTCGTGAAAGTTCGCGATTGCTTTGCTACGTGACGGATCGTAGGCAATTCCCTTCCGACTCGGCCGCTCAAATCGCCTTGCTACTCGAGAGAATCCGACAAGCTGCCAATGCCGGGGTGGATTGGATTCAAATCCGGGAAAAGGACCTCTCTGGATTTGAACTAAGTGAATTGGTACGTGAGGCGCTGGGCTGCGTACCGCCTTCCTGCCGAATCCTCGTTAATGACCGGCTGGATGTTGCTCTTGCTGCAGGTACGGCAGGCGTTCATCTGGGAGAAAAGAGCATTTTCGCGAAAGACGCCAGGCGATTTGCGAAAGAACGCGGTGCGGACAGAGATTTCCAGATTGGAGCGTCTGTTCATTCGCCGGAAGAAGCGCGGTCTGCGCAAGCGGAGGGTGCCGACTACGTGATATTCGGGCCAGTGTTTGCTACGCCGTCTAAATTAGCGTTTGGGCCTCCACAAGGGTTGCAACGATTGGCCGCCACCTGCCGCTGTGTCACGATTCCCGTTTTGGCGATCGGCGGAGTTTCTCCGGAGAATGCACGGCAGTGTTATGAGGCTGGGGCTAGAGGTATAGCCGCGATTCGCCTTTTCCAGGAAGCTCCTGACGTTGCGAAAACTGTGAAGGCTCTACGCAGTCCCACGAAAGTGTGAAGATCGATTACTTTTCTGCGAGGCGTCGAAGCAATCGGATTTGCCCAGCATGGTACACGTCATGGAATACAACGCCATAGAGCATGCGGAGCTGTTTGGCAGCGACTGGCTTTCGCAGCGAATCGCGGATCGATTTTTCCAAGGCGCGATGTTCTCTATCCAGCAGGGCAAGGTCAGCGCGCCAGGCTGCTTCGGTGATTTTTCCTTGTTCCGGACGTTCGAAGAAATTACTCCCCTTTAGAACAAAAGAGCCGCGTTTGCCGCCCTCCAGTTTTCGTCGCACCGCATATTTCCAGTACGCTGCGTGGAGTGCAAATTCCCAAATGTTATGCCGCCCGGGAGCGGGACGCCAAGCGGCCTGTTCCGCAGTGACGCCTTTCAAGGATTGTCTGAGATTCGGACCGTGCCAGGTCTTGCGTTTATAGCCCTCGTCCAGCAGCGCAAGTATCCATTTGTTGTCGCTCATAGGACCTCCTGAAAGAGGCAGAATACCACCGGCAAAGCTGGAGTTTCCTGCAGGAAATGGGAGGGTCTGAAATGCGGCAACTACTCCGCCGCAGCGGCTTGCAAGAGAACTGCAGATGATTATTGTCCTGATACCGGCGGCGGTCTGCAATTCCCAGGAGTTCCCGGGCTGTGCGGTCATCTTCGGGGCGGACGGCGACACCGATGCTTACGGTCAGGCGAGGAGATGCAGAGTCGAGAGAAAGGCAGTCACGAATGCGCGTGGCAATACCCGTGGCACGAGAGTGATCCTTCATGAAGCGGGCTAACCGTTTCAAAGCGTGGTTACCCGTGAGATGGCGAAGTCTCGGAATCCAGAACCTCAGTTTGAAGTAATACGAAGACGAACGTCGCAATCCAAAAAACGACGGGCATTTGTTCCAGTAAAAGGCGCAGGTGAGCTTCTGCGGCGATCTCCGAAGTTCCATTACATGAGCTTGTAGCTCTTTCCATGATGGCTACGGGAACACCCGCTTCGTTGCGGACGACCGATCGTTGCATGTGGCAAGAGGGTGGGGCCGCCAGGCGAGGTAGGTACTTAGACAAATCCAAAAGGGGGAGGGCAGGAGAGAAGCCAAAGAGGGGACGGAGTATAGGAAACTTCCTAGATGCAAGTTACTTGCAATTAATATACGACCAAGTTAGTCTTATATACATGATGACCTCGACTAACGTTATTTGTTTCTCTGTCCTAGCGAAGTTGGCCCTATTAACACTTTTCTTCTCCTTGCTACCACAACAACGCTCCCTGGCCCAAGAGAACCCCTATTTCGTGGCTTACGATCACAACCTGGAAGAGCCAGGGAGCTTGGAAATCGAGACTTTTTCCAATTTGGGAACGCAGCGCCAAGGTAACAATTTCATGTCGTACTGGATGGAGCTCGAATATGGGGCGACCGCCTGGTGGACAACCGAAGTGTACTTGGACGCGCAGAGCACCTTTCACGACAGTACAGTGTTTACCGGATACCGGTGGGAGAACCGATTTCGGCCGCTGAAGAACGAACACTGGATCAACCCGGTGCTCTATGTGGAATACGAGCACATCAGCGATGCGGACAAGATTTTTAAAGAGATTGAGGGTCATGACCTGGAATCGGACAACGCTCCGCCAAACTCAGAATTGCGGCAAGGCCACAATCAGGAACTGGAGCTGAAGTTGATTCTCTCCAGCAACTACAAAGGCTGGAATTTTACCCAGAACACCATTGCGGTGAAAAATCTGTCGAATGAACCGTGGGAGTTTGCCTACGCCATTGGCGCCGCGCGGCCACTGGCGCTCAAAGGGGCGTCGCACAAGTGCAATTTCTGCGCGCAGCATTTCATTGCGGGAATTGAAATGTATGGAGGGCTGGGCGACCGTTACAATTTCGGGCTGAACCACACGTCGCACTATCTCGCGCCAGCCCTGGCGTGGAATCTCCCCTCGGGATGGACGTTTCGGGCGGAACCCGCGTTTGGGTTGAACGACCAAAGCCATAAATTCCTGATGCGCTTCGGGGTTTCCTACGAGATTTCTGGATTTGGGCGGATGGTCAGCAACCTATTTACGGGGAAACACTGATGAAACTGCAAGTTCATGTTGGCCTACTGATTAGTGCGTTCGCATGCTGCTGTTTATTGTTGTCTGCCGAGGAAAAGACTTCGAAGGCTCAAGCTGATTCTGTCTACGCGGAACTTGGCAAGGTGCCGGAAAAGAGCCGTGCCAAGCAGAACCCGCTCAGTAAGGATCCGGATGCGAAGGCAGCTGGCGAGATACTGTTTGAAGAGCATTGCGAAGAGTGTCATGGGGCTCATGGTGTGGGTGGAAAGAAAGCACCGAGCCTGCAGGTGGCAGAAGTGCAGGAAGCCAGCGATGGGGCGCTCTTTTATATCCTCAGCAACGGAATCGTGCGGAAACGAATGCCTGTATGGTCAAAACTGCCAGAACCGCAGAGGTGGCAGCTGGTGAGCTACATCAAATCGCTGGGAGTGGAAAAGAAGGAAGCAACGAAGTAGAGAAGCTGCGAAGGAAAACAAAGGCTGAAGACGGCGACCGAAAGTCGCCCAAACAGAGTCCGAGCTAATTGGGAGACAAAGTAGAAGCCGCGGTGTCGTTGAGGATCATGGCTAAACGCACTCCTGCTTGAGCTAGGCGTTCTTGCACGATAGGGACTGCTTTCGACTGATAGGATTCGCCAGCGGCGACGTGGAGAGCGAGCATGCGTGCGCCGATGTTGTTGGCGTCCGAACAAGTTTTCATAACGATCGGAGTTTCTATCGTAATTCTCGGTTGCAGCTCTCCATAAACCACGGACTCGGCCAGGTTGTGGCTCTCCCAAGCCCAATCATCGACATGAATTCCCGTTTTTCGCCATGACTCGATCTTTGCGGCGAAACGTTCTTCAAGGCGATAAGCGAGTTGCGCGGCGTCCATGCCTTGTGTGTCGCGTTCGAGGATGGCGGTATCCCAAATCGAATGGAGATTCGGAGAAAAGGAATGGTTGTGCCCGGTGGGCTGAGTGTTGAAGTAGTCCACAGGAACGCAATTGCCGCCTAGATCGTTGTTGTCCGAGGCGTGCAGCGGCATGTGCAGATCGCCGACGAAATGGACGACAAACCGCAGGGCATCAGCGCGTCGCGAAGGCTCAGCACTCTTGTCCTTGAGTATGGCCAGTTGCTCTGCAATCGCCTGAGTGACACATCCGCGGTCTCCACAATATTCCTGCAGATCGTGATTGGCAGCTCCACGCGGGATATTGATGTAATGCCAGGGGCCGGTGCTGGTGCGCTGGCGACGGATATCATCGGGCCAAGTGGATGCAGCCACCAGAAGATCAAGCTGAGGGCCACAATAGGGGGTCAGTTGCGGGTCAAACGGGTTTTCACGAAGCAATTTTTCGACAAACTTCTTTGCTTCAGGCGTGAGATTCCTTTCAGCGATGAAAGCGATGGTCTGATGCCCCTTGCATCCCCAAGCGCGAAGGGCACTGGGACTAAACAAGATAGTGATGGCCGTCAGAACGAAGAAGATGACAGAAAAACGGTTATTCCTCATAGGATGCCGGGAAGAGTTCTCCGGGAATTCGCTAAGCGCCGAGCCAGCGAGCGATCGGTTTGCCAGACTCCGTGTGATCGCAAATCACGCGTAACGCAGCAGTGATGGGGATTCCGAGAATCAGGCCCATACCACCCCAGACCCATCCCCAAAAGAGCAAAGCGATGGTGATGGCCACGGCGTTCAGGCGAACCTGGCGGCCGACCAGTTGTGGAGCGATCAGATTTTGCGCAACTACGTGAATGCCAGTGAGCACGAAAGCAATCAGGGCAAAATGGCTTACAGCTTTCCATTTGATGATGGCGAGCAAGAAACCGGGTAGCCAAGCGAGCACAGCGCCGATGTAGGGAACCATGTTGAAGATTCCGGAAGCGATGCCCGCAAGAACCGGGTAGTCGAGACCGAGAGCAAGAAAAAACATACTGCTGAGGGCGATGACGACGAGGGTGACGACACTCATCCCAATGAGGTAGTCGCGAAGGACATCCCGCAAGTCGTCCAGAGTCTCTTTCACCTGTGTTCGGCGGCTAACGGGAAACAGTTGTAGCGTAGCGTGCCACACCTCGCGTTTCTGAGCGAGCATGAAGAAGACCAGAAAAGGCACGAAGGTGGCTTCGAGGACCAGGGCATAGAGAGAACCGATTCCCCGTATGAATAAATTATGAACGAGGCCGCTATCGGCGGCAGGAGCGGTGGTTTTGGGAGCTGGACCAGAGGTGGTCAATTCGGTGACGCTGCCCTCGAGGCCGCTAATTTTGCCTTGTATGGCGCCTGTAGCTTCGCGGAGTGTGCCCTTGTATTTAGGCCATTCGGCAGCAAATTCATCGACGCGATCATATAGAACGAAGGCGCCCGCGGCGACCGAGGAAATGAGAATAAGGACCATGATGAGAGAACCAACCGCGCGAGGCATGCGGAAGCGCTCCAGGAATTCCACGGCTGGATCGAGGAAATAGGCAAGGAGCATGGATAAGAGAAGGGTGATGACCACGCCTGCGGCGTAATAGAAGAACAACAGGATGATGGCGCCGGCGATGATGCGCTGGCTGAAGGTTGCAGCCGAAGGGCGCAAAATCAGTGGAGTTTCAGTCGTGGACACGTACCACCTCTAGAGAGAACAAGGTAACACAGTCAGCAAGATTGCGGAGCCGGGATGGAGGAGAAGTGTCACTGCAAAGCAACAGGGGCTTGTGAATGAGAGATTCGCTGTTTGTTAAACAGGCGTGAACGCATTCGCGTGGGCTTACGAGGGCGGGGGGCGGGCGTGTTAGACTTCGACGTTGGAAATTGCGGTGCGGAAAGAAGCTGACCATCATGGCGAAAGAGTTTTTCGGTACAGACGGAATACGGGGAGTGCCCGGAACAGCGCCGCTGGATGACCAGACGCTTTATGCGGTGGGGCGTTCGGTAGGCAGTTATCTGCTGCGCGAACATGGATCAGCGCATGTGTTGATCGGCATGGACACCCGTGAATCTGGACCGCACATCGCGGGTCTGCTGGCTGCGGGCTTGTACAAATCCGGAGCGACGGTAGCGTTTGCGGGTGTGTTGACGACGCCTGGTGTTGCCTGCCTGGTGAGGCAGAACGACTTTCAGGCAGGTGTGGTGATTTCGGCTTCGCACAACCCATATCACGACAATGGCGTGAAGTTGTTTTCACATGCCGGCATGAAATTTCCGGACGTAGAAGAAGAGAAATTGGAAGTAGACATCTTGCGGTTGCGCCATGAGCCTCTTCCAGCGACATTGCCGGGATTAACAGCAAACCACGCGCTCCACGTGGAGTATCTGGACTTCTTGCGGAGCAGGGTACTTTCTGAAGCGAAACTGAATGGCTTCCGCGTTGTGCTGGATTGTGCAAACGGGGCGGCTTACCAGTTGGGACCGGAATTATTTCGGGCTCTGGGTGCGGACGTGATCGCGATGGGAGTGACTCCTGACGGACGGAATATCAATGCGGCTTGCGGCTCTTTGCATCTGGAGGGGCTACAGAAGCGCGTTCTGGCAGAAGGCGCCGCATTGGGTGTGGCGTTCGATGGAGATGCCGACCGCGCGTTGTTTGTGTGCGGGAGCGGGCGAATCGTGAATGGCGACGGCGTATTACTGGCTGTGGCGCGCTACTTGAAATCACAGAAAGCGCTGAAGAACCAACGGGTAGTAGCCACATCGATGTCCAATTTAGGATTAGAACGCGTGCTGCTGCGTGATGGCATGACGCTGGCGCGCGCGGCAGTCGGCGACAGATATGTGCTGGAAGAGATGCTGAAATCGGGGAATAACCTGGGTGGAGAGCAGTCTGGCCACATCATTTTTCTGGATGATAGCCCGGCAGGTGACGGGTTACTGACGGCAGTGAAAGTGGCTTCGCTGGTCTCTTCGCACGGCACGCTGGAATCGCTGGTTGAAGGGCTCAAAGACTACCCGCAGGTGATCGTAAACGTGAAGGTAAAAACAAAGCCGCCGCTGGACACATTGCCCGCGGTGGCGCGAGCTTTGGCGGATGCAGAAAAGACGCTGGGTGAAAACGGCCGCATAGTGCTTCGTTATTCTGGAACAGAGCCGCTGGCGAGAGTGATGGTGGAGGCAGAGTACGAAGAAGATGTGAAGCGATTCTCGCAATCAATCGCGGAAGCACTGCGTAACGCGATCGGCGCATAAGACCTAAGGATGGAGAACCCGGGAGAGTGACTAGAGAAAGCGTTAACGTTTACGGAAATGGAGAAAAAGACAATATCGTTATTTCGATTTTGTGTTTGAGTGCGCGTCAGGTGCAAAGAAACGCATCATCTTCTAAAGACTGTAGGAATAGCCAGGGGATACTGTGGAAAATTGTAGATTGGCGCGTGTGATGTGTGACCCAATTGGCCAGCTTTCTAGCTAAAGCTTGTCTTATCAATGCGCAACGGAATAGTAAATTTAGACTAGGTGTTGGCAAAGCGCGTGCAACCTATCGAAATAACTAATGATATTGGCTTCCCGGGGTGGCTGGAACTCAACCTCGACTGAGTTTCCAGTTATTGGGGGGTCGATTCGAAATGAGGGGGCTTGCACCAGCCCCCTTTTTAATTTTTGGGGTCCTCATACTTGGATTCCCGCCTGCCTGTCGATTGGTTCCCGAAAAATCTTCTGATAAACGAATGAGAGTTGTGTTCTTGTGCGCCCAAAAAGTGAGCGGCCGGTGGGGGCACCGGCCGCTCGGCGTGGGGGATGGAGGGTACGTATCTGGAGCTCAGCTTGTCTCGCCGTGGTTCCGAGGCGCCGGTTCTTCTACTGCGCTCGCAAGCAGCAGAAAAACACACAGGATCAAGATCGTAACGATCATTTCACCCGCCTCGAGAGCCAAACCTAACTCCCGATAACAGAGTGATTGTGCCGAAGGGGTGAGATCGCGTCACTAGGCCGAGGGGTTCAATTGAACCAGTACTGACGGAAGCCACTATTGGTACTCTCGATGGGTAGTTGTTGGCTACTCCTTTGGAGCAAGAAAGAACGAGTAGACCAAAAGCATGGCACCGATCAGCAAGGGGATGAGACCCACGAGATATGCCTGGTGGGCAGCGGGATCCGAGTCGCTGGCAGTGATGGCCTTAAGGAAGATCATCATGCCAAGGCCAACGGCAAGCGTAATGAGACCGCCCAGTTTCTGACCCTCATGGCGCCGGCGCACGTTGATCTTCTCTTGCTCGCGAATAAACTCGATCGCACTCGCTCCGCCGCCTTGTCCTTCCGCAAGTTTTTTGAGAGTCTCGTTCTTATAGTAATCCTGCCGTTCCTTGCGGCGTGCATCCAACCAGACCACTATGGAAATGAATGTAAAGGTGAAGATGACGCTGACAATGGGGATCAAAATCGGTGAAACGTGGTTCATGATTCTCTCCTGTCGCGCGAAATGAACGCTTCAACTGGTGGGACCGGGGGCTAGCGACTTAGGTTGCAATTAATTTTCGTCCGGCAAACTCCCAAAATAATGCAACCGAGAAGGCACCAGTGAAGTCGTATTGTTGAATAGCGGGTGTACTAGTGAGCGCCAGTGAAGACCAAGCGGATGTTGAGAGGGTCCTGGCCGGCGACGTTTCTGCGTTCGAAGGGATTGTACGTCGTTGGCAAGGGCCAATTGTCAATCTGGCGTACCGGTTCTGCCGAGATCGAGGCCGGGCGGAGGAGTTGGCACAGGAAGCGTTTCTGCGCGCTTTTCGTGGGCTGGGGAAATGGCGAAAGGAATCAGTATTTTCAACCTGGCTTTTCGCGTTGGCAGCAAACTTGTGCCGCTCGGAGATCAAGCGGATTCCGCCCCGAACAGTCTCGATCGGTGATGTGGCGGAGCCGCGAGACTCGCGGCCAAGCGATGGAGGGTTTGAGGAAGAAGATCGCGACCGGGCGATTCGTCATGCGGTGTTCGCGCTTCCGCCCAAATACCGTGATGCACTGATCCTCTTTTATTTTCATGACATGGACGTATCCGCTGCGGCGCAAAGTCTCAAGGTTCCCGTGGGTACGATTAAGGCGAGACTTTCAAGGGGACGCGAGTTTCTGCGCAGCAAACTGCAGAGATTTTCGACGGGACTACTATGAACGAGGGTGATATGAGAGACGACTGCCTGGATCGGTCGCTGTCCAAAGAAGAGGAGATTCTCCCTTCGTCTGGTTTTACTGCTTCGGTGATGGAGGCTGTGCGGCGAGAAGCGGCGACGCCCCCACCGATTGCATTCCCATGGAAACGTGCGCTTCCGGGGGTCGTTGTCGGTTGCGCAACAATTATCTGGCTGCTGTATGAAAGTGTCTTGCAGATGAATTACGGAAGCAACGGCACCGCACATTCAGGGTTGGTCAGCGGCAGCGTGGGTTCCCCATTGGAAAATCCGATAATTGCGGCAGCTTGCTGGATCATTCTCGCGTTGGTATTGAGCTTTATGTCAGTAAAGCTGTCGATGCTCCTTGCCCAAAAGCCCCGCACATAGCGGGTTTGGGAGAGCTGGCGGCGTGCCCACGCATTGGCGGGGGCTTGGTTCCTGAGCTATTCTTTTAATACCATGCATGATTTGAATTATTTCCGCGACCATTTGGACGAATTCGCCGAGATGGCGAAAAAGCGCAATACGACGCTGGATCTGGACGCATTTCGCGTACTGGATAAAGAACGACGCGAGCTGATCACCGAGAACGAGGGGCGCAAAGCGCAACGCAACAAGGCCAGCGACGAGATCGCGCGACTGAAGAAAGAAAAGCAGAACGCGGATGGAATCATCGCGGAGATGAAACAGGTCTCCGAGACAATCAAGAAAGCAGATGAGCGCATTACGGAGCTTGATGCGCGGCAGAGAGAGACACTGCTGACTATTCCGAATATTCCGCATTCGAGTGTGCCCTACGGAACCGGTGCGGAGGGCAATCAAGAGGTGCGCCGGTGGGGCACGCCGCCTAAATTTGATTTTCAACCGCGGCCACATTGGGAAGTTGGCGAGCGTGCAGGAATCCTTGATCTGGAGGCCGCCACGCGCATAACTGGGGCGCGTTTTGCCGTCTACAAGGGCTGGGGAGCGAGGCTTGAACGGGCGCTGGCGAATTTCTTTCTGGATGTACACACGCGAGAACATGGGTATACGGAAATATTGCCGCCATTTCTTGTGAATACGGCATCGCTGATGGGGGCTGGCCAATTACCGAAATTTGCGGCCGATCTTTTCAAACTGGAGGGCACGGATTTCTGGTTGACACCTACATCAGAAGTGGAGTTACACAATCTGTATCGCGACGCGACATTAAGCGAAGATCAGCTTCCAATTCTGGTGACGGCATGGACGGCTTGTTTCCGGTCGGAAGCTGGTGCGGCTGGGAAGGATACGCGCGGGATTCTGCGGCAGCACCAGTTCCAGAAAGTAGAACTATTTAAATTTACTCATCCCGATAAGAGTTACGAGGAGCACGAATCTCTGGTACGAAATGCGGAGACGATTCTGCAGAAACTGGGATTGCACTACCGCACGATGTTGCTTTGCACGGGAGACATGGGTTTCGCTTCAGCAAAAACATACGATCTGGAAGTGTGGCTGCCGTCTAGCAACGAGTTTCGCGAGATTTCTTCGTGTTCGAATTGCGAAGCATTCCAGGCGCGGCGGGCGGGCATTCGATTTAAGCCAAAGGGCGGAGGAAAGAGCGAGTTCGTGCACACCCTGAATGGCTCCGGGCTGGCGGTTGGGCGTACCTGGATCGCCGTGGTGGAGAATTACCAACAGGCGGATGGGTCGATACTCATCCCGGAGGTCTTGCGGCCTTATATGGGGATTGAGCGAATCCCGGCGAAATAGGGTTTGCGTCGAGGTGTGGCGGTCGGCACAATCTAACTATAAGATATTAAAACAGTTAGATACAGTTTCCCGCTGAGAATCGCAGTTTTCACGTAAGGCTTTGGCCTTGCAACCCATTGAATTCACACATTTTCGTTTGACGGCCCTAAGTTCCCTGCATACACTCCCCTCAGTACCGCCGGACAGGTAGAAAGTTCACGAAGCCTGAGGTTTGGGCCAAACTCAATGACATTTATTGCCCGCATTATCAGGTATCTGTTCTGGGTGGTGATTGTTTACTGGAGCGTCGCTCTGCTACGCCGGATTGTGCACAGCATGGGAGTGGCAGTAAACAAGACGCCCCAGGATGTGGAAGTACCAAGAGACTCAATCGCAAGGAAGTTGGTACGCGATCCCGTCTGCGGGATGCACATGGCCGAGACGATTGCGATTCCCTTGCGCAACGGAAATGAATTGCTCCACTTTTGTTCGGTGGAGTGCCGCGACAAATATGTGAAGGGGATTCAGAAGCTGGCCGCGAATGGATAGTACCAAGAGTTTTGGCCAAGAAGCAGCTGAGTATCCTGTAGCAGGCATGACGGAATTAAAGCGCAACGGAAAGGACCGAACCAGATGGCAACGGTCGTAAAACCCCCAGTACTCAATCGCGCACCGGGAGCTCCCCCCATGGTGCCGCGAGTTGCACCACGCGAAGAATTAAATCCATTTCGAATCGCGCAAATCCAGTTTGATATGGCGGCGGAAGTTTTGAAGCTGGATCAGGGCTTACGGCAAGTGCTGCGAACGCCGAAACGCATCCTGGAAGTTTCTCTGCCGACGAAAATGGATAACGGGCAGGTGAAAGTGCTGACGGGATATCGCGTGCAGCACAACATCGCACGCGGACCCGGCAAGGGAGGAATCCGCTACCATCCCGGCGTGACCCTGGATGAGGTGAAAGCGTTGGCCGCCTGGATGACATGGAAGACGGCAGTGGTGAATGTGCCATTTGGCGGCGCAAAGGGCGGCGTAATTTGCGACCCGAAGCGAATGTCGAAGAGCGAGCTGGAGCGAATGACGCGCCGGTTCGCGAGTGAAATTCTGCCATTGATCGGACCGGATCAGGATATTCCAGCGCCGGATGTGTACACAGATTCGCAGACCATGGCCTGGATCATGGATACGTATTCGATGATGAGGGGTCACACGATACCGGGAGTGGTGACCGGCAAGCCTCTTTCGATTGGCGGATCGGTAGGACGCGGGGAAGCCACGGCGCAAGGACTCGTGTACGTGATTGAAGAAGCCTGCAAGGTCAAGAAGATTTCCCTGCGCGGCGCGACGGTGGCCATTCAGGGATTCGGAAACGCCGGTGCGGTTGCGGCAAAGCTCCTGGCAGAAAAAAAAGCGAAAATCATTGCGCTGAGCGATACGCGCGGTGGCGTGACGAACTCGCGGGGGATCGATCCGATCAAAGCCATTCGGTATAAGGAACGTGCTGGAACGGTAGTGGGCATGCCAGGCGCTTCGCGTTTGTCGAACGAAGATCTGTTGACGATGAAGTGCGACATCCTGGTGCCCGCGGCGCTGGAAAACGTGATTACCCTGCAGAACGCGGAATCGGTGAAGGCGCGGATCGTGGCGGAAGCGGCGAATGGGCCGACGACTCCCCACGCGGACGAGATTCTGGCGCGGCGCGGGATCACGGTATTGCCGGATATTCTGGCGAATGCCGGGGGGGTCACGGTGAGCTACTTCGAATGGGTGCAGAACCAGGAAGGCTTGCTGTGGGATTCCGATGAAGTGAATGTGCGGCTGCAGAAAATCATGCAGCGCGCGTTCGGGGAAATGCTGGAGATGATGCGGAAGCACCACGTGCCACCCCGCGCAGCGGCAATGGCGCTGGCGGTGGGACGAGTGGCGGAAGCGACGCTGGTGCGCGGTCTGTTCCCATAAGTTTGGGCAGCCCGAAAACTTAACTATTACCTTCCACAGGTTCCGCGATAGCAACGTCTGGGTGATAGGAGCGGATCCAATCGACTGCGTCTTCCATCTGGCCATCCAAATTAGAAAACGGAATGGGAATTACGCTCCTGCGAAAAGTCCTTAGTGGCAGGGCTAGCCATAGATAGACCGGAATGCGACGGAGATAGGTTTTCAATTCGCGCACGCGCAAATCTAGGACGGGAATCGGGCCTCCTCGACTGAGTTCAAAACGCGGTTGGATCTCTACGATGTCGGTCCACGGAATCTCTCCACCACCAAAGATAGCCTCTTCGATACCATCTCGAGTGAAACGTAAAACCGGGTCGCGACGAAAGAGCATCCACAACGGCACAGCGACGATATAGATAGTGATTAAGAGAGCGACAGAAAGAACTGCGAATAAGAAGTGGTTTGTGGTCGCCGCTCTAAGCTGGACAAGAAGAAGGATCACCAAAACGAGAAGGATGAAAGGAGTACCAACCGACCCCCGCAAGCTGCGGCGCTTGGAAGGAATGAGGTTAAAGGAGTACTCGTCCATCTCTCGCATCACTACAATTTAGATGGGGCGCACTAGGAAGTGAAGTAGAAAACAAAAATTGTTGTTGCGAAGTCGCAAGAGGTGCGCGTACATTCGCAGATGCCGGGAGTTTTTGGCGTGAGGAAGAAGTAAATCACGCCGACGAAGCTGCCCGGCTATTTTCTTCACGGATGGATTGAGGCACGAACGAAAATGGGCAATCAATATACTGCGCCACCGATCCTGTTGACCATCGCGGGATTTGATCCAAGCTGCGGCGCGGGTGTGGCGGCGGATTTAAAGACGTTTGCGGCGCATGGATGCTATGGAATTGCGGCGATCACCTCGTTGACGGTGCAGAATACGCAAAAAGTGGAAGCTGTGCACAACACGCCGAGCGCCGAACTGCGCGAACAGCTGGAAGTGCTGGTGAGTGACTGCGAAATCGCCGCGGTGAAAGTGGGGATGCTGGGAAATCGCGGTAACGCCGTGGTTGTGGCGGAGTTTCTGGATGCCCACAAATTTCCGTTCGTGGTACACGACCCAGTAATGAAGTCTTCATCCGGAACAGAGCTGCTGGACACGGGCGGAGTGAACTACATCATCGCGGAGCTTTTGAAGCGGTCGAGCGTAATTACACCGAACGTGCCTGAGGCGGAGATTATAGCGGGCATGACGATCAAAGATGTAGCCGACATGGAAGCGGCAGCGCGGAAAATTGTGGAGATGGGCGCTCGCGCGGCGATCGTTAAGGGTGGACACACGGAAAAAGCCACGGATGTGCTGTTCGATGGGAATGAAGTTCATTTTCTGAGCGGTGAGCGCGTGAAGGTGGAAAACACGCACGGAACCGGATGTACGTTTGCCTCGGCGTTGACCGCACAACTGGCGGCAGGCCGACCTCTGTATGAGGCACTGACATTAGCAAAGACGTATGTGGTGAAGGCGATGGAAAAGGCGTACCCTGTGGGCAAGGGGCGGGTTCCGCTTGATCATTTCTACAGGATGAAGATCGAGCCGCTGGCCCGCGGAACGCACGAGCTACCAAATCACGGTGTACACCCGGCAGCCGAGCCGGCGCATTAGAACGGGCAGTCTCCAGAATCTGGGCTCCAGAACCCTCCAGGTCGGTTTGCTGGGCAGGAGGACACATGCAAAAGATATTCCGATGTGCAGAGTGTCAGCGGGGCATGCGGGTTGTTGGATCGACGGGGTTGGCCAAGGAAGTGGAACGAAAGGTCAAATGCCCGTACTGCAATGCAAAAAACACGGTGATGTGGCCGAAGGGCGATAAGTTCAGAATCCAACGAGTCGCGGCGCGATAATCGGATTACCAGACTGACCGCTTCCTCCGCTCAATTGTTTTTCCTCTCAACCAAACAGGCCAGCCTCGCTTTCTACGTCAGAGTATGCAGAAGGCGAGCCTTGTAGCGACACCACAGAACAGCACAGGCGGGAGCATTTTTGCCACTTAAGGTTTGTGAACAAATTTGCCGGCGACGATGGTGGCCACAGGACCGCCTTTGAAGGTGCGGCCGTCGAAAGGAGAGTTGCGAGATTTGCTGGCTGATTCCGCTACGTTGTAGGTCCAGGGGCGATCAACAGAAAAGATAGTGATGTCGGCGGGTTCGCCTGCGGCTAGCCTTCGATCCTTGCCCAAGACGCGGGCTGGCCCTGTTGTGAAGAGTTCCACCATGCGCATCAAAGAGATTTTGCCGGAATGAACCAATTGTTCGAGAGTCAGGCCTAGCGCGGTATCGAAGCCCAGAATGCCGAAAGGAGCTTTGTCGAACTCGACGTCTTTGAGGGCGGGTTCGTGCGGAGCGTGATCCGTAGCGATGGCATCTACCGTGCCATCGGCAAGGCCGCGCCAGAGCTCTTCGCGATCTGCGCGTGCAGAGAGCGGCGGATTCATCTTGAAGCGTGAATCGTAAGTGACGTCTTCGTCGATAAGCGTGAAGTGGTGCGGAGTGACTTCACAGGTGACATGCAAGCCCTTCGACTTGGCATAGCGAACCTGATCGAGAGATGCCTTAGCGGAAAGATGGGCAATATGAAGGCGGGCGCCAGTAAGCTCGGCGACCTGGACATCACGCGCCACGCACACTGATTCCGCCGCAGCGGGCATACCCGCGAGTCCCAGACGCGTGGACGCCAGTCCTTCGCGCATGGAGGCACCAGCGGCAAGCGAAACATCTTCCGCGTGTTCAATCACAGGCAAATCAAGCGATCGGCAATAATCCATAATCTGGCGAGCGAGTTTAGCTGTGGCGATGGGTTTTCCATCGTCCGAGACAGCCACGATTCCCGCATCGCGCATAGCGGCAATGTCGGAAATGGCTTCACCTTTACTGCCAATACTGGCGGCACCGATGGGCCAGACGCGGACATGGCCGTGGGCTTTGGCGCGGTCAACGATGAAACGCGTAATCGCAGCGTTATCGTTGACTGGCTTCGTGTTGGGCATGCAGCAGACGGCGGTGAAGCCTCCGCGAGCGGCGGCCAGCGTTCCAGTTTCGATGGTTTCGGAATTTTCCTGGCCCGGTTCGCGCAAGTGCACATGCATGTCAATGAATCCGGGAGCAACGATGAGGCCGGTGGCGTCAAATATTTCCGCACCGTTTGCTTTGGAGAGTTTGCCAGTAGGAGCGATCTCGGCGATGCGATCACCGTCCAGCAGAACGTCGAGCGTAGCGTCAGTTTTCGATGCAGGATTGAGGACGCGGCCGTTCCTAATCAGAAGCATTAGCGGGTTCCTTGGGAGAGGACTGAGTCTTTTCTTCAAGGGCAGGATGATGGCCTTCGGATGCGCCAACCATCAAGAGATAAAGAATGGCCATGCGCACGGAAACTCCGTTAGTAACCTGCTCAAGAACGGCAGATTGCGGGCCGTCAGCAACTTCGGGGGTAATTTCCGTGCCGCGATTGATAGGGCCGGGATGAAGGATGAGAGCGTCCTTCTTGGCGAGGCGCATGCGTTCGGCGTTGAGCTGGTAGAGAAGGATGTAATCGCTTTGCGAGAGCGAAGGCTCATGCAGACGTTCGGTCTGCACACGGAGAACGATGATGACGTCAGCATCTTCCAGTGCTTCCTCAACGCGGTAGACACAACGGATGGGAGTGCCCGGTGGGCCAACGTGTTCGAGTTCGCGAGGAACCCACATGGCGGGTCCGCACAACGTGAACTTGCAGCCGAATTTTCCAAGCAGGTGAATATTGGAACGGGCCACGCGCGAATGGGCGATATCACCGAGGATCGTGACATTCAGATTCCTTAGCGAGCCCTTGCGATCGCGAATGGTCAGCGCATCGAGCAAACCTTGCGAAGGATGCTCGTGCGTGCCATCACCAGCGTTGACGACGGGGATTTCGAGATGACGCGCGACGAAATCGGCGGCACCCGAGGAGGAATGGCGCATGACGAAACAATCCGGCTTCATGGCGTTCAGATTGTTTGCGGTGTCGAGAAGCGTTTCGCCTTTTTTCAAGCTGGACGCCTCGGCTTGCAAGTTCATGGTGTCTGCGCCGAGACGAGAAGCGGCCGTGCCAAAGCTGAGGCGAGTACGCGTGGAATTCTCAAAAAAGGCGAGCGCCACGGTTTTCCCACGAAGTGTGGCGAGTTTCTTCAGGGGGTGCTTCTGGATTTCCTGGAAAGGTTTTGCCTGATCGATAATAAAGGTAAGTTCGTCCGCGGAGAGCGGTTCAAGCGCTAGCAGATCGCGAAAACGGTAGGTCACATTGGCACTCGTCGCAACATATTCTACGCGGAGAATGAAGAAGAGGCAAAAGGTGGTTGAGGAAAAAAGAAAGGCTCAACTGGCGGCAAAAGATGCAAGACCGACGAATGGAGTATTTAGTGCATAAGAAGGAGATTGATTATTCGACGCGGTCGACGAGGACAACCCGTTCTTCATTGTCGATTTCTTTCAAGCGAACCTCGACGATCTCAGTTTCACTGGTCTGCACATTGCGTCCCGTGAATTGCGATTCGATAGGCATTTCGCGGTGGCCGCGGTCGATCAGCACGCAGAGCGAAACGCGTTTGGGGCGGCCCAGGTCGAATAGTCCATTCATGGCGGCGCGAATGGTACGGCCGGTATAGAGAACATCATCGACCAGGACGAGGTCCATGCGATCAACGGAAAATGAGATTTGAGAAGATTGCAAGACGGCTTGCGGGGCGACCTTAGAGAGATCGTCCCGATAAAGGGTGATGTCGAGAGTGCCGACGGGAATTTCCACGCCATCGATTCCACGCATGGCGTGGGCGATGCGTTCGGCCAGGGGAACGCCGCGGCGGCGAATGCCGATAAGCGCGAGGTCGCGCGTGCCTCCAGTGGATTCGACGATCTGGTGCGCCAGGCGCTGTAATGTTCTGTCAATTTCAGCCGCAGACATGAGCTGCGACTTTTCCACGATTCGCATGCGCGTATGCTAGCACAAGTCGAAACGGTTGATAATGTGAAGGAGCGACGAAAGAAGAAACGGGCGTGCTAGACTTTCGCTGCGAAGAATTAGAGAAATGTATGAAGCGAAGGAAAGACAAATGGGAAAACTGAAGCGATTCCTGACGATTGCCGCAGTGGCTGCGCTTTGGGTGAATGGCGCCGGGGCGCAGGCTGTCCGGAAAACTCCAGCAGCAAAAGCGGTACGTGTGGAACGTCCCAAGCTGGTAGTGATGATTGTCGTGGACCAGATGCGGGCGGACTACGTGGACAAATTCCGGGGGCAGTGGAGCGCGGGATTGAAGCGATTGGTAGAGGAAGGAGCATGGTTGCGCGCAGCGGCGTATCCGTATGCGGCGACGGAAACGTGCGTTGGACATTCGACGATCTCCACGGGGACGTTTCCATCGGAACATGGAATGGTGGCGAATGCGTGGTGGGACCGAGATTTGCAGAAGATGGTGACCTGCACGAGCGATCCCAATGTGAAGAACACGGCGTATGCCGGAGGCAGCACGAAGGGCGGGGATTCCGCCTGGCGCATGCAGATGCCCGCATTTGCGGAGGAACTGAAATTCCAGACGGGAGGAGCGACGAGGGTAGTGACGTTTTCGTTGAAGGCTCGCGCGGCGATCACCTTGGCAGGACACAAAGGTGACGCGGCGACGTGGTTCGATAACGGAACGGGCGCATGGGTGACCTCGGCTCCGTATGGAACGATGCCGTTTGTTGAGGACTATGTGAAGAGGAATCCAGTAGCTAAGGACTTCGGAAAGACTTGGACGCTGTCTTTGCCGAACAGCCGTTATCTATACGAAGAGAAGGCGCTGGGCGCTTCCCAAGTGGAAGGATGGCCGGAAAGTCTGCCATATACGTTGAAGGGAAAAGCGGAGAATGCAAGTCCAGACGCCACATTTTACGAGCAGTGGGCGAACAGTCCGTTTGCGGACACCTATCTGACGAACATGGCGGAATCCGCCGTGGACTCACTAGGACTCGGCAAAAGCGGAGCGACGGACTATCTCGGGGTGAGTTATTCGTCGGTGGATTATGTAGGGCATACGTTTGGTCCACGGAGCCGAGAGATACAGGATGTGCTCGTGCGGTTGGACAAAGACCTGGGGGAGTTGTTCTCGCATCTGGATCAAAAGGTGGGCCGAGGAAGCTACGTGGTCGTGCTGAGCGCGGATCATGGCGTGGCGCCGATCCCCGCGGACATGGCAAAGACGGGCGTGGACGCAGGAGTGCTGAACCTTCCGGAATTGAAGGATAGAATCGAAAAGGCACTGGAGCCGTTCAATTACGCCAAGCCAGCCATCGCGCGCATGGCAGGGAATGATATTTATTTTTCGACGGGAGTTTACAGACAGTTGAAGCAAGATCCTACGGCTATGCAGGCAGTACTGGACGCGGTGACAACCATGCCTGGAGTGGCGGCTGTTTTTCGCTCGGAGGAGATCAACACAGGAAGCATGAGTCTGTCTGAGTTTCGACGAGCGTTTACCTACAGTTATTTCGCGGGACGGAGTGGGGACCTGTTTGTGCTGCAGAAGCCGTACTGGTTGACGGACAGTTCTGCGGAAGGATCGAAGCGGTACACCGGGGCCGGGCACGGAACTCCTTATTATTATGACCAACGAGTGCCTATCCTGATGATGGGCTATGGAATTCAACCGGGTGAGTATTTTCAAGCGGCGACTCCGGCAGATATCGCCCCTACGCTGGGAGCACTAACGGGCGTGACGCTGGCTTCACGAGACGGACGGGTGCTGGCGGAGGCACTGAAGAAGCGCGAAGCAGCGAAGTAGTGGTGAAACGGAGGTTAAAGTCCTTTGTCACAAAGGACTCTTCTCAGGGTGACAGTTTTCGGATGAGGATGAGCGACAGAGCTGGTTCGTGGTATGCTCTGCAAGCGTGAGTTCCTCTGCCCGCGTTGATCTCACAGTTCAGATTGGCGCCCTGCGTCTCCCTAATCCTATCCTTGCAGCCAGTGGAACCTTTGGATATGGCTTGGAGTTTGCCCACCTAGTTGATTTCTCGCGCATCGGCGGGTTCGTGACCAAAGGGATTTCGATGGAGCCGATTGAGGGAGCGCCTGCTCCACGCCTGTGCGACACGCCTTCGGGGATGCTGAACGCGGTGGGTCTACAGAACGTGGGAGTCGAGGCATTCGTCTCCGGCAAACTACCACTGTTGCGTAAATACAACACCACCGTCATCGTCAATGTCTTCGGGTATTGCATCGAAGAGTACGTCAGCGTAATCCAGAGACTCGAGAGTGCAGAAGGAATTGCCGCCTACGAGTTGAATATCTCCTGCCCAAACGTTAAGAAGGGTGGGATGCAGTTCGGCAGCAACCCTGCTCTTGTAGAAGAAGTGGTGCGGGCAGCGAGGTCAGTTGCGGTGAAGCGGCCCTTGTGGGTGAAGTTGATGCCACTTGTTACAGACATTGGACTTATTGCCAAGACAGCCGAAGGAGCAGGGGCAGATGCCCTGACCGTCGCGAATACTTACCCTGCCATGTCGGTCGATGTGAGAACCAGGAAGTCCAGATTAGGGAATCTAACGGGCGGTTTATCGGGTCCGGCAATACGACCAATTACGATCAAGTTGGTCTGGGAAGCCAAGAAAGCGGTCAAGATTCCTATCATTGGGCTTGGAGGGATAGAAAAGGTCGACGACATTCTGGAATACTTGGCGGTGGGAGCGTCGGCAGTACAGGTCGGGACGGCCAGTTTTACTGACCCTGCGATCAGTGAGGCATTATCGGTGGGTTTATCAGAGGCGTTGAGAGAGAGTAACGTATTAACTATCAGTGAGTTACGTGGCAAAATAGCAGTAGAAAATGGTTGACATAATGCGGTAAATAGGCTACACTTTTTAAGTTCTTGTAGCCAAAAGAACACACTATGAGACGACCACTATTTCTAGCTTGGGCCGCCATTCGTTGGATACTACTGATGTTCTTAATCGCTCCTGTCATGGAAGCGCCGCTGGTTGCGCATCTGACTGAGCCAGTGAAACCCATCAAGTCTTGGGTTGGCAATGCCAGCTGGTACGGACCAGAGTTCGATGGCAAGATGACCGCCAACGGGGAACGGTTCGACTCTGAGAGTCTGACCGCTGCTCATCCAAACCTGCCATTCGGTTCCTGGGTTCGGATCGTCAACACCCGGAATGGCAAATTCGAGTTTGTTCGTATTAATGACCGGGGTCCCTATCAAGAAGGACGCGAAATTGATGTATCCTATCGCGTAGCCCGGAAGATTGGTCTGATCCACTCTGGTGTTAGCCAGGTGCGGCTGGAACTGATGTTATTGCCGCCTAAGCGAAACCGAGTGAATGAAGGCCAGAACTAAAGCTTCAGGGCACGCCCTGAACCCGTGACCTTTGACGCACATCCACGCAGCAGCCTAATCGTAGCGCTGGATTTTGATTCCCTACCCTCAGCACTAAAATTCGCAAAACAGATTGCCGATCTTGTCGGGATGTTCAAGATCGGCAAGCAGTTGTTTACGAGCGCAGGACCAGAAGCAGTGCGACAGATTGCGCAGCTCGGTACCGGTATATTCCTCGATTTGAAATATCACGACATACCGAACACGGTTGCAGGGGCAGTGTTGGCGGCGGCGTCCCTTCCCGGGGTGCAATTGCTGAATGTTCATGCCCTGGGCGGGACGGCAATGCTGGAAGCGGCGGTACAAGCGATCAGCGCGGGCGTACCCATGGGTGAAGACCGCCCACGATTGTTGGCCGTGACACTGCTGACCAGCATGGACAAGAAATCGATGAAGGAGGTTGGGATTGGTGGACCTCCCCTGACGCGTGTGCTGCAGTTGGCAAAGCTAGCCAAGAAGGCCGGCGCGGATGGAGTCGTGGCATCGGTGCAGGAAGCGAAAGCGATCCGAAAAACCTGCGGGCGCGAGTTTCTGATTGTGACACCGGGTGTGCGGCCGAAGGACAAAAACGGCGCAGGCAAGAAAGATGATCAGGCGCGAACCGCGACGCCACGCGAAGCCATTAAGGCGGGCGCGGATTTTCTGGTAGTGGGACGACCGATCATAGCAGCCGCGGATCCGCGTGCGGCAACGAGCGAAATAGTCGAAGAGATTGCCAGCGCAAAGTAACGCAACCAAATAACTCGAAAACAAACCAATTCAATTAGGCTAAGCAATAAAATGAACCGCGAATCCATATTGCAACAGATGCTTGATTCTGAGGAAGCTGCCAAGCAACTGATCGCCGGAGTCTCTGACAATCAGGGGAACTGGCAGCCGGTTGCGGGGCAGAGTTGGAGTATCTGGCAATGCGTTGAGCATTTGAGTCTGACAAACCGCGTGTATGCGCAGGCGCTTTCAGAAGGATTGGCGAGCGCCGGAGCAAGTGAAAGAACGGCGACTGGGCCAGGGATCAGGCCGGGATGGTTTGGGCGGTGGTTTTTGTCAAAGATCGAGCCTCCGGTAGGTCTGGGTGTCAAAACGAAGGCAGAAGCCACACCTGCCGCGAGGGGCGATTTGGAGGGGGCGCTTGCGCGGTTCGTGGAATCGCACAAGGCACTGCGTAAGGTCGTAGAAACTTGGGACAGCGTAGACCTCAATCGTGTCCGCTATCCAAATCCCTTTCTTCCGGTGGTGCGTTTTCCAGTGGGTACAGGGCTATTGATTGCCAATGCGCACGATCGCCGGCATCTGTGGCAGGCGCAGCGAGTGAAAGAAGCGCCGGGATATCCGAAAGCGTAGAATCATCCTTTGTTCTGATCCCCTAATTTGGTGACTCCGTTGAAAAGCATCATCGTCGGCACCGCCGGCCACATCGACCACGGCAAATCCACGCTGGTGGAGGCGTTGACAGGAACGCATCCGGACCGTCTCGAAGAGGAAAAACGACGTGGAATCACGATTGATTTGGGATTCGCGTTCATGGAAGAAGACGGAGTTCGTTTTGGATTTGTAGATGTACCGGGCCACGAACGATTTGTGAAGAACATGCTTGCTGGTGCATGGGGAGTGGATGTGCTGCTGCTCGTCATTGCGGCGGATGAAGCCATCAAGCCACAAACCAGAGAACATTTTGATATTTGCCGCTTGCTGGGTGTGAAGCGCGGGGTGATTGCGCTGACGAAGATCGATCGTGTGGATGAGGACACGCAAGGGCTAGCACGAATGGAGACTGAAGAATTTGTAAAGAGTTCGTTCCTGGAGCGCGCGCGCATTGTGCCGGTAAGTGCGAAGACAGGAGCAGGGCTTGGTGAGTTGAAAGCAGCGTTGCTGCAAGCAGCCAAAGAAGTCGAGGCCAAAGATACACAACAATATTCTCGTCTTCCGATCGACCGGTCGTTTTCGGTGAAGGGATTTGGCACGGTGGTTACAGGCACCCTTGTGTCTGGGCTGATTTCGGCCGGCGCGGAAGTGGAACTGCTGCCTGCCGCACGAAAGTTGCGCGTCCGTGGTTTGCAGACCGGCGGCAAATCCGTGGCACAAGCAGAGGCTGGTCAACGAACCGCGGTGAACTTAGCAGGGGTGGAACATACGGAAATCGAGCGGGGCATGCTGTTGGCGCAGCCAGGACGATTTCGGCCGTCGCGAAGAGTGGATGTGTGCCTGGAATTACTGCCATCTGCACGGGGTCTGAAGCATCGTGCAAAAGTCCATTTCCACACGGGAACATCCGAGACCGTTGGAGAAGTCCTCTTGTACGAGTCCGAGGAATTGGCGCCGGGAGAAAGTGGATTGGCGCAAATCAAGCTGAAGGACGAAGTAGTGCTGGTCAAGGGTGACCGATTCATCGTGCGACAGTTTTCGCCCGTGGTGACGATTGGTGGAGGAGCGGTGCTGGATTCGCTGGCGAGACGACCAGTGCGCAAGGATACGGGACGCGTGGCGTTTTTGCGAACCATGGAGAAGGGTTCCGCGGATGAAATTATCGGTTGGCTGACTGAACGGAACGTGCTCGGTGTAACGATGAACGACCTTGTGGCGCGAACAGGCTGGCTGGAAAAGGGAATTCGTGTTGCGTCCGAGCGTCTCGTGAAAGAAAAAATCGTCCGAATCGTGTCGAATGATCCACTGATACTGTTTTCAGAAAAGCGTTTTGCGGAGATTTGCGAGAAGTTGCGGCTACGGGTCGAGAAATTTCACAAAGAAAATCCGCTGGTTCCGGGAATTGCGCGGGAAGAGCTGCGGGCGATTCTGGGAAAACGAGTACGCAGCGAAACGTTTGCGACAGCCATCGGCGAGTTAGTGCGGCAAGGAAAAATCGTCGCCCAAGGCGAGTTGATCAAGAAGCCGGGAACGGGGATTTCGCTTACAGAGGAAGAGACCAGGGCCAAGGAACAGATCACACAGGCATTTCTGAAGGCGGGACTAGCCGTACCCTCGGGGAAAGAGGTTCTGTCGCAATTGTCGATTGACAGCCGGAATGCCGAGAAGATTTTGCAGATCCTGTTGCGCGAGAAAGCGTTGGTGCGGGTGTCTCCCGAGCTGATTTTTCATGAAGAAGCGCTGCGGCGTCTGGGAGTGATTCTCCAGGAGTACAAGAAATCAAAAAGCGATCGTATTGGCGTGCCAGCGTTTAAGGATTTGACGGGCATCACGCGGAAGTATGCTATCCCATTGCTTGAATACCTGGACCGGCAGCGGGTCACAAAGCGGGCGGGCGACGAGCGTGTTATCCTTTAGATGTAAATTCTATGGACATTGACGGGTGCCCTTGCGAGGTTTTGCCATGTGCGCTATGGTCAGGCATCGAAGCGCTTGATAGGTAGGGAGGCGGTTTATGGGCGAGTTTAGTCCGATTCATTGGCTGATTGTGCTGGCCGTAATTCTGATCTTATTCGGTGGCAGGAAGATCCCCGAACTGATGAAGGGGGTTGGTGAAGGCATTCGAAGCTTCAAAGAAGGAGTATCCGGTGCTGCCCAAGGCACATCCACTCCTACAGCCCAACTATTGGCTCCGACAGGACTAGCTGCAAAGGCAGGACGCGGACAAGTCGCGCTGAGCTGGACAGCAAGCGCTGGAGCGGTCACCTACAACGTGAAGCGGTCGAGTTCGAGTGGCGGTCCCTATGCGTTAATCGCCTCGACGGGTGCAACAAGCCATTCGGACGAAGGGCTTGCGAGTGCAGCGTATTATTATGTGGTGACCTCCGCTGGCGCGCAGGGTGAGAGTGCCAATTCGATTGAAGTGAGCGCAACCCCCACGGCATAAGGCCTCGGGTCTTAGAATCACTGCAAATACTGACGTTTGCCGGCTGCCCCTTCGGGGTGGTACGTGCAGATCTGTGTCCAAACGGTATATACAGCTCGTGCCGCCTATGAAAAAACAGGACTTCGGGCCAGTTGATGGGCTGCAACTATTTCCCCAGACTCGGGTATTACTCCGTACCCCGGGAAATAGAAAAGAAGAAGTCGAGAAAATCGAGGAGAGACCAAATGACGCTCAAATTCTCAAAGTGGACAGTAATACCAGCAACGGTTTTGTTGCTCGGGACAGTGGCCATGGCGCAGACTCCGACCACTACGGATCCAGCACCGAAAACGGAGGTTGGCCAACGCAAGGAGAACCAGCAGGACCGCATTGCGAATGGCGTGCAGAGTGGACAGCTGACGGCAGGGGAAACGGCGAACCTGGAAAAGAAGGAGGCTGCAATTAACGCCGAGACCCGCGCAGACCGCGCGGCAAATGGCGGGAAGTTGACAGCTGCGGAGAAACAACAAGTGAACCGCCAGCAGAATCATCTCTCCAATCAGATTTACGCGGACAAGCACAACGCGAATACGGCGCACTACGGAAATAACGAAGTGGGCCAACGCCGCGAAAACCAGCAGGATCGCATTGCGCAGGGAATCAAGAGCGGGCAGTTGACCGCAGGCGAGACGGCAAAGCTGGAAAATCAGCAAAAGAATATCAACAAGCAAGTGGCGACTGACCGCGCGGCAAACGGGGGAAAACTGACGGGAGCGGAAAAGCAACAGGTCAACAAGGAGCAGAACGGCGCATCGAAGAACATCTACAACAAAAAGCACAACACGCACACGCAGCCGGCAGTGAAAAAGTAGTCGGTCGTCAATCATCAGTTCTGAAGTAAAGAAAAGTGGGAAAGCGCCTCAGAAAGTTCGAGGCGCTTTTTCATTTTGGGGGAGGCGGACTAAGAGAGATCTTCTTCAGGCCAGCCCAATTCGTGCAAGGAAGTGAGCAGCCGAGAAAGCGGCAAGCCAACAACGTTGAAGTAACAACCTTCGATCCGGGAGATGTAGCGGCCAGCGCGGCCCTGTATACCGTATGCACCGGCTTTGTCGTGAGGTTCTGCAGTGGCAAGGTAGCGCGAGATTTCTTCCGGGGATAGAGGAGCAAAATGCACCAGCGTGCTCTCGACAAACTGTCTGCGCTCGGCGTCAGGCAGGCGAACCATGGCCACTCCGGTGATGACGGAATGGGTGCGACCGGAGAGCTTGGTGAGCATGTTGTGCGCATCATCGGAAGAGCGTGGTTTGCCGAGGATATGCCCGTCAAGAACCACAACTGTATCGGCGGCAATGACAATGGCGGGGCCCACCGCTCTGGCAGCGACCAGATCGGCTTTGGCATTGGCCAACCGCTGCACCAGATCGATGGGAGATTCATTGGAGTAGGGAGTTTCGTCGACGGCAGAGGAAAGGACCGTGAACGCGATACCCGCATCACGCAGAATTTCGGCGCGTCTTGGAGAGGCAGAGGCGAGAATCAGTTTCACGAGAATGGGCCCAAAGTCAGAATACTACAGACGGAATCTCTGCACAGCTGTGCGTAGGGTCAGGAAAAGATAGGAATGTGGAAGTGTGTGGACTAGAATCCCCGCGTGATGGTGAGCGGGCCGCGAGGAAGTCTCTGCGACGCAAAACTATCGGACGAGTAGATGGCAATTATTCTTTTCACCTTCGTTACTGTTCCACTGGCGGCACTGGATCGGATCATTTATCCCGTCGCGCTGATCATGGTGCTGGTCAGTTTTGCGAGAAGAAGGAATGCCATAGGGGGATGGCTTTTGTACTTCTACTATTGGATCTGCGCTTCCCTTCTGGTGCGCATTGCGGAAGTTGTTTGGCATCCAGAAACTTTCCTGACGACAAACCTCAAGCCGGACCTGCATCTGGCGCTGATCATGACAACGTTGCCGAGGTTTATCGCAAACTTGGTGCTGGTGATCGCTGCGTTGGTGCTGGCGAAAAAACGGGAATGGGGCTGGGTGGAGCGAGTGCGCTTTTGGCTGATCATCACCACCCTGTGCACGGGGATTTCAGTGGGGATCGATTATTATTATTTCCCGAAGTCGGTGCTATTGAATGCAGCGAGATTGGCAGGACTGCTGATGTGGACCATCTATTTCTTTGTTTCGACGCGAATACACTCCGTGTTCTTGACCAAGACATGGGAAACGGAAATGGGCCGTGCGCCCCTCAATCCGCTACAGCTTTCGGGCCTGGTGGAAGGAAGTGAGGGAAAAAGCGAGAAAGAGTAAGCCCACCGCGATGGGAAGGGCGATGAGCCAGTGGGCTGCATCTCTGCTCCAGGCGCGCAAAGCGGAATTAAACCAGCCAAGAGCGAGAACAGCAAACATGGCGCCCGCGACTTCATGGAAAAGTTGTCTAGCAATGCGCCAGAGGCGGCGAAAGCCGCGCGGTTCCGCGGACGGTGGAACCCCCGCTCGAGTGGCAACTGTAGACACCAGAGCAGTTTAACGCAGAAACGGGTAGAGAGTTGGACAGGAGGGACCCGTCCGATGGTACAGGTATCAGGACTATGAATGGATTGAGGACAACGGGAAAACACCATCTTGTATCCAATTTGGTGTGGCCCTACAATCGGCCTAGAAGTACTGGGGAGCTTTCCTTGCAACTTGATGATCACCTCAAAAACCTTCTGCGTGAACTTGGGCACGCTATTAACGATACGGTTTCCGAGTCGGACCGAATCACGGGAGCGATTGCGGGAGTGCGTGCGCACGGGTACGACATTGTGCTGAAGCTGGATGCCACGATTGGGCTGGCGAAGCGCGATGGATCAAACGAGGACGAACCGCAGATGAGCACGCAGGATCGCCGGTTTCTGGAATCGTTGCGCATTCAAGTTGACCAGGAATCGATGGAGCAAGATGCTACCGACAAGAAAGCCCTTCCCCGGCTGACTATGACGCCCCAGGATGTACGTTTTTTGAAGTCGTTGAGGATTGCTACGGACGATCTGGAATGAAGAAGACGTATAGAATCGCAGGGCTTATTGCCGCGGGAATACTGGCGCTAGGCACGATTGGCACCAGGAAAGCGGCCGCGCAGGATCCAATACTCACGCCGATCCTGGTGGATACGGCAACCTCGATTATCGTGAGCGCCGTGACGCCGAAGCCAAAGGTCACGGGACTAACAAAGTTCGAAGGGTTCGTGATGCACGCGAACAACACGCAGATCACGGCGCGTGCAAAAAATAACGACTTGACGATTCAGACGTTTACCTTGACCGGAGATGCCGCCAGCAAAATGCAGGCATTGATCGACAAGGGCGGCTACCAATACGGCGACAAGATTACGATTTTTTACGACCACCAATCGATGCAGGCGGTAAAGTTCAAAGGTAAACCTTCCAAGGCCCTCTAAAAGCAGGGGCGCTATGATTCGCCTTCCCGCTGTTGCTGGGCAATTCTATCCGGCAAGTCCACGCGAACTCTCTTCGCTGATTCACCGATTTATAATAGAAAATGGAGACCCAGAAAAAGTGCGGGTGCGCGCATGCCTGGTCCCGCATGCCGGATATATCTATTCTGGCCACGTCGCAGCGGCCGTATTCTCGCGGATTATATTCCCGGAGAAAATTATTGTGATTGGCGTGCGGCACCAGCCTTATGGAGAAGATCTCGCGATCGTTTCTCACGGGGAATGGAGAACCCCGCTGGGAGATGTATCGATCGACAGGGCACTGGCGCTGCGATTGCGCGCAGCGTGTCCGGAGCTTCAAGAAGACGAAGAAGCGCACAAGCGAGAGCACTCGCTGGAAGTGGAGATTCCGTTTTTACAGGCGATACAGGCGCAATTCACGTTCGTTCCTGTGGCCGTGGGCAGCACGCGATTTGAGGAGTTGGTACGGATAGGAGAAGGCGTAGCGGACGTAATTGCTGGCGGCGAAGAGGAGATTCTGATCGTGACATCTTCGGACATGAATCACTACGAGGAAGAAACTGTCACGCGTCGGAAGGATCAACGAGCGATTGAAAGCCTGTTGCGACTGGACGCAAAGGGATTATACGAAGTGTGTCGGCGTGAGCGAATCTCCATGTGCGGACTGGGTCCGGCGATCGTAACGCTGAGCGCGTTGAGGAAACTGGGCGCAAAAAGCGGCGAGTTAGTGAAGTACGCCACCTCGGGAGAGATTTCCGGTGAGTACGACGCAGTGGTGGGATATGCGGGCATTATTTTTCGCTAATGCAGTGGATGCCCTCCCGATGAAAATAAAAACGGCCCAGGGAGATTCACCGGGCCGTTGTAAAAAACAAATTGAAAGAAGTGTTAGTGAGGCCGACCGCCGCCCCCGCTGGATGGATGAGAAGATCCGGCGGAAGATGAACCCGCTGAGGGATGAGAAGAACCCATGGAGGAACTGCTACCACCGCTGCTGCTACTGCCACCCCAACGTGAGCCTCCCGAACTGCCGCCACTGGTGTGTGGCGGAGCCGGTGTAATCGAAGGACGCGGTGGCAGAGAGGAAGCGCGTGGGACAGAGGGAATATTCGGCGCGTGCGAGGCAGAAGCGTTGCCAACAGTTGGCACATTATTTCGAGTAACCGTTGGAACGTCTTTGCCAGTCGTCCGGATCTGGTTGTTAGCCAGCGCAGCAGGTGCGCCGCCAGTTCTCACCTGAGTGGAATTCACAAAGCGATGTTCGCTCGCATCGTAGGCGATGGAAGAGCCACGACCGAAAGAAGTTTCACGCGCCACCAAGCCAGTTGATGCTATGGTCCGATTTACGCGCATGGGTGAAGTAGCCGGGGGAATGCCTGTCTGGAGTCCAATGCCCGCTCCGCGCGTATCTTTCAGCGCTGACCATTTTTCACCGGCTGCTACTGTGATGGGCTTACCGATTGCTCCGGCCTGCACCGGATAGACGCCCTGACTCAAATTGAGCGGCGTCTTTCCCCGCTTATCCAAAGGATTCATCGGCACAACACCGAGCGTATTACCCGAATGCACGAATACGGCGGTCACCGGACGATAGGGTGAAGGTCTCCCATAGAACATCCCGCCGGGATTCCAGACCCAGCCATAGATTGGTGAGTACAACCAACCTCCATAGTGATATGGCAACCAGCCCCACGGAGCCGAACCAATGAAGCCCCATCCCCCAAAGCCCGCGTCATACATCCAATTGCCGTAATCAAACGGCGACCAGCCTAAACCGACGCCGAAGGGGCGCCAGCAGTTGAATCCGTTGACCTGGTTCCAGGATCCGTAGGTGTACAAATCGGAATAGCCGGAAACGTAGCTCCCGTAGTTGGCTCCGGGCTGGAGTTGATTTGTTGCTGCCTGTTCGCTCTGAATGCGGCTGGAAACCCAGCGATCAAAGTCATCATTCGGCGAAGTTCTGCCAATCACCGGATTGCCTGGATCCTGTGCTTTTACGCTGAGGGTCTGGCCTTTTTCCAGCGGAGTTGGTTTGTCGTTCTGCAAAACGTTGACGTGGCCATTCAGTACGCTGACAGTGCTGCCATCGTCAAAATTTTCCAAGCGGAAGGTGGCGCGTTCAGTGATTTCCACGGTGAAGTCGCCGCCAGTTACGCTGAAATAGTCGCCATTCACAGAATGAGCAGATAGAGAGACAAAGCCCTGGCGCAAGACCAGGCGTGTGATGCGCGACCCGTCGTGCAGCGAAAGGTCGTAAAACTCGATGGCCGTGTTGGGACCGAGAAAGGCCATTGCGCCATTCTCAAACTCAACCTCCGCCCGGCCGTTTTCGGTCGAGAGAGCATTGCCTTCGCGGATTGGCAAATTCAGTTGAGCGCCTTCCCAAACTGCTTTGGGATCGGAGAGCGAGTCGGCGTGAAACTCGCGCGCAAAACGAACATCGCCTTGCACGTAGCTCAGACGAACGATGCGGGCATGGCTGGAATCCGCAGAAACCGATGAAGGGAGAACCGCAAGCACTAGTAGGAGAGAAAGAACGGAAAGAGCGAAGTTGCGTGTCCAGTTCAGGTTCATGGGACCACCTCGGAAAAGCGCCTGCTGCAAGTTAGACGATAGCGCAGTTCGGGGGGTTGCGCTCGAGATAAATAATAGACAAATGACGCCCTTGAGACGGGTGGTGGTTGTGTAACGTACCGTACGAATAGCGGAGAACGAGAGGAGGGGCAGGCTAGAAAGATAAGCAGGTTCGATGAGTCTGATAGGAATTATTGATGGCTAACTTCTTGACACTAGGAGGCTTAATAGGTAGTTTTTTAGGAACCAAAAAGCAATAAAGCGTGCCCCGGTGCGGCACGCGACTGATCAATGTCCTTCCGGGCCAGGGCTCCATGAAGGGGATTCTGAGCAACGGGGATAGGTATTTCTAATACGGAGTTCTGGGGGAGAGCATGCGCGCATTCATTCGTATCTTGTTTATTCTACTTGTAGTTAGCGTAATTATGAGGCCCGAGATAGCATTAGGCCAGGGCGGTGCCACCGGGGCCATCAGCGGCGTGGTACAGGACGGCAGCGGGGCACAGGTAGCGGATGCAGACGTACAGATATTCAACTCCGCGACCGATGTTCTTGTGAGGCGGTTGAACAGTGGGGGAGACGGCACGTTTGTGATCACATTGTTGCCGCCCGGAACATACTTTGCAGTGATCAACAAGTCGGGGTTCTCCGAAGCGAAGACCTCGGGGATTGAAGTACGCGTCACGGAAACATCGCGCGTGACGATCACCCTGAAACCAGGCACAGTTAGCGAGAAAATCGAGATCTCCGCAGAAGTGGCGACTGTCGAAACGACCAATGCCACGACCGGCCAATCAATCAATGAAAACACAGTACGGACATTGCCGCTGGCAACGCAGAACTTTCAGCAACTCTTGACACTCTCAGCGGGAGCGCAGAGCGACTTAAACAATTCCACGCAACTGGGACGCGGCGATGTGCGCATTATCGTGAACGGCCAACGGGAAGACAACAATAACTATTTGATCGAAGGCATCAGCGCCACGGACTACAACGTGGCGGAGTTGACGAACACGCCCTTGCCGAACGCTGACGTTATCCAGGAATTTAAAGTACAGACCTCTCTCTATGACGCCACGCAAGGAAGAAACGGCGGAGGAAACATCAACGCTATTTTGAAGACCGGCTCTCGTCAATTTCATGGGGATGCCTATGAGTTTTTCCGGAACGATGCATTGAACGCGAACGACTTCTTTCTGAACTCACAAGGCTCGGATCGTCCTGTATTGAAACAGAACATCTTTGGAGTGAGTTTAGGCGGTCCGGTGGTTACCGAGAAGATGGGCTTCTTCTTTGTGAATTATCAGGGAACTCGTCAGCGCAGCGGTTTGTCTCCAGGGACGTTTATCAGCACCGTGCTGCCTGCGATTCCACAACAGCGGGACGCGGCCACTCTAACGAGCACATTCTTCCCAGACGGCTTGCCAGCAGGAGTGACGCTGGACCCTGTGGCGGTGGCGTTGCTGAATTTCAAGAGCAATCAATTTGGCGGCACGACGAACGGGTATTTGATCCCGAGCGTAACGGACAATGGAAGCGGTTCGGGAATCTTTTCCTTCAGCCAGCCGGGGAAATTTACCGATGACCAGTTTACAACGAACTGGGACAAGGAGTTCCACGGGGGCAGTGACAAGGTCTCCGCGCGGTTCTTTTACTCCAACTCGGAAACCTTCGAGCCATTTGGAGCGGGCGGACTGCAGGCCTCGCTGGGCGGAAGTATCGCGGCATCTGACTTGAACTTCCCGTACACTCTGCCGGTGAGAAACCGGTTCTTCGGCTTGACCGAGACGCATCTTTTCACCCCATCGATTGTGAACGAACTGCGCTTCGGGATCGTGCACATTAACAATGCGGCCATTAACAGTGCTCCGATCACCGCAGACGATCTCGGGCTGAATCGGCCGATGAGCAACATAACCGATAGCATTTACAAGTTCACGTTCGTAAGTTCCGGATTCCAGATCGGACCGACGCCGCAAGCCGATCAGCACCAAACTCAAAACAATGTCAACGCGCTGGACACTGTGTCTTGGGTGCACGGGAAACATATCTTCCGATTTGGCGGAGAGATGACCTTTGTAAATCTGGATAAATCATTTCCGCAGACGTTTAATGGGCAGATATTTTTTGCAGGCACTTCACAGAACGGACCGCTTGGAAGCGACGTTCCCACCTCGGACTTCCAGAATTTTCTGGTCGGAGCACCGCAATTCAGCTTTGGCGGAGGTGGTGTCTACAACCACAATTACAAGCAGAACGACTTCGCAGTGTTCCTGCAAGACGACTGGAAGGCGACCAAGAATTTGACAGTAAACATTGGATTACGTACCGAAATTCTGGGCGCATGGAACGATGGAGCTTGCCACATCGGCAATGTGGATTCGAGGTTGACCGTGGGAGGGCAGAATCCGTTTGTGTATCCAGGATGCGTGAACAGTTTGGGGGTCCCCGGGCTAAGTGGAAACGCCAAAGCAACCACTTTCTTCAATAACTATGCAACCGGTCTTGGACCTCGAATCGGGCTAGCCTATGACGTTTTCGGCAAACACAACACCACGGTTCGCGCGGGTTACGGAATTTATTATGTACGTGAAGATGTGGGGGCAGTGGACCAATTGAGCTTCCAGACGCCATTTCTGCCCATCGTATTCGCAGGAAGCGCACCGGGAGGTTTGACGAACTTCTTTGCGCCGTGCGCGGCCAGCAATCCTGCTCCGTTTAGTCCGTACTGCGACCCTGGAACCGGATTGGGCACGAACCCCAATGCGTTGCCAGCAGCAGGAGTTCTTAGCCCCGCATATCTGCCGTGCTTGTCCGTGCTCCAAGGATTCGTGGACGGCGGAGGAAATCCAACTAACGACCCGAACCTGAATCCAGTATATGGAAATCAAGCCGGATGCAGCGGCATCCCTTCTGTTGGGGATTTTGCGCTCGAAGTCCCAAGGAAATTCAAGGTGCCCAGCACGCAGCAATGGAATTTAACGTTACAACGTGAACTTGGGAAACTGTGGGTGCTCGAAATTGGGTATGTTGGCACGCACGCAGTACACCTCCGCGAGACTCGCGATGCTATTCAATCGTTGAACGCATCGCAGACGAATCAGGTGGTGGTGACGGATGTTACCGGGAAGAGCTACAACATCACAGCGAACACGTTTGCCAACGCAGTCGCTCGCACCCCCACCCCCGGATTGAATGGGTATGCCGGTTACCAGCTTTTTGCGAATGACGCGTATTCGCACTACCACTCGCTGCAGACAACAATCTCCCGGCGATGGAAAGATGGGTATGTGCAAGCAGCTTACACCTACTCAAAATCCACAGACGCGACATCTACAGGGAATACGGCGTTCAATTCCGCTTACAACGACCAGAGCAACATCAATGCTTCCCGGGGACTGTCTGATTTCGACCGTCCGCACCGCTTCGTTGTGAGTTACGTATATGATTTCCCGTTTTTCCACGGGACGACAGGTTTTAAGCGTGCCGCACTCGACGGATGGGGAGTCAGCGGCGTGACCATTTTTCAGTCGGGAACTCCGTTTTCGATCTTCGATTCAGGTGCGGCGACCGCGTTTCTTGGAGCGGGCAGCACTCCGCTGCTCGGCGCGAGTCTCGCGGAAGGGGCCAGCATATCCGGCGGCTACACTAGCGGAGGCGTCCACAGCAGGCTGAATGGATACGTGAACATCAACAACTTCGCACCTGCGGCACAGTTGTATCCAGCGCAGTGTGCGATTGACGCAAATTTTTGCGTGACGGGATTCGGCAACCTGGGCCGAAACATCTATCGCGGGCCGTCTCAGCAGAATTGGGACTTCTCGTTGATCAAACAATTCCATTTGACCGAGCGGCAATCGTTGCGATTCACGGCCGACTTCTTCAATATGTGGAATCACGTGAACTTCGCAAACCCCGTGGCTACGGACGTGGAGAGCCCAGCCAATTTCGGCGTGATTACTAGCACCAAGGGCGTACCACGGTTGATCCAGTTGTCGCTACGATACTCGTTCTAGACTTACTGCGAACAGGAAGCACACAAGGGCGCCCCGACCAAATTGGGGCGCCTTTGTTTTTTGGCTGGCGGGGGAAGCCAGGAAGGAGTAGTGGTATCATTTTTCGGCTATGCCAAAAATTGCATCACGTGTTTCACAACTGACGGGCGAGGGTGCCCTTGCGGTATTCACGCGCGCAAAAGAGCTGGAGAAAGAGGGCCGCTCGATCATCCATCTGGAACTAGGCGAACCGGATTTTCATCCAGCGGCTCCGGTGGTGGATGTCCTGCGGGCCGCGGTGGCCGAGGGGCGAGACCGCTACGTTTCTACTCGTGGAATTCCGCCCTTACGCGAAGGGATTGCGGAGTATTTGAAACGGACACGGCGGCTCGACGTCCGACCCGAGCAAGTGCTTGTCGCTCCTGGGTGCAAGATGGCGTTGGCACTTGCGATGATGGCGTTGATTGAGCCGGGCGACGAGGTGCTGTATCCTGATCCGAGCTTTCCGATCTACCCCTCTTTTACTCGCGGACTCGGCGCGGTGGCCGTGCCATACGCGCTGCGGGAGAAAAACAAGTTTCAGCCGGATGTGGCGGAGATTGCGTCGAAAATTACGCCTAAGACACGAGTGCTCATTTTCAATTCGCCCAACAATCCCACGGGCACGGTTTTCAGCGACGCTGTTTTGAATCAGATTGCGGAATTGGCTCGCAAGCATGATTTGTGGGTGATTGCCGACGAAATCTACGCGCGCATCTTGTTCAGCGGAGAATACAAATCAATCTGGTCGCTGCCAGGAATGGTTGACCGTACGGTCATCATCGACGGTTTTTCAAAAACATTTGCGATGACGGGATGGCGGCTGGGATATGCCGTGGCGCAGAAACACATCATCGATGCTCTGGACATGCTGGTGCTCAACACCTTTACCTGCACGGCGGAATTCACGCAAGTAGCTGCGGTAGAAGCTTTGCAGGATATCACCAGCGCAGTGCCGGCGATGGTGGAGGAATACCGCAAACGGCGCGATCTGTTCGTTGCAAAGCTGAACAAGATTCCCGGTTTCCGTTGCCAGTCTCCCGATGGCGCGTTCTACGCATGGGTGAATATCGAAGAGACGGGGCGCTCTGCCGAGCAGGTGCAGAAGGAACTGTTGGAAGATGCGGGCGTCGCCGGAATTGCGGGGGCTGCCTTCGGAGCGGAAGGAAAGAACTTTGTGCGGTTTTCGCTGGTCAGCGCACCCAATTTGCTGGAAGAAGCGTTGGAACGCATTCAGCGAATTTCGAAGAACTGGCGGCTAGCCGCGGCGCGCTGAGGCTGAGAGATTATCCGCTCATGGTCCCGAGCGGTTTCACGGGAAATCGAGTCGATGGAGAAATCAGAGCTATGAAACATTTGTTCCGCACGGGAATTGGGCTGCTTCTGATCGCCTCATGTTGCCGGACGGCGATGGCTCAGGCCACGCCCTACCCGGCAGGTGACGTGAAGAAAACGTACGAGCGGCTGCTGAAAAAGATCGATGCAATCCCGATGTACGACAATCACGCGCATCCGGGTTTCGCCGATGATGCGGATGTGGATGCCATGGCTTCGCCGCCGGGGGAAAGTCCCACGCTGCGGCTGAATGAAAACAATCCGGAATTTATCGCCGCGGCAAAAGCGATGTTCGGCTATCCTTACGACGATTTTAAACCCGAGCACGCGAAGTGGCTCTCGGACAAAAAGAAAGCGGCGGAACAAAAGGGAGATTCGGCGTATTTTGACGGCATCCTGGACAAGTTGAATGTGGAGATCTGCCTGGCGAACCGGGCGATGATGGCGCCGTATCTTGATCCAAAGCGGTTTCACTGGGTGTTCTTCGGCGATGCATTTTTCTACCCGTTTGATAACAAAGATCAGACCGGCAGTACTCCAGACATGGGCGTCTATGTACCGCTGCAGGAGAAGATGCTTTCGCGCTGGAAGAAACAGGAAGGCGTTGACGGATTGCCGGCGGATCTGGCGGGATACGAAGATTTTGTACGCCGTACCATGACGGACAACCAGAAACATGGTGGCGTAGCCATCAAATTTGAGGCGGCGTATTTTCGGTCGCTCCATTTTGGCGATCCACCGCGGGCTCATGCGGAAGCCATCTACAACAAATATCGCTCCGGCGGAGTGCCTTCCGCAGAGGAGTACCGGCAATTTCAAGACTACGTGTTTCGAGTGATGGTCGATCAGGCCGGAAAACTTCACCTGCCCATGCACTTTCACACTTGCGTCGGGATCGGCAATTATTTCAGCCTGCGCAACGGGAATGTGTTGAACCTGGAAAATGTCGTGCGCGACCCGCGATATAAGGATGTGACGTTTGTGCTGGTGCACGGAGGGTGGCCCTACGAACGCGAAGCAGCGTTGATGACGGCAGTGAACAATGTGTATCTGGACACTTCGTTCCAGTCCGAGATGCTGTACCCCTCGCAATTCAAAGAGGTGCTCAAACAATTGTTGACGATTTACCCGGAAAAAATGATGTACGCGTCGGACTCGTTCCCATTCAACGACGCGTTGGGCGCGGAAGAGAGCTTCTGGCTTGCGGCGCGCACAACGCGAACGGCATTGTCGGCGGCCCTCGCGGAGCTGGTGGAAGAGGGCGCGATAACGGAGGTCAAAGCGCTGGAACTGGCGCGAGGCTACCTGCACGACAACGCCGCGAAACTTTATGGAGACAAGAAGCCATGAGCGAGAAAACTGAATTGAAGTACACCGCATGGAATAAGGTCGAGCGCGAGAAATTGAATGACAAGATCGACCGGGAAATGATCACCGGAGACAAACTGATGCTGGCGCGCGTGTTCATCAAGAAGGGCGGACACGTCCCGAAACACCATCACCACAACGAACAAGTGACGTACATACTGGAAGGCGCGTTGAAATTCGAGATCGATGGTAAGGAAATCGTAGTGAAGGCGGGAGAAGTGTTGTGCATCCCGTCGAATATGCCGCACGAAGCATGGGCGATGGAAGATACGCTGGACCTGGACGTGTTTACCCCGCCGCGTGAGGATTGGCTGAACAAGACTGACGCGTATCTGAGGAAGTAACGCTCAGTACGGGTGATGAGCCGAATTGGACGAAGTGGCCGTCCCTTTCAATACGGACAAACTGTAAGCGTCGCCCGTTCCTTTCCAATCCTTGATCTGAAATGTCTGATTTGGAGCGATGCGTTGAACGGAAATGCCATCGAAGGTTAGCGGCTGCTTGTGCTGGCAGACTTGAGGCATAGCCGCAGCCTCGAGGAAGTACGCCGGGCCGTGGCCCACTACTCTTGCGGAGCCGTCTGGCTCGACTAGAATCGCGGCATTTTCTTCGACAGCAATGGCGTGAACCTGTTTTGCCCAGCCATCCTGCAAGATGCGCGCCATGAACACCAGTAAACGGCCCAGACGGTCGCGCTTCACAAAATGAGTATCGGTGATGGTGTTCGCGAGAAGGGGAATTTCAAGAAATTCGCGCGTGATGGTGATTTTGTTGCCATACGGATCAGCCAAAGCTTCGGGCGAATGAATCGTATCGATCATGGAAGCGAAGGAAAATGAACCGAGTATGGCCAGACCGGCACTGGAACCGCCAATCGGTTTGCCGGCGGCAATGTGGCGATTGATGGCGTCCTGCACTGGAGTATCTTGCCAGTAGCGGACGTAGTCAGACTGGTCACCACCGGCGATATAAATGCTCTCTGCGTGGGCGATGATGTCCACTACCTTCGGATCATCGGAATCGTCGCGGGTAGAAAAAGAAAGTGTGGCGGCGGAGTTTAGCGGGCAAATGGCTTTGATCTCCGCGTTCTTTTTCTTCAGATAGTCGTCCTCATCATTCGCGCTCAAAACCAGAAAATCGCCACCGTTTGCCCGCTCGCACAAATACTTGAAGGCTTCCTCCAGTTTGGAGCCACCACCCATCAGCGCGTATCCACCCTTGGGGGTGACGGTGCTGTCGACGGTGTTTCCCAGACGCTGGTATCGCCACCTTGTCTTGGCTACCGAGGGGAACCCGAGTGATCCAACAAGTAGAACTGCCGAGGCGAAACGAAGCGCTCTGAGCCAGTAATATCTGTTCATTCGGAAAGTATACGGCGAGCTTACGGAGAAGAACGTGAATTTGTTAGGCGATCAACCAGATCGAAAAAATCACGCATCTCTTTCATTGACTTGAGGAGAAGCCTGCAACATACTGCCAAACAATTGCGAGATGGTCGAACTCTGGAGGGATGATGTCCGTGCCAGGTTTCCATAACTTGAATCTCGCAAAGATCAGTGTGCAGGTATCCGCGGGCTGTCTCGCGTCCGGTCTGTAATCCTCCTACTCGAAATTCGCTCCCCCATCCGGCAGTACAGCCTGTTTTCGTGGATTTTCGAAATACTATTCATTTCTGTTGATGGAGGAATCATGGTGTTAACCCGAATTAACCGACTTTTCGTGTTGTTTGCGCTCTGTCTGGTGCCGCTGTTGGTTGTTGGTCAAACGAATCGTGGAAGGATCAGTGGACAAGTCACCGATTCGAGCGGAGCGGCCATTGTTGGGGCCAAAATCACTGTCGAGAATATGGGAACTCACGTAGCGAGAGTGTTGGAGACGAATCGGGAAGGTAACTACGTGGCCACGGACATTGAGCCGGGATTTTACTCTGTAAAGGCCGAGGCTCCCAATTTCAAAGTTATCTTGCACGAAAAAATTCAAGTGGAAGTCGGAAACGATTTAAAGGTGGATTTCCTGCTACAACCGGGAGCCGTGACGGAGACGGTCGAGGTAACCGAATCCGTTCCCCTAACAGAAACTTCCAATGCGGTGCTGAATGGAGTTATTTCGAATCAGGCTATCAATGAACTGCCATTACAGGGCAGAGACTTTCAGAACCTGCTTGGTCTGCACCCTGGGGTGCAGCGAACGGCCGGCGGCGGATTCCATTCCACAACTTCAAACGGCCTGCGCCCGGACGACAACAATTACATCATTGACGGTGCAAACGACAACGACGCGTACTACGGCGAGACGGTGATGAATGAAGCGGGTATTTCAGGAACGCCAGCCAGTACGTTGCCGCTCGACTCCATTCAGGAATTCAACACCCAAGAACAACCACAGGCGGATTTTGGAGTGAAACCCGGCGTGGTCGTCAACATCGGTATCAAGTCCGGAACCGATCAGATCCACGGCACGGCCTATTATTTTTTCCGCAACGAGGCCCTCGACGCGCGCAATTATTTCAATCCGAAGCCGCAACCGGTCTCGAAGGTCCGGCTGAATCAATTCGGCGCTTCCATCGGCGGGGCTTTTATCAAAGGGAAGTGGTTCTATTTCGCCAACTATGAAGGAGTGCGCAGCACTGTCGGCAATCCTTACAATGCCTTCACGCCGGTTACCAGTTCGTTGATTGGCCGGGTGAATCCAGATGACATTGATCCGACCGAATACAGCGTTCCGGACGCGCTCAACGATTTGGGATGTATTGAGACACCGACTAACTGTAAGGAGTTGAGCCTGAATCTGCTGAAGTATCTACCAACCAATCCGGGCTTCACTGCAGACCCAAACGATCCTTCTGCAATAAACTTCAACTTCAACAACACCAACCGTGCGGACAACATCGTTTTCAAGAGCGATTACCACGTTAACGACAAGAATATGATTTCCGGCCGGTACATCTACGCAAACTCCAATCAGGTGGAGGAGGACGTGGTACCCATTCAGCCATATTGGTTATCGCAGACGGCTCCCATCACGCAAGTACTTGGACTTGACTGGACGTTTACGCCCAATTCGCGTTGGAGCAATACGGTGCATTTCAGCCTGAATAGTTTCAATGAAAAGATTGCCCCCGTCGATTCCAACGTTGCGCCTTCCAAGTATGGCCTGAATACGGGGATCACGGACCCGAATCTATACGGGTTTCCGCGCATCAATCCCAGTTCTTCGGATTTCAACTATATGGGAGGAAACTCGAGCTGGCCGTTGAAGACGACTCCCAGCCGCACGCAGAACTACTCCGACACGGCTTCCGTCATTATTGGCAAGCATACACTGAGGTTCGGAGGGGTCTTCAGCGACGGCGGAGTGAATTACTACCGCGCGCCGTACGGGCGTGGCCGCATCGATTTTCACTTCCTGGAGAATTTTCTTCTGGGTGAGGTACGTAGCTGGCGGTTGCTGTACGGAGATCCGGGACGGGACATGAGCATGAAATCGTTTGGCCTGTTCGTTCAGGATGACTATCGCTTGACCAGGAACGTGACGTTAAACCTCGGATTGCGCTACGACGTTACGTATCCAATCAAGGATTCCCATAATCAACTGGCGAACTATGTGCCGGGTCAGGGACTCGTGCAAGTGGGGATGGGAATTTCGCAACCGTACAAGACGAACTACAACAACGTGTCACCCCGTTTGGGAGTGGCGTGGGATGTTTTCGGAAATGGCAAGAGCGTGCTGCGAACGGCCTTCGGCATGATCTACGTGCAACCGTCGATCCGCACGTTTGCATTTAGTGGCGGGGGACTGAACCTGAATCCGTCGGGGCTTCGCAACATCTTGCCCGACGGAACGGAAGTGGCTCCGACGGGCACCATTACGTCGTACGTGTTGCAAGGTGCCGATCCTCGGGTTGATTAACTGGACGGTAGTGGGACCGATTTTCCCGGTCAGCGACACCAGCTTGAACACCTGCAGTCTAGATCTGCCATGCACAATATTCGCGGTGGACCAGAAACTGAAGACTCCGTACGTGTTGAACTGGAACCTGAATTTCCAGCAACAGATAACACCGACGAGCGTTCTACAAGTTGCGTATGTCGCCAATCATGGCGTGAAACTCTACAGCACCGTAGACATCAACCAATCGAACCAGGCGCTGGTGGCTCCCTGTTTTGACCCGACTAGCGACAACACTGCCTGCGAACAGTTGGCAAAGCCTTTGGTGACGAATTGCCCGCCAAGTCTGGGTGGCCTGGGGACCGGTGGTTCCTGCTTGCCCTACTATAGCTATCTGAACTATTTGGGAAATAAATCGACTTCGACCTACGAAAGCCTGCAGGTCACATTCACGAAGCGATATTCCCATGGTTTGTATTTGTTGGCGGGCTATACCTTCGGACACGCTATTGACACGGCGGGAAGTACCAGCAACCTGGGATTTGTGCCGCAAAACAGCCTGGACTTCGCGGCGGAAAAAGCCGCCGGGGATTATGACATTCGTCACCGGTTCACACTCTCTGCCTCGTACGATTTGCCGGGGAAAAAGATCGTTTGCCCAAATGCTGGAAGGCTGGCAGGTGAACACCATCTTCATGTATGAGACCGGTGCGCCGTTGCTGACCTACGACAACTTCTATGATTTCTCCGGCACGGGAGAAGGGCCTGGAAACGCAAACAATGATCGTTGGAACATCGCGGGGAGTCCCAACAACTTCAAGTGGTCTCCATCGGATCCGATTCCGTTCCTGTCAAACGGCGAGGACGCAGACGGAAACACGACATTTGACCCAATCTGCGCCGCGGTGGCGAATACCGCCGCGCTTCGTCGTCGTTAGACGTTGCCGGGGGATGTTTCGCGCAGAATGGCTCCGTACTCTATCCAAATGGAACGCTTCAGTTTGGCAACATGGGGCGGAACATTTGCGGGGCCCGGGCTTTGTAAACTGGGATGCTTCGGTGGCGAAAACCTGGAATCTGGGTGAAAAGTTCAAGCTGCAATTCCGGGGCGAAATCTTCAACCTTCTGAACCACCCGAATTTTGCGGGCGGTTCCGTGGGCGGAGATCTGACTTCACCGAATCAGTTTGGTCTCGCGAATGCCACGCCAGACGTGCAGGCCGCCAATCCGGTCGTCGGATCTGGCGGATCGCGGCACATTCAGTTGGGACTGAAATTCATCTGGTAACAAGTTCAAAACGTAAGAAAAGGCGGGCTGAGTTCCAGTCCGCCTTTTTCTATCCCGATTCTGCCAATGTTCTGCTTTCGAAACGACTACCAGATTTTGCAGGCTTGTTCACGCACCATGGCATCGCCCTTTTTGCAGCCAAAGGCTTTCGCGAACGCTTCCATGTTAGAGATTGGTCCGTTAGCGCGGAACTGCGGTAATGGATGCGGATTGGTGTTGGTCTGCAGGCGGGCAAATTCGGCACGCATGTTTGTACCCCACACTTGAGCCCAGCCCAGGAAAAAACGCTGCTCTGGCGTAAAGCCGTCGATGTCTGCGGGGCGCTTACCTTCGATGGATTTTTCGTAAGCGGCATAGGCGATAGCGATTCCGCCAAGGTCGCCAATGCTCTCGCCGAGCACTAGTTTGCCGTTCTGGTGGAGGCCGGGTTCCACTTCATAGCCGTCGAACTGCTTCACCACGCAACCGGCGTGCTCGTCAAAATTTTTCCGATCATCGGCGGTCCACCAGTCGCGAAGATTGCCGCTGCCATCGAAACGCGAGCCCTGATCGTCAAATCCGTGACTGATTTCATGGCCAATGACTGCTCCCATACCACCATAGTTCACGGCATCATCAGCCTTCGGGTCATAGAAAGGAGGCTGAAGGATTCCGGCGGGGAACACGATTTCGTTAAACGTAGGATTGTAATAGGCGTTGACGGTGGGAGGCGTCATGCCCCATTCGAGACGGTCGACGGGCCGGCCGATCTTCGCCAGTTGACGCGCTTCTTCGAAAGCGCGGCCACGCTGCACGTTCAGGTTGTAGGAAGTGCGATCGACGGAGAGTCTGGAATAGTCGCGCCATTTGTCCGGGTAACCGATCTTCACGGTGAAGGCTTCCATCTTGGCCAATGCCTGCTTTTTGGTTTCCGGACCCATCCAGGAAAGCGTCGGGATGTCGGAACGCAGGGCAGCGATCAGATTGTTGACCATCTCTTTAGCGTGCGCTTTGGCGGCCGGCGGAAAATACTTCTGCACGTACACTTCGCCGAGCGCTTCACCCAGATTGGCGTTGGTGGCCTGCACGCAACGCTTCCAGCGAGGCTGGATTTCCTTGGTGCCGGCAAGCGTCTTGCCGTAAAAATCGAAATTTGCCTGCACAAAGTTGTCCGAAAGAGTCGGGGAATAGGCACGCAGCAGATGCCAGCGTATATAAATTTTCCAGTCGGCGATGGAAGTTGCGGTGAGCTGGTGATTGGCTTCTTTGAAGAAATCCGGCTGACCAATATTCATGGCGGTAAGAGGCGGCGCGCCCACAGCTTGTAGGTATTTCTCCCAGGACCAATCGGGAGTTAGCGCTTTCATTTCAGCCAGTGTCATCTTGTTGTAGTTTTTTTCGGGATCGCGCAGCTCGACGTTGGTTCGTGAAGCCTTGGCGAGTGCGGTTTCGATGTCCATCACGGTTTTGGATTCCGCAGAGGCTTTGTCTGATGCGTCGCCGGCGAGTTCGAATACTTTGGTGACGTACTGTACATAATCGGTGCGCAACTTCTTGGAGCGCTCATCATCGCGTGTGTAGTAATCGCGGTCCGGCATGCCAAGTCCACCCTGGCTGGCATCCCCAATGTAGTGGGTGCTGTCCTTAAAATCCGGGGTAGAGCCAAGCTCAAAGATCGTGCCGATGTTTTGCCGATGCATGCGGGCAATTTCTGCGTCGAGCCCGGCGCGGTCTTTGATGCCATCAATTGCTGCTAATTCGTCAGCGAGAGGTTTCAAGCCGACAGCGTCGGCTGCCGCGGTATCCATGCAACTGGAATAAAAATCACCAATTTTGCGTTCGTTTGAACCGGGAGCAGCGTTGGAACTTGCCGCACTCTCCAGAATAGTGCGCATGGCGGTGAGGTTGTGGTCGCGAAGTTCGGTGAACGTGCCCCAACTGGGATATTCGGCCGGTATGGGATTGGCCTTCATCCAGCCGCCCATGGCGAATTTGTAGAAGTCTTCGCAAGGCTTACAGGATTTATCGAGATTGGTGAGAGAAAAGCCCCACGGAGCGTCAGCCTTCGCGGTCAATCCAGCGGAGAGAATTAGAACGATGGAGAGACTGATAAGCGCAGCAGCTCCAAGCCACAGAATGTTTCGACGATGATTCATATCTTCACCCCTGGTATTGGTGAAAAGCTTACTTAACTGGTTCGAAGAAACTCAGTGTAACAGAACAATTCATGAATCGCTGGGGAACCAAGCAAACAGACGCGGTGTCTAAGAGCGAACAGCATGAACATTCCTGTGTAGCGCGCAGGGGACTAAGTCGCAGATGCCTTGCGGGCGATTAGAACAGTATTCCTAGTGCCCGGCGGGAGCGTTCGTCGGCGGCAGATAGGCTTTGTTGTACTTGGCTAAATCCACTTTCTGCCATTCGCCCTTGATGATGCCTTCGCGGATTTGCGTTGGCGTCTTTCCCTTGTGGGTTTGCTCGAAGGAGTAAAAAGCTTCGCTCATGCAGATGTTGCAACCAGAACCGTGGCGGCTGACGAAGCAATCGAGCAGGCTGCCATGCCCCTGGCTTTTGTCGCAGTGGCAATAACAAGGTTGCTGGTACAAAACTTTTTTAATGCGACCGGCAACGGCGTAGGCGTTGAAGACGCCTATTTCCTGGAATAATGACGGTTCCATCGTGGGCGGCAATGCGTCCGCAGCTGCAGGAGGCTTGGCGTGAAATGTGGGCGTGGGCTCGTCGGGGTTGTTCCCGTGCTGCATACCGGCCATATCTTGTGAGCCAGATGCGGCGAATTGTGGCAGAACCAACAGACCAGCGCCAGCGGCCAACAATGCGGTAGCGACGAGACCTTTGCCAAGAATTTTCATAGAAGCCTCTTTCCCGGGAATTTCTGTACTTTCTAACTGTACGGTGGTTGACGGGCAAATTCCACTTGCGTGCCGCATCAGCCAAGAGGGCGAACAGACTAGGGGATTCGCAGCTTTGCGATGCGTACAGGCTCAAGTTTTGTGACGTCCAGAACACGATCGCCATTGAGGTTATCGAGTTGGCTGTTTTCGATGAAGTAGAACTCTTCGCCCTTAAGGGCTCCTGTGGTCGGGAGCGGAACGAAGCGAGAACGATATTCGAGAATGGTGGTTTTCGTTACGTGAGCGCCGTCCGTTGAAAGCTGGAATACGGCGATGCGCGGAGTTCCAATGCCATTCTGTACGGCGATCAATCGATCCTTGTAGCAATAGAGACCGTCGGCGCCGGCCAGCGTATTTTTGGGGCCGGGATCCACTTCCACGTTTTTGCCGGAATTCGCGTCGAAACGAATTACGCCGAGTTGGTCAGCTACATAGACGGTATGACCATCGGCGGCAAGAGCGATGCCGTTGGGTTCCAGCAGATCGCGGGAAAGTTTCACTTCGGAAAATGAATTGGATTTTGGATCAAACCGGTAGAGTTTGTGCGCGGCCGTATCGGTCGCCAGCACAGTACCATCTCGCAAGACGACAAGATCATTCAGTCCGTGTTTTCCGTCCTCTGGTGGAGCGAATCTTTCCAGGAGAGTTCCGGTCCTATCGAAATGCAGCAATTCGGTCCTTCCGTTGTCCACCCAGGAATTTGCCCAAATGGAGCCGTCAATTGCGCCCGTGCGGATTCCCAGAACGGGGAGCAGATGGTAACGGTCGCCGGGAACGAAGTCTGTGATCTTTCCTTGCATCGGTATCTGGACAATTTTTTTGCGATGGAGACTGCTGAGATAGAAAACATCACGCGAAGAATCGTATGCCAGGCCCTCTGGCACCAGGTCCTTTTCGACTGTGGTAAACGCCAGTTGGGCGTTAGTCACAAGTGGGAAGTCCTTGTGGACCTGCTCCACAAGCTGTTGGTAGTCCTTTGCCTCCCGCAAGACGGCGAAAGTCCGCTCGCCGGAAGGATCAAATCCTTCTTTCAGCGCCATGCACTCTTTCAGATTTTCGGTAGCCTCGCGAATCTCGTTCAATTGCGCATGAAGTACGGCCATGAAGTAGAGAACAGCACCGCGGTCGGCGGTCTTTCCTAACAACCGCTCGGCTCGCTCCAGTTCCGCGCGATTTGCCTCTTCATTGGAGGGCTCTTGTGCAAAAAAATCCGTCTGTGCAGTCTGAATAATGGTCAGGAGCAGAAGAATAATTGCGCTCCGCACCAAGATACTTTTCCCAGGCATCCCCACAGTTGGATCACTCCCTATGCATTTATACCTGTCTCCGGCGCTCCTGCCAGCCAAGCTCGCAATACTTCCGGGTTTGCTTTGCCAATGGCCACATCGCTGTCGGTTAGTGTTGGGGCAGTCCAACGCCAAACGGCGGCACCAGACAGGCTAGCCTGCCGGCATTCGGTGAGAGCGTTTTCCAATAAATAGTTCGGATTGTTTGCATCGTGCGCGGGCAATTCACCGAGCCACAGCGGTTTGTCGAGTGCGGGCAGCGATGCGAGTTGCTGCGAAAGAGTCTGACCTGTTTCCATCTCGGTCTTTGGATAAAAGTGGGCCTGATAGAAATCCAATTGCAACTCGCTCCAGGCTCGCACCCACAGTAAGCGAGCGGAGCCGAGAGTTGCGGAAGCATGGCCGAATTCATGAATGGCGTCCACGACTTCTGCGGCGAAAGCGCGAAAATCTGCCAGAGGCATTTTGGCCGCCGTAGCGCGATGGAATTCGCGGATAGCCCACTCCGGTTCGTTTGCCACTTCCCAGGCGAAGAGAGAGGGATGACCACGAAATTCCCTGAATAGTGGAATGAGGACATTCTGCAGGAAAGCCTCTCGACCCGCGGCAAACTGCAGAATCCGTTCATTCGAATCTTTAGCCACGGAATTTCCGCGATCCTGCAACCACAGAAAGTCGATCAAGGAAAAACACAACTGGATTTCGCGGGTCTGGGCGAGCCGCAGCGCGGCATCGATATCAATCAGCAGAAAATCATCGGGCTTTTGTGGGATTCCATCTTTTACCAGGAAACCGCCACGGCCGTCCCCGAACAAAAACCAGCGTACCACGCGAACGCCGCATTCTCGCATCTGCTCGAAATCGTTTTTAACGCGCTCGAATTTTTCGGTGGAGTTCACGCCAGTGTGGCCGCGTGGGCTGCTGCCAAAGTCCTCGGCGTAATCCAGCCACGGATAATTGACACCAAGAAGAAAAGGAGCGGGACTGGAAGGTGCCATGAATGGCTCTCCAATCAGTGTACTAGCGAGCGACGGCTGGAGTGATGACGGTGACCCGCGCCGCAGAAAGCCGTTCGGCGATTTGTTTTTCGCGAAGGTGGCGCTGCACGCGGCGCCCCCATCCGCGCACAAACGTATAGTTCAAGGCGCCCCCAATAGCGGAACTTGCCAGGGGCACCATGCGTCCCACCCACTTTTCTGCGCTCTCCTCGCCGATCTTCACGGCGAGCCGGCTGGCAACCCGAGGAGCCAATTTCTCGATCATCTGTTTTTCGGCGAGGTCTTTGCTGAAATCGATCCCAGCGGCAGAGGCAGCTGCGATCCACATTTCGATGCGCTGTTCCTGGCCATGCTCCTCAAAGCCGTAGAGCAGGCAAAGCCGTTGGATAAGGCGAAGCGTGATGATGGTGAGCATGCTGGCATCTGGTAGAACCGTGATCATGCCACCCAGACCAAATCCGGCGCCTTGGGCCAAAGCAAGCCGCTGGGCGTTGTGGATAAGGCGCTCCGCAATGGCGTCTAGTTTTTCCAGAGGAACGTCGCGCATACGGCCAAAATGCGGAACCCACAAACCGTGTTTTTCCGACAAGTATTTTCGGAATTCTTCGGCATCAATTTCCACCGACCGCAGCCCGCGCAACATTCCAAAACGGAGGAAACGTCCCACCGTCCGTCCTGCCAGCGATTTGGGCGATCTTGGTAACCTGGCCATCTGCTCAAGCATCCTATGCCGATTAGAGCCGGTCAAGAGAAGTTCCGTTGTATGAGTAGCCCCTAAAGGCTGTAGTTACCTCTCCGAAGCAGAAATCTGAGAGTCCTACTTGACGCGGCACTGGATTTCGGTAAACTGCATTTTCTCTATGGCTGCCATCGCTCCAATCCTGATCGCAGAAACGGCCACTGACCTGGAGTTTCCCCAGCGAGAGGCCGCTTTTTTCTATGGCCTTTTTCTGCGCGGGTATTCCGCCGAGCAATTGCGTCGGGACATAGAGGTACCGCCCGCGGTACTGGCGAAATGGCACCGAGATGCCGAGCGGGAGCCGCAACTGCGCGATATTTTCGCACGCATGCTGGATTACCGGCGCCACGTGTTGGCCATTTTTGATACACTGGTAGGGTCTGACGGCCAGATTCGACGTTTGCAATAAGGTTTAGGCCCTTCCGCAGGCAACGCCCGGGCATCCCCGCACCGTCTAACTAACATCTCAACCGAAGTGTCTTTGAATGAATGAGATTCGCCATTTGACGTGGGATTCTGCATAGCATTAGAATGCCAGCGTGGTAGAGGTGTCTGCATGCCAAGCGTTATAAGAATATTGACCGCCCATCTAGCGTTGTTTTCGTTGCTGACGCTGCCCCTAGCGGCACAAGAGGGGCAGGGGCAAAACCCACCTCCGGCCACCGCACCCAGTGGAAAGCTGACCAAAGAGCAAAAGGCAAAATTAAAGAAGTCACTGAAAGAGCTGGAAACTCCTTACAAAACGTGGCTCAACGAAGACGTGGTCTACATCATCTCTCCAGAGGAGCGGAGCGAATTCCTACGCCTGTCGACCAACGAAGAGCGCGAGCAGTTTATTGAGGCATTCTGGCTTCGCCGCAGTGGTAATCCAGACCTGCCTGACAACGATTTTAAGGAAGAGCACTATCGCCGCATCGCCTATGCCAACGAGCATTTTGCTTCGGGCATACCTGGCTGGAGAACGGATCGCGGCCGCATCTATATCATCTGGGGCAAGCCTGACGAAATCGAAGCACACCCGACCGGTGGTACCTACGACCGTCCGATGGAAGAGGGTGGCGGGTCCACGACGACCTATCCGTGGGAAACCTGGCGCTATCGCTACCTGGAAGGAATCGGCGAAAACGTCATTATCGAGTTCGTAGACCCGAGCGGATCGGGCGAGTATCACCAGACCATGGACCCCTCCGAAAAAGACGCGTTGCTGCACGTTCCCGGTGCAGGCTTGAGCCAATTGGAATCGATGGGAATGGCTTCCAAGACCGACCGGTTCACACGCTCTGACGGCACTTATCTGCCGAAGACACTGGGCGGCGAGCCAGCCTCGATGAACGAATTCACCAGGCTCGAGATGTACGCGAAGGTCCAGCGCCCACCTGAAGTGAAATACAAGGATTTGGAACTGGTTGTGACTTCTCGCATGGTGCGTGATCAGGTGAAGTTCAGCTATCGCACGGATTTCCTGAAAGTGACCAGTGATACGGTCCTGGTCCCGATCACGGTGCAGATTCCCAACCACCAGCTGACTTTCAAGGGCAAAGAAGGCGTGCATTCCGCTTCGCTGAATATATTCGGCCGTGTGAGCACGTTGACGGGGCGCGTGGTGCAGACCTTCGAGGATTCGGTGACGCGCGATTTTCCAGACACACTCTATCAGCAGGCGGTGAAGCTCTCTTCGATTTATCAGAAGGCCCTTCCCCTGCGCCCGGGACTGTACCGCCTGGACATCGTTATCAAGGATGTTGAAAGCGGAAACGTTGGCGTGGTAAACACGCGGTTGGCTGTGCCGCGGTATGACGAAGAGAAATTGGATGCCAGCACACTGATTTTGGCGGACCAGATTGAGCATGTTCCGGCCAAACAGATCGGTTTGGGGCAGTTTGTTCTTGGTTCTTCAAAAGTTCGGCCACGGCTGGACGCCGATTTTGCGGCGACCGATAAGCTGGGGATTTATTTGCAGGTTTATAACTTAAAGCCCGACGACAAAACGCACAAGAACAACGCCACATTCGTGTACACGGTGAAGAAGGGCGACCAGCAAATAATGCAGTTTAAAGAGTCGTCGGCGGAAATGAATCAGACCGGGGACCAGGTGACGCTCGAGCGGCTTTTACCGCTGGCAACACTGAGCCCCGGGAAGTATACTCTGCAGGTCAGCGCCACGGACGCGCTGTCAAACCAGACAATTTCGCGGACCGCTGAATTCTCGATCAAGATTCCGGTGGGACCCAAAACGGCAGCGGTCGTAGCACCTGGGAGGTAATTGCACGTGAAGCACAGCCCGCTCCTGTGCGTTGGCGCTTTTTTTGCTATCGCCGCGAGTGTGTTTTGTGGTGTGCAGCCTGCCGTAGCGCAATCTCCAGCCAAATCAGCATCTGGAATTCTTTCCGGTCTGGTACGCGATACATCCGGAACTCCGCAACTGGGCGCAACTGTGGAAGTCTTGTCTGAAGCGCCAGGTATCACAGCGGCGCGACATCTTCTAACCAATACCAAGGGATATTTTCAGGGAGACAAACTGGCTCCCGGCTTTTATACCGTTCGCGTGACCCTTGCCGGTTTCCTTCCCACGCTCGAAAAACATGTCCGTATCTCTGCGAACTTGACCACCATGGTGCGGATCGAACTGGAATCGATGTTCGCCTCGCTGGAACAGATTCGGCGTCCACCTGCAAACGGAAGTGCGGAACCGGATGATTGGAAGTGGGCGTTGCGTTCGGCGTCTGGACTGAGGCCCGTGCTCCAATTTGACGACGACGATTCAGGTTCGCCGACCAGTGTTGTGCTTGAAACGAATTCGACCCGACCGCGCGGACGCCTTGAGCTTAGTCATGGCGAAGGCCGTCCCGGCACGGTTTCCAGTTTTAATGCTGCTCCCTCCACGGCGTTTGCTTACGACCAGCGCATCGACAAGTTCAATCACATCGTTTTTGCAGGACAGGTAAGCTATGACGAAGATGCCCCCACCGGAGGTATTGCAGCTATCTGGCTTCCCCATGGTGCGCTTGGCAGCGGACCGGAAAGCACGATCGTCCTACGTGAGGCTAGATTAGGTTCGAACGGTCCCGTATTTCGTGGTGCGCGTATTGATCAAGGCGGAACGATCACGTTTGGCGATCGGTTTCTCTTGCGAGCCGGTGGGGAGTATGTAGTTGTGGGAGTGGGAGCTTCCGCTTGGAGTGTTCGTCCCAGGCTGAAATTCCAGACCAAGGTGTCGCCGGGTTGGTACCTCGATCTTATTTACGCCACAGTCCCCAACGCAGCAGCAACCAGCGATGCTCTTGCTGCCGACCTCACGGGAGTATCTTCCAGCAACGTTCTGAAAACAGCCCTGAATCAGCTCGACGCTTTTCCGACGCTGTTGTTGAGAAACGGCCGGCCGGTCCTTGAAAACGATCAACACGCCGAGGTTGCGGCAGAACGAAAGCTTGGCGCACACGGTATGCTGCAATTCGCCGGGTTCCATGACGACAATCGTCATACCGCCATCTACGGCCGGGGAACGGATCAGCTCTCGGCGGATTATTTCCAGGACTTTCTTAACAAGGGATTTGCCTATGATGGAGGAACTTCCAATTCCTGGGGTACACGGATAGCGCTGCGCGAGCGGCTCAGCGAGGATCTGGAATTGACTACGATTTACGCGTTCTCTGGCGCATTAGTTCCTGCCAACGATATTGATGGTGCCCTGCGAGAGGCGTTACGCACGGTCGGGCGCCACTCATTCGCTGCGAAGGTGACCGCAACGGTCCCCGGTACTCACACTTACATCAGCGCAGGATATAAATGGGTGAACGGTACCGCCCTTTCCCGTGTGGACGGATACGGAGAAGCCGTTTACCAGATGAGCCCGTATTTGAACATTGGGATTCGCCAGCCTTTGCCGAGGTTCGCTTTGGGCCGATGGGAAGCCAATGCTGAATGTGACAACCTTCTAGCCCAGGGAAACTACACCATGTACACGGGTGATGGGCCGATGGTTATTACACCCGCCGCGCGGAGCTTCCGAGGCGGGTTGAGCTTGCAGTTTTAGTCGAACAAAAACATCTGCAAAATCGTACCCCACCTACCAGAAAGTGGATATTTCCAGTGTCCATTATGTGAAAATTCCATAAGTTGTTTATTTATTTGGCCTTAACGCATAATGGATATACAGAAGTATGGAAGATGAGTTGCTGCATTCTTGTAAGTGTAGTGTGAGGCAGGCCTGAGAATGAAGGAGAACCTGCGAGTTCGGGTTGGAGCAGTGGTCTTGGCGCTAGCGACTCTGGCCGCCGTGATCTTTGCCTGGCTGAACTTTGTCCAGCGTTCCCGCTATGACCAGGCTGATGACGGGGTAGCTTGGTCCGATGGACCGAAGGGCATCGAAGCCTGGAAGGTTGCTCCTGAATCGCCTGCCGCAGTGGCTGGCATACGCGCCGGCGATATCCTGCTCTTCATCAATGATGCACCTGTACCTAGCGCGGCGCATGTTGCTCGGCGGCTATATCGCGCAGGCCTCTGGACGCAACTCCGCTATAGACTCTCTCGAAACGGTGAAGAATTTGAAACCCGGTTAATTACCACGCCGGCCCAGAAACCGTTGCGCGTGGAAAATTATCTTCGCGTTGTAGGTCTCCTGTACCTGTTCATAGGTCTGTTTATTTTCATTCGCCGTTGGAATGCGCCACGGGCGGTGCACTTTTATGTGTTCTGCCTGGTGTCTTTCATTTTGTATTCCTTCCAGTACAGCGGGAAACTGGACACGTTCGATCTGGAAGTCTACTGGTCCAGCATCGCCGCAAGATTGCTGGCTCCAGCGCTCCTGTTGCATTTCGCGCTGGTCTTTCCCGAACGCAGTGAGAGCCAGCGTAAATCCGTGCTGAAATTTGCTGCGGTGTACATGCCGCCGTTGGCCCTTCTGCTGATACATATCTTTGCGGCGACCAATGCATTCGGATTTGTGCCGACAACACGGTCTCGTGTTGCTCTCGATCAACTGGAACTTGGTTTTCTTGGGCTCTATTTCCTTTCCGCCGGACTCGTTTTCTATTTGAGCTATCACCGGTCGCACTCCGGTGTATTGCGGCAACAGCTGAAATGGCTCACCGGAGGCACCCTCGCTGGAAGTCTGCCGTTTGCTTTTCTCTATATCATTCCGTATTGCTTCGACGCGGCCTCACAGCCCTGGATGCAGTTTTCCGCGCTTAGCCTGGTACTGATTCCCTTGTGCTTTGGCTATGCCATCATTCGTTACCGCTTGATGGATGTGGACATCATCTTCAAGCGCGGTCTGGCTTACACCGCGGCCACAGCAGCCGTGGCCGCGATCTACTTCGCACTTCTGGCATTGATTGCCGTCATCTTTAACGCACAAACCACGGGACCAGTAGCGGGGATGATCGCCATCGTGATCGCGGCGTTCTTGTTCCAACCGTTCCGTGAAGGTATCCAGGCGCGACTCGACCGGTTCTTCTACCGTGACCGCCTTGACTACCGCCGTACCTTGATTGAATTTGGACGCACACTGACGAATGAGGTTCGTTTGGAACCTATGCTGGGTTCCGTGATGGATCGCCTTTCGCAAACGCTGCTGGTAGACCGTCTGGCGATTTTTGTGGAAGACCAGCTAAATCCTGGCGAAGTGAGGCTCGCTCGTTCGATGGGAGTGAGGCTTGCCGAGCCGCTGGATTTGAGCTTTATAGTGCCAACACGTCCCGAATTTGCCGCCGGACCAATTTTCTTTGAATCGCCTAAAGCAGCGCGCGAAGTGAGCGATTCGGTTCGCCGGACGCTCGAACAACTGGATCTCAATTACTTCATTCCTTGCCGGATCCGCGAGCATGCCGTTGCTGTGCTCGCGCTTGGCAAGACGGTCGATGGTGATTTTCTTTCCAGCGATGACGTGGAACTGGTGCAGACCATTGCCGGTTACGTGGCCATCGCCCTCGACAATTCGCAACTCTACTCCTCACTTGAACAAAAAGCGTTGCAGGTTGCTCGCCTGAAAGATTTCAGCGAGAACATCGTTGAATCGCTGAATGTGGGCGTTCTAGCGGTCGATCTGCTGGGCACCATTGAGGCATGGAATTCACGCATGGAGCAGCTGATTGGCGTGGCCAGAAGCAACGCCGTGGGCCGTCCGCTTAACGAGATCCTGCCTGCAGAGTTGGTGCAGGAAATCGTGGCCCGTGGAGATGAAGAGCAGATAACCGGGATTTACAAGCATCGCCTGCATCACCAAGGGACCTCAGTTGTCCTGAACGTGTCGATCACTCCCCTTGTGGGCAAGTCAGGAGAGCGTATCGGGAGGCTATTGTTGTTTGACGATGTGACCCTGCGCGAGCGCATGGAAGAGCAGATGTCGCAAACGGAGAAATTGACTTCGCTCGGCCTTCTTGCCGCAGGCGTAGCCCATGAAGTGAATACACCGCTGGCTGTCATTTCCAACTACATCCAGATGCTGGCCAAGCAGATGCCGGAAGATGATCCGAGGCATTCCATCATCGATAAAATCGTGAAGCAGACGTTCCGTGCCAGCGAAATCGTGAATAATCTTTTGAACTTCTCGCGCACAGGGGCGGGAGACATAGCCAACGTCGATTTGAATAAAGTGGTCGAAGAAACGCTTTCGCTGGTATCGCATCCTCTTAAAACCTCGCGCATCCAGGTAGTAAAGCAACTCACGGACGGAATACCGCTGGTTCGCGGGTCCGCGAATAAATTACAGCAAGTGTTTCTCAACCTGTTTCTGAATGCTCGCGACGCCATGCCTTCCGGCGGAATGCTGGAAGTGCGCACCTCAGGGCATAACGGCAGCGTAGAGATTGAAGTAATGGATACCGGTAACGGAATCCCGCGCGAACACATCCATAAGATTTTTGATCCGTTCTTCACCACCAAAAGCAGCGGCCGCGGTACCGGTCTCGGCTTGTCGGTGACGTACGGAATCATCAAGGAACACGCTGGCAAAATCGATGTCCGCTCCACGCCGGGGCGCGGCACTTCATTCCATGTCGAATTTCCGGCGGTCAGGACTGCGGTTCATGTCTAACAAGGGCAACATTCTTGTTGTTGACGACGAATGTGAAATTCGCGAAGGCCTTGAACTCCTTCTGACTACGGAGGGGTATAAGGTTTCGAGCGCGGAAACAGGGCAAGGCGGACTTACGCAGCTAGGCGAGCGCCCATTCGACCTGTTGCTACTGGATGTTAGCCTGCCTGACCGTAACGGAATCGATATGCTAAAAGATATCCGGCGTCAGGATCCGGATCTGCCCGTTGTGCTGATTACCGCGTACGGCTCCATTGAAATGGCCCGCGCCGCGTTCAAGAGCGGCGTAATGGACTACATCACCAAGCCCTGGTCTAACGATGAGTTACTGGCGCAGGTGGCACAGGCTGTCGATGCGCGCCGCTTGCGCGATGAGAACCTGCAATTAAAGCGTGCGTTGAAGCAGCGTTTCAGTTTCCCGAACATAATCGGCAAAAGCGAGAAGATGCTGGCGCTTTTTGACCTGATCACGCAGGTTGCCCCCTCACGATCCACTGTTCTATTGAGTGGCGAGAGCGGAACAGGTAAGGAATTGGTCGCCAAGGCAATTCATTCGGCTTCACCACGCGCGGACAAAGCGTTTGTTCCGGTGAACACAGGTTCCATCCCCGTTGATTTGCTTGAATCCCAATTGTTCGGCCACGTGAAGGGCGCGTTTACCAGCGCCGTCGCTTCAAAGAAAGGACTCTTCGAAGTTGCCGACCAGGGCACGATTTTCTTCGATGAGATAGCGACCATCAGCGCGGAAACCCAGGCAAAATTGCTGCGCGTGATTCAAGAACGCGAGTTCATGCGGCTTGGTGGTACAGAACAGATTAAGGTCGATGTTCGCATTATTGCGGCTTCCAATATTGATCTTTTGTCCCTGGTAAAGGATGGCCGTTTCCGCGAGGATTTGTACCATCGTCTGAACGTTATTCACCTGCACCTGCCTCCGCTTCGTGAACGGCGCCTCGATATCCCCATGCTGCTTTTGCATTTCATGGAGTATTTCTCCAAGGAAAACGGGAAACCGCTGCGCGAATTCACCCCCGCCGCCATGAAGCTTCTGATGGACTACGATTGGCCGGGAAACGTCCGCGAGTTGGAAAACGTCGTGGAACGAGCCGTTGTACTTTCCAACCAGGAACGCGTGGATGCCGATTTGCTCCCCGAATCACTTCTCAGCAAAGAGATTGTGCGCGGAGTTCGCCTGCAACTATCGGAGTTTTTGCCCCCTCTTCCTGGAGAACCTGGTTCCCGCACGGCCGCGGATGCGAACCATCCATCCTTATTCCAGATCATCGATGAAGTGGAGCGACGCATCATTTCCGATATGTTGGAGCGTTCCGGCTGGAATCAAACGGAAGCAGCTGAGCGATTTCTGATCCCACTTTCCACCTTGAATCAAAAAATCAAGCGTTTGGGAATTGACGTTCGTCGGCGGGGCAGAGGCGACGAACATAACGGCCACTCGTTCGGGAAATAAGGAACGAGGAACTGTTTCAATTTGGAACGACGCGCCACTATTGGCTATTCTCCATTTTGGTCTTGCATCCGCGTTTCTCTACAGGCACAGTTACCGGAGATGATTCTGCGTCTTTCGGATTCCTTCTCCCGAGGTCTCATCGTAGCTGCGGCTCTGTTTATCGCTGCAACCCTCTCCTATTATTCCGTGCGCATGGCCAGAGCTGCGTACGGGGCAGATGGTGCCTCTCCTCGGGAATTGGTACAGGCGACACGCCTGGAACCGCAGAATCCGGAATATTGGTACCGACTTGGCCATTTCGAGCAATTCAACATGGAGTTTCCCGATTCCGGGCTAGCCGTGCAATACCTTAAGACGGCACTTGCGCTTGATCCGCACTACGCGGACGCGTGGCTTGATCTAGGAACCGCGTATGAACTGGATGGGAAGAATGTCGAAGCGCGTGACGCTTACCTGCAAGCGAAGAAAAGTTACCCGGCGTCAGGCGAAGTTTCGTGGCGATACGCAAATTTTCTTCTCCGCCAGGGAGATGTGCAGGCAGCCTACCCGGAATTCCGCCGCTCTCTGGAAGTTGATCCCCGCAAGGCCGCCACCGCTTTTTCACGCTGCTTTCGAGCTAACCCGAACATCGACGAGATTCTCAACCAGGTATTCCCGCCAATTCCCAGCACGTATGTCGACGTGATCAAGGAAACATCCGATGCGAAACAGCTTTCACTCGCGCAATTGGTTTGGAGGCGTCTCCTTAGCTTGCATCCGCGTTTGAACGTGCGGGACTTCGAGCCGCTGGTCGCCGGATTGCTTGCGAGTGGAGAAGCCGCGGAAGCCCGCCGCGTTTGGGATGAAGGTACGGCGACCATGCATCTACCTGAGCGCCTTCCGTTATCGGGTTCGATGGTTTGGGATCCCAGTTTTGAATCGGGGGTGAACAGTAATTTCTTTGCTTGGGGATTCCAGTCGCTAACCCAAGGGGTAACCAGCGCGTACGATTTGACAGAAAAGCATTCCGGGAATCAATCGCTGCGCCTGACTTTCGATGGCAAGCACAATCCGCATATCGAAGTGGCTTGCACGTTGGTGAATGTCTCACCGAACACCAGTTACCATTTCTCTGCCTGGGTCAAGACGAGAAACCTTACCAGTGATCGAGGTATAAGCTTTCACATTCGTCCCTTCACGCGGGCGAATACCGGAGCGCCGAGTGTCACCAGCAGCGAGATTCACGGCACGAATCCCTGGACATTGATCGACCTGACTTATACTGCTGGGCCGGACGTGAATCATGCCAGCGTATGTGTCAGCCGAGAACGAGATCTGGAGAGCGAAGTTAAGATATCGGGCACCGCCTGGGTCGACGATGTCAATCTGGTTCCCCAAGCGGAGGAGTCCAAGAAGAAATGAAGTTCATTCGTATTGGAGTGTGCGTATTAATCGCCTTCGCGGTGATTGCCTTTGGCGCGGTCGAAGAATGGTCGCAGGCGGTCCTTGCAGTCGGCGCTTCCCTATTGCTGGTTTACTGGTCGCTTCTCGTATACCGGCAGCGCTCCGAACAGATCGCCGTTTCACCTTTTTTCTTGCCGCTCTCGGCATTCGCGCTGTTGATCCTGGCGCAAATCGTTTTCCACACCACGGCTTCGCGCTACTACACACGCGTCGAACTGCAGCTCCTCTTCACTTACATGATTCTACTTCATCTGATGATGCAGGCATTTCAGCGCAGCAGTCACCTGCGCGGCCTGGTGTGGTTTCTGATGAGTCTGGGGTTCGTGGTGTCCATTTTTGGCATTCTTCAGCATTTGACCTTCAATGGGAAACTGTACTGGTTTCGAGAAATGCGTTATGGAGGCTATCCTTTCGGGCCTTACGTAAATCGCAATCATTTTGCGGGATTCGCGGAATTGCTTATCCCGTTGGCGCTTGTACCACTTGTGCTTGGCAGGGTACGTCGCGAACGGCTCTTTTTCGTGGCGCTTCTGGCATTAGTGCCCACGGTGGCGCTGTTCCTCTCCGCCTCGCGCGGCGGAATCATCAGTTTCGCCGTCGAGTTGGTGATCCTCTTTCTTCTACTTTTGCTTCGACGGATTCGAACAAAGCACATGCTGGTGGGCGGAATGGTAGTGCTCTGTTCGGTCCTGGCCGTTTCCTGGATCGGCGTCCAACAGGTTCTGGATCGGTTTGCAAACTACCAGACGCTCGACGTCACGACTGGCAAGCGTGCGGCCATGCGTCTGGACACCTGGCATATTTTCCTTGACCATCCCATCCTAGGTACGGGCCTCGGAACCCTACAGATGGTTTTTCCGCCTTACGACACTCTCTATGACAACAAGATCGTCAACCACGCCCACAATGACTATTTGGAGTTGCTTGCAGAAGCGGGGATTCTGGGGGCATTATGTGGAGCGGGCTTTTTGGGGGTACTATTACTTGAGTCGTTAAAAGGCCTTGAGAATTTGCAGAGTTCATTCAATTCTGCGCTAAACTTAGCAGGTCTCATGGGCTGTTGTGGGATCCTTGTGCACAGTCTTGTGGATTTTAATTTGCACATACCCGCAAACGCCTTGTTGTTTTTTGTAGCGGCCCACCTGGCCACGGCAAGAATCCAATCAGACGCTGCGTTCCCGCCCAAGGAGCACTCCCATCGTCGGAGATCCAGAAAACGTTCCGCGAGTGGCGTCGAACAGTCTGTATAATGCACTGAGGGGGAAAGAGTTAAATTGCCAGTGACGAATAAAAACAGTGGTCGTTTTCTAGTGATATGGTGTGCCGCCTGGGCCGCGATTTTTCCTCTCTCGTCTGCGCTTAAGGCACAAGATGTCACAATTGCTGGCACTCCGCAAGAAACCAACGAGCGAATCAAAACCCTGACCATGGGGGTGCACCACGCTACGCATGATTACACCATTGGAACGGGTGATCTTCTCAGCGTAACGGTGTTCGATGTGCCGGAATTGAACCGCGACGTACGGGTCAGCCAGACTGGAACAATTAGTATTCCACTGGTTCCCGTGCGACTGGCTGTTACAGGTCTCACCGAACTCCAAGCCGAACAAAAAATTGCGGAAGTTCTGGAAGCAAATGGCTTGGTCAGCCATCCCGAAGTTGGCGTGACGGTGAAAGAACACAAGAGCAATCCGATTACGGTCGTGGGCGCGGTGGCGCATCCCATGGTTTACGAGTCTGACCGCACCGTCACTTTGCTCGAAGTTCTCGCAGGAGCAGGTGGCATTTCCAATGATGCTGGCGATACGGTAATTATTTCGCGAATCCCGACAACAAATCCTGCTGAGGTGCCAGATTCGAAGCCAAGCGCGACTGCAACTGCTCCCGGGGCTGGTGAACCACCAGCCGTAACGGTGAATCCAGAGAGCGCAGGAACCGCACCAAAGGAAGTATTTCCATCTGGTGCGGAAATGCCCCAGAACGCGGTTGCTTCCTCATCAAAAAACCCCTCTGCCGCCGATTCTACTCCCCCCCACGTTGCAAACACATTCACGATCAACTTAAACGAGCTCTTGGAAACCGGCGACATGCGCAACAACATCACTCTGCAAGCGGGCGACGTGGTCACCGTTCCACATGCCGGTATCGTTTACGTCCTGGGGGCTGTGAATCGCCCTGGTGGTTTTGTTATGGCAAATGACCGTACTACGCTCACCTCGATGAAAGTGCTGTCGCTTGCCGGCGGGATCACGCGCATTGCCAAGCTCAAGCAGGCGTATATCATCCGTGTGGATGACAAGGGAAAACAGTCGTACACAGAGGTCGATCTGAAAAAGATTCTGGCGCGTGAATCGGAAGACGTGCAGATGCATCCGAGCGACATTCTCTACATTCCGGATGACGCTACCAAAAGAGCGATTCTCCGAACGGCTGAAATTGCGATTGCCGTTGCAACCGGGGTGGCAATGTACCGGTTGACTTATCACTAAAGAAAGTTGCTATGACTGACGAAACAAGGATCACGCCGCGCATCCCTGGGGGTCCGGGAGTCATTGATGTTTTGCGCAGTTCGCCTACACCGGCATTCGATCTATCGCCGCGCGAACCGCACCTCTACGACTATCTGCTGATTCTGCGTAAGCACCTGTGGCTGATTCTTACTTTCATGCTGACGGTAGTCACGATCGTTAGCATTAGCACCTTCCGCATGCGTCCCGTATATGTCGCCTCGGCAAAGATTGAAATTGACAAGGAAAGCGGCAATATCCTTCCTTTTCAAGGGATGGATTCCTACGATTACGCGATGGACATGGACAATTACATCGAAACGCAGTCGAAAATTCTCACCAGTGAAACCATGGCGCTGCAGACCATCCGCAACAGCGGCCTCGCGAATCATCCGGAATTGTCGGGTGACGGCGATGTTTCGGATGCGATTGCCACCGGCAGCCTGGCCAACCAGAAACGCCCGCCGGAAGTCGCGGCGTTTCTCGGTAGCCTCAGCGCGAGGCGTATTCCGAATAGCCGCCTGATGGAAGTCTATTTTGAATCCACAGATCCGATTCTGGCTGCTCGCATCCTGAATGCGCATCTTGATAATTTCAAGGCTCAGAACATTCAGAGCCGTTACGATGCCACGACGGAGGCCTCTAGCGTGGCTGAGCACTCAATTGAGCGATCTAAAACTCAAGGTCGAAAAATCAGAGAACGACCGTATCAACTATGAGCGCCAGAATCAGATCTGGAGCGTTGACAACGACAAGAACAACATGACCACCCAGCGGCTCTCTGATCTGAACAGAGATCTGACCCAAGCCGAGAGCGAAACGCTGAAAAGGCGCGCTTTGTATGAATACGCAGAATCCGGCGACCTCGATGTCGTCCCCCAGCTGCGCGAAAGTTCTGTTTTACAAGAGATGCAGCGCAGACGCGCAGAGCTCTCCGTGCAGTACACCGACGCGCTCAACCAGTACGGCCCCAATTTCCCCAAAGTACAGCGCATGCAGGCGCAAATAAAAGACGTCGAAGAACAGATGACCAAAGAGAGGAAGGCTATCGTCCTCCAACTCAAGAGCGACTACAACGAGGCCCGGGCGCGCCAGGAGCTTATCAGCCAGCGTCTCGACCAGCAGAAGGCCGAGACGAACGCCATGTCTGAAAAAATGGTTCAGTACAACATTCTGAAGCGCGATGCGGAAGCCAACAAAGCGCTGTACGAAGGTCTGCTGACCAAGCTTAAGGAGGCGGGCATCTCCGCCGGCTTGAAGTCTTCCAACATCCGCATCGTCTGATCCTGCGATGATCCCGACTACTCCCGCGCGGCCAGCGAAAACCCGAAATATCTCGCTGGCGTTTCTGGTGGGGCTTGTGGGCGGCGTGGGTCTGGCTCTCTTACGGGAATATTTGGACAACACGGTAAAGACTCCCGACGATGTCGAAACATTGTCGCGCTTGCCTTCTCTGGCAGTCGTTCCCGCCTTCGAAGATACGGGGACATCGAACGGGCGGAGGACGTTACTAAAGAGCCCCTCCGCAAATGGACACGACACGCGCGTCGAACTTGTGGCGCAACATCTGCCAAAATCACAGATGGCCGAAGCGTTCCGCGCTTTGCGTACAGCATTGCTCCTGTCGCAAGCGGATCGCGCTCCCCAAGTGATTCTGGTTACCAGCGCTTTGCCGCGCGAAGGCAAGACCACGGCGGCGGCCAATCTAGCTGTCACGCTCGCACAGCTGGGTGACAAGACCGTGCTGGTCGATGCCGACCTGCGCAAGCCGGGTGTTGGCCGCTTGTTGAACCTGGGTCCGGGCAAGTACGCGGGGCTTAGTTCCTATCTCGCTGGAGCTTCTTCTCTCGATCTTGTGATCGTTCCGCATCCGTCCATCCCGAATCTCGCGGCCATTCCCACGGGCCCGCTGCCACCGAATCCCGCCGATCTCTTGTCCTCGCACCGGCTCGCCGACGCCATCGTCCGAACTGCGCACGAAGTACAAATTCGTCGTACATCGATTCGCCTCCGATCATGGCTGCGACCGACGCGGTCATTTTGTCCGTACAGGCCGACGGTGTGTTGCTGGTCGTCCGCAGCGGCGAGACTCCGAAAGAAGCGTTCACGCGCTCGCGCGATTTGCTGGTCAGCGTAAAGAGCAATCTATTGGGTGTGGTGCTGAATGCTGTCGACGCCGGTGCACCCGACTACTACTATTCCTATCGCTACTATCCCTATTCCTACGGCTATGGTCCCCAAGAAGCTTTGGAATTGGGTCACGAAGTGGATTCGCCCGTCCTCACATCCACACACTCTTCGGATGTGGACGATTCCGAAAAGCTATAAGGAGGCAGTTTCGCGTACCTCATAACAGGCGGTGCTGGCTTCATCGGCTCACATCTGTCCGAGCGTCTGCTGGAACACGGTGATCGAGTCGTTCTGCTGGACAATCTTTCCACCGGCAGCATGGAAAACATCCGTCACCTGAAAAGTTCCCCGCACTGCAATATCACCTCGACGCCATCGAAAACCGCCAACTGCTGGCCGAACTGGTGGATGAGGCCGACGTGATGGTGCACCTTCGCCGCCGCCGTGGGCGTGAGACTCATTGTCGAAAGCCCCGTCCGCACGATCGAGACCAACGTGAACGGTACGCAGTTGATACTGGAAGCCGCCTGCAAAAAAAAGAAGCTGGTTCTGATCGCGTCGACCTCCGAGGTATACGGAAAGAATACCAACGTGCCGTTCCACGAAGACGCCGACCTGGTTCTGGGCCCGACGACGAAAGGCCGCTGGAGCTATGCCGCTTCCAAGGCGCTCGATGAATTTCTGGCGCTCTCCTATTGGAAGGAAAAGAAGCTGCCCGTCATCGTGGCGCGTTTCTTCAATACCGTCGGCCCGCGACAGACCGGCCGTTATGGCATGGTGCTGCCCAATTTTGTCAAGTCGCGCCATCGATGACGCCCCGATCGAAGTTTACGGTGATGGCAAGCAGTCCCGATGTTTCT
>CAVXOG010000022.1:0-71713 GCA_963763395.1 Candidatus Acidiferrales bacterium | reverse complement strand
AAAGCATCTTTATCGCCCTCTTCTGCAGACTTCAACAGCCACTCGTCTGTGATCTCCGGTAGGCATTGAGAAGGCAGGTTGGTTGTCTCCCTTGGGGCTCGAACCTCCTTTTCAGGGAAGGAGATCATGAAGAGTCTCGCGTTTGTTGTTATGTCCAAAGCCAAGCACCCCCCTTGCTATGTTGTCTGCACTCAGAACAGACGGGGTGTGTATGTTTACGATTTGTCTGTCGTCGTTCTGTCTGTAGACGATTCCAAATCGTAACCCCAGACTTGCGAGAATGCAACAGGTTCTTGTGGCACTTGGAAAGCGATTGCGCGAGTTGAGGACAAAGCAGAACTTCTCTCAAGAAGCCTTCGCCGACCATTGCGGGCTGCACCGTACCGCGATGAGTCTAATTGAGCGGGGTAAGCGTGTCCCTTCGCTTCGTACTTTATTGACCATTTCCCGAGGCTTCGGAATTTCACTTAGCGAACTCCTTAGAGATGTGGACAAGGGCTTTACCAAGAAGAACAAGTGAGTTGTATCCGTGGTGTGCTCGAGCTCGAACGAGACTTGCGGCCGCTTGAAACGCACTACTTCAAACGAAAACACGTGTGCATCACTTCGATCAAGCTCTCCGGATTCATTTTCCCTGAACAGACGGTCACGCGACTCATCCGAAACGAGCCCTCAAAGCTCTACCGGAACGGGATCTCCCACATCGGCGTCACTATAATGAGGACAAGGGACGGCCTTGAAACAGCTTCATCTGTATGGCCCAGACATCTCGAAACACCAAGCGGGTGGAGCTTTTGATCAAACGCAGATATCCGGTCGCGTGTAGACGACCCCACAGCCAGAACAATGTTCTTCTAAACGTGAGGGCTGCCACGAAAAAAATCATCGAGGGACCCACCCCAGGCCTGCTGTTCATCACTCTCGATGAAGGTGCTGTTGCGGGATATGCGGATACCCACTACTTCAGGGCCGACACCGTACAGCACACCGTTTCCGCCAGTCGTAAGATAGCGACAATTTCAGTCTTCTGGATTTGCTCTATTTTTGTCCGTTTTGCGCCAGTTTTAGTGACAGTCTCCGTTTTTAGCGGGTCGCGCACATTAGTGTCACATTCACACGCTCAACCAGCTCCCCAAGAGCGCTTAGTTGTACCCTTCAACCGTGCTGCGGGTGGGTTTGGAAATCTGCCAGAGAATTTGGGAATCCGGAGCTTGATTCGGATACAACCGAACCGACTCGGCGTTGGCAGGCATAAGTACAATGTCAACCCGGCGATTGTAAGCCAGCCAGGTCGCGCGGGAATCGGGGATCCACTTTTGAGGAGGCTGGTTTGGATTTTGAGTTTGCAGGTCATTAACCGTGGCTTTGTCTAGCGCTTTCTGCTTGCCGTACGCCGAGGTATCGATCTTTTCCGCGGCGATTCCCTGTGAAACTAGGAAATCCTTGACGCGTTGGGCTCTGCGTTCGGATAAAGAATCGTTGTACTTATCCGCGCCGCGCTCGTCTGTGTATCCGCCAAGCGACAACTTCGCGTCAGGATCGAATTCGAGATATTGTTTGAATCCGGTGGCGAGGGTTGTCAATACTTCCTGCTGACTGCGAACCAGTCCCAGCGTCGGGACCTCTTCGGTAGGATAGGCGGTCGGGAAAAAGACACTGTGGAGCAGCACAGACGGAATAGGTTCAACGGAGCCCTTCAGGTGTACTGCCACCGTCTTGGTTTCCGAACCCCCACACGCGTTCGTCGCGTTCAGGGTGTATTTGAACTGTTCGTCCACAGGACCGGTGCCGCTCTGCGTTGGGCTCAGGGTGATGGATTTCGTCCCGCTAGCACCAACGGAGCCACCCGGATTCAGCGAAGCCGCGTCAGAATTGGACGACGACCAAGTCAGAGTGGTGGTCCCTTGCTCGATGATCTTGTCGCCGATGCGACGGTACGTAACTTCCATCGGCGAAGCGCTCAGCGACGATTGCACCGTTGGGTTGACTTCCACCGTCGTGCTCGGCTTTGTCACGCCACCTGGTCCTGAAGCTGTAAGCTGATATACGGTGGTTTGCCGAGGCGAAATGGTTTTCTCGCCCGACGTCGGAACTGGGCTCATGCCGCTCATGTCGGCTTCGACAGTTTCATTGGAAACCCAGGCTAGCTGCGTATTTTGGTTGCAATCGATTTTCGACGGATTGGCAGATACCGACCCGCTGACAGGCGCCACAACGACAGTGGCGCTTGCAATACCGGCCTTAAAACGTGGCGCCAGTTTGGGCATCTCGCATTGGGGGCGATATGTCGGGCACGACGAGCCACGTGCCCAAGGCTTGGTCTTTTCTTTTCCATTCGAGATATCAACAATCACGCGTTGGTCTTCCGCGACCGTGATCGGCCCGGACCAGAGTTCCTTGCCATCCCGAGTGACTGTCACTTGGTGCGTACCTGGTGGCACAATCAATTCCTGGTGCCAATTAATGTCGTGATCGAACTCATCCACGTGGCCTACGAAGTACGAGGGCTTCTTGCCGTTCAAAAGAACAGCGGCGGGTGTTGCCCCGTGGAGCTTCCATGCGGTTTCAATCTGGATGCGACCGCGCGGGCCTGGCACGGTTGCACCAACGGGTTCCAGCTTTATGTCCACAGGTACCGTCTTGTCTGAATCCAGCGAAACGTCCTGCTCGACAAACTTGTACCCGTAGTTGGCCACAACCACATGGTGGGTGCCTACATCGAGCTTGATGACCCGATTGCCGGGACCAATCGCCTTGCCATCAACAAACGTGTAGGCCTGCTTGGGGATTACCGACATCTTCAGTTTTCCTGGCTTCGGGTTTTGCGCAAAGGTAACCGAGCTGAGCAAAACTGTGGCACATACCAATAGGCAAAAAGTTTTGATACTTTGAGCGCTCATAGAATTATCTCCTCACACCTTTCGCACGTCATACGGCAAGTTGCGCTGGCTGGGGGACAGTTTGGATGTCCAGTAGTGGCGGCCGCGCAATTGGTAATTCTGACAGAGACAGCAAACCGAAACTCGACGTAATCACCCGCGCGGTTTAGAAAAGCAGAGTTCAAACACTTGTTGCTAACCGTGGAGTGCTCGCGAGGCTAACGATAAGATCGCCGCCATCGTTAACTGACTATGAAAGATCCTTGTGATTGCGCTGTCAAGGACATAGAAACACTGATATATATAGTTCTAGTAGTTCTAGGACTATCTATGCTGCAAAAGTACTTTCGCTATTCTATCGCTGGGCTCTTGGCCTTTGTCTCTGCCACCTCTGTGCTCGCGCGTGGACAGTTTTGGGACTTCTTGGGCTGCACGCAGGTCGACGGCAATCAGGATCACGGCCGCATCCAGATCACCCGTCGCGATGTTCACTCCCGGACGATTCAGCTGAGGGTCAGCGGCGAGGCCATTTTCTTTGACCGCCTCGTCCTTCACTTCGCTGATGGCACCTCTCAAGAACTGATGGTGAGCGACCGGGTTTCACCTGGGGGAAGGAACTACGACCTTCTCGGCGGACGTTCCCTCGAAAGCGTTGAACTTTGGTATTACAAAGAGCCTCGAGGCCACAATCCGAGAGTGAGTCTGTACGGTGTCCGTTTGCCAGAACGCGACGGCCAGAATATCGCACAAGAACACTAGCGTTCGTGGGGCGAGTGGCTCAATGGATACACTCTGCCTCTATATACCTATAGATAAATAGCAGTGTAGCAGAAATTTAATGCTCCCATCCCAATGGCGAAATAACATGCCCTTACAGCAACCAGATACATTGCATCCGCTGTCTCTTATTTATCGGAGAATTAACGGCGAAATCGGGCTTCTGCGCGAATCGACCTAACAAGACATTTCTTAAGCTGGCGGCGGTTTGCCAATTCACCCTGCCCTGTACTCACACCTTTCATTTGTTTCAAGCAACTTACGAAGCTCTCATTTGCACCGAAGTATTCCATTTGCAGCCTAGTGTGCACCGAGAGTGCACCAATGTGTAAGCTAGACAAACAAAGAAAATTTTTCGAATTGTCATTAGTTAGCTTTAGGGCGAAAAAACCCAGTTGCGCGCCTGCCTTGGGCGCCGGAGACCCCCGGTTCAAATCCGGGCGCCCCGACCAAAATATCGCGTAGATTCTATCGCGCTTAGAAATCTCCTTCACCCAAATTGCACCGCGGAAAAACGGCCAGACGGAGACCCTGTCATGCCAACGATCGCGGGCGACGTCGAATAATCTTGGGTTCAGGCGAAAGTGATATCAGCCGCGTGGATTCTCGCTGCATCAAGGCGATTGTGGGCCCACCACTGTCACGGAAAGTACAAGCCGCCGACTGCTCATCCGGGACTGCTACATCAGTGCCGCCATCGACTCTCGCGCCGCGATAGCTTCCATCTCGGACACCGTTCACGAGCCTTCACTTCCGTAGCTCTGACCTTCCTTCCGCACCAAAATAGTATTATTTCGACGGCATGGGCATGTTTTTGATGATTTTCGCTGTTCCGTAGTTGATTTTCGACGATATTACGTGTATAGTGATTTTCGACGACATGGCAATAAATAAGTCGTTTTTCGACATACGACATAAGGATTTCGACGATGCACCTTGAAAACGAGGGATTGAAAACATTTCAGGAACTAGCCATACCGGGAGAGACCCGGATCGCAGGATGGGCCGCGCTCGCCCAAGCCCTTGGAGCTAAAGGTCCGGTGCGGAAGCCGGGGGCCGTTTCGGCCAGACACGTCAGCGGAAGTTTTCGCGATGAGGCGGACTGGCGTATCTTCGACAAAAGATACTGGCCGGGAGAGACCTTCGGCGATCACCTTGATTTCGCCCTGCGCAATGAAAACCTCGATCTGCTTGTTCTAAAGCGAATTTTTGACGCCGTCGACGCGAAGGTTGTAGAGGATTTTGTGAAAGCAACGCCGACCGGAATTCCCTCTCGCCGCGCCTGGTATCTGTATGAACTGCTGACAGGGCGCAAGCTCGATGTGCCTGACGATCCCGGCGTGCCGGCCGTAGACCTGCTCGACCCGGAAGAATATTTCACGGGCAAGCCGCGCCTCTCGAAGCGGCACCGAGTGCGCGACAACCTTCTTGGCACCAGGGGGTTCTGTCCGGTTGTACGCCGCACAAAACTGCTGACGGAATTCACGAACAAAAAACTGGCAGGCAAAGCCGTCGAGACGGTAGGCCGCATCGGCGGGCACCTCGTCGCGCGCGCCGCGAGCTTCCTACTTCTGGCGGACAGCCGCGCGAGCTTCGAGATTGAAGGCGAGCGCCCGCCGCGCAACCGGCTGGAGCGCTGGGGCCGGGCCGTCATGCAGGCGGGCAAGAATAAGCTCACCGTGGATGAAATGATCCGCCTGCAAGGTGTGCTGATCGAAGACGACCGGTTCGTCCATGTCGGCCTGCGGCCCGACGGCGTGTTTCTCGGCGAGCGCGACCATAACGGCGACCCGCTGCCCGAATTTATCGGCGCGCGACCGGCCGACCTCAACGACCTCGTAACTGCGTTGTTCGCGGCAAATGATCGCATGAGCGAGGACGGCGCCGACGCTGTTATACAGGCGGCGGCGACGGCGTTCGGCTTCGTCTACGTCCATCCATTTCAGGACGGCAACGGGCGGCTGCACCGCTGCCTCGTCCATCATGTTCTCGCCGAGAGAAAATTCACGCCGCCGGGAATGGTCTTTCCGGTGTCCTCGGTGATGTATGACCGGATCGACGAATATCGAAAAACTTTGCAGGATCACTCACGACCGCTGATGAATCTTATCGAGTGGCGACCGACGCCGCAGCAAAACGTCGAAGTGCTGAACGATACGGCGGACCTCTATCGCTATTTCGACGCGACGGAAGCGGCAGAATTTCTGTATGCCTGCGTCCTGCGGACGGTCGAGGAGGACTTGCCGCGTGAAATCGACTATCTGCGCTGCCACGACGAAGCACTGCGCCGGATCATGAATACAGTCGAAATGCCTGATAGGCTCGCTGAGAACCTGCTGATGTTCATACGGCAGAACAAAGGAACGCTGTCCAGAAGACGGCGGACCGGCGAATTCAAGAGGCTGACGGACGCAGAGGTGACTTCGCTTGAGGCCATCGTCAATGAGGCGTTCGAGGGTTTCAACGCACAGGGTACCTCCGCAAGTGAAATTCACACCGGCAATGAGCCGGAGGCTTTCCGTGAACTGACATTTCCAGATCCGCAGGAAGCATACGTATTTGACCGCGGTGTTGTTACCTTCTGGGGCCAGGACGGCGAAAGGCGCGTCCAATGCGCCGTCAGCCGTGAGGCGCTGGACGATCACTTCAAGGGCGACAAGAAGGACAAGCTCGAAGTCTTTCGGGCCAACCGGAGGGCGATTGAGGAAGAGGCGCGGAAGAAATATCTCGTCGGCGCGATAGAGCCGGATGGGTCTGTGCTGATCCGCACGCTCGATCTGGCGGGCTGAGAAAAATTATTCTGGCGGACGCATGAAAATATCTGAAAGAACAATCAAGCGGCTCGGTGAAATCATCACGGGGGACAAGGCGCTCTCGCCTTACCGCTCGGGGCCGAAGCTCGTCAGTTTTTTCAACGACTTCGGCACCAACCACGCCTACGGCCAGGGTTTTCCGTCACGATGGACGTTCGCTGAAGACTGCCTGCGCGGATTCAACGACACGCCCGCCCTCAGGAAAATCATCCTGACGGCGGTCGATCCGCGCGATTTCATGGGCGCTACGGTGTTCGACAAGGAAAGCCAGCAAAACAAACCCGCAAACATCAACGACGCTGTGACCTATCTGAACGAATTTCTTGCCTATGACGGCTATGAAATCGTTCCGCATGGCAAAGGCCACGATGTCGTCGACAAAACGCGGGGCGAGATTATGGTTGATGTGAAGATGGAGGCCAGTCATCTCTCGCATGCTTTCATCATGGAACAGATTGAAAAGTGCCGCACGAAAATGGGGCAGGCGGACTATGACGGCGCGATCACAAACGCGCGCTCCCTCGTCGAGGCTGTCCTTGCCGCTATCGAAAAAGAATGCGAAGCAAATCCTCCCGCTTACGACGGCGATCTCTGGAGGACTTTGCATCTCGCTATATGGAATATGTGAAGGCCAATAAGCGTTCCTGGTTGAGAGACGAGCAACTGCTGAAGCCCTTGAAAGCGTTCTTTCGTGCCGAAAGGTACTTGGCGGATATAACCCCGCCCGACATCGAAGGATACAAACTTCACCGGCGCAAGCAAGTGTCAGGCGCAACCGTAAATCGCGAACTGGCGCTGCTCAAGCATATGTTCAATCTCGCCATCAACTGGGATTTTCATCTCGGCTCAAACCCTCTTCGAAAGGTGAAGTTCTTTCAGGAGGTCAATACCGGCTTTCGAGTCTTGAGTCAGGAAGAAGAAACCAGGCTGCTGCGGAATGCCACCCCTGCGATTCAGGACATTATTCTTTGTGCTCTGAATACGGGAAGCCGCATCGGAGATATTTTCTCCCTCCGCTGGCAGCACGTGGACTTGGATAAGGGCCTGATCAACATGTTCTCGCAAAAAACCCAGAAGGTGTGTGTCGTCCCCATTAACCGGGAGGTGCGCAGGATTCTGGAGTTTTGTTTGCTGGGGAGGAAGAACGAGTTTGTCTTCTAGAACCAGAAAACCGGAGAACCATTCGTTGATCTCGATGCGGGTTTACAACTGGCCTGCGAAAAGGCGGAGATCGAAGGAGTGACGTGGCATACGCTGCGGCACACTTTTGCATCACGTCTACTCGAACGAGGAGTGGATATCATGACGGTGAAGGAGCTACTGGGACATTCGTCCGTTACCGCCACGATGCGCTATACCCATTCAAATCTAACTTCCAAGGTGGTTGCAGTGGGAAAGTTGGGGGCGACTGCTACAATCCAGCTACACCCTGCACCGAAACGCAGCAGTTCGAATCCAAAATGTAGCAAACTGGCCGCTAACCTATAGATTAAGTTAGAATTAGAAACGGAGGGGTGGGTGAGCGGTTGAAACCGGCGGTCTTGAAAACCGTTTGGCCCGAAAGGGTCACGGGGGTTCGAATCCCTCCCCCTCCGCCATTTTTCCTGTGTACAGTCCGGATACATCCTTGCGGGCTGTTACTCCACTTTCTTCGCTCGAATTTAGGTTTTGGGTCGATCCTTCTTACGACTTTTCCTGATCGGGTGGATCGTGGGACGTTTTGGACCGGCGTTGTTTTCGACGGGCGAGTCTGTCTTTTCTGTTCCCAGGAGTAGACGAGCATATGCGGGCGCTTTGCCTTCGTCTTCATGTTTGCAGTAGACGTAGACGTCCACTCCCCGTGCCAGCCAGATGTCAAATCGATTGCGCCATTCCTTCAGTTGTTTCGGTGTGTACTCTTCACGCCTCAACCGCACGTAAGTAAAATCCGCTGTGAGCACTTCTGGCGGCGTGTCCTTGTCGGTTTCTGCCAGACAAAGAGCCGTTCCGTGTTGACGAAGGAGTGCATATATCTCCTCTGTATACCAGGAAGGGTGACGAACCTCGAAGGCAAAGAGAAACGCCGGGGGACGCAGTGACAGGAACTCTTCGAGCAATGGCTTATCGAATTTGAAATTCGGCGGAAGTTGCACAAGAACCGGCCCCAGGTGGTCGCCGTCTTGCAGCACGCTGGCCACTTCCAAAAAGCGCTTCAAAGTATCCTGACAGTTGCGAAGCCTCTTGATATGAGTGATGTGCTGATTGGCTTTCAGGGCAAACCGAAAGCCTTGCGGCACGTTGCTAGCCCAATTCAACAGATTGCTTTCGGTGGGCATGCGATAAAAACTGTGGTTGATTTCGACGGTTGAGAATTGCTTGCCATAGAAGCTGAGCATTTCGCAATCAGGAAGCTTCTCCGGATAGAAACTCCCCTTCCACTGTTTGTAGGAGTATCCCGAAGTGCCGACATGAAGCTGGCTAGAGCGAGGGATAAAGCACCTCCATGCTTTGTAATTAAAGCACAGTTGAATGCTGGGAACCATTTCCTCAGCGGCCAAAGCCGCAAGGCAGGGTAGGCATTTATGTCGGACCTAAAGGTTCGACCCCCTAGTTCATATACAGGTTCTAAGGCCCGGTCTTTGCTAGCAATTCAATATCGAAGCCCTTCGCAGCAATCAAGGAGTCTTCTAGGGACGCGATGGCATATGGTGACTGAGAAGTTCGATGGCCGGTTCCAGTCTTTGGCGATGCTTCCAGAAATCAGCCCACAGGTCACCCTTCTGTTTCAGGCGCGCAAAGATCGTCTTCATGTTGAGCGTCTCCGGGCGAAGGCTCGGCCGCAATTCACGAGGCAGAACTGGGGTTGAAATCGGTGCTTTGGGAAACGCGCGGACGCAATAAGGCGCAGCCAGTGGGCGGCCGTGAGCATTCTGCTGAACGTCGATCAGGACGCGTCCGGAGGGACGCTTCGCAACAATGCGTTCGCTGGTCACAAGATTCGCGTGCTCCGCGGTTACTTTGCGGGCGATGATCTCCGCAAAAATTCTCAGCTGTTCGTAGGTATACACCGGTTCAACGGGCACGAAAATGTGAAAGCCGGTCGCCCCGGATGTTTTCATAAAATGATCGACGTTCAATTCCGCGAGAGCCTCGTGAAGCGCCTTGGCAATCGTAACCACCACCGAAAACTCTGTGCCGTCCGAAGGATCGAGATCGAAGAAGAAGTAGTCGGGATGCTCGAAATCGTCGAAGCGATTGGACCAGGGATTGTGGTCGATGCAGCCGAGTCCTGTCAGAAACAGCAGGGAGGCACGGTCATTGGCGGTGGCATAGTGAATCTCTTTTCCTTTTTCTTCGGACGCGACCGGCACGGTCACAAACCAGTCGGGGACACCTTCGCGAAGATCTTTTTGAAAGAAGGCTTGCCCCTTGATTCCGTCAGGATAGCGGCGCAATACCAGGGGACGATCCCGAAGAAACGGGAGGACAAGGCCGGCCATGCGGTAGTAGTAGGCCAGCAGATCGCGTTTTGTGTAGCCCGGTTCCGGGAAGTAAACCTTGTTCAGGTTGCTTAACCTGAGCCGTTTGCCGTCTAATTCAATCGTTACAGTTTCGGAGCGGCCCTTGAACAGCTCCGCTTCGATTTGGTTTTCTGTTTTCAAGACGCGGCCGATCACTTCTGGCGCGTGAACGACCGCCGGAGTCGTGGGAGTTGGGCGAGCACCAACTTCGTTTTCCCAAATACAATCAACGGGCCGCCCATCTTCGCGGAGTGCGAGGAAAACGGGATGTCGCAAGGAATGTTCGTCTGTCCATCCACTGAACTTGACGCGCGCGACTAAAGACGGTGAGACCCAGGTGGGCTTCTCATTGGTTACCGGAACGGTATCGAATGGGCAGGTGGACACCTCGAGTTCCTTCAACCTGTTCGCCAGTTCGTCCAGTTTCTTCTCCCCAAATCCGCTGCCGACGTGACCGATAAATCGAAGTTTCTTGCCTTGATATAGACCCAACAGCAGGGAGCCAAAGGGAATCGCCTCGGTGCGAGCAGCAGTCCATCCGCCGACAACCGCATCGAGAGTTTTCGTTACCTTGAGTTTCAACCAGTTCGGGCTGCGATCAGAGACATAAGGACTAGCAGCTCGTTTCGCAAGGATTCCTTCCAAACCGTTTTCTCTTGCAAGTTCGAAGAGTTCTTTCCCATGTTCTAGCTGATGGTCGGAATAGTGAAACCGTTCGGATGAATGCAACAGCTTCTGGAGGAGTTGTTTGCGTTCGAGCAGGGGGGTTTGGCGGAGATCGTACTCATCGCAATAAAGAAGGTCGAAAACGTAATAAGACAGCAGGCACGGTGGAAACCAGGTGCTCGCTGGGAGCCCGAACATGCATGCGTTCCTGCAGGCGTTCGAAATTGCTGTGGCCTTTGGCATCAAGCGCCACAATTTCTCCGTCGAGGATTACCTCGTGGGCAGCAATGGATTTGGGAAGAGAGGCGAGTTCAGGATAACGCTTGGTGATGTCCTGGCCGGTGCGCGAACGCAACGTCAATGTTCCATCTTTAATCCAGGCTAAGGCGCGAACTCCGTCCCACTTGATTTCGAAGAGCCAGTTGGGGTCGGAAAAGGAATGGTCTCCGATAGTGGCAAGCATGGGCTCCAAACGGGAAGGCATGGGTGTCTTGCGCGCGCCTTGTGCTTCCTCGGGACGAAGCGGACTTGGACTTCGTTTGGGTGGTAGCTCTTCCTTGATTTCCTCGATGCTCCGCCCGGTTAAAACCGAGCCATCGTGCTCATCGAGATTCCAGGCAGGATCCTCGGCCGCATCTTTGTGTTTGATCATCAACCATTCGTTGCCTTTTTCGCTGTGTTTCAGTTTGACGAGCACGAAACTGCCGCGCAGCTTTTCTCCATTCAAGGTGAACTTGAGTTCGCCCTTGTTGAGCTGTCGCGTTGCGGGGAGATTGCCCTCGACCGCGAACGTTCCGCGGTCCCACACCATAACGGTTCCGGCCCCGTAGTTACCCTCGGGAATTTTCCCTTCAAAATCGGCGTAGGCTAACGGGTGATCCTCGGTCTGCACTGCCAGACGTTTGTCGGCGTGACTCTGCGAAGGCCCTTTGGGTACCGCCCAGGATTTCAACGTTCCGTCGATCGCTAGGCGGAAGTCGTAGTGCAGTCTGGTTGCTCGATGTTTTTGGACAACAAACGTATCCCCGTGTTCCGTGGAAGCGGGAATTTCCAGCTGGGGGAGCTTCGGCTTGGGTAGACGTGTAGCTTTCGGCTTCGTGGGTAGTTCGGGTTTGACTGATGGCTCCGGCTCGCCGGACGGCTCGGGGGTCCGGTCAAACCGGCGCTTGCGTTTATACTCTTCAAGCTTCGCCATGGACGGATTCTATCTCAGGGCGTGGCACGGACGCAGGGCGGCGTTCATTGTAAATGGTGTTGATGAGAACCAGTAGAGGTCAGTTTACGAGTTGCCGACAAACCGGCGCGAAGCGGCTTCCAACCCAAACCCAATGGTTTCCAATGGCTGTGGCGTTGCAGTTGTTCTAAAACCCATGAGAGCATGGCGGGATGAAATCGATTCGACTTGGATGCGTCGTCCCGGCGGTCATGAGTGCGGCACTTTTTGTCTGTGAAGTTCAGGCACTCTCGGGATTCCCGAATTCGCAGGTCTCGACCCATGGATCAACGGCTACGCAGAGAGACGGATCTCACGATTTCGATTTTCTCATCGGTGATTGGAAAGCCCATGTTCGCCGACTCCCCGAACGTTTGAAGGGTTCGAATGTCTGGGTCGAATATGATGGCATCTCGAATCATAAGAAGCTCCTCGACAGCAATGCCAATTTTGAAGAGTTTGACGTTTCCAGTCCCGATCACAAACTCCGAATAAAGGCGCAAACGCTCCGACTCTACAACCCTGAATCGCACCAGTGGAGTATTTACCTGGTGGATCTTGACAAAGGCACTCTCGAACTTCCGCCAGTTGTGGGCCAGTTTAATGGAAAGCGCGGCGAATTCTACAACCAGCAAACATGGGAAGGACGCGCCGTCCTTGTACGCTATGTCTGGGTCAACATTTCACCTAAATCAGCGCGAATGGAACAGTCTTTTTCGTCGGATGGCGGAAAGACCTGGGAAGTTAACTGGATATGTGATCTCTCACGATAAACTTACTCGATTGCTGGGAGAGTGGGATATGAAAACACGGCGAAAGATAGTCGTCTATATCGCGACGAGCGCCGATGGTTACATCGCCAGGCCAGATGGCGATGTCGAGTGGCTAAATCGTCGACCGGACACAGTCGATTACGGCATGCGCACGTTCTACCGGACAATCGACACCATCCTCTGGGGACGCAAGACCTACGACTGGCTTCTCGACTATCACAAGAAGAAGAACAGCAAAAGCGGGATGTTTGACACCAAGCTCGCCAACTACGTCTTCTCGCGGAAGCCTCCGAAAAGCGCGCCGCCACAAGGCGTAGAATTTGTGTCAGAGCCTCTGAAAGCCTTTGCGAAGCGTCTGCGAGTGAAACCGGGAAAACACATCTGGATGATGGGCGGCGGAGAGCTGATTGCTTCGTTTCTCGACGCTGGCGAGATCGACGAGTTCGACATCCACGTTATTCCTACCTTGATTGGTGAGGGCATCCCACTCATAGCGCGGCGCCATCGGGACGTGCCGCTTCGTTTACGGTCGGCCCGAAAGTATCCTGACAGCGTTGTGCGACTGCGGTACGAGATCGCAAGATAGGATCCACACCCACGCGGCGTTCCACAATCGTGAATTCGCCGTGCAGGTTCCCATTTGGAGCTAATACCGGTGTGATGCAGCCCCGAGGGCGGAAACTTACACTTGGAGCCCGTTCCACGACCAATGTGGGATGCTGAGGCCATTAGGCACATCGGCGGCGGAACGGTGATAACGGGACATCGTTGTCGTGGTCGTCCAAACGAAATAGTCGTGCAGCACTTGTCGCAGAGCATCGTCCTCGGCTAGTCCGATGTCGGCAAGAGCCAGGTCAAAGCAGGCAATCGCACGGCGATCCATTTCGTCGTGCTTCCCGTTGCCACTGTGCATCTTGACGACGGAGGTCTCGTCACCATAGGAGTCGGAATACGTGCTCGGGCCACCGAGTGCTTCGGCCCAGTAAGCGGCGAGTCGCTCGACATGCTGTGGGTGGAAACCGTGGCTGAACGCGTGGCCGACGACGTCGTCCGCCATTACTCGACGGTGCCAGGCGCCCGCAAGACGTCGCAGGCCATCGATGCCACCCGCGGCCTCGAAGACAGTTTGCATGCCTCATAATGACAATCGTCCCGTGACATGGCAATAGAGTGCACTTAACCATGAGAATGCAGGCCTGCGCTAGCTGCTGTTTTGTACCGGCAGTCGCAACTGTTAGTCGTTGGTTACTTGACATGTAACAAATTTCTGGGTGTAATTCGCACGAACGCGCTTTGTTGAGCTCAAAATTTCTTTCACGCCAGTGGTCTGCTACTGAAGCTCTCGTTTTAGGGAGGGAACGTGTCCAGCAATCAGTTGAGCCGGATTGAACACGTTGTTGTCTTGATGCTTGAAAATCGCTCCTTCGACAATCTTTTTGGCTGGCTCTATGATCCTTCCAACGAACCTCCATTTAATGAGACCCCGTCAGGAAATTTTGCCGGGGTCTACGGCAAGGACCTCAGCAATCCTCGGCCGAACGGAACGATGGTTCCTGTCGGCAAAGGTGCAGACCCAACCGCACCGTTCCCAGACCCTGGGGAGCCATTTCAAGATGTCTACGCGCAAATCTACGGGCAGAAGACAACTCTCTATGCCAACGCTGTGACCAACGAGCCGCCCCGGCCATGCAATATGCAAGGATTCCTCTATAACTATGCACTGAAAAACGTTGGGAACGAAGGCCATGCCGATACCATCATGAACTGCTTTACACCCAGCACCGTTCCAGTGATATCGAGTTTGGCCTACCACTACGGCCTGTGCGATCACTGGTTTTCTTCGATTCCCTCCCAGACGATCTGCAATCGTTCTTTCGTCGCCGCGGGAACATCTTCTGGCTACGTGAACAACGGCGGAGGGGATGGAGTCCTGTTCACTAACGATACTCCCACAATCTTCAATCTGCTCTCTGAAGCCGGAAAGACATGGAAGGTCTATTGCGGGGGCTGGACGATAACGAGCCTGGTACTGCTGACGCAAAGGAAGGTATTGGACTTTGCACTGCAACCAAATTTTTTTGAACATATAACAGACTTTCTTGATGACGCAGCAAAGCCTGGTGGGTTGCCAGCGTATTCTTTCATTGAGCCGAACTATATGGATTCAGTGGTTCACGGCCCAGAGAACGACATGCATCCGGAGTCGCATGCCTTCCAGCTCTTCGGGCATTCGAACGTAGAGCAGGGCGAGAAGTTGGTTTATGACATCTACTCGGCACTCCGGAACAGTCCTGACTGGGACAAAATTCTGTTGCTCATCCTATTTGACGAGCATGGTGGCTGCTACGACCACGTCTGCCCACCGACTGCGAAGGAATGTTCCTTCGCGATTTCCCCCGATGGCGTCGTGATTCCTCCAACCGAACCGGGTGGCACGGGATTCAACTTTGATCGTCTAGGCGTGCGCATACCAGCTGTCGTCGTTTCCGCATACACTCCACCGGGGACGATTCTCAACACGACCTTTGATCATACAAGTGCATTGAGCACGGTGGTGAACTGCTTTAAATTGCCAAATGGAAAGCTCGGCAGTCGCCAGCAAAAGTCACCTGATGTCAGTGAAGCACTGGTACTGGAAAATCCGCGACTGGATCGGCCACCCGTGCCGATGCCGACGGCCGCCGACATCGGACCTGCCAAACGTGTGGCCGCACTTGCTAAGGCGATCGCTAACGCGAATGCAAAACCCGTTTCGGAGCTGCAGAAGAGAATCCTGGTTGGTTCAGCGAAACTGTTGGGACTGACGGCTCAACAACAAGAGGAACTAGCAAAGACCGGGACGGCTCTGGCGGCGGACGCGGAGCTCCTGAAACTTGAGGCACAGCTTGCGGTTCAGAGAGAGAGAAAGAAGCTGTAGAAGTCCATGCCTTGAGGGCATTTGGAAAAGGTATTCGTGCCACACGTCGATAACAAATCCTGCCATATGAGGCCGAGCTTAGCAGAGACAGGATTCCCATGAAATCTCGTCCGCCATCTCCGCCCGTGCTTGGCGGGAACTGTGGCGCCGGAATCTCTTGATTCTGCCTGGTGGAGCGTTCTAACCTTATAGGTCTGCGCCCATCCCTGGGCTGCTCACCCAAGGAGTGTCCATATGGCTACGACCGTCTGGAAAGGCCACCTCACCTTCGGCTTGATTTCCATTCCCATCCGGATGTATGCCGCGGCTCGCGGAGAACGAATCAGCTTCAACCAACTCCATAATGTGTGTCATTCACGGCTGAAACAGCCGTTGTTCTGCCCCGTCTGTAACCGGAATGTGGAGCGGTCGGAGATTGTGAAGGGGTACGAATATGAAAAGGACCAATACGTCCTGTTCACGGAAGAAGAGCTCGATAAGATCGAGCCGCCTTCCGCGCACGTCATGGAGATTCTGGAGTTTGTGAAACTCACGGACATGGATCCACTGTATTTTGACTCGTCGTATTACGTTTCGCCGGAAGACGCCGGGGTGAAAGCTTACCAATTGCTGATGAAAGCCATGGAAGAGTCCGGCTATGGAGCGATCGCAAAGCTCACTATGCATCAGCGCGAACACATCGTGATTATTCGCCCCAGCACCAAAGGAATGACGCTACACACCATGTTTTATTCCAATGAGATACGTGCTGCTGAATCTGTTCCAACCGACAAGGTCGAATTGAAAGAGCAGGAAAGAAAACTGGCGCAGCAACTGATTCAAAGCCTTGCCGCTCCCTGGGAGCCTCAAAAGTATCGCGACGAGTATCAGGAAAACGTGCGAGCGATGATCGCAGCCAAGCTCAAGGGCCAGCAGGTGACAGAGGTTGCACAGCCGCATATGGCTCCGGTTATCGATTTGATGGAAGCTCTCAAGAAGAGCCTCGCCGATAAAAAGGCGGCGGTGCCGGCGACCGCGTCTCCAGCGCCTGCCGGGCCGGTTGCCGTGCCAGTGGGCAAGAAACCTCCCACGCGCGCCGTGGAGCCGGCACCAGCGGCACAAAAACGGAGTGGAAAGAAACTAGCCGGCTAATTGCTAATGGGTGCCACAGATAGATTCAGCCCTAATGACGTCCAACGCATACTGGGACTTACCGGGAAGCAGTTGGATTACTGGGACCGCTTGCGGCTGGTCTCTCCACAAGAGGATCAGGGAAGCCGCTTCTATGACTTTCGCGATCTGATCGGTCTCCGCACAGTGAAGCAGCTGATCGAACAAGGTGTACCCGCCGGTCGCCTGCAACGTTCCCTGAATGCGCTTCGGGAGAAGCTCAGCAAGGTGCAAGAGCCTCTGGCGTCCCTGCGTGTACTTTCCGACGGCAAAGACATTATCGTTGAACGGCAAGGAACGCGACTGGAACCGCTCTCCGGCCAGTTCGTTTTGAACTTTGAGACGCGCGAAATTGTGGAACGAGTTCGTGTGATCGCGGAACGTGGTGCCGACGAGTGGCTTGCCACAGCATTGGCATGTGAATCCGGCTCTGGCACGAGGGCCGAGGCGATCAACGCTTACGAGCGTGCTTTGCAGGTTGACCCGCAGAAGATCGACGCTTTTCTCAATTGCGGAACCCTCTACTATGAAGGTGGAGATCTCGAAAAAGCTTCGGAGTACTTTCAAAGTGCCATTGCCCTGGATGCCGAGAATGCGCTGGCACACTTCAATCTAGGAAGCGTGCTGGACGAGATCGGCAAGGTCGAGGATGCACGTCAACACTTGCGAATTGCCATCCGTCTGCGTCCAAGCTATCCCGACGCACATTACAATCTCGCTTTCGTGTGCGAGAAGCTGGGGGCACTTTCCGAAGCGCGGGAGCACTGGCAAGCCTACGTCCGTCTTGACCCGGCAAGCCCGTGGTCGAGCTATGCCCGCCAACACCTTACAGATAGCTTTACCGTCGACCGGTGATGCTTTGGATATGGGTAGGGAGACTTAGTCAGCCCGGCGCGTGGTTCGCGCTTAGACTGTTGTTTAGCTAAATTATGCAAAATACGCGGGTAAACGCATGGCTCGTCTGCGCCTGGATGGTGTTTCTAGGCGTGTATACGCTGGTGTCACATCAGCTGGGCCAGGGCGCGTCGCTGAACGCATTTGGGAATATCACGCAATGTTTCATTCCCCTGCTTGCGAATGCGGGGCTGCTGGCGAATGCCGGTACGCCGCACTGGCGGCGGAATGTGTTCTGGATGCTGCTGGCGCTAAGTTGCTCGATGTGGATGATTGGGCAATTCCAGTGGACGTATTACGAAGTTTACCTGCATCGGAATGTGCCGGGATTATTCGCCGGGGACATTATTTTTTTCCTGCGCGGCATTCCATTGATCGCGGCACTCGCATTGCGGCCCTATCTGAAACGCGGCGAGATGCGGCTGCGGCTCGGCTATCTGGATTTTGCGTTGTTGCTAACGTGGTGGTCATTTCTGTATGTGTACGTGGTATTGCCGTGGATGTACGCTGCGCCGACACAGGCCAACTACGACTACAACTACAACATCCTGGCAAACGTGCAGTTCGTGATCATTCTGGCTAGGGTTCGGGATTTTCTGGTATCGAACCAAAGGCGCCTGGCGGACAGTTTGTGCTCACCTGTTTGGAGCATCCGCGCTGTATACAGCTACCTCCATGATCGTCAATCTGGCCGTGGAGCATGACCAGTACTACACGGGAAGCTTTTACGACCTGCCGTTGATGACAGTTTTCTTCTGGTATGGAATGGCGGGCGTGATTGCGTACCAAAAGCGAAACGAACTGGATCAGCCGATCGATGGCGGGCGGGAAGAATCGGAACAGGCAGCGACGGACAGTATTTGGGCGACGCGGTTCGCGATGGCCGCCGTGCTGTCTCTGCCGCTGTTTGCGCTATACGCGCTGCGGATCGCGCACGACTCGCAGGTGGTCAGAGACTTTCGTTTGACGGTGACCCTGGTTGCGGCATTGCCGCTGTCGTTGCTGGTGTTTTTACGCACGCATTTTGCAGATGCGGATCGCGCACGGTTACTGGCGCAATCGGAATCGTCAGTGATCAACCTGCAGCGGTTGCAGGCGCAAATGGTGCAGTCAGAAAAACTGGTTTCGCTGGGGCAGCTTGCAGCGGGGGCGGCGCATGAAATCAACAATCCACTGACTGCAATCCTTGGTTATTCGGACTTACTGGCGGACGATCCACTGCTGCCGGAACGCACTCGGGCAACGGCAGCGAAAATACGAGAACAGGCCAGGCGGACAAAGGGGTTGGTACAGAATCTGTTGAGTTTTGCGCGGCAGGTGCCCGCAGAGCGCACGTTGCTGGATATCAACACGGTGGTATCGAATGCGGTGCAATTGCGGACACTTGATTTGCGTAGCAGTGAATCGCATATCAAACAGCAATTGGAATCGGTGCTTCCAGGAGTGCGAGGCGACAGCAATCAGCTGATGCAGGTTTTCTTTAACATCATCAACAATGCGGTGTATGCGATGTCTCAGCATGGCGGAGGAATTTTGACGATCCGGACGATGCGAGACCGCGGCAACGTAGTGATCCTTTTCTCGGATACGGGTCCGGGAGTAAAAGAGCCTCATCGAGTGTTCGATCCCTTCTACACTACAAAACCGGTCGGACAAGGAACCGGTCTAGGTTTGAGCATCTGCTACGGGATAGTGCGCGAGCACGGCGGAAGCATCATCTGTTACAACGGACAAGCCGGTGGCGCTGTTTTTCGTGTGGAACTGCCGGCGGTGATGGCCTCATTGCCCACGCGCGATTCTGGCAGCGGCGCGCTTCCTTCTCTTGCCAGCAAACCATCCTAAAGCAATTCAGATAGTAATTCGTTGAAATTTGAACGACGGGAATGCGTAGTTACTCATGGTAGAGTTTTGCGGACGGGTGTCGATAAAGGCTAAACAATGAGTGAAATTGCGATTGCGACGGAACAGTTGACACGAGTCTTTGGCGGGCTGACGGCTGTCGATCATGTGGATCTGCGGGTGCACGCCGGACAGTTTTTTGGATTTCTGGGCCCGAACGGGGCAGGAAAATCCACCACCATCAAAATGCTAACGGGATTGCTGGCGCCGAGTTTCGGGCGAATGCAGTTGCTGGGTTTGGATTTTGCGAAAAATGTGGTGGAAGTAAAGCGGCAGATTGGGGTGGTACCGGAAGGCATGGGACTGTTTGAACGGTTAACAGGAATCGAGTACCTGCGGTTTGTGGGACGAATGTACGGCCTGGACAAGGCGACCACAGAAAAACGCGCGGACGAACTGCTGGAATTCATGCAGTTGGCGGATCGCGAGAAAACATTAATTGCCGACTATTCGCACGGGATGCAAAAGAAACTCGCGCTGGCCGCGGCCGTGATTCACGGGCCACGCATATTGTTCCTGGACGAGCCGTTCGAAGGAGTAGACGCACTGGCGGCGGGTGCCTTGAAAGCCCTGCTGGGAAGGATGACCGAACGCGGCGTGACGATCTTTCTGACGTCGCATGTCCTGGAGATTGTGGAGCGGCTCTGCAGTCACGTGGCGATCATTCACAAGGGAAGGCTTGTGGCACAAGGGTCATTGGAAGAATTGCGAGCGGGAGTGTCCGCTACGGAAGGTGAAAAGAAAACACTGGAACAGATATTTTTGTCCATCGTCGGACAGAGCGGCGGAGAACAGTCGAGCCTGGAGGAGTTAACGTGGCTGACGTAGCGCAACTCCCGGGACTCTTTGAACAGTTGAAGCTGGTGGCGTGTCTACGCTGGGCCTTGTTGAAGAACGGCCTGCAGCGGAAGAACAATCGGTGGGACCTGATAGGCATGATTGTTGCGGCACTGGTCAGTGGGGCGATGGTGATTGGATTGTGTTTCGCGTTTTTTGCAGGATCTTATTTCTTCCTGACAAAGGGCCACGCAAGCTGGATCGCATTGCTTTTCTGGGGATTGTTTTTATGGTGGCAAGTATTCCCGATTTTTGTGGCAGGCTTTGGCGCCAACTTTGAGTTCAAGAATCTGCTGCGTTTTCCTCTAAGCCTCCAGGCATTTTATCTTTTGGGTCTAGGATATGGATTTGCCGACTTTGCTGCCGTTTCTTCTCTGTGCTGGATGGGCGCAATGGTGGTGGGAGCGACGATGGCACGCATCACCGTCGTGCCAGCCCTGTTGCTGGTTTGCCTGTTATTCACCCTATTAAACGTCACGCTGGCGAGAGTCATTGGTTCCTGGTTGGAGAAACTGCTAGTCAAGCGTCGGGCACGTGAAATTTTCGTCGGGGTATTTGTTCTGGCGATGGTCTCGCTGAACTTTCTTTCGCCGGTAATGCAACGATACGGAAACGGGGCGCTACCCCAGTTACGGGAACATGTTTCGTATTTCGCATGGTTACCCGGCTCGCTTGCTGGAACTGCGGTTAGTGGGGCGGCCAATTCGGATGTGCGCGGTTTACTGATCGGGCTTGCGGGATCGTTGGCATGGCTTCTGACGTTGAGCGCGCTGCTGTGGATGCGATTCAAGGCACAGTATATGGGGGAGGAACTGAGCGAAGGCACGCCGGCGGAACCTAGAAAGAGAAAGCTGGCGGCCGGGCGATCACTGGTGACAGGAAGCAGGGCCGAGAGCGCAGAAGCTCTGGGCTTGGGAGGATCGCCGTTCCTTTCGGCACAAGTGGCAGGAGTGGTCGCGAAGGAATTTCACTACATGACACGCAATGGCTTTTCGTTCGTGACACTTTTGTTGCCGCCGATCATGGTGGTGTTTTTTTCGTTTCAGTTTGTTGGAGTCAATTCGGTACTTAAAGAACGTGCCGTCAGTCCAGCGACATTTTTCCCAGCGATCATGGCGTATCTGATTTTGATTCTTCTTTCCCCTGCGTATAACTCGTTTGCGTTCGAAGGCAAAGGCATCCAATCCTATTTCATGGCACCCATCCGCTTTCGAGACGTGTTGTTGGGCAAGAATTTGTTCCTGGTGGGCCTGGTGGTGCTGGAACTGACTATCTCACTAACAGTGCTGGTGTACCGGGTAGGTTGGCCGCCGCTGCCACGTTTTTTTGCAACGATAGCGGCCGGCATATTTGCCGTCAGTGGACAATTGACGATTGCCAACTGGTCTTCATTGAGTTTTCCAAAAAAGATGGAGATCGGAAAGATGAAAGGGCAACGTAATTCCGGCGTGGCCGTATGGACCGCACTCGGCGTGCAAATTTTAGTAGGGGGAATTGCCACGGTGGTGTTGCTGGCGGGACGGTGGTTCGATAGCCAGTGGTTGCCGGTGGGGGTGTTCCTGGGACTAACAGTGGCGACGCTGGGTGGATATGTGGCGTCGTTAAGTTCTCTGGACGAATTGGCCGAGCGGAAAAAGGAGTTGCTGATTGAGACGTTGTGCCGGTAACTGCAGCGAGTACGGAGTGTTTGTTGGTGAGCTAGGAATTGAGGAACGCGGCAAATTTGGCAGCAATGGCCGGCCAAGAGAAATGTTCCTGGTAGGCGGCGCGACTGCGAGAGGCAAGCTCAGCGCGAAAGGCGGAATCAGAAAGAACGCGGACCAGGGCCGCGGCAATGAGTTGCGGATCTGCTTGCGGAATGAGAATCACACCTGCCTTGGTCACTGGAGCGGCGGTTTCTGAACCCGCGAGGGCTATGACCGGAAGTCCGCAGGCAATACCGGCAATGGCGCTGCTACGACGGGAAGAAATGCCGCCACGCACAAACAGCAAAAGATCGCAAAGCGAAAGTTTTTGGACTACCAGATCTGGATCGACTACTCCTTCGACAGACAATTGAACGGGATACTTCTGAAGACCTACGCGAAGGTCGCGTTCCCGAACTTCCGCGTGTCTGCCAAAAACGGATAGGCGAACAGTGCCAAGCCTTTCGGATGCGCTGGCTACGGCTGGAATTATCAGATTAGTTTCGCGGGCACCCGGTTCCCCTCCCGTGATGCTGAAGATGCCTATGGTAGGGACCGAATTCGGAACAGCGGGAATTGCCGTGGTGGGAATGGGAAGATTTGGGCCAACGGGAATGAATTTAGCTTTGGAAGCCGTCGGTGGCAGCCACGACAGTTGTTGGAGAGCAACAGGGAAAATAGCCGAGTCCGCCAGGGACAGAGCGCGGCGCATGGTCCGGATTTGGACGGTGCGGCGAATACGATCGATTATGCCAGCGCCTGGAAAACCCTCGACATCGTGGAACACGATGGCTACACGGACTCCTGCGGACTTGAGCAACCTAAGCACATTCAGGAATTTTGACGGGAAACCGTGGGCAGACCAGGCGAGCGCGGTGTATTGCACCAAAACCCAGTGATCGCGCCAGGCGGGCGTAGAGTTCTTCAATTGCTCAAAAGCTTCTGGCCAGCCAATCTTCTCCCACGGAAACCGATGAATTTCCAATTGGATGTTGTGAGGTGCGAGCGCCGCGCCGAGGTAGCGGCAGTATTCCTCGACGGCGTCGGTGGGTTCGTCCTTGCGCCCTAGAAAAGCGATGACGCGTCGCGTGCTCATTTTTCAACAAGAAAAGAGCCGAGGAAGAGAGCGTCCATACCGGAACTGAAGAATGTGCGTATGGCATCCGTAGGCGTGTGGACGATGGCTTCGCCGCGAAGATTGAAGGAAGTGTTCATGACGACGGGCACACCCGTGCGTTTGCCAAATTCGTCGATGAGGCGGTAATAAAGCGGATTCGTTTCTTTCTCGACGGTTTGAGGCCGAGCGCTCCCGTCAACGTGCGTCACGGATGGAATAACGGAGCGCTTTTCCGGTCGTACCTGCGCGGTAAGAATCATGAAGGGCGAATCGTAAGCGGATTCGAGATATTCCGGAGCGACTTCTTTTTTGAAGGATGGGGCGAAGGGACGCCACCATTCGCGGAATTTTACGGCATTGTTGACTTTGATGTTCATTTCGGGATCGCGCGGATCGGCAAGAATGGAACGGTTGCCGAGAGCACGCGGGCCAAACTCCATGCGGCCCTGATACCAGCCAAGGATTTTCCCCTGCGATAGAAAATCGGCAGCCGTGGCGGCCGGATCGCCAAGCTGCGTAGCGCGAATCTTATAGGTTTTGAGGGCGGTCTCGATAGCAGCGTCGTCGAATGAAGGGCCGAGATAGGCATGGCGCATGGGCTTCAGCGTGAGACGTTGGCCCCCGTCGAGGAAAGGCGCGAACGCAGCGCCAAGAGCAACGCCGTCGTCTGAGGCGGCCGGCTGCACGAATATCTTGTCTACAATACCGGAGGCGACGATTTTTCCATTGGCCTTTGAATTCAAGGCAACGCCACCGGCAAGACAGAGATTCTTGCTCCGGCATTTTTGAATAGCCATTCGAACGACGTTCATCATCGCTTCTTCGCATTTGTCTTGTACGGCAAAGGCGATATTTTTGTGCAAATCGCTGATCTCGCTCTCCGCTTCGCGTGGTTTGCCGAGAGAGACGGGAAAATCCGCGTAGGGAGAGGAACCGTTACCGATCAGGCGATCCATATGCACTTTGTAAGGCGACGCCTTGGTGTCGATGAACGGACTGAGATCGACCCCGGGCTGGCCATAAGGAGCCAAGCCCATCACTTTCCACTCATCGGAATTTGGCACGAAGCCAAGGAAACCGGTGAATTGGGCGTAGAAGAGTCCAAGAGAGTCCGGCCAGTCAATGGTGAGGACATGTTCGACACGGCCGTTTTCTCCGCGCCAGATTGAAGTGGCCTCCCACGCGCCGCGGCCGTCCATAACAACAATGGCGGAATCATCGAAGCCGGAAAGCGAGTAAGCGCTCAACGCATGGGCGAGGTGATGTTCCACGTTGCGGAATCTTGTCTGGTGAGTGCCGAATATGCGGCGATAGGGCAAAGCGCCAGATTGCTGATGACGCAAGCTGGCGAAATAGCGAGTGGAGTTCAGCACGTTGAGATAGGTAATGGGCCACTTGCCAGTGGCGTAGAGTTTGAGATCGTGGCGATAGAGTTGCGCGATGGGCTGCCAGCCGAAGCAGACTTCATCAATCCGTTCGGGCCGCAATCCGGCAAAATCAAGGCAGGCTTGGATGGCGAGTTGCGGGAAGCGGGCGTCGTGTTTGACGCGACTGATGCGTTCTTCAGCAACGGCAAAGAGCAATTCGCCGTCCCTCACGATGCAGGCGGAAGAATCGTGCATCTTGGAATAGTTGACGCCAAGCGTGATCAAGCATGCTCCTGCGGTCGCTTTGTGCCATAGCACCAGGCAAGGGGAGTATTTTCGCCGAGAAAAGCGGGGGAGTTGGCGCCAGCCGAACGGACCATGGAGTCTACATCTGAAGAAGTGAGAGCAACACCGCGCCAGGTCTTGCCGATCATTTGCGGATCGACGTGAGCAAACTTTGCGAGAGATTGGCTTATGCGCTTGAGGCCCAACACAGCGAGATTATCGAGGAAGGTGGAAATTGTGCGTCCTTTCCAATTCATGGTGGGGTGATGGGAACCGTTGAATTGGAAGAGAAACGTTCCGCCGGGACGAAGAACGCGAAACATCTCTTGAATGGTAGAGGCGACCAGTTCCTGCGAAGGAAAATGCTGCAAAACAAGATAGCTGAACACGAAATCCAGTGAAGCCGACTCCAGGTTTACGAGAGATTTACCGTCGGTAGGAATCCAGATGATATTTCTGAATTCGTGAAGAAATGCTTTGGCGCGAGATTGCATTTCTTCGGAAATGTCGACGGCCGAAACGGATCGAAAGCGCTGGGCAAAGGCACGAGTCATGCGCCCTGCACCGCATCCTAGTTCGGCCATAGACTTTGCAGATGGATCGAAACTCAGCTTTTGGAGAACAGGAGCAACGAGCGAAAGGTAATCTTCTTCGCCCGATGCGAAGAAGGAGGCTTCATCCCAGTCTTTTCGCCAGCTGGCGATGTAGAGAAAAGCGTCCTGGCGCGCACGCTCGTTCCAGTCTTCGCGCATCGTTTCGGCTTGATGTGCGGTTTTGGGTTCAACGGTCATAACAAACTCGAACTGAACAAAGTGGGCGCAGCGTAATGACGGTCAAAGAAGGGTTCTCGTTTAGTTGTTGGTGAAGCGAACTCAGCAGAATCATGCGAAGGTGAACCTTTTCTATCAATCGCGTGGCGGAATAAGCATCTTAAGGCCTGGGCAGAGCGCTCCCAAGTATAACCCGACATGGAGTGTTGTGCAGCCGAACCAAGTTGCTGGCGGAAGCATTTTCAGGCGTGTAACCTGAAGTATAGTCTTGGCAAAACAATAGAGGAGTATGGATGGCGACGCTGGTCACTGGAGCTGCTGGGTATATCGGTAGCGTAACGGTGGAATCCTTACGCAGCAAAGGAAATGCCGTTGTAGCTCTCGATGATTTGTCGCAAGGCCACAGACTTGCGCTTGACCCTGCGATCCCCTTCTACGACGGTGACATCGGCGACGAAGGTCTGCTGGCTACCATTATAGCGAAACACTCTATCGACTCCTGTATTCACTTTGCGGCATTCGCTTCGGTGGAAGAATCCGTTAAGGATCCGATGGTCTATTTTGACAATAACGTTGCAAAAGGAATGAGGCTGCTGCAGTCACTGCTAAATGCCCACGTGCGGCAGCTGATATTTTCCTCCTCTTGCGCGGTTTATGGCGACCAGCAGGAAGTTCCCATTCAAGAGAACGCAAAGAAATGGCCAAGAAATCCTTATGGCTGGACAAAGTTGTTTTTCGAACAAGTGTTGGATTCTTATTCGAAAGCGTATAGCTTGAAGTTTGTGGCGTTACGGTATTTTAATGTTGCTGGAGCGAGCGAGAAGCATGGAGAGTGTCACGATCCGGAGACGCACTTGATTGCCAATGTACTTCAAGCAGCTTCAGGAAAGCGCACAGATATCGCCATATATGGGACCGACTATGCGACACCGGACGGAACGGCCATTCGGGACTACATACACGTTTGTGATCTTGCGGATGGTCATATTTTGGCCCTGGAGTACTTGAGAAAAGGTGGTGAATCCGAGTTTCTGAATCTCGGAACGGGCAAAGGGCATTCCGTGATGGAAGTAATCGAATGCGCCCGGAAAGTCACCGGACGGCAAATCGCGACGAAGACGGAAGGGCGTCGTGCCGGTGACCCTCCAGAACTGGTTGCCGAACCGAGCAGGGCAAAAACAATCCTGGGTTGGACTCCAAAACAGTCGGATTTGCCGACAATCCTAAGATCGGCATGGCAGTGGCAACTGGGCCACCCGCACGGCTACACTGGATCGTGATTTCACTTGGCGAAAGGCGTTTCCGCTCAATGCGGATAGCGGACAGATGAAGGACGCTGAGAAATTATTTGATGAATACGCGGCATCGTATGAGCTTGCACTTTCGAGTGCAATCGCGCCCTCTGGGGAAAACCGGGAGTATTTTGCAGAAGGGCGTGTGAAATGGCTTCAGCGATGTCTTCAAGAGCGGAAAGAGTCTCCCTGTAGTGTGCTCGATTTTGGCTGTGGAGATGGAGCTACCACACCAGTCCTCCTGCAAACTCTGAGAGCCCAGTCAGCGCTTGGGCTGGATGTGTCGCCAAAATCGATTGAACTTGCGCTGAGCAAATTCGCAAGTGACCAGATCAGATACGCCTCACTGGCCACTTTTAAGCCATGCGGGCAGTTTGACCTGGCTTATTGTAACGGCGTGTTTCACCACATTCCGCCAACGGAGCGTGCCGAGGCTGTTATGGTCATTCAGCGTGCACTGCGTCCCGGCGGCCTGTTTGCACTTTGGGAAAATAGCCCCTAGAGCCTGGCATCAAGGTATGTGATGTCTCTCTGCGCCTTCGATCGCGATGCCATCATGCTCTCACCGCCGGAAGCGGATTGCTCATTTAGGATTTGTGGTGCTGTGGCGTTGGAGATGGTCGGCGATGATCTGGTGAAGTATCTCGTCGATGCCGATGGTGATGTCCCAGTTTGGGTAATGTGATTTAAATTTGGCGAGGTTCGAGATGTAACAGATGTGATCACCCTTGCGATTTTCGTTGACATATTTCCAGTTCAACTTCTTGCCGGAAAGTTGCTCGATTTTAGCGATGGCTTCCAGCATTGAGACGCTGTTCTGGCGTCCGCCGCCGAGATTGTAGACCTCGCCAGGGCGCGGGTTGGCAGCAAATTCCTCCATAGCGCGGACAACGTCGTGGCTGTGGATGTTGTCGCGCACTTGTTTGGCTTTGTAACCGAAAACGGAATAAGTGGCGCCGTTAAGCGCGACTTTCACAAGATAAGAAAGAAAGCCGTGAAGTTCGACGCCAGAATGAGAAGGCCCCGTCAGGCAACCGCCGCGAAAGATACAGACGTTCATACCAAAATAGCGGCCATACTCTTGGGCCATGAGATCCGCAGAGGCTTTTGAAGCTCCGAAAAGCGAATGGAGCGTTCGGTCGATGCGGCAATTCTCGTCGATCCCAGCATGGTCTTCCGGGCGGGCGTATTCCCAGCGTGTTTCCAGTTCCTTGAGAGGGACTTCGTTGGGTGCATCCCCATAAACCTTGTTGGTGCTCATGAAGATAAAGGGAGATTCCGGACAGTGCAAGCGCGTGGATTCCAGAAGATTCACAGTGCCGAGGGCATTGACTTCGAAATCGATGATAGGAATGTCGCGAGCCTTGTCGTGAGAAGGTTGTGCGGCACAATGAACGATCAGGTCGAAGCGGTTGTTGCTGAAAAGCGAGTCCAGCGCTGAACGATCACGAATATCAATCGAGTGATGAGTGAATTTTTTCGTGGAGTTGCGAAGCCTATTCAGATTCCAGGTAGTGTCTCCCGGTTCGCCAAAAAATTCGCGGCGCATGTTGTTGTCGATTCCGTGGACGGCATGACCCTGGCGGTCGAAATGTTCGACGGCCTCCGAGCCGATCAACCCGCTGGATCCTGTAATCAGAACTGTTTTTGCAGACATACCGGACGGACCATCTTTCCCGAAGAGCAGGACGTTAAGAGCACCATCCTATTTTCACCGAAACACAACGAGTTGACCAGACGGTCGTGACTGACCCCGCCTACAAGACGGTTCCTGAGTCGTATCACTTGAGGGATTTTCCAAACGTAGGCTATGGCTTGGCCTGAAAGAAGAAATTCACGGTTTGCGTTTCGCTACCCACGATGGTGATTTCCTGAGATTGTGTGCCATAGATTTCTTGCCAGGCAGTGATGGTGTATTTCCCCGGGGGAAGATCGGGCAGGCGAAATGCGCCATCATCTCCGGTAACATCGAAATGACTGGTTTTCAACACAGCGAAGTAGCCCTGCATCCAAGGGTGAATGTTACATTTTACCGAGATGAACTCTTCCTGATCATAAGAGTAAGAAAATGATGGAACATTGGGTGGCTGAATACGATTCCATTCCCTGTTGACTTTAGCGAGAGGGTGAATGTTGTGAGAAAACGGGTCGGCGTTGGAGATTTTGATTTCCTGGCCAGTCCGAACGGCCAACACGTGTGTAGTGTAATGACAGTCTTGCTGATCGAATGACGCAGGACGGAGTGGCGAGGGATTGCTTTCTGGAGGCCCCGAAGAAATGAATACGACCACATTCTGCAGTGTGTTTTCGCGACCCGTCACCACACTTTCCGAAAAAAGCGGGTTTTTGGCGTGCATCTTCACACACTCAGGTTCTTTGCTCAGGTCGGCGAGCTTTGGCTTGGGAGGAGTTCCCTTGAGGGTCACTTTCCCACTAATGATAGCTCCCGGAGGGCCACCGATAAGGTTAGATGGAAGGCTAACCAGGAAGAAGGTTGCCAAGAACAGAGCCCTCAAGCGCATTTCCATTGTTCCTCCAAGCGTGGAACTGGGCCCTCGATAACTGGCGAGAATCTTATAGAGCGCTGAACAGTCTGGAAACAGAAGAGGCCAAGTCCAGCGGTTACCCTATATGAAAAAGTTTATGAGAGTTACAGGGAGGCTTGCCAATCACATCTTTGGTGATGTTTCGAACTGGACAACTAAGCGGCGGCATGTCGTCGACTGAATTAGTGAGCCGCTGATTCCTTCAGTATCGCGCGTATAAAATCGGCTTCTTTCTGACTGTAAGGTTGACCATCTGTGTGAAAGATCTCGTGGTGCCACACTTCCGGCTGGCGGTCAGTATACGGTTTTTGCCACGAATCCCACGGCAGGTAGGTCTGCGTCTTGCCGGCGACGAGACCCCAGTTGTAGGCAGCTACATGATATTTTTTGGCGATGGGCAGGGTGCCTTCGAAAGTGCTGTGATTGCCACGTGCCATGTACTCGGTGCAGATAAGAGGCCGATTGTATTTCAGGAGCCAATTCACATGCTTCTCGAACGATTCTGGGTCGTCGTAGTTGTGGAAGGAAATCACGTCCGATTGTGCGAGCTGAATTTTTTCCATGGGGCCGAGTTTATCCTCTGAGGACCAGTCGCCCTCCCACAACCCGCTAGTAAGCGGTTGCGTTGCGCCAGCTTCGCGGCTCCAAGTAAATATCTTTGGCAAGAGGGCAACGACTAAATCGACTTTATTAGCGGGATCGTTGTAGCTGCCACCATTTTTGTTGCTGGGTTCATTCCAGACGTCCCATCCTAAAATACGCTGGTCTTTTGCGAACGACCCCACTACTCCTTTCACATACGCTTCGAGGCGAGGAACCTGGGCGGGATCCTGTAGCGCAGCGGCGCCTGGACTCTGCACCCATCCGGAATTGTGGACGCCGGGAGTCGGCTCGTGCTGTTTACCAAGTTTGGGATTGGGATCCCAGCAGGAGTCGAATAGAACAAAAAGGATTTTGATGTGATGCTTATCGGCAATGCCAAGAAAAGTGTCGATGCGTGATTTGAACCCTTTAGGATCCTGCTGCCAGAGGAGATCATGCAGAAAGACGCGCATGGTGTTGAGGCCCAGAGATTCTGCCCAACCAAGTTCCAGATCGATACGCTTGGGATCGAAGGTATCGGCTTGCCACATTTCGAGTTCATTGATGGCATTGGCGGGGATGTAATCACTGCCGACACGCCAGGGTTGATTGGCGTACCAGGCTTTGGCTTGGGCTTCGGTCCAACGTTGAGATTGAGCAAAGGAAGAGAGAGGGAAAAGAAAGAACAACATTATTGCGGCTAACTTTTGTTTAGTGCGCATGAAGCTCCAAGGCGCCCGCCTCAGAAGGCGGCCGCTACAAATTCAGAATCGGGCCAACTCTTTTGCAGCTGCGAAAACTTTTTGAGCGTTGGGAAGAAAAGCGTCTTCCAACGTTGGCGCGTAAGGGACTGGTGTGTCCAGCGAGGCGACGCGAACTAACGGGCCATCGAGATGGTGAAACGCTTTTTCGAAGAGGATGGCGGCGATTTCTCCGGCAATACCACCGGTCTTCGTGTCTTCGTGAACAACGAGGCAGCGGTTGGTCTTTTTCACCGAGTGAAGAATGGTCTCTTCATCGAGCGGCAGCAACGTGCGCAGATCAATGACTTCCGCTTGGATGCCTTCTTTGGCGAGCGCATCGGCGGCTTCAAGTGAGGTGTGCATCATGGCGGCATAGGAAAGAATGGTGAGGTGTTTGCCTTCGCGACGAACAATGGCTTTGCCGAGGGGCACAATGTAGTCACCGTCAGGAATTTCTTCCTTGATGCGGCGGTAGAGAAATTTGTGCTCGAAAAAGAGAACGGGATTATTGTCGCGGATGCTGGATTTGAGGAGGCCCTTCGCATCGTAGGGGGTGGAAGGATAGACGATTTTCAGGCCAGGCGTGTGCAGGAAATACATTTCCGGATTCGCAGAATGGAACGGTCCACCGTGAACGCCGCCGCCTGAAGGCCCGCGTACAACAATGGGAGCGGGGGCGTTCCAGAGATAATGCCCTTTGGCGACGAAGTTGGTTAGCTGATTAAAGCAGCAGGCGATGAAATCGATGAACTGCATCTCCGCGATGGGACGCAAGCCGAGATAGCTCATACCGCAGGCCGCACCGATGATAGCGCTTTCGCTGATGGGAGTATCGATGACGCGCTCCCAGCCGAATTTTTCGAGCAGGCCTTCGCTGGTCTTGAACGCGCCGCCATAGACACCAACGTCTTCGCCGATAAGGACCACGCTGGGATCGGAAGCCATCTCTTCGAACATGGCTTGCTTGATTGCTTCGAGGAAAGTGATCAGCGCCATGGCTACCTCCTTCCTTTGCTGCGCGCCGAAGATTTCGCGGGAGGTTTTTTGGTGGCAACGGTTTTCGCTGCTGGTTTTTGTGGTGATGGCTTATCTGCGTGAGACTGCGTGTCGCCAAAATGAATGGGGGCGTTGCCACCAGCAGAACTCTTGCCGCGGCCGAAGCCTTCGACGTTCCATACCGGCTCAACACTGGATCTGGGTGGAGTCACTTCCTCGATCGGGCGCTGCCACTTGGGACGGATTTTGTGACAATCGTCGCCGGTACAATAAACGCCCTGAGAAGCTAATTCTGGCGGAGGCATGGGAGAGTTTTCGGCGAACTCGCGCTCTTTTTCGAGCAATGCGGCGATCTTGCTTTCAATCTCCTTTTTGCCCTTGGCATCGAGAATCTTTTCGTCAGAAAGAAACTTCTCGTAGAGCAGGATGGGATCGCGCTTCTCCCAGAATTCACGCTGTTGTGGCGGGACGTATTCAGCGGGATCGTGCTGGGCATGTCCTCGGCGGCGAAAGGATTTCGCCTCAATGAGGATAGGCCCATCTCCTGCACGCGCGCGTTCGACAGCCTCTTTTGCCGTGGAGTACATCGCGACAGCGTCATTGCCGTCCACGATGTAGCTGTGGATGCCGTAAGCTTTGGCGCGATCCGCCAAATCCTCGAGAGGTACCTGACGACGAACGGGAGTGGAATAGGCCCAGAGGTTATTTTCCAGGATGAGGACAAACGGAGCTTTTTGCGATGCGGCGAGGTTCAGGCCCTCATGAAAGACGCCTGTGGAACTCCCGCCATCGCCGATCCAGGTCATGGCCACAATTTTTTGGCCGAGATAGCGGCCAGCCATGGCCACGCCTGTCATTACCGGGATGAGGTCGCCCAACATGGAGATGGGCGAAACAATGTGGAGGTTTTCGAGATCGCCGAAATGGCTGGTGCCGTCTTTGCCTTTTGTGGGAGAAGTAAATTTGGCCATGTGCTGGGTGAAAATATCGCGCGGTGGAACGCCTTTTACAAGGAGCGCGCCGATATTGCGGATCATGGGAGCGAGCCAATCTTTCTTCTCAAGCGCGTAAGCGCTGCCAACAGAGATCGCTTCCTGACCGAGGCTGGAGTAGAGACCGCCCACGATCTTGTTCTGGCGGAAGAGTTTCGTCATGGTGTCCTCAACTTCACGGTTGAGGCGCATGTAGTAGTAGAGATCGAGATATTGCTGGCGGGAAAGCTTAGCCGTTTGGGCGCGTGTCGTTTCCGAAGCAGGCATGGTCCAGGCTTCTCCGAATCGGTATTCGGTTCTCTATCTTAAGGCCAAGTGAGATTTGCACCTAATGGAGCCAGCTTATCTTTTCTTGCCAGGGGAGTTGGATTGGGAACCGTGTCTGGCTGGAGAATGCTTCTTTTTGCCGGATTTTGCATTCTTATCTGCGCGAAGCTTCCAAGCTACGCGCAGCGCGCCGGAAAGGATGTCTTCGTTAGCGGCGGCCAGGCGGATGTGGGTTGCGCCCATGCGGCCCCAACCGCCGGGAATCGGTAGAAACACCTCGGGCGACTCCTGGACGAAGTCTTGCTGCAGTTCCGGAGTGAGCATGAGATTCCCGTAGCCCAGATGTGCCGAAGCGAGTGTGGCGAAGATTCTGCCACCAACACGAAAATCGGGTTGGCCCATGTGGGAACCCTCTTCGGCACCTTCCAGGCCAAGGGAAATTCTGCGGAAGTCGTCTGCATTCATGAATCACGGCCCCTGACTTGCAGACTTTATGCTACACGCAGAACGTCAGCCCAGGTAATGGCTGAGTTGGTCCATGCAGCCCAGCCAGCCATGGTTGTGCTTTTCGCGGGATTCGAGGGATGGAAACTGGCCATGGTTCAGGATGATTTCCGTTGAGTTCCCGAGGTCGCGAAACTCCAGGCTCACCAGGGTTTCCTCGCCATGGGGATCCTCTGCCCAGCGCCAGGTAAAAACCAGTTTTTCGGGTGGCTTAATCTGCTGATAAGAGCCACTGAGTCGGTGCACCGCTCCATTCTTGTGATGCATCTCGAGGCTGTACTTGCCGCCGACTTTCACATCGAGCAGTGTGATTACGGTGGTGTGATCGGTGGTGGGATGAAACCATTGCGCGAATTCCTTTGCATCGATCCAGGCACGAAAGACCCTTTCACGAGGCGCGGGGAAAGTGCGCCTTAGCTGGAGCGAGTTTTCGGATTGCGGTTGCAATTGCGGCGTGGCCATTTCTTATCCTCCTTATTTTCCTGTTGGCTGAGATAACGTTCCAGAGAGTCGAAAGTTCCTTCCCAAAAGGCGCGGTATTGCGCAATCCAGTGTTCGGCATTCTTGAGCGGCGCGGCGGCAAGCTGGCAATGGCGCGTGCGGCCGGATTTTTTTTGCGTGAGCAGGCCGGCATGTTCGAGGACGCGTACATGCTTCATGACCGCGGGGAGAGACATACGGTGCGGCCTGGCGAGATCCGAGATGGAAGACTGGCCGAGCATGAGAGTGGCGAGAATCGCGCGGCGTGTGGGATCGGCAAGGGCGCCGAAAGTAAAATCGAGGGAGTCGGCATAGTTAACCATATGGTTTAGTATAGTCCCGCCTCGAATCGGCGTCAACATCGAATTTCTACCCTCCTTGACGCCTACAGGCCGCGGTGCTACAAGTGACGGCATTCCAAAGGTAGTCGGTCCTCGAAGTGTGGCCGTTGTTTCCTGCTCCCGGCGCCCACTCTTCTCTCCAACAAATATCAGGCCCTATTCCCGGTGCAGGGAAAAAATCGCTCAAGGAGAATGTGTTGATGAGAAAACGTCTGTTATTTTGTGTACTCGCAGTACTTTTGTGTTCAATTCGCGGCATGGCTCAACAGCCTCCGATACAGCCTCTCACCTTCTGGTACGAATACACGGTGAATCAGGGTAAAGAAGCTCAATTCCTGGAAATTGTGAAAACGGTTGGCGCTCCCGTACGCGATAAGCTGATGGCAGATGGCGTAGTGAAAGCATGGGGGGTGATGACACCGTTGTTGCGGTCGTCGGGCGGCACCACGCATTCAATCTGGTATGCGGTGGAGGATTACGCAGGCGTCGAAAAAGTGCAGGGGGCAATGACCGCGCAGATTGCAAAGCTTACGGAAGAGGCCAGCAAGGCTGGCGTGACAAAGAAAGGTGCAACATCCGCAGCCGCCCCGATGGCACGGCTCGCGGAAGTCGCTGATATCAGTAAGACGCATGATTATCTGACACGAGACATCGTGATTGGTTTAAACCCTGCGATATCTGCCGAGGGACTTTTGCCCTACTCTCGCTTCAATTTCGTGAAAGTGAAGCCGGGAAAAGCGGCTGAGTACCGCAAAGCTTGGGAGAAATATAACAAGCCCATCCTGGACAAACTGATGGCTGACGGGGTAGTTCTGGCTTACGGACTGGCCGTGGAAGACATACGGACGGATGGAAATTTCACGCACTTTACCTGGTATGACATGAAGGATCTAGCTTCTATGGACAAGATCCGAGCTGCCTTCATCAGTGACCGCGACCATCGTTCCCAGGAAGAGCAGGATGCCATCACGCATCTGTTTGTGAGCCTGACGGATATGGACGCATCGCGGTCGGAAGTTGATCATGCCGTGATCTTCCATGTGGGTCCGATGAAGTAAGGTTAACAACTGATCGTAACGCAGGAGCCCCGCATTGCCGATTGGCGTGCGGGGCTTTTTCTTTGGATTACCGAAAAAAGCGGCTACTTCGGCGTCACATCCTCAAGCGACAAAGCCCTGTGAGTTCCGACGTTGGCGAGAGCAGTTAACAGATGCTCACGTGAAATCAAGTGCGCTTCAAATCCAAACAGCGCGGCAAGATGATGGGCAAGCTTTGATTTAACTTCGGCAGCTGAAACGGCACGATTGAGAAGCTTTTCCAGAGAGGTGGCTTTGCGGTCGTTGATGCCACACGGAATAATGAGATCGAAGTTGCGGAGATCAGTGGAGACGTTGTAGGCGAAGCCGTGGGAAGTGACCCACCGGCTGATGTGGACACCAATGGCGGCCAACTTTTCTTCCGTGGGCTGCACTTCAACCCAGATGCCGGTCTTGCCGGGAACGCGATAGGCGATGATACCGAAATCGGCCGAAGCGCGGATCATGGCTTCTTCCAGCGTGCGTACATACCAGTGAACGTCCTGCTTGATGCGAGACAGATCGAGAATGGGATAGCCGACGATTTGCCCAGGGCCATGATAGGTGATGTCTCCACCGCGGTTGGTGGCGTGGAATTCCACGTTTTTCTGGTGAAGGACGTGATCGGAAGCGAGAAGATTCTCGCGTTTGCCATTGCGGCCAAGAGTGATCACGTGGGGATGTTCGCAGAGCAAGAGGACGTCATCAATCGCGCCGGCTTTACGCGCCGCGACAATGCGCTGCTGCAGGGCATATGCATCGGTGAAGGAAACCAGGCCGAGGTCGACGATAAGGAGCGAATTCATGTGAACAGTGCAAACTGACGACTGACCAATATTCTAGACGTTGATTTGCAGGCCCCTGACGGAGGCGAACGCATCGCCCATGGCTTCCCAGACCGTGGGATGCGCGTGGATCATGTTCATCATGTCGTCGATGGTGCCTTCCAGATTCAGAACTGCGGCGGCTTCGGCCAGAATCTCCGTAGCAAGAGGTCCAATGATGTGGATGCCAAGGACTTCGCCGTATTTTTCGTCACTGACGACTTTGATGAAGCCACCGTGGTTGCCCAGGATGGTAGCTTTGCTGTTGCCGACGAAAGGAAATTTGCCCGTTTTCACGCCGTAACCAGCGTCCTTGGCCTGCTTCTCCGTCAATCCGATGGAGCCGATCTGCGGTTCGCAATACGTGGCGTTGGGAATGCGCGTCTTCAGAATCTTTTGTGTTGGTTTCCCTGCGATATGCGTGACGGCGACAATCCCTTCCATCATCGCGGCGTGAGCAAGTTGCGGGAGTCCGGCCACAATATCGCCAATGGCGTAAAGGCCGGGCTCGGCGGTTTCCATGAATTCATTCACGTGGACGAACCCGCGTTCCACCTTTGCTTTGGACTTCTCCAAGCCGCACCCGTCGGTCATTGCTTTGCGCCCGACAGCGAGCAGTAACTTTTCCGCCTGAAGAGTCTGCGCCTTGCTGTCCTTGTCTTTGAAAGAAACGGTCACGCCTTTAGCGTCTTTCTTTACGCTGTCCACGGTGCAGTTCGTATTGATGCCGATGCCCTTCTTGCGATAAGCCTTGTCGAGTTCCGCGGATACTTCTTCGTCTTCCACGGGAACGACGCGCGGCAAGGCTTCGAGAATAGTGACCTGTGTGCCAAACGAATTGAAGATGGAGGCGAACTCCACGCCAACGGCACCCGCTCCGATGACGATCAATGATTTAGGAATTTCGGGCAATTCAAGAATGGAGCGGTTGGTGACGATGGTCTTGTGATCGGGTTCGATTCCGGGAAGAGCTTTGGCTTCCGAACCGCTGACCATCAGGATGCTGTTGGCCTCGATGATAGAACGTTTGCCGTCTTTCTCGACGCTGACTTTCCCGGGCCCCTCGTATTTGCCCCAACCCTGGACCCACTCCACTTTGTTCTTCTTGAAAAGAAATTCGATGCCCTTGGAATGCTTCGTAACGATTTTAGACTTGCGCGCGAGAACCTTGGTCCAGTCGATCTTGAGGCCGGAAACTTCGAATCCAAGCTCAGCCGCATTCTTGAAGTGATCGTAAACATCGGCATGGTGCAGCAAAACTTTTGTAGGAATACAGCCCACGTGGAGGCAGGTGCCTCCCAGATAAGGATCTTTCTCGACAACAATTGTTTTTAGTCCAAGTTCACCGGCTCGAATGGCGGCGACGTAACCGCCCGGTCCGGAACCAATAATTGCGACATCATACTTTGCCACGCGTTATCTCCCTTCCAAACGGGCCGAGGACATTCTTAGGGTGCAGGAGCCAGGCCAGGTTCCCCACCTTTAGAAACGGTAGTAAGCGGTGGGACTAAAAGGCAAATCGCCGGTAACACGCCATAGGACAGGGCATAAAGCAATGCCAACCGGTGAAAAGAGAATTGTAACAGTGGTCCGAGTGGGGTAGCAACGCGAGGAGCGAAGGCGCTCAAATCGTTGAAAAGACCACTCGCAGCTTCGCAGGAGTCGGTCATAGCCGCAGGAGTTTTGTTGTCGCTGGCGACGATCCTTCTGTTCTACCTGGCGCGAGCGAAGCGGCACGACGCCCTGGCAAGTCACGAGGATAGACGAAGTGAACGGGGTAGCTCGGGATTTCGACGCAATCTCTTCGACGGATCGGCGCAGGACCGCCAGAGACAGGAACAGGCAATGAACGAGGCTGATCGGCTGCCGGGGCCGATGTGAAGATTTTGTGAGTTACGCGCGCGGCAATGCGGGAAGGTAGCGCTGTTCCAGGATGAGGCGGTGATGTTCCACATGTCCCGCCGTGATGAATCCCAGAGCGCAGACGGTGACCTCCTTCTGGTTGGCGTTGCCGCGCCGCGTCCAAGCATCAGCGGAGAGCGAACGTAAGAGCGAGAGGGTGGAAGCGCGGACAGTTGCAAACTCCTCCGACAGGTCCGCAAGTGTGCGTGCGGCGTAATTCCCTTCCTTAATGTAATCATCCTGTTCGAAGCCGGAGAGTGGAGTTTTGTCGCCTCTGGCAATGCGCAGAGCGCGGTAAGAAAAAATACGTTCTGTATCGGTGACGTGACCCACGACTTCCTTGATCGACCACTTTGCCGGTTCATAACGAAACTCAGACTGCGACGGGCTTAGACCGGCGAGCATTGATTTCCATTGGGAGGCCTGAAGTTCCAACGTGGCAAGCAAATCACCCTGAGGGACCAAGGCGACGTACTTTTCATAAAATGATGCATAGTCAGCGGGTTTGGGGCGGATATGTGTCATGATTCGGGTGCCTCCAAGAGAGATTGCCGAGGGATAATTATATCGCCAGAGGGCGCGGCGACAACATGGATGCCGATGGAGAAAGAGCGAATGACCGGCTTGGATTTCGCGAAGATGCGGGTAGCGTTTCAAGGAGAGGCGGGAGCGTTCAGCGAGGCAGCAGCGGTGCAACTGCTGGGTGAAGATATCGTTACAGTGCCACGGCCGACGTTTGAGGCAACGTTCCAGGCAATCGCCGAGGGTGTGGCAGATGCACTGCTTGTGCCAGTGGAGAATACCCTTGCCGGCTCGGTGGTGCGCGTATACGACCTGCTATTGGAAAGCAATCTGGAGATTTGCGGAGAGACAATTCTGCCAATTGCGCACGTCCTGATTGGTTACCCGGGTGCGGCCATGGGGGACATCCGGTCGGTAGCATCGCATCCCATGGCACTGGCGCAGTGCGAGCAGTTTTTTGTGAAACACCAAGAGGTGAAGCGAGTCCTGGCAGAGGATACGGCGGGGAGCGTGCGTGAAATGATGTGTCGCAAAGACATTAGCTGCGCGGCGATTGCCAGTGCACGCGCTGCCAAACACTACAAGGCCATCGTGCTACGGGAAAACATTCAGGATAACGCGGAGAATTTCACGCGTTTCGTTTTACTGCTGCCGCCGGCGGAAGCGCAGCGCTACCGGTCTACAAGCGCCACAAAAATGTCACTGGCGATGCGCTTGGCGCACCAGCCAGGCGCTCTGTTGGCATCCCTGCAACCTTTCGCCAAACATGGCCTTAACTTGTTGAAGATCGAGAGCCGTCCCATTCATGGCAGGCCGTTTGAATACCAGTTTTACGTGGATGTGGACGCGGCAGAAGTTTCGCAATTGGAAAAAGCGCTGCCCGAAGTACGGGCCGCGACAAGCGAATTACGCGTGCTCGGCTTGTATGCCGCAGCGCGGCGGTAGGCGGAGACACAAAGGCAATCCTGAAATGCAATCAGACTATTGATTCGCTGCAGTTACCTTAACAGGAGCCGGCAAATCCCGCAGGTGGCCCAAGGTTATCGGGCAGAGTGCCGTTTAAGGCATCAAGAAACTGCAATAGTTCATCGCGTTCGTCGAACGTAAGAATATCGAGCGAATGAATTTCCTTGTCGAGATGAGAATTCCAGTTACCGCCTCCAACGTAGTGACCTAGGGCGTCCTTCACGGTAGGAAAGCTGCCGTCGTGCATGTAGGGCCCGCGGTTGGCAAGGTTGCGGAGTGTCGGGGTTTTGAACGCACCCACATCGGCGTCGTTTTTTGTTATTTTGTAGCGCCCCTCATCATTCAAGTTCCCCCGCGTATCTGCGCCGATCCCCAGATTATGGAATTTGTTGTCGGTGAGTAGCGAATTATCGTTCGAGATGGAGTGGCAGGCGGCGCAGTTGCCTTTCTTCGGGCTGACAAAAAGCCTCAATCCACGTTGCGCTTCCGGACTCATCGCTTTGGAATCATGTCCGTAGTAGAAGCGGTCGAACGGAGAATTTCCGGCAATCACGGTGCGTTCAAATGACGCGATGGATTTAGCAATCATGTCAATGTCGATCTGATCGGTACCCCAGGCTTTAAGGAATAGTTCCCGGTATTTCGGATCTGCCTGGACGCGCTTCACCACACCATCCAGGCTGTGGGCCATTTCGACGGGATTCTCCATCGGTCCTTTTGCCTGTTCCTCGAGACTTGCAGCACGGCCGTCCCAGAATTGCAGACTACTGTAGGCGGAGTTCATTACCGTGGGAGAGTGGCGAGTGCCTTTTTTCCCTCCAACACCTTCGGAGACCGGCCGATTGTCGGAAAACGAAAACTGCGGCGCGTGGCAGGAGGCGCAGGAAATTGTGCCGTCAACCGAAAGAGCGGGATCGTAATAGAGGCGGCGGCCCAGTGCGATGGTTTCTTCGGTAAGCGGATTGTCGGCAGGTATCGGAACCGGAGGCAAACCTAGTGGCGCCTTCAATTCGACAGGCTTGCCAATGGGAGTTCGGGAAGTCTTGGGGGCGGCGGATTGCGCCAGCGCTATAGGCAGGGCGAATAGCGTCAAGGCGAGACTAGTGAACGCAACAGCAGGAAAAAATGAAAGGAAATGTGAATTCCGCATGGAGACACCTCAGGTGGAGGCGAGCGTAACAAAGGGGAGTTTGCAAACCATGTGATGACAATCACCAATCGGCACAGGTGGCCCGGCCCTTGCGTTTCGCTATCACTTCGCCTCCATCAGGCTGTGAAGAAGACTCTCACCTCCAAGCTGTCGACCTGCTCGGCACACATGAAAACGACCACGGGATCACCGTGGTCGTTCAGAGTGTTCATAACCATCGAATTCAGCGAACGAATTAGCAGTAGCTGCAGGCTTCGTCGTTGCTTCCCATTCCGCCAGCCATGCCGTCTTTCATCTTGCGCAGACGACGGCCAAGCCGTTCGGCAAGCTGATGACGCGCGCGCCAGAGGCGTGCCTTGAGAGTGTTTTCCGTTACGCCGAGTTTTTTTGCGGCTTCACCGGTGGAATAGCCTTCCACTTCGCGAAGCAGGAACGCGGAGCGCAACAACGGCGAGAGCTCGTCGAGATTTTCGTTGATCATCTCGCGAATCTCGGTGCCGGCGTAAACCTGCTCTGGATTTGGGCCGTCATCTGCAAAACGCTCGGAAGCGGGAAGTTCGTCCTCGTGTTGAGTTTCATCGAGTGAAACGGCCGGACGCGCTTTGGAGCTGCGACGCTTCATCAAAGCTGCGTTGATCACGATCCTAGTCAACCAGGTGGAAAATTGCGAGCGGCCCTCAAAGCGCTTTAGGTTTCTGTAAGCGGAAAGCAAACCGTCTTGCAGAGCATCCTCAGCGTCTTCGGCATTCCCGAGGACACGCAGAGCTGTCTGAAAAAGCTGGCGGTGATAGCGACGGAACAACGTTTCGATGGCTGCGGAATCGCCCCGTTGTCCGGCACGGATCAGCCTTTGCTCGCTCAGTTTTAGATCGCTAACTTGCGGATTACCAATAACTTGCGTTGCCATCATCTCCCCCATGTACCTCATTAAGACTCTTTTTGCGCCTAAAGGTTACAAAAATCTTCTCAGCCTAATGAACCGGAATCGCGCCTCCCTGCATCTTGGGCCTCTTTAGCAGCACCATGATTGGTATGACGGCGAAGAAAATGATCCCCAGAAGTTTGAAGTTGTCCAGAAACGCCATCATGGCTGCTTGTCGCTGGATTACCCCCATCACCATTCCATGTGCTTGCGCGTTAGCTTGTGCTGCGGAAGCTCCGTGAGTCATCAGCGTACCCGCGGTGCCATTGATCATGTTGTTGTAGGCAGAATTCATGGTATTAGCGTGCTCCACGAGCCGAGCTTGGTGCGCTTGCGTGCGGCGTTCAAGCAGTGTGGTCACTGTGGCGAGCCCCACGCTGGCGCCGATATTCCGGGCCAGATTGATAATGCCCGTCCCCATGTTGGTCAACTCACGCGGAACGTATGCAAAAGCCGAAACGTTGATTGGAATAAAGAGAAAGGCAAGACCAAACGCCTGCATCATGCGTCCCAAAACCGCATGGCGAAAATCAAGCTGCAGGTTCCATCCAGCCATTACGAAAAGCGCAGAAGCTGAGATAGTGCACCCAAAGGCGATCAACAGGCGAGTGTCCACCTTGGACACGAGAAATCCCACCAGTGGCATCGTCAACATAATGAGAGCGCCGCCAGGTGAAAGTGCCAGCCCCGCCATTTCCGCGGGGTAACCCAGCAATTCCTGGAGCATCTCCGGAATCAACATAGTGCTGGCATATAGAACGAAGCCAAGAAAGAACATGGCGGTGGTGGCGATGGCAAAATTGCGATTCTTCAGCATCTTGAAATCGACAACAGGATGCTCTGTACGAAGTTCCCAGATGATGCCACCGACCACACCGACTAACATCAAACCAAGAAACAGGCGAATAAAGCCGGACGCCAGCCAGTCTTCGCGTTGGCCCTTATCGAGCACGATCTGCATGCTGGCCAGACCCAGGCTGATGAGGCCGAGGCCAATGTAGTCAATGCGGAATCCTTCTTTCAGGTTGACGCGCTTCATGTACGGCGGATCCGATACAAGCAAGTACGTAAGTACAATGGAAATGATTCCCACAGGCACGTTGATGTAGAAAATCCAACGCCACGAATAGTTATCGGTGATGAATCCGCCGAGCCATGGACCGATGGTCGGAGCAACCACAACGGCGATGCCATAGACGGCAAACGCCATGCCACGTTTGGATAACGGGAAAGTGTCGTTAAGTATGGCTTGTTCGCTGGGCTGTAAACCGCCGCCACCCGCTCCCTGCAGGATGCGGAAGAAGACCAACATGCCCAGGCTGTGCGCAAATCCGCAAAGGAATGAACTGAGCGTGAAGATAATCACACAGGACATGTAAAAGCGTTTACGCCCGATCAGAGAAGACAACCACCCCGAAAGTGGCAGAACGATCGCGTTCGAAACCAGATACGAGGTCAGGACCCAGGTGGCTTCATCGGCGCTGGCAGACAGATTTCCCTTAATATGCGGCAAGGCCACATTGGCGATGGAGGTGTCCAGCACTTCCATGAAGGTGGCAAGCGTGACGGTAATGGCGATCACCCACGGGTTGATCGAGCCGTCTGGCATGCGCAGCTTGTTTGTAATTTTCTCCAACATACTTTTTTCGCTCAGCCGCGAGTTAATCGGTTACGACAGTTACGTCCACATTCATTCCGGGACGAAGCACAGCAACATCAGCCGAAATCGGATCCAAAATGATCTTTACGGGAATGCGTTGGACAACCTTCACGTAGTTGCCCGTGGCATTCTCTGGCGGCAGCAGACTCAGCACTGCTCCTGTGGCTCCAGCAAGCGAATCCACATGACCTGGGAACGTTTTCCCGTAGGTGTCTACACTCACATACGCTTTTTGCCCGGCTTTCATCTTCCTGAGTTGCGTTTCTTTGAAATTCGCCGTAACCCAAACGTCCTGTAGAGGAACAATGACCAGCAATCCTTGGCCTGGCTGGATAATTTGGCCGGGTTCGACCTGCTTATGCGTGGCGACGCCATTCACTGGCGCGGTGATGTTGCAGTAGCTGAGGTTGAGCTGCGCAGCCTCGACGGCGGCACGGGCCTGATCGACCTTTGCGAGTTTGGCTTGCGCGTCAGCGGACCGCATACCAACACGGTTGCGATCGGCAGTTGCTGATGCAACGCCCGCCTGGGCTTGATCAACACGCGCTTTGGAAGCTTCCATTTGCGCGTGGGCGATTTGTATATTGCGCTGTGCTTGCGCCAACCTCTGCTCGTCGGCCACAAGCGCACTGGCAGAAGCGTCTGCATTTGCTTTCGCAGCGTCGAACTGTTGCTTGGAAATTTCACCCTTTTCCATTAAAGGGCCGTACCGCGCAAGGTCGGCCTTAGCTAATTGAGCGTTAGCGCGGCTCTTTTCCACGTTTGCCTGAGCAACCGCTAGATCCGCAGTTTGTGCTTCCTCGTAGGATGCCTGAGCACGCATGAGATCAGCCTGAGCACCCGCAAGTTGCGCGGCGGCGCTGGAAGTTCCGCTGGCAACATCCCCGGTCGTACGTGGTACATCGAATCCAGCAGAGCGCGCTTCACTCTCTGCCAAAGCGAGGGCTGCCTTGGCCTGATCGAGGGCTGCTTGATAATCCGCCGGATCGATCTGCACAAGAAGTTCCCCTGCTTTCACTGGCTGATTATCCAGAACGAGCACTTTGCCGACTCGACCAGAAATTTTTGCGGCCACCGGAGTAATATGCCCATCGACCTGAGCGTCGTCCGTAGACTCCCGATTGTGGTAATACACGAGCAGCGCAATCACCGCCACAATCGCCACAATTCCACCGAGGATCAGCGCGCCACGCGTCCGGGAGCTAACCAAGGGTTGCGGTTTCTCTTCCCTTTTAAACGGTTCGCCAGCTGGAGTTCGGACTTTTGCCGCGTTCTCCAGTCCAACTTCAATTTCCACACTCATCGATTCATCCTCACTTGGAGTAAGTCTTTTCCATCTGCCCCACAGAGCGGGCGTAGTCCGCGCGCGCCTGATTGAAGCGGTAGAGGGCAATAATCTGGTTATCGTTGGCGCGAGCCAGGGAATCCTGCGCTGAAATGACTTCGATATTGTTAGCGACCCCTGCACGGAAGCGGTCACCCGCCTGGGAAACTTCTTCCTTGGCCAGTTCGACGCCCAAATTGGCGACTTGAACTTCACTGCGAGCCGAATTGAGATTGAGCAGAGCAGTTTTTACGTCGAGTGCGATCTGGTTGCGCAGATCAGCTTTCTGTTGCTCGATTTTCTGCAGTTCGATGTTAGCTTTTGTCACTTCAGCCTTAATTCGTCCGCCGGTGAATAACGGCATATTCACAGAGGCCTGGTAGAGGTAGGTCGGGATGCCGTTGTTACTGGAGGTGCCAAGATAGGCCCAATTGCCGTCGAACCTCAATGAAGGTAATCGGGTATATTCGGCTGACTGTTTTTCGTAACCCAGGGACTTTTCCTGGGCCTGTATGGCCTTCCATTCCTGCCGGTCGGCAAGAGCCTGGCTGATGCTGGCGTCGACGTCGGGTTGCGGAGTCTCAAAAAAGCTCAGTACGTCCGCCAGTTCGATCTTCTGGCGTGGATCGAGATTAAGTAGCTTGCTGAGGCCGAACAAGGAAGAGTCGCGCTCATTTTCTGCTGAGATCAGACGCTGCTTCTCGTTCTGCAATTCGACGTTTGCTCGCAGCGTGTCGATGCCCGTCCCGACTCCTTCTTTCTGAAGGTCGGCTGCCTGGTCGTAGAGAGCTTGTGCCAGTTCAACGCGTGACCTCGACGCCTCGACGTTTGCCACAGATCGCAATGTTCCAATGTATTGCGAGACTACAAGCAGAATGACTTGTTCACGTGTGGTGTCGCTATTTGCCTTGGTGGAATCCACATTGCTCCGCGCTGCCAGGTAACGCTTCCAAAGGGAAAAATCAAAAATGGTCGAACCAAACGATGGCCCCGCGGAAAAAATCTGGTATGGGCCAATGTGTTGTGGCAGTCCGGGCAGGGGGTGACCACCGAACTGCGCCTGGATATTTACGCGGTTCGCAGAGTCCGCAACCTTTAGATTCGCCTGCGGTAGCAACTCGGAACGCGTAATATTTTTGTCTTGAATACTTTCGGCGGCAGTCAACACCGCAATTTGTTGAGTAGGATTCTGCTTGAGTGCCAGTTTGACGGCTTGTTCCAGGGTCAGCCGCTGAGAATCAACTGGATTGGCAGAAGATGAGGCAGTAGCTTGGGCATGGAGCCCCGCGGGAAACAGCAGCAGACTAAAAAGCGCCACGTAAAAAATGATGGTGTTCCCTTTAGGATCACCGTCCTGTTTCTTTTGCGCCGATTCCGGCTTTTCCGTTGAACCAGCAATCTCGTTTACGATGGCCTGATTGAGGCAGCCTTCTGCAATCAATTCACCGCCAAGGCCATACATTTCTCGTAAAAGGACCTTGCCTGCATTATCGATATAACTCACGCCACACAAATTAATGCTGAATTTCTGGCGCGGGGTAGCGGACAGGAGCTCCCGCCAGCACTGCTCAAGGGCAGCAACCCACTGACCCGCGAGTTTTCCTTCCACGCTGATGATCAGCTTTCCTTTTTTGTTTTCGGTCGTTATACGAAGCATAGAATAAGAAACACTCCGTGACGGTGTTTGCAAGCATGGCTCCAAATCACCACAGCCCAGAAATACGAGTAACCTGCACATATTCAATTAGTTACGAGTTATCTGGGAGAACCAGTAATTGCCATATGACCATATTATGGCACATGGCAATTTCAGATTTAATAGAAAATGCCCATATTATAGCATCTACATGGGAGATCTACCCTTGCCTGATTCAGCTGGGTCTCATTGAACTAAACTCTGGAGGGTTTTTCGCTTGCCTGTGGTTACTTGGTCTGTCTGTGCCAACATTATTTCTTGCCGCGAAAGCGCGGCACACCTGGAAAACGTCGGCAAGTTTCTGCGTACTTCGTTCTAGTGACTGCGGACGGCAATGGCCTGCATTTCAAAGTGGCCGCCACGCAACAGCGTGGATACGCCGACAAACTGTCGTGCCGGGAAGTCTTTCGTAAAATAGGTTTTGTAGGCGGCGTTGAATTTGTCGTAGTATGCCAGATCGGTGCAGGAAATCTGCACGTACGCCAGATCATCCATGGTCATTCCGGCTTGGGCCAATGTTTCCTTGTACCCATCGAGCAACAGTTTAATTTCGTCCTCAATCTTTTCAGGTGCTTTGCCGGTCTTGGCATCCAGTCCGATGCTTCCTGCCATGTAGAGAGTGTCTCCATAAAGAATGGCATTACTAAACGGCGCCTGAATCGGCTTACTGGGCAGGTTGATTGCCTTGCGCTTTGGGGTTGAGTCAGCCTGAGAATAGGCGCCATGCACAGTGAAGAAAACTCCTATGGCAAGGAGCAGGGTCACGAAGCCAATGCGACGGTTCATTGATACCTCCCAAACAGTTAGGATGAACTATTTGAGCGGGAGTCTAGTGCTCAAGAGGAAGAAGGGCAAGTGAAAAGCGAGAATCAGGTCGGCCCTCACAAATCTGATAAGATGCCGGAGCTTCCGGGAGGAAGAATCTCATGAAGAATCGATGGATGGCGGTAGGCGCTATGGCCCTGCTCGGCGGACTGCCTGCGGCGGCACAAGGAGACCTGGACCAGCAGATCGACAAGAATATCGGCGATTGGATGGGAACCTACAAACACCTCCACGAGAATCCGGAATTGTCGATGCAGGAAAAGGAGACTTCCACGTTAATTGCGGGGCAGCTGCGGAAATTCGGTTATGAAGTGACCGATCATTTCGGGAAGTATGCCAGTCCGGAAAGCGTGGCCTACGGAGTAGTGGCGGTTTTGAAAAATGGGCCAGGGCCAACGGTATACGTCCGAACAGATATGGACGCGCTGCCGGTAACGGAAAACACGGGCTTGCCGTATGCCAGCAAAGTACGCCTAAAGAGAGCCAACGGAGAAGTTGGGGTAATGCATGCCTGCGGCCATGATCTGCACATGACGGTTTTCCTGGGCACCGCCAAAATGCTGGCCGAAAGCAAATCGCAATGGAGTGGAACGCTGGTGATGATCGGGCAGCCGGCTGAAGAAATGGTCGCCGGCGCAAAGGCCATGCTGCTGGCTGGACTATATACAAAATTTCCCAAACCCGACTATGTAATTGCATTGCACGACAATTCGACGCTGCCAGCAGGAAAAGTGGCATGGACCACCGGACCGATTTTGGCTGGTGGTGATTCCGTGGATATCACGATTCGGGGCTACGGAGGGCATGGCGCTGCGCCTCAAGCTACAAAGGATCCAATCGTGATCGCTGCGGAACTAATTGTCGATTTGCAGACTATCGTCAGCCGCGAGATGAATCCCTTAGAGCCGACGGTGATTACCGTTGGCTCTATTCATGCGGGTACCAAGCACAACATCATTCCCGATGATGCACATTTGCAATTGACAGTGCGAACCATGCGTCCTGAACAGCGGACCAAGGCGCTCGAGGCGATCACGCGTATGACAAAAGGAATTGCCTCGGCGGCTGGGATCCCAGAGGAACGCGCGCCGATTATTGAAATCGGGAAAGACAACGTGCCGGCCACAATCAATGATGCGGCCCTATCACGACGTATAGGCTCTGCTCTGGACAAATCGGTAGGCAAAGAAAATGTCCTGCCAGCGATTCCCATTATGGCGAGCGAAGATTTCAGCTTGTTTGCCTTGGAGGACCCACATCCTCCCATCACAATGTTCTGGCTGGGTGCAGTAGATCCGTATAAATGGCAACAAGCGCAGGACCAGGGAACGCGTCTGCCCAGTTTGCATTCAAGCGAATTCGCGCCCCTGCCCGAGCCTGCCATCCGCACCGGCGTGAAGGCAATGACCGGCACAGTTACAGAACTGTTGAAGAAATAAGAAAACTCAGACGAGGCGATTGATCGATTCAGCGATTTGGTGGGTTGGGTGCCGCGGAATCGTGCGAACCAGTCTCGTTCTTTGGGTCGTTTGCGTTCAGTATTTCATCGACGATTGCAGCCGTACGCTGCTGGCTGATCTGGCACGCATGGTCGTAAATGCGGCACTGCGCAAGCGTCATCCTGCAGCCGCAGGTACACGATTCGGCATTGAACTTGTGCAAAGCCACCGCTCTCTGTTCACTGGAGAGTTTCGAGAAATCGACACCCGGAAGTGAGGTGGCGCGGTCCGCATTTTTCAGGAATATTTCACCCTGATCCTGAAATGTTTCGACCCTGACCGGCACCGGCAAGTCCAGAAGCGCTCGCACTTCCGTTTCATAGAGCACCGGATTGAACAGGCCTACGTGTTTTTGAACGAGACGCCCTTCTGTATTGATGACGAATACGGTGGGCAGTGCGCCAACACCGCCATAAGCCATGCGAACTTCGTTCGTTCCCATGGCAATTGGATAATTGATACCTTCGGAGACCACGAACTGGCGCACATAATTCTCATCGTCCTCGTCCACAGCTACGCCAATCACTTGCAGACGATCTTTGTAGTGCTTCTGGAGTGTGATAAGGCTTGGAATTTCCGCGCGACATGGTCCGCACCAGGTGGCCCAAAAATTCAGAAGAATGACTTTGCCTCGATAGGCTTGAAGTTTGAGTTCTTTCCCGTCGAGATCTTTCAGCTGAAACGCGGGTGCCGGATCCGGATCGCGAACAAATCGGATGCGTGGCACATTATCCTGCGAGAAGGCGAAAGACGAGAAGAACCCTGCTGCGCACGCACAAGCAATCCATAGGCGGAGCACGACGAGCATTGTGGAGTTGCGCTTCATAGCAGTCTCTATCAGGAGAACATACTCACGCGCCCCTGCCAAGCGGGCCATCCCTTTACGCAGACGTTTGAACTTATCAGATGGGACGTCTAATCCCAAGTTTACGCATACGGGCTTGCAGGGTGGTGCGCTTGATTCCAAGTAGTTTTGCTGCGCCATTCGGTCCTGCGATACGCCACTGTGTTTGCCGAAGAACCTGAAGGATATGCTGGCGCTGAGTTTCTTCCAGCGTGGCAGGTGCGCCTGCCGACGCCTGAGGAATTGCGGAATTCCCTAGGGAGATAAATCCCGGAGGTTCGTTGACCGTGGCTTGACGAGCCGAAGCAGATGATGTTCGCGAAGCTTTCAATTCGCCGATAGGCACCTGCAATTCCTTCCCGGAAGAAAGCAGAACAGCGCGCTCGATTAGATTCTCAAGCTCGCGAACGTTTCCCGGCCAGGAATAGTTCACCAAGGCGTCCATCACATCAGAAGGAACGTACTCCACAGTCTTATTCTGGCGACGACTGATTTTTTGCACGAAATAACGTACCAGAAGCGGCACATCTTCGGGCCGGTCGCGCAGGGGGGGAAGTACAATCGGGAAAACGTTCAAGCGGTAATAAAGATCGCTGCGGAACTTCTTTTCTTCCACAAGCCGCGCCAGATCTCCGTTTGTCGCAGCCACCACTCGAACGTCGACATGCAACAAACGGTTGCTTCCCAACCGCTCAAATTCCTGCTCTTGCAGAACGCGCAGCAATTTAGGCTGCAACTCCAGAGGCAGATCACCCACTTCATCGAGAAAGAGTGTGCCTTTGTCGGCAAACTCGAACCGGCCAATCTTCTGCGTCAGGGCACCGGTGAAAGCACCACGCTCGTGGCCAAACAATTCCGATTCCAGCAGGCCGGCTGGGATGGCCGCGCAGTTTACTTTTACAAATGTGCGTTCTCGCCGCGGACTGAGATTGTGAATCGCGCGGGCGATAAGTTCTTTTCCCGTACCTGTCTCGCCCAGTATTAACATGGTTGTGCCCGCGGGTGCGGCCAGTTCTACTTGCGAAAGCGTCCGCCGCAAAGAAGGACTATCCCCGATGATCTCCTCGAAATTGAATTCGCTGCGGATTTCCTCTTCGAGATAGAGCTTTTCGACCGCGAGCTTATCTTTGAGGGCATCAATCTCCCTGAACGCCAATGCATTTTCCAGTGCGATCGCCACCTGAGTCGCGACCTGCTGGAGCAACTCCACGTCTGTCGTGGAAAATGCGCCAGGATTGCGGCTCGCTAGATTTATGGTGCCGAAGGTGCGTCCATTGGTGGAGAGCGGAACGCAGCACAAAACCTGAACCCCTTCTTTGCGTAGAAATCGAATGATATCAATGTTAAAGCGATCTAACTCCGCGCCACGCGCCACTAGAACCTGCCCTGAAGAGAAAGCTTGGCCCGCCGGAGTGTTTTCCATCGACACTGTGAATTCACTTTTAGGTAGTTTTTGCATTTGGCCGGGCATGTCGAGCGCGAGAATTTTCAGCAAGCCGGAAGATTCGTCGAGTAGGGCCAGGCTGGTGTAATCGTGGAGAAGTACCGGCTTGAGCGAAGACACGATTCCCTTAAACAAGGCATTTGTGTCGCGGGTACTGACCAGAAGATTGTTGATATCCAGCAAAACTTGCAGCCGGTCGCGCTCACGGGCCAATTGGGCTTGATACGCTTGCGCTGCTTCAAAGTTGAGCGCGTTGTCCACGGCCACGGCGACTTGCTTGGCGACGCGCTGGACGAAATCCAGTTCCGCATCGGTCATTCCCTGAGGAACGCAACGACCAAGGCCCATTGCTCCTAGCCGATGTTGCGCCGTGGTCAGCGGCACGATCGCGAAGGAATGAACCCCCGCCTCAAGCAGTCGTTGCATGAATTCGGGATAGCGGACATCTTTTTCCGTGTCGAGGGTTAGGAACGGCCGTTGATTTTCCAGCACCCAGCCCGCGGGATGATTTTCCACGGAAAATTCTTTCTTAGGCTCAGTGTCGTGAGGTTCGCGAGTTTCCAGGGTGTGAAGCCGCATCATGTTGGTTGCAGGGTCGTGAAGTACAAGCGCGAGAAAATCGAAGGAAAGAACGCTGTGGAGCCGTTCCGACAGATCATGAAACAGAGCTTTGAGGTCGTGCTGCTGCGCAATCGTTTCACTGACCGCGAGAAGCGCCTCAAACTGACGCTCGGAATGCGCGATGGAAGTGCCATCGAACGAACTAGACGAAAGCTTGGCCGAATCCGGCATAAAATGGAGAATAGCACTCGCGTTGGCGAGGTCACAACCGGCGAAGAAAATCGGTTCACCGCAGGTTTTTTGTATACTGACAGTTGCCAGTTTGACCCGCCCGGTTGAATTTTTCGGAGACTGCAACTTTGCGTATTGCCTTTAGCGCCATGCATCCCCGCGCGTTGTCTGCCCTGCTTGTGGCGTTACTCTGGATTTCAGCCAGCGGTTGTGGCCAGAACCTGGTATCAGAAAGTCCTCATGAGGATGAAAGTCGCAGCCTGTTCCGAGAGGATCAGTCTCCGAACCGCTACGACCTTGAGCGAGATGAGCATCGTGGTGGGCACACCTTGTCTCGTCACGTGGCCCGAACTGACGAGCAATTGCGTGAACGCCTGCAGAAGGAGCGGAATATATCCGCCGCGTCCACTTGGACGGATCGAAAAACCGCAGAAGAGACCGTCGCTGCGGCGCTTTTCGCTGAACGCGATCGAATCGATAGTTGGGTGGGACGCGGCGAGCGTCGCCCCAACCTGGCTTTGCATTTTGATGCGGGTCGGACGATTGGCAGGAGTCTGCGACGAGATGCAGGCGAGGCCGTCACGTGCACAAGCTCGGTGATCGTTTTGAGGGCGGACGGATCCGAAAGTTACTATGTGCTGACCACTTATCCGGAGGCTCGCGAATGATGCACAGCGAAAAACATATCCAACCGAAGTTCGATCCGGACAATTTTTCAGCGTTGCAGGATTTCTTTGGCGGTTATTTGCACGAAGATTTTGCGGAGGAGTATGGCTCGGCCGCGGAAGCAGTGCAAACTTTTCTTTCAGATGCCAGCGGCGACGAGATTCAAAATGTAAAAGAAGAATGGAAGCGCTTCCGCGCCCTATGGAAAGACCGGCCATTCAGCGAAAGCCAAGCTGCCCTGAATCGCTTGGGAGCTGCCTGGCAACCGGCTCATCCTGCAGAACTCGTTGCCTTGGATGAAATTCTATCCAAAGCACAGCCGTGATATTCTTATAGGGTTCTAGGCCCGTAGCTCAGTTGGTTAGAGCGCTACCTTGACACGCTTCTGTGGTTTCCTACTCCCAACAACTTAGAGACCGTCAGAGACTGCCTCGGTACGTGTAGGTACGCCGAAGACGGGCTTCTTACAGGTGATTTTACAGGCGAGAAATTTCTGCCACAGCCTCGCGACGTTTCTCATCAATAAAGGCAAAGACGTAAAGACGATTCAGAGATTGCTTCACCTTACAAAGTCATCCACAACTCTTGACCTGTATTCGCAAGCGATGGATGAGTCAAAACTGGCGGCGCAGAGGGACATCGCCTTGGCAATCACGAGTAGCGCCGCAGCCGCCGATTAGAACCGAGCCAGGTCGGTATGTCGTAGTATTAGAGGTTAAGGAGGAAGGCAGATGCAAATTCGTCTGGAGATTACAGAAGCAGAAGTTAGAGCGCTTCAAGAGACATATGCAGGAAAAAATCCAAAGCCACATCTTTCAGTCGAGGAGTGGGCTGGTCGTGAGATAGCTTCGCATTTTTCCAAAGCTTCGTCACAAAAAGCAGAGGGGGCAGTTCAGGATACGTTGCGGGTTGCTGGTATATAAAAAGTAAGCCTAGTTTGCGAGTTCTAATTTCCCCGCAGCAACCAGCAAGAGTTTGGTTCCTACCGCGTCCAAACCCTGCTTCGAGGTTCGAATGCCGTCCTACTTAATCCAGTCGATCACTTCACCGTAAGCGTCAGGGGCTGTGAATGCGACACGTTACCTGACGTAGAAGTCGCAGTCAGGCTTACTGTTATGGTGTAGGTGCCCACAGGCGTACCGTTATTCACCGGAGGAGGGGTAGACGGGCCGCCACCGCAGCCGTTTATCGTGAAGATGCTCATGGTAAGCACCAAGACCGACGTAGCGAATGCGGCCGCCCTAACTGGACCGACTTCGCCCGCGAAGCGTCCGGCAATTCTTCGGCCCAACAGCAGCGAGAACAGTATCAGCACCATCCAAGGGATCAATAAGCGATTGAGCGGGAAGCTCCGGGGTGTAGAGGGCGAAGATGGAGTCGCCAATCCGTTCGCTGTGGTGCTTATGCTGATTGCCACTGTCGCAGGCGCCGCAGAAGTCACCATGACCGGCTCAGATGGTCCTGTGCAAACGGACTTTACAGGCGCCCCGGCACAGCTCACCAAGATGCTGAGCTGATCTGACGGCGCGCCCCCCACCAGAGAAAGTTGCAAAGAATACATAGCCGTCAAGCCGGCCTTCACGGTCGCAGAGGTCGAACTCCCGGCGCCCGCTGCAATGGAAAAATCGGGCTGGGCGTATATCGTCTTCGTAATCGGCGTCGACGTACTTGCAATATAATTTGTGTCGCCGGCATACTCTGCCGTGATCAAATGCGTGCCAGCCGCGAGCGTGGAGGTGCTGAACGCCGTCTGCCCGTTTGCGTCTAACGCGCCAGTACCGATCTGGGTCATGCCGTCAAAGAAGCCGACGGTGCCAGCCGGCGTGCCGCTGGCCGAAGTGGACACGGTAGCGGTAAATGTGACTTGTTGTCCGGTATATGTCGTTAGAGCGGAAGACGCCAGCGCCGTCGAAGTCGGGAGCAAGATGTGTTCATCCAGCACTGCGGAAGTGCTGGCGGCGAACCCAGCAGAGGGAGATGGAATGTATGCGGCTGAGATCGAATGGCCCCCCAACGCTAACGAGTTCGTCTGAAAGGCGGCGTGCCCTGTGCTATCGATCGCGGCGTTTCCGAGAAAAGTACTCCCATCGAAGAAGGAGACCGAGCCCACCGGCGTCCCGGTCGTTGCGCCGAAAATATCTGCTGTAAACGTCACCTGCTGTCCCAAGACTGCCGGATTCACGTTCGCGGTGAGCGTTGCGTTCGTCGAGATTCCCAACTCGCCGAAAACATAAGCCGCGATTCCTCCAATGGCCGGACTACTGGCGCGCATCACCGATGTAGCTTCTTCTCCGTCCGTTGCATAGGCATACAGAATGTGAGTGCCGACTGTAAGGCCCGAAGACGTACCTGTAAAGCTCCCCGCCTTGGTCCCTGCAGTGCCCCGGTTCCAAGCTTCCTCGAACGTATCAAACTGGAAAAATAAATTGGTCACCGGTGGAGGTGCGGAGTTGGCGGCCTCGAACTGGAACGCTAGCTTCGCATTGGTGGTAGTGTTCCCCGAGAGTGGCGTGATCGCCGTGGTCAGCGGGTTCGGGTTCGGCTGCGCCTTTGATTCCGTAATCACCGTCACATCGGTGCCCCCTTTATTCGCCACGTAAATCTTGCCGGTCACGGAATTCACCGCAACACTGGAGGGATTATTACCGGCAGCCACCGTGGTCGCGGTATTGGACACCCCGTCGATCACCGTTACGCTAGTGTCACCGGAGTTCGTCACGTAGATCTTGTTAGTAACCGGATTCAGGGCCAGGGCATTGGGAAAGGGCCCAACAGCGAGGGTGGTAGTCAAGTTTGTCGTCCCATCGACCACCGTCATGGTGTTGCTCGATGAGTTAGCCACATAAATTATGTTGGTGTAGGGATTGACGACTATGGCGTTCGGCGTCATTCCGGTGGTGATCGTGCCAGTCGAATTCGTCGTTCCGTCGATGACCGTCATGGTGTTGCTATTGCCGAGGTTACTGCCAACGTACACCTTGTTGGTCACTGGATTCACAGCCACGGCAGAGGGCGAAGGGCTAACAGCGATGGTAGAGGTCGAGTTTGTCTCCCCGTCAATCACCGTGACGCTGCTTTCCCCATTGTTTGCCACGTAGATCTTGTTGGTGACCGGGTTGACCGCAATTCCGATAGGGAGGCCTCCGACTGCGACTGTCGTGGTTTCGTCTGTCGCTCCGTCAATCACCGTAACCGAGTTGTCCAGATTATTGGAGACGTAGATCTTGTTAGTGATAGGGTTCACGTCCACGGCAGCGGGCTGTCTTCCTGCAGCGATCGTGCTGGTTGAGCTCGTCATTCCGTCAATCACCGTAACGTTGTTGCTGAAGATGTTGGCGGCATAGATCTTGTTGGTGAGCAAGTTGACGGCCATGGCAGAGGGCGCCGCTCCTGCCGCGACCGTGTTACTTGAATTTGTCGCTCCGTCAATCACCATTACGGAGCTGTCGGAAAATGCATTATTGGCGGTGGTACCCACGTAGATCTTGTTGCTCACTGGATTGAGCGCCACGGCTAGGGGACGGTTTTCCGTGGATACTGTGGCAGTCGAATTCATGGCGCCGTCGATTACCGTGACGCTGCCGCTACGAGAATTTGCCACAAAGATCTTGTTGGTGACGGGGTTTGTCGCTATACCGTCCGGGGAATTGGCATTAGCATCCGTAGCGGTCGAGGCCGAATTGGTGGCACCGTCGATTATAGTCACGTTGTTGCTGCCGGCATTGGCTACATAAATCGTATTGGTCGCGGAATTCACAGCAATCGCGGACGGACGTGTGCCCGCGTTGACGGTCGCGGTGGCATTGGTGGCCCCGTCGATTATGGTTACCGTGTTATCGTCCTGGTTAGCAACGTAAATCTTGTTGGTCAGTGTATTCACGGCCGCGAAGCGGGCATTGAAGCCCGCTGAGACGGTGGTCGTCGAGTTGTTTGCGCCGTCGATCACCGTAACGGTACCTGGATTGTTATAGTTCGGCACATAAACCTTGTTGGTTACGGGGTTCACGGCCACGTCCGTACCACCTGTACCGATGCTGGTCGTCCGATTTGTATTCCCGTCTATCACCGTCACTGGACTCGCTTGGTTTGCGATGTAAATTTTGTTGGTCACCGGATTTACACCCACCGCGAAGGGAATATTGCCCGCCGTGACCGTGGTCGTTGTATTTGTCGCGCCGTCAATTACGGTAACGTTGTTGCTCAAGCCGTTCGCCACATAGATCTTGTTGGTAACCGGATTCAGGGCCAGCGCGACCGGCTCATTGGCGTTTGGATCAACGACACTGGTGATCGCGTTTGTGGCGCCGTCAATAACGATTACTCTGCCTGGGTTGCTTGCGATATCCGCAAAGTAAATCTTATTGGTCACCGGATTTACCGCAACGGCGATCGCCTCTCCTCCAGCGTTGATAGAAGTAAAGGTGTGAGTGGCTCCGTCGATTACAAATATTGAGCCGCCCGCCACGTAGACCTTGTTAGTGACGGGATTTACCGCGAGGGCGGCGGGAAGGCCACCCACGGGGATCGTTGCCGAAACGGTCTGTGCTTGCCCCGCCACCGGGCAAAGCACGAGAACGGCGACGATCATCAATATCGGAAACAATGACTTAAATTGCGCACGTTCTCTCTCGATCAAAGGGTTGCGCGCCGTACCTGAAATTCTCAGAGCTCGCCGTAGGTTCATCGTTTATCCTCTATCCGCCCGAGTGGGCGAACATCTTCACATCATCGAGTGGGAAGTCCGAAAGGATCGCGCATCTTGATGGGTTCCCACAGGCCAACAGGTTCGGTCACACGGGTCCGTTCCTGAGACCCACGCGCCTGATAACCGTTCTTATCGATAGCTGCGTAATGCAACGGCGCGCATTATGTTAGTCATTAGATCAAGAGTCAAGCGACGCGAAGCGACATTGGACTGATGACGCAGTTTGTCGCCTAGTGACAGATCCAAGTGTTTACTGAATAGCGTCAAAGAGTTTTCGCGCATGAGCAACGGTTCAAAGTTTTCGCCGCCACGCCAACGTGTCCGGCAAACTCGGGCTGTATGCGCAGAGCATAAATTCGTCTATGGTAGAAGCGCAGGAATCGATGCTGACAGCGATTTTGCGAAACGGTTCGGGCGCGGTAAACTGATTTTTACAGGTGACGTTTCACAGGTGATTTCCGTCATCGGCAGTCAGCAGAAGTTTGGTAAACTATTGATCTGTATCACTGTAGGCCCGTAGCTCAGTTGGTTAGAGCGCTACCTTGACACGGTAGAGGTCTGGGGTTCGAGTCCCCACGGGCCTACCATATCTTTCAATGAGTTAGAGCGAAAATCCGAAAAAGCTCCAACCCACAATGCGCGGATCACCGACGGATCGAAGTACTCCGAGACTCAGAAATCATTCCTGTGTGACACCGATTCGTCTTCAGGCCGAGTGGGTTGTCGATCAGCGTGTCGTGCCAATCTCGTAGGCTAGGACGATTTGGGCTACATGATACTGATAGAGGGCGTCAGTGTCTTGCAGGTCCGCTTCGGTCTTCTGCAAATTCGCTTGGCTGTATTCAACGATCGAGCCCAATCCCAATTTGTATCGGGCTTGAGCCAGATCGAGCGCCAGATTGGCTTGTTCACGAAGTTGCTTCGTCAGCGACAATCTCTCGTAGGCTTTCTGCGTATCCAGCCATCCATTTCGCACGTCTCGCGCAACATTGTTCTGCAGATCCTGCAACCGCTGCTGTTTTGCCTGGGTCTCAAGGTCCGCGCTCTTGGCGCGCGCGTTGAACAGGAATCCGTTGAACACCGGAATGTTGATGTTGACGCCGGCCGCTCCATACCAGTTGTCGATATGCGGATCGCGCACCGGCGCGAGTCCGACGACCCCGCTGGCGCTGACCGTGGGCTGCCACAGATCGTGCTCGGCCTTGCTGAATTTCGTCGCCGCCGACACTTCATTCTGCAACGCGCGCACCTCCGGCCGGAGTTGCAGCGCCTGCTGTATCAGTGAGGCTGCATCCAGTGACGGCGGTACCGTTTGCTCCGAAGGATCGACCAGCGCGAAGTCCTGGCGATCGGAATAGCCCAGGATTGCGGAGAGCGTGGAAAGTGACGCTTCGTAATTGCTCTGTGAATCAAGTTGCAGCAGCTTGGCGCGCGCCAGATCCACATTGCTGAAACTGAGATCCAGGTCGGATTTGAGCTTCGCATCGGTAAGGCGCTTTGACCTGATCGACGAGCAATTGTCGCGCGTTCACTGTCTCATCCGCAACCTGAAGCAGCGCCTGCGATTCCAGGGAGTTGTAGAACGCTTGGTCCACCGCCAGCACAATTTGCTGACGCGTAGCCACCGCGTTTTCATCTTCGGCCTTGGCTTGGAATTGGGAACTGGACACCAAATTATTTGTGCGCCCGAAATCCGTAATCAACTGGCTCACCGACGCGCCTACCGCCGCGCGCGGATAGATGACCGGATTGTTTAGATAGCCCGCAGCGATGCGGCTTCCCGGATTGGATTCCACCCCAGTAACGCTGAGATTTGCAGTAGGCAAGAGTGCCGATCGCGTTTCGCGCACAAACTCGTGTGCCTGCAACGCACGAAGCTTCCCAATCGTAATTTGCGGATTTTTTTGCAGCGTGATTGCTTCTGCCTCCTGGAGAGTGAGAGACCTCGCGGTTCGTCTTGGTGGCGGGTTGTGCCGCTTGGCCCGAGGGGATTGGGTTCTGCGCATCTGGACTTCCCCACGCAGAGTGCCAGTAAGAATGCGGATACGATCACGAGCCGCCTCATGCCTGCGCTCCTACATATTCATCTTTGCGATGAACGAGTAAGTAGGCCGCTGGAACTAAGTAGACCGTCACCACCACGGAAACCAACAATCCACCAATAATGGCTCTGGCCAACGGCGCGTAGGCTTCGCTGCCCGCTTCAATTCCAAGCGCCATGGGAATCAAGCCCAGGAGAGTCGCGAGAGAGGTCATCAACACCGGACGCAACCTCTGGCGAGAAGCCGTGGCGACCGCCTCCTTCACAGACTTGCCTTCCTTGTGAAGATGTCGGGCAAATTCCACGATCAAAATGCTGTTGGACACCACGATTCCAACCATCATCACCACGCCCATCAGTGACATCACATTCAGGGTGGTATTTGTCACCAACAGGAAGAGCAGCACCCCCGCAAGACCCGGCGGAACAGCCAGCAAAATAATCAACGGATCCGTCCACGAGGCGAATTGCGCCACCAGAATCAGGTACACAAGAACCACGGAAAGAATCAGGCCGATCCCAAAACTCTTGAAAGACGCCCGCATGCCTTGCACAGACCCGCGCAGCTTCACGCGCACGCCTTCCGGCAGATTCTCATGCGGATAATGTCTTCCATCTGACTGGTAATCTTTCCCAGGTTTTCCTGCTTTGGCGCCACGTAAATATCCATCACGCGCGCCAGTTGGTAGTGATCCACTTCCGTCGGTGCGGAAATGCTCTTCATGGTCACCACGGAATCCAGGAAAGTGGGTTGCTGAATTTTAGGCCCGCGCAACGGAATCTGTCTCAGGTCGCTCATGGTCTTCACGGTATTTTCCGGATATTGCACCGTCAACAAATATGGATTGCCGCTCTTCGGGTCCACCCAGTAGTTCGGCGCGATCATCGCATTTGAAGTCAAGGAAGTGATCACGTTGTCCACCACTTCCCGCTGCGAAAGTCCCAGTTGTGCAGCCTTTTCGCGGTCCACATTGAGTTGCAGCGCGGGATAATCCACGTCCTGTGGGATCAGCACATCGCTCACGCCAGAAAGTTGGCGAGTTTGCGAAGCGATTCTGGATGCCACTTCGTGGGCAGCGTCCATGTTGCTGCCGCTCACCTGGATATCGATTGGCGCGGGCAAGCCCAGATTCAATACCGCGTCCACCAAGTCCTCCGGATTGAAAATACGATCGTGAGTTGCGGAAGTTGTTTCTGAATCTGATTGCGCACCCGCCTCATGTACTCATAGCTTCCGACTTTGTGTCCTTCGCTGCAGGCTGGCCTGCACAAAAGCGGTATGCGGCGCGGAATTTGATGTGTAAATGACCGAAAAATCCGGCGTGATGCCGATATTCGAAACCACCATCTGCAACTCGTCCTTCGGGACTGTCTGGCGGATAATGTCCTCTACTTCTTTGACATACTCCTCTGTGAGTTCGACGCGTGTGCCGGACGGTGCCTTCAGATTGATCACGAACTGTCCGGCATCCGTGCGTGGAAAAAACGAAACGCCGAGAAACGGATAAAGCGCGAAGCAAAGCATCGAGACGCCCGCAAGGCCCGAGCACCGTCGCCGTTGGCCGCAGCAGGCTCTTTGCCAGTGTCTTGTCATAATTCACCAGCATCTGTTCAAAATACCGGTTGAATTTCTTTACCACCCGCCCGAATACAGAGACGTATCTCCTTCCAGTTCCTCATCCGCTTCGTGTTTGTGCATTAACTTCGCGCAGTACATTGGCACCACCGTCATTGCCACAACATAAGAAGCAAAGAGCGCGAAAATTACCGATGAAGCCAGCGCGATAAACAAAAACCTGCTGACGCCGTACAGAAATACAACCGGAAAGAAAACGATGGCCGTCGCCAGCGTGGCGGCTAGAACCGCCAGTGCCACTTCATCTCCTCCTTTTTCTGCTGCAACTTCCGGCGTCTCTCCCATTTCCAAATGCCGGAAAATATTCTCAAGCACGATCACCGAGTTATCGATCAAGCGTGAAAACACCAGCGCCAGACCTCCCAGAACCATGGTGTTGACGGTTCCACCGGAGGCGCTGATAGCAAGGAACGCTGCCAACGCGGAAAGCGGAATGGAAAGGAACACGGCTGCGGTGGCGCGCATGCTTCCCAGAAAAAGCAAAATCATCAATCCCGTCAGCACAAGTCCGATCGACCCTTCCATAATCAGGTTCTTGATCGCCGTCTTTACGAATACCGATTGATCGAACACCACGCGTGTGACCAACTGCTTGGGAATGTCCACCAATTGTTTCAGGGCGTCGCGAATACCGCTTACGACCGCGATTGTATTTGTATCCCCGCCTTGTTTCAGAATCGGCAAATAAACAGACGGCTGTCCGTCTACGCGCACAATGTTGGTCTGGATCGCTTGCGCGTCGACCGCTTTGCCAACGTCTGCGACCATCACAGACGATTGACCGACAGTTTTGAGCGGCATGGTCGTAATTGTGTTCGCGTCAGGCGCTTGGGCGTTGGAATACAGGTTGTAATCGAACGGCCCAATCTTCACGTCACCCGCCGGAAGAATCAGATTGCTTTCATTGATCTGGCGGACAACGTCCATTGGGCTCAACTGATGAGCCTGTAATTTCAACGGGTCCACGTAAACCATGATCTGGCGATATTTCCCGCCGAATGGTTGGGGCACGGAAGCGCCGGGTACGTTGGCGATCTGGTTTCGAACGTTGTACTGCCCCAAGTCATGGAGTTCTGTTTCATCCAGCCCTTCGCCCTTCAGCGTGACCAGGCATACAGGCAGACTCGACGCATCGAATTTCAACACGACCGGCGGCAGGGTGCCCTGCGGCAACCTCCGCAGTTGAGCCATGGCCAGGTTCGCAATCGTACTTACGTCGGAGTCCGCATTCGATCCGGGTTGAAAATATATTTTGACCAAACTCACGCCCGGCAAAGAACGCGACTCGATATGGTCGACCCCACTGGCCAAAGTGAAAAAGCGCTCGAATGGATTCGTGATACTCGCCTCGATCTGTTGCGGAGGCATCCCGGAATAAAAGGTGGCGACGACGACCACCGGAATGTTGATCGGTGGAAAAAGATCAACCGGCATGCGTACAAGGGTGACGGTCCCAACGATCGTGATCATCAGACAGCAAACAATAATGAAGAAAGGATTGCGAATGGAGAAACCAGACATTAGCGCACTCCCTCCTTGTCGGCATCAGGGAGTTTGACTTCTTTGGGTACCACTTTTTCGCCGGGGCGAAATTGACTGCGATTGCCAATGACGACCTGATCGTTCTCCTGCAATCCTGAAAGTACCTCCGCGCGCGTCCTTCCTTGCAACCCCACATTCACACGCCGTTCTTCAACCACATTCTGTGAGTTCAACACCAGTACCGTTGCGTCGCCATTACTTTGGGCCAGCGCCTCGATCGGTACTAACAAAGCACCATTGCGCGCCGCCAATTGTAGGACCGTCTCTGTATACATTCCCGGCAGCAGTTTCCCGTTGCGATTGTCGCAATCAATTTCCGTTTCCATCGTTCGCGTCTGGCTATCCAGGGATCCCGCGAACCGCGAGACTTTGCCCACGATGTCCTGATTCAAGGCCTGCACGTGCACTTTCACCGGATCGCCAAGATGAATCTGCCCGGCAATTGATTCAGGGATGGGAAGGACCAATCGCAGTTTCGAAACTTCCGCCAGACGCACCACAGGCATTGATTGAGAGTTCGATGTGCCCGCGGCAAGCAATGCCCCCGTATCGGCATAACGGGCGGTAACTACGCCAGCGAACGGAGCCACGATCCTGGTGTAATTGGACAGGGCCGAAAACTGGTTCTGATTGGCCTGCGCGACTTCCAATGCCTGCTGTGCGGCGCTGAACGCCGCTTGAGCGCTGGAGACGCTTGCTTCCGACTCCAAATCCTTTGCTTGCGCGTTGTCCACTTCCTGTTGTGCTACCAATCCGGCCTGCTGATTCGAGGCCTGATATAAGCGTTCGTACATGGCATGTGCGGCCACGTGAGTAGACTTGGCCCGTTCCACGTCGCCTTGTGCTCGACGTATCTCCTGATCGGATCGCCTTACTGTCGCTGAGGCACCAGCCAGTTCCGCAGCAAGTTCAGGAACCTCCAGAACTGCCAGGGTCTGGCCATTGGTTACGCGATCCCCGACGTCCACATAAATTTTGCGGATGTAACCCGCTACCTTGGCGTGGACATCCACGTCCTGGAACGGTTTGAACGCACCTGCGATCGTGAGCGTGTTTTCGATGCTGCCTCGCTGCACATGCGCGACTGCCGCTACGGCTACTCCGGAAGCCACTGAATCCGAATCGCTGGCCTCGGTTCGGAGGTGGCCCATCCAACGCCAACTGATGAGCAGAGCAAGTAAGACAACAATTCCCGAGAATATCTGCAATTTTCTTGACATGCTTTTTCCTTGAATTCCCCTATTGGAAACCATATTTCACGCTTTCCTGTGTTTGAAAATATTGAATCAACCCGAACGGAAGTATGCGTCGGACAACTTGACTGACTTACGATTTGCGGAAGACAAAAGGGAATGAGCTACACAGTCGGAGGCGGACGGAACCACAAATTCGAGGAAAAATCACATAGAGCAACTGACGCAGGCGAGCTAGCGGTTGCCTCGAGGAACTCTTTTTTCTGTAACACCGGGAGAATGTTGCCGATAGTTTTGCCGGCCGATATCGCGATAGCCCAAGCATTCTCGACGGGCGAGAAATGCTTCAATTCTGAAGTGCCGACTGTCGCGCGATTCCGTGGAAGGCGGTCCACGGACAACCCAGCACTGGAGTGAATCAGGGCGATAAATGGATTGTAAACAAAACACCCTACGAGCATGATGCAGACAAGTACCTGTGGGCGACCTATGTGTCCCCAGCGTTGGGCTGTTTCCCTGTTAGATCTCACGATGCGCACTCAATTTCATTAGTCAGAGTTACGCTCGGGGTCAAGGGATGCCGGAATAGCGTTTCCGTGAACAAGCGTGGCAACTCATATTGGGCAGGTAGACCTTTCGTATCCGACAAGTCAAAATACGACGTGAGCGATGGAGTTGAGCCTTAAGCGAAGATACAGTGACGCCCAATCTTTTCGCAGTTTCAAATTCTCCCAGGTCGCTCATGTAAAAATACGCAATCGCAGCCTGATAACTATCTGGCAATTCCTTAGTCATTTTCTGCAAAATACTTGAACGCTGTTGGCGAATTACCGCCTCTTCCGGGGAAAGTTGTTGGTCCATGAATGTTGCCGATGGGAATTCTGTACTTTCGCTTAATGTTTGATCCATTATCTTGCTTACGCAATTGCTTTTCTTGCGGCAGTGAGCTCTTGAAGCATTTCGGACGATCGCATACAACCACGTCAAGAAGGTTGACCGCCCTTCAAATTGGTGCAGATTCCGAACGGCTAAGAGGAGTCCTTCTTGCAGCGCATCTTCTGAATCCTGTTGATTGCGCAACATTCTCTTTGCGGCTTTCCTTAACGCCGGCATACACGAGGAGAAAATGTCGTTCAATTCCGTATCACTCATGTGCACGGGAAGAGGGCAAGTCACCTGGTCTCCATAAACGGGTGCGTGATCTCTCGGATTTAGCAATATTCCCCCTATTGGCTCGGGTACTGAGTTGAATACTTGGGGGTCAGTGCAGATCATGGGCCAAAGCCACATCAACGAGCCACTCGATCGGTGCCGATTGTTCTGATATTTGTTCGGGGTCCACAACTTTTATTTAACTGCAACAGAATTAGTACTTAGCAAAAGACAATTTGAATTCGCCGGTGTCCTTTGACTATCGCCTTGAACGCAAAAACGTAACCATTCTTGTCGTCGGCTAATCCCATGGCCTGTTAGCTTTCTTTACAGTGGCTGTGCACTTTGTTCACAAATCTCATTGCAAGCCAGAATCTCTCCTTAGACGAGCGCATCTCAGCATACGGTTTTTCATGGACTTAGGAACTCGAGACAGAACCTCGATCTTGGTAAAAAGCTTGCAAATGGAGATCTGCGTAGACCTGAAAACAGACTGCTGTCCGTGCTAAAGGTCGATCGGAGCGAGTTCGATGAGTTTCAGATCATTTGCTGCGGCGGTTTTCCGCATCTTGCTGATCTTTGGCCTGACTGTGGCTTATTGCATGATTGCACTCACGTGGTGAGCTGGGTTTGGATCGGCGGGCCCTCCTTTCCGGAGAGCACTCGGTTGATCCGTCATGGCGAGTGGGGGCGAGTTGCGAAAACGTATCGACGCCCCTCTCGCTTTTGTTTCAGAGGGGGAACATAAATGCAGAATATCTCTGGTCGAGTATCCAAATTCCTTCCTGAGCCGGCTGCTGGTCTGAGCGGGCTCGTTTTGGAGGGCGGAAGAGAAATCTGTTTTCTGCAGGAGTATCGATTGCTGGTAAACGCGATCGCAAAAATAGGTACGAAGGTCGAAATACAAGGATTTCTCATTGCGGACAGTCGTGCCGGTGGAAACGTGGGAGCAACGCGGATCACCAATCGTAAGACAAGGCAGTCCATTTGTATGGAGTTCCCGGACCCTCTGAGCAAACCAGGGATGCTAATGCGTACCACCCCCGCAGCAACAGCATCCCTGGCCCCATCCGAACAGAACCACAAAAAGTATGAGGAGTCACACCATGGGCGAACAGTTGGAGTTGAACAGATAACTGCGAAGATGGGTAAGATGAACATTATGGCGCAGAGCGCGCCGGCCTACCTGCGCGAATTATTGTTGGAACACGCCGGACACCTTCCAGACTCTCTACGCATGGAGGCAGCGGCTGGGATAGGCCATGCATACGATTTGCTCCATCGGGTTCAAGCCATTCTGGCCTATCTGCACATAATGAAACGTCAGGTTCCAGGGATCAGCCAGTTTCTGGACGAATCCAAACGCACATATGAACAAGCGCTTTCGCAGTTTGGAAACCGGGATTTTGCAGGTGCCCGAGAACTTGCGGGTGCTTCGGGACGGTTGTCCTGCCTAGTTGAACTTGTGATGGCTCGCACCCTCCGCGCAGACACCAGTTTTCCTTCCCTTGTGCCACCGCCACCCGAACACCGGAGTGCAGAAAGCGCGTGCGCGCAGGTCGAAGAAGGACTAGCGGCGACAGAGTCGATTCTCTCGCGAGTCCATTGGTTGTTAGAGAATGGGACCCTGCCGCTGGTTGATCGTGATCAAATTCGCAAAATCGCCACGTGGGCTGATGCGTTTTATAAGCAAGCTCAAAAAAACTATATAAGTTCGGACTTACAGGGTGCAGCGGAGCTTGTTGAGGCTTCCCTGGCCGCCGCTTATGCCGCGGAGCATATTTGTCGAAGGTGGTATTTAGGTCAGTCTTCTCACCAAGAAACGACGGGCCATGCCCTGATGTCTCAACTGTAATCGAGCAGCAAACAGGGCCGCCATACCCTGAAATTGATATCATGAATTTACTGGTACGGAGGAAGGAGGTGCCCACTGGCTACCAGACTTCCACTTTCAAAGCTAAGCTTTCGGTGGCAAATCTCGTTCCTGGGAACGCTAGTCGTCGTGCTCTTCTTGGCCGTCCTTTTTGCGATCGCCGTTACGTTGCGCTACACAAAGGCGTCAGTTCTGAACGAACAGAAGAAACAATTGGCTGATATCACAAAGAGTCTTGCCCAGGAATATGAAGACAGGGCTGAGCGCGGCCACCGGAACAACGATCTGCCACTCATAAGCAAGTCGGATGGGGAAGTTCTCGCTCTACTAAGCCGTGTTGTTCTCCAAAATGCAGAGAACGTGAGCGGAGGATTCTATTCTTCGTCAGAGGACAAATTCCTTGGATCCTTCTCTTCTAACCCTGAGATTCCCATCCAGGCCAATTCTCTTTCCAATGAACAAAAGGCAGTTCTTGAAGTCGCTCGAACCGCCGCACAGACTCACGAGACTGCCGAAAAAACACTGGCGGATGGAGCGGGAATTGTTTTGATTAGGGCCATGCCGATTCGGGATGGGTCTTTGGTCGTGGGTAGTGCGTGGAGTGTTAAGCGACTGCCGGATTTGCCGGGGGCGAACCGGTTCAAGGCATACCTGATAATTTCAGGATTGGGAACCGCAGCTTTGGCTAGCGTCTTTTTGACTTTGCTGGTAATTCGAAACCTGCAACTTGGGGTCCGGAAAATAGAGAGCGGGTTGGGCGGTCTGGAAAATAATTTGACCTCGCAAATCGAGACCCTTGGGGAACCTAAGGAAATTCAATCGATTGTGCAGGCAATTAATCGATTAGGCGGCACACTGAGGCAGAAGATCGAGCGCGAGAAGCAAATCGAGAGTCAACTCCGCCAAGCGGAGAGGCTAGCCAGCCTAGGTCGATTGGTAGCTGGTGTTGCGCATGAAGTACGCAACCCATTAGCGACGATTCGCCTCAGAGTGCAAATGTGCTGGCGCGAAACGCAGAATCTCGTGATCAAAGAGTCTTGTTCAGTGGCAATGGAGGAAATCGAAAGACTGAACGGAATGGTAAATCGACTTCTTAACTTTGCGAGACCAGTGCAACTTCGGCTGGAGGTTACCGATTTGAGGAGCCTAGTGGAAGAGAGATTGGAGTTTTTCCACGATACAGCTATAGAGAGGCAAGTAAATATAGTAACGAAACTTCCCTCTGAGGTATTTTCTCTCCCTGTCGATAAGGGGCGTATCGCGCAGGTCTTTGATAACGTAATCCAGAATGCGCTCGAGGCGATGTCCGAGCGAGGTGGAACGCTTTCCGTATCCTTGGCGTCACATAACTACCAGGTGGACGGCGGTAAAAGTGCGTGCGTGGAATTTCGAGACACCGGAAAAGGAATGAGCCAAGCGGAACTGAGCCATGTCTTTGACCCATTTTTCACGACCAAGCCGACGGGTACAGGACTAGGGCTATCCATTTGCCACGAGTTGGTTCAGGCTCATGGTGGCGATATCCAGTTGGAGAGCGAGGAGGGGCGGGGTACCAAGGTAAAGATCACGATTCCGGGCACGTGATGAGGATATAAGAAAGGAGTATTAGTAGTTGACCTTTCCATGAATCCCACAATCCTGATTGTTGACGACGAAGCAAATCTTCGCAAAACCCTTGCCGAGATTTTGCGTGCGCGAGGGTACTCGATTTTGGAGGCCGAGGATGGTGCTTCAGCAGTCGAGCTGCTTCGCACGGCGACGCCCGATCTTATTTTCAGTGACTGGAAAATGCCCACAATGGGTGGGGAGGAATTGCTTCAACATCTGCGCAAACAGCCAGGCTTGGCATCCGTGCCGGTGATTGTGGTGACGGCCTACGGATCAAGTCACAGCGCAATCGAAGCTGTGCGACTGGGGGCTTATGATTTTGTCACGAAGCCGTTCGATTTAGACGAGATTGTGCTGACTGCCGAACGCGCGCTGGATCATTCCGCGTCAAGTCACGAAGTCGCTCGCTTGCATTCCCAAACTGGCCGCGGCTATGTATCTGGAACGGGCCGATTGATCGGCGCCAGTGGACCAATGCTGGATGTGTTTATCATGATCGGGAAAGTTGCGGAGACGGATTCAACCGTTTTGATCTGCGGTGAATCAGGAACCGGGAAAGAACTGGTTGCGGAAGCGATTCACAGTTACAGCCAGCGAAAGGGTAGAGCCTTTGTTGTCGTCAACTGCGCCGCCCTACCCGACAATTTGCTGGAGACGGAACTGTTCGGTCACGAGCGAGGCGCATTCACGGGAGCGGTTGGTCGCAAAGTAGGACGATTCGAGATGGCCGAAGGAGGCACGATCTTTCTCGATGAAATTGGAGAGCTTTCACCAAACCTTCAGGCCAAATTGCTTCGGGTCTTACAGGAGCGGACTTTTCAAAGAGTGGGTGGCACGGAAACAATCGAGGGCAATTTTCGAGTACTTGCGGCGACTAACCGCGATTTGGAAGCCACGGTGCGAGAAAAACTTTTTCGAGAGGATTTATACTATCGCCTGAACGTAGTCCGCATCCAAATCCCTCCTCTGCGCGAGAGGCGCTCGGACATTGTTCCTCTGGCGGAACACTTTCTTTGGCAGTACAGCGAGAAGAATGGTTTTGCGATGGTCGGCTTCTCGGATGAAACAATTTTGATGCTGCAAAACTATTTCTACCCCGGAAATGTGCGGGAACTGGAAAACATGGTCGAACGGGCCGTGCTCATGGCTCGCGGCCGCGTGGTCATTCCAGAGCACTTTCCAGCAAGTGTCCACTTTTGGTGCGCATCAGAACTCCCGGCAACTCGAAGTCGATCTACTGGCGCTTCCTTTTCATAAATCCATCGCTGAACTGGAAAAACGACTGATTCAAAAAGCTATCCAGGAATCGGGCGGCAACAAATCTGATGCCGCAAACCGCCTGCAAATTAATCGTCGCCTTCTCTATAACAAGATGGAGGAGCACAAGATCGCGGAGTAAAGGAAAAGTTCAGAGAAAAAGACACCTCCCATGAGACGATAATGCATCGTAGGGCGTTAAATTCTGCCGCAAGAATCCCGTAGTCCAGATCAACCGAAATGAAAGCTAAGTGACCTCGCCCGATGGCAAGCTTGCGGCCCCGAAGTTCGACCCTTCGAAGCTGCGCTAAATATGAATCCAATTAAACAGGATGAGCGCTAGAGTACTGGCACCAACGATCAACCAGAGGGTAAGGCCCTGAAGAAGAGGGCGAATGCCAACCTGCTCGAGTGTTCTCTTGTTCAGTCCCGTACCTATCAGAAATAGAGTGACCGTTAGCCCGATTCTACCAAGATGATTGAGGGTGCCGAAGAATGGGTTGAAAGCTGTCAGCAGCGTATTGAATAGCGCCGCCAGACAAAAGAAAAGGATGAACCAAGGCCATTGAATTCGGGCCTTGCTCTTGAGTGTAAAAGCGGTCACGACCGACAACGGGACGATCCAAAGTGCGCGAGCGAGTTTGATGGTGGTCCCAATGGCGAGTGCGGTCGGGCCATATCTGGCGGTGGCCCCGACCACGGAGCTAGTGTCGTGGATGGCCAACGCCGACCAGAGACCGAACTGTGACTGGGACATGTGAAGTGCGAAACCAATAACTGGAAATAGGAACAGAGCTATCGAGTTAAGGATGAAGACAGTTCCGAGAGACACAGCCATTTCTTCTTCGCTGGCGTTGGCGATGGGACCAACAGCGGCAATGGCGCTGCCTCCGCAGATAGCGGTACCAGCGCTGATGAGGAACGCTGATTTTTTCCCGACATGAATTAGATAACCCAGGCTGAGGCCCAACAACATCGCTAGGGTAATACTGAGAGCGGTGTAGAGGAAGCCAGACCGGCCGGCCCGAAGGATGTCGTGCAGATTCATGCCAAACCCTAGAGCGACGACCGACGCCTGTAGAAGAAATTTAGCCAAGCGTTTGCTTTCGACATGAAACGGGTGTGCCAAGGAGAGGCCGTAAACGAGACCGCCGAGAAGAGCGATGGGTGCCGAGATTAATCCGCTGGCTGCCAGAATCAATCCGACAAAAAAGATGTTCTTACTCATGGATAGAGTTTGCTATGTGGGACAAACACCCGTCCAAACAGCAATCCTAATTGGCGATTAGCTGAGCTTATCGGCCAGAAGTGCGGGAATGGTACCGATTTCTTGGAGCGCCGGAGAGCAGTCGGGCGCGCTCCATGGCGAAACTCCGAAAGGCCGCCGACGGGCCTTGTGGTTCTGGACCGATGCGCGAAACAAGGGTGAAATGGCGCGAGGCGCGAATGCCTGCCACTCCCACTACCTTCAAGATGCGTAGTTCTAACTCTTTGGATATGGCCCAACGGGAAACAAAACCAATGCCGAGACCGGCTTCGACGGCAGACTTGATTGCCTCTGTGGAATCAAGGTTCATGACGCTTTTGAAGGATTTGTGGTTAATGCCTACCTTTTCGAGTGCGGTTTCGACAACACGCCGCGATCCGGAACCGTGTTCGCGCAAGAGTAGGGTTGCAGAGAGAAATTGTTCGCGGGAAAAGCGATCGAATTCGAGATCAGCGGGTACGATTAAAACCAATTCGTCATCCATGAAGGGTTCGGCGCGGACCTCGCGATGGCGTGTGGGGCCTTCAATGAGGCCAATCGAAACCTTGCCGGCCAGGAGAAGCTGTACCATCTCCTCGGTATTTCCGCTGTGCAAAGATAATTGGACACTGGGATGTTCAGAGAGGAAGGCGCCAATGAGTCTGGGGAGAACATATTGCGCGATCGTCGAGGAGACTCCCAAGGCAAGCTCTCCAGAAACCTTCCCTTCCTTGGCAGCAAGTTCTTGTTCAGCTTCGGAAACGATGGTCGCTATTTTTTGCGCGGCGCTAAGCAAAACCAAACCTTGTGGAGTGAGAGAGACCGTGTTAGCGGCACGGTCGAACAGGCGCACGCCGAGATCGTCCTCGAGCGCCTTGATTTGATGGGTAACCGCGGGCTGCGTGAGGAAAAGGTGCTCCGCGGCTTTGCGAAAGCTCAGATACTCGGCGACAGTGCGAAAGACCTTTAGACGGAAGTTCTCGAGTTGGGCCACAGCACTATTATCCACGGAAATGGCAATTCCCGGATGGTGGCGCGCAACCATTCCCAATCCCACGGCTAGC
>CAVXOG010000021.1:0-205393 GCA_963763395.1 Candidatus Acidiferrales bacterium | reverse complement strand
GGACCAGTTGACCGCCGACGGTAAGGTGCCGCGCGAGTAGAGGAAGTCATTCGGAAGCCCAGTGGCGATTGAATTTCAGCCAGTATGATTTGAACTACCGCCCCCTGTTTTTGAGGGCAGCGACAAACTCAGACGGCTCCAGCCGCTCAACTTCTGGTAACTCGCCGTTGTAATCCCCATCGATCGTTTGGAGCGGCTGCCGCCTACCGACAAGCTCTTGAGTACCACAAAGACTCTTCCGAAGCGCAAAATGGGTTGGGGGCGTCGCATCTTCACCTCGATAAGAAGGATGAAGCAATCGCGGCATTCCGTTCCGCCATCGCCATCAATCCGAAGAACGCCGATGCGCTTGGAAATCTCGGCGCCGCGCTGCTGTTGGAAAATAAGGCCGAGGAGGCGCTGCCATTTCTTCGCAAAGCCCACTCGCTCCGACCGGAGGCGGTTGATGTGTCAGAGAATTACGCCGCGGCTCTGACCAGGCTGGGCAGACTCACGAGGCGATTGCCGCCTATCACAAACTCACCAGGAAGCATGCGGATCATCCTGAGAGTTGGGCGCGACTCGGGCATCTCTACTACAAGTCCAAGCGCTATAAAGAGGCTGTTTCCAGTTTCGAAAAAAGCCTGGCCCTCAAGCAGAATCAGCCGGAGGTTTTGTTAGCTCTCGGCCAGGCACAGGTTGACCAGAACAAACCCGGAGACGCCATCCAGTCGTTTGAAAAATGCCTCACGCTGAAGCCAGAGGAATTCTATGCCACTTACAATTTGGGAAACGCGTACTATGCGCAAAAGGATTACGCCAAGGCTGCCACTAACTACGAGAAAGCCTACGCACAAAGGCCGGACTTCCCGGACTCGCTGGTGGGCCTGGGAGCCAGCCAACTGGCAAGCAACAAGTTCGACGCTGCCGTCGCGACGCAATATGGAAAGGGCGCCCCTTTGGAGTAAGGTTTGGGTGCTTACCTCAAACCCTCCAGAAAGGACAACCCTTTATGACTGGCACTAAATATATCGGTATGGATGTGCACAAGGAAAGTATTTCGCTTGCAGTCAGGAATGATGCCGGGAAGCTCGTAATGGAATGCGTGATCGAGACCAAAGCGAACGTCATTCTGGATTTGCCGCCGGTAGCTATCGCGAAGCCGTGCGACTCAATCCGGCGTTTGCACATGCACACTACAACCTGGGGATGGCGCTGCTGCGGCTCGATGACAGCAAGTCCGCGCAGGCTGAGTTTGCCGAGGCCCATCGCCTCGATCCCACGCTCAATCCGCCCAGCGCTGCGAAATAGGACGAGCGGATACGATCTGAAGAGAGAGTGGTCTCCGGCCAACGCATCCTAATCGAGGGTGCGAAGGCTGGTCCTCTTAACCAACAATGCCAGTTTCTGTTCTTGATCCATGGGCTCCCAGGGGACGAGTTTCTGGGCGAGGACATGCATTCTCTGGAAGAGAGTCAGCTCAAGGAAAAGTCCCATAAAATCCAAATCCTTGAAAACCAGCGAACCGGCCTCTCTCATCCTGTCGCTAATTCGCTCGGAGTGTTCCGGCATCTCGGTCCAGTGAAGGCTGGCACGGTGGTGATGGGCGAGGTGGTAGCCCTCGTTCATGAAGTTGACGTCATCCACGACGGTAACGGTATTCGTAAAATAATCTTCCGGACGATCTGGATCGCAGAAAGCGTGCTGGACCCACGCGGTGATGGCGTTGATGAAATTCATACAGAGCATCGGGACCAGCACGAAGAGCAGGCCAATTCTCCAATCGAAGATAAACACGGCGGCGAAGTAAACATAGTAGCGCAGCATCCCCCCTAACATGCGGCGACGGTTTTTTTCATCGCTCCTGGAGCGGAAGTAGAGGTAGGGAGCAATCCCCAAGACGGTCCAGATGTTGTCGGAGAGGTACCAGAGGAAATCGAGGCGGCTGGTTCGGTCGTAGCCAATGTTGTTTCGAGTGTCGTCCGGGCCGCTGTTTTCGCGATGATGAAGACAGACATGAGCGGTACGACCGAGTTCCGGAGCGTTCCCGTACAAATACCCCAGAAAAAATTCGAGGTAGCGGCCGAAGACTTTGTCGTATTTTTCTGAAAAATAGCCGTGACGGCGATGTGCTTCCAAATGGCTGGCGCTGAACATGCGCACAAATCGCTGGAACTTGAGACCGTAAAGAGAAAGATAGAAAGCGACCACCAGCAGGAGTCGCGGTTTCCCTAAAACAAGTTGGATCGCGAAAATAGGAATGGCGGTCAGAGTAAGGGAGACCATCAGCCGCAAAGCGGGAGTGTCTCTAGGGTCACGTAAGATCTTTTGGCCGAGTCGTTCGAGGGCCCGATCGTAGGTGCGAGAGAGAAATTCATACGAGGCGCGTAAGGGGCGGACGCTACCGAGGAGCCTGGCCACGCCGTAGGATCCGAAGGAGAGTAATGCCACGGGGACGGCGGCAACTATGCTTGCGAGGCCCGCGAGAAGAGCGAACCACCGAAACAGGAACATGGGCTTAGGCCTGGTTCCCAAGCTGATCGCCATGGAGGCGGCGCCCAATGCGGGAGAATCAATGCCCATTTAAGTGCCCTGCCGTGCACCACGATCTAGTATCTGAAAGTCGGGCGACCATTTCAGGTCGCACTACGAAAGCAAGTCAGCATATCATGGTGGTGAGAGTGCTGGCGACGGTCGAAACCTCCAGTCATCTACCCCGAAAAGTCGAAGAGACTTGAGCGGCTTTTGATGTATTCTCTGCGTGCTGCCGCGTTCCAGAGAGGATTGGTCATTCAAACAGAATACTTATGAGCACAGCCCTATTTCGGAAGCAGTCTGCCAGTCCCACACGGCCCAATGACAAGCGAAAAATTGTCGAGCATTACGATGCCATCAGCCCGTACTACCAATCCCTTTGGGGCGACAATATACACCACGGGTATTGGATTCGCGGCAACGAATCCAAGGAACAAGCGCAACTGCAATTGACCGAGCATCTCGCCGATCTGGCGTATGTGCAGTCTGGCTACACGGTGCTCGACATCGGTTGTGGCTTCGGGGGAAGCAGCCTTCATCTGGCAAAAAAGTACAAGGCGCATGCGACGGGAATCACGATCTCTCCCGTGCAGGTGGAAATGGCCAAAAAGGCGGCTGGGGAGGCGGGACTGGACGCGCAGTTTCTTCTAATGGACGCGGAAGAACTGGATTTTCCACAGCAGTTTGACTTGCTTTGGTCTGTCGAATCCATCTCTCACTATCACGATCGACGGGCATTCTTCGCGAATGCCGTGCGGTTTCTGAAGCCGGGCGGCGTCTTTGCGTTAACGGACTGGTTCAAGAGAGGGAAACTTTCTTCGGCACAAACGCGCAAGTTTATCGAACCCATCGAGCGCGGAATGTTTATTGAACTGGAGACGATGGATGATTACGAATCGCATCTGATTGAGAGCGGTTTGCAGATCGTTCAAAAACAGGATTTGTCTCGTGAGTGTGCGAAATCTTGGGATCTGGGGATGGACATCATCCGCGACAAATCGTTTTGGGCGCTTGCAGCAAAGTTGGGGAAAAATTTTGTGACGAACCTGAAAGCATTCCGAGCCATGCGAGCGGGTTATGCGTCCGGAAATTTTGTGTATGGACTGTTTATTGCGCGGAAGCCTTCGGATTTTGCGGAAGAGTAATGTAAATTCCGCGAGATGCGACGGGCACTGATATCGCCATGCCTGAATAGAAATAAACAAGAACTCACTCCGGACACTACCCAGTTCCGACTACCTGATCAGCGCGGAAAACGGGAAAATGGATTCCGGTACCCCAATCGATTCGGAATGCAGTTTCTTCTATGGGTGGGTCTGGACGTATTGGGTGATCTGGGCGTTGTCTGCATTGATTTGTTTCAGGAACGCAACCATGGCATTCGTGAAGTCAGTGGAGTGGCTTTGAACGTTGCTCTGGAATTCCGGCCGGTTGAGATAGACGAGGAAGCGACGAAAGACATCTCCTTTTACCGCCGCCAGAATTTTTTTGTCCTGGATGGGAGTTAGAGTCACTATGGCGTTCACCATTTCCGGATGGTGGTGTGGATCGCTCTCAAACGCAGTGATTCGAGTTGCCAATTTGACGAAATTCTTGCGTGTCTCGCCGATCCCACTTCCCGCAGTGCCGACAGCAAAGTAATCAACCGCCGTTCCGGGAACGAGGGCTCCACCCTTCATCACCATTCCAGATGGAGCGCCATAGGAGGTCAAGAAGGTGACTTCCGCGAGGTCAATTTCCCAGGGGTGCGTGGCTGGCGCAAGATTGACCATTACGTGGCGATCCAGTTCGGCGTTGTAAATTGCGAGAAAATCGGTGGCGACGACCTGGCCGGCAGGAGGAAGCGTTGCATAGTCCGAGGTATTGCAGTTCGTCAGAACTTTCAGGATGGCGGCATAAAATGGGCTGGCGTCAGGTGTGGTGGCAGGCGTCAAAAAAGCCGCCATTTCGGTCAGATAAACTTTATCGGAAGGATCGAGCAGCGCACGCCCGGTTGCCACCGCATAACTGCGACCAGACTTGACGTTAGGCTTCTGGTAGCCGACGTTATAAAAATAGTTTGAGGAATCGATGGTTACGAGAGTGCCCGAACCGCTTGCCAGAAGCGCCATATCCGCGCTGGCATCGACGGCGATAACCGGATTGGCGGATGGTTTCAGGTTTGATTTAGAAATGAACGGCTGAATGCCGCCACGAATGGTGCGTGGCGAGAACGATTTTCCTTCGATGTTAGCAATCACGGAATGGAAGTCAGTCTGGCCGCTTTTGAACATGCCAAATACCTGCCCGCTGACCTTCGAACTGAATTGATTTACGTCCCCCACGGTTTGGTCGGCGCTTGCCATCGTGACCGCTGCAGCGTTATCTGCTTCGGTTCTATCGAAGATTCCGGTTCCGCTGGCTTGCATTGCCTGCAGATAGGTCTGGCCCACAAGACTGGAAAGATCGATGGTGCGATCAGGCCCACGCGGCAGCAGAACCGTTCCCGAGGGAGCAGGCGTGCTGACAGCATGGATTGTCCCCAGAAGGAGAAAGACAATCGACGCAAAGCCAAAAATGAGGGACAGACGCGCCCAACGATTTTGCAGTGCTTTTCGGAGATGGATTGGATTAGTCATGGTGATTCTCCTTAGCGTTCCCGAATGGTTGTTTCTTCTCTTTGAATTTGTTGGCACGACAGCTTGTATGTTTCCAGCGCACAAACCGGACAACAAATGGATCGATTCAGTACGGTTAGGTGACCTGGATGGTGCAAAAATCTCTGTCAGCTCAATGAACTGGGTGGCCGCACAGCCGTGCTCAGACGCTCGTATGCGTCGAGGATTGGCGAGGCAATGCGCTCCCCATTCCGGGCGCTTACTTGGAATGTAGTGATTTAGGAAGGCGATTCGTTTCGTCGCAGGGCGGTATTTCAGAGAGTTTGTGGGTTAGCCGGAGGGTTGAGCGCAATGTTGGCTTCCATCGCCGCACTCCGCGGTTGCGGCAGGCTTTCATCCATCAGTCCAGATCGTAGTGGGTGGCAGGAATCCATCCTTCCGCAGATGGCCATCCGCTCGTTCCAAAGCAATTCTGAGAATGTTCTATGGCAACGACGGCTCAAGCACGCACATGAAATCATAAATCACCAAGTAAAAGGGCACTTGATGACCATGCACTCGTTTAGTTCGTTCAACCAAGCACAAGCCATTGCCGACAAGTACGCTATCGCCACCAGGCGCACCATGTATGTGGTCTATGAAGCGCATGAGTTTTATGTAGCCACGGAAGAAGACTTGAGTACCATCTTCATTGGGCTATCGGAAAATCAGGTCCGTTACTGCACGGCGGAGAAAACAGGATAAGACTCTAGGGGGCGGGGACGCTTGCGGCAGTGGATTGGTTTTCGATTTGAGCCAATTCCGCGCGCAGTTGTGCCGCTTCGGCGCGATATTCTTCCGCCTCGACATAGTACTTGGTGGCAGGCACGCTGCCGACCGCATTGAATATCTTGGTGATAGCGTCGTTTTTGCCTTTGCCGGTATGTTCAAGTTGGTAGGCAAGGTCTTCTTGGTTCTGTGCGTCGCCCTCTAATCCGGCGATGCGGCGCTGCAGATCGTCGATCTTCGCCCAGCGTTCAGCCCGTTCGATGGCAGCGTCGCTGACATGCGCGGTGGCCGATTGCCACGCGTCGGTATCCTCCAGATCAGCCGTAAGAATATCAAGATTCCTTTTGCCGCTCATATTGCCCTGGTCGGCAGCCAATTGGTACCAGGTCAAAGCCCTGGCATTGTCAGGCTCTACGCCCTGCCCGAGCTGATACATCCACCCGAGCTGATTTTCCGCGTTGCCATTTCCGTGCGCCGCAGCTTCGACAAACCATGACATGGCCAAGGCATAATCGGTTTGTACCCCGAGGCCATTCTGATACATATAGCCGATATTCTCCTTGGCCTCGGTGCTGCCGTGTTCCGCAGCCTTGCTAAACCAGGCGAAGGCCTCAGGGTAGTTCTTCGGTTGGCCCCATCCTTCTTCAGCAAGGTAACCTAGCTGATTTTCAGCATCGAAGTTGCCGTGAGTGGCGGCGCGGAGATACCAGGCATGCGCTTGGGCAAAGTCCTGCTTCACCCCATATCCGCACTGGTAGAGGTAGCCAACCTGTTTTTCGGCCTGCCCGAGATTCTTGTCGGCCGCTTTGTGGTACCAGTCAAGAGCTTGCTTGTAATCACGCTTGACGCCCAGAGCATCCTGATACATCGCGCCCAGATGGTATTCTGCCAGCGCATCGCCCTGCTTCGCTGCGGAACGATAGTAGACCAGAGCGCGCTTGTAATTCCGCGGCACGCCCCACTTATGCTGATACATGCTACCTAGTTGAGTCTGAGCAGGAGCGAAGCCCTGGTTCGCGGACTTGCTATACCAGAGCAGAGCCTGGCTGTAGTCTTGGGGAACTCCGAGCCCGCGATAATAGTGTTCGCCCAAGCCGAACTGCGCCTGCGCGTCTCCCGCAGCCGCGCGCTCGCGAAGAGCGTTTAAGTCCTGTTCTACCGGCTGTGTTGTCGCCTGGCTCGACGCCTGAGCTCGTGCCGCGGAAAGCAGAGCGAACATGATGAGCGCAGCCACCGTGGGCCTTGTCAGAAAGCTCATAGACATGATCCCCAGTTGAGAGACTCCAGAGAGAATAACCAGGTAGGACAGGAAAGGAATGGCAGCTCGTTAGCCGATTCGGCTTACTTTCCCGCCGCTTTCCACCACCCAGCGCAGTCAAATGCCATGCAAGCAGACTGGCAGGGAGAAGTGCGTACAGCCATAGGCCGCTAGTGCTAGTGGGACAGAATGTGCCCAATATTGTATGTGCGCGTCGGCAGCCACTAATGTCAGCATCCCACTATCCCCGTCGCGGGAAGCGAGAGAAGACTCAGAGAGAGTGGTCGGCCACTCGGGGGTAAACGCGGTTTCTCTAACGAGGTCGGCCGTGGCAAGAGCTTTTTCTTGGAGTGTTGGCCTCCTCCGGGGCATACTCGTGCGATGATTTGTGTTTCATAAAAGCGGCAATCGTTAGCCTGCGTAGTGTTCACCCCAACAGGCTCGGTCCCGCGTCGCAACTGGGCTCGTACACAGAAGAGTCAAAAACCGCACCCTAGGCGAACCGTAAGGATGCGGCACCCAATCCCTCTCGACCACTATTCTGTGGCCACCCGCTGAATGACAATTTGGTGCGCCCTAACCCTTTAAGCAGTCAGTATGAGCTATTCATTAAGCCCTCGCGTGCAAGCGAGTATCCTGATTTTCAATGGACGCTAAAGAATTGTCGGCCTTCTTAACCCCTCCGAAGATGACGGCCCGCGAAACTCTTCTAAGCCTCATCGGAGCAGCGATTGCCTTACTGTTAGTCGCGGCTGGCACTAGCATTTATAAGCGCGACTATTGGGATGGCATCTTGTGCTTCCTTGTGGCGACTCTTCTCGGTTTTATCTTCTTTCGCAAGCGCAAAGTCGCTCTGTTCGTCAGTGGTTTGTCATGTATCTTGGCACTCGGCGGCTTGGCTTCTCGTTTCATCCGAGCTTCCCAGCATTGGTATTGTTGCTAGGTTCTGTTGCGGCACTTTATCTAACGATTCGCTGGCGGTACAAGAAATATCCATACCTTTCTTTCAAACACCTGCACGCGTTCTTTGAAGGTGAAGAAGCTATGGCTGCGGAAAACGCGCGCATCGAGACAGAAGTACGAGAACTGAACAAGAAACGCCCTTACGGGCCGTGGTTGTTCCGTTAATTTTTCTTCCAGCCGGCCCGACTTACCGGGAGCTCGCTTCACCCATGAGTCTGTCCGGTCCTTCTTTTCTGAAATAGGTAGCGAGCAAAAGACAGAAGCCCAGAAAATCTGTAACTCGGGTCCACGTAGTGCTCGATTACATAGAAAGCAAAATAGTAGAAGCGACAGAAGGACCACACAGCAACTACTGTCAGAAATGCCACGCTGAGCGTGGGGTGTTCCAGGAAGAGGAAAGCTACCGAAAGCAGCCCTAACAACAGAAAGAGTATGCCCTTCAACTTAATCCACCTTGCGTCCGTTAGGTTTTTCATACCTACTTGTCAGGCCTCCAGTTGTGGAATGGTTTTCGCAACATGTATGGATGTGTCGAACCATCTCGTCGGAGAAGCATGAATCGATTTCCTCTCCTCACATAAGTGTCGCCGCATCTGCATCGGCATTCAGATTCCCAAGTGCCTTCCTTTGCGACAACTCTAATCTCGTAGTCTTCAGATTTGCATTTTCCATGTCGGCAACCCGGGCGAAGGGGTCGAAATCGATAATAGAAATCAGCCAGTAGCCTTAAAGAATAGAGAAGCAAGAACCCACATGCGATACCCATGAGCCCGCCCGTAACCCATCCCGCCTTGCCCCAATAGACCGCGAGTTGGCGACCAGCGAAAGACGCACAAATGATAATGAAGGTGAGCCAGAGAACATGGAAAAGCGTAATCTGGGGTCGTTGAGGCGGCGAATTGTTTCTCACGGCCAAGGCATTTTCGCATGTTCCATACCTAATTAACCGGTAACATAGAGTACTAGGCTGAATGTTTCCAGTTTTCAGAGACGGCGTACTGCATAAACCACTTCATTCCCGGCTGTAGACTTTCGGAATTCCGAGACCCATCATTGTTCTGAGCAAATGAGAATTACTTTCCGCCTAGCCATTGAGGACTATTACGATGCAGCACAGGCGCGTGGCGCTAAGAATCGACGGATCAGCGCGATTGCCGTTCTGGCAATGGCTGTTGTGCTCAGCCTCGCGTGGATGCGAGTACCAAACCCACGGAGTGGCCGTAGTTACATTTTACTTGGGTTCGTATTAGTGGCGTATTGAACACTTACAGCCCCGCTTAAGACCTACCATGACTGAAACGCCGAACACAGATGGCAAGAGCACGCCACGGACGGGCTTTCTCTGGCTCTTGATTCAATGGCTTGTGGTTGGCGTGGTGCTTCTTTGGTTGTTTGCCGCGCTGATACTTGTGACTGCCCGGTGGATCGACCCACCTACGACGGCGGTACACATGCAGCGCCATCTTCAGGCATGGATTCACGGGACGCCGTATCACAAGCGATACAAATTCCTTCCGCTCAACCAAATCTCGGCGGACCTGCAGCACGCTGTAATCGCGGCGGAGGATGCGAACTTCTACCATCATCATGGATTCGATTGGAAGGAGATCCAAATCGCAGCGAAAGAGGATTTGGAAGGCGAACGCACGCGCGGTGCTTCCACAATCACGCAGCAACTGGTAAAGAACCTGTTCTTCGGAACGGGGAGGTCCATCCTCCGCAAGGGAGCAGAGGCAACACTGGTGCCGGTGGCTGAGTTCGTTCTCGGCAAACAGCGCATTCTGGAGATCTACCTCAACGTGGTGGAATGGGGGCCTGGCATTTATGGGGCGGAACCGGCATGCCGTACCTACGACGAAATTGCAGCACGGAATATTGGACGTCAACAGGCGGCGCGGCTGGCGGCAATTCTGCCAGCTCCCCTGAAGAGAAAACCCGAGCGAATGAACAATTACAGCGCGATAATCCTGAGGCGGATGAACCAAATGGGATGGTAGTCGCGTCTAACATTTTGGAAATGCGGAAGATTGTTCGTGCTGAGAGGGATGGTTTCGTCGTCAAACGATAAGAGGAGAACGGCAAGCGCGATTACGGAGGCGCGCATGGTTCCGAGCAAGGTTCTTAACATGGCGGCATTCGTTCCCGCCAAGGACTGCGAGCTTTCGAGACGGTTCTATAGTGATTTGGGTTTCCACGAGAATTGGGGAAATGATCAGGCTTGCGAACTTGAATTGGAGGCTACCGGTTCATCCTGCAGAAATTCTATGTGAAGGATCACGCCGGGAACTTCATGATGAGCCTGATGGTGGAAGACGCGAATAAGTGGTGGGAGTACATTCAAAAAAAAGATCTTGCTAAGAAGTACGACCTGTCCATGGCCCGGCCGCCTGCGCTGCAGCCGTGGGGCCTTCGCGTGCTGTACCTGAGCAATCCAACGGGCGTGCTGTGGCACATTGTGGATCGGCCGAAGTCCTGAGAGGTCGAAGAAATAGTCTGGCGATCCGTAGTCCTCGCTCCTCGATAGTACAAAGTCTCGGAGACATACGAGGATTTTCGCGATAGGATTTATTTCGCTTTTGAATTCAATGTGAGGTGTACCGTGCACCGACTCAGATTCGGATTCTTCGCAGCAGTATCACTCTTGTTGTTTGCCCAGGCAGCCAGCGCCCAAGAATGGTCTCAACCGTGGGCACGCGCCAGGATCGACAAATCTCCGCGCCACCATGATTGGGTAAGCATCAAACACGACAACCGCAGCGTGGAAACGTTGATCGTTTATCCGGAATCGAAAGAGAAGCGTCCTGTAGTCCTGGTGATCCATGAAATTTTCGGGTTGAGCGACTGGGCGCAGGAACTTGCGGACGAAGTTGCCGCAGCAGGGTACATCGCGGTAGCGCCGGACCTGCTGAGCGGCATGGCGCCCAACGGAGGGCGCACAAAAGATTTCCCCACAGGGATAACGGAAGCAGTAGGTAAGTTGAATCCGGATCAGGTAACCGCAGATTTAAACGCGGCGGCGGATTATGGGCTGAAACTTCCGGCGGCAAACGGGAAACTGTATGTCGCGGGGTTCTGCTGGGGCGGGTCACAAACCTTCCGGTTCGCGACGAATCGCGGTGATCTGTCAGCCGCGTTCGTATTTTATGGCTCAGGACCAGACAAAGAGGCGATGTCGCGTATCAAAGCGCCCGTGTACGGTTTCTACGCAGGCAACGACGCCCGGATTGGCGCGACAGTTCCGGACACGATTACCGCCATGAAAGCTGCTGGCAAAACCTACGAGCCAGTTACCTACGAAGGGGCAGGCCACGGTTTTATGCGAGCAGGCGAAGCCCCCGATGCAACGCCTGCCAACACAAAAGCGCGCGACGATTCCTGGATTCGCTGGAAATCGCTGCTGGCTAAGTAGAACTTATTTCATAAATAGAGTTCGCCTGAGAGAAGAGTCTCTTCAGGGGCTAAAGCCCTGTTTTTTGAGGGGCGGTTATGTCGCAGCTAAAGCTCCGACCCCCTGCTAAGGCTAAGACCCCCAATCAAGCGAGGTCGAAGCGATCCAGGTTCATCACTTTGGTCCACGCTGCTACGAAGTCTTTCACGAACTTCTCTTTGGAATCCGCGCAACCATAGACTTCGGCGAGGGCGCGAAGCTGGGAGTGCGACCCGAAGACGAGATCAACACGGGTGCCAGTCCACTTAACTTCTTTCGTCTTCCTGTCGCGCCCCTCGTAAACGCCTTCCGAGCCGGCGGAGGGCTGCCATTGTGTGCCCATATCGAGGAGGTTGACGAAGAAGTCGTTCGTCAGCGTGTGCGGCTGTTTGGTGAAGACGCCGTGCGAGGAATTGCCGGTGTTTGTACCCAAGACGCGCAAGCCGCCGATGAGAACGGTCATCTCCGGCGCGGTAAGCGTCAACAATTGCGCCCGATCCACCAAATGTTCCTCGGCGGAGAGGCCGCGCTTGCTGTGGAGATAGTTGCGGAAGCCATCTGCTGTTGGTTCCAGCGGTGCGAAGGAGTCGGCATCGGTTTGGTCTTGCGATGCGTCCATGCGTCCGGGCGTGAAGGGAACTTTCACGTCGTACCCAGCGGCTTTTGCAGCTTTCTCGATCGCCGCACAACCACCGAGAACGATCAGATCGGCAAGCGAAACCTTTTTTCCGCCAGACTGTGAAGCGTTGAACTCCTTTTGGATGGCTTCGAGGGTCTGCAGCACCTTTGCCAGTTGAGCCGGCTGGTTGACTGCCCAGTCTTTTTGAGGCGCAAGGCGGATGCGCGCGCCGTTCGCTCCACCGCGTTTGTCAGAGCCGCGGAACGTGGATGCGGAGGCCCAGGCCGTCGAGACCAGTTGGGAAATGGAAAGCCCGGAAGCTAGGAGCTTGGCCTTCAGCGCGTTGATTTCCTGCTCTCCAATCAGAGGATGATTCACGGCGGGAATGGGATCTTGCCACGGCAGAGTTTCTTTCGGAACGAGCGGGCCGAGATAACGCACGATTGGGCCCATGTCGCGATGCGTGAGCTTGAACCACGCCCGGGCAAACGCGTCCGCGAACTGATCGGGATTCTGGTGGAAGCGCCGCGAAATTTTTTCGTAAGCCGGGTCGAAACGCAGAGAGAGGTCAGTGGTCAGCATGGATGGGGCATGATGCTTGGAAGGATCGTGAGCATCCGGCACCGTACCGGCGCCTCCATTATTCTTCGGTCGCCACTGTTGAGCACCGGCGGGACTCTTGGTGAGTTCCCATTCGAATCCGAACAGGTTCGCGAAGAAGTTGTTGCTCCACTTTGTAGGAGTCGTGGTCCAAACAACTTCCAATCCGCTACCGATCGCGTCACCGCCCTTGCCGGTGCCATATTTGCTGTTCCAGCCCAGGCCTTGCTCCTCGATAGCAGCGGCTTCCGGCTCTGGGCCCACCAGCGCAACATCGCCAGCACCGTGTGTTTTGCCAAAGGTGTGTCCCCCAGCAATGAGCGCCACGGTCTCTTCGTCATTCATGGCCATGCGTGCGAACGTTTCGCGAATATCGCGTGCCGCCGCGACAGGATCAGGTTTGCCGTTTGGCCCTTCGGGATTCACGTAGATCAGACCCATCTGCACGGCCGCGAGAGGATTCGAAAGATCACGATCGCCGGTGTAGCGCTCGTCCGCCAGCCACTTGCCTTCGGGACCCCAGAAGACGTCCTCTTCAGGCTCCCAAACATCTTCGCGCCCGCCGCCAAATCCAAAAGTCTTGAAGCCCATGGAGTCGAGGGCCACATTGCCCGCGAGAATCATGAGGTCGGCCCAGGAAATTTTGCGGCCGTATTTCTGCTTGATTGGCCACAACAGCCGGCGGGCTTTGTCGAGGTTCACGTTGTCTGGCCAGCTATTGAGTGGAGCAAAACGCTGTTGGCCAGCACCAGCCCCGCCGCGACCGTCGCCGATGCGGTATGTGCCTGCGCTGTGCCATGCCATACGAATGAAAAACCCACCGTAGTGGCCATAGTCGGCCGGCCACCAATCCTGCGAGTCCGTCATCAAGGCATGAAGATCCTTGACCACGGCATTCAGGTCGAGACTCTTGAATTCCTTGGCATAGTCGAACTCTTCGCCCATCGGATTAGACAGGTTGGAGTGTTGGTGGAGGACGCGAAGGTCCAACTGGTTCGGCCACCAGTCACGGTTCGTGTGCGCGGAAGTTCCGCTGGCGAAGGGGCACTTGGCTTCGGGTGCTCCCGTTGAGGTGGAAAGTTCTTTGTCCATGGGTTTACCTTCTTTCGAATTATGAGCCTATGAAGGCATAGCACTAACCAGGCAAACGGTCGGTGCCCTCGGTCACAACTTCAATTGTGCCTCAATTCAGTTTAATTCCGGATTACAGCTGTGACCAGCGGATGGGTCGGATCCTGGGAATTGTTAACGGGACGTCCATCCTCCGTCGATGAGAATGGTTTCGCCGGTAATCAACGAGGCGGCGGGGGACCCCAGGAACACGACCGCTCCTGCGACTTCCATGGGTTCACCGATGCGATGCAGGGCCGCGACGCGTTCCAAGGTGTCCGCATGAAATGCCGGATCAGCGAGGGCACTCTCTGTGCCTGGTGTGCGGATAAATGTGGGAGCAACGGCGTTGACGGTGATTCCGTACTTGCCCCACTCCACGGCCAGACACTTGGTTAGATGTGCGATGCCTGCCTTGGTCATGCAATAGATCGATTCCGTCGGCAGCGCCACAAAGCCTGCCTGCGAACTCATGTTGATGATCTTCCCGCTCTTCCGCGGGATCATATGGCGGGCTACGGCCTGGCACGCAAAGAATGTCCCCTTCAAGTTCACGGCTAAGGTGGCGTCAAAGTCTTCCTCGCGCACATTCTCGGCAGGATTCTCCGGTGCAATGCCGGCATTGTTCACCAGGATGTCGATTCGGCCGAATTGTCTTGCAGTTTCCTCCACGGCGGAAGAAATCTGGTCCATTTTGCGCATGTCCATCTGAAGCGGCAGGACCTTGCTGCCCATCTTGCGAATCTCGGCGGCTAATCCTGCGTCGGAGTTTGCATCACGTAAACCCAGGGCTACGTCGGCGCCCGCATGCGCCAAGGCCAGCGAAATCGCGCGCCCCAAACCACGCGCCGCTCCAGTAACCAGGGCCACTTGCCCCCGCAAGCCAAAGTCGGGAAACCCCATGAGTTTTTCTCCATCGCCAACTAACTATTTGCGCTTACCTTGTTTTTCGGACGTTCGAGTATAGCCGATTGCGTAGAGACAGGACGCACCGAGAAAGCCCTTGGGCAGGAGGATGGTTTGGGGATGCGCAGGTCCTTGTGGAGTCGTTGGCTAGTTCTTATGAGTTCCCGCAGGTTCGCTGGCCGGTACGGGAGTAACTTCGAGTAGAAGATTGTCTGCAAATTCGATCTTCAATTTTGCAGTGGGACCTTGAACGACCCCTAGCGCGCGATTGTTGGCGTAGTCGACTACGTTGTAGGAGGCAGCCTGCAACCCGCGGAGTTCGACTTCACCCCTCCACCTATTGGCGGGCGTGGATGCGGAAGGAAGAGAAGGCGATTCGTTCGAGGTGAAGAACGCGTAATACATTTTGCCGTCTTTGGCGATGGCGTAGGATTCGGGAAAATCGTAGCCGTAGGTGTAGAGGTCGAGGAAATCGCCCTGAGAAAGCATTTTGGTGTTGTAGAGAGCGATCCACTTTTTCCAGTAGGCATCCTTCTCTGGGCTAAGAAAGGTGTAGGGAAATTGTTTGTTGTATTGAGGCAAAGTGAACTTGGTGCCGAGAACGCCGCCGGTGCCGAGAGTGGAGGCGAAGTCCACGCCAAGTTGCTGGGCTTGCGGCGTGTTGGGATGAATGATGCGGGTGAGTTCGACGTGATCGCCGTAGATGGGAGCGCGCGGGCCGAGAAGGGCTTTGTACATTTTGATGCGGCGACGGACTTGCAGCGAGGTGATGGGATCGGCGGTGACGGCCTGATCCATGTAGCGGAACCAGGCGAGGCTGGGAGGCGTCCCGCAGGGGCAGCTTTGCGTGACGCTATCGGGCTTGAGGGCGCGGGTAGTCTCGAAGATAATTTTGTAGATGTCGCCCATGGCGTAGACAGACTCATTGGGCGATTTGTGATGATGCTTGGGGTTGAAGCATTGGGGAACGGCGAAAATATTGTCGAGCTTGTGGCCGTCGAAATCCCAATCGTGGATGAATTTCAGCGTGAGCTGCTTGAAGTAGGCCTGAACTTCTGGGACGGCGGGGCAGAGGACGGCTAGATTGCGAGTCATGCGAGCGGGCTTGCCGTTTTTGTCGAGTGCCGAGCCAGTCAGGATGCTGCTTCACAACATCGGAGAGAACAAAATTGCGGCCACCATCGCTGTAGTGGCCATCTTCAACACCGATGGGAAGCCACCAGAGCTGGACTTTGATGCCTTGCTGGTGAAAGTTGTCGACCATCTTGCGCATGGAGTCGACGGGGAAAGTGTCGCTGCGAGGAAGCCAATCTCCGTAGTTGTTGTACCAGCGATCGTCGATGGTAGCCCAGTGGATGCCGAGCTCCTTCAGCTTGGGAATCGTGTCCAGCATTTGCTGGGGAGTGATATTCGCTTTGTAGCCCCAACTGCACCAGCTGACGGCGTAGTCCTCCTGATTGAAGGTGGGACGGGGGAGACCTTCCCGGTCGAGAATGTGCGACCACCTATTCAGAGGCTGAAAATAATCACCAGTAGAGATGGAGAGAAAAGTACGAGGAGTCGCGTAAACTTCACCGGGCTTCAACGAAGTGGCTGCGGGAATTTCGATGGAAGTGGAGATGAGGCCGTCGGGACGAGTTTGCACGGGGATGGATAGAACGAGAGGCAACGTTTCGACGTGACCGATGGCGACGCCTACGTCGCGGGTCCAAAAGGCGATAACGGGAATGCCACCGCCGGCGCCACCGAGATCGTCACCGACGGCGATCGGAAGGCTGAATGGGTTCTGCTGCGAGAATTTTGCGGGGATGCAAAAGACTTCGTCTTTGCCCCAAGCCAGGCTGGAGCCGAAGAAGGCGGTCAGGTCATGCGGAGCGGCCTGAGGATCGGAGAGAGACGCGTTGAGGAGATGCTGCTGAAGAGAGATGGTATCGAGCTTGATTTCGTTTGAGCCGGCATTGCGAAAAGAGGCGGAGAGAAGAGCGACTTCCGGAAAATCATCATAGACTTCAACGACTAGAGTTTCTGCGAGGTTCGTTCCCGGGGTGATGCCGGTTACTTCGACGTGTTTGCCAAGCGTGCCAATCTTTCCAGCAACATCAGTGACTTGGGCATGAGCCAAATCGAACGGAAAATCATTGATCGGCTTACCTGCCAAAATTATTCGCTGTCCTGAAGAAGTACCAGGATCATCGAGGGAAAACGAATGCCCATCGCGCTTCAGAGTCGGTTTCAAGTAACCGGACAGGGAGAGTTCGAAAATGGCGGAAGGGGATTCAATGAGGATAGCGTTGCCGGAAGTGACGACGTGAATAGAGGAGAGTTTTGGAGACGTACTATTTGCGGGCACGTTATTGTTGTTCTGGCAGCCTGAGAGTTGAACCAGACCGAGGCCTGCGATAGCGAGGAGCGTGAAGTAGAGAAACTGTACGGCCCTCGAGTGGAACGGCTTGCTAGAACTCGGCGAACTGTGCATCAGCTGTTTACCTCGACGAACTATTCACAAATTGTGATTACAGAGAAACTGGCGCGCCGACGAAAAACGCCGTCACGCCGTCACTGTCGAATAGCCAGAGAGAGCCGAGGAATCAGGAAACATTGGCGTGCACTGGCGTTTTAGAGGAGATCGCGGCGGGAGTGATGCGCCGGACGCTTTCGCGACGAACCAGTTCCGTGGGAACAGTAAGCTGTTGCGGGGGAAGGTTGGGTTCGCGAATGCGACGCAGGGTGAATTCCGCCAGATGGCTGCCCAGTTCTTTCGGAAACTCGCGAGCGGTGGTTAATCCCGGGTGCAGCAGTTCGCCCAGAGTATCGTTGAAACCGACAACGCTGATGTCGTCGGGGATCAAAATGCCGGATTCCTGTAAGGCTTGATAGACGCCGGAAGCGACTTCATCAGTGCCGGCAAAAATGCCTGTGGGGCGCTCCCCACTGGCGAGAAGAGATTTTATGGCGAGGTAGCCAAGTTCGCGGTCTTCGGAACGGATCTCACTGAAATGAGGCTCGAGGCCAGCTTCCTTCATCGTTCGGCTGTAGCCTTCCGCGCAGCGCTCGAACCAGGGAAGGCGTTGATTGCCGATGAACCAGATGGCGCGATGGCCTTGAGAAATCAGATGCTGGGTCATCTCCGCAGCGCCACGAACGTCATCCGTGGAAACACAGTCGAACTCTTCGGGACGCCACTCACCAACAATATTGTTACCCACGACAGAAAAGGGAATGCGCCGTTCTCGAAGAGCGGAAAGAATACTGACGGAATGGGTGCCGCTGAGAATAACGCCGCTGACACGATTCTGCCTAGTGAGCGCTTCGGGAAGAAGCAGGTTGGCTGGAGGAGCGTACAGGTCGCAACGGAAAGAGACGAACTGTAAATCCCAGTTGTTCTGCGCGCAGTAACCTTCCGCGCCTAGCAGGATGCGGGATTGAAATTCGTTGACGGTATCACGGTTGCCGAGAAGAAAAGCGATGGAGCGGTTTTTGCGCGTGTCGGTGAGATCGATGCCAAGCTTTTTGGCGGCAGCGTGAACTGCTGACTGGATCTGCGGATCGACTTGAGGATTGCCGCTAGCAACACGAGAGACGGTGGCGGAACTGACCTTGGCCACACGGGCGACATCCTTAAGAGTAGTTTTGCGCTCGGACACCACGCGGGGAATATGCCATAGGAACGTTCTGGATGCAAGTGACAAGTTTCCACACAGTGAGAAATATTTCACAATATTGAGAAAATATGTTGACATCTGCAGAAGCAGTGTAGTAGCTTGCGCCCCAGATTGCGGAATTTGCATTGGGGGTGGAAGATGCGACGGAAAAATACAAAGATTGAACTATTGGCTTATTTGTTGATAACGCTGATGTTAGCTCCAAGTTACGTGTTTGGGCAGACGGCCGAGTCAGCCTTTGTGCGTGCGAATGTAATGGACCCGAGTGGAGCATCGGTGCCGAATGCCAGCGTTACGATGACAAATGATGGAACGGGAGTGGAAGTAACGTGTACGACTGACCAAGCCGGGAGCTGTCATTTCGGGTCGCTGATGCCGGCTTCGTACACGGCGAAAGTAATCGCGGCAAGTTTTAAGACAGCGATTCGCGAAAAAGTGGTTCTGCAGGTAGGGCAACAGGCGGACCTGAATTTTTCGCTGGAAGTTGGATCGGCCACGGCAACAGTGATGGTGCAAGCCGGGTCGCCGCAGATCAATACGGTCAGCTCGGAAACGGGCACGACAGTGGCGGGAAACTACATTCTGGATATGCCTCTATTTGATCGGAATCCAAACAGCCTGATATTTCTCGCGCCGGGCGTGACGAACGTGAACGGAGGAGACGTAAACGCGCTGGGAGGATTGAATTTCTCAGCCAACGGGCAACGGACGTTTTCGGCGGAGTTGAGGCTGGACGGAGCGGTGGCTTCGAACCCGGAAGGAGGAGAAGGCGGAACGAACAACGTCACTTACAAGCCATCGGTGGAAGGTATCCAGGAATTCAAGCTGATGAGCAACGGCTATTCGGCGGAATACGGAAGCAACGGCGGCACGATCATCAGCATGATCACGAAATCCGGAACGAACGAGTTTCACGGAAGCGGTTTTTATTTCACACGGCGTCCGTGGATGGATGCGAATGGCTGGTTTGCCAATGCCGCGGACGAACCGAAGGCGTCCTACAAGAGAGAAGAGTTTGGCGGGTCGATCGGCGGGCCGATCTTGAAGAAAAAGATGTTTTTCTTCTTTGACTATGAACACGACCAGTTCGATCAACCGTTCAGCGTAGGTGCGATAGTTCCAACGGCACTGGAGCGCGCAGGGAATTTCTCGCAATCCTTCAATCCAGATGGGCAGCCGGTTGTGATCTACGATCCACAAGGTCCGGTGGTAGGGACAACGCGACCGCAATTTCATGCATTGGTGAACGGGGTCGATACCCTAAACGTAATTCCAGCTGACCGTCTGGATCCGCTGGGGCAAGCGGTTATCAATTTGCTTCCCATGCCAAATCAGACGGTGGACCCGTCGACCGGAGCGAGCAACTACGTCTCGAACCTGGCTACTACTGCACCAGGATGGCAACTGGATGGGAAGGTGGACTACTACCTGAACGACAAGAACACGCTGACGGGCCGGTATTACATGAGAAGGGAAACGGACACGGTGCCGGATCCATTTCTGTCGGAGAACGTGACGGAATTCAAGACCTACGGATTTACGCTGTCGGACAATTGGACCGTGTCTCCCACGTGGCTGTGGGCGAACCGGTTCACCGTGACGCGATTTAACACGCCGGAGCATGTGAAGATGACCGTGAATCCGCTGGATATCAATGGCAGCGGCGTGGGTTTCCCCAGCAGCCTGATCAACAACCCGTTTTACAACGAACCGGCATTCCCATCGATCAGTTTCGATACTGGATACCAGGGATTGAATACGAGCGCCTGCTGCACGGTAACGAGAGAGACGGACACGCAGTGGTCGTTCAGTTCTGTGGCGACGAAGAGCATGGGAAAGCACACGCTGAAGTTTGGGGGAGAGCGCCGGATCTACCTGAATAACTTCTTCCAGCCGAGCAATACGGCGGGAGGCTTCGCGTTCAATCAAAACAACACCGCGCAAGACGTGCTGGGTGGAAGCGGGGCAAATGACGTTGAAGATGGAAACGATCTGGCCTCGCTGCTGATCAATTACCCGTATAACCAGGATGTGCTGACGGAAGTTCCAGCGGTTGCCAATAAATCGATGGAAACCAGTTTCTTTATGCAAGACGACTGGAGAGTGACGCCGAAACTCACGTTGAATCTGGGATTGCGGTACGAGTTCAGCACGCCTTACACGGAACGGTTTAACCGGAACCAATTCACATGCTTCACGTGCGATTCCGGAATCAATGTGCCCGCACTGGGAGCTTTCCCTGGCGGAGAATTGACCGGGACATCCATCCTTGCGTCCTCGAATATGCGACACAGCAACACGGATTGGAACAACGTAGGGCCGCGCATTGGGTTCGCGTATGCGTTGGACGATTTCACGGCAATACGGGGCGGAGTAGGAATCTACTACGGACTGAGCTTTACGACCAACTGGCAGTATGGAGGGACAGCATGGAATGGTTCCGTGCCATTCAACTCCACGCTGGACAGCGGATTCACGCAGGTCGCGTCGATGAGCAACCCATTTCCAAACGGGTTCAGTTTTCCTCAGGACGGGAAATACGGCGCGGAGACCTTGTACGGGTTCGCGAATTTCAATCACGCGGGTTTGAACTCGCGAAATGCGGAAGTGTACCAATGGAACGTCGGGATCCAACACCAGTTCTGGAAGACGTTCATGGTGGAAGTGAATTATTCGGCGAATCGCAGCACACATTTACCTTACGACAAGACGCTACGCAGCCAGAACTTTGTGAGCGCAGCGAACCGCGTGGGATGCGTCCCAAATCCGGATCCCAGTCTGCCTGACATTTGCGGAACTGCCTATTTGAACCAACAGGTTCCAAACCCGTTCCAGTATTTGTTCGTACAGCTGCCGGGACAGCCAGCGCCGCTATTCAACGAACCACTTTCCGAATATAACGGCGACAAGATTCCCCGGTTGTACACGTTGTTGCCGCACCCGCAATTCCCGGCACTCTATGGGTATACGCCATTTGCAGCAAGTGCGACTTACAACTCGCTGCAAATCCGATTTGAGAAGCGCTACTCCTACGGGTTGAGTTTTACGGGCAACTATACATACGCGCATCAGTTGTCGAGCGCCGACGCTGGTGCGAACCCGGGACTGGGCAGCCGTTTGGGCAGTTTTGGGCCGGTACAAGACAAGAATGATCTGGCGGCGGAATGGAGCATATCCGCAAACGACACTCCACAACGATTTGTAATCGCTGCAACTTACGAATTGCCATTCGGGCGGGGCAAGGCGTTTGGCAAGGATGTGAACAAATATGTGGATGCAGCGATTGGCGGGTGGAAGATTGGAAGCTTCATCACTTTCCAATCAGGGCAGCCAATTCCCATTCGCATGTCGTCAAACCACATCAGTGGAGGCTCGCAGCGTCCAGACTTGATCGGCAATCCATGCACTGGGTTGAGCATACACGATGTGCTAAATGGGAAGGGCTCTTACCTCGACCCGGCTGCGTTTTCAAATCCGGGAGATCAGATTGCGGGGAATACGCCGAGGTACATTTCGTCTTGCCGGACAGACCCCATACGGAACCTGGATATGAATATCTCGAAAATGTTCAAGATCCGGGAGAACATTTCACTCGAACTGCGTGGGGAATTCTTCAACGCGTTCAACCACCCGAACTTTGGAGCGCCGAACTCGAGAGTCAGTTGCGCCGGGCCAGGAGATCCGTGCGTAGCCAGCCCCTTCGGATTGTTCCAGGACAGCCAGCCAAGCAACCAGTGGAGACACGGACAGCTGGGCATACGGCTGGAGTTCTAATAACCTCTTAGACGATTTGTCGAGGATGCGGATGAGAGGCTGCGGATACCAAGACGCAGCCTCTTGAACGCGCCTGGCGGTGCAGGATGCGATGGATGTAGTGTGCGCGTGATTGCGGCGCGCAGCTTAGGATCTTCATGAGACGCAGAGAATTCATCGGGATAGTTGCGGTTGGGCTTGCGACACCGTGGCCAACACTTGGCGGCGAAGAAACAAGTGCAAGGCATCGAGAGAATTTCAATTCTGGATGGCTGTTTCGGCGGCAAGCGCATGGGGGCGGCGCGCTGGGATCGTTTGATCGCGACGCGAAGACCGGCGCGGATATTGAGCCGGAATTCCTGGAGGCGACACAGCCGGCATTTGCAGATTCAAGCTGGGAGCAGGTCTACCTTCCCCACACATGGAACGCGCAGGACGGCAGCGACGAAATCGCGGGATATTTCCGCGGATTAGGGTGGTATCGAAAGCATTTCGTGCTGGGCGAAGAGTTGCGCGGGAAGCGGATCTTTCTGGAATTTGAGGGAGTAAATCAGGTAGCGGAATTCTGGCTGAACGGCAGCCGTATCGGCGAGCACAAGGGCGGATATACCAGTTTCGAATTCGACGTGACCGAGCACGCGCAGTTCGGGTCAAAGGAAAACGTACTGACCGTAAAGGTGAACAATCTTTACGATAAGAATATCGCGCCCACGATCAAAACGGACCTGACATTTTATGGAGGGATTTACCGAGACGTTTGGCTGCGAACGAGCGAGCCGGTCTATCTCTCGAGTGTGTACTGGCGAACGCCCGCGGTGAGCAGGAGTGGGGCGGACGTGAATGTGTATGCGGCGATTGGAAATCCGGAAGGGCGTAAGGGCGGATTCAAGATCGTGCATGAAATTGTGGATGAAGACGGCAAGGTAGTGGGAAAAGCGGCGTCGCCTGTAGAGGCGAATGCCGTGCAGCAGGGCACTGTTACGCAGCAAAAGATCAATGTGGCAAATCCGCGGCTGTGGTCTCCCGACTCACCCTATTTGTACCGGATTCGCACGTCGCTTGTGGAAGGCGAAAAGATCCGGGACGCGCAAGAAGTGCCGCTGGGGTTGCGGTGGTTCAGTTTTGATGCGGACAAAGGTTTTTTCCTGAATGGCGAGCGTTTGCAGTTGCAAGGAACGACATGGCATCAATCGTATCCGGGCATGGGCGACGCACTGCCGAATTCGCGGCACTACGCGGACATGCTGAATATCCGCGAGATGGGTTGCAATTTCTTCCGCACCAGCCATTACCCGCATGATCCGGCTGTCATCGAAGCCTGCGACCGGCTGGGGATCCTGGTGCTGGAAGAATTGTTTGTAGGCGAAGAGGTAGAAAACACACCGGAATACTTTGAGATACAGGCGCAGACCGCGAAAGAGATGATTGAGCGCGACCGAAACAATCCCAGCGTAATCCTCTGGGGATTGTCCGGCGAGGTAGATGACCCGGAGAAATCGGTTGATGTGGTACGAAAGCTTTTGTTGCGCTATCGGGAACTTGACCCTTCGCGGCTGGTGACGATGCATGATCCGCGCGCGGAAAAAGTGAAGGAAGTGCTGGATGTTGTGGGGCTGTACGGGTCGTTTGAACAGGACGACAAAGACCACGCGAAATTCCCGGCGCACAAGTTTCTGATTGAAGAATATTCCGCGGCAGAAATTGGCCGCGGGATCTATGGAATGGGCCCGGGCAGCGAAGACCTGGGGTGCGACAGTCACGAGAAATTCCTGAGCCAGGTCAATTTGCGGCCGTGGATTGCGGGAAGCGTGCTGTGGCATCAATTGGATTACGACGGCGAGGAATACGACTCGGTGACACCGCATGTGCTGGCATTTGGCATGGCGGATTCGTGGCGAATTCCGAAGGATGTTTATTATTTCTACCAGAGCCAGTGGAGCAAGAAGCCCGTGGTGCATATCTGCGGGCATTGGAGCTGGATGGGGGATCAGGGAAAGAAGAAAACGGTCAAGGTGTACAGCAATTGCGAGCAGGTGGAATTGAAGTTGAACGGGAAATCGCTGGGAGTGAAGGGCAAAGGGGATTACTCAGGTCTGGCACATGCACCGCGTGTGTGGGAAGTTGGCTACGAGGGCGGCACGCTTGAGGCGATCGGGAAATCAGGAGCAGAAAGGGTTGTCGACACGCGGAAAACCGCGGGGGCGGCTACGGCGATTGTGCTGCGTTCAGATGTCGATCATATTGCTTCTGGAAATCGCGACAGTCTGGCATACATTACCGCAATGATCGTGGATAAGGACGGCACGGTGGTTCCGAATGCGGTGAACGATATATCGTTTACGTGGTATGGGCCGGGAGAATTACTGCCACAATCGTGGGCAGGGCATCCAACCGGGCTGACATGGAATGTCGTGGCGGGAATGACCGTTGTGGCATTGCGGGCGACGGATCGAATCGGACGGTGCCGAGTGACGGCGTATTCGCCGGGACTGACGATTGGAAGAATAGAAATAGCGGTAGCGGCGAAGGGCAAGCACGACGAGATGGAGTACCGGTCGGGCGCGGATCTTTATAAATAGAGTGAGAGGGAATCAGAGACAGAGGATCAGGGTATGAAGGTGACACCACGACAGTTCCACGCAGGATCGTTGGCAGTAGGCGTTTATGAAACGAAAGAGCTTCTTGGCAGAGAGGCTGCCGCGGAAGCCGCAACGCATATCCGAAATGCGATCCACGAACGGGGAAGGGCGCGACTGGTTATGGCCGCGGCAAATTCCCAACTGGAAATGCTGGAAAACTTAGTGGAGGCGAAAGAGATTGACTGGAGCTTAGTCGAAGTGTTTCACCTGGATGAGTATGTGGGGCTTCCTTCGACGCACTCGGCGAGTTTTGGAGGATTTGTCAAAAAACAGTTCGTTGACCGTGTGCATCCCGGGAAAATGAACTACTTCCATGGTGAGGCTGCGGATACCGTTGCCGAATGTGAACGATACGCGGCTTTGTTGTTGAAGGAACCGATTGACGTAATATTTTTGGGAATTGGAGAAAACGGGCACATCGCGTTCAATGACCCGCATGAAGCGGACTTTAACGATCCGCGAACGGTGAGAACAGTCACACTTGACGAGCGGTGCCGCTTACAACAGGTTGGCGAAGGGCACTTTCCGAATCTTGAGAGCGTGCCGAAGGGCGGTTACACCCTCACCTGCCCGATGGCGATAAAGGCAGCGCACCTGGTCTGCTGTGTTCCCGGCGCTCACAAGGCAGAAGCAGTGCGCAACTCGCTGGAAGGCCCGATTTCCACGGCGTGCCCGGGATCGATATTGCGGACATGCCAGAATGCCAAACTATATCTCGATGTGCACTCGGCATCGCTGCTAGCGGCTGAACAGGGGTGCTGACTAGTTGGCAAGGGCTATTGAAGTATTGACCACGGGTTGACTCGCTTTATGAGCATTCGGTTGGGATTGATCGGCGGCGGAAATATCTCTGAGACGCACGCTCGCGCGGCGCGAGCGATTCCCGGGGTCGAAATCGTTGCCGTATATGGAACAAATCTCCAGAAGATTGGCCGCCTAACCAGCGAGTACGGCGGCGCGGGATATTCGGACTTCAAACGATTCTTGAGTCATCGCCCCATGGATCTGGTGGCGATCGGGAGTCCTTCCGGGCTACATGCGGAGCAGGGAATCGCCGCAGCGCAGCACGGAATGCACGTACTGACAGAAAAACCAATCGATATCAATCTGGAAAGGGCAGACGCATTGATTTCGGCGGCTGATGAGGCCGGAGTGAAGCTCGGAGTATTTTTCCAGGACCGATTTAAAGCGGATATCGTGCGGGTGAAAGAAGCGATCGACAAGAGAAGATTGGGCCGTCCGGTACTGGCTGATGCGCGCGTGAAATGGTTTCGTCCCGAGAGTTATTACGGAGATTCGAAGTGGCGAGGCACGTTGCGATTGGATGGCGGCGGTGCGCTGATGAACCAGGCGATTCACACCGTTGACCTGTTGCTCTGGTTATTCGGAGATGTGACGAGTGTTCAGGCGCAAAGCAAGACGGCTGTGCATGCAATCGAGGGAGAAGATACGTTAGTGGCACTGCTGGAATTTGCAAATGGCGCGACCGGAGTGCTGCAGGCAGCGACTTCCGTATATCCAGGCTATCCAAGGAGGCTGGAACTGACGGGTTCGGAAGGAACGATGATTGTTGAACATGATCGATTGGTCGCGGCGGATCTACGCGGTTCGCATGCCGATCTAGCGCCGCAGGGAGACGACAAGAATGCCAGCGAGTCTTCTCCGGTCGTCAGCGATTTTCGCGGGCATCAGGCGGTACTGGAAGATTTTATCGAAACGATTGAAACGAAACGGAGTCCGCGTTGCAGTGGAAAAGAAGGGCGACGAAGTCTGGCGCTGGTACAAGCGATTTACACGGCCTGCCGTACCAGGGAGCGCGTGGCATTGCAGGTGCATGGAAAATGAGTGAAAGAGCGAAAACTCCCGAGAGCCTCGAAGGGTGCGCAGGAGCAGTCGTTTCGCCGTTGCGTGTGAAGCGGCCTGAACGAATCGAACTCAACGGAAGGATTGTTTTACTGACGCCTATCGATCCGGTTGCGCACGGGAATGCGCTGTGGGAGGGCACACGCGGGCGCGATGAACTGTGGACCTACATGGCGCATGGACCATTTTCTGAGCGAACCGCGTTTGAATCACATATGCAATGGATGGCGGCGTCGGAGGATCCGTTTTTTTTCGCGATTGTCGAAAAGGCTTCAGGGTTGGCGGCAGGCTACGCATCCTATCTGCGGATCGAGTTGATTCACCGTGTGCTTGAAGTCGGAAACATCGTGTATTTGCCGAAATTGCAGAGAACCGCGGATGCAACGGAAGCGATGTACTTGATGATGCATTATGCGTTTGAGGAGTTGGGATATCGCAGGTATGAGTGGAAATGCGATTCGAAGAACATGCCTTCGCGGCGAGCGGCAGGGCGGCTGGGATTTCAGTTCGAGGGAATTTTCCGCCAGCACATGATCGTCAAAGGCCGGAATCGCGACACGGCGTGGTTTTCGATTGTGGATACGGAATGGCCCGCGCGCAAGACGGCGCTGGAGGCGTGGCTCAGCACCGAGAATTTCGACGTCAATGGACGCCAGAAAGTCTCGTTGTCGGCGCTGAACGGTTCGCCGGTGGACAGCGAGCGCGAGGAGGCGAGCTAAATGCCGGAGTACGAGCCAAAAATGAAACGGCGCGCGTTCCTCGGAACGCTGGGAGCCGCCTCGGTTGGAACAGCGTTTGGCAGCGCGGGCGTTGCACGACCGATTGTTCAGGATGCTGAAAGCAAAACAATATCCAATGTGAGGCTTGCCGGAATGAGTCTCCCCGAATTGAGACAGACATTTCACGACGAGCTGTTCAAGGTACAACTGCCATTCTGGGATCAGCACGGTATCGATCATGAATATGGCGGAATCATGTGCAGCCTGGATTACGACGGCACGCTAGTGAACACCGACAAACTGATGTGGTTCCAGGGAAGAGCGATGTGGGTCTACAGCTTTCTCTATAACCATTTCGGGCAGGATGAGCGATACCTGGAGATCGCCCGAAAAACAAAAGAATTTGTTTTTCAGCATGCGTTGCAGGTAGATGGATGGTGGGCAGAGAAATTTACTCGTGAAGGGAAGGTTCTGAAACCGTTCGGGGGAGACATCGAGGGAGTCTATTTCATTGCGGAAGGACTGCAGGAATACGCGGTGGCGGCAAAGGATGAACAGGCACGCAAAATGGCCGGCGATCTGCTGAAAAAGCTTTTTCGATATTTCAATCGACCGGAATTCCGCTACTCGGGTCCTGATTTTCCCGAACTGAAACCGGATGGGCCGTGCGTGCGGCCGCAAGGAACCTGGATGTTGAATCTGGGAATCGCCACACAGATCCTTGAGCGCGGAAACGATACAGAAATAGCGGAGATTGCGGAGCATTCCCTCGATGCGATTATGCGCCGTCACTACAACGCGGAGATCGGTTTGAACACGGAGATGCTGTATTTCGATTTCACGAGGCCGAAAAGCGAGGAGCGCAAATCTCGGGTCGGGCACTGCCTAGAAGTGCTGTGGATGGTGATGGACGAGGCGGATCGAAGAGGCGACCGCGAACTGTGGAAGCTGTGCGCCGAGCGGATTCATCGACACCTGGACGTGGGCTGGGACCGCGTTTACGGCGGGATGTGCCAGTGGGTAAATGTGGATCAAGGCGGATATCCGTGGCCGCCAGAGACACCGGTGGGAACAGATTTCGCATTTCGCTTCGTGGGCGAATACAACTACATGAAAACGTTATGGGGAATGAATGAAGTGCTGGTGGCGTGCCTGAAAGTGTATGAACGCACCGGAGCGGAATGGGCGGCGAACTATTTTGAGCTGGCCTACCGGGTGATTGTCGAAAAATTCTCTCAGAGAAAGCGCGGCCTGCCGGGATTCACGCTGTTTACAGACCGGCAATTCACGTATCAAGCACACGTGGCGCGGCAGGATAACTATCATCCCTTGCGCCAGTTGATGCTGAACATTTTGGTTTTGGACGGATGGATCGCACGCTCGAAGCACGCGAACATTCAGAAGGAGCGGCGGGAGTATCAGGACTGGAGCGGTGACACGGTTGTTCGAAAAGAATGGCTGGATTCTGGACGGCGAGCGCCAGTCGCAATCCAGTGAGCTAAAGAAAAGTATCGAATGAGCGTGGGGAAAGGTAGCCAAAGTGCTTATCAAGGTTCTGGAAGACAAAAATGAGTTGGGACGGGCGGCGGCAGAACAAGCTGCAGCATCGATCCGAAACGTGATTCAAAAGACGGGCCGAGCAAGGGTGGTGGCGGCGACGGGTGCGTCGCAATTTGAATTTCTGGATGCGCTAACCAGCATGCCTGGCATTGATTGGTCGCGTGTTGAGATGTTCCATCTGGATGAATACGTTGATTTGCCGGAGGACCATCCCGCAAGCTTCCGAAAATATTTGAAGGAACGGCTGATCAATAAAACGGGGATCACCCGCTATCACTTATTGAATCCTGATGGCGATCCCGCAGAAGCGGCAAAGCTGGCAGGAAAAGAGTTGAATTCGGATGTTGTGGACATTTTGTTTGCGGGAATCGGGGAGAACGGGCATCTTGCGTTTAACGATCCTCCAGCAGATTTTGAAACCGAAGAGCCTTACCTGGTAGTCGACCTGAACGAAACATGCCGCCAGCAGCAGGTGAACGAGGGATGGTTCAGCACGACCGCCGAAGTCCCGCGACAAGCGATTTCCATGTCGGTGCGACAGATTTTGCGGGCGAAGGAGATCATTGTTGCCGTGCCGGGGGACAGAAAAGCGCAGGCAGTGAAACTGTGTTGCGAAGGAACTATCGGTCCGTTGAATCCGTCGTCGATCTTGAGAACACATCCGAACACCACGCTTTACCTGGATGAGGAGTCCGCTGCGCTGCTGAGTGCGAAAACAAGGACGGCAAAATAGGTGGCCGGGCAAATTCTCATGTTCAGTGGCGGTCCCGCTGCCCTGTGTGACGCTGACTGTGGAACGCAATGATGACTACGTTCCAGAATGCTCCATCTGGCGTGCGACCGATTGCGAATCTGCGATGGTGGATTGGCGGGCTGCTGTTTGCTTCCACCATCATTAATTATGTGGACCGGCAGACGCTGTCAGTGCTGGCGCCATTGCTTAAGCAGGATTTTCACTGGACGAATTCAGACTACGCGAACATTTTGATTGGATTTCGAATCGCGTATTCCATTGGGCAGACGGTGTTCGGGCGAGTGGTGGATCGCGTGGGCACAAGGCGTGGCCTGAGCATTACCGTATTTCTCTATTCGATCGTGTCGATTTCGACGTCCTTGGCGCGCGGACTTTACAGCTTTGCGACGTTTCGATTTTTGCTGGGAGCGGGCGAATCCGCCAACTGGCCGGGTGCAACCAAAGCGGTTTCGGAATGGTTTCCGAAGCGAGAGCGAGGATTGGCGACGGCACTGTTCGACAGTGGATCTTCGATCGGAGGCGCCCTGGCTCCGTTCCTGGTGTGGGGAATTTATTCTCGCTGGGGTTGGCGGCTGGCATTCGTCGTGCCGGGGCTCCTTGGGTTCGTATGGCTGATGGTCTGGCGACAAATGTATTATCCCCCGGAAGAACATCCCCGCATTGGCGAGAACGAACTGAAGATGATTCTGGCCGATCGCCAGGATACGGAAGCGATTCCAAATGATACGCGACGGAGTCTGCGCGAGTTGCTGAAATTGCCGCAGACTTGGGGAACGATCATCGCGAAAACGTTCACAGACCCGGTGTGGTTTTTCGTAGCGGACTGGTTCCCGATTTATCTGGTGGCAAAGGGCATTCCCCTGAAGAGCGGATTAATCGCCATTTGGATTCCGTTCATCGCGGCGGATATGGGCAATTTCTTCGGCGGAGGAGCGTCTGGATATCTGATCAAACGGGGATGGTCACTGGGCGCGGCCCGAAAGGCGTTGGTGATATTCGGTGGAATCGGGGTGCTGCTGCTGATACCCACGCTTTATACCGCGAACCTTTATTTGATTACGTTGCTGTTTGCGCTTTCAACGTTTTCCTATGCGGCGTTTTCCACTATTGCGAATGTGTTGCCGTCAGATTTGTTTGTCAGCCATTCGGTGGCGTCGGTGAGCGGGTTGAGCGGAACGGGGGCCGGAATCGGGACGATCATTGCATTCAAATTAATCGGATATTTTTCCGATCTGCCGCATGTCACGGCGACGCATTCCTTCGACCGAATTATTGTCGCTGCCGGAATACTACCGTTTCTCGGGATGGTGCTGGTGCTCTTGCTGGTTAGAAATACGGCAGGGACGGAACAGGGACTGGTGCGGCGAATTTAGAGTGCTGATGGTTAGGAACGACGCAGGGATCAGTACAAAGACGAGTGGCAGTGGAGCGGAAATGAACAGAGCGTTCACGCGACGAAACTTCTTGAATACGGCGGCAAAAACGGCGGTGATTACCGCGACGTGCGGGATCACGGGGACCGGCAGTTTGTTGGCATTCCCTGGAGTGGAGGCGCGGAGCGGTGATTCTGCGGCGAAGCCTCGCATTGTCGACATTCACACTCACTTTGATCCGAGCAATCCCGCTTACCTGGATGAGTTTCTGAAGATGGCGGATGAACTGAATCTCACGGGATGCATGCTGGCGCCATTCGAACATCGTAACGTCGTTGCGGAGGCAGCCAAAAAGCATCCAAGGCAGATCGTTCCGTTCGGAAGCGTGGATTTGGATGCTCCCGATGTGGCGAAACAGGTGGAGCAGTTGCATTCGCTTGGGTATCGCGGACTTGGCGAACTGGAGTTCGTGAAGAAGCAGTACAACGATCCGTCGTACTTTCCGGTGTATGAACTGGCGAATCGATACCAGTGGGTGGTGCTATTTCACACAGGAATTGTGGCGCGCGAAAAATTCCATGAGCCGGAAGACACAGCTTCCTTTCGCATGAGTGCGGTGTACCTGGAAGAGATTGCGCGACGCTTTCCAAAAATTACAGTGATTGGTGCGCACTGCGGAAATCCGGACTATCAATGGGCGGCGGAAATCGCGCGTTGGAATCCCAACGTGTTTTTTGACTTAAGCGGATCGACATTGAAGAAATTGGGTGGGCGGCTGGACGAGTTCCTAAAATATTTCTGGTGGACGAATACCGACGAAGGGACGGAGACACCAAATAATGACCCGAGTGCGTTCTCGAAGGTGGTATTCGGTTCGGATACGGGGCCCAAAAATGTTGCGCATGTCTTAAGTCAGTATTACGCAATGTTTGAGGCGTGCGGAGTGCCGGAAGCAACCAGGAAATTGATTCTGGGCGAGACACTGGCGAAGATTCTGTCGCTGCCAGAATAGTCGACGTCACGCGGTGAGGGCAAAAGAATTCGACAGTTCGGCGGTTGGGGAGGGCAGTAACCATGAAGAATCCACTGACGAGACGCAACTTTTTTGCGGCAGCGGGCATGCTGACCGGGGTAGCAATGCCGTGGGGCAAGTTCGAGAAGTCGATGGCGGAAACGATTTCGCTGGGGAGCGAGGCGCCGCAACCTGTGCCCGGTGACGCCGGCAAGAACCGAATTGTCGATATGCACATGCACTATGGTTCAGAGATGCCGGATTTTGTAGGTACGTTTCTGAAGCTGTCGGAACGTCTGAACTATACGGCGTGCGTGTTGACTCCGTTTGAACATCGCAAGGTGATTGCGGAGGCGGCAAAGAAATACCCCACACGGATCATTCCCTTTGGCGCACTGGAACTGGACGCGCCGAACGTGATTGACCAGGTGAGAGAGTTTCACGGGCTTAGCTATCGCGGACTGGGGGAAATCTCCGGCATGCAAAAGAATTGCAGCGATCCCAAGTACTTCCCCATTTACGAACTTGCAAGCCAGTACGGATGGATTCTGATGTTCCACACGGGAATCGTGGGCCGCGACAATTTTAACGTCGCGGAGAATGTCGGATCTGGCCGGATGAGGCCGATCTACCTTGAAGAAATTGCGCGGCAGTTTCCGAAGCTGACCGTGCTGGGAGCGCATCTGGGGAATCCCGAATACGAATGGGCCGGCGAGGTTACGCGCTGGAACCCGAATGTGTATTTTGATTTGAGCGGAACAACGCTGCCCAAGATGGCGGGACGGCTGAGTGATTTCCAGAAGGTGTTCTGGTGGAAAGACGTGGAGTGGGAGGCGCAGCCGGGAGACGATCCTAGCCCGTACAGCAAGATTGTTTTCGGGACGGATACAAACATGAAGAATATCGACGCGGTGATTGGCCGTTACCAGGCCATGTTCGATGCGTGCGACGTGCCGGAGAAGACAAGAAAGATGATCATGGGCGGAACGATGGCGAAATTATTGAAGCTGGCCGATTGAGATGAGACATGGTCGCAACTTCGGCTTGTTTTTGGTTTTCGCGCTGACGGCCTGGGGCGGGTGTGCAGTGGCGCAAACCGGACCGTTGGTTCTTTACACGGATTTGGCGTCGGGACCGAATTCGGGCGGAGAAAATAATAATGGGACGTATTTATCGGTATTTGGAAAGAATTTTGGAGATTCGGCAGGGGTAGGAAAGCGCACGAAGGTTTTCATTGGTGGCACTGAGGTGGCAGATTATCGCTATCTGGGGCCTGGCATGGGCAGGCCCGACATCCAGCAGATCACCGTGCAAATCGGTGCGTTAGGTAAACCTGCGGCGGGAGTCCCACTGCCGGTCGAAGTGCGGGTTGACGGTGCGAAGTCGCGGTCGTTCGCTCCCGTCACGTTCATGGTGAATCCCGGAAGAATATTGTTTGTCAGCCTGACGGGAAACGACAAGACTGCCGTCGCAGGCGATAGCACGCATCCGTGGCGATACATGCAAACCGCTGAAAGCACTTTTGCGAAATCAACGGGAGTCTGGGGCGCGGCGAAACCAGGGGACGTGATCGTGATGCGCGGTGGCCATTGGACCGACCTTGGATTCGCAAACGAAGGACGACGATACTTCGTAAAGTTTTGCGGGCAGTCGGGAACAGCACCGACAGGAAAAGAAAACAGCGGACCCATAGCCATTACGGCGTATCCCGGCGAGAAGGTGGTTGTCGAACCGCCCGTGAAACTAGCTTATGGAGTGTTTGATGGAGTGAACGCTCCACGATTCGCCAGTGAAAAGGGCAACGCAAACTATTCGCACTGGATCACCATCTCAAATCTGATAATCCCCACGGGTGGAATTAATGACGGGCCGATCAATCTGGAGACAGGGTCGAATCACTGGCGCGTGGTGAACAACGATCTTTCGGCACCGGACGCGGTTACGAACAGGGCCGCAGGTGTGACGGGAAATGGACAATACGAGGAGGTGCTGGGGAATCACATTCATGATGTGGCGGGAGTAGGGAGCCGGGGTGAGACGCTGCTGGACCACGGAATCTATATTGATTCGGGATCGGATTGGGAGCTGGCCTATAACTTGATCGAGAACATCACCGGCGGAAGCGGGATTCAGCTGTTTAACTCCGGGCACGCCACGCCAACGATTGATCAGATTAACATTCACCACAACTGGGTTCACGATGTAAAGAAACATGGAATGAATCTGGGCGACACCAGCGGCATCGGAATCATTATCTGGAGCAATGTGGTTTACAACACGGCCGGCGGATGCTGGCGCAATAACTCCGTGAATCTGCAGGGCGCAAAAATCTGGAACAACACGTTTTATAACTGCAATACGAATGGAAACGATGCGGCAATCTGGAATGACGTGAAGAACCTGGAAAAGCCGATCACGGCTGATTTTCGGGACAATATTATTTGCGCGTCGAATGAGAGCAAAAGATATGCAGGCGGTGAAACGGGGTTTCATGCGGAGGGAGTGGCGATCCGCGGCTGGAACAATTTCTGGTGCAACGGCGCGAATCCAGAAAGCGCCAGATTTGATCGCGATGCACAATTTGGAGATCCCCAGTTTGTGAGGGTGGACGGCAGTTGGCCTGATTTTCATTTGCAGGCAGCGAGCCCCGCAAGAGGTTCAGGTGACATCACCGTGATACCGCTGGTGATTTCGAACTACGATCTGACCGTTAATTCACGAGAAACAATAGCGATTAACCGAGGGGCGTTCTAATGCGGTTCCGTGATGAGTCTCGCGTGAGCTGGTTTCTAAGTTTGAGATGAAGTTTGACAGGTGCAACGGGGCAGAATTCTGGGAGGAGAAATCATGGAAAATGCAGATGGAAAATTGAATCGGCGAGAATTCCTGCAAAAAACGGCGGTGGTTGCGGCAGGCAGCGCAGCGCTGAATCCAACGGCCCTGTCGTATTCGCGGATTGCCGGCGCCAATGACCGAATCGCGCTGGGACACGTAGGTGTCGGGGTGCGCGGCGGCGAATTGCTGGGAATGGCGGGAGAGTTGAAAGATTCGAAGAATGTCGAGATGGTTGCCGTTTGCGATCTCTGGTCGGTGAACAGAGAGAAGGCGGTTGCGAAAAACCAGAAGATCTATGGAAGAGCGCCAGTGGCGTATCACCACCTGGAAGAGATGCTGGCCACGGGAAAAATGGATGCGGTCATCATTTCGACGCCGGAGCACGCGCATTCGCCTCAATTGAAGATGGTGGTGGAGGCGGGCAAAGACGCGTACGTCGAGAAACCGATGGGAAATGTTCTGGCAGAGGCACAGGCCGCGCGAGATGCCGTGCTGGCGAGGAAGAATCTCGTTGTCCAAATGGGGACACAACATCGCAGCGAGCCTTACCAGTTACGCGTGCACGAATTGATTCGCGAAGGGGCAGTGGGCGATGTGACCAAATATGAGATTGCCTGGAACTATCACGGGCCGCGGTGGCGGGGGCGCTCGGAAGTGAAAGAGATTCGCGAACAGGATACGGACTGGCGCGCGTGGTTGATGAACAAGCCTTACCGGCCGTTTGATCCACGACTGTATTTTGAATACCGGTTGTACAAGGATTTTTCCAGCGGGATACCCGATCAATGGATGAGTCACGCGACGGACCTGGTCCATTTCTTCATGGACGAGACTTACCCGGTTTCTGTGGTGGCCAACGGGGGAATTTTTGCGTGGCATGATGGACGCGAAAATCCCGACACGTTTCAGGCACTTCTGACCTATCCAAAAGGTTTTTTGGTGAGTTATGCGACAAGCTTTGGCAATGATGCGCCGGGTTACACGCGAATCATGGGCAAGAAAGCGACGTTGTTCAATACCGGCGGCGAGGGAAGTCCGCGATGGGCGCTTGTGGAAGAGAAAGGGAATCACGAGCAAAACGAACTGATCGATGCGCAACGGAAGCGGACGGATGTTTTGTTACCCGGAGACAAAGAGCTGCCGCCGACAGGCATTGCCGATGAGGATCTGTCGCACATGACCAACTGGTTCGACTGCCTGCGCAGCCGTAAACAGCCCAATGCCACTGTACAGAATGGTTTTTCGCATTCCGTAGCGTGCATTATGGCGGCCCAATCCTACTGGTCGGGGAAGAAACTGTATTGGGATTCGAAGACGGAGACGATACTCGAGCATCCACCAGCGTGACGACAACCCAGGTTGTCTGAATTTCGAGGCGTGGACGTCACGTTCGGCGGGATCAGCGCGGAACGATTTCTAGGGCACGACGGGCAAAATCAACGCCGAAGGATGATCCTTATCGTGGAGAACAGTATTTTCCGCTTTGATCATGCGCGTGGCGCGGGCTTGGAGTTCGCCGGTATTCAGGTTTCTGTCGAAGCGCGGGAAATTGCTGCTGGAGACTTCAAGACGAAGTTTATGGCCGGGCAGGAAAACGTCGCTGGTGGCATTCATTTCAATTTTGATTTTGTAGATCTCACCCGGGTTCGCCAGCTCGGGGGTTGCTCGGGAATTGCGGTAACGGAGGCGAAGAATTCCTTCGCTGATATTCTGAGCAAATCCGTTGGGCCAGACATCGACGAGTTTTGCGGTGAAATCGGTGTCCACGGCAGAAGAAGTGACGTAGAGGTCGAGACTGACCGGGCCAGTGACCTCGAACTCTTTCTCAAATGCAGGAGTAGTGTAAACGAGAACATCCTGGCGCCCTTCGACGGATCGTTGGTCGAGGGGACCGGCTGGCAAGAGATTGCGCGTGCAACAAAGAGGGCCGCCGGTGGTAGGAACGGCGCTGGCGGGGTCGTAGACAAACTTGTCGCCGGACGCCACGATTTTCGCTGTTTGTGGAGCGAGACGTCCATCACCGGAAAGCGAGTTGGCGTGTCCATCGGATTGCAGGAAGTACGGTGTATTTTTGGCGCGAGCGAGCGGCCAATCGTCTTCCTCTCTCCATTCGTTCTTGCCCATCACGAAAATCTTGACGGGTTTTTCGTTTTCCAAACCATTGGGAATATTTTTGAGGAGGTAGTCGTACCAGCGGAGCATGGCTGCCCACTCGTTGTCCTCGGATTTAGGCCCGAAATCGACATCTCCGATCTTTGGGCCACTTCCCGCGTGGCCACCAACGGCAATCAGCAGTCGTTGGCCGCGACGGGCAGCTTCTCCATTTGCGTGAGCCTTCAATCCGAGATAGTGGCGCAGATCACCATCGAGAAAAATGTCGTACCACGCCGCGGTGTGAAAAGCAGGAACGGTAATATCGGCAAAATGTTCCTCGATGGAAATCTGCTTCCAGTAATCGTCATAGGAAGGGTGAGCGAGCCAGTCGAAAAAATAAGGAGCCAATCTTTCCTGGGAGATCGTATTCAGAATTGGAGAAGACGACAGGGGAAGCTTTTCCGTCAAGGCAAGGGCATTGGTATTTTCGCGGACCCGGCGGGTCATCGCATCCCGGGAAAGGCTTGCGGTCCAGGATTCCGCCAGCCAAAGTTGGAATGCCCCGCCTTCATACAACGGGACGGAAGCCGTGACCGTGGGGAAGATTCCGGCAAGGTGCGGAGGATGGGCCATGGCGGCAAGCGTTTGTGTGACCGCTTCATAGGAACCGCCGAACATGCCGACTTTCCCGTTCGAGTAGGGCAGGGCGGCAGCCCATTCCACGCTATCATAGCCATCCGCGATTTCGTTTTTGAAGGGATACCATTCACCGCGGGATTCAAACCGGCCGCGCACATCCTGCAAAACGACAACGTAACCGCGAGTTGCAAAGAAGATGCCCATGTCGCGCTCGTCCTGGCGATCATAGGGAGTGCGGAGAAGCAGGACGGGAAATTTGCCGGGATCGTCGGGGCGATAGATGTCGGCGAAAAGGACGACGCCGTCACGCATTTTTGCTTCGACGCTTCCTTCAAACGTGATCGAGTATCGCTCCGCCGGGAAAAGAGGCGGCGCAGTGAAAGCAAGAACGCAGATGAGCAGGAGAAGAGATCGAACAAGTTTCACGGGGTCCTCCCAGGGAGAGAAATCGCTGCAGAAAGATTGGCAGCGCAGGCGTTGTGTGCAGATTACTATCGCAGAATACGGATGCGATGGCAGGAATTATAGACTGAAAAAAAGGAAATAAAACGATAGAAGAAGAAAGTGAAGACAAAAATGCTTAAAACACGATGCAAATTGGCTGTCGCGCAGGGAGCAAGCATGGCGCGGTTGCTGCGAATCTTCTCGTTGACGATTACCGGCGGAGTTCTGTGTGGGGTGACGTGCCCAGCGCAGGAGAAACCTCCGTCCGAATTCCTTAGCTCCGTGGGCGACGCGCCGGATACTGTCCTCCCCTTGGCGGACGATCTGTCACCCGCGTTGCAGCAGGCTGCCGTCGAAAAGGCTTTAGTTAAGGTTGCGGACTGGCAACTCGAGCGGGTCAGGCACGACTTCAACCGAGACTGGACGTTTGCCGCGCTGTACACGGGATTCATGGCGGCTTCCGCGAGCACGGGAAATCCAAAATACTCGGACGCGATGCTGGCGATGGCCAAAGAAAACAAGTGGCAACTGGGAACGGAATATAAGGATGCAGACGATCATGCGATCGGGCGAACCTACATTGAGCTTTATTTAAAATATCACGACGCAGCGATGATCGAGCCGATGCGCAAAGAGTTTGACGAGATATTGCGTGGGCCGAAAGAGCCTCCGAAAGTGCAGTTTCCGTGGTGGTGGTGCGACGCGCTGTTTATGGGTCCGCCGGCGTGGGCGGGGATGTATAAGGCCACGGGGAATGTCGCATATCTGGATTACACGGATCGCGAATGGCGAGCGACTTCAGGGAGGCTGTACGACCCTCAAGAACATTTGTTTTTTCGTGACGCGAGTTTCCTGAACCGGAAGCAAGCAAACGGGAGGAAAGTGTTCTGGTCTCGCGGGAATGGCTGGGTGATAGCGGGGTTGGCAGGGGTGCTGGAATACATGCCGAGAGATTATCCGGGGCGCGCGCGGTTTGTAGAGCAGTTCCGGGAAATGTCAGCGGCCATCGCGGCGATTCAAGGAAGTGACGGGCTGTGGCGGACGGGTCTGCTCGATCCGGAGAGTTACCCATTGCCTGAGAATTCCGGATCGGCGTTTTTTACTTACGCGTTGGCATGGGGAATCAATCACGGCATCCTGGATCCGGCGATGTACACGCCCGTCGTTGAGAAGGCGTGGAAGGGAATGTTGCAGCACATTTACGCGGATGGAAGATTCGGGTGCATCCAATCCGTTTCTGATGCGCCAGGGAAATTCAAGCCGACGTCCAGTTACGTTTACGGTGTGGGTGCGTTTCTGCTGGCGGCTTCCGAAGTGGATCGACTGGCGCAGAAGCAAAGCAACTAGATTGCAGGTGGAAGCGAAGTAAACTGTTGTTTAGCATGAGATGAGTGAAGAGCTCCGGAGGGCCAGAAGATGAGTTCGCAGGCATCGGCAGAGCAGAATTTAGTGTTCCGAAAGACGAATGCGCGAGTGGGACGGTACATTTCCGTTTCACCTGGCAACAGCGCTATGAAGCATCTCGCGTACGGGCGAATCATTCTGAATGCCAGCGAGAGATCGGCAAGTTTCCATACCGGCGATCGCGAAACCGGGTTAATTTGCATGAGAGGTGAAGCGGAAGTGGTGGTGGATGGCCGCACGACACCCATTGGAAAATATGACGCGATCTATGTACCCCGCGATTCCACCGTGGAGGTACGCACAGAAACGGCCGTGGACATGGCGGAGTTTTCCGCGGACGTCACGAAGAAGTACCCGCTGCAAATTGTGCGCTACGCCGAACTGGCGAAAGACCCGGGGCTGAAATTCCAAACGGGAGGCGAGGCGTCAACGCGGAACCTGAATATGCTGCTTGCAAAAAACATTGAGGCCGGCCGATTGATTGCGGGACTTACACATTCTGCTCCCGGGAATTGGACGAGTTGGCCTCCGCACGAACACTCCAAGATGCTGGAGGAGCTTTACGTGTATGTGGATATGCCGCACCCTGCCTATGCGATTCAACTGGTCTATAACAACACGGAGAACCCGGAATTCGCGGCAATCGTGCGCGAGGGAGACGTGGTGCTGATGCCGAGTGGTTATCATCCGAATGTTTCTGTTCCGGGCCACCGGGTTGGATTTTTGTGGGCGATGGCGGCACACCGTGAAGTGGAAGACCGTCAATTTGGGGTGGTGAATGTGCAGGCGGATTTCAATACGGGCAGCTCCGGGCTGGAGCAAGGGAAAAAGAATTAAGTTGCGGTTCCAAGAAAAGTCTCCCCGATTGGAGAGTACGCCAAAATGATTTTGGATGCGTTTCAACTGAACGGAAAAAACGCGCTGGTGACCGGATCGCGAAGAGGTCTGGGCGCGGACATCGCCATAACGCTGGCCGAAGCAGGGGCCAATGTCGCGTGTCACGGCAGGGGTGAGGATGCAAATCAAATCAGCACCAAGATTCGTTCCTTGGGAAGAGAGTCAATCTACGTGTCAGGCGATGTGGCCGAAAAAAGTGTGTGCGAAGAATTGGTGGAAAAGACGGTTGCGACTTTTGGATCTATCGACATCCTGGTGAACAACGCGGGCGTGATCCGGCGAAGTCCGGCACTAGAACACAGCGAGGAAAATTGGGATGAAGTGATTGCCGTGAACCTCACATCCGTATTTCGACTGTCGCAACTGGCGGCGCGCCAAATGGTGGAAAAGAAGCGAGGCGGAAAGATCGTGAGTATCGCTTCGATTTTGTCGTTCCAAGGAGGCGTGTTTGTCCCTGCTTACGCGGCGGCCAAGGGCGGAATCGTACAGTTAACTAAAGCGTTGGCGAATGAATGGGCGTCGAAAGCCATCAACGTGAATGCGATTGCGCCGGGCTATATGGTTACAGACAACACCACAGCGTTACGTGAAGACGCAAATCGCAATCGACAGATCCTGGAACGAATTCCCGCGGGCCGGTGGGGAGAGCCAAGTGATCTGGCGGGCGCGGCCATTTATCTCTGCTCGGCCGCCAGCAATTACGTGCATGGGCACGTACTCTCTGTGGATGGTGGCTGGCTGTCTCGATGAAATCAAGAATTGAAGTGGATTGAGTGAGGTGATGCCGGTGAAGAGATTCGGTTTTTTGCTGTTACTGCTGGCGATGGCGTCGTCAGGCTGGACCGCGGAAAAAATAAAATCCATTACGGTCACAGTTGAGAATCCGACGGACGTGGCGCGGCCGGCGGCGGACATCGTCGTGGAGATTACGGATTTACGCAAGATTTCGCCAGATTTCCTGGCGGGCTCGCTGCGAGTGGTATGCGATCCGGCGGAAGGCCCGAAAGAATCCCAGGAATTGCCATCACAAGTGGATGATCTGGATGGCGACGGCAAAGCGGATGAGCTTGCGTTTCAGATCGATCTGGGGCCGCGACAGTTTCGCACGGTGACTATTCAATATGGTGAGCCAGATCAAATCTTTCGTCTTCGCGAGGATTATCGAGAGCGGACCTATGCGTTGTTCAGCACGAAATACGAAGGACTTGGCTGGGAATCGGAGAACATTGCTTTTCGTATTTATTTTGACCCTAGAAACGCGATTGATATTTATGGAAAGCGTCGCCGGTCTCTGCAATTGAAGATGTACGCGGCACCTGAGTATCCGTATCATGACGAATCTCCGGAAGGCCGGGACATTTTCAAAGTAGGCGATTCGACAGGCATCGGTGCGATGGCGGCATGGGTCGACGGAAAAGTGGTGAAAGCGGCTGACGTGAAAGAGCGAGCGTGGCGGATCATAAGCCTTGGGCCGGTGCGAACGATCGTGGAATTGGAATATCGCGGATGGAATTTGGGAAGCAAGACAGTTACGGCACGTTCCCGGATTTCGATGTGGGCGGGAGAACACGGCTTTTATCATTCGGTGGCGATTGATCCGCAAGAGTCCACAACTGTGGTTACCGGTTTCCCCGTCATGCAGAATGTTCCTTTAATGAAGTCGGGCCCTGCGGCAAAGGGTGGCGCAACATGGATGGCGACGTGGGGCGAACAGGTGCTGGCACCGGGAGCGACTGCCACGCAGGAACTCTCTGGACAATATCTGGGACTTGCGATTGTGGCGATGAACCCCTCCCTTGACTCTGTCGAAGGCAAGGCGAATCACCTGATGAGGTTTGCGCCTCAGAAACAAGAAGTGAGCTGGTATGCACTGGCGGCGTGGGATCAAGAAAGAACAAGTGAAAATGATCCTTCGGGGGCAATTACGAATAAAGATGCGTTCCTAAAACTGGTGAAGGATCAGGCCCGAAGAATCGCCGAACCGGTGAAATTACGTGTAAGCGGTATGAGTGCGCACTGAAGTTTTGCAGCTGCCGCAATGGTCGGCCCTCCTAGCTAATCCCCCAAACGTTCCTTAGCTAGGTATACTTCGGAGGAGTCGGTCGCTCCGTGGAACAGACGAGGAGAATCAAGATGAAAGTGTCCGTTGGGATGCGAGCAGGAAGATTGTGTGCAGGGGTGTTGCTTCTGATCTTTGTGGCGGGTGCATCGTTCGGGCAAACGAAACCAACGGGTAAAGAGACGTTCCGTCCCGACCGCATGGATACGGTGCTGTATGGAGCCGCTTACTACCCCGAATATATGCCGTATGAGAGGACGGACGAAGATATTGCGCTGATGAAGAAGGCGGGAATCAGCGTGGTGCGTGTGGGTGAATCGACGTGGGGGCTATGGGAACCCGAAGACGGGAAATTTGAATACGCGTGGATGGACAAAGTTATCGAGAAACTGCACGCCGCGGGGATTCGCGTGATTCTTGGAACGCCGACCTATGCAATCCCGGCGTGGATGTACAAGAAGCATCCGGAGATGGTGGTTACGCAGTTGAGCGGGAAATATATTTATTACGGCATGCGACAGAACACGGATTTGATGAACGCGCAGTACCGGTTTTATTGCGAGCGGATCATTCGCAAGCTGATGGAACACTATAAAGATAATCCCGCGGTAATCGGGTACCAGGTGGATAACGAGACGTCAGCGGCGGGCGCGGCGAATCCGGATGTGCAAGCGGGATTCAAGGAGTATCTGAAGAAGAAATTTGGCGCGGTAGAGGAGATGGACAAGGCCTGGGGACTGAACTACTGGGGCCAACGGATCTACAACTGGGATGAGTTGCCTTCACGGGAAGGGATCCTCAACCCGGGATGGAAACTGGACTGGGAACGGTATTCCCAATGGGAGACGACGGATTTCCTGACGTGGCAGGCGAAACTGGTGAACGAATACAAACGGCCGGACCAGTTTGTGACTCATGATTTTGCAGGGCCGCCGCGGCCGGAGGTGAATGAGACGGAAGTGTCGCGCGGACTGGATATCGTTGCGTCCAATCCGTATCACGGAACGCAAGACAATTTTGACGGCGAATATTCGTCATTCGTGGGGGATTATTCGCGTTCGCTGAAGCACACAAATTACCTGATCACGGAAACGAATGCCGATGCAATTGGCTGGGATTCCAAACGCCAATTCCCGCCGTACGACGGGCAGATGCGGCTGGATGTGTACACGCATGTATCGGCGGGCGCGAACATGGTGGAGTACTGGCATTGGCATTCGCTCCATTACGGCCAGGAAACCTATTGGAAGGGCGTGCTGGGGCACGATCTGCAGCCGGGCCGCCCCTACGAAGAAGTGAGCAAAACCGCGCACGAGTTACAGCGGATCGGACCGGAGATCGCAAACCTGCGGCGAAAGAATCAGGTGGCGATTTTGTACAGTGACGATTCGCATTACGGGATTGAGTTCATGAAGTTCAGCGACAAGGTGAACTATCGGACGATCCTGGCGCAGATGTACAGCGCACTTTACAAGGCGAATGTTGGAGTGGACTTTGTATTTCCGGAGGGCACGAATCTTGGGGACTACAAGGTGATCGTGGTGCCACCGCTGTATGTTGCAAGCGACGCAGTTCTGACCAGGTTGAGCAACTACGTGAAAGAGGGCGGGCGGCTGGTAATGGCGTTCAAAAGCGGTTTCTGCAACGAGTTTTCGACCGTGCGGTGGACCACGGCGCCAGGGCCTTTAAAAGAAGCGGCGGGATTCCATTATCAGGAGTTCTCGAACCTGGAAAAGCCGCTGGGGCTGAAAGGCGATCCATTTGGCGTCAGCGAAGACAATAAGGTCAGCGAGTGGGCGGAGATGATCACCCTGGATTCCGCGAAGGCGCTGGCAAGCTACGACCACCCCTTCTTCGGAAGATTTCCGGCAGTCACGCGAAACGAGTTTGGGAAGGGCAGCCTGACGTATGAAGGCACCGTCTTGAGTGACAGACTGCAGCAGGCGGTGCTGATGGGAGTGCTAAAGGAAGCTGGGCTGTGGGGCTCCGACCAAGGATTGCCTGCGACAGTTCGGGTGAAACACGGAACGAACCGGAACGGGAAGACACTTCACTTCTACCTTAACTATTCCAGCGCTCCGCAGACGTTCGCTTTTGCGTATGGAGCAGGGACGGAGTTGCTTTCGCAGAAGACGGTCGGCTCCGGGCAGCAGCTTACCTTGCAACCGTGGGATGCGGCGATCGTAGAAGAAAAGTAAGGTGGCTGCAGGAAAGCGAAGTCCTACGTGTATCCGCTGCGAAGCCTGCTATCGGAACCCGGTCCGTTGGACACGCCGCGTATCGACTCAGGACGCCTCTATTCTATTTGCTCAGGGAGAGAAGGGAAGGCTTGCCGTCGATCGGCGCTTAGGCTGGAGCGCCGCTCCCAGCAATAACTTTACCGCCCGCAATGTAGATGGAGCCGTCCTCCTGCATGGCACAGGGGAAGGGCACGGCTTGGGATTTTGCCAGCGGGGAGCACGAGCCATGGCGGCCGAGGGCGAGGATTTTAGAAAAATTATTCTCCACTATTTTCCCAACACCACAATTGGAAAAGTCGCAGAGCGGCCCACGCTCTGAACCAATCGACGAAGGCTGTAGGTGAGAATTGTGAAGTAATCGGTTACTGATGAAGTGTGAGTACGGGGCATGCGGCCTGGCACACAATTCCATAAGCCACCGCGGAAGGCAGGTGGCCCGCCGATCTTTCCGCAGCACGCAGCCCAAGAAGAATCAGATTGCAATGAAACTGGTTTGTGGCAGCAAGAATCTCTTCGACCGGTTTCCCAAACCGCACCACAAACTCCGGCTTGCACTGCTCGAGGCAGCCTTCCGGCAATACTTTGCGCATGCGCTTGACCATGAATTCTTCGACCAGTTTTTGGCTAGGCAAAGTACTTTCACTGGAATCCTCCACGACGTGCAGAACGGCTAACCGCACGCTCTGACGTCGTTGAAAGGCATAGGCGACGCGTGCAGCACGTTCATTGTGCGGCTTGAAATTTGTTGCAAACAACAAACGATCAAGCGCCACTTCTCTGCCTGGCACGATTTCAAATTGTTGCGGTACGGTGAGCATCGGACAATCCGCCATCCGAAATATTTTTTCCGCCATGGAACCCAGCACGAGCTTCTTGCTTGCGCCCTTGCCATGTGTGCCGACTACCACCAGATCAATCTGTTTTGCTTTAATCGTCTCGGAAATCACCGGCCACGCCGGCCCTTCCGCGAGGCTGTTCTGATGCACGATTTCCTGGGATTCTCCCTCCATGGCAAGTCCATCGAGTTGTTGCTTGGCAAATTCCCGGGCCATTGCCAATGTCTGGCGTGAGGTTTCTGGCGAGGCCATTTCAAAAACATCTGACGGAATAATGTGGAGAAGGTGGATCTCAGATTGGAACTTACGGGCGATGGAGCGGGCACACTCCAAGGCTCTTCGGGCACCCGTGGAAAAATCCGTGGGTACCAAAATGCGCCGGAACTCAAGCCCAGGGTTGGCGTCGTGACACTGGGCGCTGATCTTGGAGTCGAACATAGCTACCGTAACAGGACAGAACGCCGAAAGTCCGGTTCGGGCTACGTGATGCACGTCACATGCCCACGGTGCTTTCCGCAAAGCATTGATACAGATGAACTTATGTGAGCAATCAAGGATTGCAACCTTCATTGCTGGGGCAGATCGCACACCAAAAGAGAGTTTTCACACTTTTCCTCAAGCGCCCATTCCATTGTTCCAAGAGAAATGGCGCTGGCTGACTCCGACGGACATCGGTTACTCACAAAGTCGAGGGGTGTTACCATCCTCAAATGCCTGCGGGCTTCACCGTACACACCAACGAGAGTTTTCTCGAAGAAATGAAGCGCTACCTTCATTTCACACACGAAGACGCTCAACTGCTGCAAAAACTGGGTCCCCTCATGGATCGGCATATCCCCGAAATGGCGGAACGTTTTTACGCGCAGATTCCCCACCATCCAGGCGCCAGCCGTGTATTCACAGGAGGTGAGGCGCAGGTCGAGCGGTTGAAGATGACGCTGCAGGCCTGGGGAAGAGGATTGTTCAACGGCAGGTACGACGAAAAATACGCCGAGGAACGTTTTCAGATTGGATTTCGTCACGTGCGAATCGGCCTCGATCAGAAATACGTGATTAGCGCGATGGGTGTGGTTCGCTCTTTTTTGCTGGACCGGCTATTCGAAGAATTTCCGGCACGTGGCGAAAGGCAGATGTATTCCCAGGCGCTCAGTAAAATGCTGGACCTCGATCTGAACCTGATGTGCGATTCTTATTTTCACGCAACAATGGATCACCTGCAGACGCTGAATCAGGAATTGGAAGTAGCCGGCGCGCAACTGATGGAAGCGAATGCGATTAAGGATGAGTTTCTCGCGCAGGTTTCACATGACCTGCGCACACCCTTAAACTCCATCTTGAGTTTTACGAAGCTGGTTCTGGACGGTCTCTGCACCACCCCGGAGGAAGAAAAAGAAGTACTTCGCGACGTTTTCAGCAGCGGTCAACTGCTTCTTCGGCTCGTAAACGATCTTCTGGATATTTCTTGTATTGAAGCAGGCAAGCTGTCAATCGCCCTGGAAGTCATAAACCCACGAGGAATTCTGGACTCGACTTTGCCTTTGATGGCCGTTCAAGCAGCATCGAAAAACCTTCGGCTGGTAGATGAAACTCTGGAACAGAATCTTCCGGCTGTTCGCGGCGATGAGATTCGTTTCCGCCAGGTATTGCTGAATCTGCTGTCCAATTCCGTCAAATTCACGGCGAGGGGGCAGGTGATCGTGCGGGCTCTTGAGAATATGCCGCCGGGCCAGCTTCGCATTGAGATTGAAGACACTGGGGTAGGCATTCCAGAAGAAAAGCGCGAGGCCATGTTCGAAAAGTTCGTCCGGCACGATTTGCAGGCATTGCGTGGAATCAGCGGAGCCGGCCTGGGGTTGGCTATCGCCAAGCGGCTGGTCGAAATGATGAATGGGAAGATTGGCCTTGAGAGCGGTGCCGATGGCAAGGGCTCGCTGGCGTGGTTTACCCTGCCGCTGGCCGAGGTGGAAGCATGAGTGAGGGAAGCGCCGGAGAGAAACAGAAGCGGATCATTATCGTGGAAGATAACGTGCTCGTGGCGAAGTTCTTTCGCATGGCCCTGGAGCGTGCCGGGGGTTATTCCTGCATGATTACCGAAGACGTCCCCACCATACTCGCGCAAATTGAATCCGGCACAGTGGATTTGATTCTGCTGGATGTTTCGCTGACCAGTGCGGAATGGGAAGGCCAGTTGGTGAATGGAGTGGAGCTCTGCCAAATTTTCAAACAAAAATCATCTCGGCGATTGCCGGTACTACTCGCCACTGCCCATGCCATGAGCGGCGACCGTGAAAGGTTCTTGAAGACGTCTGGGGCGGATGGGTATCTGGAAAAACCGGTTTATGATTCTGCAGTGCTGGTGGCCAAAGTTCGCGAGTTAATAGAGTTCTAGTAGGCGCAAACAAGCCTCCTTCATTACTTAGACCATCGTTGCTTGCAGCACTTCTCGAAGAAGTTCCTGTTTATGCGGGGTAAGTTTGCCGCCCTGAGAGGTTAGATAGAAGACGTCGATGGCCTTCTGTCCTTCCGTATCGATCAAAGCCACTTCAATATTGCAGGCCAGACGCGCTAGCGCAGAACCTACTTCGTACAACAAGCCGGCACGATCCTGAGTGACGATTTCCAGCAGCGTACACTGGTCCGAAGAAGCATCATCAAAATTCAAGGTGGTTTGCACTGCCACCTTCGGTGGCCGCGTCAACGATGCGGCCAATCGACCCTTCAATAGCGGCTCCAGCGACTGGCGGTTGTTCACGACATCGGCGATGCTTTGGCGGAAGCGAGGAATTTCGCTCGGATTCAGTTCCAACGTGCGATGCAGATCGACAAATTGAAATGTGTCGAGCACTACGCCAGCAGCGTTGGCAAAAGCATCTGCCTTAACGATGTTCATACCCCATGCAGCCAGAACCCCGGCAATAGTGGCAAAGAGAGCGGGGCGGTCGGCGGATATTAGCGTGAGCGTGAAGCCGTGGTGTGTGGGCTTGAGTTCGGTCTGGACCGGTTCCGCTCCCAGCTGCTGATAAAGCGCGAAGTGAGCTGCAATTTCTGCCGGGGAATGCACCGCGAGATAGCGCCGCGGGAATCCTTCTAGGAATCGTTCTATTTCAGGATTGGAAGCCCAAGCAGCCTGCTGCCGAACCTGTTCGAGCAGTAGCGCCTCGTCGGAAGCGTGCAGGCGGTCCCGGTCGACGGTGCGGCTGAAATGGTTAGAAGTGGCCACGAAGAGCTGCCACAACATTTCTGCTTTCCAGGGAGTGAGCGCTTCTGGGTTAACGGCGTGAATATCCGCGTAGGTCAATAGGCAGAGACGTTGCAGCCGTTCCTGATTACCGACAATTTCGGCAAACGCGGATACGGTAGCGGGATCAAAAATGTCGCGGCGCTGCACGGTTGCGGACATATCCAGATGATGCTCGATAAGAAAATAGACTTCTGCCTTTTCCTCAGGTGTGAGCCTGAAGCGGTCGGCGGCGGTTTCTAAGGCCTGCAAGCTGCCGGTAACGTGATTTTCAACCGGCATCCCTTTGCCAACGTCGTGAAGCAGCAAAGCCAGAATCAGCAGGTCGCGGCGATCCACGGTTCGCCAGATAGGCATGAATCGTGTGCCCAGGGGATCATTGGGTTCACCCAGGTCTTGCAGATGTTCAATAGTTCGGATGGAGTGTTCGTCAACCGTGTACCGATGATAGAAATCACGGACTACCAGAGAATCGATGGTGCGGAACTCGGGAAGTATCTCGACCAGGAAGCCCAGGCGATGCATGGGACGCAGCGCCACACCAGGGAAGTCTCCTCCCAGGATTTCACTTAGGGTTTGCCAGGTAACCCTGGTATTGGTGCGTTGAGTAAGCTCCGGATGTGTCATGACGTAGGCGATGGCGCGCTCCGAGTTGCGGCTTAGCGCGAAGCCTGTGCGAGAAGCCTCAGTGAGAGCCGAACAGATGACGTTGCGATCCGCGAATGCTTGCTCATTCGTGATTTCCAGCAATCCATCGCGCACCGCAAACGGTTTTCCGTTCGTCGGTTCCGTCTTGCTGCCAAGCGTCGCGTTCTTCAATCGCTGACGCAGCGAAAGAGTGACCGGAGTACGCTGTTCGACAAAACGGAGCAACTGCCGATTCAAAGTGCGCGCGTGCCGGAAGTACAAACGCATCCACTCCGCCGCGTTCCGCCGCAAATTATCATCGACACCCAAGGAACGCTCGGCCGCGCCTGTCTGCAATTCGTAGGTAAGGGTGTTGTCATTGCGGCCATTACTGTAGTGCAGAAAGCAACGGATAGAGCTGAGGAATTCCACGGCATTGCGGGTCAGTTCATCTTCGCTGACCGGGCTGATGCGAGGATCGCGCCGTTCTCCCGCCAACTGTCGCATCCAAAGAAGAGCGTGATAGTCGCGCAGTCCGCCAGGAGCTTCTTTGACGTTAGGTTCCAGATGAAAGATGGTGTTGCCGTAGCGGGACAGTCGCTCGCGAGTCAGTCGCTGCAGTTCGGTGAGCAGAAAGGAACGCGTCTGCCGTTCCGAGCCGGAGAGGATCTTGGAATCCAGTTTTGCGAGAATGGAATTATCGCCGGCAAGGAAGCGCCGATCGAGCATGGCCAAATGAAATTCAGCGTTATCCGCTTCGATGCGGCGGCATTCGTCCAGAGTCCGGCCGGCCGAGCTGACCCGGAACCCGAGATCCCAGAGCATGCGAGAGAATTCCGAAATGAGCGGCCGAAACTCCGCTTCCGCTTTTTCGCTGCCGAAAAGAAACAGCAGGTCGAGATCGGAGTAAGGAAACAGCATTTCACGGCCGTAACCGCCGAGGGCAAGCAGACAAAGTCCTTGACCGGTTGTGTCGCGTGTCTGCAACAGTTCTGCAAAGACCTTTTGTATTGATTCGTCCGCAAGTTCGCACAACTGGCGCAGAGTGTCCTGAGCGGTGGCGCCGCTGTTGAACAGTCTCAGGATGCGCTCTCGCTGGGCTTCGCACTGCGGCCCTAATACGGAAAGCGGTGTGACGGATTCTTCCATCTTTCGGCTCAGACGAAATATCGTAGGCGCAAGACTTGAACGCGGCGTGGACATTAGACCCAGAGAGTCCTTTCGCTACGTCCTGTGCGACCAATCCAGGTTGTCTCTTTGATCCCGGATAGAACGATTTTACCGTCTTCAAAATCTTCTGTCTTGTCGGCTTTCGCCCTGGTTTCCACTGGATGCGTTGCGAGGAGATCGGTACGTAGCGCGGGAGGAATGGGTGAACCAGTGGCGGAGGAGCAGGTGGAGCCGAGGCGAGGTACTGTGGTCAACAAGAACTGCGGCGGCATACAACAGGTAAACCCCATACGCTTCATCCAACTCTCCACATCGATGAATTCTGAGGGGCTAAGTCCTGCCGTTTCGCACGCAAGATGGGTAGCGGCCCCGTTACGATGTAGGCGGGATTATACGCGCCTGTTCCAGACCGATCCGTTTGAAATTTTTCTAGGTCGGATTCATTTTTCGGATAGCCCTTATAGCGCGAAGGGGGCTGTTGACCACTCTTGATAGGGGGCCGATTTGTGAGAAACCTCAATAAAACAGGGGTCAGTTCCCATCACTCCATGTTGTAGGCTTCTTCGCCGTGTTGCGAAATGTCCAAGCCTTGGAGTTCGTGCGTTTCGGTGACGCGCACTCCGGTGACCGCATCGACGATTTTTAAGATGATATAGGTAAACACCAGTGCGAAGGCCCAAGCGAACGCCACTCCAACAAACTGGTAGCCCACCTGTACCCAACGGCCGTCGAGTCCGCCGACCGGCTTTCCATCACCGAAAATGGGATTAATCACCGCTTGAGCGAGCACCCCGGTCAAGAGAGCGCCAATCGTGCCGCCTGCGCCATGGATACCAAAGGCGTCCAGCGTATCGTCGTAGCCGAATATGGCTTTGAATTTCGTGACCATGTAATAGCAGAAGACGCCGGCAATAAAGCCAATAACCAGGGCGGACATCGGTCCCACAAAACCGGCCGCCGGCGTAATTGCCACAAGTCCTGCCACAGCACCAGAAATAGCACCCAAAGCGCTGGCACGGCCGTTCTTGCGCCATTCTGCCAGGCTCCAGCTCAGTGCCGCTGCTGCGGCGCCAAAGTGCGTGGCCACAAACGCGCTGGTCGCCAGGCCGCCCGAAGAGAGTGCGCTTCCCGCGTTAAATCCGAACCAACCTACCCACAACAGGCAGGCGCCGATGAAACTGATCACCAGGTTGTGCGGTGGCTTGGATTCCTTGGGATGACCCATGCGTTTGCCCATATAAAGAGCGCAAACCAAAGCAGACACTCCAGAGGTGATGTGCACAACCGTGCCGCCCGCAAAATCCAGTGTGGGGAAGCGGCCGCCCAGTGAGGCGTTCAGTAATCCCCCTTTGCCCCAAACCATATGAGCCATTGGCGCATAAACCAGAAAAAACCAAAGGGTCATGAACAACATGGTGCCGGAAAACTTCATGCGTTCCGCGGTTGCGCCGGTGATCAACGCCGGGGTGATGACCGCGAACATCAACTGGTAAATCATGAAGGTCATCTCGGGGATTGTGGCGGCATAATTCGCGTTGGGAACAATTCCAACGCCACGCAGAAACGCGTGCCCAAAATCCCCGACAAATGGACCATTGCCCCCAAAGCACAGGCTGTAGCCCACCAATGCCCAGAGCACTGTGATCAGGGACATAAGCGCAAAGCTCTGCATCATTATCGCCAGCACGTTCTTGTGTCGAACGAGACCACCATAGAAGAGTGCAAGGCCAGGCCCGGTCATCATCAGGACCAGTGCCGCGCAAACCAGCATCCACGCGTTGTCCGCCGAGGATTGAGCCGTGGCTACCTTCTTGGTCAAGTCGGCGAGCTTTTCCTTCACTTCAGGAGAACTGTCGGTGGTAACAATCGTGGAAGGACTCGATGCCGAAGGGGGCGGAGAGATTTGCTGCGCAAGAACGGGCTGCCTGCACGACAAAAACGTAAGTAGTAGAAAACAAACTAAAGCAATACGCCTCATCGAGTTCTCCGTTCCCAAATGTCCGAGGTTAATTCCGGTGGGCCTATCGGCAACTAAATTGAGAACCATTCACACCTATCGCCGAATTATATGCGGCACACCAGGCCAGGTCGACTGGAAAGTTTCCTGCTTCGAATCCATTTTCAGATAATTACCGTTTCACGATATTGCGTTTGATCTCCGCCGCAAACCGGTCGGCCTCTCGCGTTGGCCGTGGGATTCGCAAGCCGTCGGTCACGCTTAACGTAAGCCTGATCGCTGTGGGCAAAGTAATCCGATGACCTTGGGAGACATAGATAGGATGCACTCCTCTGCGTGTTCGCAGCACTGCGCCGAGTCGCTCGTCGCCGGCCTTCGGATCCACCAACGGGCTCCAGTTGCCTTGTTTTTTGCCTGGCTCGAGGTGAGTGCCTATCAGCCGGCTCTTTGCGCAGCCAATCGTTGGGCGATCCAGAACAATTCCCAGGTGCGTGGCAAGTCCCATGCGCCGTGGGTGGGCGATTCCTTGCCCGTCACAAAACAGAAGATCGGGAGTGTCTCTTAGCCTCGAAAGCGCCGCCAACAACACAGGAATCTCGCGGAAGCTCAGAAGGCCTGGCACATAAGGGAATTCCAACGGGAGAACGGCGAAAGCCCGCTCGATTTCTATCATTTCCGGATAGCGATAGCTCACCACACAACCAATCGCTTGATTTGCACCGCGCAAAGCGTTCCAGTGGTTGATACTTTTTCGAAGGGCTTGCGAGCCGGTCAGCACAAATGCCGCGTCCAGCCCCGCGACCGTGTGAATCTTCGGGAAACGATCTTCCCCAATCCAGTGCTGCCGCAATTCCTGCTGAATCTCCATGGCACGTTTCGGAGAGACGTCCCAGCGGTGTCGCCGAATGGCCTTTACCAACTTGTTCTCCATACTTAACATCGTATAATGCAGAAGCCGCCCAGCGCTCCTCTGCCCGCGGCGACCCAGCTAATTCGAACGTTAGGAAAAGGATTCCTCCAATGACCCTGCACCCACCTCTGGAAGTTTCCGTGCGCGAAGCCGCAGGCATTCATTTTATTGAGGTGCACGGAAGATTGACGATTGGCGAGCCCAGCGAAATGTTGAATGACTTCGTGCAGAAGCTGATGCAACAGGGAGCACGCAAACTTATCGTCAACCTGAACGACATTCCGCAGATCGACAGTTCCGGCATCTCCGTGCTGGTGAAACTCTCTATTTCATTGGCAAGGCAGGGAGGCGCGCTGCATCTGGTCAGCGGCCAGGGCCGCGTGCGCGATGCACTCACCGTCACGCGCTTGGTGGAAGCGATCCCGACCTACGAAACGGAAGAAAAGGCCAAAGCGGGGTTCTAGTCTCTGGAGATTTACTGACCCTCGAGCAAATTCTCCGCATCGCGAGCGCCGTGCAGTACCCTTACAATTTCCACCGCGTCCATCGTCTCGCGGAAGAAGATGACGTAGCGACGAAACGGGAAGCTGCGATTGCAGCTCCTCACTCTTCTCTTTAGTCTCCCGATGCCAGGTCGTTCAGCTAGGAAGTGAAGTGCCTCGGACAGGTCGTTGATGAATGAGTCGGCGAGATAGAAGAGAGGTAGACTGAATGGCAAAGATTGTCAATTTGTGCCACTTGCCTAATCTCTGGAGATTCCCTAATAGCTCAGACTGCTCGCAGTCGCCTCTGTGGTAGACTCCGCCCCCATGCGAGCTTTCTTTGTGGTCCGGGTTATCGGCTATTTTCTGGTTCAAGCGTTTCTCGGTGTCCAGCTTGGCTATTCGCAAAGCTTTCCACCGGCTGGGGATGACCAGTTTCAGTTGCTCGCCAATTGGGTGCTCAGGGAAGCTCCAGCCATCGGATGTAACCCGGGTGAGTGCAAAATATTGGTCGCGGACTTCTTCGTGCCAGAGAACATCAACAAGGCGTTTGGAAGTCAACTGGCGGATGAGCTTTCCTCGAAGATTGTCGATCCGCAAAAGCAAATTCAGGTGTTCAGCCGCAACCTTCTGAAAACTTACATTAAGATTAGCGATGTTGATCAAACAAAGCTCCGGAGTGATCGTGAGCTAGGCGAATTTGCGCACGACATGGGTGCAAGTGCCATCGTTTCGGCAAAAGCGGTGAGAGTCCAGGGTGACACGTTTCGTCTTCTTGTTCGTTTCCTATTGGCAAAAGATAGCAACCGAGTTCTTGCAACCGAAGCGATGATTTCGAGAACCCCTCCACCCGAGGCAGCAATCAAAGAATCGGCCAAAGCGCCGATGAAAGCAGGAGTGACAGCACCGCCTCTTCCTCCGGTAGATCCACGTGTTCGGGAACATCCGGCCTGCTACTACATGCCAAATCCTCCTTACACGAAGCAAGCAAGAGCCGCCAATTTCGAGGGTATAGTCTTGGTAAACGCCGTAGTTCAGCTTGACGGTTCTGTTGGAAATATGCGGATTCTGGAATCACCAGGACTGGGATTGGACGAAAATATCTTGAAGACAATGAAGACGTGGAAGTGTCATCCAGCGAAAGGGGAAAATGGGTCTCTTTCCACAATAGTTCAGTTCGAAATCCATTTCCGTTTGTATTAGAAATAGCGAGTCGTGAATGGACCGGAGCGGAAGCTAGCTGCCTTTCTTCAGCTCGGCGAGGACCAGGCGGGCCAGCTCTTTTAATGTGTCGAACACGCCCTGGCCATTGATCGCGACGCCTTCTATCACCGGCTCGCCTTTTTTTTGCAGTTGCTTGGTCAGGTCCGCAACCGACATGGCATTCGGCAGATCGCGTTTGTTCAGCTGCAACACGTAGGGAATTGTTTCGAAATTCAGGTTGTGCTCCTTCAGATGCTCTTGAAGGTTATCCATTGTTTCAAAATTCGCGTCGAGCCGTTCTTCCTGCGAATCCGCAACGAACACCACTCCATCCGCCCCCTTCAGAATCAGCTTGCGGCTAGCTTCATAAAAAACTTGTCCGGGAACGGTGTAGAGGTGAAAACGCGTCTTGAATCCTCGTACGGTTCCTAAATCGAGGGGCAAAAAATCGAAGAACAGGGTTCGATCGGTCTCTGTGGCGAGCGAGACCATCTTGCCCTTCTGGTTTTGTGTGGTGTGGTCATAGATCCATTGGAGGTTTGCTGTCTTTCCCCCCAACCCAGGACCGTAGTACACCAACTTACAATTTATTTCGCGAGCAGGAAAATTAATGAAAGGCACGAGTCGTCAACCTGAATCCCGGTAAAACTTATAACACACGCACGGAGGGCAAGCCAGCGTCCCTCCTCACGTTTGAAGCCTGGAATCTCCTCCTAGTGTCGCGGAGAAGCCCCCTTTGGCATAATCCTATTTTTCGGGATTGCTGCCGGAGGGTAAAGGCTATCGAACTCGGCACTTTATGAAAAATGACGCACTCGTTGACGGAACTCTCGGCCTTTGCTAGCATTCGCGCCATGGCAAGAGTGCAGAAGTCTACAGGTGGTTCAGGACGTGGCAAATCGTCTACCAAAGCCAAGTCTAAGCATATGAAAGATAAGAAGTTAGCTACTCCTCCGCCGCAACGGGGTGGTGTCGAAATGGTTGACCCGCGGGTTCAGGCCCAGATGAAGGTCTACGAAGAGGCCATGGCTTTGTTCCACCAGCAGAAATTCCAGCGTGCCAAGCAAGAACTCGAGAAGGTCCTGGAGGGTCCGAGCAAGGAACTTGTCGATCGCGCCCGTATGCACATGCGCATTGTGGAACAGCGTATGAAGCCTGCTGCTGACCAGAATCCCAAGTCGCCGGAAGACCACTACCAACGCGGTGTGGGAATGATGAACCTGGGTCGGTGGGATGAAGCGCGCGAAAGTCTGGAAAAAGCCCGGAAACTGGCACCTAAGGCGGACCACGTGCACTATGCCCTGGCTGCGCTCGATTGCCTGACGGGCGAAGCGGATTCGGCTATGGCCAATCTGAAAATCGCGATTGAACTGCGCTCCGCTAACCGGTACCACGCTCGCAATGACGAGGATTTTGCATTCCTGCAGGAAGATCCACGTTTCACGGAATTGCTCTACCCGGAAAAAGAAGGCTATTCCAGCTAGTATTTCACAGGGAAAGCCCTATAGACTTTTCTGAACATATGCCTGCACTCTAGTTTGTAGGCGTCTCGCCGTCGGCCCTCCCCGGTGAGCAAATAAGCGAACAACGCTCCGAGTGTCGGTTCCAGGATAATAACTGAGTCAGACGTGAAGAAATCTCGAAAGAAGAAAGCGAAAAAGCTGGATGGAATGCGTGTCGTTGCCATGGGTGGTGGCACAGGCCTCTCGGCATTGTTGCGCGGACTGAAGAATCACCTGGCCCGCCGCGGCGAAACCGCGCCTTTCAAGGAACGACCCATCACCGATTTGACCGCGATTGTCACCGTCACCGACGACGGTGGCAGCTCCGGGCGGCTCCGCAGAGAAAATCGCATGCTTCCCCCGGGCGACATTCGCAATTGCATGGTGGCGCTTTCCAAAGATGAAGCGTTGCTTGGCCGCCTGTTCCAGTACCGATTTCATGCTGGCCGCGGCCTTCGTGGACACAATTTCGGCAATCTATTCCTTGCGGCACTGACACACGTGACGGGAGACTTTGCCGAAGCCGTGCGCGTCTCCGGAAAAGTCCTGGCGATTCGCGGGCGGATATTTCCTTCCACGGTCTCGAATGTCACATTGGTGGCCGCGCTCGAAAATGGACGGCGCGTCCGCGGCGAAACGAAAATATCGCGCAGCAAATCGCCGATTCGCAAGCTTGAGTTGGTTCCTCACCGCGTTCGGCCGCTGCCTAAAGCAATCGAAGCGATCCAGAAAGCGGATCTGATCCTGATGGGCCCAGGCTCGCTTTTCACCAGCGTGATTCCCAATTTGCTTATTCCGGAAATTGCCCGTGCGGTGGCGCGGTCCAGAGCTCCGCGTGTCTACATTGCGAATCTGATGACGCAGCCCGGAGAAACCGCGGATTTCACGCTCAGCCAGCACCTCCGAGCCATCGAATCACACATTGGTAAGCGGTTCATCGACTACGTGGTGGCCAACAGAAAAGCCGTTTCGCGTGAAGTGGCTCGCCGCTACCGCGAGCAGGGTGCAGTGCCCGTAAAACTGGATCCCGAAAAGCTCTCCAGGATGAAAGTGAAGCTGATCCTCGATGATCTGCTGGAAGAGCATGGCGTCATCCGGCACAACTCTCCCCGTCTGGCTAAGATGCTGGTGGATAAGTTCCTGCTCTAGCCCTCTGGCCTCACTTCTGCTTCTTCCCGGCGATTTGAAACTATTCCGCTCGTAACGTCGTATACTCTCCAGCAAACAACTTTCTCCTAAGGTGGTCCATGAACTTTCGAATTCAGCTCTCCCGGGCCTGTTTTATCGTTTTGTTCTGTATTGCCTGCTGTTGGCCAGTGCTGGCGCAGCAGGCTCCTGATTTGTCCATGAGCCAGATGCCCTCCGTCGTCACCGTGCCGGAAGCCGCTAAAGCCACCGATCACTTTGACGTGGATGCCGCGACCAACGCTTACCTGGCGGAGATTCCAGCCGCTGCCCGTGCTCGCAGCGACGCCTATTTTGAGGGCGGCTACTGGCTGATCTTGTGGGACTTCCTGATGTCTGTCGTCGTCTATTGGATTTTGCTGCGCTTTGGATGGTCGGCGCGTATGCGTCACTTTGCGGAACGCGTGACCGGGTCTCGTTTTCTGCAGCCGTTCATCTATTGGTTCCAGTTCATGATTATTACTAGCGTGCTGGAGTTTCCGCTGGCGGTATATGAAGGATATTTTCGCGAGTGGAAATACGGTTTGGCCACACAGACGTTTGGACCGTGGCTGTGGGATCAGACTAAAGGCCTCCTGCTTGGGATCATTCTGGGTGGAGTGGTTGTAATGATCTTGATGTGGGTCGTGCGCAAGTTACCCAATACCTGGCATATTTGGGGCGCTGTGACTACGACGATATTGATGGCTCTGGCGGTCATGATCGTTCCCACAGTGATCATGCCTATCTTCAACACACCGAAGATTCTGGACGACGCAAAGGTGACGGTGCCCATTTTGTCGCTGGCGCGAGCCAACGGAATCTTTGCAAAGAACGTTTATCAGATTGACGCTTCCAAGCAGACCACTCGCATGAGCGCGAACGTCAGTGGATTTGGCAAGACCATGCGCATCACTCTGAACGACAACCTGTTGCGTCGGGGATCGCCCGAAGAGATTCAGTCCGTGATGGGCCACGAAATGGGTCATTACGTCTTGAACCATATCTACAAGACTTTCTTGTTCATCTTTGTGGTAATTGTTGCAGGATTCAGTCTTTTGCGGAGGGCACTGGACTGGTCCTTAGCCCGATGGGGTGAACAATGGCAGGTCCGTGAAGTCACCGACGTCGCCGTTCTACCTTTGGTCTTTCTTCTCTCTGGAATATTCTTCTTGGTCCTGACGCCGATTACAAACACGCAAACGCGCACTGAGGAACACGAAGCCGACATGTATGGCATCAACGCCAGCCGGCAGGCGGATGGGTTCGCGCAAGCCGCGATTCACCTGGGTGAGTACCGCAAGATGAGTCCAACCCCACTTGAGGAATGGATCTTCTTCGATCATCCCAGCGGAAGAAAGCGCATTCACGACGCCATGCAGTGGAAGGCGGAGAATCTTCGCTTGTTCCAGGCCGAAGCAACCGCGCCTGCAGTCACGGCGCCCGCTACCACCACGAAATAGGGACGGGCTGAATCTTAGCGAAGCGTAAAGCGGACGCCGCCACGCACAAAGATTGGCGGCCCAACGTTGGTAACAGGAGTCTCTGCGATTGCGAAGCGGTCATTCGTCAGATTCTGCACCGCAAAGAAGATTGAAGTGTGCGGCAACAACTGCCGGGATACCTGTGCATCAAGAGAAAAGGCGCGTCCCATCGGGAGCAAATTCTGGTCGTCGTCAAACTGGGTGCCCAGGAATCGCCCTTGCATTGCGGCGCTCCATTTTCTTCCCACGTAACTAGCCTGAATGCTGAATTGATTTTGCGGAACCTGCGGCAACCAGTTGCCCACAAGTGATGTGCCCCCTGGGGGAGTCGGAAAATTTACAACCGTGCTGCTCACGAATAGATAGGAACCTGATAACTGAATTCTCGGAGTGATCTGCAGTTGACTGGACAATTCAAATCCGCGCGCGCGTGTTTCTCCCAGATTCTCCTTTTGACGAGTGATAAGCGCGGGCGTAACCGTCAACGTCACATTCGCTACGGGATCTGTAATATCGCTCCAAAAGAAATTTCCCCGTAAGGTCAGGCGGTTTTGCCAGCGCTGGGCGCTGACACCCGCTTCGCCGCCGGTCAGGTGCTCTCCCGTCAGCGCGGGATTCGCCAGCGTCACGATGTTGCCTACGCGAAAATTGCGATACAGTTCATTCAAGGTAGGAGCGCGGAAAGCGCGATAGACCGATGCGTTCAACGCAATCCCATTCCGGAAACTGTGCATCAGAGAGACACGCGGGCTGAAAACCGATTCGGTCCGTTCCGGAAATGTTGCCGCGGTTGGCGTTCCCGTTGGAAGCGGCGTCCGATTCTGAAAACCGGTGTTGTTATTCCATGTATCGACGCGGCCGCCGAACGTGAGCAGCCAGTTGGGCGCCACAAAAAACGCATCCTGTGCGAAAAAGCCAAAAAAGTGCTGCCGTCCACCCGCGTCGACCAGTGCCGTCGGTACCGTCAAACGAAAATTCTCTTCCGCGCTATGTCCGCGGACATCATGTGCTTCAAATCCCGCGACGATTTTATGTTTCTCCGCAAACAATCGTGACCACGACCCCACAAAACCAATCTGTTGTGATGGGCTATGCTGATCGTTCGTCAGCGACTCGAAATTGCGGTCCGCGGAGACCGAGGAAAACGTCTGGTGAAAATATTCTGTTGAACCGTAGAGCCGTGCGGAGATGCTTCCTATTTGCGTAGACGACCAGTCTGCACCCAAATCGAGTTCGGGGATGGTCGTGTCGTTTCTTTGCAGTACTGTGCCATTGTCCCGACTCTCTCCGAATCCCCTGCCTCGCACAAAGAAGCGCCCGCGCTCGCCGAGGCTGTGCCCGATTTCCACAATTCCCGCTAAATCGCCCGTATTTGCATTTGCATCGACACTTCCCCGTTGATCGGCAGGAACCAGAATGTAACCGCCCGTCCGAAAGGCTTGTCCCATCGCTGAGATCGTCCAGTTCCCGATTGGCGCTCCCGCCGCAAACGATACATTCGGTGTGCTCAAGCTTCCGTAGGAAAGTTCGCCATTTGCAAATGGCTCGTTTGCGGGATTCGTATGCAGATTGACCACTCCGCCTAACGCCCCGCCGCCATACAGATCCGAAGCTCCTCCATTCGACACTTCGATGGATTCGATTCCTTCGCGCGGGACGCGGTTCCAGTAGACCCAACCTCCGAACGGATCATTAAGGGGAATTCCGTCGACAAGAACCGTGGAACGGCTGGTTGCGCTGGCTCCTACACCACGCAGTGACACTCCTTGCGAAGAAGGATTTGCGAAGAGGCTGCTTGACCGCCGAAATGTGCTGAACCCCGGAACCTGCCGCAGCACATCGTCCACAACCAGGCTGCCCGACGCATCGATCTGTTCCTGCGGGATGGAATATTCGCTCATGGGCACTGCGGGGATTCTGTCGTCTGCGTTTGATTTCACTTCCAGCCGCTGCAGAGAGGGAGCAGGACTGAGAACGACTTGTACGTTTTCGACTGCGGAGCGTGGTTTAACCTCGATTGTGAAGTTGGAGAACCCAGGATAGCTGACTTGCAGCGTTCCCCCTCCCGATTCGTCGGTCAGGGAAAAGCGACCAGCGTCGTCAGTCGACGTGATGAGACTTGATCCATTTGAGCGAAATTCAACTCGTGCACCTCGCACGGGTGCACCTGTCGAGTCGTTTACCATTCCTTTCAACGTCCTCGCCTGCTGAGCCACTGCCAATGCTGCCAATAACAAAAACGCGGCAAAACGCGAGGTCCATCGGCCAATGCGCGAAAAACGTCGCAATAACAAGTTTGGAAAGTTCACCATCAACAGAGCGCCTCACTCTATCCGCGCAGGAACTCGCTGCAAAAATAGAAGTTCAACCAGCTTAGAGAACAGCCTTTTCCTTCGGCGGCACGAGAATCAGCCGCTTAAGGAGTCATTTATCCTACATCAACCTCAGGAACATTAGCTTATTTGGATGCAGGGGCCAGCTCACCGGTCAGCACGGTGATCGAAGCCTTAGGCAGAGCCACCATCTGTCCTGCATTGAGGTGCAGGATCCCCTTTTTTGCGGGTCCTGCGGGGTCAGCATGGCTGGTTGCGCCGGACGGGTGCCACACATATTGTTCCGCGCCGAAAGTGACCACTTTCACGTCGCCGGCAAAGTGCAACAACTCATCGTTTCCGTTTTGTGTGAAGCTCAACTTCACTTCGTGCGCATTAGTGGGGTCCTTATTAATGATCATCAGTGACCATTCATTGCCGGGTCGCTTTACCGCGTAAGCGGTAATCAACGTGTGTCCAGCTTCGTCTCTCAGGTCGCCTTGCGTGGGATAAAGTTCGTGCCTCCCCGCGCCATGCTTCACCCAATCCAGATTCAGCAATTGCCCGGCGAAATACTGAGAAGTGTGTTGCCGAACTTCCAGCTTTTCGTTGGCCACGAAATTTCCATAGGTGCTCCAACCGTGACAGCCCGGCCTCAGCCTCTCCGGCTGAATCGGCGAGTGGTAATAAACAGCGCCCGGCCCGCCGTATGTCAGAAATGCCCCGACGCTATCCGCGAGCCACAGACCCGCAAACAAATCCTGCATGGGATCTGTCAATTCCCAGGAAACGTTGCTTTCCGTATTCATCATCGGCACATCCGCCGGAACGCCGTCTTCTCGCCAGGCGTTAAGGATGTTTTTCACCAGTTCCGGCTCCCGGTACAAATCAGCCCAACCAATCTCGCAAGGCGTGAACGGGTAGTGTTCAAACGAAACGAAGGTGAGATCGGCCATCCGCCCATGAACTTTCAGGTAATCCAGGAAGCGACCCAGCCAGGAAGTGCGCCCCTGCGCGTCCGGCCAGACCTTAATATCTTCGTTTGCACCCGTGAAGACTGGGCCGCCAAGTTTCAGCTTCGGGTCCACGCGATGCAGCGCCGTCGCCCATTGTAAATACAGCGCCGCATAATCTTCAGGCAGCATGAATTGTCCGTCGGGTTCCTCACCCATCTCGACGTAGGAAATGGGATAGGCCCGCTTCTCGATGTAGGCCAGCTCCGCCGCACTGTCTTCCGGTGTGGCATACACCATGGCCACAGGAATCATTGCGGGAAGATGATTGGTGATTCCGCTGGTGAAGAAGAGGTCGAAGCCTGTCTGAATCCGCGAAGGAAGAATATCGTCGGTGGTGTGCCAGGAATCGGTTGACGAGACCTGGATGTTGGTTTGCGCTTGTCCTGGCGTGTGATTCACGAGGTCAACAAACCGACCCTGCGAATTGTAATTGCCGGCGTAAAGCTCCGCGATCGCATAGCCGACGCAATTTCGAGGATCTTCTTTGCCATGCGTATCGCAGGTATTTGAAGACTGCGTCATCCAGATGCGGATGAATCGCGTGGCGATCGGTTTTTCGGCAATCCGTTGCACCTCCGCATCGCCCTTTCCTGCCGTTACTTCCCCCAGCGGAAACTTGATCCACCCTCCCGCAACCGGCTTGGTGATCGCATCTTCTTTGCCTGTCCAATACTCCACCACGTACTGTGTAGCGTAAGGATTCGCCCAACGAATCTGAATTGCGCTGATGTCCTGATTCGTAGAAAAATCGACGACGACCCATTGTGGGTGCCCGCTGTCTGTCTCTCCCGTATATTTTGCGGTCAAATAAGGATTGCTCTTCCAGTAGCTCGCTGCATCGCCATCCACCATGCGCGAGAATTCACTTTGCGCGGCGTCGCTGCGCGTCGATCCGCGATGCGGCAATCGGTAACCGAAAGACTTGCGAATCATCTCGCTCGGTTCTGCGCTGCCCACAAAATAACCGCTCTTGTTTTTCGCGTCGCTCCAAGTGCCATTCGGGTTCCAGTGCCACGCGTCAATCGTCAATTCCGTGTTCTGGCGATACGTGATTGGACCCCATCCCGCGGACAGGGATTCTTTGATGATCGGCGCGCTATACACCGTCTCGAATTCCTTCGTCGGTAAGATATCCATAGAACTTCCCATGGCCTGGTCAGGATCAAACGCAATCGCGCGTGAAGGCGAAACGTCCACGCGAACGGTTTGCGCTTGTAGAACTGAAGAAAAGGCAATTAATACGAGGAACAAGGATAGACTGAATACGCCGATGCCTTGGGCAGAAATGCGCATAGGGCCTCCCGAATCGCCTGTATTATATCGATTTAATATGGCCTGTAAATAGTCGATCAGATTTCATCTGAGCGCCGCGTCCGAGCGGCATTCTGTTCAATGTGCTGTACGCCTATCACTCAAGCAAGTTTCCAGCTAAAATTTCCCACGTTGTTCCCTGGTTTATTCGGAGAAGGGTTTATGTCTACCTTTGGTCTCATCGAGTACAAAGATGCCAGCGCGGAAGTAAAAGCCGTCTATGACGACATTCTGACCACGCGCAAAACCGACTACATCAACAATTTCTGGAAGGCTATCGCCCACGATCCTGCGCTACTGAAAAGCACCTGGGAGCGTCTGAAGGCCATCATGGGTCCCGGCGCGCTTGACCCACTCACCAAGGAGCTTCTCTACATCGCCGTCAGCGTCACGAACAACTGTCATTACTGCATCGCCTCGCACACCGCCTCCGCCTTTGGCAAAGGCATGACACCGGAAATGTTCAAGGAGCTGCAAGCCGTGATTGGGATGGCCAATGCCACAAACAAATTGGTTACTGGCTACCAGGTTGCCATCGACGAACGCTTCCAGCCGCCACTCGGTCAAAATAAAAAATAAGAGCGCGTGCAAAATTGCCGCATCGGTTACTGCCATGTTCCATCGTGGTACCTAAGTACTATAGGTGTGCCTCCCGGCCAACCCGAATATTAAAAGGTACAGATTTTGGAGTCTCCCTGCGCGTGGCAGGGCTGACTTCCTAACCTTTTTTTATTGAGAGCGACCCATGGCACCCACTGTAAAAGACCTTGAGAACCCGGCCGTATCAGCCACTCCCGCCATTCCTGCAAGCTCCGTGGCCAAGCCACAGCCTGTTCCTTTGGAAATTCCCGTCAGCGTGAATGGCGCGCGAACCATTGAGGGTTCCGACAAGCGCGAACCATTTTCCGAATCCACGAAGACGGTTTTGGTTTTTGCGAATGGTGCGGTGATCCGCTTGGCTTCCAACGTGGCCGCGGGACAATTGCTTTTCGTTACGAATGACAAAACCAAGAAGGAAGTCGTCTGCCAGGTCGTCAAGTCGAAGAACTATCGCACCGTTACCGGCTACGTCGAACTGGAATTTACCGAACCTGCTGCTGGATTCTGGGGCGTGCGCATTCCCGCCGATGCGTCGCAAGTCTCTGCTGGGCCAAAAGCCCCAGTTGCCGCGCCGCGTCCCCCTGCTCCGGCGACGGTTGTTCCCCCCGCGAGCGCGTTGCCAAAAGTTGCTGCACCCGCGCCGACCGCACCTGTGTCTACACAGGCACCGGCGCCGACGAATATTTCCGTTGCTCCGCCGGTCCACACTGTCGCGCCGCCGGTGCCCGATGCGGCCAAGCCTGTGGCCCCTGCACCAGTGGCGACTCCTCCAGCTACCGCTGCAACCAGCGTGCCCGTTCACCCCGCAACGCCACCGCGCGTCGCACCGGTGAATCCAAACTCGTTGTCGGCGCAACTCGCCGCGCAATTTTCTTCGTTAGTGGGCAGTGAGTCTCCGGTTGCTCCGCCCCAGACGGTTCCGCCCGTCGCCGCGACACCAGCCGCTCCGCAGCAATCCAGTGATGCCTCCACCGAAGAACTCAAGAAGCAAGCGGCGCGTTTGCAGGAACAACTCAGTTCTCTCTTGTTCCGAGAGTCCGCCGCTGACAAATCAGGGTTACCGTCGACTTCGCCAATTCCAACTCCGCACCAGTCGGTTGGTTCCACGCAACCACACGCTGCAATCCCGGAAGCCATTCATCCGCCTGTCGCGAGAGAAGTCGCGAAGGTGGAGGCGCACACGGAACCAATCAAAGTCGCTCCCATTTCCGCACCAGTACAGGAAATCAAAACGCCTCCCGCCGTCTCGAAGACGCCGTCCATTTCACTTTCCGTGGAAGAAGTAAAGATTCCTTCTTGGCTTGCCCCGCTGGCCCGCGAAGCGGAGACCACCAAGGAAACTTCCTCCGCCCTGACAGTTTCGACCTCCACGAACGAGGAGACTTCCTACAAAGCGGCCGATGAAATTTCTGCCGGTCTTTCCGATGATTCTTCTCACAAATCGGAGTCCGTGGTATTTGGCGGCCAGTTGTTGGCTGGTTCGGATTCAACTGAGGCTAAGGCATCTGCGCCGGGCTCGAAGAAAGGTTTGGTCTTCGGCTTGATCGCAGCCACCGTCCTGGCCGGGGCTGGTGGCGCCTGGTACGGTCTGCAGCCGGGGAATTTCCTTGCATCGAAACCCGCGTCTGTTGCGACCGTTCAACATCCTGCTCCTGCGTCCAGCCAATCCGTCGCAAAACCGGATGTGGTTCCAGCTACACCTTCGAACTCGCAAAATCCTGTAGCTCAGCCCGCTGCTTCCCTCCCCGCTTCCTCCCGGCCAGCAGCGAGCGTTCCTGTGAGTACCCTGCCCGCGGAAACGTCACGAAATACAAATTTCACTTCCACACCTATTGCGACTCCGCCTTCGGCCAACGCGGCGCGCTCAGCAGCAGCCGTCGAAACGCCCAAAAAGCCCGTCCTTGGTGATGTGCGCCTCGCGACGCCAAACGTCAATCGCGGCACCGCAAATCCTGCGGGCGCCGACGCTGCTCCCTCGATCGATACTGGAGGAGTGACCAGCGCAGGTGATCCTCTTGCGGGCCTTGCCGTCAGCAATAGCAAACAGCCTTCAGCGCCCCTGCCTATCGGCGGGGATGTGAAGCCCGCGAAGCTGTTGAAATCCGTTCCGCCCGTCTATCCGCCCGCAGCCAGGTCGCAACGCATTGGCGGCAATGTTCAATTGGACGCACTGATCGACGCCGCGGGGAATGTCACCACCACAAAAGTCATTTCTGGACCACCGCTGCTGCATCAAGCCGCCATCACCGCGGTCAAGCAGTGGAAATACGAGCCGGCGCAGTTGGACGGCAAGGCAACATCAATGCACTTGACCGTGACCGTCCAATTCCGCTTGCAGTAACGCAGGATTCTGCGGCGAATAATTCGATCGATGCCCACAGGCCAGTGACCGCGAATTCAAGCGCGTCATAACTTCTGCATTTCTATTCAGATTCCGGAAGTTCCGGACTAACGCGTAGGAGAGTATCCGCCCTGCGGCGACAGCGCAGGATGGGCTACGGCAGAGTCTGTTGTCAATTCTGACGACACCTGTGGATTGGCGTGCAGGACCACGATCCATGACAGGTGTGGGAATGGCAAAAAGCGATCAATGGGCCGGATAAGCGGGATCAGGAAATTCAGGAACTTGATCTGCCACAGCCCAAAAGTCTCTTTCTTCATCACGCGCCCGTTCAGCCACCAACCGGGAGCGCCAACGCGATTAAACTTCAACACTTTCTCGACGGTGAAGCCCGCGTCTTTGCAGGCTTTCAACAACTGCTCTTGGGTATAACGGCGGTAATGACCGAGCACCTTATCCAGGGAGCCATAGAGTTGTGGGCCATTTGGTACCAGGATGATGGCGCGGCCATTGGTGTCGAGGTGTTTACGAATGTTGCTCAGCGCCAGAACATCATTTTCCAGGTGCTCCACCACGTTTAAACAGACCACCGTATCAAACTGTTCCGCGGGATAAGTTTCTTCAGCGCTCGCGTCCGTGTAGTGAACCTGCAAATAAGGCCGCGTCTGCTTCAGCGTTTTGAGTCGATCCAGATATTGCGGATTAATGTCGCTGGCGTGATATTCAGTTCGCGGCACCAGATTTGCCGTCAAGTTGCCTATGCCCGCGCCGATCTCCAGGACACGATCTCCAACATACGGCCGTATCGTGTCCGCCATCCACTTCGTGAATTTCGGCGCACGATTCAAACGAGCCAGGATTTCGCTGCCATACGCGTCGGCCACGTAGATCTTGTCCGAGATGAGGTATTTCAACAGTGCACCCAGCGCGCGAATGCCGTCTTTCCATGTAATTTTTTTGCCCTCGGCATACGTTCGGCCGGAATAGCGGATGGGAATTTCGAAAATGCGCGCTTTGCGCTTTGCCAGCTTGATCGTTATTTCCGGCTCGATTCCGAAACGGTTGCTTTCCCACGGGATGCTCTTGAAAATGTCGGCGCGCACCATCTTGTAGCAGGTCTCGATATCCGAAAGGTTCAGGTCGGTCACGATATTCGTCAGCAGCGTGATCAAGCGGTTTCCCAGGCTGTGTCGGAAGAACAACACACGCCGGAAATCGCTGGACATGAACCGCGAACCAAACACCGCGTCCGCATCCTCTTCCAGGAAGAGTGGCAACATTTTTGCAATGTCCGAAGGGTGATATTCCAGATCCGCGTCGTGAATCACAACCAAATCCGTGTCGACGTGTTCCAGGGCGGTGCGGATCGATGCGCCTTTGCCCTGGTTTTTCGGATGCTCCAGGAAGATCCACTCAAAATGCGGCAGATTCAGCTGCGGAATTTCCTCACGAAACCGGACGAGCACTTCCCCTGTTCCGTCCGTCGAAGCGTCGTTAACCACGATCACGCGCACGCGCCCCACAAGCGGTGAGTCTGCCAGCACCCCCAGCCTCTTCAGGCTGGTTTCCACCAGGTACTGTTCGTTGTACACCGGAACTAAGATTGTCAGACTTACTCTGCCGTTCATGGCTCCCATCGATTCGTTTTGACCCAATTTCGTGGCTAAACCAAATTCTATCAGATTTATTCTGCGCTACTTAGCGACTGTTTTTCTGTCAATACTCAGCCTTTGTGCCCTTAGTTCGCCCTTTTCTGCGCCTTAGCTTCTCCAGCACCGACTGTGCCCGGCAACCTTGCGGTTGGCCATCTCCCTTCGTATACTGGCGACCCGGCCAAATGGTAGCTCCGGAGGGTGGGTAGCCCGCCGATTTTTGCTTCCCTTGGCCATTTCACACGTGCCTGTTTGTATTCGCGGGCCGAACCATGCTGCGCAGCCACGGCTCCACGGCGGTCTCAGCGAAGGAGATTTTTGCATGTCGCCAGCCTCTGTACCGGAAGAAATGAATGTCTACCAAAACGCCGAAGCGCGTTTTGAGATGGCCGCGAACAAATTGGGCCTTGAGCAGGGCATCTACCGTTATCTGAAATATCCCGACAAAGAAATCACGCTCTACATTCCGGTTGGCATGGACAACGGTCAGTTGGAAGTTTTCACGGGCTATCGAGTCTTGCATTCTACCGTCCGCGGACCCGGCAAGGGCGGTATCCGCTTTGCTCCCGACGTCAGCGTAGATGAGGTGAGGGCGCTCGCCGCATGGATGACTTGGAAGTGCGCCGTGGTCGACATCCCCTTCGGCGGAGCCAAAGGCGGAATTATTTGTGACCCTCGCAAACTTTCTCGCGGTGAATTGGAGCGTTTGACTCGGCGTTACACCGCTGAACTTTCGGACTGGCTGGGGCCAGAACGCGATGTGCCGGCTCCGGACGTTGGCACTAACGAACAGACCATGGCATGGGTGATGGACACGTACTCGATGCACGCACGCCAGGCGACTACCGCCGTTGTTACCGGCAAACCCATTGAACTCGGCGGATCCCGCGGACGTCGTGAAGCCACCGGCCGTGGCGTAATGATCTGCGTGGACAAAGCCATGACCAAATTCGGCATGAAGAAAGAGACCACGCGTGTCGTTGTTCAAGGTTTCGGCAACGTCGGTTCACTTGCTGCCGAGCTCATGTATAAATCTGGCTACAAGATTGTCGGCCTTGCCGATATCGGTGGCGGTCTCTATAACGAAAAGGGTTTCGACGTCCCCAAAATTATTGAATGGGTCTACACCCAGAAAAAACCGCTCCAGGATTTCCCAGGTGGCGGCGCCAAGATGAGCGCGCGTGACGTTCTCTTCCAGCCGTGCGATGTGCTCATTCCCGCGGCGATCGAAAATCAGATTACCGAGCAAAACGCTCATCTGGTCCAGGCCAAGATCCTTTGCGAAGGCGCAAATGGTCCCACTACCTGGCAAGCGGACACCATTATCGATTCCAAGGGCATCTTTACCGTGCCGGATATTCTGGGCAATGCCGGTGGTGTAACTGTTAGCTATTTCGAATGGGTTCAGGATCGTCAGGGATTTTTCTGGCGCGAGAGCGAAGTCAACGAGCGGCTTTACGACGTCATGGATCGCGCCTTCGACGAAGTAGTTCGCTACGCCGAAACTCATCGCGTGAACAACCGCATCGCGGCCTATATGTTGGCCATCGACCGGGTGGCCACGGCGCTCAAGCTGCGCGGCATCTACGCCTGATTTTGCTTGGCTTTCCTGTCCGCGAAGCGTACTCTTTGGGAAGTTTCATCGGTGTTTTTGAAGCTTTTGAATTTTTTGAACTCTGACCGCAGTCAGACCTACGACATAGTCGAGGAAGGAGTCCGCACCGTGCCTTCGGACTCAGTGCCCGATTCTCGAGTGAGAACAGAAGAACAACATCGCATCGACGTTTGCCAGGTTGGCCGCTGGATGTATGAGCGCGGCCAGATCGTTGCCTGCGAAGGCAACATATCCGTGCGCCTGGATGCCGATCGCATTCTGACCACCCCCACCTGCATCAACAAAGGGATGATGTCGCCGAACGACCTCGTGGTAATGGACTTGGAGGGACGTGCACTTCAAGGCGATCGCAAAATCTCCTCCGAAGCAGGAATGCATCTGCTGTTTTATCGCATGCGTTCCGATGTGCAGGCTGTGTGCCATGCGCATCCACCCACCGCTACCGGCTTTGCCGCCGCAGGCTTGGGCCTGGACCAGGCATTGTTGCCGGAAATTGTGGTCGGTCTTGGCAAGGTGCCTCTTGTCCGTTATGCCACGCCAGGCACCGCCGATCTGAGCGCCGTTCTCGAGCCGTTTATCCCACACTATGACGCGTTGCTCCTCGCCAATCATGGTGCGGTCACGTGCGGTCCCGATCTGTTCAGCGCTTTCTTTCGCATGGAAACGCTGGAACACTTTGCAAAGATCATGCTCAATGCGCGTCTGGCCGGCGAGCCTCAACTGCTCTCCACCCGCGAAGTGGCCAAGCTGATGGCTGCACGCTCCCGTTACCACGTGACACCGCCACCGGGTGGCGGCGCTGATCTGCCGGAAACCTGCGACAACGGCGAAAACACCACCGATGAAGTGACCTTGACGCGTTCTGAACTGGACGCTTTGGTTGACGAAGCCGTGCGCAAGGATCGCACCCGCCGCTAGCTTTTTGTTACTGGTTCGCTGGACGCCGCCGGATATTTCCGCTTTCCCCATTTCTATTTCTGTAGGAGGCTCACTATGCCCACTGCTCCCGAGCTATTTGATGCCATTCGCCAGGGCGACCTTGCGCGCGTCCAATCTCTGATCGATGCAGATAGTTCGCTGGTCTCCGCAAAAAATGAGTCTGGTGTCTCCGCGGTTCTCTCGTCCGTCTATTTCGGACGCAGGGACATTCGAGATTTGCTTTTGACTCGGGGAGCAAAACTCGAACTGCAGGATGCCGCCGCGGTGGGTAGGTTGGACCGCGTTAAAGAACTTGTGGAGGAAAATCCCGCGCTGGCGAATTCATTTTCTTCCGATGGATTTCCAATCGTAGCGCTCGCCGCATTTATGGGCCATGCGGAAGTTGCCCGCTACCTGAAAGATAAAGGCGCTGACATCAACGCAGTCGCTACGAATGGCTCTGGCTACAATGCCCTGACCGGAGCGGTTACCGCAGGTCATCCCGAGGTCGTCGCCTGGCTGCTCGATTCGGGAGCTGACGCCAACTATCGTTACGGCCCGGGATATACGCCGCTCCATGCCGCTGCTGCGAACGGCCACCTGGAAATCGTCAAACTATTGCTAAATCATGGTGCCGATCTAGCGGCCACTTCGAACGACGGCAAGTCCGCACCTGCCCTCGCCGAGGAGCGCAAACACATTGCTATCGCCGAGTTCCTCAAAAACCGCTAATCCTTTGTTTCCGGATGGGAGGAACTTGTTCCGTTCAATTCGCGTTGTGGCGCGTACTTAGTGGACTAGCGTGAGTGAGCGAATGCGAACGGGTGCTCGAAGCTCAAGTAGAACAGGATTCCTGCTTCTCCCGACCTCGGGCCCACACCGATGGGAACCGCCACGCCAGGAACGATCTGGAGGCCGCTCTTGAAATTGTACGACCAGCGAACCCCGGGACTGATATACAGATCTTCTGACCAGCTTGTTATCCCCGGACCATCCACCTTCTGATATTTTGCCCAAATTGTTTCCAGCAGAAGATTCACCCGTTGCGTTGCCAGCCAAACCACGGATTGTCCCAGGCTCACACCGGCCGTTCCCGCAGTATCACCGAACTCGTTGTGTGCGTGTGGTACCCAAGTCGCTCCCGCATTCCAATTCGTCTGCCAATGTTCCGAATGCAGGATGCTTATGGGGAGGCCCACCTGGTAGCCAACCCCTCCGAAGCTGCGGCCTTGCTTTGAATCTCCTGTCGGTAGGAGCAGAGTGGCTCGAGGAGCGATGGCCAGTTTCGCTTCGCCATTTCCTACCAGTTGGTAGCGATAGTTCACCTCCGTGTCGCCCCACCCCCCTCCAGATCGGTGGAAATCTCCAGCGTGTAATCCTGTCAACGTCAAGCTCAGTTGATGTTTGTAGCTGCGCAGCGGCCATTCCTCAGTAAAAGTGTAAATCCAACTGTTTGTGCTGGTGTTCTTTGTAAAGAAATTGATGTGCTGAATGACGCCGTCTTCCTGGTTGTAGGCCTCCTCGACAAGAAAGCTATTGTCCTGAATCGGACCGGCGGGAGCTTTCGACGGAGTTTGCGGGGGCGCCTGCTGGGCCCATGACGCCGAAGAGGTGAAACAAGCGAGAAGTACCAGGAGAAGAGTCAGATTTCGCACAGTGGCTCCGGGTTGTAGATGATAATCATTTGCAATTAGGAGTCTGCCTTTCGCCCTCTTCCCTTCCTTGTGATGACCATCACTCCTCTTTCGGCACTCCACCCTCCCCACTTCCCACCTCGCTTTCTCTCCTATGCTACCCATATCTTCTTCTGTAACACTCACTTCATTGACACCAGTGAACCCATACAGCAATACTGGCAATCGATGATCGGACTCCTCCGCGGACGCCTGCTGGAAAAACGCCCCAATCAAGTCATTCTCGATGTTGGGGGCGTCGGCTATCTGGTAGCCGTCCCGCTGTCCACCTATGCGGCGCTTGGAGACATTCACGCGGAAGTCACGCTTCTCATCCACACGCACGTTCGCGAGGATGCCCTCACTTTGTACGGCTTTCTTTCTGCTCGCGAAAAACATCTCTTCGAATTATTGCTTGGCGCCTCGGGGGTCGGCCCAAGCCTATCGCTGAAAATACTTTCGGGAATGAATGTAGAAGAACTGGTTCCCGCAATTCGTGGCGGCGACATCGTCCGCCTCACAAGAATTCCAGGTGTTGGACGCAAGACCGCCGAGCGCATGGTCCTGGAGTTGAAAGACAAACTCGATGCCGTCGCCGTTCTGACCGATAAGCCGGCTCCCTCTTCACCTGCCGGAACCGAAGCCGACGTCAAATCCGCGCTCGTGAATCTTGGCTACGATGAACGCACAGCGGAAAACGCTGTGATGGAAGCGAATCGCGAGGCCGGCACTGCCAGTTTTGAGAAGTTGTTGCGCTTTACCCTGGTTGCGCTGAGTGCGCCAAAGAGTCGTTAAGCTTTACACTTGCAAATATAGAGCATCTTGTTGAGTCTTTGTGAACTTTCGATTGGTTGTCTGATGTTGAAGTGTAGCTTTTCTTGTTGGTGCTGCGTCTGAAGAAATTAAGGAGGCAGCGTGATCCAACTTCGACATCGGCAACCAAGTTTGTGGCACAGCGGACTGGCAAAGGACATCGAAGATTTGTGGGAACCCTGGATGAAAGAAGTCGATCAACTTCTGGAAGACGCAGCGCTGGTCGAGAGTGTGTACGCTGCGCAAGGAAAGCGCCATCCGAAGAGCCGGACGCATGGACGAACGCAAACACCGGCAGAAGTGGCACTTCGGCTGCTGATCTTGAAGCATGTGCGGAACTGGAGCTACGACACGCTGGAGCGTGAAGTACGGGCGAATCTGGTCTATCGCGCGTTCACCCGCATTGGGGACGAGAAAGTGCCGGATGCCAAGACGCTGGCGCGGTTGGGGCAAGCCATCGGACCCGAAGTGATCGGAGAATTACACGAACGGTTGCTGGAGTTGGCGCGCGAGCGAGGTGTGGTGCAAGGACGGAAGATGAGGGTAGATACCACGGTGGTGGAGACGAATATCCACTATCCGACCGACAGCAGTTTATTAGGGGATGGAGCGCGCGTGCTCACACGAACCATGAAGAAGGTCGAGAAGGCTGCCGGTGGGCTGAAAAAGCGGATTCGTAACCGGATGCGCAGTGTCAACAAGAAGGTGATCGCGATCGCCTTGGCGGGGCGGCTGAAGGGACCGGAGGGTGAGGAACGGCGTGTCGAGCGATATCGGGAACTGGTGAGTCTAACGCGAAAGATTGTGCATCAAGCGGAAGGAGTGTTGGAGGAAATGCAGCATCTTCCTCGGCACCGGCAAGCGCGACTGAAACGATTCCGGGAGATCCTGGAAACGATGACCGGGCGCGTGCGACAAGTAGTGCGGCAAACCAAGGCGCGAGTGTTTCAAGGGATTACCCAGTATCCGCATAAGATCGTGAGCCTTTTCGAGCCGCACACGGAAATCATTCGCAAGGGGAAGGCGAGCAAGCCAAACGAGTTCGGGAACATGGTTAAGGTGCAGGAAGCCGAGAACCAGATCATCACGCACTACGAAGTATTCGCCGAACGTCCAGAGGATTCCCGACTGCTGGTTCCCGCGGTCGAACAACACCAGCGTCAGTTCGGGCGCGCACCACGAATGGTCGCCGCCGACACGGGGTTCTACAGTCTAAAGAATGAGAAGACCATCCAGGAAATGGGTGTAACGCGAGTCGCAGTGCCGAGCCGGAGTACGAAAAGTAGTGAGCGAAGAAAACTGCAGAGAACGCGTTGGTTCCGAGTCTGGGCAGCGCTGGCGGACTGGCTGCGAAGGACGTATCAGCGTGTTGAAGCGTCGTCATGGATTGAATCGCTGCCGGTACCGAGGCTTTGAAGGTATGCAACGATGGGTCGGCCTTGGAGTGATCGCGGACAACATCATCCAGATCGGCCGCAATCTCGCTCTACAGCAGGCCTAAAGTTGTGGTCGCCCTGGCTCGCGACGCAAACAAGTCAAACGGGGGAAATCGACGCACTTACGCAATACACGATCTCTAAAAATTGATTAGACTCACTCAGAATCAGCCATTTTGCGACGGAAAGTAGCTATGGCCGACTACGCCCCAAAGAAAGTACCCGCGCATCGCACCGACGACGATCGCGAACGCTCTGCCCGCATCGTTTCCGGTGCCGCTAGCGACGATGATGCGCGTCTGGATGCCACCGTTCGCCCCAAGCGCCTCGACGAATACATAGGCCAGAAGCGTGTGAAAGAAAATATTTCCATCGCTATTGAAGCCGCGCGTAGCCGTGGTGAAGCCCTTGATCACGTCCTGCTCTATGGCCCGCCGGGTCTAGGCAAAACTACGCTCGCCCAGATTATTGCCAATGAACTGAACGTTCCCATCAAGACCAGCGCCGGTCCATTGCTCGAACGTAAAGGCGATCTCACCGCCATCCTCACTTCGCTCGATGGCAAAGAGGTTTTCTTTCTCGACGAAATCCATCGCTTGCAGCCCGCCGTCGAAGAAGTGCTTTACCCCGCGATGGAAGATTTTCGCGTCGATCTCATCATTGGACAGGGTCCCGGAGCTCGCATCCACCCTTTTCCGCTAAATCATTTCACGCTTGTTGGAGCTACCACCCGCGCCGGCCTGATCACTGCCCCGCTTCGCTCGCGCTTCGGCATCGTTCATCGGTTGGATTTCTACGAACCGGAAGATCTGCTCATCATTCTCAATCGCTCGGCCAAGATTCTGAATATCCAGATGGACCCGGCGGGAGCCGAAGAGATTGCCGGTCGTTGCCGCGGCACGCCGCGCATTGCGAATAGACTCTTGCGTCGTGCGCGAGACTTCGCGGAAGTTCGCGCCGCCGGACGTATTACACGTGAAGTTGCACAAGACGCTCTTCGCATGATCGGCGTCGATGAGCATGGACTCGACGAGGTTGACCGCAACCTCATGATCGCGCTCATCGATAAATATGGCGGAGGCCCTGTGGGTCTCGGCACACTTGCCGCAGCCCTCAGTGAAGAGGAAGACGCCATTGAGGAAATGTACGAGCCGTATCTGATGCAGATTGGCATGCTCGATCGAACCCCACGCGGCCGAGTCGCCACTCCCAGGGCGTATCAGTATTTTGGCCGCGAACTGCCCAGGCGCCAGCCACGCCTGTTCTGATTTTTCGGCACAACATACTGCCTCTGCCGTGGAAAAATAGAATGACCAGAAAGAGAAAAACGGATCCCTCCGTCAATCCCACGCGACGTGCCTTCCTCCTTGGTGCCGGAGCAGTCGCTACCGTCGCTTCAGCTTCGGTGTTCCCCGAAAAACATTCTTTCGCGGGCGCCGCTGCTCCCTCACTTCCCGACGTGCAGCGCGTACCGGATCGCGTTTCTGTCTTCGAAGAGTCCAAGTCGGGCGAAAGAAATCTCACCCGTTCCGGTTCCAACTGGCAGGCCAGTGGAATTGAGGTCTCCACCGAAGTGAGCGAAGGGAAATCTGGCGGGAATGTGGAGATCTCTGTATCTGCGCCGAGTGCCGCGCTCACAAGGATTCGTTTTCGCTGGCATGGCGCGTTCCCCATGGACTGGCGCTACCTCGGCGATCATTGGGAGCGCTCCTACGGTGACCTCGAATTCAGAAGCCTCTCTGGCGATCGACTGATGCCCTGGTATTTCCTTGCGACCAATGGCAGCGACGCGCTCGGTTGTGGTGTAAAGACAGGCGCTTCCGCGATTTGCTACTGGCAGGTGGACGCCGCTGGAATTACCCTCAATCTCGACGTCAGCAATGGCGGCTCCGGTGTTCGCCTCGGCACTCGCCGCCTGCACGCCGCCACAATCGTCTCCCGCAAAAACCATTCCAGCGAATCTCCTATGGACGCGGCCCGCTCGTTTTGCGCTGTGATGTGCCAGAAGCCGCTCCTTCCCTCCAGGCCCGTCTACGGGAGCAACAATTGGTATTACTCCTACGGCAACAACACTTCTGCCGAACGCAGCTTACGTGATGCGCAACTACTCAGTGACTTGGTTCCTTCCAGCATTTCGAATCGCCCGTTCTGTGTGATCGACATGGGCTGGCACGCCGCTCGTGATGGCGCTGGTCCTTCACGCCAAACCAGTTCCGCCTATCCGGACATGCCCGGCCTTGCGCAAAAAATGGTCGCGTCAGGCGTGCGCCCCGGCATCTGGACACGCCCCACCCTCACCAGCGAACCGAAAGCACAAGTGTGGCGTTTGCCTCCCGCCGGGGGACGCCCTCAGGGAGACTTGATCGTGATGGATCCAACGATTCCCGAAGCGCTCGAGTACATGGCGGAAAATGTCCGCGTCATTCAGAAATGGGGCTACCAGCTCATCAAGCACGATTTTTCCACGTTTGATTTATTGGGCCGCTGGGGTTTTGAGATGGGGGACGGTCTCACGCAAGAGGGCTGGCATTTCCACGACCAGTCCTTCACCAATGCGGAAATTATTCGCAAGCTCTACCAAACGATTCGCGACGCGGCCGGTGGCGCCATCCTCATCGGCTGCAACACCATCGGCCATCTCGCTGCCGGACTCGTGCAAGCCCAGCGAATCGGCGACGACACTAGCGGCCGCGAGTGGGCACGCACCAGAAAGATGGGAGTCAACACGCTGGCCTTCCGCTTGTCGCAACACAATACGTTTTTTGCAGCCGACGCCGATTGTGTTCCGCTGACCCGTGAAATTCCTTGGGAACTTACCCGCCAGTGGCTCGACCTTGTGGCACGCAGTGGCACCGCTCTCTTCGTTTCCGTCGATCCCGATGCACTTCAACCCGGCCAGGAGCAGCCTCTCCGCGCAGCCCTGCAAGCTGCCTCGGAAAAACGCCTGCCCGCCGCACCTCTCGATTGGCTGGAAACTACCACGCCGCAACAATGGCGGCTTGACGCAAAACCCGCAAACTACGATTGGTATCTCGGCGACTGAGACTTCCTGGTCTCAGTTGTGTTTTACAAAGTCGCCTTTGGTTCCTGTCAGGGAGTTGTACAGCGTCTCTATGAATTTATCTGAGTCAAGGAAGTCGCCGGACCATTTCTTCCATGGCTCCAGAATTTTCTCCTGCTTCATCTGCTCCACGGTCTTGTGCTCGCCAATCGCGTTCTGAACCGCGGCGGAAGTATCTTTCAGCATCTTCGTGAATGCGCGCACATCGTCCAGGTTTGAAAGAGCTCCATGGCCGGGAATTACTTTTACGTCCGGCGGCAATTGCGTCGTCACTTTTTCCATTGCCGCGATCATGCCTTGCACGCTCCCGCCGCTCACCACATCGATAAACGGAAATCCATAGCGCACAAAATCGTCGCCCATATGCACAACGTTATTCTTTGGAAAGAAAATGATGGCGTCCCCGTCGGTGTGTCCCGCAGGGAAGTGCAGCGCGCGAATATCCTCCCCGTTCAAGTGCACGGTCACATCCTGCGCAAAGGTGATTACCGGCAGGGCCGCCTTCGCTGCGGGGGGAACGTCCATCTTTATAGAGCCGCCATTTCCCGCTGCTCCGCCCGCCTCCATCCTCTTGCGGACATTGTCCTGCGCAATCACGGTTGATCCTGCGGTGGAAAATGGAGCGTTCCCGCCGGTATGGTCGCCGTGATAATGCGTGTTGATTACGAAACGCACCGGCTTGTCCGTAACTCCCAGGTTCTTCAGAGCGGCCTGAATCCTGTCCGCCAGCGGCGCAAACTGATCGTCGACAATCACAATCCCGTCTTCGCCAACGGACGCAGCGATGTTGCCGCCTTCCCCTTCCAGCACGTAGATGTTCCCGGAAACCTTCGTCACCTTGATCTGTACTTTGGAAAAATCCTGTTGCTGTTGCGCACGACAGTCCTGCCCAACCAGCAGGGCTACAACCAGCACAACGCTCCCTATCCACCATCCCGTTTTCTTCATGGCTCCTCCATCCCGCTTGGGATTCTATCATCCCTCTGAAAAAGTAACTTCACGGCACATCTTCTCAATTCACCGTCAGCCTGTTCTGCTGGTGAGGTATCTTCATTCTACGGAGTTGTGTGGCACTATTTGTCCATGCCCGCATGAGAACCCTGTGACCGATAACGCTGCCACTACTACCCCACACTCCAGTTCCAAACGATTCGCTTTTCTCGTGGCCTCTGGGATTTTTCTTAGCCGCGTGGCGGGACTTATCCGCGACCGCGTTTTTGCTCACTATTTTGGCAACTCCGATGCCGCGGACGTTTTCAAAGCGGCCTTCCGTATTCCCAATTTTCTGCAAAACTTGTTCGGCGAAGGAGTTCTCTCGGCTTCTTTCATTCCCGTGTATGCTCGTCTGCTTGCCAGTAACGACAAGGAAGAAGCGCGCAAAACCGCTGGTGCAGTCGCCGCGCTGCTTACCCTGAGCACCTCCATCCTCGTCTTGCTCGGGGTTCTTACCGCGCCGTGGCTCATCGACGCCATTGCCCCTGGCTTTCACGGGGAAAAACGCGAACTCACCGTTCTCCTCGTCCGCATTCTCTTTCCCGGTGCTGGACTGCTTGTAGGCTCCGCGTGGTGCCTCGGCGTCCTCAACAGTCATCGCAAGTTTTTTATTTCTTACACCGCTCCTGTGCTATGGAACGTGGCCATGATTGCGGGCATGATCGCTTTCGGCAAAGGCCGCTCGCAAAACTCCCTGGTCGTCATCACTGCGTGGGCCTCCGTAGCCGGAAGTGCCCTTCAGGTCGCCGTGCAATTGCCGATTGTGCTGAAACTTCTCGGTGGATTGAAATTCTCACTGGCTCACCAGGCCGAACACGTGCAAACAGTCATCCGCAATTTCTTCCCCGTATTCATCAGCCGCGGCGTAGTCCAGATCAGCGCCTACATTGACGCCTTTCTCGCCAGTTGGCTTCCCACCGGTGCCGTCTCTGCTCTTGCCTACGCGCAGACGCTCTACACGCTACCTGTAAGCCTTTTCGGCATGTCCGTTTCCGCCGCTGAATTGCCGATGATGAGCGGTACGATTGGCGACCCCGATAGAGTCGCGCAGATTCTGCAAACGCGTCTCAATTCCGGTTTGCGCCAGATCACCTTTCTGGTTGTACCCTCGGTAGTCGGCTTTCTTGCTCTTGGCGACGTTATTGTCGCGGCGATTTATCAGTCCGGGCGCTTTACTCATGCTGACGCTATGTACGTTTGGGGGATCCTGGCGGGTTCCACCGTTGGATTGCTGTCGTCCACCCTCGGGCGTCTGTACTCCTCGACGTTTTATGCATTGCGCGATACCCGAACCCCGCTGAAATTCGCCATCGTTCGTGTTGTGCTCACAACGCTTCTCGGCTATCTCGCCGCGCTGCCGCTTCCGCGCCTCCTGGGTATCGAGCCGCGATGGGGCGTAGCCGGTCTCACCATCTCCGCAGGCATTGCTTCCTGGGTGGAGTTCACTTTGCTACAGAAGGGAATTCGCTCGCGCATTGGACAAGTGGGCGTGCCCCTGGGATTCCTGGCGCAAGTATGGATTGCAGCAATGTTGGGAGCGGCGCTGTCCCGAGGTGTGCTCGTTTCGATCAGCCTCAAAGGCCCAATCCTCGTAGCAATTCTGATACTGGGGATTTATGGAGTGGTCTTTTTTGGATTGACTGCAGCCCTGAAACTCCCCGAGGCGCAATCCATGTTCGGCATATTCCGCCGGCGTCTGGGGGTAAAATAGCGTTATGACCACGGTTTATCTGGCACTCGGTTCCAACATCGGCAATCGCGAAGAAAATCTTCGCACCGCTATCTATTCCCTCGCGGATGCCGGCCTCAGCATAAAAAAACTCTCCAGCATCTACGAAACCGAGCCCGTGGATTACCTCGACCAGGACTGGTTTCTCAACGCTGTGCTGGAAGCCGAAACTACATTGGAGCCGGCTGCGTTATTGAAACTCATGCGCGGGATCGAGCATGCCATGGGCAGCAAGAAACCTTTTGCCAAAGGTCCCCGCTTGATAGACCTTGACATTCTACTCTACGGCGACGAGGTCATTGACACGTCGGAACTGCAAGTCCCGCATCCACGCATGCTCGATCGAAAATTTGTCTTGGCCCCCCTGGCCGAAATCGCACCCAAACTGCGTCATCCCTACTGGCCTGCCGCTGTCGATGTGATCCTCGCGAACAGTCCGGATACCAGCGAAGTCCGAAAACTTTCCTGAATCCAGTCCGCTATTGATGCATTTCGGACCTGTTCAACCTAGCTCGAACTCCGCACCACCAGCCGATGAATCGTCATCACTTTGGGCTGCAGCGCGTCCAGCTCAATCTGTGATAAAGACCCTTCACTTGTCTCCCGCCACCGATAAACTCCTGGCTCCGACTCGCTTCTTTCGTGTCCATTGATGTGCCGCAGAAATTCGCGTGCGTCGTCCATCGAGGCTTTCTCTCGTAGGGTTGGACGAGCCGCGGCCTCCACGGCATAGCTGTGAATCAGTTTGTTCCAATATTGATTGAACAAATCGCCCGACGCGAAGATGTCGCTCCAGGCCACTTCTCCTCCGTAGGCAATCACCACGCCCACCACGCGTTCGTCTTTTAGACCGGAAGTCTCCTTGCGGAACCGCCGTTGTATTTCTTCGACCAGACCATCGACGGTCTGCAATACACGCCGCGATCCGTACACTTTCGCGTAAGACTGTGTCGGTGCTTCTTCACGCATCGTCGCGTCAAGATCGCTCCGGCTCAATCGTGGTGCAGCCGCGGGGACAGGCGTTCCGCCCGCGGCACCGGATGCGGTTCCTCCCCTCAACTCATAGGTTGAGCCGACGTTCACCGAATCCCACACCTCAGACTGGTTCTGCTTCACCGCTGCCTGCTCCCGCACGCTAGGGTGAACAATCGTCTTCGCCGAGGTGAATTGCGATCCTGCCGACCACCGCCCATGCTCCACACAAAACACATTCAACGGCAAGGGATCAGAGCCCGGCGCAACGATCCGATCTTTGGCAATCACGCGGTCCTGCTTCCCGCCGCTAACCAGTTCTCCAGAAAGCAGCAGTAGTGGTCGTTTACCTCGATTCAGCAACACAAGTTGATTCACCGAAGGCCCGGAATTTGGAATGTACTGCCGGTTGGAGTCGCGGCTACGCACCAGCGTCTCCGCTCCTTGCTCTCGTACGATCACCTCTCCCGACGACAGTCCTTCCTCCAGGGTTAAAAACTGAGAGGTGTCGTAACCGCTCGACGAAACCACGGGAAACACCGTCAGATTTTCGTAAGTGATTGGCTCCAATAGCCGCCACTCTCCATCGTATTTTGAAGGTGGCGCCGGGACTCCGGGCCAGGACCAGGCAAATCCAAGGGCTGTAAAACCAAGAAAGCTTCCGAACAACGCAAGTAGTGGGCGTTCCATTCCATCCTCCAGGACGTGCAGCGAGGGCACGATCTTCCGTTAGAACGGAGCGCTCCTGAAATCTTGCAGCAAGTTTTATCGTTTGTGCCGAGAACTACGAATGGGGGTTGCCGAGGTTGGTGCGCGGCTTGAACCGGCGTGTTCGCGACGATTCCGCTTCCTGTTTCTCGTATTCCGCGATCTCTTCCTCCGTATAGGAGTACGAATCGCGCGAAGCGAACATCGAGGTCGTCCGGCTGGTTTCTTTCTTCTTCTTGCGGGCCTCTCCAAATTCATGTCGCGTCATGCGCAGCGGGCCCTCAATCGCCTTCACTTCCACCAGCAGGTCGCTTATCTTTTCCAGGAAATCGTGCAGGTGAAACGGCCGAGTAACGTACGGCAAATGAGCAATTTCCAGGTGGCCGACGTAGGGGCTGCCGCCAACCTCCGGAATCACAAACAACGTTCGGATCCTGCCGCCATCTTCCGCGGATACCGTGGCCAACTCTCTCAGTACATGGAACGTAGGGGAATCCACGCCAATTTGCGCTACATTCGCAATCAGCAACGAGTATTCCGTGGTTTTCAGCTCTGCATGGAGCATCCCGATATCCTCTACAATCCGGACCCGCCATCCCTCTGAATCCAGGATCTGCTTCAATACACCGGAATTTTTGGGGTCATCCTCAAGCACAAGAATGCCAACTTGCTTGGGAAGCGGTGCTGAAGGAGATGCCATGAAAGAAGTATAAATGGACGCTCGGCAAGGGAAAGCATCACAAAGGACAGGATGCGTAAGTACTACCTGTCCCAAAGTACGGGAGTTTCCGCAGCGTTACGGTCTTGCAGGAGACGAGGCCGGCACTGGTTTCAGGATCAACTCCGCCTTTAGGGGATTGCCACGCGTGATCACCGGATAGGCCTTGTCGCTGATGAATCGCAGTTGGCCATCCATCAGGATCCGCGCGCTGACCGAATACGCATGGTCCTGCTCGATTTTTGCCGCATCAAATGTCAGCGAGAACGGCACAGGTACTTGTCGCTCACCCAGCGCGATCTTTTCTTCCGCCAGCACCTTCGCAGGAGCATCCGCCAGTGAAACGTCCAGCAATTGAATCTGAATCACCGCCGTCGGTGGCAGCGCCATCCTCAACAGATAACCCACCGTTCCGGTTACCGTATTTGCCGCGGATCCCGGCTCCATCGGCTTGTCTTGCTTACAGTCCTTCGCCAGCATCGTTCCGTTGCCGTCCGGCGTATCTTCCTGAAGAAATCCTCCGTTCCCTACGTTCCACCACAGCACTTTGCCATCGGAATATTTTGTACCGTCTGCGGACTCCACTTGTTTCATCAGGTAGTTCTGATCTTTGAAGCGAACCTTTACCGTCTGATCGTGGAGGAAGACTGTAATTTTTTCTCCTGCCCCGCACGTGTACCCAAACCGTCTCCACTCTGTAGCCCTCCGCATTTCCGACTTCGGCTTGCCGGGTGCGGCAGATGGCGCCGGTGCTGGTTCCTGCGCGCAGACAGTGACAGCCGCCAGCAACGCGGAAGCGAACGAACACAACGCAGAATTTCTTAAGTTGATAATCATGGCGAGTACCTCATTCCGAAGGGCGCACCAAATCGTGACGGCTCGGGCCACAACCTACTTCCCAATCGTCATTCCGCTGCCCGTCAGATAGCGCTTCACAACTGTTCCATCCCAGAATATCCGGTTGATTGCAAACGCATTGCCCGTGCCCAGTTTCGAAAAATAAATCTGTAGCCCGTCTCGCGACCATTCCGCCGACCGCGCCCAGGTATCCGTCGGACAGACAATCACTTGCCTCTTCGACTTCACTTCGTACAGAAAGAATGCCGAATTTATCCCCACGGAATCCGTCGGCGCCCCGGTAGGCTTCGTCATGTAATTCGCCGTAACCAGCAGCAAGTCGCCATTCAGCGGATTCACGCGAATCGTGTCGCTGCTCATCACCTGAAATTTGTCGCCATAGATGCTCTTCAACGGCACTGTTTGCTGCACTTGCCCGCTTGCGCTGATCCAGTACGCATTCTCCATGTCCGTGGCAAGAACCGTGTCTGCCGATAACCATCCCTGAAGTGCGGCAATATCCCCGCTATACAGAACCGCCGCCTTCTCCGGTTCACTCGCCGTGCAACTCCATATCTGCCACTTCTGTTCGGCGTTCTTCAGAAAAGCAATATGCGAATCGTCTGGCGACCAGAACGCCTGCCGCACCAGTCCCGTTGCCACATCCTTTGAACGCCCCGTATCCGCATCGTACAAAACAATTGTTCGTTCTGGCCCTGTCTTCGAATCCGACCGCGTAAACAGCAGCTTTCTTCCATCGTGCGACAATGCCAATTCCGTTCCCGCTGGCGCCACCGTTTTCTTGATCTCTCCCCGGCTCAGCACCACTCTTCCGGACGTGTCCAGATACGCTACTGCCACCGGTGGAGTGAACTTCGTAATCGGTTCCAGCACCGAAAACTTGTCTTTGTCCTTGTCTTTATCTTTATCTGTTCCGGCGTCCGCATTCTCAGCCGGGTCCAGCTGATTCTTCTTGCGGAACTCCGGGAATTTCTCCGGCGAACTCAGCCCGCACCCGTTAAGTGTGCCGATCTGCGCGTGCTCCACGCTTACCCGAAACGTATATTTTTCGTCAGACATTCCGTCTGAACATGGTTCCCTGGTCAACTTGACAGAAACTGCAGCCCCTGTCGCCGAATCCTTCGCGTGGTACGTCCAGAGATTACCCGTTTCGTCTCGGACCACGTCCGCCGGCTCCAGGACGAGTGGCGGATAACCCGCCCGGTCCAACCTTTCCGGTCCTTTCATTCCCAGCCGCAATCCCCAGAAAGGCTCGTTGCCGTGCGCGATCACCAGAATCGGGTAGTGCTTTGTCTGTTGAGGTCCCGCCACCGCGGGCGCGGGAACAGGCGTTTGCGTCGATGCCGGAGGATTAGTTGCTGGTTTCTGAACTGGTTTCTGGGTGGCCGTCTGCCCCAGAAGTGCCGCCGCTGGTGAGAGCAGCACGATGAGGAGTAGCCGAATTAGAACTCTCTGGTGGCCGATCATAGGATCTCTCTTAGTGTAGTTGATGCAGCTGGGAACGCCCCCGAGATTCATCCTGCGCCAGAACACACAACCAGCGTCCCGACACTTGTCTGGCGCAAGATGATTTCGACAATGATTCGGCGCTTCCTACCAGTGTCCGTTTATCGCAAAGTCTGCACGGCATCCGCGGTCAACCCAAATCCCATTGCGATCATAGCCCCAGGTGCGGTTATAGATGCAATCCGAGTCGCTGCGTTGCCGGATGATGCGTGCTCCCTGGCTGACATTCGTCCGGCAGTAGTTCCTCCGCATATCGTCCGATGCGCAATAAACTGTCTGTTTCTGGTCCGGCTGCCATCCTGCCTGTCCGATCTCAAAATCCGCACGGCATCCGCGGTCGACCCATACGCCTTTTCGGTCATATCCCCACGAAGAGCCATATACGCACGCGGAATCGCTGCGCTTACGCGCCAGCCGAACCCCCGCTCGCGTATCGACGGGACACCAATTTCGAGCCCCGTCATCCGAGGCGCAATAGATGTTGTACGCCTGCCCCCAACCGCCCCACCCCGGTCCACCGTTGCCGGGGCCTCCCGAATAACCGGTCGAGAATTCAGCACGGCAACCGCGATCTACCCAGATCCCGCGATTCTCGTAACCCCAGGTCTGACCAAAAATGCAGGGTGACCCACTCCGTTGACGAGTTAACTGTACTCCGCCACGCACGTCGGCTTGGCAATAGTTCCGTCTGCCATCGTCGGAGGCGCAATAAATATTGCCCGTCTGGCCCGGGGGCCCGTATCCCGGTCCGCCAGGTCCGGGATACCCGGCATTGCCAATGGAAAACTCCGCCCGGCAGCCGCGGTCAACCCAAATTCCTCGCTCTCCATAGCCCCAAGTCTGGTTGAACACGCAGGGGGAATCGCTTCGTTGCCGAGTAAGCTGTACCCCGCCGCGCACATCCGCTTGGCAGTAATTTCGCCTGCCATCTTCGGAAGCGCAGTAGATTGTGCCCGCAGCCTGGGGAGAAGGCAGGGCGTTAATCAGTGAAGATTGCGATACATCGGGCGGCAACAGAATGCAGGCAGCCAAGCAAAGAACGAAAACCAGCAAAGCGGCTCTCATTTACTTTCTCCTGTAAGTGGAGTTTAGACAGGGCGAGCGTTCGCAGGGCGCCGGGAACGTTCAGCCGCGATTGCATTTAAACAAATGGGACGCTGGCAGCGCAAGGGAAAGGAATTATGGAAAGCAAAGGAAAGGCGAAAATACTTGACATGGCGAATAAAAAGCGAAATACTGGTCCCGCTTCGAGGTGACCTATGTCCCCAGTTCTTCCCCTTTCGACTTCGCGCTTTTTCCTGCGTCGTCGCCCCGTTCGTTTCCACGCTTCACCAACCCTACCTTTTCGCCCTAATGAGCCAAGCCCCCTACAGGAGGCCGGTGCCCTTTCCAAAGGTGCATCTGGCTGGTGTAAGGGAAGTCTGGAGAGCCCCACGGCGGATTGCCCCCCGCCACAACTCCAAACTTCTCATGCGCCACTGGTGGGCATAGCTCGCCTCGCCGCAAAATCTCCCGCGGCGGATTCGAAGCGCAAGTCTCAGGAGAAGCCGGAGTATTTCCTTTTGCCGGTCAAATCCATTCTCAACCGCTGCGATTCCGATCGCGTACCCTTTGAGTGGACCATCAATCCCTACCGCGGCTGCGAATTCGCCTGCAAATACTGCTATGCGCGCTACACCCACGAATACATGGAAATCGACGGCGGCGAATTCGAGAAAAAGATTTTCGTCAAACAAGATGCTGCCGCGCTGCTGGTCCGCGATGTGAATCAGAAATATTCCTATGAATCGAAATCCAGCGGCTATACCTCGGCGGAACACATCGCCATCGGCACGGCCACCGATCCCTACCAGCCTGCCGAAAAAGAATATGGCGTTACTCGCGCATGTCTGGAAGAACTGGCCAAACGCCAGGGCCTCAGTATTTCCATTATTACGAAGTCCGACCAGATCGTTCGCGACATCGACATCCTGAAAGTAATCGCCGCCAAATCCGCGCTTTCGGTCAACATCACCGTCACCACAATGAGGCCGCGGCTGGCTCGCTTGCTTGAACCACGCGCGCCACGCCCCGATCTCCGTCTTGCTGCCGTGAAAAAGCTGCGCGAATCGGGAATCAATGTCGGTGTTTCTGCTTCACCGCTCGTTCCTGGCATTACGGATGGCGAGGGAGAACTGGAAGCCGTCGCCGAAGCAGCGAAGTCCGCGGGCGCGCAGTGGTTCTTTTCCGGTGTGCTCTTCCTGATGCCTGCCTCGGCGAAAACATTTCTTCCGTTCATTCGCGAGAAGTTTCCAAAACTCGCCAGACAGTACGACCAGTGGTACGCCAGGAACGGCTACGCGCCCGAAGAGTATCGCAAGAGAGCATCCGAACGCGTCCTGCGGATCCGCCAGAAGTACGGGTTTTCAACTCGCCCCTGGGAGGGCGATCGCCCTAAGTCGCAAACACTGCAATTGAAACTGGCTTGGGATGCCGGTGCCATCGGCACGGAGATTCAGTCCATGCGCTCCTACTCCAACGGGTAGACACTCTTCGCGGAAAACGCCAAATAGTCAGCGCCGCCGACACGAATTGCGTTGGCTCGCTTTCATCTCGTTTCTGCTATTCGAACACGCTGCGGCACAACTCGTGCACTTTGTGTAGCTTCGCGAGACCTGTCGTTTCGAATAGCTTTCGGCAGGTTATTCGAAGAAATAATTAAGTGAGGATATATACGTATAAGTAATAATGTTGGCGCGCCGACATTGTAAGGAGTGCGGCAATTCTACTGCCGCGTTTGGTCCGGGTATTCAGTATCGCAAGAGCGGGACCCGTGCTCCCACATTCCGGACCAGGTCGAGCCCTACGGCAAAATGATCCGTGACTCTACCTTCTTTAATTCCTGTGCATCGGGGAACTGGCTTCGCAAATACTCTATGAATCGTCTCGCACGCGGCCGTCCATTTGTATGCATCAGTCCCATCCGATATAAAAACACCAGCAACTGAAACAGTTCCGAGTCTTTCGCGTTGCCGAAAGCGGCGGTCCCTTTCTGTTGTTTCGAGTCCGCAAAAAACTTCGACAAGGTTTCGTATAATTCCCGCTGCACTGGCAGCGCGGGCGGCTGCTCATACACAATTCCCGCCGCCAGCGTCTTGTACGACTCCGCCAAAGACTGCGTCGCGGCCAGGACGTCTGGATCAGTGGCCTCAGGGTGTTCGGCGCAAAACCGGGCGATGGTAAACGCAATGGCCGAGAGGAGTTGTTGGTGAGCGTGCACGACGTCGGAAGTCAGCCGGACCTCCAGCAGCGGTGTATCGGCAGGCAACGTACGCGGATGTTGTTCTTCGTAGCGATGCGCGGAAACCAGGTACGCGCAATCCACGGGGCAGTCGATGGTCACTTCGCGTTCCGTGCCGCAACACACAGGACAGATTTTTGCGCCTTTGGCCGGACAAAACCGGCCCGGCTTACGCTTCTCACAAATCGGACAAAGCAAGGAAACTCCTCCGTCACCTACGGCAATTCAGCACAATACGCCCCACTGCAGGAAAATACAAAGCAGCTAGTCACCCGAAGCCGATGCAACGCTAACGTACATCCCACGGAATCGCCATTCCAGTGGATAATTTATGGTCTACCGGGAGCCAGGAATTGAACCACGCACCGAATCACCGGCACGCCTTTCTAGAGAGCGAAGAGTCGCTGGAAGAATTCGTCCGTCAGTGGAAGGCAGGAAAACTGCCTCGCGCGGAGTGGACCCACGCCGCTCACGTTTGTGTTGCTACCTATCACGCCTTCGATCACCAAGGTGAAGACCTTTTTCAACAGATCAAAGCGGGAATCATTCATCACAACAATTCTGTGGGAACCCTGAACACAGAGGAAAGCGGATATCACGAAACACTTACCCGGTTTTGGGTGAACATCACGGAGGAGTTTGTCCGCAAGGGATCATTCCCCATTCGATTACAGGCCGTGAACAGCGCTGTGGAACAGTTCGGAGGCGACAGCGGCTACCACAAGCAGTATTACAGCTTCGATGTGGTCAAGGATAAACGTGCGCGACGCGAATGGGTCCCCCCGGACCGTAAGCCACCAACCTAACCTAGGCCATGATGACTTTGTTCTGGAACCGCCGCGCCGCGATGATCAGCAGCAACGCGCCCATCAGGAATAGCGCAAACGCGTCGGTCCACAGATGGGTCCATCCAGCCCCGCGCAAGATAATCCCGCGTGTGATATTGATGAAATAGGTTGCCGGAACGAAGTAACTGAGCACAAAGAAGAACTTCGGCATCGTTTCTCGCGGGAAAATATAACCCGAAAAGAAAATGCTTGGCAGAATCGTCAGGAAGGCCAGTTGCATGGCCTGAGCCTGCGTGCCGGCTTTGCTCGAAATCAAGATTCCCAGTGACAGCGAAACGAACAGGTAGGGAAGCGAAAGACAGGCAAGCAATAATACGTTGCCATGGATCGGCACTCCGAAGACGAACCGCATGAATGTCAGAATCATGGAAAGCTCAAAGAATCCTATCCCCAGATAGGGAAGTAATTTGCCCAGCAGCAAACCCATCGGGCGCACCGGCGTAACGAACAATTGCTCCAGCGTGCCGCGCTCTTTTTCGCGCACAATCGAAAAAGCCGTTAGAAATGTCGTGACGTTCAGCAAAAGAATGGCGGTCAGCCCGGGAAGAAAGAAGTTTGGTGATCGCGAATCGGGATTGAAAAGTATCTTCGGCCTCATATCGACCGCGAATGAAGTATTGCCGTTATTGACCAGCACCCGCTTCAGCGATTCATCGAGCCCGATCGCGGTAGTTACATTGATCGCTTGCCCGGCCACGGAGGAATCTGATCCGTCGATCAGCACCAGAACCTGCGCCCCCATCTGGTGCAACAATTTGTCCGAGTAGTCGACAGGTATTTTTATTCCCACACGGCATTTGCCCGAAATAATCGCATCGTTCAGGTCATGATCGGTGTTCACGTAACGAATTACGTGGAAGGTGTCCGAATTGCGCAACCGGTCCAGAAGTTCCCGGCTTTCTCGACGTCCGTCAGCGTTGTACACCACGGTATTGATCTGCCGCACGTTTGTATCGATGCCGAATCCCAGCAAGAACATCTGCAGCAGCGGAATAATCAGCGAGAAAAACAGCGTGGCAAAATCGCGCCGCACATGCAGCGTTTCCTTGTAAAACACAGCTCCGAATCCGCGAAAAGGGTTAACCACGGGATTGCTCCGCGATGGATTGATGCTTATATGTCAATTCCACGAACACGTCTTCCAATGTCGCGGCCAGAGGTCGAATTTCCGCCACCACTACGCCTGTTTTTTCCAGCTGCGAACGCAAATGATCCAGGTCCAGGTGATCATCAATCAGAGCATGAATCGATTGCCCGAAGATCGTCGCGCTGCGAACACCGGGAATCGTGCGCGCGAACCGCAGTGTTTTGGTCACCTCGGTAGTTGTGATCTCTACCCGGTAGGTACCCGGAGGTTGCACATCCGGCAATTCGCGCAGCGTTGCCGGCGTGCCGTCCGCAATCAGTTTCCCAAAGTAGATGTACGCGACATGGCTGCACCGTTCCGCTTCATCCATATAATGAGTGGTCACAAAAAAAGTAATTCCGTGCGCGGATAGTTCAAACAGCAGGTCCCAAAGCTGCCGGCGCGCCACAGGATCGATGCCGGCCGTAGGCTCATCCAGAAAAACCAATTTTGGTTCGTGCAGCATCGCGCAACCCAGCGCCAATCGCTGTTTCCACCCGCCGGATAGTTGCGCTGAAAGCCGATTCAGGTACGGACCCAGGCCGTTTAACTGCACAACTTCGTCCATGCGCTTGCGCAGCCGTTCTGGCGACAGCCCATAGATGCGTCCGTAAAACGTGAGATTTTCATGAACGGTCAGATCGCTATACAGGCTGAAATTCTGCGACATATACCCGATGTTCTCGCGAACTGATTCCGGATCCTTCCGCACGTCGATGCCTTGAACGATGGCTGATCCCTGCGTCAGCGGCAATAATCCGGTCAACATCTTGATCACTGTGGTCTTGCCGCTGCCATTTGGTCCCAGGAAGCCAAAGATCTCGCCTTTCTGAATCTGGAAGCTGACATCATCCACCGCTGTAAATTTGCCGAAGCGCCTGACCAGGTGCTCCGCCGAAAGCGCGAGTTGTTCGTTGGTCGCCATCGCTAGTTTGCCGGAGCCAGTTTCACATCCGCTGCCATACCCGCCAACACGCGATGAGATGAATCGTCAATGCGCACCTTCACGCCAAATACCTGGTGCACGCGTTCTTCTTTCGTCTGTACGTTACGCGGCAAAAATTCTGCCTGCTGGTTGATCTGCTCCACAACTCCGTTGAACGTTTCCTTCGGAAATGAATCGACGCGAATCTCCGCCTTCTGGCCTACCTTCACCAATCCGTACTGCGTTTCGGGAATGTAGATGCGCACATACGTTTGATCTCGTTCGAGCAACGTCGCCACCGGAGTGTTTGGCGCGATCAGGTCGCCCGGCCGCACATCGAGCACCTCTACCGTTGCCGCAGACGGAGCAACTACTTGCCGTTCGCGGTAACGGGCTTCGTCCATAGCCAATGCCGCGCGTGCCGCCGCAATGTCCTCGGGCCTATTGCCTCGTTCAAACTTCTCTAAAGTTGCTTCCGTCTGGTGATAACGAGCTTCGGCGGCCGCAATCTCCTCTGCACGGTAGCCGCGATTCAGTTCGTCGAGCCGGTGTCGTGCTCCTTCCTTCTGCGCCAGTGCCATTTTCCAATTCGCATCGGCCGTATCTCGCTGCTGTTTGGAGACCAGGTCTTTCTGCGCCAGCGCGTCATAGCGCTGGGCATCCAGCTGAGAACGAGTTTCATCCGCGGTGGCGCGATCTAAATCCGCTTTTGCGGAATCGATATCTTCCTGCCGGTAACCATTCTTGCGCTGCTCGTATTCGGCTTTTGCCGCTTCGGCTGCCGCGCGCGCTTCGGCTATTTCTTCACTGCGAAATCCGCGCGCGGATTTTTCTGCCGCAGCGCGAGACTCCGAAAGGGCGGCCTGCAATTCTTTATCATCGAATGTAATCAGCACCTGGCCAGCTTCGACGTTATCTCCCTCGCGCACCAAAACTTTTTCGATACGCCCGCCAATTTTGGATCCAACTCGAATATTCCTCGATTCGACCGTGCCGGAGCTTTCCAAGCCTGTGTTTTTGTGAAACCATCCGGCGGAATACGCGGCCACGCCAATCAAGCCAAGCGCCACCACCAGCAAAATGGGCCAGTTCTTCTTCATCGGGGTGTTCCTTCTGCAGTTGAATGCGGGGGCGCGGGGGAATTGGCCTGCGGCGCGAGTCCGTTCCAAATAATTTTGAAGACGTTTTCGATACGGTTTTCCAGTGAGCCATCACCGTACAGGGACCAGATCAGCATCGCGCCCAGCAGGGACTGGCGCAGCACCTGCGCAATGTCCGTTGCGGCCATGTCCTTGCGCACTTCGCCGCGTTGCTGGCCCACTTCGATGATCCGTCCAAGCAGCGCCGTAGCTTTGCTATGAATTTCGCGCATAGTCTCGCGAACCGGCTCGCTGGAAAGATTAGCTTGCAGGAGCGCGCGTACTACGGCTGGATTACGTGCCGGTTCCGAAGTCACATCGAGCGCAAGATTGCGCAAAAACATCTGGATGGGGAGCGGAGTCTGCGGAGCAGCATCTGCGGCAATCTGAACTTTTGCGATCTGCATTTCTCCGAACGAGGCGAGGATGTGTTCCTTGCTGGGAAAGTAATTGAAGAAAGTGCCCTTGCCCACGTCCGCCGCATTGGTGATGTCCTCAACCGTCGTCTCCGAATAGCCTTTGCGAGCGAAGAGCTGAATGGCAGCGCGAAAAAGGCGTTCCCGGAGCTCGTTGCTGCGGCGTTCGCGGCGAGAGAAAGCAGAATGAAAACTCGAAGGCATATTGACCTATATTCATTTATGACTATAAGTCATATTTGGGCATGTGTCAATGAGATCGTCCCAGATTCATCGCTGGGGCCTTATCTGAACTGTAGAATATTGATTTGTTATGACTTGCCAGACGACATGTTCTTCGGCGATTTCTTGTTAAGATAAGCGACCATCTTCTGCGCCGAAGCGGGCACGGAGACCGCTCCCTTAAACACGATTTCCTGGGCTGATACGCGCTTTTTGTAGAGATCCTGGTTGGCGGAATTGTCCGGGCGAACTGAGGAACCAGCCAGGGAAATCCCGGCAAACAGTCCCCGTGCACGCGAATACGACAGGATTTCCGCGCGCATGGTTACGTCCGTAGAGGCTTCTGCGTTGCGGCCCTTGGGACCCGCCGCTGCGGATGCATCGGCGCCAAGTTTCACTTTGCTGGAGAGAATTGCTGTGGCGCCGCGTTCATTCATCACCAGCAGAACAAAGTCCGTGGCCTGGCCGCCAGCCTGCAATCCAAAGCTACCGCCTTCCAGCGCCATCATTGTGGGGGCGCTCCAAGGGCCATTGAAGTTTTCGCCCGAGCGGCAGATCATGGCGCCGCGCCCGTAGCTGGCGCCGAAAACAAAGGCTCCTTTGATGACCGACGGGTAAACAATGACGCAGTTCGCTTTATCGATCAGGTCCTGCGGGATGTTATCGGGAATGTCCATAATTTCCTGAATCACCATCCCGCAATTCTCCAGGCGATCGTTTATTTTGTCTTCGCCCCCGCGAAGAGGAAGCGCAAGCAGTGCGAGCGTCAGGAGTAAGGAAAAAATCTTTTTCATGCGTGTTCACCTTTTCTGTTTCTATCGATCGTTTTGCAACACATAGAACGACTGGGCAGTAAAATCAGCGGCGTCAGCGCACAGACAGCCTGGCACCCTTCCCGGTATTTGCAGGTGAGGGGTACCCACTTACTTTCGAATATACTTTCAGATGTTGGAATTTGCCATAGGGGTTTTATGAAGCGAAATACGGCGCGATGGACGGCTCTGCTCCTGCTTGTTGGGTTCTGCTCCGCCGGGCTCGACAGTTTGGCAGGCGAACACCGCACGCAGGGTGCTGCCAGCACAGAGACGAGCTCAGCCAATACTGTCTCGGCAGCGAACTTTTCAGCGAAAGTTGATCTCGTGTCAGGCGTTGCGCCAGTGAACAAGGGAGAGTGGGGAATTCTGATCGTGGATGCCGCTACGGGAGAGACGCTTTACGAGAAGAACTCAGATTCTTATTTTGTGCCCGCTTCCAACATGAAGCTTTTGACCACGGCTCTGGCGCTGGACACGCTTGGCGCGGAATATCGGTTTCGTACGACCGTTGAAACCAGCGGAAAGCTGAAGAGAGGAATTCTGAGAGGCGATCTGATCCTGGTAGGACGCGGCGATGCGAACCTTTCCAATCGCAAATTTCCTTTCGATACCAAGGAAGAGTTTGATGGTCCGCCGGAGCGCGTACTGAGTGAATTGGCTGATCAGGTTGCCGCACGCGGAGTGAAAGAGATTGTCGGAGATATTGTGGGAGACGACAGCTATTTTCCGCGAGAGCGCTATCCGGATGGCTGGGAAATCGACGACATGGTGTGGGAATACGGGGCGGCCATCTCTGCGATCGTCGTGAATGACAACACCGTGACGCTGACGCTCACGCCCGGCGCAAAATCGGGTGCCGCAGTCTCGGCGAGCGTGGAACCGGTGACGCCCGAGTTTGTCGTAAGAAACGAAATAAAGACCATTGGTGCAAAAGAAAAGGAAGAGTTGCGGCTTACTCGCGAGCCCGGGGCCAATACAGTGGTGGTAAGCGGAACGATGGCGGCTGGCGCCCAACCGCGCAAATTGGTTCTGGCGATTCAGGAACCGGCGCAGCATGCCGCGACCCTGTTGGCAAAGCTGCTTGCACTGCGTGGAGTGAAGTTTCGCGGGAAGATACGAGCCAAACACGATCCGGATGCTGCGGAAACCGCGCCCCAGACTGTACTTGCAGAGCATCTCTCTCTGCCTCTCAGCGATACGGTAAAGCTGGTGAACAAGATCAGCCAGAATCTGCACACGGAAATATTGTTGCGCACGTCGGCTCGCCAGCAAGGATTGTGGCAGACGCCCGAGGAGTTGCAGAAATTTCCGGAAGCGTTTTACACCAAGGTGGGAATCGCTCCCGGAGACGTAATCCAAACGGACGGCTCGGGGCTGTCTCGCCACGACATGGTGACGCCGCGAGCGTTTGTGACGCTGTTGCAGTATGCGCAAAAGCAGCGGTGGTTTTCGGCGTTTTACGCGTCACTGCCAGTGGCTGGGGTGGACGGAACCCTCACGGAACGGATGAAGGACGCGGGGATTACGGGAAAGATTCATGCCAAGACCGGCTCCGTCAGGCATGTGCGGACTCTTTCCGGCTATGCGGAGACGCTACACGGACGGAAACTCATCTTTTCGTTCTTGAGCAATAATCAGGGCGCCACAGGCCACGAGATTCACGAAGCGATTGACGGTCTGTGTCTGGCCATGGTGCAGGAATTCGATGGTCCGGACGCGAGCACCAAAGCAGTTGAGAAAGCGAACCCATGAACAAGGAAAAGATCATTACGGTGTTTGGCAGTTCACGCCCACAAGAGAATGATCAGGACTATCGAGAAGCGCGTGAGCTGGGCACGGAGCTGGCGAAGCAGGGTTTCGCAGTATGCAGCGGTGGGTATGGCGGTGTGATGGAAGCGGTATCGAGAGGCGCGAAGGATTCGGGAGGAAAAGTCTATGGAGTGACGGCGGAATTCTTTGCGCATAAGGCGAATCGGTGGGTGGATGTGGAAGTCCGCAAGAAAACTTGGGACGAGAGATTATTTTCGCTGATCGAATTGGGCGATGGTTTTGTGGCGTGTAAAGGCGGAACGGGAACGCTGGTGGAACTGGCGGTGGTATGGGAAATGCTGAATAAATCGGTCATGCCTCACAAACCATTTGCCGTTTGCGGAGATTTTTGGCAGCCGATTCTGGACCGCGTGAGGGAAGTTGAGCAGGACAAAAGGCCATCGACGGAAGCGCCGAAGTGGGGCGAGGCAAAAGCGGAATTGGTCAAAAGCGCGAAGACGCCCGAAGAAGTTGCAAAGTACCTTGCGAAGCATCTAGTAGACGGGAAATAAATGTCGCGATCGGCACAAGACGTTCTGGAATTCGACAAGCTGCGCGAACTATTGCGGCTGCGGACCACATGCGCCCCGGGACGCCGGCGGATGAACGAACTGGAACCGGGAACCGACCGTGTCGCACTGGAAGATTCATTTGCGCGTATTCGTGAAGCCAACGAATGGCTGCGCATTGGCCGGGAGTTAGGATTTGGCGCACTGGCCGACCCGGAAGCCTGGATGGCGAAGCTGGATGCACCGGGCGTGGTGCTGGAGGCGAAAGAGTTTCTGGATGCAGGCTCCTTGCTCGAGATGGCGACCTGGTTAAAGGTCCAATTCCGTGAAGAAGCCGCGAAATTCCCGTTGCTGGCGGCTCAATCCGGCATGCTGGCGGATTTTCGTGAACTCCAGACCGCCATCAAGCGATGCATTCTGCCGAATGGCGAGATCAGCGATGACGCTTCGGCCACGCTGCGACGGATTCGCAACAGTATCCTGCAAACGCGTGACGCGATTCAGAAAGCGTTGAAGCAGATTCTGCGGTCGCGGCAGGCCGAATCGGGCGAAGACTACGTCACTCTGCGGAATGACCGTTTCGTGATTCCCGTACGGTCTGAGCACCGGCGAAGCGTGCAAGGTGTTGTGCACGGGGCAAGCGCTACCGGGCAGACGGTGTTCGTCGAGCCGTTTGAAACGGTGGAGACGAACAATCAACTGGTGCAGCTTGCCGAAGATGAGGCAGCGGAGATTTTCCGTATCTTGAAAGAGCTGACGGAACGGCTGCAGAGAATGAGCGGACCGTTGCACGAAGCAGCCCTGACCATCGCTGACATGGATAGCATTTTCGCGCGCGGGCGTTTCGCAAGGGATTTCGATGCATGCTTACCCGAATTTACCGGCGCGACGGAGTTGCGGCTGGATGCGGCGCGCCATCCCGTGCTGGAAGATAAGTTACGGCGAGAAAACCGCACGATTGTGCCCATGTCGCTGGCAATGGGCGGTGAAGAGCGATTGCTGGTGATCAGTGGCCCCAACACTGGCGGAAAAACCGTTGCGTTGAAAACAATGGGGCTGGCGGCGCTCTGTGCGCAATCCGGAGTACCCGTGGCGGCCCAGTTGGCCGTACTTCCGTTATTCGATCGTGTGCTGGTGGATATTGGTGACGAGCAGTCGATCGCCGCGGACCTTTCCACTTTCTCCGCGCACATGTTGAATCTGAAAGCGATGTTGCAAGAGGCGACGGCTCAATCCTTAGTTCTGATGGACGAGATTGGGACGGGAACCGCACCGGAGGAGGGGGCGGCGCTTGCCGAAGCGCTGCTGGATGAGTTCCACAAGAAAAACTGTTTTGTACTTGCCACGACACACCACGACCGATTGAAGACATACGCTTCGACGACACCTGGAGTTGTGAACGCTGCGGTGGAATTCGACGATGTGAATTTGCGGCCAACCTACCGGCTGATGCTGGGTGTGCCCGGAGGCTCCAGCGGCATCGCCATCGCGCAACGTCTTGGTCTGCCGAAGGGGATCATTGAGCGTGCGCGAGAGTTGATGACTCCCGAATCGCACGAAGCTGCGGATCTGATTGCCTATTTGCATCGCAGCCGCGATGAACTGGACCACTTGCGTGTGCAAATGGCCGAAGAACGGCACGCCCTCGAGAAGGAACGCGAGAAATTGCGCGCGGAGTGGGTAGACCGGCAGAAGCAACGCATTGCGCAACTGGAGAACAGTTTTGTCGAACTGCAAAAACGATACGAGGCGAATGTTGCCGCCATTGTAGAGGCGGTGAAAGACCGCGAATTGCGCAAGCAATTGGAGAAAACCGCCGGGCGAAAGTTGCGTGATGTGCGTGGCGAGGCGAAGGATGAACTGGATGCCGCGGTGGTGCAGACGATATCCGGATCGCAAAAAGACCTGGGGTTGAAGCCGGAAACGTCGGATGCGGTTACCCCGGAGCGGTTGCAGCCGGGGGCAAAAGTGCGAGTGCGCGGGTTCAGCAAGCCCGTAATTTTTCGACGGCTCGATGGATCGTCGGCGGAGATTGAAGCAGGTCCGTTGCGCATGAAAGTGGCGCTGGAAGAGATCACCGGGATCGAAGAAGCATTGCCCGGCAAGGTGGCGATACAACCGTCGAAGCGAGACAACATCACCATCAGCTCGCAAGCCTCAGAACAACCATCAACGGGAGAAATCAACGTCATTGGCATGACGGTGGAGCAGGCCAGCGAACTGGTCGACAAGTTCCTGGATGAATCCGTGCTGGCCAGCCGGACGCGTGTGCGGATTATTCACGGACACGGAACGGGAGCGCTGCGCAAGGGACTGGCGGAATTTTTGCGCACGCATCCATCCGTGGCCCAGGCGGCTTTTGAAACCGAAGAGCACGGCGGCAAAGCCATCACGGTTGTAGAATTGCGGCTGTAACCATGGCAGAAGCAGGATCATTCGCGGATCGCGTAAAGCAACAGGCGGACATTGTCCGCGTGGTGGGGGAATACGTACGCCTGAAAAAGAGCGGGCAGAATTTCTCGGGGTTGTGCCCATTTCACGGAGAAAAGACTCCCTCGTTTGCGGTACATCCCGTGAAGCAGATTTTTCATTGCTTTGGCTGCGGCAAGGGTGGAGACGTTTTCAGTTTTGTGATGGAAATGGAGAAGTGCCCGTTTCCGGAAGCGGTGCGTCTGGTGGCGGAAAAATGCGGCATCGCCATTCCCAAGCCGAAGGCGAGTTCTCCGGAAGAGCGCAAGGAAAACCAGCAACGAGTCGCGCTGGTGGAGATTCATCTCGAGGCGCAGTCGTTTTTCGTAAAACAGCTGGAGTCCACGGCCGAAGGCAAGTTGGCCAAGGCTTATCTGGAAGATCGCGGCTTGAACGGGGACGCGATTGCACGATTTGGCATTGGATATTCCCCCAGCGGCGGTGATGCGCTTTTGCGTGCGTTGAAGCCGAGGTTCTCGGAAAAATTGCTTGTGGAATCGGGGCTGATCTCGCGCGATCAGAATACCAGCGGACGCATGTTTGACCGTTTTCGCCGGCGCATCACGTTTCCTATTGCCAACGAAGCCGGAAGGATTGTGGCGTTTGGTTGCCGCGCGCTGGGCGACGACCTGCCGAAATATCTGAACTCACCCGAGACGCCAATCTATTCGAAGAGTAATGTTCTCTACCACATGGACAAGGCGAAAGAGCCAATCCGCCGGCAGGATTTCGCGGTGCTGGTGGAAGGCTACATGGACGCGATCGCAGTGGCACGCGCGGGCGTTGGAAATGTTGTGGCCAGTTGCGGCACCAGCCTTGCCGAGCCGCAGATCAAATTACTGGGTCGATTCACGAAGCGCATCATCGTGAATTATGATCCAGACGCCGCGGGTCAGACGGCGACGGAACGCTCTCTCACGTTATTGCTGGAGCAGGATTTTGAGGTGCGCGTGCTTGCTTTGCCGCCCGTTGGAAACAAAAAGGCCGACCCGGACCTATTCATTCGCGAGCGCGGGGCGGAAGCGTACATCAAGGCGCTGAAGGAAGCGCCACCCTATGTCGATTACCTGATCGCGCGTGCGCAACAGATGGATTTGTCCACGGCTGAAGGGAAGTTGCGTGCGCTGAATTTCCTGCTGCCGTATGTGCAGAGAATCCCGAACCGCTTTCTGCGCTCTGAGTGGGCCACCAGAATTTCGCAACAGTTGCGTGTCGACGAGCCCGTATTGCGCGCAGCGTTGCGCAAAGCAGCGGACGAGCGTCGAAGCGACGTGAAGGCGCAGCCGGAGCTGATTGGCAAGGCGGCCAAGCCGATCGAGCGGCGTCTGATCCGCATGCTGGTGGAAGCTGAGGATTTCCGGCGCGAACTGGCGCGGCGTCTGCAGGACGAACGGCTCTATGAAGGGCTGGAGACGGAGAAGATCTTCGCCGCCCTAATCATTGCGGGACTTTCGGACCAGTCCATGGAAGCAACCGAGATTGGCGGGCTGCTGGAGGACCGGGACCGGCGGGTGTTCTTCGAGATTCTGTTCGAACCGACACAGTCGCCGTCCTGGGAAGAGGCAGAAAGCTGCCTGGAAGCGTTGAAAAGGCGCAAATTGGAGCAGGAATTGGGACAGCTACAGCGAGACATTGAGGCCAACGCAGCCAGCCCGAACTTGCGCGAGTTGTTGACTCGGAAACAGGAATTGCTAAAACGTATGGCAAGTGGGAATCACCCGTAAGACAATGCAAAGCAGAGCGGGTTTGCGGTGCAGGAACCGGGTACGAAGTAATTGACTTGACACGACTTAAGCGTGTAGCGTAGAAGGGTTGGGCAGATAACGGTTTCGCTCCGCAGAGCATCCATATATTTGTAGCAAGATGCAACGCGACCGTAGTGCCAGAGCGCGGCAGGCGGTACAGCGTGGGGCAGCGGCGGGCAGACATCGCTCCTAGGGCTTCACCGAGACAATTGAGATTATTACGAGGGAATGATGATGTCCTTCTGTCCGTCAAGGGGATTTTAGAGCGTCTCCCGGCGGAGCGAGAAGAGTTGTGACTCTTGGCGCGTTACAAGATTGCAGTAAGAAATTTGGAGGAGTCGGGGCGGCATGGGTTTAGAAGAAAAATATGATGCAGTAAAACAGCTGATCGCGGTCGGCAAAGAACGCGGCTACCTGCTGTATGACGAAGTCAACGATTCGCTTCCCGCGGAAGTGCATTCCTCTGAAGAGATTGACGATTTACTGACGACTTTTGAGCGGAATGGCATTGAGATTTACGAGGACGCCGCATCGGCTAAAGCGGCACGCGCAGTGGAAGTTTCCGTGGAACGCGGCGACCGCGATGGCGTAGTGAAAGAAGATGGACACGCGGAAGAAGGCGCGACCGGCAGCGATCTGGATCTGACGCCCGGTTCGCTGGAAAAAACCAACGATCCCGTTCGCATGTACCTGCGTGAAATGGGCACGGTGCCCCTCTTGACGCGCGAAGGCGAAGTAACCATCGCGAAGCGCATTGAGCGCGGCCAACTGGTGGTGATGAAGGCGATTACGCGTTCGCCGATCGTCATCAAGGAACTGATCGCGGTGGGCGACGATCTGCGCAAGGGCGCGCGCTCCATCAAGGAAATTGTTCAGTTCGACGACGAAGAGCTGACTGAAGAAAAGATTGCCAACAAGACCAAGCAGACGCTGAAGTACATCGAGAAGATCGCCAAGCTGTACGACACGGCGCTAAAGCAAGCCGTAAAGCTCGACAAGACGCCCAAAGCGAAGAAGAAGCCGTACATTCACGCCAAGTGGGATGTGGCGCGCACACGCATACAGATTTCCGTGGAAATTCGCGACATCGATTTCAACCCGTTCGAGAAGAAGCGGCTGATCGACAAGATGCGCGGCACGGTGGAGCGCCTGCAGTCTCTGGAGCGCGAAGCGGGCCGGTTGGAGCGCCGCGCCGATGTTTCCAAGGGTGATAACGCCACCGAAGCGCGCCGCGAATTGCGCACCCGCCGTTCCGAGCTGAAGGACATCGAGGAAGCCAGCGAAGTCGGACTGACCGAACTGAAGCGCACGCTGACGATTATTCACCGCGGTGAAGCAGAAGCGGAACAAGCCAAAAAGGAATTGATCGAAGCAAACCTCCGCCTGGTGGTATCGATCGCAAAGAAATACACCAATCGCGGGTTGCAGTTTCTGGATTTGATCCAGGAAGGCAACATCGGTTTGATGAAGGCCGTCGACAAATTCGAATGGCGCCGTGGGTACAAGTTTTCGACGTATGCGACATGGTGGATTCGCCAGGCGATCACACGCGCTATTGCCGATCAGGCGCGCACGATTCGTATTCCGGTGCACATGATCGAAACGATCAACAAATTGGTGCGTACCAGCCGCCAGCTGGTACAGGAATTAGGACGTGAACCGACCAGCGAAGAGATTGCCAAGCGCATGGACATTCCGGTGTCCAAGGTACGCAAGATCCTGAAGATTGCGCAAGAGCCGATTTCGCTGGAAACTCCCATTGGCGAGGAAGAAGATTCGCATCTTGGGGATTTCATCGAAGACAAGGCGGTAGTTTCGCCGTCCGATGCGGTCATTAATTTGAACTTGAAGGAACAGACCTCTTCGGTGCTGAAAACGCTGACGCCGCGCGAAGAAAAAGTCATCAAGATGCGGTTTGGGCTGGATGACGGCAGCGAACATACGCTGGAAGAAGTGGGCCAGTCGTTCGCGGTTACGCGGGAACGCATCCGGCAGATTGAAGCGAAGGCCCTGCGCAAGTTGCGTCATCCATCGCGGTCGCGGAAACTGCGCGCGTTTTTGGAGGGCCCGTCGCGCGACTACCTATAGAAAGAATTCCAACAAAAAGACGAAGACGCCCGGTGAATGCCGGGCGTTTTTTATTTGGGAAGAAGTCTGCTGCTAGTTTCGCGTGGCGCCAGAAGCCGGGGGCACGTCGTAGAAATGGCGCACGAAATAGACCAAACCCAGTATTACGGAGAGGATGAATCCGCCGAGGACGTAAAGCATGCCCTGGGTATCGAAGCGATGGATGCTCTGGAGGTTGAAGTTGATGGCCTGCGAGACGGCGTAGAGGAGTACGAACAGCACCGCACAACCGAACCAGGCCATAAATGTGCCGATGAAACGCCAAGTCTCTTCCTGGTGTTCTGGGGAAAGCCAATATTCCTTGTGCGGCAAATTGATTTTATCTGGGGACCGCTTGCGGATGCTTCGCGTGACAAAGAATGTCGGGAAGGCGCTGACGCCGATGATGATCGCGGTCAACAGGAAGAAAGATTGTTTCGATTGCCAGCCATTCGGCGTGCCATTGGCGGCGAAGTGCGACGCCATGGTGTCTGGGAGTTGAGGATAAACGCTGACCCAGTGGAGCAATCCCAATATAAGCAGCAGGAAGTAAATAAGCACGGGGAGTCGGATGCTGTTCATTGGAGTTCCTCAGACAAGGTTAGGAGCGAACTCACCTAGCTGCAATGATCTTATGAAGCTGTGTGCTCAGTAAGCTGCGGATTTCCTGGTGATGAACGAGTACGCACTAAAAGCAAAACGCCCCGAGTCTGTCGAGGCGTTTTGCTGACAACCGTTTTTGTGATGATAGGGTTGTCTAGTCCCGGTCGCGATCGCCGCCGGCGAAGAGATCGGTCATAGCGTCAGTGTTCGCGTCGCACGCGTGATTCAAGCAGGGCAAACGGAAGCCTGCTTCCAGGGATTTCAGCAGTGAAAAGTGCGTGTAGAACCGGTTGCTTTTCACACCGTGCGGGCCGTAATTCGTTTCCACGGTGAGTAGCACCTGGTTCGTGGTGGGCACGATGCTGTAGTCATTCTCGTCCCAGAGGATGACGATGGCGGTGTGCCCTTCCTGCCAAACGGGAGAGCTGTGAATCGCCGAGACGAGTGTCCGCAGCGTCAAGTCGCCCTGATAGATCAGGGCAGGATTCAGCCCCACCAGAGTGCCGTTGTCGACGTTGTCGAAATCGCAAGCCGGTCCGGCATTCCCGCGGCCGTGTTGGTCGTTGCACTGATTCGGCGAAATGAAGGAAAAATTGGCCAGGTGGCCAGACTCGAGATCCTCAAAGAGACCCTTCGGCCCCTGGAAGCCTGCCATGTTCTTCAGGCTGTTGCGAGGATTCTGTCCTTCCTGCACGCTCTGGAAATAAGCAAACGGATTGTGTTTCACGGCATAAAGATTGATAAGCGTCTGGGTCTCATTGGGCAGAGCCGCATGAATGTCCGCGCTGCCGGTGAAGAAGCCGTCGCTGTTGTTCACTCCATCGGCGCCAGCGGCAGGGAGACTCTCCTGATAACTCTTCCAGCTTTTTCCCCACTCGGTCAGTTGGTCGGCAATGGTTTTTCCGGAGATGCCGGAGGCTGCGGGAATCGAGATGGTGCCATCTATGTTAATCGTTCCCGGAGGTCCGGACGTTTCGTTCGAAAAATCGATGGCGGGAGTGGCCGCGTCCGTTCCCGTCCCGTAAATGGGGCAAATGTCCGGGTGCTTGCCGTCGTCAAGTGAAGGCTGGCCCGAGGAGAGATTGGTGACGCAATTGGTATTGTGCCAGTCGGGATTGTTGTCGTTCAGCACGCCGAAGTTGGAGCCTCCGACGACTTCCAAATAATTCGTCAAGCTCGGGTGAGCTACAGCGAAATAGTTTTGCGCGGTGTTGGCTGTACGAAGATAGTGATTGGTGAACGGAGAATCAGGATTGCCAACGATCTGGCCGTAAGCATGGTTTTCCATCATGATTACGAAGACGTGATCGAGACGTGGGACTCCTTTGGGGACTTTTCCCTCGTCGGCATACATCGGACTCACCAGGGAAGCAGCGGCAAGCAGAGCAGCAACTGATTTTAATTTCAAATTTAATTTCATGTACTCTCCCTTTTCATTTTTCATGGAAATTGCCTGAGTCTGTGGACCCACAACTCCGGTGTACACGGCAGATGTCACCAGAGTTCCGTCAAGTACCTGGCCACCGGCAAACGGCCAAAACAGGAGGACTCTACCGGGCATTCGTTACAGGGCGAGGTCGGGGATATTACGGGTGTGTCAAAGGTAGGCTGCAAAATGGCCGCCGAGGAGTAGTCGAAAAAAAGAGGGCCCGACAGGGTGAACATCCTGCCTAAGAAGGCCTTGCCTTTCCAGGGGGAATCCGCGAAATTGGGGATTCCCGGCACAATACAAAGCAATCAGGCTTGGAGAGCCGTGTCCCAATGAGAAAGATTCAGAAGATTGCCGCGGTGGTGGTTCTGATACTCGGTGGTCTTACTCTTTACGGGTATTTGAAAACACAGCAGGTTGTATCGCCCGATGGAACCACCGGACGGCAAAGAACGAAGCCGCTCATTGTTCTACGCGGGTTGAAAACCGCACAGCAATTAGCGCAAATCGCCAGCACCCGCGAGGAGCGGGCATTAGCGCAGGAAGCTCTTCGGCTGGCCGATTACGATGCGGATCTTGCGTTTGATGAAGCCATCCGCGATGCGCGGTTACATCCTCCGCCACTCTCGCCGGAAGCCGCTGCCTGCATGGTACGGAAAGAGCAGGCCGAAAAATCGCTGGAGGCCGCTCAGGAACGAGCGAAGCGGCTTGCAGAAGAGTTGGTAAAGCTGCCCGCGGATAAGCAGGCAGCGGTCGAGTCGGAACTGATCCAGACCGAAGCTGACATGGACCTTGCCCAGGACGAGGTCGAGGATGCGAACCACGATTTACAGATGGCAGGTGGCGATGTCGTAGCGCGGCTGACGGCGATGAGGAAGTTGCACGAAGACGCTTCGAAAAATACTCTATCCGCGATTTCTCCGGAGCAGGAAACCATCGAGCAAGCTGGATTAATGCACCGCGTGGTGCGTTGGCGGAGTCTGCACCAGAAACAGATGAGCCTGTGGCAGGCGAAAACAGAGGCGGAAACGGCTGAGGCCAGATTGACAGCCAGACACAACGCTCTCGACGCGCAGATCGAGACGGAAAAGACGAATATTGCGACTCTAACCACGGGCGAGAAGCAGTCCAGGACAGAACCGGGTGGAGTACCAGGATCCGGAGCGGCAACGCGCCAAATCGATGCAAAAGAAGTTCTGAAGAAGACGGAAGCTCTTGCGAACGACCAAAAAATCGTCTCGGCTTTTGACAAGCGAATCGCCACGAAGAAAGAACTCGCCGGGGTGTACTTGCAGTGGATCGATCTGGTAGCGGGGTATCAGCGAGCTGTCGTGCATCGCGCACTGGTGGAATTCGCAATTATTTTGGGAATCGTGCTGATCGGCATTTTCTTTACCACGTGGATGGACTCGTTGGTTCGCAAAGTTCCCATGGACCGTCGCCAGGTGGAATCACTGCGCACGGTCACTCGCGTTACGTCACAGATTATAGGGCTGTGCCTGATCGCTCTCGTGGTGTTTGGTCTGCCAAGTCAACTCGGCACATTTCTCGGACTTGCCGGTGCCGGCCTCACCGTGGCATTGAAGGACTTCATCGTCAGTTTCATCGGCTGGTTTGTGTTGATGGGCAAAAACGGCATTCGTCTGGGAGACTGGGTAGAGATCAACGGAGTTACCGGAGAGGTCGTACAGATCAGCCCGTTCCACACGGTGCTGCTCGAAACGGGCAACTGGACCGATTCCGGTCATCCGACTGGTCGACGCGTTACCTTTACCAATAGCTACGCCATTGAAGGACATTATTTCAATTTCTCCACCACAGGCCAATGGCTATGGGATGAACTGCAGGTAACCCTCCCTGGCGGGCAGGATCCTTATCCGAAGGTAGAGGCACTTCACCAGAAAGTTCGCGAAGCGACGCAGGAAAGTGTGAAGCAGGCTGAAGAAGAATGGCGCAAGGCCACTACCTCGCATGAAATGTCGGGGTTTTCTGCCGACCCGGCCATCAGTGTGAGGCCAGTGAGCGGTGGAGTAGAGATGAGCGTCCGCTACATCACGAGAGCAAACGAGCGATACGAGATGCGCACTAAACTTTATCAAGCAGCAATCGAAGTGCTCGGCGGAATAGCGCCCCGACCTGTTCCGACGCCGACACCCCAAGGCAAAACAGCCTAGGCGGAATTGGCCAGCAGCCGCCGGGCTCGCATGGCGGTCAGCGTCGCGCCGGTATACATGGTGGCCAGCAGAAAGAATCCTGTGGCGATGCTGAATCGTTGCGCGATCCAACCCAGCGAAAAACTCATTGCCAATTGCAGAATCGTCGCGAAAATGGCGAACGCTGATTGGGTCCTGCCCATAAAGTGGCGCGGAACGATGGACATCAGCGCGGACTGCGCAACGATTCCTCCCAACGCGCGGAAAAACCCGAAGCAGCCCTGTAACAGCGCTGCTCCAAAAAGGAATGCTACGAATGGAACGGCCATATGGCCAAGCGCCAGTCCCGCCATTGCTGCCACGTAAAGTGGCAGGCGAATCCTTTGCGGCAGCTGGCTGGTGATGAATCCTCCGGTGATGGCGCCAATAGCCCAGCCCGCTTCGATGAATCCGAAACCGCGCGCGCCGGAATGGAGAATGTCGTTGGCCAGCGCGACCACCACGATATTCGAACTGACGATACTCGCCATCAGAATGGCGTGCGTTACCCCCAGCGTCAGCACCACAGGCTGCTGCCGCAAGTAACCAAACCCTTCTTTCATGTCGGCGTAAATCGCCAATGAAAGTCCCGCTTCCGCCACTTCGGGATTTTCTCCGCTTTCCAGCGCCTGGGCCGTGCCTTGCGTTGACTCCGAATATTCTCGCGGGAAACTCCTGTGATCGCGTGGCGAAACGTACCCTTTGCGCAGCAGGAACAGGCAATAGCTTGAAACGAAGTAGGTGAGTCCGTCAATCAACAGAATTCCGGCGATACCGATGTGATCGTAAATGAAGCCGACGAAAGTGCCCGCCAGCAGCATGCCGCTTTGCACGCCAACCAGAACAGCGGCGTTTGCTCCGGTGAACTGGCTCGGCGGAACGACTTCCTGCACCAGGGCGTTCACATTGGCCCAGTAGACGGCAGAGCCCGTGCCGGTAATTAACGTCATCAGGTAGAGATGCCAAATTTGTAGATGGCCGTGCCAGGCGATGTATGCGGTTGCCAGAACCGCGAAGCCGCGTGCTACATCGAGCAGAACCCCCAGGTAACGGCGATCGATGCGATCGATCAACACCCCGCCAATGAATGGCACGACGAGTCCGGGAAGAGTGACGACAATGACTTGCCAGCTGACCGCCACAGTGGAGTGCGTGGCGGACATGATATACCAACTCACGCCGATGAAGTTCATTCCGCTGCCGAACAGCGAGACGAACATGGCGGTGAAGAAGAAGCGGAAGGCGCGCTGCTCCCAAAGCAGTTTCCAATCAACACGGGATGTCGCGGCGGCAGACATGGAGCTAGCTAGTTTACTATTGCCGCGTTCAACTTTTTATGAAGATGCAGCTTCCGTGCGTCGAACGTATCATAGGGACAATGGCTGAACTTCTCAGTGTTCGCGGACTGACGGTGGAATTGCCGACGCCACTAGGATGGGTGCGTCCAGTGAATGACGTGTCGCTGCACATCCGCAAGGGCGAATCGCTTGGATTGGTTGGCGAATCAGGCAGCGGCAAGACCATGCTGTCGCTTGCTCTAGTGGGACTTCTGCCAACCGGAGCGCGTGTAGCCGGCGAGGCGATGCTGGATGCCAACCCAGTTGCACCTAGAAACCTGGCACAGCTCGCGGATACAGAATGGCGCCGCGTGCGTGGCGGTGAAATCGCCATGGTGTTTCAGGAGCCGATGACCTCGCTGAATCCCGTGATGCGCGTCGGCCCGCAGGTTACCGAAGCGATTCGCGCCCACGAGCCGGGGCTCAGCGGCAGCCTGCTGCAGCGCCGGTTACTGACTGCGCTTGAGCAAGCTTCCGTTCCCGAGCCGGAGATTCGCGCCCGGCAGTTTCCCCATCAACTTTCCGGTGGGTTGCGGCAGCGCGCGATGATTGCCATAGCGCTGGCGGGCCGCCCGAAATTGTTAATTGCCGACGAGCCGACGACCGCGCTCGATGTGACGGTACAGCAACAAATCCTGGAATTGCTCGACAAGCTTCGGCGCGAAATGGAATTGGGCCTGCTCTTTATCACGCACGATCTTGGTGTTGTGGCGAAGGTTGCGGATCGCATCGCCGTGATGTATGCGGGAAGGATTGTCGAAGAAGGCCTTACCTCGGATGTGCTCACGGCACCGAAACATCCTTACACGCAAGGGCTGCTGGCTGCTTCACCTTCTTTGTTGCGCTGCAAGCTGACGCCGATTCCTGGAAACGTGCCGCGGTTGACCGCCCTTCCTCCGGGCTGTTCGTTTGCGCCACGCTGCTCTCTCCGTCGCGCGGATTGTGAACCGCGCGTGCCGGATTTGCGCACTGTGGGCCATGGCCAATCGGCAAGGTGTGTGCTCGTATGACCGAAGAGCTCACCCACTTCCTGGAAGTCCGCAATCTGCGCAAAACGTTTCCACGCGCTGGCGGAGCGTTTGCGTCAACGCGCGCAAACGAAAAGTTCACTGCTGTCGACGACGTCAGCTTCTTCGTCACCCAGGGCGAGACGTTCGCCATTGTTGGCGAAAGTGGCTGCGGCAAGACTACCCTTGCGCGTATGCTGCTGCGGCTGATCGAGCCTGACTGCGGAAGGATTCTTTTTGAAGGCCATAATCTGCTCGATCTTTCGATGGAAGAACTGCGCATACAGCGACGCCAGATGCAGATGATCTTCCAGGATCCCTACGCCTCGCTGAATCCTCGTATGCGTGTGGGAGAAATCGTGGCCGAGCCTCTATGCATCCATGAGCGGTTACTTACCTTATCCCAACGAACGGAACGCGCAGCGGAAGTCCTGCGCCGGGTGGGGCTATCCGAAGACGCGGTAAAGAAATATCCGCACGAGTTTTCGGGAGGGCAGCGGCAACGCATCGGAATCGCGCGGGCCCTGATCCTTCGGCCGAAACTGGTCGTGGCCGATGAGCCGATCTCCGCGCTCGATGTTTCCGTGGGCGCGCAAGTGCTCCTTCTGCTTCAGGAATTACAGAGCGAGTTCGGGCTGACTTACATATTTATTTCCCACAGCCTGCCCGTCGTGGCGCAGATCGCTACGCACATCGCGGTGATGCGCGCCGGGCACCTGGTGGAATTCGGCCCCGCGGAACTCATACTGAATGACCCAACCGCCGACTACACCCGGCAGTTGATCTCAGCCGTCCCAACGATTCCTTCCGACAGAAACGTGTGATATTTTCCACCCGGGCCCTGCGTAACACCCCTAGCAGCCGTTCTGAATCTTCTGTGGTGGAGGAGTCTTCAATGGCATCCATTCCCGCGCCCGTGGTCGAGCCACAGGCTTCCATTTCTTCGTTTGGCCGGATTATCGGCATGTTTTTCTCACCTGGAGCGACATTCCAGGACATCGTCAGGAAGCCAAGCTGGATTCTGCCCATGGCCCTGATCTTGGCATTAGGCATTTTGGGCGTTGTAGCGCTGAACAGCCACTTCAATTGGCGCGATTACATCTCTCAGCAGATCGAAAAGAGCCCACGCGCGGCGAACCTGACGCCCGAACAAAAACAACAGCAAGTGGAAGTGAGCGCGAAATATTCGCCGACCTTCGCCTACGTCTTCGGAACAGTTCTGCCCATTGTGGCAGTGTTGATAATTGCCCTGGTGTTTATGGGCGCGTACAACCTGATGGCTGGGGCAGGTGCAAACTACAAAACGTCCATGGCGATTGTGGCGCACGCGCTGATTCCGGCGGCTATGGTCGGTACGATTCTCTTTGTGACCGTATTGTTCCTTAAACCTATAGGCATGTTCGATCTGGACAACCCGGTAGCCACAAACCTTGCGGCGGTTTTACCCGACGATAGCGCTAAATGGCTTGTGGCCCTCTGCAAGAACATCGACCTGCTGGAATTCTGGAAGCTGCTGCTGATCTCCATAGGCTTTGCCGCGTTGAATCCGAAGAAGCTCAAGGGTGGCAAGGCGTTCACCATCGCGATTTCCGCTTTCCTTGTATATGTCGCTTGCCGCGTGGGATTCGCGTTCATCTTCTCCTGATACACTTCAAAGGTGAGTTTTTCCTTTGAAGTTTTGAAAAGTGATCCGGCGGGCGGCCGCTGCGGGCGACTGACGACTCCGCACGGTGTGATTGATACGCCCGTGTTCATGCCCGTAGGTACGGCGGCCACGGTCAAAGCTCTTACCCAAGATGCGCTGGAAACTCTTGGCGCGCGCATCATCCTCGCCAACACCTATCATCTCTATCTGCGGCCGGGCCACCAGTTGATCGACAAGCTTGGTGGCCTGCATCAATTCATGTCCTGGAAGAATGCGATTCTCACGGACTCTGGTGGCTACCAGGTATTCAGTCTTTCTGAGTTGCGCAAGATAACGGACGAAGGCGTGCGCTTTCGTTCACACCTTGATGGTTCCGAGCATCTGTTGACGCCGGAGAAAGCGGCAGAGATCCAGTTAGCGCTTGGCTCGGACATTGCTATGGTGCTCGACGAGTGCATCGAAACGCCCGCGCCGCGTAACATTGCCGAAGCGTCATTGAAGCGAACGACGCTCTGGGCTGGACGTGCACGTAAGTATTTTCTGGAGCAGCAACAAGCTCACGGCGATCTTCGGCAGTGGCAGTTTGGCATTGCGCAAGGAGCCACGTTTGCGGATTTACGACGCGAGAGCGCTCACCAGTTGCTGGCGCTGGATTTTCCCGGTTACGCCGTGGGTGGGCTTGCCGTGGGCGAGCCGCATGACGTGACCTGCGAAATGGCGGGTGAAGTTACCGCCCTCCTGCCGCAAGATCGTCCGCGCTACCTGATGGGTGTGGGTCGTCCGGAGCAGCTCGCGGATTACGTAAGATTGGGAATCGACATGATGGATTGCGTGTTGCCGACCAGGGCCGCGCGTCACGGTTGCGTCTACACCAGCGAAGGTCGCGTGTTGATCAAGAACGCGCGTCACATTGAAGACCAGCGTCCGCTCGATGCAAACTGCACTTGCGCTGTCTGCAAGCGCTACACGCGCGCGTATCTTCGGCATCTGTTCGCCGCGGGCGAAATCACTGCGGCCATCCTCGCGACCTACCATAATGTCCACTTCTATCTTGACATCATGCGTCAAATCAGAGAGGCTATCAGTTTTGGACAACTCGAAAAATTCGCATCTGCGCTGCATGCGCGCTACAATGCTGGGCCAGAGTAGGGCGAACTGTCCGACAGGGTTTTTACGGTCAGGTAGTCAAGTTATCCCGCACTAGGTCGAATCTCAGGACGAGAATCGAACGGGCAGGATTAGCGGAATCAATTCCGCCGGTGTACAGTCTTTTCCAGCTCCGGAAAAGACGCGACCTTCTAACTTGCAGGTGGATGTGGAAGTTTCTGGAAAGGGTACGGTAGGAAACAGCGAACATGTCTTTGTTTTCTTTCATTTTTTTGCAGGCAGGCGGGGCTGCCGGACTTGTGGGCATGCTTCCCATGTTCGCGATCATGTTCGGCATCATGTATTTTTTGGTGATTCTGCCGCAGCAGCGGCAGCGTAAGAAGGTGCAGGCGATGCTCGCGGCCCTGAAAAACGGGGATAAAATCATTACCACTTCGGGCATCTACGGCACTGTGAATGGCATGGACGGCGACACGGTCATACTCAAGATCGCCGACCAGGTAAAAATCCGCGTTGCGCGTGCGGCGATTGCTCAGGTGGAGGCATCGGAAGATGCAAAGTAACTCCCCGGCTCGCCCAAATCTGCGCCTGATCTTCTAACCATGAATCCTAATCTGAAGTGGAAAGTAATTTCGATCATCGCACTGATTTTCTTGTGCATTTATTTCATTCTGGGCTTGCCCAACTTCCCGACATCGCTGGCTGCGCTCAAGAGCAATTTCACGCAGCAGATCAAGCTCGGGCTCGATTTGCAGGGCGGCACGCACCTGATTCTTCAGGTGCAGGTGCAGGAAGCCGTGGCGCAGGAGACCGACCAGACGGTCGATCGCCTGACCAGCCAGATGCGCACCAAGAATATCCGCTACGAAGAAGTGCGCCGCGTGGACGATACGCACATCATCGTGCGCAATATTCCCTCCGACCAGGTTTCGCAATTCCGCGATCTTGTTCACGAACAGTTCGAGTCCAATTGGGAATTGGCCTCCGCGCCGGGCGATCCGAACGGCTTGCTGATGACGTTGCGGCAGGGAGCCATCGCGCGCATTCAGGAAACCACCATGACGCAGTCGCTCGAAACCATCGAGCGCCGCATCAACGCTCTTGGACTTACCGAGCCCACCATCCAGCTCCACGGCCGTAAAGACAACGAGATTCTGGTGCAACTGCCGGGCGAAGGCGATCCTACGCGCGCCAAGCAAGTCATTCAGGCGGGCGGTCAGCTTGAGTTGCGCCTGGTACAAGATCCGGCGCCCTACGCTTCCGAAAGTGCGGCGCTGCTGGCGCACAATGGGATTTTGCCTGCCGGAACCGAAGTGGTTCGCGGTCGAAGTGAAACCCGCAGTTCTTCCAATCCGAATGAGCCTGGCGAAAATTGGTACGTATTAGACCGCAGCGCCGTCGTGACGGGCCGCGACCTTCGCAGCGCCACTGAAAATCGCAGTACGCAAATGCCGGGTCAGTATCAAGTAAACTTCGTTCTTTCCGGCGAAGCTGCTCGACGCTTCGGTCCCTTCACCGAACAGAATAAAGGCCGCCAGATGGCCATCGTTCTGGAAAAGAAAGTCTATTCGGCTCCGGTCATCAACAGCCGCATCGATGACTCAGGAGTCATTGAGGGCAACTTCAGCCAGGAATCCGCACATGACCTGGCGTTGGTTCTCCGCGCAGGCGCTCTGCCCGCTTCGATTAAATACCTGGAAGAAAGGACTGTTGGCCCGTCGCTTGGCGCCGACTCCATTCGGCACGGCGTGCAAGCCTCGGTTTTGAGCTTGGTCGTGGTCATGATCTTCATGGTGTTTTACTACCGATTGTCTGGTGTGAACGCGGTATTGGCGTTGGTGCTGAACCTGATTATCTTGTTGGCCGCACTGGCCATGTTCGGCGCAGTGCTCACTTTGCCAGGCATTGCGGGCGTAATTTTGACTATCGGTATGGGCGTCGATTCCAACGTGCTGGTCTTCGAACGTATTCGCGAAGAATTGCGCAACGGCAAGTCTTCCTCGGCAGCGGTGGATGCCGGGTTTGACAAAGCATTTCTGACGATTATCGATACCCACGTCACCACGGTGGTTTCCGCCTTCTTCCTATTCATTTTTGGAACAGGCCCCATCCGTGGCTTCGCCATCACCTTGACGATCGGTTTGATCGCCAACGTGTTTACGGCCATTTTCGTGTCTAAGACCATTTTCCAGTATCACTTGAGCAAGATGGAGCGGCAAACGGAACTGAGCATATAAGACTCTAATGCGGTTCCAGTACTAATCACCCCTTGGTTTCGGGAACAAACTGGGACAGGGTGGAGTCTAAAGAAGGGAAGCGCGAAACGGCATGATCGAGTTCTTCAAAGAGCCCAACATAGACTGGATGGGCAAAGCCAAGTATTTCTTCGCAGTGAGCGGCCTCCTGCTGCTCATCGGCTGGAGCGCCATATTTCTCAAGGGTGGAATCAAGTACGGGATCGATTTCAAGGGTGGCACCAACGTGGATGTGCGTTTCGCCAAAGCGCCGAATATCGATGAGCTTCGCAAGGGGCTCCGGGCACAGGGGCTGGGCAACAGCGAGATTCAAAGCATCAGTGATATCGCCAACCCAAATTCCAACGAAGTGCTGATTTTCGTCGAGCAAGCCGGGAATTCCGAGCAGGCTCTGGATGAAGGCAAAGCTAAAGTGCTGACGGCCCTGAATGCCGCCTTCAATGTTTCCAGTTCAATGAAGCCAGACTTCAATTCCGCTACCTCAACCTCTCTTGCCAATTTTCTGGCACAAAGAGATCCCCTGGGACTCTCGGTGAATGCTGGTGACCGCTACACGCAACTGGCGAAAAATTTGCTTGCTTACCGCGACAAGAACAACGGTGGCGTGCTTACGAATGTGGACGATTTGAAAAACGCCGATGGCGCTACCCCTGCCGTCATTTCCGTGCTGAAAGAAAGTTTTTCGCTCGCACCCTTTGCCATTCGCAACGTGGAAATCGTTGGCGCCAAGGTGGGTGGCGAGCTTCGCAATCAGGCCATAAGAGTAACCCTCTATGCTTTGGCAGGCATGCTGGTATATATTGCCTTCCGATTCGAGTGGGTCTTCGGAGCCGCAGCGGTGATCGCCGTATTTCACGACGTTCTCATCACTCTCGGTCTCTTCAAGATCTTCGGTTTCGAGATTTCGCTCACGGTCATCGCCGCGCTGTTGACCCTGGTCGGTTATTCGATGAACGACACGATCGTCATCTTTGACCGCATCCGGGAAAACAACCGCCTTCTGCGTAAGGAAAGGTTCGCCGACGTGGTGAACAAGTCGATTAACCAGACCCTTTCGCGGACGATCTTGACCAGCGGATTAACCTTTCTCACCGTGCTTGTCCTGTTCCTGATGGGCGGCCAGGTGCTTCGGGCGTTTGCCTTTGCCCTGGTGGTGGGAATTGTGATAGGAACGTATTCCAGTTTTGGTATCGCCGCACCCCTCGTTGTCGCCTGGAATAACTGGCGTGGACAGGGTCAGGCGGCAGGCACCGGAACCGCAGCCGGCAACAAATCCCGGGGGAACGACGGCGGACAACCCCGCCTCGCACCAGCCGGCAGGAGGTAAAGTTCACCATGTTTGAAGAACTGGTCGTATCCGATAGTGGCAAGAAGAAGAGCACCAAACCTTGGACCTTTGTGCTGTCCATGGCAGTCGAGGTCGGTCTCCTCGCCATCCTTATTTTGATCCCGCTCATCTATACGGAGGCGCTCCCGAAGACTCTGATGTCTTCGATTCTGTTGGCGCCCCCCCCTCCGCCACCTCCCCCGCCACCGCCAGCGGCCGTGCAGGTTGTGAAGGTAAAGCCAGTAGCCCACTTGATGGATGCCGGAAAACTGGTGGCGCCCAAAGTTATTCCGAAGGACGTAAAAATCATTAAGGAAGAAGAAGCACCTCCAGACATGGGCGGCGGAATGGTCGGCGGCGTACCCGGCGGCGTATCCGGTGGATCCATGGCTGGAGTTCTCGGTGGTGTGATTGGTGGTGCGGGCTCCTCGATGGCTCCTCCTCCGCCAAAGGCAACCCCGAAGCGCATCACGGTCGGTGGAAACGTGCAGGCTGCTCACTTGGTGAATCGTGTTCAGCCCTCTTATCCTCCGCTCGCTCGCCAGACGCGTATTAGCGGCACCGTAAAGTTGCACGCCATCATCGGCAAGGATGGAACCGTGCAGCAGTTGCAAGTGGTTTCCGGGCACCCACTGCTTGTGCAGTCGGCGCTGGATGCTGTGCGGCAGTGGCGGTACCAGCCAACCCTGTTGAACGGCGACCCGGTCGAAGTTGACACGGAAATCGACGTCATTTTCTCGCTGGCTCAGTAAATTCAAACGGAGCAGCGCGGTGTCGTGGGACGCCTGTTGCTCTGAGTTCCGCAGTTGATTTTAAACTTTGTTGGTGCCGGTTAGCCGGGGCCACTAGGAAATAAGGAGCAAACGAATGTTAGCAACACTTTTTCTTTACGCAGTGTGGCTGCAGGAAGCAACCACAAGCTGGAACCTCAAGGACATGCTCATCTCGATGGGCTGGGCCGCCAGAATCGTCGTATTCATTCTGTTCGTCCTCTCCATCTACTCGTTCGGCGTCATGATTGACCGCTTCCTCATGTACAACAACGCGCGCAAGCAGTCGCGTCTGTTCGTGCAGCAGGTTGCCGGGGCCCTGAAAGATGGCAAGCTGGACGAAGCCATCTCCATCGCCGAACGCAACAAGAAGAGCCACATCGCCAAAGTAGTCGCCACCGGCCTCTCCGAATTCCAGTCGGCCTCGCAGCAAGTCTCCGACGCGGAAGTCATTGAAGCCGCCAAGCGCGGTCTGGAACGCTCCGTCGCCATCGTGCACGCGGAAATGAAGCGCGGCCTCTCTGCATTGGCCACGATTGGTTCCACGGCGCCGTTCGTCGGACTGTTCGGCACGGTGGTCGGAATTTTGAATGCGTTTAAAGGTATCGCGAACAACAAAGCGACCGGTCTGTCGGCCGTCGCCGGCGGTATCGCTGAGGCGCTCGTAACCACGGCATTCGGTTTGCTCGTGGCCGTTCCCGCTGTCTGGGCGTACAACTACTTCACCAACAAGGTGGAAGCGTTCGACGTCGAGATGGATAACTCTTCGATGGAATTGATCAACTACTTCATCCTGCGCCGCGGCGCCAAGAAGTAAGGGAAGAAGGAATAAACCATGGCCTATAAGCCAGTAGCAGGAGCGCAGGTATCGGCCCCTAACGTAGTACCGATGGCCGACATCATGCTCGTGCTCTTGATCATCTTCATGGTGGTGACACCCATGTTGCAGAAGGGCGTATCGGTGGACATGGCGAAAGTCGACAATCCGCGGGATATGAAAGACGCGGATAAAGACGACGCCATCATCGTGGCGGTAACGCGCGATGACAATATTTTCTTGGGAAACAATAAAATTGCCAAGGACGATATCACCGGGCAGATCAAGGATTTGATCGCCAACCGGCTGGATAAAACGATCTACGTGAAGAGCGATGGACGCGCCAAGTATGGCACGGTCGTCGGTGTCGTAGACGAAATCCGTTCCGCCGGAGTCGACCAGATAGGACTGCTCACCGAAAAGATCAAGAACACTTCCGGGCCAGCAGCGCCGGAGCAACAGAAGCAGTAAAACGCGGTATTTCGTACAAGTCGTTGGTATCGTTCGTTTGCAGGGTTAACAGGCGCGCCGGATCCCACCCGGCGCGACCTACTCTTCGCAAAGCGACACCGGCGGCCTGACAGGAGAGCTCGCAATGGGAATGGATGTAGGCAGCAGTAGTGGTTCAATGGCATCGCCGAATATCGTGCCTCTCATCGATATTCTGTTGGTGCTCATTATTATTTTCATGGTGATCACGCCCCTGACGCCAAAGGGTCTCGATACGCTGGTTCCCCAACCTTCACCAAATCAACAGCAGAACGTCGAGCTGGAAAACAAGACCGTGGTTGTGCAGGTTGCCCAGAACGATAAACTGAAGATCAACAACGAAGACACGTCCTGGGATGCTCTGGGCGGCCGCATGGAACAGATTTTTAAGGATCGTGCGGAAAAGGTCGCTTTTGTCAAGGGTGACAATGATGTGCTGTTCAAGGACGTCGCCCGGGCAATCGACATCATGCACGGCGCGGGCATAGATAAAGTGGGCCTCATCACAGCCAAACTCGAGGCCGGTCAGTAAACTAGTTTTCGTTCTTCTCGCTCGATGTGAGGGTCCTCTCGCAGGGTCAAATCCTGACTGCGAGGTGACTGATGGGATTTACGCTTGGTGGTAAACGTGGGATCGTCTCGGAAGTAAATGTGGTCCCATTGATTGATATCCTGCTGGTGCTGCTGGTCATTTTCATGATCATTCCACATCATCAGGAGGGGCTACCGGCCGCTTTGCCTCAGGCCAGCACCAGGGACACGAGGCCCTTTGCGGAACCTATCATCGTGAGCATCGTTTCCAACGGTTCGCTCCGGATCAATCAAATGGAAATCCCACGAGAAGAATTCCGTAACCGTCTGGAGCGCATTTTTGATTTGCGAGCCCAAAAGGTTGCGTTTCTTCAGGGTGATCGGTCTCTCGAGTTTCATGCGGTGGCCCAGGTTCTGGATCTAATGCACACCGCCGGCGCTACCTCGGTCGGTTTGTTGACATCTGAACTGGAAAAAAACCGCTGAACGTGATGGAATGCCCATATAGGGCGGATGTGAATCCTAGCCTTGGCTCCAGTTGCTTGGGGTCACGCTTATCAGGGATGGAAGCCTCCATGACTCATGCATCAGTTTCACGGGAAACGACAGTCCGGTTTTCCGGCATTGCCAGCAAGGCTGTCTCGCTGGCCGCTATCCTCATTCTCCTGTTTGGTGTTTCGGGCTGTAACAAACTTCACGCCCGCGACCTTCTCAACAAAGGCGTCGCGGCTTTCAAGAACGCCCAGTTTGACGCGGCTGTTGAAGATTTCAAGCAGGCCAAAGAGCTTGATCCAGATCTCATCAACGCGCGTTTGTATCTCGCCACGGCCTACGCCAGCCAGTACATTCCCGGCGCACCTTCCGATGAAAACTTGAATCACGGCAAGGAAGCCGTCGCGGAATATAAGGAAGTACTTGAGAAGGACCCCAACAACCTCAGCGCCATCGATGGACTTGCCTCGATCATGTACCAGATGGCAGGCCAGCCGTTCGATGCCAAGAAGTTCGAAGAATCCAAGATGTACCACCAGAAACACATCGCGCTTAAGCCGGAAGATCCTCAGCCGTACTACTCCATCGGCGTCATCGATTGGGCGATTGCCTATCGCGGCAACACAGAAATGCGAGGCGAATACAACCGCGCTAACGCAGAGAAGAAGAAGCCGCAGGTCAAGGACGCAGAACCGCTTCCGCCCGCTGTTCGCACTGCCTATGTCGAAAAGTATGGCGCATTGGTGGATGACGGCATCACCAGTCTGAAAAAGGCTGTTGAACTGAAGCCCGACTACGAAGACGCCATGACCTATTTGAACCTGCTCTATCGCCGCAAGGCCGATATGGTGGAATCCACGGCCGAGCGGGATTCCTTTACCAAGCAGGCTGATGATCTGCTCGATAAGGTCAAGGAAATCAAACAGAAGAAGGCCGAGGAAGCAGAGAAAGCTCCCGCAGTGTAAGACGTCTTTTTCTCACTTTTTGCGAAGGCCCCGGCACCGTCTTGGGGCCTTTTGCTTTGGGGAGCACCAACGCTTCTCCCTACCCCTATCTCGGCGTACACTAGAGCATGCCGTCGCCTGCCAATTTGCCGCTGAATTTCAATCGGGACCGAACCGAGCGGCAGGTGAATGCCCGCCTCGAAGAACTCCTCGAAAAGCTGCGCAACAACCGTCCCGCAGATGACCCCTGGCTGGTCCGGCGCGCCTTCGACATTGCCTCGGAACGCCACCGCGATCAATTCCGGGCTTCCGGCGACCCCTATGTTACCCATCTTCTGGAAGTGGCGCACATCCTGGCAGACATGCGCCTGGACGCTACCACGCTGGCCGCTGCTTTGCTCCACGACGTAATCGAGGACACGGAGTTTCCGCTTTCGCGACTGGAAGAACGTTTTGGCGCGGAAGTGGCGCACCTGGTGGAAGGCGTCACGAAAATCGGCCGCCTGAACATGATGGCGCCCGAGGCGCGGCAAGCCGAGAACGTCCGCAAAATGCTGTTGGCCATGGTCCACGACGTTCGCGTGGTGCTGATGAAACTGGCCGACCGCGTCCACAACATGCGCACGCTTCAATATCTCGAGCCGGCAAAGCAGTTGCGCATTGCGCGAGAAACCATGGATATCTACGCCCCGATCGCTCACCGACTCGGCATGGCGTTGATCAAAGACGAGTTGGAGAACCTGTCGTTTCGTTTTCTCGAGCCCGAAGCCTATTTTTCCCTGCAAAAGGAAATTTCCGAAAAGGCGCCAATTCACAAGAAATTCCTGGAAGATGTCCAGGCTACCATCCGCACCAAGCTGGTCGAAAACGGGATTCCGGCGGAACTCGAAGCACGTGTGAAGGGCCTACACTCTCTGCATCGAAAAATCATCAAGCAGGAACGCAGCCTCGATCAGATTTACGACCTGTTAGCCGTGCGCGTCATTACCGATAGCGAACGCAACTGTTATGCCGCGCTCGGTGTGGTTCACCACGTCTGGCGCCCCGTGCCCGGCCGCTTTAAAGACAATATCGCCATGCCGCGCCCCAATCTCTACCAGTCTCTGCACACCACCGTGATTCATGGTGGCCAGCCGTTCGAGATTCAGATTCGCACGCAGGAAATGCATCGCATCGCGGAAGAAGGTGTGGCGGCGCACTGGAAATACAAAGATGGCAAAGCTGTTTCCACAGGAGATGACCAGCGCATCACGTGGATGCGCCAGTTGATTGAATGGTCGCAGGAATTGCAGGAACCTGGCGAATTTCTCTCCACCTTAAAAGTCGACCTCGCTCCCGTGGAAGTCTATGCGTTCACGCCCAAAGGCCGCGTGCTGGAACTTCCCAAGGGAGCTACGCCCGTCGATTTTGCCTACTCTGTGCATACCGAAGTGGGCCATCAGTGCGTCGGCGCAAAAGTAAACGGTCAGATGGTTTCTCTGCGTCACGAAGTGGTCAGCGGGGATGTCGTCGAAATCCTTACGCAGAAAGGCCACAAGCCCAGCCGAGATTGGCTCAGTTTCGTCAAATCCTCACACGCCAAAAGCAAGATTCGTCATTTCATCAATACGCAGGAAAGGGAAGAAGCGACGGAGATGGGCCGCCGCCTGATGGAAAATGAATCGCGCAATTTTCCAAAAGGCTTGAAAAAGATACCGTCCGAAGATTTGCAGAATCTTGCGGCGCAGTATGGCCTTTCCAAGCCCGATGATCTTTTTGCAGCAGTAGGATTCGGCAAATATTCCGCGCGCCAGGTGCTGAGCCGCTATTTTGGCGAACCCACCACGCAAGACGAACCCTCAGCCGATGCAAAGCCCACACTGGTCAAGACCGTTAAGCGCATGCTGGGCTTTGGCGAAGCACCGCTAATCGTGAAGGGGGAAGACGATTTGCTGGTGTTCCGCGCCAAGTGCTGCAATCCGATTCCCGGTGACGACATCATCGGCTACGTCACACGTGGCCGCGGAGTTGCCGTTCACACGCGGGTGTGCCCCAACGTGCAGAACCTGATGTACCAGACGGAGCGCCGCATCGCTGTGGAGTGGGGCGGCGCTGGTACGGCTACATTCCCGGTTGAGCTGCAGATTCGCGCCAAGGATCGCGCCGGGCTTCTCGCGGAAATCACCACTGTCATCAGCGACGCGGGTTCGAACATCCGCAACCTCGAAAGCCGCCCCGACCGCCAGAACGCGCGTGTGGAAGCCAGCCTGGAAATTACCGACAAAAAGCAGTTGGAGCTGATTCTCGCCAACATTCGCCGCGTCAATGGCGTGTATAGCGTCGAACGTATCTACCGTTCTTAATAGTCTCCTCCCAAAAAGCGGCCGGAGGCTGGCCTGAAGAACGGTGTCGTGCAAGGCACAAGTGATTTTTCCTCTCACCGTTCCTCTTAGAATATTCCTATGCGTAAATTCCTGTTCTTTCCCGCACTCTGTCTGCTCGTTCTTGGTGGCTGCGAGAAAAAACCGCAGCGCGATTACAGCGCTCTCGACAATTCCGGAATGTATTCCACGACCATCGATGAATTGAAGAAAGTGAAGGTCACTGATCCCGAAGTGGCGCAACTGGCTCAATTGAAGCAGGGCGGAGCTTCGGATGAGTTGTGCATGGCGCTATATAACGCCGCGCACAGCCACAATCACGACTTCACCAGCGGCGAATCCGCGGTGCGGCTTTCCAAAGCGGGCTATTCCGACGCGCAGATTTTAGAGATGGCGAATTCCGATCAGATTGATATCCTGGCCACGGATGCCGTGATGCTGAAGCTGATCGGGATTTCCAATCCCACGGTCCAGGAAATCATTCATCGCCGCATGCAGGGCTTGCCTACAATGACCAGCGAGCAGATCGGCCGGTTAAAGAATACTGCCATGAGCGAAAAACAGATACTGGAGATGGTGGAGAGTGGCGTTGCTGGTGACGAAGCCGAAGCGCAAATCAAGAAGCGTGAAGCTTCTCGCAATCATTCCCACACCGACTTCGTCCGCAATCAGGGCCGCCGCCGTCGCTGATTTGCTTGAGAGTTCCCTCAGGAAGAGTTACGGGATATTCGAGCCTGACTCCGAATTCGACTGGGCTGATTTCCCCACGCTATCCTCTCCTCTGCTATCCTATCGTCCGCATCCCACGAGGAGAATTCACTATGAAAGATATCGTGCTGACAGACCGTGGACCAAAACCAATCGGTCCCTATTCGCAGGCGGTTAAATCCAACGGATTCGTGTTTGTTTCCGGCCAGGTTGGTTTCGATCCTGCCACAGGACAGTTTGTTCCCGGAGAAATTCAGGAGCAGACGGCGCGCGTGATGGAAAATCTGAAAGCGATTCTCGAAGCCGCAGGCGCATCATTCTCTCACGTGGTCAAGACTACCGTGTTCCTGAGAGACATGAACGATTTCACAGCGATGAATGAAGTCTATGCGAAGTATTTCACTGCCGCGCCGCCTGCACGCTCTACAGTCCAAGCTGCCAGGTTGCCCAAAGACGCCCTGGTCGAAATCGACGTCATCGCGTTTTTGTAATAAGCCCGGCAGCTGCTTGTCATCCAGAGCGCAGTGGAGCGAACTATCTTGACTCCAGTTGCGGCGCAAAATCCAACCTGCAAAAGAAAACGGCCATCTCGCTCTTTGCGAAATGGCCTTTAAATTTTCTTGTGTTGTTGGAGCCCAGCCAAACTTATGGACGGTGCGGGCTTTCCAGCGCCTCGGAAACCGCGAAATACGTTGCAATTCCGGTAATACCAGCTGCGAAAATCAGGAAACGGCTGCGGCCTGCTTTAAGTGGTACTCCACCTTTGCCGCCCGGCCCACCGCCTGAACCCGCGCCCTGCGGTCCCTGCGGATCCGCCGATGGATCAAGGTAAACGTGATACGCATTGCCATCCGCCGGGATCACTTGGGTCTCGCCATCCACGGTGATTGTCAGCGGACCGCGTTTGCCGGTTACCATTAATTCCTTGCTGTTGATCAACGTCACTTCACCAATCGTGGGTGCATCGGATTGTGCACGAATCGCCGCCGTCGAAGCATACAGCGTAAACGCGTGCGAATTACCCGTTGAAAATGTTGCCGTTCCCACCAGGAGTTTTGCGGAAGGTGTCCCCTGCGTATCGTTCACTTCCGCCGCGCTGGAACTCAGCAGCAACAAGCGCGCCGCTCCTGCACGAAGCTGCACACTGCCCTGAGCTTCCGTGCTGATGCGATCCCCGCCGAATACGGTGGTTCCGACCGAGGCCATTCCCTCGCCGACATGAGCCTTGTCCGCGGTAATAACGGTTCCCAAAACGGGATTCGCCGGTCCTGCCAACGCAGGCATCGTGCTCAATGTTACTACCACGGCGGCTGCGAGGATTTTGCGCAGACCTTGCATAACAGCCTCCAATTGCAACAGCCAAAGGATACTTCGCCTCCCCAGAGCAGTCAATCAGTAAACACCTTCATTCTGGGCCCCTCCCGTTCTTCACCGCTCAGGTTGCCAGCTGCTGGTGCAACCTTCCGTCTACTGCTAGAATGCAAGCAACTTATGAGCGACTGGAAACAAATTACCGCGCGCATCCGCAGAGCCCGCACGGGCAAGGATCCAGCGGGTCAACTCTCCACACTTTTTGCAAAAACACGCGATGCCATGGTGGCCTTCGAACTGGCCCGCTACTTCGAATCGGTCAACAACAATGAGGATGCTGGCAAATGGTACCTGACAGCGGCCGAACGGTTTCGCCGCGCCGACTGGAAAACCAAAGCCCAGGAAAGTGCGACCCGCCTCGGCGCTACCGTACCTGCCGAAATTCCGGTGCTTCTTCCGAAGGAAAAACCACCTGCCGAACCCGAAACTTCTGTCATTGGTGTTGAACCGGCGATCGAGTCTGAATCCGAATCCGCCGAAACCGTAGCTCTTTCTGCGCCAGTTGAACCGGTTACTCCGGCGAGGTCGGGCCCGAATGCGCCGCCGGGAAGAAGGCGCGGTCGTGGCCGTCGTGGAGGCCGCGATCATCAGCGGCCAGCGGCAAGTGCGCATCCTGTGGCTCCCGTAACTACTATAAGCGAGCCTGCTCCTTCAACTCCTGAATCACAGGCAGCCCTGGAACCGCCCGTTGCGCCTCCCCGTGCTACTCGTTCCCTGGAGAGCATGAACGAAGGCAGTTCGATGTCTCTACGCGGCCGCTCGGGCGACCCAGGACTATCCTCGCGGCTATCGCAGCTGGAGATGAACTTCCGCCGTCTACTGGCCTGTAGCCCTACGAAACTCGATGACGCAGCCCAGGCCCCCGCCGGCCCTGGCGTTTGGGTGCTCACCGAGGAAGATCTGTCCACTTATTATTATGTTGAGGCATGCAAGACGCTGCGCGTGGCCATTGGTCAGTTGCTGCGTGGATCGTCCCGCACCGGCACACCACTCAAGCCGCAACTCGCGGAGCATCTAGGCATTCCCGAGGCGCGTGTTACAAAATACCTCTCTGACCATTGTGTGGTTCGCTGGCTGCAAATGGATGATGAGGCGCACTACTTTTCCCATTTTCTGATCGCCGTTCTCCACCCAATTCTCAACGAGTAGATGCACAATCCGGAGGACCTCTTCTGTGCGCACAAGCACGAAAGCCAAATCTTTAGTACTTGCGTACTACCAGTAACCCCTTTCCCCAGCCATTCGCTGACTTTTCTAGCCGTTTAATGCTTATTTTCCACCGTTCACCGTATCCCCCTAGCCTAAGTACCTATCAGGGGACAAACTATAGGAGTCCAAAGACTTAAGGGGTACACCAATCGCGTGTTACTCTGAAAGAGCCATTGGGGGCAGTTCCATTTAGGCTCGTTTTTACTAACTCTGATTCGCAGTTTTCGAGTTTAGTCCGTTATCTCGAAAGTGAGGGCGCAGCGGTATGTCGAATTCTTTCAGCACGTCGATCTTCCGGTCAATCGACTGGGTCGTATGTAAGGCTGCTGGTGTCACGTTTGACACCATTCAACACTTCAACAAGAAGAATCCTAATCCTTCGGTTACGCCGCAGTGGTCCGATAAGCCGCTGCTCAAGTCCTGGGAAAAGACCAAGCCGACGCTTGGCTACCCCCGGCAGACCGACTCGCTCTGCCCGGCTTGCGTGAAGGAAGCGCGCGAAGCCATCATCGCCGGCACCAAGGATTGGAAAGACCTCATGCACGAGAAGGTCGGCGAAATTAAGGCCCAGATCGTCGAACGCGACGGTCAGGTCTGGATGATCAAGGACTGTCCGCAACACGGCCACTACGAAGACATGATGGCCGTCGACTCCAAGTTCCTTTCCTGGATTGAATCGCAATTCCCCGGCCGCGATATTCCCGCGCACAACGACGAAGGCCTGCACAAGCACGGCTCTTCGAACGTTCGCTATGGCCGTGGCTCCGTTCTTACTGTCGACCTCACCAACCGCTGCAATATGATGTGCGATCCCTGCTTCATGGACGCCAACCAGGTTGGCTACGTTCATGAACTGACATGGGCCGAAGTGCAGGAAATTCTCGACAACGCGGTGAAGATCAAGCCACGCCGCCAGATGTCCGTGCAGTTCTCCGGCGGCGAGCCCACCATGAGCCCGTTCTTCTTCGACGCCATTGCCTATGCGCGTAAGGTCGGCTACAACTCCGTGCAAGCCGCGACGAATGGCATCGAGTTCGCCAAGAGCAAGGATTTCTGTAAGAAGGCTTTCGACGCAGGTCTGCGCTACGCCTACCTGCAATTCGACGGCATCGGCAACGACGCCAACAGTCACCGCCAGATCGGCAACTTGTTTGACGTGAAGCTCCGCGCCATTGAAAACATGCACGAAGCCGGCATCGAAATCGTTCTCGTCGTCACGATCGTGAACAACGTGAACAACGATCAGGTCGGCTCAATCGTGAAGTTCGCGATGGAAAATCCCAAGAAGATCGCGTTCATCAGCTTCCAGCCGGTTTCCTTCACGGGCCGCGACGAAGACATTACTCCGGAACGCCGCCTCCGCCAGCGCTACACCCTTTCGCACTTGGCGAAGGACGTAAGCACGCAGGTTGGCCGCATTGAGCCCACCCGCGACTGGTTCCCCATCTCCTTTATCAGCACCTTTGCCGGCTTTGCCGACATGGTCAAGGGCAACGAATCCCAATGGGGTTCGCTCTCCTGCGGCTGCCACCCTAATTGCGGCGTTGGCACCGCGATCATGATCAACAAGGAAACCAAGGAATGGGCTCCTGTTCCGCGCTTCCTCGATGCGCAGAAATTGACGAAAGACGTCACTGCCATAACCGACGCGGCTCGCGGCAAGAATTTCTCCAACTTCATGATGGCCATGGCCCTCTTGAAGAACTACCACCCGTTCGAAGGGCCGAAGGGCTTGAAGCTCTGGGATCTATTCAAGAAGTTCGACAAGACCTGGGCGCTCACCAAGGGTTCCTCCGTCAAGTACGGCAAAACTTCTCCTGACCGCGGACTGGAAGATGCCATGAAGCGCCGCCAGCAGGATCCTTGGAACTTCCTCTTCATCGCCGGTATGTGGTTCCAGGATCTGTTCAACTACGATTTCCGCCGCACCGAAATGTGCATCATTCCCTACGGCACGCAACAGGGCGAAATCAGCTTCTGTGCGTATAACACCGGAGTAGGATGGCGCCAGATCATCGAAAACATGCACAAGAATGCGACGGTTGCCGAGTGGTACAAGAACCACGGCAAACACGAAATCTATGCCAAAGGCAAGAACGTCGACCTGCGGACCTTCGAGCACTCGCTGGTCATTGATGCCGATGACGCAGCTCGTGTTCGTCACTTGGAACACGATATTCCTCTGACCGCCGCCGAAGAAAACCGCGCGCGCCGCAAGAAGGCTCTCGAAGAGCAAGCCAAGGTTCGCGCGATTTACGAAGAACTGGTTCTCAAGAAGCCCCAACCTGCGGTTGTGCAGATTGGCTCCGTGAGCGACATCGCGAAAGCGGTTCCCGCGAACTTCACCAATGCCAACAAGCCGGTTACCATAGCTCCTGCAAACGGCAATGGCAACGGACACGCCGCTGCCAAAGAATCCCCCGCCGAAGCAGTAGCTGGCGACTAATCTCGTAGCGCTGGCATGGTGCCAGCGCCTTTTACTGACGCCTCCGCACGGCCCCGACTAACCTCGGGGCCGTTTTTTCGTAGGCAGAGTTGGCTTTCTTCTGCAACAACACACCTCTCTCCGCTTTTGCGTTATCCTTCGAGTGTGACACCCACATTCTCATTGCGAAATCGTGTTGCTCTGGTTACCGGTGCAAGCCGTGGCATCGGGCGTGCCATTGCTGTTGCCCTGGCGGCCGCCGGCGCTAACGTGGCCGTGAACTACCGAAAAGAGAAATCTGCGGCCGAAGAAGTTTGCGCTGGTATCCGGCAGACCGGTGCTCGCGCCATCGCCGTCCAAGCCGACGTTTCGTATGCGTCGGAAGCGGAAACACTGGTGGCATCGGTGGAAAGGGAATTAGGCGCCGTCGATATCCTGGTCAACAACGCCGGTATCACGCAGGTAAAGCATTTTGCCGAACTGAACGAATCAGACTTTGACGAGATTATCCGCGTGAATCTCAAATCTGCGTTCCTCGTTACCAATCGAGTGCTCCCACAAATGCGCCAACGCCGGTGGGGACGCATCATCAATCTCTCTTCCGTTGCCGCGCAGACCGGTGGCGTGATCGGCCCACACTATGCTGCATCGAAGGCCGGATTGATCGGCCTCACGCACTCCTATGCCTCCCTGCTTGCTAAAGAGGGAATCACTGTCAACGCGATTGCGCCTGCCCTGATCGCCACGGACATGGTCACATCCAATCCCAACGCCTCGCCGGATCGGCTTCCCGTGGGATTCTTTGGTTCCGTCGAGGAAATTGCTCGTGCCGCACTCTTGCTGGCGGAAAGCGACTTCATGACCGGTCAGACCATTAGCGTCAATGGCGGCTGGTACATGACTTGAGGACTATTGAAGTGCTGATCTGTTAGACTTGCGCCCATGGGGACCTACGTCTTCGATGCTCTCAGCGTAATTTCCTTTTTCTCCCCACCTTTTCTCCTGGCCTCTGCACGGACCAAACTTTTCAGCCGCACAGACGCTCCGCCTTTGGGCCGATGGAAAGCTATTCTTGGATGGGTGCCCGTTCTCTCCATCACAGCATTGTGATGTTTTCGACATGTCACTGCAATGCGGATCAAGGTGATTGGTCATGTGTAATCCGGTGGGAAAACTTCACGCGAATTGTGGTCAGAGCCACACCTGTTTTCTTAATTCTAAAGGCACTCGGACTTTGTGTTGTAAGTGTGTTGGCAATTGCTTTTGATTGTATTCTTATAGACATGATGCGCTGACGGGAAGTCCAGTGAAGCTTGGGAGCCGCTCTAGACCTTGGTATAATATCGGTAGAGCCGAATCGAGGATTTAGAACATGCCGATCTACGAATACATCTGCGACGACTGCAACGAACACTTTGAGAAAATCGTCATCAACAAGCAGCAGGAAATCGCCTGCCCCAAGTGCTCCAGCAAGAAGGCTTCGATCCAGCTTTCCGTTTTCGCTGCGTCCTCCTCAGGAGGCTCCTCCAACCCATCCGGCGGTTTTTCCGGTGGTGGAGGCGGCGGTTGCTGCGGTGGCGGGTGCTCCTGCCACTAAACTAACTTGTTTGGAGCGTCCGCTCTGATGCTCATCAGCACCTCCTCACTTCTCATCTTCATTACCGGCGCCGCGATCCTGCTGGCCATTCCCGGTCCCGCGGTGCTCTACATCGTCAGCCGTAGCATCGGCCATGGCCGCCCGGCGGGACTGATCTCCGCCATGGGAATTGCCGTGGGCACATTGGTTCATGTAGCCGCTGCTACGCTTGGCCTCTCGGCTTTGCTGGCTTCCTCCGCGCTTGCGTTCCAATTCGTGAAGTACATCGGCGCTGCTTATCTGATTTTTCTGGGAATCCGCATCCTTTGCGGACCGGAATCACACCTGGGACAAAGTTCTGCCGCGCAGACCAGTCTCCGCAGAATCTTTGGACAGGGCGTCCTTGTCAATCTGCTGAATCCCAAGACGGCCCTGTTCTTTCTGGCGTTTCTACCCCAGTTTGTTGATCCTTCTCGCGGCCATGCCACGCTTCAGATCTTTCAGCTGGGAGTTCTCTTCGCCCTGTTGGGCTGGCTTAGCGATTCGATCTGGGCGCTGTTGGCGGGTACGATTGGCGGCAAACTCCGCCAAAGTCCTCGCCTTCGCCGTGTACAACGCAATGTTTCCGGCGGCGCACTGATCGCCCTGGGCGTGGCTTCAGCCTTCTCTGGCGCAAGGTCAAAGTGAGGCGGTAAGCGCCTCGATTGCGCGCTATCTGTGAAGGAAGTTCCAGATCCCGGCTAGCAGGACGCCAAAACCGTATCCAGCCATTGACGTCGCAACGATCAGCACCAATGCTGTTCCGATGTGAAAAGGTGCAATGACATAAACCGGGTTGATGAAGTGCATCCAGAACACAAAATCAATCACCGGTTGAGCCAGACCCAGCGCCACAAGAGCCGCCCACAGAAAATGAAACGTTCCCAACAATCCCCCCATCGTTAGACCGGTTTTATTCAGAGATATGCCTTCCATCGATTGCTCCTTTCTATGGGCACACCTCAACCACCCGCTCGTAAACAATTTAGATGTGCTCTTCCAACCGCTGACGGGCGGCTAATGCCGCGTGGCAATCGAACAAACAATTGGCTTCGCCAGGCGCACGAAGTCCTCATAGTTCATGCGGATGGCATCTCGATGGGTGCCCGCATTGAAAATGATCTCCTTGTCTGCGGCCAGGGATTCGTCGACGTAAACGGTCAACCCATACAACTCGCCGAGTGGCGGCATCGCTCCCAACTCGCAATCGGGGAACAGGCTGATGAATTCGTCCTCTGTCGCCAGCCGAGTCGGCATCCCAATCACCTGCGCGAGCTTTTCTGCCTTCACGTGATACGAGGCAGGCAGCACAACAAGGTAATAATTCTTGCCCGCCTGCACCACCACGGTTTTGGCCACTTCGCGGCCAGGTACATGCATCACCGCGGCCGCGCCCTGCGCAGTGTAAGAAGAAGGATGTGTAAGGAGCGAATAGGGGATCTTATTTACTTCCAGATGCTGTTTTATGCGTGTTGAGATTGGCATGGCATGACTCCCTTCCAAACGTTAGTTCACAAAATCCTGGAGTTCTGCCTCATCTCGCGTACCCCAGCCGTTTTGTTTTTTTCTGGGACGAGTGTCTCCTGCCAGTGTTCGCGCACCGGGATTTGCATGTCCATGTCGATAGGAAAATAAGAGATGAGGAAAGAAGATGAGGCGCGGTAAGTTCATCGGCCGCCTCCCAACTGCCGCACTGTGATTTCTGCACACAGCCGGCAGCAGCTCTAGGCTCAACCTACGCTTGCGTATTGCCTTTCGCAAGGGGCATATTGCCTTGCGGCATCGCTGATCGGTACACAGTTCGGGTTGACGTTACCAGACTTCGGGGGGCAGTTGGCTCAGCCCTCCGCCGACTTCATAAATTCGCAGCGCTTCAGTAGCGCCACAAACCGAACATCATGCCGAAAGGCATCCCACTTTGGATCAACCGGTAAGAACGCCAAGTGTACGTCCCTGGCGTCCAACGCGCGTTCGAGACACTCCATTGCCAACTCTTTCCGCCCTAGCCCAGCGTTGACAAGTGCTAGTGCATATGGCGGAACAAACCGCTCGCGCGAAACGCTTTCCAAGGTCTTGAGCATTTCCTCGGCTTCCTCAATCTTCCCCACTTTAGCGAACAGATATCCCCGCAAAGCAATCGCTTTGCTGTTGCCATTGGACAATCGCGCCGCTGTCTGGAGCGATTCCAAACCCAGCTCATGTTCGCAAAGCTGTTCACAGGTTTGTCCCAACTGCAAATGTCCGACCCAGAACTCCGGATCTATTACGATGGCCTGCCGCGCAAATTGCTTGGCGACTTCAAAATCGCGTCCCATGAAAGCCACTTGCGATGAAAGTGCCTGGTAGACCGCCACCAAGGGCTCCAGTTCACGCGCGCGTCGCATGGCAGGACGGGCCTCTTGATACCGCCCCATGTGGGCGTACATGATTCCCAGCATGCGGTGTGGTAAGGGATAATTTGGATCCAGCGCCATTGCTTTGCGAAAAGCCGCTTCCGCCGCCTTCCAGTCCCAATCTAGCCAGAACTTCACGAAGCCCAGGGAAGTTTGCGCCTCGGCTAAGTCGGGTTCGGAGCGGACGGCGTGTGCCGCTGCTTCCTGCGCTCGCGCCCAGACCCCAAGTGCAGGCGCATCGCCGTTGATTGGCGTCGAAGCTAAAGCGTCCGCGATTCCCGACCACGCCAGTGCATAGTCCGTGTCGATCTGTGTGGCTTTGCTGAAATAATCGATGGCACGTTTCGTCGTAGGAGGCGAAAGCTGATGCCACAGGTGCCGCCCACGCAAATAGAGGTCATACGCTTCCGCGTTTCGCGTTTGCCGCCGTGTCAGAGCATTCACGCGCTCTGGAGAAAACCGCAGACGAATCTGCTCGGCAATGGTCGAGCTTAACTCTTGTTGGAAAACCAGCATACTGCTCGGTTCACTGTCGTGAGATGTCGACCACACCTGCACTTGGTCGCTTGCCCGGATCAGCTTGGACGTGATGCGGAATCTTCCAGCCTCCGCGCGCAGGGAACTCTCAATGAGATACGCGGCATCCAACTCTACGCCAATTTCTGCCAGAGTTTTCGTGGTGCCCTTGTATTTCATCACGGAGGTTCGCCCGATCACGCTGAAATGTTGCGGGTCAATCTGACCCAACGCCGCAATAGTCTCCTCGGTGAGGCCATCGGCAAGGTAGTCTCGCTCTGGTCCTGCCCCGATATTTTCGAACGGCAAAACAGCAAGTACGAGCGGCGCCGCTTGCTGCACGGGTTCCGCGGAAATTTGGGCGACCTCCGCGACAAATCGGTAACCTTGCCCCGGTGCTGTCACTATGTACCGGTTGTCTCCTTGGCCCTGCCCCAGCACCCGCCGCAGGGTCGATATGTTCTGGCTCAGGTTGTTCTCTTCCACGATCCTGCCTGGCCAGATGGCCCCCATCAAATCTTCTTTCGTTACAACTTCGCCTTTGTGCTGGATCAGGTATAGCAGCGTGTCGAAGACTTTCGGCGTTAGCGGTACAGTGCTTCCGTCATGGAATAGCCGTCGCTTCCCATTTTCTACCCGGAAACCATCGAACTCGAAGATTTGCAGTTCTTTGCTGCTCATGCAGAGCCCGTAGTTAGTTCACAATTTTTCAGAATTCTTCACCCGGATTCTAAAGACTTTTATGTGGCCGGGCTACGAGTATAAGCCCACACGCTCCACAGAAACACCCGAGCGCTCTAAAACTAGGAGAACTACGATGAACACAAAAATTTGGAAAGCTATAACCGCAGTGGGACTGGCCAGCGTGCTCGCTTTATTCCTGATACACTCCGCTTCCGCGCGCCCCGACTCCAATCCTGATCGTGGAAGTCTTGTGGGAACCTGGGTGGTGACTGTTACCCAGCACAATTGCTCCACTGGAGCCCAGGTTGGTCTCCCATTTGTATCTTTGTTGACCTTCAATGATGGTGGTACCATGACCGAAACCACTTCCAATCCCATGTTCTTTCCCGCATTGCGCGGCCCTGGTCATGGTTTTTGGGTTCGCACCGGGCACATGACCTACGACGCCGCCAGTCTGGCTTTCATTACCGCCAACGGCGTGTTGATCCAAACCCAGAAGATCAGTCAGACCATCGAACTGGGCAGCAATCGCGACAGCTTCACCGTCTCCAATGCTTCCGTCCAATTCTTCGATCCCGCCGGTACCCTCCTACGGACGGGTTGCGCCAACGCCACCGGGAAGCGCTTTGAATGAAGAGTCAGCCACGCGCCATTCACCAGGCCAGTGGATCAGAGGGACAGACTACGGCCTGTCCCTCCGTTTTCAAAAACACGAGCGCAAGTGAACATGAATTGAGGGGCGATTTGGACAGCAGATGGGCCAGGGCGCAGATCATTAGAGAGGTGCAGACGATGTACGCGATGAGGGCATTGCTTTACTGGATTAGGCAAAACCACCGGTCGAACGCGTACGCACTCGGAAGAGTAGAGCTGAACACACCGGCGCCGCAGGTGCGGAACAATCTCCCTTTGATGCGCTATCTGGAAAATTAAACTCTATGCGTAGGTATTGAGAAGCGACCCCGAAATGACCGGGTCTCCGCCCTCTGCCACAGCGGCTTCGCTCAACTTGGCTTCTTGCACCGCGGTCTGCAACGCGTCGCTGGTATTTTGTGCCGCACCAGTCGGTTGACCGTTGGCCTGCTGGAACCGCTGCAGCAGTTTCGCGCCATTTGCCAGTGAAAGTGCATTTACCTACATAAACCCTCCGTGCTTTTCTGGGCGCACAAATAGGGGACATCGGCAAGTGTCCGCGAGACTTTAACAAGATTGGAAAAGTTTTAGAAAAAGGCGCTAACTTCGCAAAAACCGTCTTTTACTTCTTTGCGGAATAGTTCTTCAAGTATTCTGGCATTGGCGGATCGCTTTTACGATTCTCATCGGGAATGGGTGGCTTAGCGATAGTCTCAAGCGGCAGCACGCCGGCCCATGTCTGACGCGCGTAATCTTCTTCGTCGTCCACAGGCCCGCCGGTGCGAATCTTGGCGGAAACTTCTTCCAACGATACCGACAGCACCGTGGTGCCCTTCAGCTCTTGTTCGTTTGGCTGGCGGATGTCGTTCCAGCGGCCCTTCATCACCTGTTCGGTGAAAATGTGCAGAGCTTCCATCTTCTCCGCCTGCTCTTCCACCAGCCTGGCGGTTCCCAGAATCACCACGGAGCGATAGTTGACGGAGTGGTGGAATGCCGAGCGTGCCAGCACCAGTCCGTCGAGATGCGTCACCGTGACGCACATGGGGATGCCGCCGGCAAGCGTACGCAGCATGCGACTGGCCGCCGACCCGTGTATGTACAGCGTATCTCCCGACCGGCCGTAGTTCGTCGGTATCACGTAAGGCTGGCCGTCCACGCTGAAACCGATGTGGCAGACGATTCCGGAATCGAGAATCTTATAAACAACATCGCGGTCGTAATTTCCGCGCTTGGGCAGCCGTTTAACTTGTGTGCGTTCGGTGGGAGTGAATTCGCTCATCTCGATATTCTAATGATCCACGGGCGAAGTGGTACTGCCAAGTTGGCCTTGTACCGCGGGCGTCGCCTGGCCACGTGTCTGGCTCGAAAGCCACGGTAACAGGTCCGGTTCGGCAAACGCGCGGTTCCATACCTCGTGATCGGCCTTGTGGTATTCGGTATAACGAAGGTTGGCGTGCAGCTTCTTCAGTTGCTTCATCATCTCTCGCACCAGATCGACCGGTACGGTTTGATCGGCATCGCCCTGAAACACCCACAATGGAATCCGCGTAATTACCGCCGCATTGCTGAAATTGTCGTAAGCAGACATAACGATGGCGGCCGCCCACTTTTCCGGATAAGCCTGCAGCAGGGCATAAACACCTAAACCGCCCATGGACTGTCCCACAACGTAGACTCGATCGAGGTCGATGGAAAATTCCTTTTCCACGGCATCGAGCGCTTCCATCGTCAGCAGCAATGCCTTGCTTGGCTCATTTAGCTCAGGATCGGCCCAGTTATCGCCAATGGGGCATTGAGGCGCCAGCACGAAAGCCGAAAACTTCAGCTGGTTTTCCTGGCTAGTCCAGAAGTGCGAACCTTTTTCGTTGCTTTTGGTGATCTGGTGTACGTTGTCGGAGCCACGGCCTTCGCCTCCGTGCAGCCACAACACCAGCGGATAGTTTCGTTCTTTGGAATACGTCAGCGGAACATACAGGCGGTACTGCAGCCGTTCCCCCTTTTTGTTGACGAAAACTTTCTTGCGAAAGTCGATTTCATCTTTTGTGAGCTCAACAGCGGACGCCGCTGCGGACACCACGAAGGCCAGGGCGATCAGCACGCACGCGCGCCGGCACATCGTTTGAATCAGCATATTTCTCCTTCGGGCCTTTGGGGTGCGGCAGTCTCAGCTGCCGCTTTTACCAGCGTCCGCCAATCTCAATAACTCGTCTCTCCGTATTGCAATATGAGCCTTGGAGCAACCCAGCGGGTATTCCGAACTCTCTATGGTTTTGCCGTTGCAGGCTGCGGCGTCCCGCGCACTACACGGAACCCAACATACTCCGCCGCAGGCGTGCAGTTTGATCGGGCATCCGCAGGACAATCGGCGCTGCCGCCTTCCGCTTTGCCTTTTCCATCGGTGGTCAACACCCACTCTGCGACATTCCCGCCAAGGTCAAAAACGGGCGATTCCGTTTCGCCGCCGCGCCCCGCAAAACTTCCGGCCTGTTTCAGCAGCGGCGCCGCCCCCGGCAGTTCCTTCAATTTCTCGCGCAAACGAACCGTGTCGTCGGGATTCGGCGAATAACCAGCCCAGTAATCGAGCGTGTTCTCCCCTTCCTTGTTTCCCAAATAGGCTGTCATCTCGGATTCGTTTGGCACACGCCATGTTTGCCCGGTCACCTTAGAGAGCCAATCGGCATAAGCCTTCGCCTGATCCAATGTGATTCCGTTGGCGGGATAATTCTCCGTGCCCGGATCTACTTTGTAGTTCTTGTCGAACACCACAAATTGTGCGCGAGTCACCTCAAATCGCCCGATTTCCAGGTTCTCGCGCTTCACCACTTCGGGGATCAGCAGGGATTTGCCTTTTCCGGCATACGAAGTTCCATACGCGCCGGCGTTGCGCGTAATACTCTTTGCTTTCAACGCCGCGTCCAGAGGCGATCCAGCTTTCAACGCTTCGTTGGCGGCAGATGTAGTCTTGAAGAAATATTTATCCATCCACGCGATTTCTTCATCCACTTTGCGCAATTGGTGCGTGATCTTGCGCGGCCCGTGCGGCTCTCCTGGAAACACCACGAATTTCACTGGCACTTTTCCGTGGAACTGCAATGCACGGAAATACGACCAGCTCTGCGCAGGGGGCACATTTACATCGGCGCTCCCGTGGAAAATCAGCACCGGCGCCTGGATTGTATCCATCTTGAAGAACGGAGATTTGCGAATGTAAAGTTGTGGATCTTCGAACGGCGATTTTCCGAAATAATACGAATCGAACGAATCGCCAAAATCCACATTACCCCAATCGCTGATCCATTCCACGTCTCCGGCCCCCACGCTGGCCACTTTGTAGCGCGATGGATAGGTAACCAGCAGGCTTGTGGAAAGAATCGAGCCGTTTGACCAGCCAAGCGTGGCCACCTTGTCGGGGTCCACAAGCCCTTTGCCGATCAGATAGTCGACGCCCATATTGATGTCCGGCGTCTCCAGGTCGTAATATTTGCCGCAGCAGATCGATTCCGCCCACTTCAAGCCGTAATCGTTACTGCCGTGATAGTTCGGCCGCAGTACGAAAGTGCCACGCTGCGTGAGCAGCGGAATCGGGTACGCCCACGAGCTGTTCCAGTAATCCTTGTCGGATCCCATTGGACCGCCATGGATCGCCGTGATCACCGGATATTTCTTGCCCGCTTCGTAATTCGTAGGGTAGTAGAGAATCCCCTCCACTTCTTCGTCGTTGGAGCCCTTCCAGCGAATCACTTCCGATTTCGCGAATTCGCGATTCTGCACCAATTTGTCGTTTAGTTTGGTCAGTTGCCGTGCGCCGCTCAGCTTATTGCCGTCCAGTTGCGCCCTAAAGATTTGCGGCATTTTACTGGCGGTTGAGTGAACATACACAATCGTCTTCCCGTCGTTTGCCACTTCAAATGCCTGGATATTCTTAGCGTGCTCACCTTCCAGCGGAGCGTGCTTCCAATTCCACCCGCTGCCCGTATGGTCTACCGTGTAGCGAGCCATCTCGAAATGCGCGCCCCCGGCCAGCCCGACAATGAAACCATCGCTCGTGGCAGCGAGATCGGAGCCGATGCCATTCTCCCAGTCGAGCAGTATCTTGCCGCTCGTTTCCGTATTGACGTCGTAGTAGTACAGCACTGTAATCGACGCCGTCAGAAATTTTGGATCATTCGAAAACGGCGCCGGGGCGTAGAAACCGGAATTATCGGGAGCCCACTCAAAGCCGTAAGGGCGAATGCGTCCTTCGGTGAAAACCTGCTTTTCCGTGCCGCTCGAAAGATTGTGCACGATCGTGACTGGCGGAACTTTTTGGTCGAATGTGTAATGAAGACTCTTCACATGGTTTGCTACCGCATACTTGCCATCTTTCGATATTGCCCAATTGCGAATCCAGTCCGTGTTGTTGGTCAGCCGCGTGATTTTCTTATCCTTCACCGTGATTTTGAACAGCCGCACCGGCGGCTCGTGGTCTGCATCATCCACCACTTCCGAATCGTCTTTCTTCTTCTTCTGCGACTGCTCGTACGCCGTGGGATCTTCCTGCGCACTGAAGATCAGCGTGTCCTTGTCGATCCAGGCCACCTGATGGGGAGCGCGAACCAGCTCGGTGAGAGGGAATGGCTCTCCACCCCGAGGACTGATCAGCCAGATTTGCTCCTTCGCGGTGTCGGGCTTCGCCTGCGGGCGAGGTTTCGTGCTCAGAAAAGCGATCCACTCCCCGTCGGGAGACCATGCGAACGAAGAATTATTGTCGGTCCCGCGCGTCAGCTGAATTTCGCGATTTTCCGTCAGGCTCGATAGGAATAAATTGGAAGAACGCCCGTCTTTTTCCTTATCGACTTCGGATTTTGTCCATGCCATCCACTTCCCGTCGGGGGAGATCCGGAATTGCGGCACGTATTCCGTCGAAATGATGTCTTCCGATGTCCATGGCTCTTTTTTCGCGGGAGCTTTCGCGTCGTCTGCGGCAAAAAGCGCTGGCAGAGCAATGGTGCAAACAATCAGTGGCAGAAACGTGGCAAAACGGTTCAGACGCATAAACCTCACCTTATCCGATTCGCATTGTACTGGCAGCACGCCAGCTCACCCATCGGATGCCGCAAAAGGATAGTGCAATTGACGCCGAATGGGAATGGTGTAGGCTGAGTAACCGCCCTGGTGCGAAGAGGAAATCATGACCACAGCGAAGCCGGTATTCACCAAAGACACGTTCGAGTTTTTTCGCGATTTGGGCAAACACAACAAGTTAGTTTGGATGGATGCCAACCGCGAGCGCTATAAGGAAACTGTGGTGCAGCCGTTCCGCCGATTGCTCGAGGAATTGTCTCCCGCGGTTCTCGACCTTGACGAACGATTCGATGTGAGTGGCCGCTCCGGCGCCAATTTTTCCCGCATCAACCGCGATATCCGCTTCGCCAAGGACAAAACCCTCTACAAAACGCAGATGTACCTGAAGTTTTCCATGCACGCACAAGGTAATCGAGAAAATGGGCAGGTGTATGTCGGGTTGTCGACGGAAACCGTCACCGCAGGTTTCCGCATCTATTCCGGTCCCAAGCGCAAAGAATCCACGCTGGCGTTAATTGCAGAACCTCGCATGGCCGCCAATCCCAAGTGGGTAGCTCAGCAGAAAAAGCGGCTGGGCAAAAAGTATGACAGCTACTGGTATTCCACAATAAAGGGCGAATGGACCAAGCATGAAGGCTGGCCTGCCGAAGTGGAAAACTGGAAGAAGCTTCAGGGCTGGATAGTGCGCAAAAAACTAAAACCTTCCGCCGCCATCAAAGCAGACTTTCCTCGCGAACTGGCCAAGGTTTTCCGCGAAGTCTATCCCTTGCTGAAATTCACCAGCGAGCCCGACTAGCCGATGGCAATATCCTCAACAAAAACCTGGAGTCTGTGAAGGGTGAGGTTAGCACCCCATCCGGGTCTTGAACTCGCGTGCCCTATCGCGTGCAACAGTCAAATCCGTCTCTTCTCCGTCTTTCAGCCGGACATTCAACGCTCCTCCGGGTAGCGAAGTGACTTCCTTGATCCACCCCATATTCACTACGGTGCTGCGATGGATGCGCAGAAATTTCTTGGGGTCCAGTTTGTTTTCCAGTTCAGCGATTGCATAATCCACGCAGTAAGCTTTGCCTTCGGATGCCGCGTACGTCAGCTTGTCTTCGCTGTAAAAATGAGTCACGCGGACCAGGTTGAGAAACCAAAGGCGGTCGCCCAACCGCGAGGCGATTCGTTCCGGATACTCCGGTTTGTTCCCGCGCAGCGAGTCCGTCAGGGTCTTGAGCAAATCCTGCAAATCCAACTGCCTCAACCGTCCCGACCCCCGCAGGCGTTCCACTTTCGCCAGAGCGCGCTCGAGCGACTCGGGCTCCACGGGCTTCAGAAGGTAATCGACGGAGTTCACCTCGAACGCTTTCAAGGCATACTGATGATAAGCTGTCGTGAAAATGACGATCGGCTGGACGGGTAGCCGGGCCAGAACTTCAAATCCGTCCAGGCGCGGCATCTGAATATCCAAAAAACAGATATCGGGCGGGTCCGCGGTCAACGCAGCTACCGCTTCCTCGGGCACGGTTGTACTGCCGGTCACTTCCACGCGGCCAGTATTTTCCAGCAGTCGGCGCAGGCGTTCCAGTGCCAACGGTTCATCGTCTACCAGATAAGCATGCAGCTTCATACGCGGGGCAAAATCATCTCTACCACGGAATAGCCATCGCGCCGTAACACATTGAGGCGCGCCTTCTCTCCGAACAATGCATCAAGGCGCTCTACCAGGTTGTCCAGTCCGTGCCCAGCATGAATCGCAGAAAGGTCGAAGCCTGGCCCGGTGTCCCGGACCTCGATCCGCAAACTGCTATTCTCCGCTTTTGCCGTGACCATAAACTCCCCGCCGCCGCTCTGTGGCGTGATGCCGTGCTTTACCGCATTTTCCACCAGCGACTGCACCGACATGGGTGGCACCTGTGCGTCCTGCAACTCCACCGGCACGTTCACCAATCCCCGTAAGTTCTCACCAAAGCGTGCCCTTTCAATATCGACGTAGCTTTCCACCATATCCAGTTCCTCTCGCAATGGAATCAGCGATCGATGGCTTGTGTCCAGCGAGGCCCGCAACAAAGCCGCCAGTCTGCCCACAATCTGCTCCGCCCGGGCGGGATCCACGGCGATCAGCGAGCTGATCGAGTTCAAGGTGTTGAACAGGAAATGCGGATGTATCCGCGATTCCAGCGAGCGTAGCCTCGTCTCTGCTGCAAGTTTCTGGGTCCGCGCCTCGGCAACTTCCTTTTCGTGCAGCCTTTCTTCCACTTGTTGCACGCGTGCTCGTAACGATCCGTGCACAAACGCTCCCGAACCAAACACGAGCGCCAAGGGCATCGCGACTCGCAGCGTGTGCAGGTACTCCGGCCAAAACTGTCTCGGAACAACGTAGCCGATCGCCATCAACAAAGTCTGCGCCAGCAGGCAACCCAGAGGTGTAATCACCAGCATGGCAACAGCCAGAAGGGGAAGGACTGGCGGTTTGCGGAGCAGCTTTCCAGCCAGCCAGCCCAGCAGAAAAATGCCAAGAATTCCGGTCAGATTCGCATAAATCAGGCAGTAGACTAGTATGTGCAACAGTTCCCGGACGCCTAAACTATGATTCAGGGTGATCAGGAATAACAACGCGACTGCCACGGAGATATTGACCCAGAACAAGGAGAACGCCCAATTGGTTTTCGTTTGTGCCATGTTGACGCCTCTTCCCCGATCTGTGTCCTCTACTGCGCGCTTATCAGTTCGAATGTTCCGATGCGGAAGATGTTGAGTACCTGCACCGCGTCCTGCCCCGGCAGCTTCATTTCTCCCACCACACTTTCGTAGATTGTGCCGTATTCAATTTGCTTGTTTCCCAACGAAACCCAAATCTCTCCCCAATAATCACTGCGTCCTTTCAACGTCATCCCACCATTCACGATCTCCAACGGGTTGAAAAACGCCTGGTATTTGATCAATACACAGTCCTGACCATTTCGCTGTGATCGCCCTACCCATTCCAGCACGATGTCGCGATTGTGAAACGTGCCCACGTCCGGCATGGTCAACTCGCCATTGGAAACGATGTGGTACGGTTCGTTCAGTTTCAAATGCTCGAAGAAGTTCTGGCCAAACATCTCCATCATTCCCGTATCCCAGACCAGATTACGCTCAATCACCGCCGTGGGAGGGAACCCTTTGAAAAAATCCGGCTTCATCGTGCTGGGTAGATCGTTGCGATATCGAAATCCTTCCATGAAATCGCGCTTCTGCGCTGCTCCAAACTGATCCGCCGGCCCCGCGGCATCCGCTCCCGTGACGTTCTTCCACATCACCTCTCCGCCTGCCAATCCACGCGTGTATTCTCCTGTCAGGCGTTGACGGTATACCGTTTCACCTTTGGTGTTTGCCGTGTTGTAATCCACCGAAAATCGGTAGGTTCTCGGACCGGTGTCCTTCACCACTCCGCGAGGCAGGTTCCATTCTTGCGTGGTGGAGGATTTTGCAATCCCGGATTGGCCAGACAGTGATTGACCAAACAGACAGGGCGCTGTCCAGAGGACAAGTCCAACAAGGGACACGAATTTAGTTCTAATCAGCATTGGGTGATATCTCCTTGTAAGGAGTGTGCCGCTAACCTCCGGACGGAGGCATCACTTCACCGACGAAAGGCAGGAAGAGCCGACGGCAGGTCTCTACTGCGGGACGAGCTGTGCCGGCCAGCAACAGAAATTGACGCTGCTCGCGGAGTCGCATAGGATTTCGAGGCGCAATGAACCGATTCGGGGGAACGGCTGAGCTATGAAACTACGCATCCATTTTTCGTTCTACCTTTTGCTTGTGGCGATGTTCGTTCTAGGCAGTGTGAGTGGAGCTTACGCGCAGCGGCGACAAACTCCGGCAGAGAAACCACCGGAGAAATCGGACGACAAAACCGCTGAGAAGCCCGGAGATAAGACCACTGGTGACAAGTCGGCTGACAAATCGAAAGACGATAAGTCCAAGGACGAAAAGAAACCGGAAGAGAAGATCGTCCAAACCAAGCACACCGTGAAAATCGGCGGGCAAGAGATTAAATACACGGCCACCGCGGGAACAATTTTGCTGAAGCTCGAAGACGGCACGCCCAAGGCCAGCGTGTTTTATGTTGCCTACACAAAGGACGACGTCAGCGATCTCACGAAACGTCCGGTGACCTTCACATTCAACGGTGGACCTGGGGCCGCCTCGATCTGGCTTCACCTGGGGGCTTTCGGACCTCGCCGTGTGCAGATGGGCGACGTGGGTGCTCTCCTGCCCCCTCCCTACAAATTAGTCGATAACGAATACTCTCTGCTGGACATTACCGACCTCGTTTTCATTGATCCGGTTTCTACGGGTTATAGCCGCGCCGTCCCCGGAGAACCGCCGAAGCAGTTCCACGGCGTGGAAGAAGATATTCAATCGGTTGGCGATTTCATCCGCTTGTACGCTACGCGCAACAAGCGTTGGACCTCTCCCAAATTTCTCGCCGGCGAAAGTTACGGCACCACACGTGCCGCAGGGCTGTCCGGCTATCTGCAGAACCGCTACGGAATGTATCTCAACGGCATTGCCCTGATCTCCACGATCCTCAATTTTCAGACTGCCGAATTCGATCGCGGCAATGATTTGCCATACATCCTGTATCTCCCGACCTACACAGCCATCGCCTGGTATCACAAAAAACTTCCACCGGACTTGCAGGACGATCTGCAGAAGGCTCTTCAGGAGTCACGGAGATTTGCATCCGGCGAATATGCCGACGCGTTGATGGCTGGCGATGACCTCCCGGCATCGCACACCAAAGAAATTGCTCAGCGGCTGGCGCGCCTGACCGGTTTATCCCCGGAATACGTCGAGCAAGCCAAACTCCGCATCGAAATCATGCGCTTTGACAAGGAATTGCTACGCAGCGAGCGTCGCACTGTCGGTCGCCTGGATGGAAGATTCAAAGGCATTGACGAAGACGCTGCGGGTTCGCAGCCAAGTTACGACCCCAGCCTCGCGGCCATCGTCGGGCCGTACACCGCCACATTAAACGATTACGTGCGCGGTGAACTGAAATTTGAAAGCGATTTGCCTTACGAATTCCTGACGGGCCGCGTGCGTCCCTGGAATTACGCGCCTTACGAGAATCGCTACATCAACGTAGCCGAAACGTTGCGCAGTGCAATGACTGAAAATCCATTCCTCCACGTTTACGTAGCAAAGGGTTATTACGATCTCGCAACACCCTTTTACGCCGCGGAATACACCATGGATCACCTCGGCTTGGATCCATCGTTGCGCGGTCATCTCAGCGGCGGCTATTTCGAAGCGGGACATATGATGTACGTGCACCAGCCATCGCTGGTAAAACTGAAGCAGGAGTTGAAGGAATTCATGGCTTCGAGCGCCGTCAATCCATGAAGGCCTTGCTAAAGGCTCTGGCGTGGATTGCCGTCGGACTGCTTGGGGCGGGCGCGCTGGCTTCTATCGCCTTCCATCGCGGCGAGCCGATCAACGCTACCTGGTTTGTTGTGGCGTCGGTGTGTTGTTATGCCGTTGCCTATAGATTTTACTCCGCTTTCATTTCTGCAAGAGTTCTGGCACTCGACAACACGCGCGCCACTCCGGCAGAACGCCGCGATGATGGCCGCGATTTTGTCCCCACTAATAAATGGGTTTTGTTCGGACACCATTTTGCCGCGATTGCCGGACCTGGCCCGCTGATCGGTCCCACCCTGGCTGCACAATTTGGTTATCTGCCGGGCACGCTCTGGTTGATTGCCGGGGCCGCACTTGGCGGCTGCGTCCAGGATTTTGTGATTTTGTTTTGCTCCATCCGCCGCGATGGGAAGACCCTCGGCCAGATGGTTCGTGAAGAAGTCAGCGAACGCGGTGGCCTGATCGCGCAGCTTGCCGTGCTGGCGATTATGGTGATTCTTCTGGCCTCCGTCGCGCTCATCGTCGTCAACGCCCTGAAATCATCTCCGTGGGCTACCTTCACTTTGTCCATGACCGTGCCGATTGCCATGCTGCTGGGTGTCTACTTGCGCTATTTTCGCCCTGGCCGCGTCTTGGAGGCTTCCGTAATTGGCGTAACGCTGATTCTGTTTGCCGTGGTGGCGGGCCAATGGGTGGCGGATTCGCCGTCCTGGGCAAAGGTGTTTACCCTCAGCGGTGTCTCGCTGGTATTCGCGATCATCGCCTATGGATTTGCGGCTTCATCGTTGCCCGTCTGGCTTTTGCTCGCTCCCAGAGATTATCTAAGCGCGTTCATCAAAGCCGGCGCGATCTTCTCGCTCGCTGCGGGAATCCTAGTGGTACGCCCACAGGTGTTGATGCCGCAGCTGACTCGTTTCATCGATGGTTCAGGCCCGGTCTTCGCCGGCAAAGTTTTTCCGTTCTGTTTCATCACCATCGCCTGCGGCGCGGTCAGCGGATTCCATTCACTGATCGCCAGCGGCACTACACCAAAAATGATTCAGCGCGAATTCCACGCACGGTTCATCGGCTATGGCGCGATGCTTCTGGAATCTTTCGTCGGCGTCATGGCCATGGTCGCGGCCTGCGCAATGCCGCCGGGCGTCTATTTCGCGATCAACAGTCCCTCCGCGATTGTCGGCGCAGCCCCGGAAGCGGCCACGCAAACCATCTCCAGTTGGGGCTATGCCGTGACGCCAGAGAAAATGGCGAACTTGGCGCACGCGGTCGGCGAGCAAACGCTGTTCAATCGCGCTGGCGGCGCTCCTTCCCTGGCAGTAGGCATGGCGCAGATTTTCTCCAACACTATCGGTGGCGATCGCTTGCTCAGCATCTGGTATCACTTCGCCATCATGTTTGAAGCTTTGTTCATCCTTACAGTCCTCGACGCCGGCACCCGTGTCGGCCGCTTCATGGTTCAGGAATTGGTCGGCAGAGTCTGGAAACCAATCGGCCGCATGAACTGGTTGCCGGCAATACTTTTATCCAGCGCACTCATCGTCGCAGGGTGGGGCTACTTCCTCTATCAGGGTGTCGTCGATCCGCTCGGCGGAATCAATTCGTTGTGGCCCCTGTTCGGGATTGCGAACCAGTTGCTGGCATCGGTAGCTCTTGTGCTGGCAACAACGATCATGATCAAAATGGGCCGCTTGAAGTGGATCTGGGTGACGATGGTTCCCATGGTGTGGCTTGTCACTGTAACCATGACCGCCAGCTATCAGAAAATATTCAGTAGCAGCGCGAGATTGGGATTTCTTGCAAACGCCAACGCGCTGGCAGCCCAAATTGCAGAGGGCAAAATTCCTGCTGCCAAAATTGCTGATACACATCGCCTGATTTTTAACCAGCGGCTAGACGCCATAGTCACCATGGTGCTCGCTTCGATGATTCTGATTCTCCTCGTGGAAGCGCTGGGCCAGTGGTATGCCATTTTAAGCAAGCGCAAGAAGCCGGTCTTGCAGGAAACGCCATATGTGGCGTCGCAATGGGAGGAGGTGGACTGATGCGAGCGATTCTGCGGCGTGTCAAAATCAGCTTGCAACATTTTTGGATGGGCCTGCGGCAATGGAGCGGTGATGCAGCCTACGACCGCTACGTCGAATGCACGACTCGTCATGGTGCGGGAAAGCCGCTCTCTGAAGCTGACTTCTATGTGGAACAGCTCAACCGCCGCTATTCCAGGCCGAATCGTTGTTGCTGAGTTCCAATCGCAACGAAACACAATGACATTGCCGGAATTTTTCCTTCGGAGTAAACTCTACTTTCTGGCAAGTAGCGCTCCCTCCTCTGCCTGCAAATCTTCACCGCGGATGGAGAGGCGGTCGCGCTCATCCTTGGCGTGGCCGCTCTAATCCCCCAATTCCCGCCTTATCGAGGGCAAACTAAAGGCTATAGAAGTTCGTCGTCTTCCTGCGGCTTCAGCACCGTCACTTTGTGCGTAAGCTTGATACGGTGCTTCCGCATGCCAGAGAGAATGGCGCGGCGCGTTTCTCGCGGTAAGGCCTCTGGTGGGAATACCCCTTGCAGTTCGTGAGGGAAATTCTTAACGAAGAGAGCGGCTACGTGCGCCGTGGCATAAGCAACGGGAGTGGTGAAAAGTCCCTGCCGGCGAATCTGGTAGAGGGTAGGAAAAATGGCGTCGCTACGGATCAGCAGTGTCTGATCCTCTTTCGGCCCCCGTTTCACGCCCTGCACCAGCACTGTCGCCGCAAACCGCGCATTCTGCAGTATCCCTCGCCGAATTAATCTGGCAATCGCGCGCGGCGTCGACGTTTCAGGAAAATTGCGACGCGTCATTCCCCGGGAAGGCGAAAGTTTTCCCGCCTTGTGCCAACGACGCAGGCGGTCGAACTCGTTTCCGCCAATCTTCACGTCGAGATCGCGCATGGGAATGAAGTAGGGCAGTGTGGCGACCTCGTCTTGTGCCGCAAGTACCACACGAGCGTTCCCAATGGGATCAGGAAAGCGGAATTTCTCCAGCTCAGAAAAACGCTTGGCCAGCTTGAATTTCTTATTGCGGTACACCCGGGGGTGAGAGACTGCTTCGTCGTAGGAAACTTCCGGCGACCACTGCGAAATGGGGTCGGCGCTCTCGCTGCTTTCATACAGGTAGATGTGTGCCGAATGAACCTCATCCAGCATCTCGGCGGCGCGCTTGACCAGCAAGTTCGTCAACCCGGGGGCGGCGCCGGTATTGATCAGTGCTGCGCGATTCTTCTCGATAAATCTCTTCACGTAACGCAGTTGCTCAGACTTGAATGGCTGCCGGGTCAGATGCGAACTGAGGTCAAGGTAGCGGGCGCGCAATCGCAGGGCCGCACGAAGCACCCGTTCATTAAAAACAGACGCGCTGGCGTTGATGATCAGGTCGCAGCCCTTGGCTGCACGCACGATGGCGCGCAGATTACGCGCGTTTACGGGAGCGATGGCGATCGTGGACTTCATCCCCAGGAAGCGGCGGGCGCGAATGGGATTCCTATCCCCACACCATACGTCGTGACCTTGCCGCTCCAGAAGTTGCGCCAGCAGCGAGCCGGTTGCTCCCGCACCCAAAACGAAGATTCGCATGATTTCAGGAAACTTTATCACAGGTACCGAATCAAACGACGAAAGGCATGCGCACCGGTTGTACTCCTGCTAGGATTTTCGCCGGATTGCGATAAAGGCGTCTGCAGGCGTACACTGAACAAATTAACTCCGACCCTGCCGGCCTTCGGGAGAGACAACCCTTGGCAGCAGGGCGAGGCGACGGGGTAGCAAGTCGCCAAGGGTTTGGGTGGAAACACCCCAGCCTCCCGCTTGCGGCAGGAATGCCGTTCAAGCTTGGAAAGGAGCCGTTACACCGAAAATCTACGGATTTTCGGCTAGCTCCCGATTCCATGTGCGAATCGGGTTTTTTATTTTTAGGGATACTTTGGACAAATGAGTCTCTTCGACAAATTCGGACGCCAGATCGTAGATCTGCGGATCTCCATCACCGACCGCTGCAACTATCGCTGCGTCTACTGCCGTTCGGCTGACCCGGAAAATTATCGCGCGCACGAAGAGATCCTGACCTGGCCGGAGTTGGAACGGCTGGCGCGAATCTTTGTTGGCCTGGGAATCAGAAAAGTTCGCGTAACCGGTGGCGAGCCGCTGGTTCGCGAAGGGGTCGAGGATTTCATATCGCGCTTGCGAGACATGGGGGTGCAGGATTTGTCCATGACCACCAACGGCCATCTGTTGGCCGAACGCTGCGAACGCTTGCTGGCCGCTGGTCTGAAGCGCATTAACGTCAGCATGGACTCGCTGGAGCACGCCAAGTTCGAGGAGATTACCCGGACCAAGTCCTACAAGAAGGTGATGGATGGTATCGCGGTGGCACAGAACACGCGCCTTGCACCGGTAAAAGTGAATGCTGTACTGGTGCGCGGCCTGAACGACAACGAGGTCGAAGCGTTCGCGGAATTTGCTCGAGAACGCGGCGTGGTCATGCGCTTCATCGAATTTATGCCGCTTGATGCAGACCGCCACTGGTCGCGTAGCCTGGTTGTGCCCGCGGCCGAAGTGTTGCAGCGGATTCATTCGCGCTGGCCCCTTGAACAGATTCCGCACGATCACAGTGAGACGGCTCGCAAGTATCGTTTTGCGGATGGTGCGCCGGGAGAGATCGGCTTGATTGCGCCGGTAACGCAGGCTTTTTGTGGAGCTTGCTCGCGTATTCGTTTGACCGCGGATGGCAAATTGCGGACCTGCTTGTTCAGCAAAGACGATCACGACATGCGCGGCATGTTGCGTGGCAATGCGACGGATCAGGAAATCGTCGAGTGGGTGAAATCCATCGTAATGGAGAAAGAGGAAGGCCACCGGATCAACGAGCCGGGATTCATCCCGCCGTCACGGACGATGGTTTTTATCGGCGGATGAGCGTCCCTGCCGGGGCTAGCATTTGCTGGTAAATCTCACCAAAAAGCGGGAAAATTCATCTAATCCCTATCACTACGATGTAGTCTGGTAGCAGGAAACGTATATGCCAAGCCTTACCCAAATTTCGAATTCCACCCTGGCTAGCGCCGAACAGCCCGCCACGCTTCGCGCCCCCGAAATTGAAAAGGGCGTTGGCTGCGATTTTGATTCCTACCTCTTGGTGCCAGACAACACCCTGGATGAACGCATTGCGGCCGCCAAAGCCAAACTGGGTAACGATGTCGTGATCCTCGGTCACCACTATCAACGGGACGAAGTCATAAAGTTCGCCGATTTTCGGGGCGATTCCCTGAAACTTTCGCAGCAAGCCGCTGACGCCAGCGCCAGGTACGTCGTGTTTTGCGGTGTCCACTTCATGGCAGAGAGCGCCGATATTTTGCGGCGCGACCAGCAAATTGTGGTGCTCCCCGATCTCAACGCGGGCTGTTCCATGGCGGATATGGCTGACATTGGTCAAGTGGAAGAATGCTGGCGCGAATTGGCTAGCGTTCTCGACACCAGCAAAATTATTCCTGTCACTTACATGAATTCCACTGCCGCGATTAAATCCTTTACCGGCGAACATGGTGGCTCTGCCTGTACCAGTTCCAACGCGGAAGCGGTGATGAAGTGGGCGTTTGCTCGCGGAGAAAAAGTTTTGTTCCTGCCCGACGAACACCTGGGGCGCAACACCGGCCACCACATGGGCATTCCCTTGCACGAAATGATCGTGTGGGATCCCTTTCAGGAACTTGGCGGGAATTCGCGGGAAGCGCTGCAAGAGGCAAAAGTCTTTCTATGGAAAGGCTACTGCTCCGTGCACCAGCGATTCCTCCCGGAACATATCGTTCGCGTGCGCAAAGAATATCCGGGGATTCGCGTGATTGTTCATCCCGAGTGTCGCTTTGAAGTCGCGCAAGCCGCGGACGAAATTGGATCGACCGAAGGAATCATTCGCAAAATCGTCGCTTCGCCGGCGGGAACCCGTTGGGCCGTAGGTACGGAACTCCATCTTGTGAATCGCTTGTCGAAGGAATTGAAGGACCACAGCGTAATGTCGCTCGATTCCAGCATGTGCGTCTGTACCACCATGTTCCGCATCACTCCAGCGCACTTGCTTTGGGCGTTGGAAAATCTGGCGGCAGGTAAAGTGGTGAATCAGATTTCGGTGGACGAGCGCACCAGGCATTTTGCCAAAATTGCCCTGGAACGCATGCTCTCGCTACATTGAAATTACAGGGACGGCTTTATGCCGCCTTTCGTGAGGAACGATTACCTGTTTGAGAGGTACGGAGACGTAATGGCGGATAACGAAGAAGATCAGGACGAGTTGCCGGAGCAACCGCAACGATTGTTTTCGCTGACGGAAGCGGAGCGGACGCGTCGCGAATTGGAACCATTTCTGATCGAGGCGATAGGCGCGCGCAAGAAACTTTCCGAACTGGAGACCGAGCTGCAAGCCGTCTCTACGCGCATTCTCATGATGGGCGGAGTGCTGGTGCCCTATGCGAAATTGGCGCAGAAGCGCATGGAACACCAGAATCTGACCGAGGTAATGAAGTCCAATCTGGAGCGAATTCTTTCCACCGGATGTCTGATCAAGGATCTCGACATCGGTCTGCTGGATTTTCCTTCGGTCATCAACAATGAGGAAGTCTATTTGTGCTGGAAGCTGGGAGAAGACCGCATTCGGTATTATCACCGGCAGGATGAAGGCTACGGAGGCCGCAAGCCCCTGGACCCTCGCGATCTGGGCCCGAGCGATCAAGTCCAGTAGTGAAGATAAGACTTGAGGTTCACAAATGTACGATGCTTGGCGGGACTGTGTAGCGGCCGTCTTCTGAGGCGGGCCATTGTTTGCAGCTTTCATGCGCCAAAAGTCGGAGCACGAAAAAAAGGCAACACCCCGGTATTTTCCCAGGGAACTGTCATCCTGAGTGGAGCGAAGCAGCTTATCATCCTTCGCCGCAAAGTCTCCGCGAGCCACGCAACAACCTTTTGCGACACCAAAGAATTGGAGTCACACCAACATGACCGAGAACAGATTGAAGGACTCCGCCAGCCCCTACTTGCGTTCCGCTGCGCATCAGCCCATCGATTGGTACGAATGGGGAACGGAAGCGTTTGCCCATGCGCAGCGCGTGGACAAACCGATCCTGCTCGACATCGGCGCAGTCTGGTGCCACTGGTGCCACGTAATCGATCGCGAGAGCTACGAGAATCCCGAAATCGCGAAGCTCATCAATGAACTTTTTGTGCCCGTGAAAGTGGACCGCGATGAACGCCCCGATGTGGATTCGCGCTATCAGGCGGCAATCAGCGCCATCAGTGGACAAGGTGGCTGGCCGCTCACAGGTTTCCTGATGCCCGACGGCAAACCTTTCTATGGTGGCACCTATTACCCACCGGAAGACCAGATGAACCGCCCCGGTTTCCGTCGCGTGTTGCTGGCAGTAGCCGATGCCTACAAAAACAAGCGCGCAGATTTGACCAAGACCGCCGAATCCCTGGCGGATGCCGTAGCGCAAGGCGAAAACTTCAAAGGCGCTCGTGCGGAATTTAATCTTGCCATAGTGGATGAACAGATCAGTTCCATTACCCAGCTCTTCGATATTCGCAATGGCGGTTTCGGCCGTGCCCCCAAATTTCCCCATGCCTCGGCTGTTGACCTCTTGCTCGAGCGGTTCCGCCAGTCCGGAGAAAAACATCAACTGGCGATGGCGGAAACCACGCTGGAGAAAATGGCCAAAGGCGGAGTCTACGATCAACTGGCGGGCGGTTTTCACCGCTATTCCGTAGACGAACGCTGGCTGGTTCCGCATTTCGAAAAAATGTCCTACGACAATTCAGAGTTGCTCAAGAATTATCTGCATGCATCGCAAGTCAGTGAAAGGCACGATTGGGAAGCACCCTATGACGAGGTTGCGCAGCGCATCGTGATTTGGGTTAACCGGGTTCTTTCCGATCAGCAAAACGGTGGTTTTTTCGCCAGCCAGGATGCGGATGTCTCGTTGGATGACGACGGTGATTATTTCACCTGGACGCTGGAAGAAGTCAGGGGCGTCCTGACGCCAGAAGAATCGCGTGTCATTGAACTGTATTACGACGTGGAAGCTAACGGGGAAATGCATCACAACCCTGCCAAGAACGTCTTGTGGATTGCGCGCGGCTTCAACGAAATTGCCAGTCTCCTGGGTCGCCAGGCGGACGAGATTGTTACGATCAAACTGAGAGCTGAAGTGAAAATGATGCAAGCTCGGCTGAAGCGCCAGACGCCGTTTATCGACACGACGATGTACGTGAGCTGGAATGCGATGTTCACTTCCGCCTATTTCGAAGCCTCTCATGTGCTCGTAACGGAGCATTCCAGAAACGACTGCCGCACGCTTGCGCTAAAGACAATTGACCGCATGCTGCGCGAAGCGTGGACCGAAGAAGAAGGATTCGCGCACAGAATTGGCGGCCCAGCGCTCCGTGGCTCGCTCGACGATCAGGTTTTCGGCGTGCTCGCGCTTCTCGATGCCTATGAAGCCACCCTCGACGGCAAATATTCTCGGGCTGCCCAGCGCACCATGGACATCGCTATCGACAAATATGGCGACGCCGAAAGCGGCGGTTTCTTCGATCGCGCCTCCGATGCACCACCAATGGGCGGCCTCGAAGTGCGCCGCAAGCCCTTTCAGGATTCCCCGACGCCAGGAGCGAATTCCGTGGCAATCATGGCGCTGACCCGCATGCACGCTTACACCGACGACAAGAAATATTACGATTGGGCCAAAAAGACGTTGGAAGCCTTTGCGGGTGTGGCTGCGCAACTCGGTCTCTTCGCCGCCACCTATGGCCTTGCTGCGGTTCTCTTTGCCGAGCATCCAACGCAAGTCGTGATCACCGGCGCGGCAGGCGACGATGCCGCAACAAAGCTGGAAGAAGCGGCTCACAGCGTGTTCCGCCTAGGCAAAGCCGTACTCCGCGTAACGCCGGAATCCTCGCTAGAGAATCTGCCTGCAGCGCTAAAGCTGACACTCCCTCATCTGGACCGGAATAAAGCCGCCGCCATAGTCTGTGCCGGCAGCACCTGTTTGCCGCCACTTAACGGCGCCGACGAACTGAAGAAACTCTTACAAAAGGGAATTGCGGGCACCGCCGCAAGCTAAACAAGAAAAAGCCCCCCGAGCAATCCATCTCGCGGGGCTTTCCGTAGCACCGGCTTTAGCCTATATCCTCTTTTTTAGATTCCTTCCTTACTTCATTACTTCTTTACTTCTTCGGCCGCGATTCCGGCGGCACCATACCATTCAATCGGTAGTAAACCATCATCTGTCCGTAGTGATCGTTGGTGTGCGCGATCAAGTCATACGCCAGCACATCGACGCGCATCATCTGCCCCCCAGCGTCCACCGTCTTCGCCATTCCGGCATCCCCTTGCGCTTTGATCACGTCCGCGCCATCCGCGAAGCACTTCTTCACAAACGCCACGACTTGCGCGCGCGACTTCAATTGCGCCATGTCGGGATCATCCTTTGGCATCGGCTTTCCCAGCACCGGATTGATAAAATAGTAGTTGCTCTGCGCTGCGTGCGCCAATTGCGCTAGCCATGAGCGCATCTCCGGTTTCGGTTTGTAATCGTACTTGTCTTCCGGCATATCCTCGGCAATCGCAATTAGCCTGCGCCCGGTATCGTTCCATTCCTCCAACAGAGCCGCAGAAGCTCCCAAGGCGGGCTTGGGCTCTTTCTTCATATCCTGGGCCCGAACCGGCAATACTGTGCAACACGCGGCAAGCAGTACAACCGCTATAAATGTCGATCGTTTCATTGCTTCTCTCCTTGAATTTATCTTACGAGACGGATTGGCCTTCCTACCTGACATAGACGCATTTCCGCGCCAAAAAATCTCCCTCTGCCGTTCCCTATTACCCCTCACCCTTATCCTCTGCAAGCCTAAGGGACGCGCACATCATACGCTGGTTTGCCCGGCATAGGGGCAGACGTCTGCATCCAAGCCGCTCCCTGCCCCGTTTACTCCCTGAAAGCAGGGGGGTTTGCACCACCCCTCAAAGCCGCCCTGGCCGTGCTATTCTTAACAGATACGGTCGAGGGGGCCGAGTCGTTTGAATTGGACCTGGTTCTTGCTGCGCATTGCCATTCTGCTGACCATTTTTGGCGCCTTATTCCTTTCCCAACGCTTCTGGTATCGCGGGCTCTGGAGAGTCACGTCAAATTGGGGTCGAGTCTGGCTCCGCGTCGGCGTCCGCACATTCTACCTTTCCGGCTGGATCATCATTCTCCTCTCGCTCGTGGACGCTCTTCGTCAGGACCACGGCCGCATCCTTCCCAAGCAGTCGACAGTTGCCACGGTTACCGGTCTGTGGTTCGCCAGCGCCCTTTTCGGATACCTCGCAGTTAAGGCTGTTCATGGCATCGAGTGGCTCTGGCATCGCGTTCGCAAACCCAGCGCAGGCACGACCCAGGCCCACGCTTCTCACGCCGCAGCCATCGCTACCTCGTCGCACAGCGCCACCTTGCAAGACTTCGTGCCTGATCCTTCGCGCCGCACGTTCTTCCGCACAGCCAGCGTTGTTGCCGGCGCCGCTCCCTTTCTCGGCGTCATGTACGGCTACGCTGCCGAACGACTTCGCTACGAAGTCCGCCGTGTCGAAATCCCCATCACCAATCTGCCTTCGCAGATGGATGGCATGCAGATCGTCCAGATCAGCGATATCCACCTCAGCGGCTACATGACGCGCGAATCCGTTCGCCGCGCCGTAGACATGGCCAATGACCTTGGCGCCGATCTGGCCGTTGTCACCGGCGACCTCATCACCGGCATTCATGATCCCATCGTCGATTGCGTCGACGAACTCCAGCATCTCTACGCTCCGCTCGGCGTTTACGGCTGCAACGGGAATCACGAGATTTACGCTCGCGCCGAAGACATCGCCGAAAAGCTCTACAACCAGGCTGGCATGAAAATGCTCCGTCGTGAAAATGCCATCATCAACCATAAGGGCGGCCAGCTCAACCTGCTAGGCGTCGATTATCAACGTGAACGCACCCCCAGCGGCCGCAAACTCCAGATGCTCTCGAATCTCGAGCCGCTCGTTCGCCGCGACATCCCCAATATTCTCCTGTCCCACAATCCCAACTCCTTCAATCGCGCCGCCGAACTCGGCATCGAGCTCACCCTTTCCGGCCACACTCATGGCGGCCAGGTCAAAGTGGAAATCCTCGATGTCAGTCTCAGCCCGGCGCGCTTCATCACCGATTACATTGCCGGCCTCTATCATCGCCCGTCGCTGATGCCCGATGTGCCGCGCCGCATGGGCGAAACCATCAAGCTAATGCCCAACGCTCCCAACGGCCTTTCGGCCCTCTACGTAAACCGCGGCCTGGGCACTGTAGGCGCCCCGGTCCGTCTAGGCGTTCCGCCGGAAATTACCCACATCGTCCTACGCAGCGTCTAGTTCTGCCTCATGTAGTGGCCAGCCTCTCGCTCAGTTTGCGTCCCCGTCAGCACCGGGAAAGTTGGCTCGGCTCCGCTGTGAAACGTTTTTACCTCTGCTGGCACTAATTACTAGCTCTCCTCCATTGCACCAACAAGTCTAAAACGTCATTGCTTTTCAGGAGGTATGGAATGTCGCTCCGGAATGGTTTCTCCTACATAGCGTCTGCTCTCGCCTATGTTCTATGCACCGTCTCGGTTGTGTTTGTTCAGCCCACTCAAGCTCAGGCGCCTATGCGCCAAATGGCTGCTCGCGTGGCGGCTGGCCCTATCAAACTCGATATCCAGCCCGCGGAAGGCTCTCATCCCATCGGTTCCAGCGTCTCACTTAAGGTCCTGCTACTCAATGCAGAGAATCAGCCCGCTACCTGGGATCATCCCTGCTCGGTCAGCCTCGAAATCACACTTCCTTCCAGGAAGGTCGAGAAGCTTACCGTGGAAATTCCCAAAGGACAGGATTCCGCCGTCGTCGCGTTTGTGCCCTCCGAGTACGGCGTCACCAGCCTTCGAGCCACCGAAACTACCAACTCGCTCCTCCCGGCAGGAAACTCCATTTTTGTGGTGAGCGCTGCTCCCTCGCAAAAGCCCAAGTCCGTCGCCAAGAAGCCCGTGCCTCATGGCAGTTCGCTCAACGAGTTCGATTTTGTGCCCGTCGTGCAGCGACCCCGCTTGACACTTGCATCCTGGAACTCGTCCTCAAACTCATCCTCGCTGGAAGCGTTTGCGCAGGATTCGCCAGCGGCGGCGCCAGCCGCGGCTCCTCCCCTTGATGTGGCGCCCGTCGTTCCTCCCGCCACCCCGCAACTGCTTCTGGTCGATTCTACCGGCAAACTCGAAATCCTGGCCGACGGTAAGGATTTCGCTCGGGTAAAGGTTTATTACATGGCGCCCAACGGGAAGGGTGCTCCTTCCGACATTCTTCTCTGGATGACATGGTCCAACGGCGAGTTCAAGCCACAGCCGATGATCATTCACAAGGGGCAATTCTCGGCCGAAGGGAAGCTGGTTTCGAAGTCCCCAGTCGACGCCACCGTCACTCTCGTGAATTCCGCTCCCGCAGTGCATGTGCAAGGGAACTCCACGATCAAGGTCGCGTTTTCCCCTCCGATTTATGGATTCGGCCCTGCCACCACCGAACAGGTCGTTAAAATGTCTCTCATCGACCGCGAACCCCTGATTGGCTGTTTCTTTGATGGAGAGGGTCAGTGCATTCAGACCGACCGCAAGCGTCACGTCAATGTTTCCAGCACCAATCCCACCTTGCACGTGGAACCCGACTCCTTCGACATCGATGCTAACCAGGGCACCGCTACCTTCTTCCTGGAACCTACCTGGAGCGGAAGCGCCAACCTCGAGATGTGGACTCCCGGCCATACCAAACAGCGTATTGCCATCGAGATCTCCATCTGGCTTGTCGTCGCTCTGTGCCTGATTGGCGGCACCATCGGCGGCATCGCGGCAAAAGGGAAACTTGCGGGCTCTGTGTGGTGGAGAATCTTCATCGGCATCGTTGCCGCGATCGTTCTGGTCTGGTTGTGTGTCTATGCTGTTCTTCCGCAGACCAGTTCCATGATTGCCCACAGCTTGATCAGCGTGCTTGTTGTTGGCATCGTCGGCGGCTACTTAGGCACGCAAGTGCTGGACTTCGCCGGGAAAAAACTCGGCATCCTTTAGCTGAAGCTCCGGCCCCTGAAGACGCTTCACTTGGTCTCCAGAATTTCCCTCTGATACGCCGGCTGGATCGGCCGGTTATCCGCCGGATAGAGCTTTGCAAACGTCGTCAATTGTTCCGCCGACAGGCTGGAAATCGTCTTCAACACATACCAAGTCACGCCTTCCGTGCAGGGAGGCGTCGTCAACGAACCCGAAAACGTGTAGTAACCCAAGTCCGCGGGCAGAACATCTTTCGCGTTGACCTCCACTGACGCTGGCGTTTCGGTCTTTTCCTTTTCCGCGGGAATGTGCTTCCAAATCGTATCCAGCAATGGGTTGGCATTGCCTTTATTGAGCAGCACCGCCACCACCGCCAGGTGCCCCTCCGCGTCGGCGTGCACCAGGTGGACTACCATGTCGTACTTCTTGCCATGGATGTGCTCTTCACTGGGGTGGTGAAAATGGAATTGCGTCAGTTTGTACACCTTGTCGCCCACCGTCAATGTGCTGCCGGGCGCATAGTTGACCATCACCGTGTGGCCGTTATCGATAATGCTCAGCGGAACGGCCTTGTAGTCCATCTTCAATGAAGGCAGTTCCGCTTTTGTTGCGTTCGTAATATTGATCGGCGACTGGTGATGACCACTGCTGCAGGTGGCAAACGCCGGATCGATCTCGCCCCAATGCCGGGGATCTTCCGGCCCCTTGTAGGCCCAATGCGGCGGATGATGCGCTTCCTGTGCCTGGGATTTCCCAGCCAGAACGCCTAGACCAATGCCTAGTCCAATGACTAGTCCCATGCCTGGTCCCAGGCCCAGTCCAACGATGAGCAACATCCATTTCCCACGGACTGTCTGCGGCATAATTCTTCTCCTTGCCGTGCGCGGCAAACCCCTGAACGATGGTCCGGGACGCCGGGGTGCGGTTGGTGACGCCACTTAGTTAACGACAAAAGACTGCCGTTGCCAAATGAAAAAGTGCTCAGCAACTCTTGGCCCGCGACCCTGCTATTGGGTTCTCTCTTCTCTTGTTTTACGCTGTCATCCCGACCGCAGTGGAGGGATCATCCGCAGACTTGCCCCACAGAGATGTGCTGCGCCGTACACCCCCGAGGTACCGGTCAAATAGTACTGCCGGTCCATTCTGTCTCGCAGGGTCCGACAAGTAGGCTATCTCTCCCTTGACTTCTAAATGGGTATGGACACGGTTAGTCCTCGGCGGCGCTGTTGCAAAGCTTCTCCGCCACGGCCAGGACAACCTGCGGCTGCGTACGAAGTTATTGTGTTCATTCGTGTTTCTTACTGTAGGGCTCACCAGCGTCACTCTCCTCGTCGTCCGACGCAACGCCCAAGAACAGGTTGAGCGCCAAATAGATCTGGACACGCGGAACGCGATCCTTGCCTTTCAGGCGATGCAGCGTCAACAGCAGACCGCCTTGAGCCGCAAGGCAGATTTGCTGGCATCGCTGGCATATATGAGAAGTGGTGATGCCACTGCGATTACGGACGCGAGCGAAAATCCGTGGCAATCGGACGACTGCAACCTGTTTGTGCTGGCCGACAAAAGCGCCACGATTGTGGCCTTACACTCGAGAAACCCCTCGTTTTCCACTACTGTCGCGCAAGAAATGGTCACCAGTTCGGTAAAGAGGGGCGAGACCGCTGGCTGGTGGTTTGATGACAGAAACCTGTTTCAGGTGGTGCTGCAGCCGTTCTACGAGAGCAGCTCCGGGACGAAGAATCTGCTGGGCATTGTTATCGTGGGTCGACTAATCGATAGGCGGGCTGCTGCTGATCTTGGTCGCATTTCATCGAGCGACGTAGTCTTCCGTCAGAGAGGCAAGGTCGCCGTAAGCACCCTTTCTCCTCTCAAGGAAATGCAATTTGCGCAACGAATGCAGAACCAGTTCACGACAGCAGAGGTCCTCCTCGACAACGAGCGCTATCACACCAGTTCGCTTGATCTCACGCCTGCCCTGCACCCTGCCGCTGACCTCATCGTTCTGAAATCATATAGCGAGGCGGAAGCCTTTCTTCAACGGCTCAACCATCTCCTCTTGGGCCTCGGGCTGGTGGCGATCCTAGTGGGGGGAGCGGTGATCTTCTTCATTTCGGATACCGTTACCCGTCCGCTGGCCTCTCTAGTGGAAGGAGTGCGCGCCCTGGAACGCGGTGACGTTACCTACGCCGTGGAGGCGAGCGGTCACGATGAATTGTCACAGTTGACACGCGCGTTTGATGGCATGCGCGGCACTCTGCAGAAGAATGAGATACAACGGCAGCAACTCGAAGGTCAACTCCGGCAGGCTCAGAAGATGGAGGCCCTGGGCCGGATGGCAGGCGGTGTCGCCCACGACTTCAACAACTTACTGACGGTAATCAGGGGACACAGCGATTTGATTCTCGACCAACTGCAGCCCGAGGACGCCATCTATCGTAACTCGTCACAGATACGCAAAACGGCAGACCGTGCCGCTTCTTTGACGCGCCAGATGCTTGCCTTCAGCAGAATGCAAGTGCTGCAACCTAAAGTCCTCGAGGTGAACGAACTCATTGCGGATATGGAGAAGCTACTGCGCCGCCTCCTTCGTGAGGATATTGAGTTCAGTCTTCGACTCGGCGACTCCCTCGCACGCGTGAAGGCAGACCCCGGGCAGCTTGAACAGGTGCTCCTCAATCTCACAGTCAATGCAAGTGACGCGATGCCTCTGGGTGGCAAGCTGACCATCGAGACCCAGAATATCATTGCAGATCACGACTTTGCGCGAACACATCCAGCGATGGAGCCAGGCCGGTATGTGTTGATGAGTATTTCCGACACCGGGCATGGGATGGACGCAGCCACGAAAGCCCGAATTTTCGAGCCCTTTTTTACTACCAAAGAACCTGGTAAAGGAACCGGCCTGGGCCTCGCTACTGTCTATGGCGTTGTGAAGCAGAGTGGCGGCTTCATCTGGATAGAATCAAACCCAGGGAACGGGGCGAGATTTGAAATCTATCTGCCAGAAACGCTCGAGCGGGTGGAACCTGTGCAGATCGTCACAGAAACCAGAGTGCCCCCTGCCCACAGAAGAACGGTGCTGGTGGTCGAAGATGAGAGCGACGTCCGGGAACTCGCTTGCGAATTCCTGAAGTCCGCCGGATACAATGTGCTCGGGGCCAAGGATGGGTTGGAGGCGTTGGAAACGGCGGATAGACTGGGCAGCTCAATTCATGTTGTCTTGACCGATATAGTGATGCCGAGAATGCGGGGACCGGTGCTCGCCAAGCGAATTCGAACTCTGCTTCCCCACGTCAAGATCGTTTACATGACCGGCTACCTCGACCAAAATGCCGGTAGTGAAGAATTGCTGCAGGACGCTTGTTTTCTGCAGAAGCCGTTCTCACGGGACAGCGTGGTCGGTGAAGTGGGCAGGGCCTTAGCGAATGTCGGACCAGCAAGGCCTCGGGCTCAGACTCAGACTGTGCCTGTCTAGGCGGGTGAGCCACAGAATAACTGGATGTGCAATTTTGGGTAGCGCACCCTTGCCTTTCACCTAGGGTGCGGTTTTTGATGCTGCGTGTTCTAGCTCCGCCTTCTGGAAGCACATCAATCACGGTTCGTTCAGGAGCAAATAGACATGCTCCAGCATCACCACAAATCCCAATGACAGAAAATGATGTTTCGAGCGAACCTGGTCCATGATTTTGACAAAGCGGTTTCGCGAACGAACCGTTCCAAGAAATACTCGCCGCCGATGACTACGGAAGGCGGGGGGGCGCACTGATTAGCATCTTGGGTGGCTTTGGCAAAGGGTGGGCTCCGTTGCGGCTCTACATTCTATAAAGTCTTGGGGTTTATCTTTCCCGTTATAATTTCTAAAGTAATATATTGAAAGAGTAATATAGAATACTATCATTACTGGTGAATCGTCGAAACCACTCCGCCAGGCCGCACATCCTTCGTTCCATTTTGCTGCAACTTTGGCTCCAGCATTTCCCTTCCTAACGCCACCATCTTGGGGGCGAACAATCACCCAGAGGTCTTCCGCCCTTGCGAGCTCACTATGCTGAATCGGCAACTCCTGTCCATTTTCTTCCACCTCCCAGTCCCCAGTACCGGAAGTTCCAACCGGTTAAATGACTCTGTTCCTGACCGTACACTGTTAACTGTCGGCTGTAGAATGCCCACATTGCTGATAGAATCCTGCCAACCCTGACTCCATGATCGCCCAGGAAAAAAACTATTGGCTACAAACCGTCGCGAAGCCCGCGCATGGTTCCAGCGGTGCGCTTCCAGAAACTGCCGATGTCGTCGTGATCGGCGGCGGCCTTTCCGGACTCTCCGCAGCACGCGCACTTGCCAGACGCGGGGTGCGCACCGTCGTTCTGGAAGCGGAGACGTTTGGCTGGGGCGCCAGCAGCCGCAATGGCGGCATGGTGCTTACCGGAATGAAGCTGCCCGTGCCCACGCTGATTGGCCGCTACGGGCGCGACGCGGTGCAGCGTATGTATGCGGCTTCACTGGAGTCCATCGACCTGGTCGAACAAATCGTCAAGGAAGAGTCCATCGAGTGCAGCTTTTCGCGCTGTGGACATCTGGAAGTGGCCTGCAAGCAAGCGCATTTCGATGCCTACGCGGCAGCGGCGGCGGAAATCAAGAAGGAGTTTAATCACCAGTTGCGCATCGTTCCCAAAAGCGAATTGCGCGCGGAGATTGGTTCCAACATCTATTACGGCGGAATGGTTGATGAAGCCAGCGCCAGCGTGAATCCCGCACAATACGTCAACGGGCTCGCGGTAGCCGCGCAACGAGCCGGCGCGTGCCTCTACGATCATGCGCGTGTCTCCGTTGTGAAGAAGCATTCGGGGGCGGTGAACACCAGCTTTTTGGTGGAAACTCCGCGCGGCAACGTGGCCACCAAAGAAGTGCTTCTCGCTACCGGAGCGCACACCACCAGCGCCACTCCCGCGCTGCATAAGAAATTGATTCCCATCGGCTCCTACATAATCGCCACGGAAAAACTCCCCGCCGAACTGGCGCCGGAACTCAGCCCGCGCAATCGCATGATTTACGATTCCAAACATTTTCTCTACTACTATCGGCTCACTCCAGACAATCGCATACTCTTCGGTGGACGCGCCGCCTTCTTCCCGGAATCGGAATCGACCGTGCGTGAAAGCGCCGTCCTGCTGCGCAAGGGAATGATCGAAGTCTATCCGCAGCTTGCGAACACAAAGGTGGAGTTCGTCTGGGGAGGGACCTTGGATTTTGCACTCGACGTGATGCCGCACTCGGGAAAGCTCGACGACATGTATTTCGCCATGGGCTTTGCGGGACACGGAGTTGCCGCCGCCACCTGGATGGGCGCGAAACTTGCCGGCGTGATTTGCGGCGATGCCGACGACAATCCCTTCTCGAAAATTTCATTTCCCGCAGCGCCCATCGGCTTGCGTAGCGGAAACACCTGGGCACTTCCCCTGGCGGGAGCGTATTACAAAGTGCTGGATTGGCTGACGTAAGTTATTCGGCGAAAGAGCTCTTGAGTTTCGGAAATACGAAGTACGCCGACACGCCGAGTAGCACAGGAACTGGGCCCCACTTCAGCGCAAACGGATCGCTGCACACCAGCGCCAGGATCCCCATCAGAATCGGCGCAATCACCACGTAGACCAGCCCGGCATTCCCGCCGGGGATCCGGAACGGACGCTTCATTTCTGGAAATTTATTTCGCAGGCGCCAGGCGGAAAGCACCGTTAAAACCGTCACCAAAGTCCGCAGCCAGACATAAACTGTCAGCAATTGCGCAAGCGTGTGAAACGCAAGCAGCGCGTAAATCGCCGAGGAAATCAGGATCGCAATCCAAGGAGTGCCGTACTTCGCATGCTTCGCCGCAAACACTGGCGGCAAATATCCATCTTCCGCCATCGACGAAGGCATTCGCGTGCTCGTCAGAACTGTGGCATTCAGCAGCGAAATGTTTCCCAACATCGCCGCAACTGTCATCAGAAATCCCAGCCAGCTTCCACCGATCAATCGAGCCGCCGTGGAAAGATAAGCGGTATTCCAATCGTGCCAATTGCCAAGCGCCGCCAAGGAGAAGAACGCCGGAAGGAAATAAGCGGCCATCGACAGCGGTACGACAATCGCGAGCGCGAGCGGATAACTTCGCTGCGGATTCTCGATCTCCTCCGCAACACTGGAACATTGTTCATAGCCGGAATACAGCCACAATCCGAGAGCCAGTCCAACGCCGAACACCTGAAACGGCGGAACATGAGGCGGAGTCAACGGGTGAAACGGGTTGTAATGCCATTTGCTGGCCGCAATCACACAGAGCAATAGCACAGGAATCAGGACGGAGAATTCCAGGACCGTGGAAACAACTCCCACCATCTGAATGCCGTGAATGTTGATGTAAGCAAGCAGAGCGATCAGCACCAGCGAAACCAGATAGTGTTTCCATCCGACAAGCGAGGGAAAGTAGATCGCCAGGTAGTCGCTGAACAGTACCGCATAAGTTGCACCCAACAGCCAGGAAGCGCTCCAATTCCACCAGCCAGCCAGAAAGCCCCAGAAGTTTCCGTAGCCCGCGCGAACCCAGCGGTAAAATCCGCCTTCGACGGGAATCGCTGTGGTCAGTTCCGCAGCGACCAGTGAAACGGGAATGCACCAGAAGAAGGGAATCACCAGCAAGTAAATCAGCGTCAATCCCGGACCGCTCGTCGTGACCATTTCCTCCATGCCAAATGGTCCGCCGGTTGTGTAGGCGAACATCACGAACACGAAGGAAAGCAGTCCAGCTTTCTTGATGGCGGAGTTTTGACGGGTTTTGTCCACTGTGCCCCTGGATTGAATCGGCGCGAAGTCCAACTGCGCGGATAGTATCTTAGTTTGGGAGGGTTTGCTGGACTTGTCGGGTGATTTGGGAGACACTCGCGGCGCTGCGTGTGGCAGCATAACGAGAAACATGATCTACGTTGTGATGGGCGTAACAGGTTCGGGGAAAACTACCGTCGCAGAATTGCTTGCGGCGAAGCTGGGGTGGGCGTTTCTAGAGGCGGATGAGTTTCACTCTCCCCCCAACAAGGCGAAGATGCACCAAGGAATTCCGCTGACGGATGAAGATCGCTTGCCGTGGCTTGCGGCGATTCATGCTGAGTTGCAAAGGAAAGACGCGGCCGGAGAGAGTTCCGTGCTGGCTTGCTCGGCGCTGAAGGACGAATACCGCGGAACACTTTCGGCTGGATTGGATGTGCAATTCATCTATTTGAAAGGCACGTTCGAGTTGATTCGCAGCCGTTTGCAAGCGCGTCACGGACATTTTGCAGGAGAGTCGATTCTGGCGGACCAGTTTGCGGTACTGCAGGAACCGCACGATGCGCTGGTGGTGGATGTGCGTGAAAAGCCGGAGGAGATTGTCGAGACGATCCTGGAGAAGATCGACGCGGCTCCCCAGGGCGCGCAAATGATGAAGAGTTTGCTGACCAAGATTCGCTGGAAGCTGCTGCCATTTTTGTTCCTGCTCTACGTGGTTGCCTATCTCGACCGCATCAACGTGGGATTCGCCGCGTTGCAGATGAAAGACCAGTTGGGATTCAGCGACGCGGTTTATGGTTTGGGCGCGAGCATCTTTTTTGTGGGCTACTTCTTTTTTCAGGTGCCCAGCAACCTGGTGCTGCGACGCGTGGGAGCGCGACGATGGATTTCCATGCTGATGGTGATTTGGGGAATTGTGTCTTCCACCATGCTACTCATCGATACGCCGCGAACGTTTTATGCGTTGCGTTTCCTGTTGGGCGCTGCGGAAGCGGGATTCTTTCCCGGCGTCGTCTTCTATCTGCGGAGCTGGTTTCCCTCGTATGCGCGCGCGGGCGTCATTGCGCTGTTCCTGACTGCGGGGCCGATTTCGGGATTGATTGGCGGACCAATTTCCGGCGCTCTACTGGACTGGAATCACCGCGGCGGGCTTGCGGGATGGCAATGGATGTTTTTGATGGAGGGATTGCCGGCGATATTACTGGGAATTACCGCGTACATCTATTTGAGCGACAGTCCGAAAACAGCGCGATGGCTGAGTGCGGAAGAGAAAGGGCGGTTGTTGCACGAGTTGGAAACGGAAGAACGATTGGTGAAAGTGCCGATTGCGAGCACGGGTTATGCGTGGCTGTTCAATCCCAACCTGTGGGGATTCGCGCTGGTGTTCTTTGGGTTGAACACGTGCACATACAGCGTGAGCCTGTGGTTGCCAAGCGCACTGAAATCGGTGAGCGGCTATTCCAATCTTGTGCTGGGATTTCTGTCGGCGATTCCGTACCTGGTGGCGACGATTCTGATGGTGCTGATTGGCGAGCATTCGGATCGAACGCTGGAGCGGCGCTGGCACATTGCGATCTCTGCGATGGTTGGCTCGCTGGCGCTGTTGACGGCCGGATATTCCACGGGGGCGATTGTAAGTATCATTGCGTTTGCGCTGGCACTCTCCGCGTCTTCTTCGATGGCTGGGCCAATATGGGCAATGGCGAGCACCACGATGTCGGCGGCAACGGCTGCTCCAGCGATCGCGCTGATCAATGCGATTGGGAATTTGGGGGGTGGATTCGGTCCGTTTTGGATCGGCTATTTGAAGAATGTGACAGGAAGTTTTCGCGCGGGGCTGATGAGTGTCTCAGTACTTTTGTTTCTTGCCGGGATGACGGTGTTGCGATTGAACAGAAGTAAAGAGGCAGGGAGCAAGTAGTGCCTAGAGGGTTGGTTGAGATCCTTCGTCGCAAACTGCGCTCCTCACGGATGACAGGTAGTTTTGTTCAACGATCCATGAGCGGGCCACGGCTTAACAGGCCAAATCCATTCTTGCGCAACTGCGCTAATCAGGAAATAATCCCTCTCTGACATCTTTGGAGAGTCTACATTGAAAAATTCATATCGTGGTCTTCTGCTTGCCGGATTGGCCTGCGCCGCCATCAGCCTGGCTCCGATCAAATCGCATGTAGTCGCCGACGAAACTCCGCTCTATGGCTATTCCGCGGAATCTTCGCGAGCGGAACGGCAGTGGGAGGAAAAGTTGCGCGCCATTCCCAGCCCCGAGAATCTGCGCGCTTACATGCAGCGACTCTCCGCGCGACCACATAACGTTGGCTCTCCATACGACAAGGACAACGCGGAATGGATTGCCGGGAAATTCAAGGAATTTGGGCTGGACACGCACATCGAAACGTTCAGCGTTCTCTACCCCACGCCGAAAGAGCGCCTCGTTGAACTGGTCGAAGGCGGACCCCGCTTCACCGCCAAGCTGCAGGAACCTGTTATTCCGGAAGATCCAACATCGAATCAGACCGCAGAACAGTTGCCGACCTACAACGCGTATTCAATCGACGGCGATGTGACGGCTCCCCTGGTATATGTGAATTACGGCCTGCCGGAAGATTATGAGATGCTCGAGCGACGCGGTATTTCAGTGAAGGGCGCGATTATCATTGCTCGTTACGGCCATTCCTGGCGGGGAATCAAGCCACAAGTTGGCGCGGAGCATGGAGCGATCGGCTGCATCATTTACTCCGATCCTCGCGATGACGGCTATGCGGGCGGCGAAGTGTTTCCGAAGGGGCCGTACCGTCCGAAAGAGGGGGTGCAGCGGGGAAGTGTGCAAGACAGTTCCGTGTACATGGGCGATCCACTGACGCCGGGTATTGGAGCGACAGCAGATGCAAAGCGCACGCCGATCAAGGATGCGCAGACATTGACGAAAATCCCGGTGCTGCCGATTTCCTATGCCGATGCGCAACCGCTGCTGCAGGCGATCACCGGGCAGAACGCTCCACGCGCGTGGCAGGGCGGATTGCCGATAACGTATCGGCTGGGGCCGGGTGCCGCGAAAGTGCATCTGAAAGTGTTTTCCAACTGGGACATGAAGCCTCTTTACGACGTCATCGGGAAAATTTCCGGGTCGACGAATCCCGACGAATGGGTGATCCGCGGAAACCATCACGACGCCTGGGTGAATGGAGCGGAAGATCCGATCTCCGGAATGGTTGCGGTGATGGAAGAAGCGCGCGCTTTGGGCGAATTAGTGAAACAGGGGTGGAAGCCAAAGCGCACTATTATTTATTGTGCGTGGGACGGGGAAGAGCCGGGATTGCTGGGCTCGACGGAATGGGTGGAAACGCATGCGGACGAATTGCGCAAGCATGCTGTGGTGTACATCAATTCAGACAGCAATGCACGGGGCTACTTTGAACTGGAGGGTTCGCACAGCCTGGAACACTTTATTAACGATGTTGCGCGCGACGTCCAGGACCCGGAAACGAAACTGACCATCTGGAAGCGGGAACAACTGAAGGAGATTATCGACGCGAAGACTGCCGAAGCGCAGAAAGAAGTGCGAAACAGGCATGATCTTCGGCTCGACATGCTGGGTGGTGGATCGGACCACGCGCCTTTCATCAATTTTGCTGGCGTCGCTTCATTGGGTATTGGATTTGGCGGCGAGGATGGGGGAGGAATCTATCACTCGATTTACGACGATTTTTACTGGTACACACACTTCAGCGACACGGATTTCGTGTATGGCCGGGCGCTGGCGCAGGCGGGCGGCACGGCTATCATGCGCATGGCAGATGCCGATTTGCTGCCGATGCAATTCACGGACTTTTCCGACGACGTGAAGATGTATGTCACCGAGGTGAAGAAATTCTCCGTGGAACAACGAGAAGAGATTCGCCGAAAGAATCAGGAGATTAATGACGGATTGTATGAAGCAACCTCCGATCCGAAGCTGAAATGGGTGACTCCGAAGAAGGAAGAGATGCCACCGTATATCAATTTCGCTCCATTGGACAATGCGGTGGAGAATTTGCAGCGTAGCTCCGCTGAATACCAGAAGGTGCTGGAGCGAGTCAGCGCTAATGGAGGAGCGGGGCTTGCCGGCAGTTCGATTCAGGAAGTGAACACGCTATTGATGCAGAGCGAGCACAAACTGACTACCCCGGAAGGCTTGCCGGGCCGTTTCTGGTACAAACACGAGTTGTATGCGCCGGGTGTGTACACCGGATATGCCGCGAAGGCAATTCCCGCGGTTCGTGAGGGACTAGAGCAGAAGAAGTGGCAACAGGCGGAACAAGCTGCCGCCCGCGTTGCCAAGGTATTGGAAGACGAAGCGCAATTAATCTCCGATGCCGCCGCGAAATTGTCGGCGGTTCACTAGAGCGAATGAAGGAGTGCAACGCTCTTTAGCTGGGACAAGACCGGAGGCTTCAGGGGCTAAAGCTCCGTCCTCCTAAAGAGCTTCAAACCGACATAATCGAAAGATTCTAAGTTGTGGGTTAGTAGTAGCGCTTGTTTTTTACGTTTCTAAGGAGAAGTTTCATTCCTTCCTACAACCTCGCCATCGTGGGTTTTGGAAATGTGGGACGCGCACTCTTGCGACTGCTCATTTCCAAGGAGACGGAACTTCGCCGTAAGTACGATATGCGTTGGCGGCTAACCGGAGTCGCTTCAAGGCGAATTGGCTGGATTGCGAATCCTGACGGTCTGAACCCCATTTCCGTTCTCAGCGGACATTTTCCAAGTACTGGCTCAGCCCCGCGCAATGTGCGTGAGTGGCTGGAGCGCGCGAAGGCTGACGTTCTGTTTGAGGTAAGTTCGCTCAACGCGCAGACGGGACAACCGGCGATTGAACATCTTGTCGCTGCTCTGGAATCTGGCGCTCATGCCATCTCTGCGAATAAAGGCCCGATTGTGTACGCCTATCGCGAACTGCTGACGCTGGCAAAAGAGAAGGGACGCAAGTTTCTGTTCGAATCCACGGTGATGGATGGCGTACCCATTTTTTCACTTTTTCCTCTGGGGCTACCGCTTACCGAGTTGCGTGGATTTTCGGGCGTCTTGAATTCGACTACAAACGTGGTTCTGACAGAAATAGAGAAAGGCCGTTCATTTGACGAAGCCGTGAAACGCGCACAATCGATTGGTATTGCGGAAACCGATCCCACGCAGGATCTGGACGGATGGGATTCCGCGATCAAGGTTGCCGCGCTCGCCACGGTGCTGATGGGAGTGCCGACGCGAATCGAACAGGTGCAATGCACGGGCATTCGCGGACTCAGCGAAGAAAAGATTCGTTCGGTGCGCACGGCGGGGATGCGTTACAAATTAGTTTGCCGCGCGGAACGCCGAGGAGATGGAGTGGATTGCCGAGTTGGGCCGGAACTGTTGCTGTTGTCCGACCCAATGGCCGGACTGGAAGGCACGAGTTCGGCGATTCGTTTCGATCTGGACGTATTTGGATTGTCGCTGGTGGAGCACAATCCGGGTGTCGAGGCGACCGGTTATGGATTGCTGGCGGATTTCTTGAGAGCGGTGCAAACCTGAACTACACATCGCGGCTTAGCCCGCACGGGTTCCATCCGGCAAGGGTCGCTCTGGCATCGCGAGAGCCGGCAAAATGCCATCGGCATAGCCAAGATCAAACAACATCCCCTCAGAGACTTCTCCCGCCATGGTCCTGGGTTCGAGATTCAAAACAAAAAGGGCTTGCTTGCCTTCGATATCGCGAGGATTTTCTCGCTCCTTGCGAATACCGGCGAGTATGGAGCGCTTGTGATCGCCAAAACTGACCGTCAATTTCATCAGCTTTTCCGATTTTGGAATTTCTTCCACACGAAGAATCGTGCCTACGCGGATGTCGAGCGCCTCGAGTGCTTTCATCGGCACGATTGGTTTTACCGGTGGTGGAATGAATTCGCTCATGGCTCACCTGTGATAGTGCAAGACGTAGTCGGGAGTGGGAATCGACGCGTCGCAACGGCTGTCGCGTACTGGCGCTTCCGTAACCAGGCGAAGCGGAATGATGCCAGCCCACACGGAGAGTTCGTAGTCGGGCGCATCGTCTTCCACATCGCCAACCCGTACTTTCGCGGAAACTTCCGTCAGAGGCAGTTTCACAACGCTAGTGGCTTTCAGTTCTTTTTCGTCAGGTTGCCGCGCATCATTCCAACGGCCGGGAATCAGCTTCTCGGTGAAGGCGCGAAGGGCCTCCAGCTTTTCTGCGGGCTCTTCAATCAGCGTCGCCTTGCCAATTGCTACCACTGAACGATAGTTCATGGAGTGATTGAAAACCGAGCGCGCGAGCACCAGTCCATCGGAAAGAGTCACTGTGATGCAGACCGGAAGTCCTCCGGCCAGGCCACGAAGAGTGCGGCTGGCGGCCGATCCATGGAAATAGATGGCGTCTCCCACACGGGCAAACATTGTGGGAATGACAAACGGCTGGCCATCGACGGCAAAACCCACATGGCATGTGAAGGCTTCATCGAGAATTCTGTAGATTGCATCACGATCATACACGGCTCGAACCGGTTCACGCACAATACGGGTGCGATCTGTCACGGGGAAAGTCTCTGACACGGGATACCTCGATGTGAAGCATGGCGCGGAGTTGATAGCCGGCGCCGTGGCGGCATGAGTGGGTAACTTAGCTTGTGATGGTATCACGGCGTTGAAGGCATATCGCGCATTCACTCCATCGTTTCAGTGTGAGAAACTAACGTGCAGAAGCAAGGCACAAACTACATCGTCAGTCGGGAGTACCTTTGTCCACCAGCAACTCGTTCGGCATTGCGTGGGTGCGTTCACACTTTCCTTCTTTGCAGACGCAGGTCAATGGCCAGCCTGCGGCCTTTCTTGATGGCCCCGCGGGCACGCAAGTTCCCACGCAGGTGATGCACGCGATTCAGGGCTACCTGATGAGTGCGAATGCCAATACCGGGGGAGCATTCCTTACCAGCCAGCGCAACGATCAGATGATTTCGAATACGCGCGCGGCGATGGCGGACTTCTTCCATTGTGAAAAGGATGAAGTGGTTTTTGGCCAGAACATGACCACTATTACTTTTTCTATTTCACGTGCCATCGCCCGGGACTTGAAAGCCGGCGATGAGATTCTGTTGACCACGCTCGATCACGATGCGAATTTCTCTCCCTGGAAGGCACTGGAAGAAAAGGGCGTAATCATACGGCAGGTGGACATCGTCGAGTCGGACTGCACGCTCGACATGGACGATCTGAAGCGAAAAATTGGCCCAAAGACGAAAGTTGTTGCCGTCACATATGCGTCGAATGCTGTCGGCACAATCAATCCCGTGGCGGAAATTACCAAACTGGCGCATTGGGCAGGAGCAATGGTGTACATCGATGCGGTGCACTATGGGCCCCACGGCTTGATTGATGTGAAGGCGATTGATTGCGATTTTCTGGTCTGCTCTCCTTACAAGTTTTTTGGTCCGCACATGGGCACGTTGTATGGAAAGCGTGAGCATCTGCAGCGTCTGCGGCCTTACAAGGTGCGGCCTGCAACCGAACAGGTACCTGAACGCTGGGAAACCGGGACACAAGTACAGGAATTGATCGCGGGTATTGGCGGGGCAGTGGAGTATCTGGCGGAATTGGGCAGGCACTGCGATCCGGCGGCGAAGACGCGGCGAGAAGCACTTGCCGCAGCTTATGCGGCGACGGTAGCTTATGAATCGCGACTGATAGCGCGATTAATTGATGGCTTGCAGAGCATTCCTGGATTGCACATCTATGGAATTACCGACCCCAAAATGTTTGATCAGCGCTGTTCTACATTGTCGCTGCGAATAGGGAATCATAATCCCACGGCAATTGCCACTAACCTGGCAGAACGCGGAATTTTTACGTGGGACGGAAATTATTATGCGTTGAACCTCACGGAACGATTGGGAGTGGAATCCCAAGGCGGCATGTTGCGAATTGGGCTGGTCCATTACAACACCATGGAAGAAGTCGAGCGACTGCTGGCGGCGCTACGCGAATTTGCGGTCAAGTGAGACGGTTCTTCAGGCAAGCCTGCTGATCTATATTCCGCGACATTCATCCATTTCCAGATCCTATCCTCCGGCCACCCAATTGATGTGATTTCGACACAACCACCTGTGAGTCGGAAACTTGGACCGTGAGCACAAGTACAGTAGTCTTTTGAATGTGAATGTTTGATGGAAGGGAAGGAAGTCATGGCAAAACGGCCAAAACCAGTGGTTTTAACTGTGTTGGATGGATGGGGATTTCGCTCGGAGAGCAAGGGCAATGCTATCGCGTTGGCGCGTAAACCGAATTACGACGAATTGTTGCGCAAATTCCCCAACACCCTGATCAGCACTTCGGGGCCTGCTGTCGGTTTGCCGGAAGGGCAGATGGGAAACAGCGAAGTCGGCCACATGAATCTGGGCGCGGGCCGCGTGGTGCATATGGACATCACGCGCATTGATTTACTCATCGCCAACAAACAACTGGAGCAGACGCCGCTGTTCCAGCAGGCCATGGAGCGCGGGCGTCAACGGCAATTGCATCTTGTGGGATTGCTGAGCGACGGCGGCGTGCACTCGCACATTCAGCACCTGTTCGCGTTACTGGAGATGGCCAAGAAGGAAAAGGTGGAGAAGGTGTTTGTCCATGTTTTTACGGACGGACGCGACACTCCACCTAACAGCGGGCGCGACTTTGTGCGGCAGCTCCAGCAGAAGATGCGCGAACTTGGCGTGGGAGAGATCGCTACCGTGGTGGGCCGTTACTACGCGATGGACCGCGACAATCGCTGGGAGCGCGTGCAACTTGCCTATAACGCGCTGGTGCATGGGCAAGCGGAGACGATGAGCAGCGACCCCGTTGCGGCGTTGCAGGCGAATTACGAGCGAGGCATTACCGACGAGTTTGTGAAGCCGGTGGTCATCACCCGCGGAACCGGGCCCAGCGCTGCCCCTGTTGGGATGATTCGGGATGATGACGCTGTCATTTTCTACAACTTCCGCGCCGACCGAGCGCGCCAGATGACTTATGCACTTGCCGCCCCGGATTTTGACAAGTTTGTCGATCCCAAGCGGCCGAAGAATCTTTTCTACGTGGCGATGACCAAGTACGACAAGAACTGGCCGTGGCTACAGGCAGTGATCAAGCCCGAGAAACTGGAGCATATCCTCGCTCAGGTTTTTCAGGAGCTGCAGTACAAGAATTTGCGTTGCGCGGAGACGGAGAAGTACGCGCACGTCACTTATTTTTTTAATGGGGGCATAGAGAAACCGTTCAACGGCGAAGAACGCATTCTGGTTCCGTCGCCCAAAGTTGCGACATACGACTTGATGCCGGAAATGTCGGCGGCGGGAATCACGGATACGATCGTAAAGGCCATTGAGAAGGGCGAGTTCGACGCCATCATCATGAATTATGCGAATGCCGACATGGTGGGGCATTCCGGAAAACTCGAAGCCACAATCAAGGCGGTGGAAGCGGTCGACGCCGGGCTCGGCAGGATTTATCAGGCGATGAAACCCCGAGGTGGCGCTTGGCTCGTCACCGCAGATCATGGCAATGCAGAAACCATGATCGATCCAAATACGGGCGGGCCACACACGTATCACACCACCAATCCGGTTCCGTTGCTTTGCATTACGGAAAACGATCAACTGAAGTTGGCGCCGGGAGGCGCGTTGCGGGATATTGCTCCCACCATGCTCAGCATTCTCGGAGAGCCCATTCCTGCGGACATGACCGGCCGCAACCTGCGGATAAAGTAAGGCGTCAACTCGTGCTTGATGCACGAATTGCCCGACGGCCGCAGGTGCTCCGGTGGCCCAATATTGTTCTGGGCGCGCGGCTTAAGTTGAGATCCTTCGTCGCAGACTGCGCTCCTCAGGGTGACAATCGGTGGAGTGATGCTCATGGAGAAGATCATCTGCGTATATATCATGAGCAATGTGAGGAAGATGCTTTACACAGGCGTGAGTAGCGACCTCGAAAAGCGAGTCTTCGAAGACAGATTGAAAAACCTGGCCGGCTTCACCAAGGAATACAATTTGTTCAGGCTTGTCTACTTTGAAACTTTTTCGGATGTTCGTGCCGCGATTCGGCGGGAGAAAGAGGTTAAAGGATGGCGGCGTTCAAAGAAGGTGGGGCTGATTGTATCAATTAACCCGGGCTGGAAGGATTTGGCTGCGGATCATTCCAAGAGCGGCGCGAGGTTTACAAGCGGCGAAAAACTGAAAAGCATGTCATCCTGAAGCGCTGGTTCCGGGTCGAAGGATCCCAACCTCAATCTCAAGCAGAGTCGAAAGTAAGTTGAAACTGGAGCGCGACGATATGAACGCTCAGCGCGCAGCCCCTGACAACACCAAACTCACCATTTGCGTTTGGCATCCGTTCGATCAATGGCGGCCTAAGGCGGCCATGGCAGAGACCATTCGGCAGCGATGGCCGCAGATGCGGGTGGTCCACTTGCCTGACTATGACGGACTGCCGCGGGAATTGCCCGATACGGATATTTTCGTGGGCTACTCGCTCCGTCCGCAGCAATTGACGGATGCTCAAAAGTTGAAATGGATTCATTCCACGGCTTCGGGTGTAGCACAACTGATGTATCCGGAGCTTCGCAACTCTGGAATTGAAGTGACGAATCCGCGTGGGATTTTTGCGGTTCCCATGGCCGAACATGCCATGGGGCTTTTGCTGGGGCTGGCCCGCAATTTTCCGGATTCGGTTCGTCATCAGGACCGCGCTCACTGGGGCCAACAGGAAATCTGGGACCAGCCGCAGCGTTTGACCGAGTTGAACGGGCAACAGTTGCTTATCGTAGGATTCGGATCGATCGGGCAGGAGCTGGCCAAGCGCGCCAAGGCATTCGGGATGATAGTTTCAGCCGTCAATCGTTCAGGGAAGGAAGCGTCTGGGTTGGCCGAAAAAGTTGTGCCGGTATCACGACTGGCAGAGGCACTTCCCGTGGCGGACTATGTGGTAATCGCGGCGCCGGAGACAGCTGAGACCAAGCACTTGATCGGGGCGGCAGAGCTTGCTCGCATGAAAGAGGGAGCCAGGCTCATCAATCTGTCACGCGGTTCGCTGCTTGATGAAGGCGCGCTCATTCAGGCGCTACAGCAAAACCATCTGGGTGGCGCTGCGCTGGATGTTACGTCCACGGAGCCACTGCCCGCTGACAGTCCGCTGTGGAAAGCGCCGCACTTGTTCATCACACCGCACACCAGTGCGGTGAGCGATCGTCTTTGGACACGCCAAACGGAAATCCTTCTGAGGCTTATGGAAAAGTGGTTTGTGGGAGAACCGCTGTTCAACCGAGTCGATTTCTCGAAAGGGTATTGAGCCTGAGATTGAAGTGGCCGCCCTGGAAGGCGGCCGCTGCACAACCGAGGAAATACAAGAGCCCCGAGGTTTAATCGCCAACGCCACCTTTGGGTGCCTGATATCCTTCACGGGCGTAGACCACATACTTTTGCTTCTTTCCCTTCTGGTCGAGGACGGTCAGAGGACCGCCATCGGGGGCCACCAATTCCACTTTGACTTTGCGATATTTTCCATCGGGTTTGGTGTTGGACGGTGTGTAGGTCAAGCTGTACTGATGGCGTAGAAACGCCGCAACTTCCCGCATGATTCCGGGGATTTCACCGTCAAATTGTGGAAACCAGGCAAAGCCACCCGTCATTGAAGCAAAGGTCTTCAACTGGTTTTCGCCCTGGAGAAAATTCAGATTGGTCACTCCTCCCATGCGGCGGTGCATTTCCAGATAATTCGAAAGCGGTTTATCCAGACCCACGGCAAAAATAGTGACATCGGTCCCGCGCAGCTGCTTTATGGTTTTGTCCAGAGTGTGTTGAGAAAAGGTGTCGATGCCGCTGGCGAGCACCAGAATGGATTTCTTTCCCTTCACGTCCTTCAAGCGATCCACGGTATCGAGCAGGGCATCAAACAAGTTCGATTCGCTGAATCCCGGGAAATGCAGGCTATAGATTGCTTGCCGAACTTCGTCCTTATTCTGTGTGAAATCCACTTCCAACCGCGGCCTCATGTCATAGGTAACCAGCGAAACCCAGTCTTTCTGATTCAGATTCGGGAATAGGGCATCAGCCCAGTACTTTGCGTAACCGGAAAACCATCCGCCGAAGACGGAGTCGAACTCCATCAGCACAACCATGGTGATAGGAGCCTCGCTGGGAGCAAAGTTGGTGATGCTCTGTGGGACACCATCTTCGACGATCTTGAAATTCTCTTTTTTCAAGCCGGGAATAATGTCGCCGTTCGTCGTTGTGGCAATGACATCCAGCGTAACGACAGGTACTTCCACTGAAATGGTTACGCCCGCTTCTTCCGGTTTTTTCTGCTGCGGGGGAGCGGCCTTTTGCTGTGGCTTTGTTTCCGTCTGCGGTGGCGCAGTCGATTGCGGACCTTCCGGAATTTGGGCATTGGCGGAGAAAGAGAGGAGAAGCACGCCGGCGGAGACAGCTAAGGTCTTGCCCAGAGAGATCAAGAAGCTGGTTTTCATCGAAACCCCCGAAAGTCTATTACCAGTATGATGCAATTTCGTGCCAATGAGTTCGTTCCGCCAGGCAAGTTCGTCCAATAGTGGCGATTAGACAACCCTGTGTCTGTGCCAAATCTAGCGAATCGAACGGGCATGTTAGTATGTTTTTTTATCTGTTGCAAAATACATTCAGCCTGGAGGTGTTGTTTGGTTTCGATCCGCGCGCGTCTCCCGATTCTCCTATTCCTGCTCTGCGGACCCGGTTTATTGTCACTGCACGCGCAAATCGCCCAGAAACCGCCGGCGATGGGGATTCCCCCAAGCAATGCACTGGTGGGAGACACCGCTCCTTTAGCGAGGGAAGCGCAGGATTGGCTGGTGGAACTAGTCAAAATCAACACCACGAATCCTCCCGGCAACGAGCAAGCCGCGGCAAAGTATATTGCCTCCATTCTTACGAAAGAGGGAATTACATCGGAGATTCTGGACCTGGCTCCCGGCCGGAGTGCACTGGTTGCTCGTTTAAGAAGCACCGCGGTTCCCGATCCCTCCAAAGCGCTCTTGCTGGTTGGGCATATGGACGTTGTGGGAGTGGATCGAACGAAATGGTCCATGGATCCGTTTGGTGGAGTGATCAAGGATGGCTATCTCTACGGACGCGGGACCTGCGACGACAAAGGAATGCTGGTAGCCAATCTGGCGGCATTCATTGCCTTGAAGCGGGCCAGCGTTCACCTGAACCGCGATGTCATTCTTCTGGCCACGGCAGACGAAGAGCAGTTTGGCGATGCCAGCCTGAAAACTCTGATCGCGAAATATTGGGATAAATTAGCGGCAGCGTATGCGTTGAATGAAGGCGGCAAGGTGGTTGTGAAGAACGGCAAGGTGCAATACGTTGCGGTGCAGGCCAGCGAAAAAGTGTCCATGAATGCCACCGTAATCGCCACAGGGCGCGGGGGGCATGCCTCCATCCCTACAAAAGAGAATCCCGTGGTGCATCTGGCAGCAGCCATTCAGAAAATTGGGGAATACAGCGCGCCCGTGCACCTGACTTCTATCACGCGGCGGTACTTCGAAGCACTGGCGGCGATTGAGGACGACGATATCGGTAAATGGATGCGGTCGATCGATACCAGCGACCGAGGAGAACACGCGCAGCGCATCTTGTCCGACACTAACCCACTCTGGAATTCGATGATGCGCGACACGGTTGCGCCAACTATGCTGCAGGCCGGAATCCGCGCGAACGTCATTCCTTCGGAGGCACGAGCCACACTGAATATACGCCTACTGCCAGGTGACAGTATCGATGCGCTTCTTAATGATTTGCGGAAACTGATTAATGATCCCACTGTTCGCATTGAATTGCAGCCGGATAGCGGACTTGCAGCGCCCAACTCTTCGATTGAGACGGATTTTTATTCCATTATCACCAAGGTTAGCGCGCAGGAATTTGGGGGCGTTCCCGTTCTACCGTTTATGTCCACAGGCGCGACGGATTCCGCGCAATTGCGGCTTCACAGCGTACAGGCATACGGCTTACGGCCCTTTCCGATGACCGAAGAAGACGATAAGCGCATGCACGGGGATGAGGAACGTCTTCCGTTGGCGTCCTTTGCCAAGGGTGTAGACCTGATGACGCGCATCGTGGCGGAGTTTTCCGTCACAAGATAGCAATCAGTCTGGGATACACTTAGACACGAGATAATATTGATGAATTCCCGCCACTCCAAAATTGTGTGCACTATCGGTCCTGCTTCGCGATCCCCGCGAATGATCCGTAAACTGCTTGAAGCTGGAATGGACGTGGCGCGGCTGAATTTTTCGCACGGCTCGCACGAAGAGCACGGACAGAATATTGTCATCTTGCGAGAGGCCGCCATGGCGCTGAAGAAGCCGCTGGCCATCCTCGCCGATTTGCAGGGCCCCAAAATCCGCACAGGCGCCATGGCAGGAGGAAGCAAAGTTCTGCTGCGCGCCGGGCAGAAATTCACCATTACCACGGCCAAGGTGCTGGGAGATTCCACTCGCGTCAGCACGATCTTCAGGCCGCTTCCGCATGAAGTGAAATCCGGGGATCGGATTTTGCTGGCAGACGGGCTCATCGAGTTGCGAGTGGAAAAAGTAAAAGCCCAGGACGTTATCTGCCAGGTGGTCAACGGCGGATTGCTGGGCGAGCACAAAGGAATCAATCTGCCCGGCGTGAAACTGCATGTTCCGGCATTGACCGAAAAGGACCGCTCGGATTTGCGTTTTGCCTTGAAGCATGGCGCGGACTATATCGCTGTCAGCTTCATTCGCCACCCTGAAGATGTTTTGCTTGCCAAATCGCTGATCAAGCGGGCCGGTAAAGATACGCCGGTGATTGCCAAGCTGGAAAAACCCGAGGCCATTGAGAATCTCGAGGCGATATTGACGGTAACTGATGCGGTAATGGTGGCGCGGGGCGATCTAGGCGTGGAGATGAGCCCGGAACGAGTGCCCGTGGTTCAGAAAAATATTATTACCCGCGCGCGCGAATTCCGGCGGCCCGTCATCACCGCAACGCAAATGCTGGAATCGATGACCGAAAATCCACGCCCCACGCGTGCGGAAGCTTCCGATGTGGCCAACGCAATTTTTGATGGTACCGATGCTGTGATGCTGTCTGCAGAAACCGCTACTGGCAAGTATCCAGTGGAAGCGGTTGGCATGATGGCCCGCATCATCGAAGCGGCCGAGGACAGCATTCAGGGATATCCACGGCCTGGAACCCAGGAGCGCCTGAAGATACCCGAAACCATTGCGGAACTGGTGTGCCACGCTTCTGCGGAGTTGCATATGCGGCTGATAGCGGTGTTTACTCACAGCGGATTTACAGCCCGATTAGTCTCTCGTTACCGTCCGTTCGTTCCGATTGTGGCCTTTTGCCCCGATGCTGCGATACGCCGCCGCATGGCTCTAATCTGGGGTGTTACGCCCCGTAGTATTCGTGATATCGCGAAGATAGAAGGATTGGCGGCCATCGCAGAGCAGCGATTGCTGGAAGAGCGTTTTGTGAAAAAAGGCGATGTGATCGGAATCATCGCGGGAACGCCCATGGGGATTCGAGGAACCACAAACTTCATGAAGCTTCACGTGATTGGAAGTTAGAATTCTTTGCCGCGGTCGTCGTCACCCCCAGCACAATTCCCATTGAAGCAGATGGAAACTAGTTGACCCAGTGGTCAGGCCTCGAAGGTGGTTCGTTTTTGTTCTTCTTCATATACACTTCAAAACGTTTGCGGTTTTGTTTGTACTTCCAGTCTGCCACTTCGTTGCGCACGCGGAACAGAAATGAACCTCGTCGAAGGTAAATCCAGCCAATGAGCATGCCACCGAGGTGGCAAAAATGACTCACGCCATCGCCTGAAGCGCCCACGCCCAGAGTGCTGAAGAATTCAATCAGCGCCATAACGGCCACAAACACGCGCATGGGAATGCTGACCAGAAAAAACAGAATCCAAATCTGGCGATCCGGAAATAGGATAGCGTTGGCAATGAGTATGCCAAAAATGGCTCCCGAAGCGCCGATCGTGGGGATGTCCGTCGGGCGTTGTCCCCAAAGCAGGGGAAGGTATTGAACAAGGATGGTAATCAATCCCGCTCCGACGCCGCACAAAAGGAAATAGTTCAGAAAGCGCTTTTTCCCCCACACTTCTTCCAGGTTTCGCCCAAACATCCAGAGCATGAGCATGTTGATGAAGAGATGGCCGAAACCGCCGTGGAGGAATAGATAGGTGACCGGCTGCCAGATACGCAATCCCGGGATTACCCCGGCAGGCACAAGTCCCAGATGATAGTTGATCCAGCGGGTCGCCGGGTTATGCCAGAAGTTAGCGGCAAAGGTTTGCGCCAGGAACACGCCGGTGCACGTAAGCACCAGCAGCTTGACCCCAGGCGTGATGAAGTTGCGCCAGTCGAACCGTACCTTCGGCGCGCCATACGACGTACGCATATCAGCAGTGTACGGCGAGGCGCGGTTCTCCGTCAAAGAATGATGAACAGAGTTGCGCGAAACGCGACCCATCCTGGGGCGCGGGCTAATCCAGCTTTTTGCGGGCAAAGAAGAATAGAGAACCTGCCAGCAACAGGAACATAATCAAGCCGAACAGGTTGTTGGTTGGCAACGCCCCCAAATACTTCGGACCTAGCGCGAACAGGTCTGGGCGCCATGGCAAGCGCAGTACGGCGGAAAACCAGTGCGGAACGCGATTTGAGATTTCCGGATCCTGCAGCAGGTTAATAATAATTCCCAACAAGCCGAAGATGCCTCCAGCGGCAATCAATCCGCTCGAATAGAGCGCACCGGGGCTGGCCTCGCTGTCACCTTCCACTTTTTCCTTCATGCTTGCTTCCACCGCCCAGCGCACCAGTCCTCCGGCAAACATCGCGGCAGTAGTGGCCATCGAGATGTACATGCCGGTGGCAAAGGCTAGAGAGCGAACCCCCAGAATCTCAACGACCAGAACCATGGCGACGCCCATCAAGACCAGCCGCCAGGGTAATTGTTGATTCAGGATGCCGCTGATGACGGTAGCCATGAGGCGGGCTTGCGGAGCAGGAGCTTTGTCGCTGCCAATTCCCTGTGCCCATTGATATTCGATCTGCTTGCTGCTGCTGTCGTAGAGATATTCGCCATCAGGAACTTCATGCGAGCCCAAAGAATTGATGAGCGCATAGGTTTTCCCCTGGTAAACGAACGATTCTCTTTCGACCTTTACACCTTGCGGCAGATTCTGCAGTGTCACCGGAATTTGCGTGGGAATATATTTTTCCAGCCCTTTGTTCATCAGGTTCAGTGTTGCACCGATGGCGATGGTGGAGATGGTTACGCCAACCAGAAGTCCTATCTGCTGCCAGAAGGGTGTAGCTCCCACGAGGTAGCCCGTTTTCAAATCTTGTGAGGTAGCGCCGGCAATCGCTGCGGCGATGCAGACGACACCGCCGATCATCAACGCCAGGACCGCGTAGTTTGGCGCCGTCCAGCCAGCGAGCAGGAAAATCGCGCAGGTCGCCATCAAGGTCGCGATACTCATGCCACTGATGGGATTAGATGAGTTGCCCAGCAATCCGCTGATGCGGCTGGCCACGGTGACGAACAGGAAGCCAAATACCACGACGAAAATTCCCGCAAATAAATTCTGGTACCAACGAGTAGCGGCGCCCTGCATCGGATGAAATGTCAGTAGAATCCACATCATCACAACGATCAGGATGGAACCGAGGACAACCCAGCGCATAGGAGTATCGCGGTCCACGCGGTCGCTGCTCTCCGCCTCTGTTACTCCTTCTTTTTTCGCCGTCTTCATTCCAGCGGTCAGCGCTGCGACTATTGTCGGCAACGTGCGCAACAATGTGATCAAACCCGCGGCCGCTACCGCTCCCGCGCCCATTGGGCGAATATAACTTCGCCACATATCGTCTGGCGTCATCAGCGGAATGGGAATAGTCGAAGGATACAGAGGCGTATTTCCCGCTAGTTGGCCGTAGAATTTGATTGCCGGCATGATCACCAGCCAGGAGACGATACCGCCGGCAAACAGGATTCCAGAGACTTTGGGGCCGATGATGTAGCCGACTCCCAAATACTCTGACGTAATGGCCGCACGGAATGATGCGCCCGGATACCAGGTCGGCCGATTTTCTGGCTGACCGGTCCAGGCTTGCACGCTGTTCATCAAGAAAGTGTAAATCCCGCCCAACCCCAGGCCCCAAAACACGCGCCCGGCAAACGAGCCGCCTCGTTCGCCTGCCACCAGCACGTCTGCACAAGCGGTGCCTTCGGGAAAAGTCAGGTTGCCGTGTTCTTTCACAATGAGCTGCCGCCGCAGAGGAATCATAAACAACACGCCGAGCCAGCCCCCCAAGAGCGCCATGGGAAAAATTCGCCAGAAAGTAAACTCGGTCCCGAACCCGAGAAAAATCAGCGCGGGCAGCGTAAACATGACGCCGGCGGCGAGTGATTCCCCCGCCGAACCGGTGGTCTGTACGATGTTGTTTTCGAGGATGGTGGAACGCCCAAACGCGCGAAGAATGCTGATGGATAAAACGGAAATGGGTATCGAGGCGGAAACTGTCAGGCCTGCGCGCAATCCCACGTACACGGTTACCGCGCCAAACAGAAGACCGAAGACCGCGCCCAGAATCACCGCACGCAACGAAAATTCGATTGGGCTCTCCGATCCCGGTATGTAACTCCGAAACTCACTGGCGGGTGCCGTGGAACTCCATGGACGGTTACTCACCGTTTCCTCCCTGATCTCTGTGTGGCGTGAAAACGTATGAATCCTGTGTGGCTGGATTATGCCGCACCCGGGCGCCGCAGAAAAGACATTCCTCGGGTAGGCGATAAAGAGTGAGTAGAAGATTTAGCGGTGGTTCTCTTGACATCGCTTCGATTCCTCGATATTGTGCGACCAATCTACGTACACAGGTGGGCAACAGGTTGCCGACCCTGCCCATTCTTTTCGCTCCCAGCCGTTCCGCATTCGACTGGTGTCGGTGAAGCATACGAACGCCACACTTGGAGAACCGCCTTGGCGAATCGAATTTGTGTAAGAACCCTGTGGGTCCTCACTTTTTGCCTCTTTTTTTCCGTTCTTAAGCCAGCTTCCGGATCGGACGAATGGCAGCCCATCGATCCCGCTGATCTGAAAATGACGAACGAACCTCTGGCCCCGGGTGCGCCGGCGATCTATTTGTACCGGCAGGTGGATCGCAAGGACTTGGGACGTGCAAATACGGAATATAACTATGTGCGGATCAAGATACTGACGGAAGAAGGAAGGCAATATGCCAACGTCGAAATTCCCTACAGAAAAGAGAGAAGCGGAATAAGCAATATCCGCGCCCGGACCATTCTGCCGGACGGTTCCATCGTCAATTTTGATGGCAAGACTTTCGACAAAACAATTGAAAAAACCAAGGGAGTTAAGATTCTCGTAAAGACGTTTACTATCCCCGATGTTCAAGTAGGGAGCATCGTCGAATATCATTTTAACTACGACTATCAAGATGGATATGTTTTCGATTCCTACTGGTTGCTGAGCGAACAACTGTTTACCAGAATCGCGAAGTTTACTCTCAAGCCCTACGATAGGTTTGCTGTACGGTGGACATGGCCCATCGGCCTTCCCCCGGGAACGGATCAGCCCAAGCTAGATCCGGATGGCCACATCCGGCTTACTTCGCGCAATATTCCGGCATTTCAATCCGAAGAGTTCATGCCCCCCGAAAATGAGATGAAATTCCGCGTCGTGTTCATCTACAGCGACGAAGGGTTTGAGATGGACCAGGTCAAATACTGGCGCAAGTATGGGAAGAAACAGAACGATCAGATAGAAAGTTTTGTTTCAAAGCGTAAGGATCTGGAATCTGCACTAGGGCAGATGGTAGCTGCGGGAGACGCGCCTGAGGTAAAGCTGCAGAAAATATATGCGCGCTGCCAGGGGTTGCGCAACTTACGCTACGAAACGCAAAAGAGCGAAGCAGAAGAAAAACGGGACAAAGAGAAGCTTCCCGAAAATGCCGCCGATGTTCTGAAGTATGGCTATGGCTACAGCAGGGACATTAACGGGCTCTTTGTAGGCCTTTCACGAGCCGCCGGTTTGGAAGCCTACGCCGTTCGGGTGCCCGACCGCAGCGAGCATTACTTTAATGACAAGGTCATGAACAGTGCCGAACTGGATTCGAGTGTGGCGCTGGTAAAGTTAAACGGCAAGGAGGAGTTCTTCGATCCAGGAACTCCCTTTGTTCCTTATGGACTCCTTCCTTGGCAGAAAACCAACGTAAAAGCCCTGAAATTGGACAAGGAAGGTGGTGCTTGGATTCTCACGCCTCTGCCGGGAAGTGCTGTTTCCGAGATTCAGCGGAAGGCGGACTTGAAGCTTGATGAGGAAGGAACGCTGGAAGGCAAAATAACGGTGAGTTACACAGGGCTGGAAGCCGCCAGTCGCCGTCTGAGGGAACGAAACCAAGATGAGGAGGGGCACAAGAAGTATTTGGAAGAGTTGATCAAGGAATATATTCCCGCTGCGATAGAAGCCGATCTGAAAAACCAGCCAGACTGGAAAAGTTCAACGCAACCGCTTGTTGCAGAATTCGAGGTCAAAATCCCAGGCTGGGCTGCTTCCGCCGGCCGCAATTTCGTTTTTCCGGTGGGGTTGTTTGGCGCAACGGAAAAACACATTTTCGAACACGCAAGCCGGGTGAATCCAGTATATTTCACCTTTCCATTTGTCAAGAAGGATGACATCACCGTAACTCTTCCGTCCGGATGGCGAGTTTCGGCGACTCCCAAAGACGTGGATCAGGATGCCAAAGCTGCGGAATATACTCTAAAGGTGGAGAGCAAATCCGGGGCCCTGCATCTTGCGCGAAGTGTACGATTCGATCTGATGATAGTTCCGAAAGATATGTATCCTTCTTTGCGGGGGTTCTTTCAGGTGGTGAAAACTGCCGATGATCAGCAAATACTTTTGCAGCCTCAGGCTGTGGCAGCAACCAAGTAAATTGAAGCGGGATCGTCTGCCTATCGCGCTTGCTGTGGCCGGACTTGTGGGCGTATTCATGCTCTATTCATCCACGGCCAGAGGCGCTGACGCTCCTGCGTGGATGCACGCGCTGAGCAACGCCCCGTTACCACCACACGATGAGAAGACGGATGCCGTTGTGCTTTATACGGAAGAGATACTAACCGTTCAGCCGAACGGAAAAATGAGGGAAGTCGACCGCGCTGCATACAAAATTCTGCGGCCCGGGGGGCGCTACCTCGGTCAACGGCACTTCTATTTTGATAGCGAGACGCGGATCACCGAAATTCATGGATGGTGTATTCCTGCGCAAGGAAAGGATTACGAAGTCAAAGAAAAAGATCTAACCGAGCGCGGAATGGTGGACCGGGAAGGGGGCATCCTGTTTACCGATGACCGTGCCAAAGTCATGGAGATCCCCGCACCTGATCCGGGGAATATCATCGGTTTTGAAGTCACCCATGAAGTTCGCCCGTACATTCTGCAGGATGAATGGTCCTTCCAGGAGACTCTTCCCGTGGCGGATGCTCGATATACGTTGTTGATTCCTCCGGGCTGGGAATACAAAGCAGTGTGGGTAAACCATCCTGAACTGTCACCGACATCCATGGGCAACAACCAGTGGCATTGGGAACTGAAGAATATCCCCGAGATCAAGCGGGAAGAGAAAATGCCTCCCTGGACCGGCGTGGCAGGCCTGATGATTGTTGCGCTGATACCTCCTGGAGGCAGCAACCACGGCTTCCTGAACTGGTCGGAAATGGGCTCCTGGTATGGCGGACTGCTGCGAGACCGTAAAGATGCCACGCCGGAAATTAAGCAGAAGGTTGTGGAGCTGACCTCGAAGTCCAATGATCCACTCGAGAAGATGCGGGCTCTGGCCCAATTCATGCAAAAGGACATTCGCTATGTGGGGATTGAGCTAGGCATTGGCGGCTGGCAACCGCACCCCGCACGCGATGTCTTCGCGAAACGCTATGGAGACTGCAAGGACAAAGCAACACTGCTTTCCACAATGCTCAAGGAAATCGGAATCGATTCCTATCACCTGGTAATTCACACGCATCGCGGAGCGGTGACACCGGCACTTCCACCACACGTGGGAGCATTCAATCACGCCATTCTGGCGATACGCTTACCCGATTCGGTCAATGACAGTTCTTTGACGGCTACCATTCAATATCCTGGACTGGGCCGGCTTCTGATTTTCGATCCAACCGATGAAGTGACTCCATTTGGAACTTTGCGGGGGGAATTGCAATCGAATTTCGCATTGCTGGTAACCCCTGACGGCGGAAACCTGGTTCAATTGCCGCAGTTGCCAGCGGCAACAAGCGGCGTAAGTCGCGGGGCAAAGCTAAAACTCGACACGAATGGAACGCTATCGGGAGAAGTAACGGAGGTTCTCCGAGGTGACAGTGCGACCCAGCAGCGGGAATTCATGCGTTATGTGAACAAGGACGCTGACCGCATCAAGCCGATAGAAACAGAACTGTCCCACTCGTTGGGCAATTTCTTAATCACCAAAGCTACCGTCGGGGATCTGACCATTAACGATAGGCCTCTGCAATATAACTACACTTTTGTATCGGAAGCGTTTGCCAAAAATGCAGGCAATATGATTCTCGTGCGTCCGCGTGTACTTGGTAACTGGTCCAGCGATATTCTGGAGAGAAAGGAGCCGCGCAAATTTCCCGTCGAGTTCGAGGGCCCCTTGCGCAGCACAGACAGCTACTTGATTGAGGTGCCCGCCGGATTCGAACTGGACGATCTTCCTCTCCCCGTAGAGGCCAACTTTTCCTTTGGCAGTTATCACAGCAAGTCGGAGTGGAAAGGAAATGCGTTGTTGTACACCCGCACTTTAGAGATCAAAGAGCTCAGCGTGCCAGTCGACAAGCTGGACCAATTGAAGAAGTTTTATCGCATCATCGCCACGGACGAGCGCACTACGGCGGTCCTCAAACCCAAAGGCAATTGACCGGAATGTGGGAGGCGCTCATTGAAATGCGCCCGCATTTTCTCGCGCCCAATCGCGGAACGAGAGTGCCGGCTTGCCTGTGACTTCTTCGACGGTGCGGAAGACATCAGTGGCCTTGCCGCTACGAATGAATTCGGCAAACGGGATCAAGGCATCAACCAGTAGCGCTGGCATTCCTGCTTGCTCCATTCCTTTGCGGGCTGATTCGTCGCTAATCGAAACGTACTCCAGCGGGCGTCCGAGGGATTCGGAGAGAATCTTCACTTGCTCGTTCATTGTAAGAGCTTCCGGTCCTGTCAGCGAGTATGCCTTTCCTTCGTGGCCATCTGAGGTCAGAGCGCGAGCGGCAACAGCCGCGATGTCGCGAGGATGGATCGGAGGAAATCTACCGTCTGCGTAATTGGAGAATACTTTGCTTTGCAGGCGGATGGATTCACGCCAATGCAGTGCATTGGACATGAATGCACCAGGACGAAGCACCGTCAAGGCAATTCCAGTTTCACGAATCTCACGTTCACCCTCGTCGTGCCACTTTCTAATAATGTTGCGTGTCTCATCGTCGCCGCCCATCGCTGAAAGTTTTACGATATGGCGAACACCGCCCTTCCTGGCGGCTTGCGCAAGCTGTTTCTCGCGAACACCCGTCTGCGGTCCGAATGTCAAGGAAAACGCCCGGTCCACGCCTTCGACGGCCCTGGCTAATGTGCTGGGCGAGTCGAAATCTCCTTGCACTGCTTCAACACGGGGATCCAATTTTGCGAGCGCCGGATTTCGCGTCATTGCTCGCACTGTCTTGCCAGCCGTCAGAAGTTGCGCCACGACTTCGCGCCCTACTGTTCCTGTCGCGCCTGTAACTAGAATCATTGCTCTTGCTCCCTTCAGGGAATTGCATTTCGATTACTTAAGTTCTTTTTTCTCGATCGGCTCACGGAGGAATATGGTCTGTCCGACAACCAGTCTGCCGATGCGGGTGACCGTGCCGTAGATTCCCGCCCTGTTCTGATTCGCACGAACGACGGCCTTCAGTACCTCTGGAGCGGAGCTTCCCGAGTCGGGATGCAGGTTCACCATCGAACAGCGAACATCGCGCATGGTAATCGCCATGGCAGGGGCATCGTCTCCCTCTCCGAAGGAGAGCGCACCGCCCAACCATTCATCCTCCTGGAAGGGAACCGATCGTAGTAAACGAACTACAACGTTGGGGCGAAATCTCCGAACGTCCGGGCTGCATCCTGCGAGTCGTGCAATCTCGTTCACCGTATCGGAGGCGATGACGGAGATGCACGCATCATCGAAGATGCCATGTTTCAACTGCATCATCTGCACGCCGGCACCGTAGCGACGTTCGATTTCCGCGGCCAGGTCTTCACCGAATACAGGCATGTCTTTGCCATCCGGCGTACGTATATGAGTGGGGAGATCTCCATCAGAAGTGCCGTCACGACGTTGCGGAGAGAACAGGATCAAGTCGGGAAGCTTGCTTGCGGTTAGCCAGGGAAAGCCGCTGCGGTCTTCTACACGCCGAAGTGCCATGCGCCTGTCACCATCGAGGCCATGCCAGCCCATGGTGGCAACCTCGAGTTGTTCGCCGCGCATGGATTTGACGGGATAGCGGAATAGCGCCTCTACATGGCCGATTTTTACGAGCATGCCCGGTCAAAAATAACTTTGGATGGATTTGAGTGGTGCAAGGCGATCAGGTTCACGTGGATTTCCGTTTTTTCTTCAAGCCGGCCTGCACTGATCGAGATCGCACTTGGGATCCTGCACAGATCTCACGCGCCGACGCTTGACCCAACAAGAATGTTATTACCGGAAAATAGAAACTTCAACGGAGTGGCCATGTTCCCACGGCGAACCAACTTCCGGTGAAGTTGGACGAGAACTTTTATTCAGGAAAGATTCATTGCCGCGGATTTTGGATAGCGCGGGAGGAGTAGATTGATTGCGGCGGCCAATGCCAAAGCGCCCGCCAGCATAACCAGCAGAGCAGCATAGGAACCTGTCGAATCAAATGCGCGCCCGAGTATAACCGGGCCGATGGCCCCGGCTGCGGCATAGAAGGTCCAGGTGAGGCCATAGAGAGTGGAGAAAGAGCGCAAGCCAAAATAGCGTGTCAGCAAATAGGGTGTGATGGCCGCTTCGCCACCAGCACCAATACCAATCAACGCCGCAGCCAGACAACCCGCGGGGAAACTATTCGCGCGTGCAAGCAGGAAGATGCCTGCGGCGGAAACGAGTGTCACGACGAAGGCAACGCGCGCACCGAAGAATCGGTCAAGCAGCCAGCCAACTCCGATCCGGCCAAGCAGACTTGAGCCACCCAATATCGAGGCGCATAACGCCGCATCTTTGCCCGTGATTCCACGATCCGTCAGCAAGGCAACCATGTGGGTAATCGATCCATTCATGCTGATGGAACCCACAAAAAGCACCACAACGATGATCCAGAACGCGAATGAGCGTAGCCCTTGTTGCCACGTCATCCCGGCATGTTCTATCGGAGCGGTCTCTCGTCGTGCGGATCCACGCTCGCGGACGTAACGCCAACTGAGCGGCAGCCCGAGCAGTAAAGCCAGTCCACCCAGAGACAAATAGGTGGCCCGCCAGCCCCATGAGACGATGATGCCTTGCGCAAACACCGGCAGAATCATCGCGCCTAATCCCGCTCCCACCATAACGAAAGCCAATGCGGTTCCCAGTCGCTGCTGAAACCAGGTGGAAATCGAGCGGGAATAAGCTAGATGAGCAGCACCGTTACCGACCGCGCCCAACACAACGCAGGTCATGTAGAACTGCCACACCCGGGAATGCAGAAAGGCCAGCGAAAGAATCGCGCAACAATAGATGGTCATGCACGGAAGAATAATGCGGCGCGGGCCAAACTTGTCGATCAGTTGTCCGAGAACAGGTGAGACAACTCCCAGCGTAATGGCTGCGAGTCCGAAACCGAGCGAAATGGCTTCACGGTTCCAGCCAAATTCCGCGCTCAATGGTTTTACAAAAACCGCGAACGTGTAGACGAACAGGGAACCGAACCCTGCCATCACGCCAAAACAAGCCGCCAGCACTACGCGCCAGCCGTAATAGCCAAGATCAAATTCGCTGAGGACGGTCGCACGATTTGTGTCTTGTGCACCGTCATTGCTTTGAGATTCGGCGACCAGGCTTATCCTCGCGAATGCTGGAGATTTTGAAGAGACGGGAACTTTGTCGTCTTCGGCCGCGAACGGCAATACTGCAAACATACTAGTGTCCGGTCTTACGTTTGAGGGATTTCGATGAAACGGGCCGGAAAGTCGATGCCTATTTCCGTGAGCGCTCGCTAGCCTATTCGTACCATTAATGCTTTCCGCAAGTTCTGCGGTGACCTCCACTTTCAGACCTTTTTCTCTGCGAAAATAGTGGGAGAAATTGAGGTAATGTGCTTCTTCTCCTTGGTATCGCGCTGCTCTTCTGCTTCCCGACGGATGCGTCGTTGGCCGTCCAGGCAGCACAGGCCACTTCCGCGCAGCAGGAACCGGCAGCGAAACCGGCCTCACCGGAACAGCCACCGGCAGAAAGTCCGCAACAGCCTGTTGCCGCCCCGACCGCTCCCGTGGTTCCTGCAAATCCGACTGCGAAACCAAAAAAAGTAATCACGAACGATGACTTGAAGGGTGGCGGCAACGGCGGAGGATTTTCCGCGGCAGACTTCAGCTTAATCAACAATTGCAACCGCGCCTGCTTCGAGCAAGTTCGCCAGCAAGCTCATCTGGTCCCCTCGGCGAGCCCCAACTGGAAACGAGATCTCCTGCAAGCTGTTGAGCAGATCCGCAATGACAACGATTGGCAGAAATATCTGCGGGACCTTTACGAGCAGCACGTAAAATTCTGCAACCTTGGCTTTGAGAAGCGACAGGAATTGGCAAAGTATAGCGATCCCAACAATGTCACCCCGCGCGAACTGGCCATCGACGAAAAATACGACGCTAAGTTCAGGGAAGCGCAGAACGCGTTGCGCGCTCTCGATGCTCGTCAGGCATCGCTGCAACGGAAATACGCCGGCTATCCTCTTGCTTACCAATTCACCATGATCCAGGCTAGCAGAATACAAACCGCGAATTGCTATGCCCAGGGCGGTTCCGATTACTCACCAAACGATGCGGACGATCCATGATGTCGGCACTTCGGCGCGACAAGACCTCGTCAGGTTTCCGCGGTTCTCGTCAAGCAGGTTGCTGCGCGACGTTGTTTCTATATGCGATAAGCCGAGTGAATGCACAATCCGCAGACGCTCCGGTTTCGCCGCCAACCAGCCAGCAACCGCCGGAATCCGTTTCTGGGGCACCGCAGAAAGATTCCGCGCCAACGCCTGCATCCACACCGAAACCAACTGCGCCCACGAAAGCAAAAAAAGTGATCACGAATGACGATCTCGAACCTCATGCCAGTGGCCAATCGCATGCAGCCGCAAATGGGGACTCCGGATCGTATCTGACTTGTGAAGCCACATGCGAGCAAGAAGCGCGAGAAGAAGCGGGCTACGACGCCGATCGCGAAGCCGAGTGGCAGATGCAGATCGTCAACGCGCGCCGTGAACTTGCTGCCGATGTGGAATGGCGACGATTGCTTTTGCAGGCCATCGATCAATCCAACCGCTACTGCAACTTTCTCTCGCAGCAATCCCAGAAAGTAGCGCCCAGTGGAAACAGTTACAGCGCGCGTTTGCAGAGGGCGAAAGCGGATCAGTACTTTCAGAATATGGACAAAACCCTTCAGCAAGGTCTGCAAAATCTTGCCGCGCAAATGACTCGCCACACAAATGAGGTTGGCGAACTTTCTCCGGTGCGTGGGGCGATGATGCATGTGCAGGGTGAACGTATTCTTCAACGCACCTGTCAATTTCCTGGAATCCGCTGATGAACTCCCCAATGTTCAACTCAACATTTTCTGGTCGAACCGACTGCTCGCTCCCCGGACGCTGCATTAAAACTCTACTGGGTTTCGCCTGTCTCTTGTGCGTATTACCGTTGCTGACATCTTGCGGGAAGAAAGACTCGGCGAAGGCAGCGGCAGGAACCGTTGGCCCGCATATTAAATGGGAGTTCAAAGGCCCCGGTCCCGGAGTTTCTCATCCAGCCATAAGTCCCGACGGCACGATTTACATAGGTTCCAATAGCGCGCTTCAGGCTATCTCTCCCGATGGGAAACTTCTCTGGCAGACGACGCTCGGTGGGGCCGGCACTCCGGTAGTTTCTGACGACGGCGCGATTTATCTCGACAGCATGCATGGCTCTATCTTTGGCGTCAGCAAAGACGGCAAATTAATCTGGCATCCCGGTTATGGATTGATCGGATTCGGAGCTCCTCCCGCACTTGACGCCAATACCACTCTCTATTTTCTGAACAGCGTCTCCGACATCTACGCCTTCCAGCCGAAGCTCTCCGAAGAGAAGCTCTGGTCGCTGGACACCTTTCGCGAAAATATGCTGGGCGCGTCCACGGTGCTTCCGGGATCGGCTCAGGTGGGAGTGTTTCAGCGCTCCGCGCCGGTGATTACCAGCAACGGATCGATTCTTCTGCCTCGCCAGAATTTTCTCGATTTCGTTTCACCGCACGGCTCCCCGGAGTCGGACGTTGAAGTTAGCTCGGGGCACCTCGGTCAAGCCGCGCTCGCCAGTGGCGGCACGATTTATATTGGCGACGACGGCGCACATCTCTTCGCGCTTGATTCTTCCGGTGCGCAAAAATGGCAAATCGATCTAGGTTCCAGCGTTATTGGCTCTCCGGTCATCGACCTGGATGGCGTGGTTTATGTCTGCGATGGAGTGGCCGTCTTCGCCGTGAATCCCGTTGGGACGATCAAGTGGCGATGGGCACCTCCCACGCGCATTCACCTTGTCAGTTCACCCGCATTGGCTGCCGATGGCACAATCTACGTGGGCGGGGAATTCGCGCTCATCGCGTTGAAACCCGATGGCTCCCTCAAATTCAATCTGCGGATCTACACACCAACTTCTGCTCCGTCCATTGCGCCGGACGGCACCATCTATTTCTCCTGCGGCTATTCCTGGTTATGCGCCGTGGAAGATTCCGGATCACCGCTGATGCAGAGCGCGTGGCCCAAACAGTTTCACGACATGGCGAATACCAGCAATATTCTGCACGGGGCAAACTGAGGACGTCTAAATGCCAGCATCGTTGATGGTCGAAAGGAGAGTATCGTGAGCCAAAAGCAAATGCTGGCGCTGGCCGCGGTTGTCATCGCCTTGATCGTCGCCATTTTCTATTTCACAAGTCACAGGCCAACCGACTCGGGTGTTTCTTCTTCCAGTTCCAGCGCGCCCGCTCTCACCAAAAAATGGGAATTCACCGGAAGTGGAATTTTCTATGGAGCACTTGCCCTGGCGGAGGACGGCACGATCTACGCGGCCAGCGATGACGGCTACATTTACGCCATCGATCCCTCCGGGTCGCTGCAATGGAAAAACTTTATCGGTCCGACGCGATCCTCTCCATCGGTTGGGCCCGACGGCGCCATCTACATCGCCAACGGCAACGGAAAATTGATTGCCTTCAATCATTCGGGCGTTATCCGATGGAGTACGCAGGTCTACGATGGGCTGACGGCTGGGCAGAACGGCGCTGCCATGGGCCGCGACGATATCTACATCCATGCACGCAGCGGTGTGTACGCTGTTCGCCTGTCAAACGGGAATGTCGATTGGAAGTCGTTCTGGGGCGGTGATCAATGGGGATCCGTCACCTTGCTTTCGGATGGCACTTTGCTTTCGCCGGGGCGCGGCCGGTTGAATACCATAGATACGTACGGTGACCTGGGCTGGCAATATCCTCCGCTCGCTCCGGAAATGACGCAGCGTAATGGAGGATTTCCCCCACCAGGAAATTTCTTCGTTACTTCCGGGGTCGCGATCGACAGTTCGCGGACGCTTTACACGGCACATGATCGTTTCGGAATGGCAGCCATCGGCCTCGACGGAACTCTAAAATGGGAGTTGGCCGCAAGGGCTATGCAGATGAATAGCGCTTCGCCGGTAGTCTCTTCCGACGGCACTATCTATTTTGCTGGAGCAAATACGGTTCTTACCGCGGTAGACAGTTTTGGGACGCCGAAATGGACTCTATCGTTTCCCACCGCGCTGCTTGCCACGCCCGTCCTTGCACAGGACGGTGCGCTGTTCCTGCTCGACGGCAACTACCTATACGTGATTACTCGCGAAGGAAAGATTATCGCGAAGACTTTGGTTGGCTTCAGCTCATTGTCTTCTCCGACGCTCGCGCCGGACGGCACATTTTATGTAGCCACTTCCGATGGCAAGGTGATTGCCTACGATGGAACACACGGTCCGCTGATGAATAGTCCTTGGCCCAAGTACCAGGGAGACGTGGCCAACTCCGGCAATCCCCGCACCAACTGAACTGAATCCGAATACTCGAAGTGTGCCAATCCACGTTTCTGCGATTTAGCAGTATTGTTTACCTCATTATTGCTCCCCAACTATCCAATCCAGGGCACTTGTTCTACACTTGCTGCATTGTTCTGCCGCTCTCAGGTTCCAACTGCAGAAGTCCTGCCGCCCGCAAGGAGAAAATGTCTATGAAACGAATCATGCAGAAGTTTGCGGAGGATTGCGGCAGAGTCTTACGCGTGCTTCCTGTGCTGCTCGTATTCATTTTGTGCGCGCTTCCCGCTGCGGCCAAACTGGCCACGGATTTCAATCCCAATATGGATTTCTCGAAATACAAAACCTTTGCGTTCATCGGTGGAATCGAAGATAACCTGCACAAGCAACTGAACCCCGATCTGCTCAATAACCGATTTCACCGCGCCATCACCCGTGAATTGACGGCGAAGGGGCTTCGCGAAGTGAGTCCGGAGGAACATCCCGATCTGGTGGTTCGTTATGTCGTGGAAGCCTCAACCGATGCGCGTATGACCGGCAGCATCAATTGGGGCACTTACGGCTACTACTACGGCTATCACTGGACCTATGTCTACTCCACCGTGGAGACCTGGGCCAATCGGATGGGGACGATTGGAATTGAACTGATCGACGAAAAAGCGCGCGATCTTGCCTGGCGCATGTTCGCCGACGGCAAAGCCCACTCCCAGGACACCGACAAGATCTGGAATCAAATTGACGGCAACATCAAGAAGGGCTTCAAGCAATATCCACCTTCCCCGAAGGACATAGAAGAAAAGAAAAAACAGTGGGAAAAGGAAGAAGCGGAACAGAAGGCCAAGCAGCCGTAGGGAGTCCTCAAGTGTTTCTTTTCCTCTGACTCGCAGGTTATGAACTTTTGGACGATGGCCCGCGCTACTTCACGATACGAAACTTCTAAAGAATTGTGGAAACGCGGAGTAATTGCACCCATTCGCTGGTGGTGGAGGTGGTTGGTAGGACAGAGCTGAACACTTGAGTTAACTGGCGCGATCCGACGTGTTGGGACTGAGCGAAAATTCTGGGTGCCTCGTCAGGTGGATGGCCAGGATGCCGCCAACAATCACATCAAATACCAGGCAGAAGCCGGGCCACCAGTGGGGCACTCCGGGGTTTGCAATGAACAAGTGGTGGAGGAAGTCAAAAACTCCATGGCCAACAAGGCCAATGACTACGAACCAGAGATTTTTTCTGAAACCGATTGCGGCAAAGAGCAGGAATACGGTTCCGACGATGCTCTCCATCAGGACTGCTCGCCCGGAAGCTCCCATGGCAGCAAACAACGCATAGTAGGAGCCGATTACGATGAGCACGGTTGGATAAAACGCGCGTTCGCGGTCAAAGCCGACAATCGCGCCGATGCCAGCCACAACCAAAGCCAGGATCACGCCAATCAGATATTCCATCAGGTTGCTCCACCACTGCTTTCCGGGGCTTAAGACCGACTGCTGTGTGTTGCGGACTACTCTATCCACGCGGACAAACGAAGGTGATTGATGCGGGTGGACGGAGGGCGCTCCAGCGGTGGCGGAGGCCGCGTGGTGCGGCTTCTTTCATCGTGCGCACCAGCTCCTGGGCATTCTCATACGGGAGCGGGATGCGGAACAGATCGGCTTTGCGAGCATGGGAATACTTTTCGTAGCGGGCGGGAAACGTGGCGATCGATTGCAACAATATGTTCCAAGGTGTGATTTTGCCCAAAAGCTTTTTCTGTTGCGCTTCAGCGCGGGGAACTTCTACGACTACGCGTTGTGTGCCGCCTCCAATTTCAAAGAGTGCAGCAACCGACTTGGCCAGGTCGAGCGGGCGGGTGGGATCGTCGTCGGGAAAGCGCGCCAGCAGAGTTTCGATCTCGCCAAGGTCGGCGGTGAGCGCGTCCCACCAGTAGCGAAAGCCGTTGTAAACCACCGTGCCGCTCTGGAAAATCTTTTGCACGCGTGGCGGCTCTTTGCCCGCCACGCTGACGACCATGTCGGCGAGTTCGTGCAGGCGAAAGTTTTGCTTCACTACGGGACGCACGCTGACGAAGCCGGCGTCTTCTTCCGTGTAGCGGACGAGAATTTGGTCGGGAAGGGGCATGGTGCTCAAGGAAACGATAGCGCAGAGACGCGGAGGAAGGAAGAAGTCGAAACAAATGACATCCGCAGAGGACGCAGAGAGCACAGAGAAAGGGGCGGAGAAATGAATCGGGTCACCCGGCGAAAAGCGACGAGGCACACAAAACGCGCTTCGCACAGGATGACAATGCAGGTTGCGGTACACAACTCGGTATGCGCACGACAAAGCTACGGATTTTCAGCCGAGTTTGGAGAGGGCTTCGCGCACGCGGTCGCTTAACACTTTTCCGTCGACTGCTTTTCCGGTGAGCACTTCTTTGGCGGCTTTGACAACCGCGCCCATCTGCTTCATGGAATTTGCGCCGGTGTCGGCGATGGCTTTGGCGATGGCGGCGTCCATTTCGGCGGGAGAAGCGCCAGCGGGCAAATAGGACTCCAGGATGGCGGCTTCTTTCACTTCTTTGTCGACCAGATCCTGGCGGCCGCCTTTGGTGAACTGGTCAATGGACTCCTTGCGCTGTTTCAGCAACGATTGCAGCAGTTGGATCGATTCCGCGTCATCCAATTTGCGCATCTTTTCCACTTCGCGCAATTGGAACGCGGACTTCACCATGCGCAGCACGCTGAGTTTCAATTCGTCCTTGGCCTTCATGGCCACGACAATATCCTTCTGGATCTGTTCGGAAAGCGACATGACAACTCCTTTTTCTGCACTATAACAGACACTTATGCGGTGGACAGCGGAATTCTGATTGGGAATTTACCGCGCGTGAATTGACACACTGCACCTCGCCAAGTAATTTTGATAGTTCACCAGTTATTGGCTGAACACACAGGGAAGAGACCGCTAAGTGTCCCGCGGCTTTTACCCGAAGCGAGGAAAGATGAAAGTCATAGTTGCCGACAAGATCAGCGATCGAGGCATAGAGCTCCTTAAAACCACCGGCTGGAATATCGTGCAGACCACCAAGGAAACACTGGTCGCGGAATTGGCCGACGCGGAAGCGCTGATTGTGCGCAGCGCCACGAAGGTTACCCCAGAATTGATGGACAAGGCGCCGAAGCTGCGTGTCGTTGGCCGCGCGGGAGTTGGCGTAGACAATATCGACCTCGACGAAGCCACCAAACGCGGGATTCTGGTGATGAGCACGCCGGGAGGAAGTTCAGTCAGCGTGGCGGAACACACTTTTGCGCTGCTGCTGTCGCTGGTTCGCCAGGTGCCGAAATTCGATGCGGCGATGCGCGAAGGACGCTGGGAGAAGTCGTCATCTGGCGCGGAAGTGCGCGGCAAGACGCTGGGATTGGTTGGACTGGGACGCATTGGCAGGGAAGTGGCGATTCGTGCGGCGGCGTTTGAGTTGCGCCTGTTGGCGTTTGACCCGTACTTGAGTGAATCGGCGGCGAGTGAATTGGGCGTGAAGCTAGTGCCGCTGGACACGTTGCTGGCCGAGAGCGATTTCCTGTCGCTGCACACGGCGGTGAGTCCGCAGACGCAAGGCATGATCAACGCGGAGACCATCGCTAAGATGAAGAAGGGCGTGCGCATCATTAACGCGGCGCGCGGAGAACTGATAAACGAGGCGGACTTGGCGGCGGCGTTGAAGAGCGGGCAAGTGGGTGGGGCAGCGCTGGACGTTTTTGCGGAAGAGCCGCCGAAGAACAGTCCGTTGATCGGGTTGCCGAACCTGGTGGCAACGCCGCACGTTGCGGGTTCCACGGCTGAGGCACAGGAAGAATTGGGTATCCAGGTGGCGGTTCAGGTGAAGGACTATCTGGCCGAAGGGATCATCAAGAATGCGGTGAACTTGCCGGCACTTTCGCCGGAGCAGTATCGAAGAGTGCGTCCTTACCTGGCGCTGGCGGAACGGCTGGGATCGCTGGTTTCGCAGGCTGCAGACACGCGGCCGGCGCGAATCCGGATTCGGTATGCGGGAGAGTTGGCGGAGGTCGGAACGTACTTGCTGAAGAGCGCGGTGCTGGCGGGAATGCTGAACGCGGTGCTGGACGAAAAGGTGAACGTGGTGAATGCACCAGCGATTGCAGGGGCGCGGGGGCTGACCGTGGAGGAAGAGACGCGGAGGCGGGAGCACGGATTCCCGCACACGCTGGAAGTGTCGGCGCTGCCGGAAAAGGCTGGTTCGACAGGGTTTACGGCGGAAGGCACGGTGCTACACGATGGCTCTCCGCGGGTGATCCAGATCGATGGGATTCCGCTGGAGTCGCAACTGGCCGGAACTATTTTGTATATACGGAATAACGATGAGCCCGGGGTGATAGGGCACGTGGGCATGACGCTGGGTAAGCTGGGGGTGAACATTGCCACGTTTGCGTTGGGCCGACGGGAAGCGAGCCGGGGAGCTGAAGCGGTGTCGCTGGTATGCCTGGATGGCAAAGTGACGGAGTCGGTGCTGGGACCGATTCGGGAGTTTGGAGCCATCACCAAGGCGAAGTTGCTGCACCTGGGTTAGAAACGCTCGCTTCAGTGGCCGAGCTACTATTCAAAAATTGTTTTGTTCCCATCAGCACAAGTTTCTTGACAGCGAGCCCAGTTTGACTTAAAAACTACCCAATCGTCGGTCGGTTGAATGGTCGGACTGGGGATGCGGGTGTGCTTGCGAGGGACCGCGTCTAGAGTGGTCAAGAAACAAACAACTCAAACCTTCTGGCTGTTCATTAGCGAACCGCATTTTATAAAAACACTAATTTCCAGGTGCAAAAGGAGTTGTGCATGCTGCGGACTTCTATCCGGCGTGGTCTTTATTTCCTAGTGGGTTGCGTGTTGATATTGTGCACTTCCTTGAGCATGGCGCAAACGGGGACTACGTCGTTGCGCGGAGAGGTGACGGATCCGAACGGATCGTCGGTTCCAAATGCCGAGGTGGTGCTGGCGAATGCGGACTATGGAATCAATCTGACGACGCATACCGACCGAGACGGCGCGTATCAGTTCCGTGAAGTGCGGCCAGGAACTTACGTCTTGACGGTGGCGGCGCAGGGATTCGCGACGACGAAGCAGACAGGATTGATGTTGCTGGTGGCGACGCCTGCCACCGCCGATATTAAATTGCAGATCTCGGCTGGGGTTACGACCGTGGAGGTGATGTCGTCAGCGCAGTCGATCAACACGCAGGATGCCACGATTGGGAATGCGTTCGGGCAATCGCAGATTTCCGCGTTACCGTTTGAAGGAAGAGATCCGGTGGCGATATTGAGCTTACAGCCCGGGGTAGTGACGGTGGCGGATCGCGGCCAAGTGGACCTGAACTCCGACAGCCGAGGCGGAGCCGTAAACGGAGCGCGCAGCGACCAGACCAACGTGACGCTCGACGGAGTTGACAATAACGACCAACTAAAAGGATTTGCGTTTACCGGTGCCCTACGAGCGACACTCGATTCGATTGAAGAATTTCGGGTGACGACGACGAATTCGGGCGCAGACCAGGGACGTTCCTCGGGCGCACAGGTGCAACTGGTGACGAAGAGCGGAACCAATCAATTTCACGGAACCGCCTATGAATACAATCGGCCGACGAACATGGTTGCGAACGATTACTTTAATAAGCATTCGCAATTGCAGAATGGCGAACCAAACAAGCCAGCGCACCTGCTGAGGAACACGTTTGGCGGCAGCGTGGGAGGGCCGATAATTAAGGACCGGCTATTTTTCTTCGCGGCCTACGAAGGACAAAGGACGCGAGAAAATACGCAGGTGACACGCGAGGTACCGAGTCAGTTGCTTCGGGAAGGGATTATCCAGTATCAGTGCGCGGATACGACGCAATGTCCTGGAGGAACGCAGCAAGTACAGGGAGTGGACGCAAATTTCAATCCGCAGACGTATTCAGTGGATGTGCCTGCCGGCAGCAACGTCCTGGGCACTCCGCAAATCGCATCGATGGACCCGCTGTGCACGGGATTGGGCACCTGCCCGAACGGCCCAGGCGTAAACAAAGCGGTGATTCAAACGCTGAATCAGTATCCGGTGCCGAACAGCAATCAGCTGGGCTATGGATACAACTTTCAAGCGTTCACCTTTTCCTCGCCGTCCCCAGCCAAAACGGATACGTACGTGGCGAAAATTGACTACAACCTGACAAAGAGCGGCACGCAACGGTTGTTTGCCCGGTTGGGTTTACAGAATGACCATTCGAATGGAGCGCAATGGTTCCCAGGTCAGCCACCAGCAACGGTGGACACAAACAACTCCAAGGGAATAGTAGGAGGCTACACCTGGACAATCAGTCCGACAAAAGTGAACAGCCTTCACTATGGTTTTGTGAGGCAGGGGATCGGGAATAACGGATCGTCGGAGACGCAGTTCGTGTTTCTGCGAGGTCTGGCTACGCCGCAATCCGATACGAGATCCACGAACGTGGTGGTACCGGTGCACAACATTACGGACGACTTCAGCTGGACGAAAGGAAAGCATACGCTTTCGTTTGGCGGCAACTACAGACTGATCAACAACGAGCGTAATTCGAACGCGCAATCTTTCAGCGACGGAATTACAAACGTGGGATTTCTGCCGTCGACCGGTTTCGCTGGCAAAAATACGTCTTTCGACCCGTCGTGCGACCCGACGCTGAATTCAAGCTGCAGTTGGAGTTTTCCGGCTGTGGACCATAGCAGCCGCAACGCGTACGATTTTCCGATGGCGGCGTTGGCGGGAATTATCACCGAGGTGGACGCAACTTACCAACGCGACAAGAGCGGAACCGATCTTCCGCAGGGATCGTTCATCAAACGGCATTTCCGCGACAACGAATTGGAGTTTTACGCGCAGGATGCCTGGCGCATAAAAAGCAACCTGACACTGACGTATGGTTTGCGGTATTCCTTGCTGCAGCCGCCGTATGAAACAGACGGCAACCAGGTGGCGCCGAATATCAGCCTGGATCAGTTTTTCAAAACAAGAATGCAAGCGATGCAGAGCGGGGACGCTTACGCACCTAACTTCCAATTGGATCTCTCCGGGAAGGCAAACGGGAAGCAGCCGTATTGGGCTTGGGACTATAAAGATATCGCACCACGCGTTTCTTTGGCTTACTCTCCCGGATTCAAAGATGGCTTGCTTGGCTCGCTATTCGGCGGACCGGGAAAGAGTTCGATACGAATGGGCGCCGGAATTTACTACGATCACTTTGGACAGGGGATTGTCAACACGTTCGACAAGAACGGATCCTTCGGGTTGACGACGACAGTAGCAGGAGCGCCCGGGACCGTGGACGAGAACACCGCTCCAAGATATACGGGTCTCAGCGACATCCCGGCCTCCATCACGCCACCTGGGCCGACTGGGCCATTCCCGGTGACGCCGCCGACTGCAGATCAGCTTGGTGGATTCGCAATCTACTGGGGTCTGAATGACAAGCTAAAGACACCGTACTCGTACGGGTTCGACTTTTCCTACAGTCGTGAACTAAAGGGTGGCTTTGTATTTGAGGCCGCGTATGTGGGACGAATTGGACGGCGTCTGTTGCAAGAAAAGGACCTTGCTCAGCCCTTGAACCTGAACGATCCGAAGTCTGGATTGAATTACAATCAGGCAATGACGGCACTCGCGAAGGTATATCGTCAAGGGATAGCAACGCAGGATTTCAATCCGTCGATGGTCAGCCCTGCGGTTGCCCAGTATTTTGCGGACATTATCCAGCCACTGCAGCCGGGCGGAGCATATCAGATAGGTCCAAACTCACCATGGGGTTCGTGCGGATCGCTGAATTCGACAACCGTGCCAGTGGTGATGGCCTACGACCTGTTCTGTAGCGGGTCAACGAATGAGACGACGCCATTGTTCTTCCTTGACCTTTTTGGAGTCCCCGACGCCAATAATCCAGAAATTTCCTATTTCCCGAAGAACGGGCCGTTCACGTTTTATCAGAGCCAGTTTGCTTCGCTGTATTCGTGGACTAGTGGCGGGCGAAGCAATTACAACGCCGCGCAATTCAGTCTGCGGAAGCGGTCCAGCCATGGCCTGTCGTTTGATTTCAACTACACGTATTCAAAGTCCATTGATATGACATCGGATGCCGAGCGAGTAAACCTGTTTGAGGGATACGGCTTCGGCACAGGACAAATCATCAACTCGTATGAGCCGCAATTGGCTCGAGGGGTATCCGATTACGATATGACGCACCAGTTCAATACGAACTGGGTTTACGAACTACCCTTTGGCAAAGGAAAGACGTGGGGGAATGGCTGGAACCGCGCGTTGGATGCAATTGCCGGAGGATGGTCCATTTCCGGTCTGGCGCGGTGGTCCAGTGGATTGCCGTTCACCGTTCAGAACGGATTCGCATTTCCAACTAACTGGGAACTAAACGGATTCGGAACTGCCCAGGGACAAGCGCCCAAGACTGGAACCTACACGGATTGCGATGGAGACCCGAATATATTCGCAGGGTTGGCTGGTTGTACCAATGATCCATCCACATTCATCCTGGGAGCGACAGGAAACGACGGACATTGGCGGTTCCCATTTCCTGGCGAGGCTGGAACAAGAAACAACCTACGCGGCCCCGGCTACTTCGGGATCGACGTCGGAGTACGCAAGACTTGGGCAATTACGGAACGGCACAGCCTTTCGTTCAGTGCGGAGGGATACAACATCACCAATTCCGTGCGGTTCGACGCGGCGAACGCCTTTCCGACGATCGACAGCGCCGGAAGTTTTGGAAAATACGCGAACACACTGACCCGTCCACGCGTGATGGAGTTTATGCTCCGTTACAGCTTCTAACCTTCGATGCAAGTTTTGAGTGACCGCCGGAGGGAGGACTCTCTCCGGCGGTTTTATGTGTGTGCCGAGCATGTTCGGTAGCTTGGAGGTGAAAGTCCTCTACCCATCCTGATGGAGGAGAAGGGTTAGTGAAACGCAAGGGCTAAGCCGCGAGGCGAAGTCTGAAAGAAGCGTGGAGCAAACACGCGAGCCGATGGACAAGAACTGGATTTGAGGCCTACGGTGCCGGGCGAGCGAGCACATGATCGCGAAGCCCACATCCATCAAAGGCACTGGTGGTAAATCCGGCGGTTGTGCGTGGAAAGCGATCGAACTTACCTCGGGAGGTCTGCTGCATGTCACGGAATCGTGACTGAGAGTGGAGCGATTCACTCTGACCGTGCGGCAGAAGTCAGCAGCGGGCGTATTAGTCGCGAAAGCGATGAAGGCCCAAACAGCAGGGAGCGACAAGTAGGACGCAGGACTCGATGAGCGACAAGCGGCAGAAGAACCAGCTAGTGCTGGCCTTTACTGAGGAGGGGAGGAGTGAAGCTCCGAAGGCTTCTCAGGAAGGGACCGAATCGCTTACGGCGAAATGCGAAACCGAACGTCCAGCTAGGCAGGAGCAGTTGATGGAAGAAGTCTGCGAGCGGGAAAACTGCTGGCAGGCTTACAAGCGAGTCAAAGCGAACAAAGGAAGTCCTGGGATCGACGGCATGACCAGTCGGAGATCTTTCGGACTACCTGAAGCAGCACTGGCCCACGATTCGGGAACGACTGTTGAGCGGGACCTACCAACCACAACCGGTGCGACGGGTGGAAATCCCGAAGCCGGACGGCGGGGTGCGAAAGCTTGGCATCCCGACGGTGCTGGATCGATTGATCCAGCAGGCGGTGATGCAGGTTCTACAACGCAGATGGGATCCGACCTTCTCTGAACACAGCTACGGGTTCCGGCCGAAACGCTCGGCGCATCAAGCGGTAGCCAAAGCGCAGCAGTACATCGCCGCAGGTCATCGCTGGGTGGTAGACCTCGATCTTGAGAAATTCTTTGATCGGGTCAATCACGACAAACTGATGGCATCGATCGCACGGCGAGTGACCGACAAGAGAGTGCTTCGATTGATTGGAGCATTCTTGAAAGTGGGAGTGATGGAGAATGGGCTGGTGAGTCCGGCGGAAGAGGGAACACCGCAAGGTGGACCGCTCTCTCCGCTTCTATCGAACATCGTACTCGACGAACTCGACCGAGAACTGGAGCGACGTAAGCACTGCTTCGTGCGGTATGCGGACGACTGCAACATTTACGTCCGCAGCCGACAGGCGGGGCAGCGAGTGATGACGAATGTCACTCATTTTCTTGTACGTCGACTGAAGCTCAAAGTAAACGAGGCGAAGAGTGCGGTGGCTCGACCAGTCGAGCGGAAGTTCCTGGGGTTCAGCTTCAGCAACAACAAAGAACCGAAGCGGCGCATTGCGCCCAAGGTCCTGTTGCGCTGCAAGCAGAAAATTCGGACACTGACGCGACGGACACGAGGGATCAGTCTGGAACAGATGCTGAAGGAACTTACGGCCTACTTAAGGGGCTGGAAGAGCTACTTCGGTTACTGTCAGACTCCTTCGCTGCTGCAAACTCTGGACCAATGGATACGGCATCGTCTGCGTTCCATGATCTGGAAGCAATGGAAACGCGGCCCAGCGCGGTACGCGAAGCTACGTCAACTCGGGGTAGGTAAGGACCTCGCTGCACAAACAGCGGGCAGTCCTCACGGCCCGTGGCGACTGGCGAGTAGCCCTGCGCTGCAATATGCGTTACCTATCACTTACTTTGACGCTCTCGGTCTTCCTCGACTCTTCGCTGACCCAGCGTAACCCACTGAACCGCCGTACGCGGACCCGCATCTACGGTGGTGTGGCAGGGGAAAGCGGGCGACCGCTCCCCCTATGCCGATTAAGTGAATGA
>CAVXOG010000020.1:0-298945 GCA_963763395.1 Candidatus Acidiferrales bacterium | reverse complement strand
CTCACTGGTGTCACTTCTGGGGTCACTTGGCTTTTTACTTGGGCCACGGGAGAGCTAGCAGCTAGCCGTTCAAGCGCCGCGAGTTGATGATGAGGCGCTAAGTGAGCATAGCGAACTGTCATTGAGATTTGCTTGTGCCCCATCAGGTCTTGAACAGTCCTAGATTTTCTCGTTCATGACTAACCTCGACGCAAAAGTGTGCCGCAGGCAGTGCCAAGTGAAATTATGCACCTTCGCCGCGACAAGCACCGGATCAAACCAGAAGCGCGGACCCGTCAATCGAGATTTACGTCTATTCCGAAATACTGGGCCGGAAGGGCCGCTGACCTTGCGCAAAGTTTCGAAGGCGGCAAGCGCTGGAGTGTTCAGCGGCACATGCCGGATTTCACCATTCTTGGAGCGCGGTACCGTCAAGAGCCTACGCGAAATGCTCACATTATCCCATGTAAGTGTGTATAGCTCGGTCAAGCGCAGTCCAGTGTTGAGCGCAATCTCAAATTCAGGCAAATGCTGGAGCATAGCTTGAACTGCTGCTCGTAATCTCACCTCTTCTTCAGGAGCGAGAAACCTAATTCTGGCATTGTTCTCAGTTCGGTGTTTGACCAAGCGAGCTGGGTTGTCCGTGATCTTCCGGTTGCGAACGCCGAGCCTGTAGATGAGTGAGCGAGAGTAGCGCGCGATGCCGGTTGACTGTTGCCGGTGCCCACCCTCGCTCCTGCTCTCGACCGCTGAGTTTCTGCTCGATTTCGTGTGGAGTGATCGAGTCCGCCAGGCGGTCACGGAACCATGTCAGAAGAATTTCCATCCGGATTTCATCGTCGTGATAGCTGACCTTGTGGGTCTTCGAATATGCCAAGGCTGTGGTTCGCCAAATGGTTGTGCCTTACATTAAAGAGATTCCTTCCTACTTGGCGCAGCTCTTCGGTTTGGGATTGCAGGCTGATTCGCCGACCGGCGAAAAATACTCGCAGAGAGCGTGGACTGTGCCTTGGCCGGATTTCAAGAAAATGCGTTTCGTCTAAAGAAGATTAGCTCTTGAATCTACGCTGCCACCGCATAACGATGGTGCAGCCCGCCGAGTCTCGAAAGGGATTGAATCTTGCCTACAGCCGTAGGGCGAATTTCTGTAGGCCGACCTGTTGGCGTGTCCTTTGTGAGCCCGAGATGCGTCCGGTCCTCATGATAGTAGAGCAGGTAAGAAGACATCAGCCGTTTGAGATGCCGCTCATTCAGGATAATCACGTGGTCCAGTAAATCGCGTCGGCAACTTCCCACCCAGCGCTCAGCAACTCCGTTCTGCCACGGACTGCGAAAGGCCGTTCGAGTTGGCTCGCTTCCTATGTCCCTCACAGCCGAAACCACCTCGGCGCCAAGCTTGGCGTCGCGGTCGAATAGCAAGAATCTGTGTGGCTGTTGGTAGGCCCAGGCTTCTCGCAATTGGTGCACAACCCAAAGAGCATTGGGATATCGCGTCACATTGAAGTGCAGGATCTTACGTCGGTCGTGGCCGATGACGAAGAAGCAGTACAGAACACCAAACGTGAGCGTTGGGACGGTGAAGAAGTCCATCGCCGCAATGGCCTCGCGATGGTTTCTGAGGAACGTTCATTGACTCTGGCTTTATGGATCCCTAGATGTGCTCCGTAGCCGCCTGCTGTCAGAATCGAAGCAGCAATTAGGCCGCCAGCCTTGAGGTTGAACTGGAAGCAGCCTTGTTGCAGACTTTTCCACGCAGGTATCCTCGCGAAAGTATACGGGTCACCACTGATCGCCTTAAAACTTGAATTGTTTCTTGACCAGTTTATGAAAGTCATCCAAGCCGTCGCACTGTTTCGCGCCCTTCGGTGTGTTCACCTTGCACATGTTGCTGAAGCCCTTGACATCCTTGGCATAGATGGCAATGGTTCTGTCGGCGACGGCGTCCGAAATGCTTTCGATGTACGGACCGCTGCTGCGAAAGGTAATGTGGATCAAACACATGCCCTTCACAAAATGAGGGTCGTAGGTGAAGTCCCCTACATTGAACAACCATCCTTCTCTTACGCCTTTGACGAAGTAGATGTCCGCAGCCTCTGGGCATGCGGCCTCCGTGATGGAAGGTGGAGGAGAGGAGAGAGGAGAGTGGAGTCGGATATACATAATTGGGGTGTGCCGCCCGATAGGAGGCCCAGCCATCGGAAGCACTTGCCGCGCCTTGTGCGATACCCCAGAGCCAACCTCTGGTAGGGGCATTGCTACCATAATTGTATGAATTCGTCGTGCAGTTGGCGATGCTCCCACCGCTTCCGTCAGAGGAGCGCAAACAGTTGGTGTTGGATTGACTCATTCTATCTGCACCCCATGAAGTCGTTGTGCAGTTGATAACGGCACCACCGTTACCATCTGGGGATGAGATGCAACTTGTAGATTGGGCATGCGCCGTCGTTGATAGGGCCATCCAGATTACAGCAAGGACTGAATAACGTGAGACGACTACCAGCAATCGCATCACTTTTTCCTCTCTTTCATTTATTACTTCTCGGCTTCAACAACTACGCCCTGGAGGATGAGGTTCTCGTCGCATTCTAGAAACGCAGGGCGAGCAGCGTGAGATTGGCGTCTACAAATCGTACAACCTGTGATCCGTGAGAGTACAGGCGTACGCAGTACAGGCTTGCCTTAACTGTTCGCTGGACAACCGACCAGTTAACGCTTAGGTGCTCCAACCGGTTCCATCAGGCGTGGTGACCTCCCACTTGCGTGGTGCCCGGGTCTCAAACATGACGTCGTCTCGGTTGTAAGACTCCCCTTTCAACGGGTCGTACCTGTCCCAACACCCCGCTAGGTGCCTGCCCCCCGAAAAGAGGCAGACTCGTTCTTCGCTCATGGGCCACTCGGTGGTATTAACCTCCCATTTGGTGGAATCGTTCTCTCGGCGGGATCGATGCGTGACAACTTTATTTTGGGTCTGTAACTTTTTCGCAAATACCAGTCTGTGAGCTGTTGGTAGGCCCTTCGAGATAAAGCAACTTGTAACGCATCGTACTAGGCTCGATGATGAGGCGCCTACGCTCACCGTGCCATTCTCCATTATGATCAAGTTCGACATACGTAAGGGCTTTAGTTTTGACGCCACTCTCGTAGATATCGGCATATAAGGAGTGTGCCCCGTCTCGGTAAACTTTTTGAACGTCTGGCGGGTAGCTTTTTAGCACGTCGCCATGAATAAACCGCATATAGTCATAGCCGTTATTTCGCTGAATTCTCTGCATTTGGGTGTAATATCTCTCAATCTCTGCGTAATCGGAAGAACGCCCTGGCAACAGTTTGTTCCACTTTGACGATACCTCCTCATACTCTTGATCATAGCCGAGCGCTATAAAAGTGAAGAAGGTGTCTGAACGGGGATCATCGCTGAAGCAAGCATAGTCCTGAGTTGGCACCATGCCCTTCGGAGTGCCTTTCCCAACAACAAGAAAGCGCCAGCATCCAACAACTGCCGATAATAATGACGAGCAATGTTGTTGGCCGAGGAGCCGTCATCCACGGTCGATGGAACCCCATCCGCACGAGCCGATTCAGGCTCGTTGGGCAGATTCTGAAGTTTAGAAGACTTGGCAACTAGCAATTGCTTTGCATCATTAATGGGTATTGCGAAGTTCAGGTTTTCGCCGCTCTCGACAATTGCAGCTGTGATTCCGACTACTTCTCCCGCCATGTTGAACAATGGACCACCGCTGCTGCCGTGAGAGATCGGCGCAGTAATCTGCAAGAATTTACCATCCTTAGCGGCGCGGATTCCGCTGATAATCCCGTTGGACACAGTTGATTCAAGCGAAAGCGGATTGCCAATTGCAACAACTTGTTCCCCAACTTGAAGTCGGTCGGAATTTCCGAGAGTAAGCGTCCGGAAGTTCTTGCCGTTCGTCTTGATGACAGCAATATCACGCGATTTGTCGGATGCGACCACTCCATCGACAGCATAGAAAGCCCCATCAGGGAGCTTGACGACTGCTGAACTGCCTTTTGCAATGACGTGGTAGTTTGTCACGACAAGGCCGTCCTTGCTCACAAGGAAGCCGCTGCCTTGGGCCAGAGGCTGGCCATCCTTACTCATGACGATAGATACGATAGCCCCATCCGCAGCTTTGGCTATCGTTGGTATGTCTTTTCGAGGTGGCACCGACTGCGCCTTCGTTGTGGGCACGTGAAGAGCACAAATCAGTGCAAGAGCGATTTGCACACCGCGTTTCATTACAACCTCCTGACTTACCTTACAAATATGCTTGCGATGCACAAAACGGGCGATAGTACTTTCTCTATCAGTTAATACTGAAAGCTGCAGAGCTAAGCGAAGAGGTCTAAGAGGGCCACGGTCTAACGAGGCTGCCAGAGAACTATGACGGTGTTACTCGACCCATGGGCCACTAGGTTTCCAGACCTTGGTGATGGGCTGGCCGTGTCGCGCCGCATTCATGATGGGAACTAAGAATTCTGCGATTCGCGCCACAATAGTCTTGAGTTCGATTTGTTCGATATAGCTTCTGTTCTTTTGAAGGTAGGCTGTCCATTGACGGATTTTGCTTGCGTCCTCATAGAAGTCAGGTCTAAACGCTAGAGGGTTTCCATCTACTGGGAGTTCCGTCCCGCGCCTCTCAAACGTGTTTTGGATGGCTTCCACGAGCCTTTTCCCATCAAAGGAAAAGGTCCGTGACAGAACCTCCAAGTCATAGAAGTCTTTCATTCGACTGTTGGCGATCCCTAGCTTGACCATCGCTTCCAATTTTTCGGCAACGACTGTCTCCCTTGGATAGGTGAACAGGCGAGGAGCTGGCGATTCGAGCAGTGTCGGATAATTGCTTTCTATCGGTGGTGGAGTGACAGCATCTCCAAAACCGATGTCGATCTGAATCGGGATCTTCGCTCGTTCGAGATACACCGTAAAACTGACACGCACACCTTCGTAGGCAGCATCCTCAGCAATTCGTTCGGCGCTGACATTGTCCGGATCGAAGCGCAATCCATCGGGTTCGGCTTCCGTCGCACAGAGCTCTTGAAAGATTCGGGCGAATCGTTCTGGGGAATTGTCTCCCCGAGCCAGAAAATCCGCGTCGCGGGTGGGCCGGTACTGTTGGCCAGTCCACAACTCAAATAAAAGCGCACCCTTCAGAACGAAGGTCTCTCGATAGGCGGAGCGACTGAGGCGAGAGATAATTCTTTCGAGGCCATATTTGACCAAGATCAGGCCGAAGTCGGCGTTATGCTTCCGAGCAATATTGCGTAATTTCTCGCGGACAGAGGCCGATAAATTTTTGATGGCGGGATTGGCCACTAAAGTGACTCCAGGTACGGACGCATGACGTTCGCCACGCGGCATATCTTTGCGGCAGCCCAGAGGTCATCCATCGTCGCTTTTTTCGTGCGCCTACATTCTTTCAGTGCTTCGATAGCAACGTCCAGCCCGATCTTGTTTCGAAACTTGAAGCAGTCGGCAACTGTTTTTGCTGGGCTAAAGACGCGAAGTACGGCCCCTGACACTTTGTGTTCCTTCACACCGAACCGAAGTGCCGGTCCGGACATGCGAATAAGACGAATCGGAGGTACTGAAATTTTTGGTGCCCAGTCCTTTTGTCCGATTGCCATCCAGACCTCATGGGGAGACTGCGTCGTGAAATTGTGAAAGCGGAGGGCGGACAGAAGACAGACGATACTACGTGGAAGCTGATAGGTAGCTTCAACGAGTGTGACATGCTCAGTGCCCGAGAAATGGGGAGAGGTATAGAGGCCACGACGCACTTTTTCGAGAATACCCTTTCGGACCAGGCGGCCGAGGTAGTTCCGGGGAATGCCCAGTTCACTCGCATCCTTCGTGCGTACGATTTGCCGCTCGGCGGCCAGGCGCAGGAGTTTTTCTATGCGGGACATGGGCATATAGTGCTCGATGCCAGTGTATCAAACACTAGGTAAATGTAAATAACTACCTATCTATTGGAACACGGAGAACAAACAGAAGTAATTAGAGAATCAAGTCGGAAACGGTAGGCGTACCAATTTCTGCTTGTCGGGGGGCACCCATTTCTATAATGGTTATTCTTAATCCATCGTTAATCTTGGGGTCACTTCTGGGGTCACTTGGATCTGCTTTTTGGGGCACTTCTGGAGAGGCCTGGGCAACTGAGTTTAACCGCAAAATGTACATTTAATAGGCATGGCAAAACTAGTCGCAACCTGTCAAGACACCATAATAGGTTTATGAGTCCGCTGCTCTAACCGCTGAGCTACGAGCCCCTGACAGCTAACACTTTGATTTTATATTAAGTCTGCGGTTGGTGCTTCAGAGATTCACTAGATAACAGGGAATTTCTGAACCTTTCGGTCAAGTGGCCCAGCGTGCCACAACTAGCCTGAAACGTTTACGCCACTCAGAAAACCCCCTAGATGTCCTGTCAGCCCCACCACCAGGATAGCGACTGCTTCGATAGGCAGGCGATATGTCGGCATGGAGTCTGCTGGAAGGCGTCGTGCTCTCCAGTGGATGCAAGCCACTATCCAGATCAGCAGACTCGAGACCAAACCCAGAACGAGGTGTCCCAGCAGAATCCCTTTCAGTTTTTGGCCTTCGAGCGCCCACTGCCAGGCAACAAGCCCCGTCGCGATGGCGGGAACTGTAAACACCGCCGCAACGAGCAAGTTGAAATACGCCGCCATTGCCAGTGTTCGGCTTTTTGTCCACTGCGCAATAAAGTCGAAGGCCACTGCCACAGTGAACAGTGCAATGGGAAAGTGAATCAGCACGACGTGCTGCGCGTGCTTGGCAAGAATTATGGTCTTGATATCAAGTGGGTTTATGCTCATCATCCGCTCACTGGACCATAACTTTTCCGGTCATCTTTGGGTGAACGGAGCAGAAGTAGGGAAATGATCCTGCTTTGCTAAAGGTGTACGAGAACTTTTCGTCGGTATCGAGGACCTTGGATTTGAACACTCCTTCAGTGCTGACCACTGTGTGAGGGATGTCGTCTCGATTCGTCCAGGTCACCGACGTGCCAACCGGAACGGTAATCGTCCCGGGACCGAAACTGAAATTGTCGATTTTCACCTCTACTGGAACTGGCGAAGCTTGCGGCGCACCTGCCGCAGCGCTCCGATGCCCTATGAAGAACGTCATTGCAAATGCCATTCCAACTAAACCGCTTACAAACACACGTCTCCTCATGACTTTTTCCTTTCGAGTAATTTCGAGAATTTACTCTTTTGGTTTGAACTGACTTACTTGTACCTAGCCGAGATTCGAATCAATCACGGCAAGCGCGTGATGTCCTCGAACGTATTTCACATCTGTGATTCCCAAAACGCTTTTCAACTGCTCCGCAGGCACTTTCATCGGGCCCGGAGAATCGGCTTTGCCAGGCTGCGGTTGCGGAAAGGCGGTGGAAGCAGCGGTGTGAAAAGTCACATTACCTTCCACCTTTTGCATAGTCTGGTGAATATGGCCGTTCAATACGGTCACCGAGCCGAATTTCTTCAAATACGCCAGTGCCTGCGCGCTGTCTGCCGTACCCCAGCCCCATTCCGGATAAACGGACCAAAGCGGAATGTGCGCGAACACGACGATCGGAGTGCTGTGTTTCAGATGCTTGAGGTCATCTTCCATCCATTCCAGTTGTTCCGGCCCAAGCGTGCCGAGCCCTCCGGCTTTCAAATTTTGCACGTTCACCAAGCCGATGAAATGAACACCCTTCTTGTCGAAGCTGTACCATCCGCCGCCCTTCGCGCCTTTCCCATATCGCTCAAGGTACTGTTTGCCGTCATCGTTCAGGATGTCGTGCTCGCCTGGAACAAAGAAAACTTCTTTTGCCGAAGCGCTCTTCAGGATTTGATCGACAGTGTCAAACTCCTCGGGCTTGGAAAGGTGGCTGATGTCGCCTGTGTGCAAAATGAATTCCGGTGGCGTCGACAAACCATTGATCTTGTCAATGGCCGCCTTCAGCGTACCTACAACATCCGGATTCGCAGCTTTATTGAATCCCATATGACTGTCACTGATCTGTACAAAACTCAGTTCGCCCATCGCTGCCTTGCCGCTCAGTTGCGACATCTGGCTAAGACTGTAGGATTTCAATATGCCTCCCTGCATGACGCAAAGCGCTCCTGTGCCGGCCCATGCCATACATTTCAAAAATCCACGCCGGTCCACGCCGTCTTTATTGTGATCATGAAGCAATTCGTCCTTGCTCTTTTCCGCCATCACTCCTCCTCTTTCATTTCGTTCGTCCGTGTTCTGTTTCTGTAAGGGCGGCGCCAGCTTGTCCGAATCGACTGTGGCCTGCGCCGCCCATGGACGTGTTTCATCTGTGCAGACCGGTGGGCCAGCTCTTTTATTCCTCGCCGCATGAAATTTTTTCTTCTTTTCGCCTCTCCTAAAAAAGTTAATAGGAATTGGAATAAAACCGCACCTGAGGCAGTCTGTATAGATGAGCAATCCTGTCCAAGGGGAAGGTTCGGACGTGCTGGACTCGCAGGAGCAGGTGCGCTTCGAGATGCTCGTGTTGCCGCATATCGATGCCGCGTTCAATCTGGCCCGTTGGCTTTTGCGCCGCAGCGCAGATGCCGAAGATGTCGCGCAAGAAGCGATGTTGCGCTCGTACCGATTCTTTCCTGGATTTCATGGCGGAGACGTGCGCGCCTGGCTGCTCCAGATCGTTCGAAATACCTGTTACACCTGGCTGGAGAAGAATCGACGCGTGAGCGACATGACCGAGTTCAACGAGGAACTGCATGGGGAACTGGGTCCGACCCCCGAAGGAATCGCCATCGAGACGAACAATCACGAGCGCCTGACGCAGGCGCTTGAGTCTCTGCCGCCACGATACCGCGAAATCATTGTGCTTCGCGAATTGGAAGGGTGTTCTTATAAAGAGATCGCGGAGATTACCGCGATCCCGATGGGCACGGTCATGTCCACGCTTTCTCGAGCTCGTCAGCTGCTTCAGCTGGCGCTTGTGGGCGCCGCACGGAAGGAGGCCAAGCATGAACTGTGAGCACACGGGCACTGTTCTTCATGCCTACTTCGATAATGAACTGGATGCGCTGGGTGCTGCTGATTTTGAACAGCACCTTACGCGGTGCACCGAATGTACAGAGGGGCTGGCTGCGATGAGGTCACTGCGATCATCGCTCAACTCTGCGCGACTCTACGAGAAGACGCCCGTCACTCTTCGCGCAAAGGTTCTTGCGGATTTAGGCTCAACCAGGAAAGCGGCGAGGATACCGTTGCCCAAGGCCTGGAGATGGCTTGCCATAGCGGCGGCGTTGCTTTTATTTGCATACACGGGATGGAGGTTCGTCTCTTCTCGTCCGGGCACCAATTACCAAACAGAACTTGCTGCACTGGTTGTTGATGCTCATTTACGGTCGCTGCAGCCCGGGCATCTTACCGATGTAATTTCTACGGACCAGCACACGGTAAAACCATGGTTTGACGGCAAATTGAATTTTGCTCCGCCAGTGCGAGACTTTGCCGAACAGGGATTTCCCTTGCAGGGTGGCCGCCTTGACGTGATCCATGGCCGCACTATCGCTGCGTTGGTCTATGGACGCCGCAAACATGTGGTGAACGTCTTCATTTGGCCTACGAGTGAACTCGATGCTTCCGTGCATGAAGGATCGCAGCAGGGTTACAACTGGGTCGACTGGCGCAAAAACGGGATGGAGTTCTGCGCAGTCTCCGACACCTCTCCCACCGACCTCTCACAGCTTCAGAAGCTCTTTGTCGAACAATAAGGAAATACGGACCCGTTGAGGGTCTTCCCGAGCTGGCGCAACAGAGAAAACCGGGTTAGCTCACGCCTTTGAGTAGCGCACACTATTCGGTTTCGACCCGCTTAGTGCAAAGAACAGAATGTAGAGATAACAAATCACGGGCAGGAAGAATGCGTGATGAATGCCGATTTTGTCCGCGATTGCGCCCTGTGCCAGGGGAATGATCGCGCCACCCACGATCGCCATAATCATGATTCCCGAACCGTCACCCGTCAGTGGTCCAAGCTCCGCCACTCCGAGCGTGAAGATGCTGGGGAACATGATCGAGTTGAAAAAGCCCACGAGGATAATGCTCCACATAGCCACATGGCCAGTGCTCAGCATCGAAATCGCAACCAGACCGCTTGCCGCAATGGCGCTGATTCCCAGCAACAATCCAGTTGGCACCTTCGCCTGACCACCGCTCAGCATCGCCAAAATCGCGATTACCGCTGTCGCTACTGCAACCAGTACAAAGAGTGGCCGCCCCGCAAAAACCAGCCACGCGAGAAAAGTTAGGTTCGGCACTCCCGGCTCGTATCCGGCTGGTAACGAATGCCCGATCGGATAGGAGAGCAAAAGCATCCCAACGGCAAACGCTGTCCACAACCACATGTGTTTTGCCTTCGCACCCCCGAGAAGATTCGATCCGATAAATCTCCCCAACATCGCGCCGCCCCAATAGAATGAAACGAAGTTCGCTCCGATCTTTTCCGCGAGCCCTGCGATGTCATGCTCGTGGAAGTAGTTCACCAAAAAACTTCCGATGGAAACTTCGCCTCCGACGTACACGAAAATGGCGACTGCACCAAAGATCAGATTCGGGTGTAGCCAGATGGAATCGTTAACCTTCTCTCCCACCTTGTGCTGCGCGTGTTCGATCTTTGGCAACTTGAATAGCCCGATCGCGATAGCGAGCACTACCAACGCGATGCCAAGTCCGACATAAGGAGTTTTGACGGTCGCTGCTTCGTGAAGGCGATACGCTTGCAGCGCATCGGGAGGCAACGCCCGGATGTCATCAATCGTTTTCGCGGCCACTGTTAGAATCAACGCGGCACCAAAGAATGGAGCAAGGAAGGTTCCCAGCGAGTTGAAGGCCTGCGTGAGATTCAGCCGGCTCGAAGCGGTCTCGGGCTTGCCTAGTACGGTCACATACGGATTCGCCGCAACCTGCAAACAGGTGATTCCTGCCGCCAGGACGATCAGCGCGCCCAGGAACAGTGGATAGGACGGCACGCTCGCCGCAGGAACAAACAGAAACGCGCCCACCCCCATCGTGAGCAAGCCCGCGACCATGGAACGCTGGTATCCCATCCAGTCAATGAGTTTTGCAGAGGGAATTGAGAACAGGAAATACGAACCGAAAAAGGCGAACTGGATCAGCATCGTTTGTGCGTAGTTCAAATCGAAGATTGATTTCAAGTGGGGAATCAGAATATCGTTCAGGCAAGTCAAAAATCCCCACATGAAGAACAGGGTGGTAACGACGGCCAGTGGGCCCGCATAGGTTTTCTGTTCTCCTGGTGCCGTCGTGGTCGCCACCGCCGGACTCGTTGTGCTTATGTTCGCCATCGTCTCTGTGTCTCGTTTCCCCGCCCCTGCGCGGCTGTCGTTGCCCTAGATACTGCCACACCTTGCCGGGGACGGAAAGGTTTCCCGTCACGCACCAGATGTTCGGAAAGTGGTATAACGGCTGCCGAATCGTTATTCTTGCGCTTAGTGAGAGAGTGCCTATGTCTACTAGTGGCCGCTTTTTTGTTGGTTTGACTTTTGTCTGCTGGCTAATGCCATGCTTACTGCATGCACAGCCCTTCCCTTACACGGTGATCTGGTCAGAACCTACCCTGCCCTCGGCCGATTCTGCTGTGGCCACGCCTGGACAATTGCAACAAATATTTCCGCAAGCACAACTCGTCTCGACGGAGCAGTTGCCGACACAACTCCGGGACGCGAACACTCGTCTGTTGATCCTCCCGCAAGGGTCTGCGATTCCAGAAGCGTCCTGGTCCTCTATATATAGTTACCTTCAACGGGGAGGGAATTTGCTGGTGCTCGGCGGAAAGCCCTTTACTCGGTCGGCTTACCACGACGCAACAGGTTGGCACCTACGAGAAGTCTCCGTTCGTTTCGCCAGAGCGCTGCTGATCGATCAATACCAGTCCACTCCCGGGTCGAAGGGATTGGATTTTTCTCCCAATCCTGATTTCCCTCTGAATCTGCCCCGCTTCTCATGGGAGAAGGCGTACAGCCCCATCATTCGTCTCAGCACCACGGATCTGTATCATCGAGGTGGGTCCGCGGGTTCAATTGATGTGCGCCTCGATCCACTGGTTTGGGGCATATCTGGCAAAAGGCGGATGGCCGCTCCAGTCATCGAACTCGATCACATTTCTTCCGGTTTTGACGGAGGGCGCTGGATTTTTCTCTCGGCGGAACTTTCTGAGAGTTTTTTCTCTGCACCTGAAGCGTCTAATCTTCTGCGATCTCTTGCCGATCGAGCGCTACGGGGCGCCGAGGAATTCTCCGTTCGCCCGGTACTTCCTCTCTATCTTCCCGGTGAACCGATCGAATTCGAGACGATTTTTCATTCCGGGGCAAAGTCCGCCTCGCCGATGAGCGTTCAAATCGCCAGCTATCCTGAAGGTCAACCGTCCTTGAAGCACTCGGCAGTAATCACTCTTCCCCCTACCGCAACCGTAATTCTTCCCGCTCCACAGTCGAAGGGCCTTCACATAATAGAGGCGAAGCTGATGGAAGGTTCCACCGTCCGGGCGATTTATCACTCCGCATTCTGGATTCGCGATGAAGCTTATCTACGCTCTGGTCCCCGCTTGCTGGTCAACGCCGACTATTTCCAACTGGATGACAAACCGCTTGCCGTCGTTGGCACGACATACATGTCCAGCGAAGTGCAGCGTCTTTTCTTCGATCACCCGAATGTCTACGTATGGAATGCCGACCTTGCGCAGATTCATGACGCAGGACTGAACATGGTGCGCACCGGCTGGTGGACCGGCTGGGACAAGTTTTGCGACGAAACGGGACGCCCCTACGACCGCACACTACGCACCATGGAAGCGTATTTGATGACCGCCCGCAAAAACAATATCCCCGTCCAATTCAATCTCTTCGCTTTCCTTCCTGAAGTTCTTGGCGGCGACAATGCGTATCTCGATCCGCAAACACTTCGCAAGCAAAATATGCTGGTGGGCAGTGTCGTGGATCGTTTCCACGGCGTTCCTTATCTAGCCTGGGATCTGATCAACGAACCAAGTTTTTCCAAACGACTCTGGACTATGCGGCCCAATGGCGACTCTTTCGAATTGCAAGCCTGGAATGCATGGCTGGCGCAGAAATACCCGGACCGAGCCGCGCTCGCTGATGCATGGAACCTCCCCAGTGAGGCGGTCACCGGGACAGTTTCCATTCCCAATGATATTGAATTCACCGCAGGGGGCATGTATACGGGTCAAAACTCCCTGCGCGCCTACGATTTCAATCTTTTTGCGCAAGAGCAGTTTGCAGGCTGGGTGCGCGGCATGCGCGAAGTGATTCGCGAAACGGGATCTAAACAGCTAATCACCGTGGGACAAGACGAAGGTGGCAACATGGACCGAGTTTCGCCAGCCTTTTTCTCATCCTACCTCGATTTCACCACGAATCACACATGGTGGCAGGACGATCATTTGTTGTGGGACTCGCTGGTGGCGAAGCAACCAGGCCAGACAATGCTCATTCAGGAAACTGGCTTGCAGCGTCAACTAAACCTTGACGAGCTTTCGCGACTCACCCCCGAGCAGGAAGCAGCTATTTTCGAACGTAAAGTGGCACTGTCGTTTGTCCAAGGTTCCGGAGCCATCGAATGGCTGTGGAACACGAACTCCTACATGACGGAAGGCAATGAAGTCCCCATCGGAGCGCTACGCGCCGATGGAACCGAAAAGCCGGAAGCCAACGTACTTCGAGAGTTCGCAAAATTCTCCGCCGCAGCTTCGCCCTACCTACAGAACCCGAAGCAACCCGCGATTGCCGTCTTCACTTCGCAGGCTGCACAGTTCTCCGTTCTTGGCAGTTTCCAACTAGAAGCTCAACAAAAGGCCGTGCGGGCACTCGGTTATGATCTTCACCAGTCCTGCTACGTAATCGCGGAAAATCAGATCGGAAACCTCGGCTCGCCCAGGCTTCTTATTCTCCCGTCGGCACAATCCTTGTCTGAATCCACCTGGCAGGCGCTTCTCACCTACGTGAAGAAAGGTGGTAATCTCCTCGTCACTGGCTCTATCTTCCGCGACGAGCACTGGCACCTTGTCGACCGCGTTATGCCGCTCGGCATTTCCGGGCATAGCGAGCCATTGCTTGCTCACAATGTCGACGCTGATTCCAAGGACAGTGGCCTAAGAATGACATTCGCGCAGGAGAAACAAAAGTCTTTGGAATTTGTAAAATTCGAAGACGGAAACCTCGAAAAGCAAATGTCGCTTGGGAAGGGGAAGATTTTCTGGACTGCGTATCCGGTCGAACTTGCCGAAGGTTCTGCACCCGCCGCGTTCTCCTATTCGCGAGTCTTCCAGCAGTTGAACATCAAACCTTCTTTTGATGCCGTGACGCAAAACCAGAATGGCGTACTCATCTATCCCATCGAGTTGCAGAATGCTGTTCTCTATATTCTTGAATCGGAGCGAGACACGGACACAGCAATTGACCTGCATGACTACATCACTGGGGCAACCTTGAAGTTCAGTCTGCCCGCACAACGCGCCGCCATGGCGCTCATCGACAAAGACACAAGGAAGATCGTCGCTAGATACGGCTTTTGATCTCCGCGACACTACTGACAGAAAAACAAATGGCGGCCAAGACCTCAGCCGCCATATAAGTTCAGCAATTACGATTTCGGTTATGCGTGAGAAGCCACCGGCTGACGCTTCTCCAAGACCTGCGTCAGTCCCGCTTCCAAAACATCCATCGCCTCGTCAAACTGTTCGTCGGTAACAACCAGCGGAACAAGGATGCGCATGACGTTGCTGAGCGTGCCGGCAGTGATTGTAATCAGGCCGTGCTCGTAGGCATAACGGGCAAGTTCCTTCGTCTCGGCAGCCGCGGGTTCGCGGGTTTCTCGATTAGTGACCATCTCGAACGCACACATCCCGCCGAGGGAACGAACGTCTCCGATCAACGACCACTTCTTCTGCCAGCCCTTCACCCGATCTTCGAAACGCTTGCCGATGGCCGTGGAACGCGCCAATAGGCCGTCTTTCTCGATGGCCTCAATCGACGCCAGCGCAGCAGCGCAAGAGGCGGGATTCCCGGCGAACGTGCTGCCAAGTCCACCTGGAAGCGCCGCATCCATAATCTCCGCGCGACCGGTAACCCCTGCGATAGGCAGGCCACCACCGAGCGACTTCGCGGTTGTAATCAGATCAGGCTCGACTCCAAAGTGTTCGATGGCGAAGAATTTTCCAGTGCGGCCCACACCCGTCTGCACTTCATCCGAAATGAGCACGATTCCATGTTTATTGCAGATATCGCGCAAAACGGAGAAGAATTCCTTCGGCGGCACCACAAATCCACCTTCGCCGAGAACCGGCTCGGCGATGATCGCGGCTACGGAATTGGCCTCAACCACGCGGCGGAAAGTGTCTTCCAGATGCTTGGCGCAGAACAGCTCGCAATCTGGATACGTCTTGCTGTACGAACACCGGTAACAATAGGCGTAGGGGATGCGGTAAACCTCAGGTGCAAACGGCGCGAAACCGGCTTTGTAAGGCACGATTTTGCTGGTAAGGCTCATGGTCAGAAGCGTGCGCCCGTGAAAAGCGTCTTCGAACGCGATCACGGCGGGACGCTTCGTATGGGCGCGCGCAATCTTGATCGCGTTTTCCACACATTCCGCGCCAGAATTTACGAACATCGTCTTCTTTGGACCGCTGATGGGCGCAAGTGAGTTCAATTTCTCCGCAAGCGCAATGTAAGACTCGTAAGGAGTCACCCCGAAACAAAGGTGCAAGAAACGATCCACCTGATCGTGAATGGCTTTCGTCACCAGTGGATGGCGATGGCCGACATTCAGGCAGCCGATGCCTCCCGCGAAGTCGAGATAACGATTTCCGTCGACATCTTCAATCCATGCGCCTTCAGACTTCGCCGCAAATATCGGCGTGACCAGTTGCGGCCCACGTGGGATAGCTGCCTCACGGCGTACCAACAGCGCGCGCGACTTGGGCCCCGGAATCTCCGACCGAATTTGTATTGTTTTCATATCCGTTTGTATCCTTTTCCAAAATTAGGCGGAAACCGAAATCCTCAGTACCAGCCGATTGGCGCTTCATCGAGGTTGACGAATACCTGTTTTGTTTCCAGATATTCTTCCAGCCCCCACGGACCCAACTCGCGGCCAAACCCTGACTGCTTATAGCCGCCCCATGGCGCTTCCACATACGTGGGCTGCATGTGGTTAACCCATATAATTCCGGCACGCAGAGATTTCACTACGCGGAACGCCTTGTAAATATCTCTGGTCCAGACGGCGCCAGCAAGACCATACGGTGTGTCGTTAGAGATCTTGATTGCATCGGCCTCGTTCTCAAACGGAATGACCGTCGCAACCGGTCCGAAGATCTCTTCGCGAGAAATGCGTGCGCTATTGTCCACATCGTAAAAGATTGTCGGCTGAATGTAATAGCCTTTGCCAAACTCTTTTGGGCGTCCGCCACCGGAAGCGGTTTTGGCCTCTTTCTTTCCCAGTTCCAGATAGGAATATACGCGGTCGTATTGCTCCTTGCTTACCAGCGGGCCCATCTTCGTATCGCGTTCAAGCGGAGGCCCAAGTTTGATCTTTTTGGCCTTTTCTGTCATCGCTTCCACAAATCTTCCGTAAATCTTTTTTTCAACCAGGATACGGCTGCCTGCAGAGCAGACTTCCCCTTGATTGATGAACACGCCAAATAGCGCGCCGTCCACGGCCGCTTCCCAATCCGCGTCGGCAAAAAACACGTTGGGTGACTTGCCGCCAAGTTCCAGCGTCACCCTCTTCAAGGTATCGGCCGCGCCCTTAACAATAATCTTCCCTACCGATGCACTCCCGGTGAAGGCAATCTTGTCGACGCCGGGATGGGCAACAATCGCTGCCCCAGTGACTTCGCCCATCCCGTTCACTACGTTAACCACGCCCGGCGGAAGGCCCACTTCCTCAAACCAGTTGGCAAACTCCATGGCAGTCAGAGGGGTCTGTTCGGCGGGCTTTAGTACGCAGCAGCAGCCCGCCGCGATCGCCGGAGCCAGTTTCCATGCGGCCATCAGCAAGGGAAAATTCCACGGGATGATCTGGCCCGCAACGCCAACCGGCTCGCGCATCGTGAAACTCAATGCATTCGCCGGAACGGGATTGACACTCCCAGAAACCTTGTTCGCCAGCCCGCCATAATATTCAAAGCAGGTGGCCACGTCAGCGATGTCGTATTCCGCTTCGACGATGGGTTTGCCGCAATTGCGCGATTCGAGTTCCGCAAGCATCGCGGAATTCTGGCGTACTTTATCTGCTAGCTTGAAAAGAATGCGCCCACGGTCTACCGCGCTTGTCTGGGCCCACGGCCCGGAATCGAACGCCGTGCGAGCCGCATTGACTGCTTTGTCGACATCCGCAACCGTGGTCACAGCTACATTGGCGATCACTTCCTCGGTTGAAGGGTCGTAGACCGGGAAAGTCTCACCGGAAGAACTGCTCACCCACTGCCCATTGATATAGTTCTGGTATGTTTTAATCGTTACTTTAGCCGTGCCAGACATGACACTCCTCCAAAACTGAATTCCTCAGGACACCTGCGAACCGAGCGCCAGCTTTCGCGCCGCTTTACGGCTGCCGTAAATATAATAAAAAAATGCCGCGAGCCCGATAAATCCTAAAGTGCCGCCGAACATCCAGATTTCGTATCTCGCCAAGGATTTGATCTGCTGCGCCGGGAAAAAGGCCAGTGCAATCCCTAGAACGGTAGTCACGAACCCGCATACGCCGGCAAACACCAGCATCCCTTTGCCGTAATGGCCGCGCACAAAGTCTTTCGCGAGTGCGATTTTCAGCAATGCGGCGAACATATATAGGAATGGAATCAGCTGGAGCACAACGGCAAGTGAGAGTAGCGACTGAAAGGATTCCTGGACTCCACCAGTTGCCACGAAATTGAAAATGACCAGAATCAGCGAAACGGACGCGTGCACAATCAACGCTGCATACGGCGTCGCATATTTCGGGTGAATCTTTCCAAGCCAGGCGGGTAAGTAGGAATCCAGCCCAGCCACGAAAGGAATTCGCGCAGAACCTCCGAGCCATGCCGAGCCAATTCCGGCAATCGACATGCTCAACAAGAACGCAAATGGGATAATAATCCAGGGCACACTGATTTTCGCGGCCATCAGGCTGACAGCCTGGACGATGCCCTGAAGCACGCTCATACTGCCCTTATCCACAGCGATGAGCAGGGTGAGCGTCGCGCCGATGTACAGCAAACCCGAAAGCAGTCCGCCCCACGCCACCGCTCCGGGCAATACTTTTCTGGGATTCTCGATCTCGTCGCCCATAATCGAAGCGAGTTCAAGCCCGACCAATCCAAAACAAATTACTCCAAACGAATTCAGCACGAATTTCGGATTCGCTGGGATCTTAAAGTCCTCCCATCGAATGGATGTGCCAAATTTGAAGAAGACCACCAGACCAAGTCCCATAAGCAGAAAGGCCGCAACAAACGTGCCGATGCCGCCAAGGTTGTTAACCCATTTCCCCACACCCAGACCCATCACGTTGAGAATCACGAGCAGGGTCAAAAGAACAACCGACGCTATCAGTGCAAATACCTTGTTATCTGCAAGGCCTTCATGTCCGGGCCCAAGGACGAAAACCGATACACCAACGAAATAAAGCATCACCGTTGGAACGTACATCATGTTGTTTGTCCAGTAGCACCATCCGGACAAGAATCCATGCCAATCCCCAAAGATTTCCTTGGCCCACAAATAAACTCCACCTTCCCCGGGGTAGCGATGTGCCAGCTCGATTACCGCAATTCCCTGAGGCCAGAAGAAGAGCACGAGCGAAATGATCCAGAGCCAGATGGTCACGCCGCCGTTTGCGGCTATGGATGGCAAAACATTGAGATTGAAGACGGCTACAACGAAAAGCAGAACGAGGTCACGTCTTCCCAGCACGCGCTTCAGATGCGGCTGTGAGTCTACCGCCGCGACTGCCGCGCCCTGGTTGCTTGTGACCTCGCTACTCAATGCGTCTGCTCCTAAGGACTAGTGGCCGGCTGCTCCGACAAAGGCCACGCCGCGCTCTGCCTGGGCTTTCGCCACACCGGGTGCCACCTCCTCAAACACAGCAAGGTGCTTGTCGATGTCCGCCTCCGTGTGCTGCACTGAAATTGTCCACTGCTCGTCCCACCAGTACGGCATCGCCAGCACACCGCGATTAACCATGGCGAACCAGAATTGGCGCCACACATCGACGTCAATCTTCAGCCAGTCGCGATAGTTGCGAATCTCCTGCGGGTAGAGCATCAATGCGCCATTGACGCCGGCGCTGGCCACATAGCCTTGAATGCCGGCTTTCTTGATGATCGCGCGATAACCTTCGGTAAGTTTCTTGCTCAGTTTACCGACGTGGACATAATTCTCGCGGGTAAGAACTTCCCGGAAGGTAGCGAGCCCCGCAGCCATCGCGAAGCGGTTGGTGTTGTACGTTCCGCCGTGAAAAACCTTGTGCTGGACGATCAAGTCCATCACCTGACTGCTGGCGCCGAAGGCCGCCAGTGGTACTCCCCCGCCGATGGACTTCGCCAGCGTGATCATGTCCGGCTTCACGCCAAAGTATTCGCTGGCGCCGCCCCAACCGAGCTTTGCCCCGGTCTTCACTTCGTCGAAAATCAGCAATGCGCCATTCTTAGTGCAAATCTCGCGCAGACCCTCAAGGAATCCCGGTTGTGGCATGCAAACGCCCACGTTCATCATGATGGGTTCCAGAATGATTGCGGCAATCTGCCCGGGAAATTGCTTGAACCGATTCTCCACGCTGGGAAGGTTGTTGAACGTGGCTACCGTGACGTTGTCGAGAACTCCTTTGATGACTCCGAGTCCGCCGGGAACGGAGTTCGGCGCATTGATGTCGCCAGCGTCTTCTTCTTTCGGCTTTACGCTGACCAGTGCACTGTCATGCAGCCCGTGATATCCTCCCTCGAAACGTAGAAGCATAGAGCGGCCTGTCGCAGCGCGTGCAATACGCACGGCATGCATCGTCGCTTCTGTTCCGCTCGATCCGAAGCGAACCATCTCAACCGGATAACGGGCACAGATTTCTTCCGCTAACTCCGTTTCCATGCCGTGAGGCATGCCGAAGGTCGTGCCGCGCTCCACGATGTCCTTGATCGCCTTTACGATCGCGGGATGCGTATGCCCGGCCATCAACGTGCCGAAGCATAAGTTGTGATCGATGTATTCGTTGCCGTCGATGTCTGTGATTTTGCTGCCGTGTCCCTCCGAGACAAAAATCGGATAGGGGTCGTACGCGCGATAATTGCTGGCGACTCCGAGCGGAATGCGTTTCTCCGCTTTCTTGTGTGCCGCGGCGGATTTAGGCGTGCGCTTCTCGTAAAGAGCGATTTCCTTCTGTAGCATCTCGTGCATTTTCTTACTCCGTCCAGCGTGGCCTTCCTATGGTCAGCTGTGGCAGGTCTGTTCCCTGCGGTCAGTATCTGCGAGGAATACTTCGCGGATTTTGAAGCGAACTACGTTACCAGTTTACGCCTTTTCAGGAAGTTTCAGAACCGCACCCAGACTTCGTTTCATCAATCTGCCTAGCGGAAGAAAGCGCTCCAACGTAATTGGAGCGCTCCAGGTATCCTCAACTTGCCCCACTAGCTAGTAGTAGAACTTCAGTGCGAACTGCACCAACCGCGGATCACGGGCTCGTTTCACACGGCCAAAATCGGAACCGTCGGTTATGTTCCCATCCGGCTGGAAGAATTGCGCATGATTAAACACATTGAATATTTCGGCCCGAAATTGGAGGCGATAGCGTTCGCGGATTGGAGTGTTTTTCAAGATGGCGATCTCTGTGTTGAATGCTCCCGGCCCGCAACAAATCGTACGAGGCGCGTTGCCCACGGTACCCAGAGCAACATTGCCGTCGAAGGCGCCAGGGTCAAAACCGAGATTGCCTGGCCCACGAGGATCCAGCTTCTTGAATGGAGCCACGAGGTTCGGTTCGCCCGCGGTCTCGAAATCGAAACTGGAGAAGAGCTCGTTGTCATCCTGCTGCGTGATACGAATGGGGAACCCTGCTTGCACCGTTGTAATTCCAGAGAGAGACCAGCCATTCAAGACTTTCCCGGCAAATCCGTCGTATTTCGGCACAGGCAGTTCCCAGTAATAGCTGAATACAAATCTATGCCGCGCATCGAAGAGCGACAGTGATCGACCGGGTCGTGGATCATGCGGATTGAGCAGGCTTTCAAACGTCGACGCATAGTCCAGAGACTTGCCAAAAGTATAGGCAAGGCTGAACTGCAATCCATGAGAGAACCGCTTCTCCAGGCTGGCCTGAAAAGCGTTGTAGGCGGAACTGGAAATCGTCCCTTGTTGAAAAATATTGGAGAACATGGGGAGCCCATCCGCCGGACATCCAACACCCGTGGTGGGTTCGCAATTGGGCGAAGAAAATGGCCGAATGCCGACGAGTGTGATGCCGTTTGGGCCAATAGTAGTTCCCGCTGGAATCAATTTCGACGCCCCATAGGGCAGATGCAAATCCGCAGAGAGCACCGTACCGCCAGGAATGAAGTACGAACTATCGCCCCCGAATTGGCCGCAGGTCCCGTCGCCCAGATTCGCGTTCAAATCCAGACAGGTTTGCGGATTCGCTGCGTTCAAATCCTGCGTGGCCAACAGGCGGTGCCCCTGCCGTCCAACATAGCCGATTTGGAGCACTAGGTCTTTTGCAAGCTCTCTTTGGATGCCGAAATTGTATTGCTCCGCATATTGGGAACGCATGTGGGGAGAGAACTGGCCGTAAAGCAGAATTGGGCGGAACATCGACCAATCCACTGCCTGCCCACGGGGAGGATTCAAGATTCCATTGAACGGGTTCGGCGCTGAAGTGCCATCCTGATACTGGAATGGCAAGTTAAACATAGTGTTGTAAAGGCTTGTGCTGCCCCCAAATGGTGGTTCAGCACTGAATTGCTCCATGACGAGTTGCTCGATTGGGTTGTAGAAAATTCCAAATCCTGCCCGAATACTGGATTTTCCAGGACCTCCAAACAGTTTCCCCAGGAACCCGTCTGTGGCACCAGGACTCCAGGCAATTCCAATGCGCGGTGCAAATGACTTGTAGTAAGTGGAGGTAAGCCCCGCTTGAACTCCATGGTCGCCAGGCACAACGAGTCCAGTGGGTAGCACACCGGCGGCCCCACAATCACTCCCGAATGTCTCGGAGAGTGGATTATTCGCCCCCAACGCGCATGGATAAACTGTCGAGTTCTGGCCGGGTCTGTAGGTCTGCACCTTCTGTCCAATGTCTTTCATTGGGGTGTTTAGTTCCCAGCGAATTCCGTAGTTCAATGTCAGGTTTGACTTGATCCGCCAACTATCTTGTGCAAAAAGATAAAACGATTTCGAACGGATCAGTTCATCCTGAGCGGATCCTTGAATGTAGTTGTCGTTCAATCCCAGCAAATAGTTGGCGAAAAGATTGTCGGAAACGGTATCGTTCGGCCCGCCTCCGTATAGGTAGTAAGACCCGTTAATATTGAAGTAGAGTCTCTGGTCAAATTGTACAGCTCGGAAATCACCGCCGAACTTGAGGCTGTGATTGCCCATCACCTTGCTATAGCTGTCGGAGACCTGGTAAGTATTTCCTTTTTGAGGCAGCTCACCCTCGAAATTGTTTCCGATGGAAAATCCGCCTGAAATGTTGATGTACGGCACGCCTTCGTGGCTGGCGCCTAGATTCGGGTGAATGCCCAAATCTGGATTGTTCGGATCTGCGAAACATGCGGTGGCCGGAACTGTCGCGCAAGAATCCTGCGTCAGCTTCGTGTTCTGTGGATGGAGGAATGTGCCTTGCCCTTCGCGAAAAAAGGTGAAACGCGCCTCGTTTACCGAGGTAGATCCAATCGTCCAGGTGTGACTGAGGTTCAATTGCTGCACTCGCTCATCTGTCAGGTCGCCAAAACCGGGAAGCGTAGCTCCGCCCGCCTGGAATTTAGCAAAGGGTTTGGCAAGATAGTGCTGCGTAAAATAATAGTAGCCCGTCAAACGCTGGTCCTTGGTCAGTTCATGGTCAATTTTGATTGTGAACTGGTCACTATGCTCATGCCCTAACGGAACTCCCTGGAATGTACCATCCGCCCGATTTGCTTGGGGTACATATTGATTAAGCAGGTCAAGCGCTGTTTGATCCATGCACTGCTGCGGTATTACGTTGTCCGGAAAAATCGATGAATAGGGCACAATTCCACCCTCCTGCGTCGAGGGCATAGGAATGTTTAGGCCACAGCGGCTGTTCAACGTTTGGGCAAAAAAGTCAGTAGTTACCCCGCCGGCGAATGGAGTCGCTGAAAAATCTCCGGTTCGCTCCAGATTCGATGGTACCGCCACCGTATCGGAGGAAGATCCTTTCCTCAAGCGGTCACCCTCATAGGTAACAAAGAAAAAGGTTTTGTCCTTCCGGATCGGTCCGCCAAATGTGGCGCCAAACTGATTTTGCAGATAATCGAGTTTTGTGGAATCGAAGAAACCCTTCGCATTAAGACTCTGGTTCCGGAAAAATTCGTAAAAATTGCCGTGATATTCATTTGTACCGGATTTGGTCACAACGTTGACAACTGCCCCGGAATTGCGGCCATATTCGGCGTCAAATGTGTTAGTGAGCATGCGGAACTCCGCAATGCTGTCTGGACTAGGCTGGATAGCCGGCAGGTTAGCGAACTGATCGTTGCCATCACCACCATTCACCGTAAAATTGTTGTCTCGGCCTCGTCCACCATTGACGCTCACAACTCCGGCGCGGTCGCTTCCGTACACATTGTCTACGCCGAGTTGCCCCTGCACGCCGGGCTGCAACTCCAGTAATTGGTACGTATCCCTTTGCGCAAGCGGCAATTCGCTAACTGCACGTTCGCCAACAACCGCTCCCAGCTGTGTTGAGGTGGTGTCAACAAGTTCTGGTGCTCCGGTTACTTCTACCGTCTCGGTCGAACCTCCGACAACAAGGTTGATATCCAATCCGATGACTTCGTTCAAACTCAATGTCATTCCGGAGCGCAGATATTTTTTGAAGCCGGGTTGGTCAAGCTGCAATTGGTATGTTCCGACCGGCACTTCCAAGAAAATGTACTCCCCGGTTGCACTGGTGGTCGCCTCGCGTGTTGACCCGTTGCCTTCATTCGTTAGCACAAGCTTCGCGCCAGCAACAGCACTACCGCTTGAATCCAGCACTGTTCCGCGAATTCGTCCACCCGTACTCTGGGCGCTACTGCCGCTGACGAGCAGAAAACAATTCAACAGAAGAAGGGACAGCACAAATATTCCACAAGAATAGACAGACTTCAACCGCGCCTGGCGCAGAAATTCAATCATTAGCTCACCCCTTAATTTCCCCGAAGAGGCTTCCCTGGATAGCTGCTCTTCGCTGTTGCTACGGCCCTGTGAACCTTACTATAATCCAGCAAACTTAGAGAAAGCTGGCATCCGTGTCAAGTAGAAAGAATTTATCCAACGCATCAAAAACTTTGCCGAAGCGCCTGTTGCGAATCAGTGAAGTGGCACAGCGTGTCGGAATTTCTTCATCCGCCTTGCGCGCTTGGGAAGCTCTGGGACTTGTGGTGCCCCAGCGTACGGAAAGCCATTACCGACTCTACACCGACGCGGACGTCCGTCTTTTGCAGAGGGCCATTTTCCTGCGCCGGGCGAGGGGCCTCAATCCTCCGGCGATCGTGCACATCTTGAAAAAGCAAGGCGTCGTTTCCGCTCCCGTTGATACGCGCCAAGGTGCTGGACAGCGATTCCGTCGTTTACGGCTTCGTCGAAAGCTCTCTCTTGCCACGGTGGCACGCGCAACCGGAGTTTCCGTCGGATTCCTGAGCGCGCTGGAACGTGGCCAGATGCGTTGTTCTATTTCGACGTTGCGCCGTATCGCTCGTTTTTACAAGACCAACATCATGGCGCTTTTCGAGACGAATGGTGAACCGCAACGACACGTTCGACCGTCGCAACGCAAAATACTGGAGACCTCTCCCGGCGTTCGCATGGAACTGCTCGCATGGGGCAACACGTCCATGGAGCCTCATCTGTTTCGGATCAAACCCGGCGGAGGTAGCGGCGAATCCTATTCCCATGAGGGCGAAGAGTTTTTGCACGTGCTGCGTGGCAAATTTGAGATTTGGCTAAACGGGGGAGAACGATACCTGCTGAAGTCAGGGGACAGTCTCTACTTCGAGAGTTCCACGCCGCATCGGTGGAAAAATCCGGGACGCTCCGAAACGTGGATTCTTTGGGTGAATACACCTCCGACTTTCTAATGTCTGTAAAACGACATGGCTGAGACAAAACATTGACGCTACGTATCGAGGTGATTGTGCGGGTCCATAGGTTATTTATCCCAGTCCTGGTTTGTATTGCTACGCTCGCCGTCTCCTTTCCTGCCGTCGGTCAGCAGTCTGCACGTATTGCTCCCGCGGATATCCTCATTCTTCGCGCGAAGGTTTACACGTTAAACCCGCAGGCTGCGTGGGCGCAGGCGGTTGCCATTCGCCACGGCAAGATTGTTGCGGTTGGCTCCGAAGAGGTGGTTGGCAAGATGCGCGGTATCGGCACCAAAGTGATCGATGCGGGCGGTAAAGTCGTCCTTCCTGGCTTCACCGATTGCCATGTTCATTTTTACGAAGGTTCGGTGGCCCTCGGCCAGGTCAGTCTCGATGGCCTCACCACAGTTGCGGAGATTCAGAGTCGTTTGCGCGAGTACGCCGCAAAGCATCCCGACGATCCGTGGATTCTCGGGCGCGGGTGGAACTATGCGGTCTTTGGCGAAGCCGCGCTGCCCCACAAAAAATACCTCGACGAACTTTTCCCCAACCGCCCCGTTTTCCTGGAGGGATACGACGGCCACACCTATTGGGTGAATTCCAAAGCCCTGGCTCTGGCTGGGGTAACCAAAGACACCCCTGATCCGGTTAATGGCTTCATCGTACATGATCCCCAAACGGGTGAGCCCACTGGCGCTTTAAAAGAAGATGCGGATGCAGTCGTCCGAAAAGTTATCCCCAAGGTCGAAGAAGCAGACAAGTTACGGGCACTACGTGCGGGCATGAAATGGGCCAATCAAAATGGCATTACCCGAGTTCACAGTGCGGGCGGCGACTTCGAAATGCTTCCGCTTCTCAAAGAACTTCGCGAGGAAAAACAGCTCTCCGTTCGCTTCTATATTTCTTACAGGCTGGATGCTTACGAATTAAGGAAGGAAGATCTCGTGGCAATCGACGGCGCGCGAAAGAAATTCCATGACGATTGGATCGACACCAACGCGGTGAAACTGGTTCTGGACGGCGTGGTGGAATCGCATACGGCGGGGTTTCTTGAACCCTACTCGGATCAACCTTCCACCAAGGGCGGCATCTTCTGGGATTTGGCGAAGTATCAATACGCAGTCACCGAACTGGACAAGCGTGACCTGCAGCTTTTCACGCACGCCATCGGCGACTACGCTATTCGAACTTCACTCGATGCGTACGAGTTAGCAGAGAGGAAGAACCACACCAAGGATCATCGGCCTCGCATTGAGCACATCGAGGCAATCAATGCCACTGATATCCCCCGTTTCGGCAAACTCGGCGTTATCGCCAGCATGCAGCCACTCCATTCCTACCCCGATAGGGACACGCTGGACGTTTGGGCCCGCAATATCGGGCCAGAGCGGGCTTCTCGCGCGTGGGTCTGGAAAAGCATCGCAGATGAAGGTGGCAGACTTGCGTTTGGCAGCGACTGGCCCATCGTCACTCTCAACCCATGGGAAGGCATACAAACGGCCGTGACCCGGCAAACGGCCGAGGGCAAACCCCCGGGAGGCTTCGTCCCTTCCCAAAGGCTCAGCGTTGCGCAAGCAGTCGAAGGCTATACACTCGGCGCCGCTTTTGCCGGCCGTCGCGAGAAAACCGAGGGCTCCATCGAAGCTGGAAAAATTGCCGACCTTATCATTCTGGATCGCAACATTTTTGAAATTGACCCACAGAACATCGGAAAAACAAAAGTAGTCACAACCATCGTAGGCGGAAAAATTGTCTATGAATCTGAAACCAAATAATCGCAGCCTGAAACTCGCGGTCATTTTCCTTGGCGCAGTTCTACTCGGCTCGTGCCGCCAAAAAGAGGAATCCCTCAGCCTTCTCGTCTGGGAAGGATATGCGGACCCATCCTTTATCCATGCATTTGAGGAGGCTCACCATTGCAGGGTCTCCGCCTCCTACATGGGTTCCAGCGATGATCTTGTGGCCAAGCTGCGCGGAGGTAGCGCATCCAACTACGACGTTATTTCACCTTCAAGCGACGTGGCCAGCTCGATCGTCCATGCCGGCCTCGCCGAATCGTTGGATATTGCCAAGCTCCCAACCTATTCACAACTCTCTCCAAAATTGCGCGAACTTCCCCTCGTAAAGGCCAACGGTCATGTATTTGGTGTTCCCTTCATGTGGGGGCCCAATCCCATGCTCTACGACACTTCCGCTTTTCCGCAGGCTCCCGATTCCTGGTCCCTGTTTTGGGATTCTAAATACAAAGAGAAAATATCCGTTTGGGATGATCTATCCACCGTGTATTTGGCCGCTCAGATTCTAGGTTATGACAAACCGGATCCTTCACAACTCTATAATCTGACTGACGATCAACTTGCTGCAGTGAAAGTAAAGCTGATCGCCTTGAAACCTAACATCCGCAAGATTTGGTCTACCGGTGGAGAACTCACGAATCTCTTCCAGAATCACGAAATAGTCGCGGCGATGGGTTGGCCCCTGATGACCAATCAGCTTCGCCAGTCCGGCTTTCCCATAGGGGAAGTGATCCCTCGCGAAAATACCACCGGCTGGATCGATCATCTGATGATCACAAAAGCCAGTTCTCACAAGGAACTTGCATACGCATTTCTCGATTACATGATTCAGGCGCAAACCCAGAAGAAAGTAACCGACGTTACGAAGTACACACCCGCCAATGCTTCCGCTGCGGAGTTTATGTCCGCCGAAGATAAGAAAGCCCTTCATCTCGATAGTCCTGATGCTTACATGCAACGGATCTACTTCTGGCAGGATGTGCCCCGCAGGACGAAGTACATAGAAATCTGGAATGAGGTCAAGGCTACGCAGTGACCTCTTCCATCTCCACTTCGCCTTCTCTACCGTCCGCTGGAGCGCCTGCCTCGTCCGCGACGATTCTGGAAATACGCAACGTTGCCAGGCACTTTGGAAACAAGCAAGTTCTGAAGAATATTTCCCTGCAGATTGCGGGGGGCGAATTCCTCACGCTGCTTGGCGAAAGCGGCTCCGGAAAGACAACACTCCTCAGAATTATCGCGGGATTTGAGCAGGCCAGTTCGGGCGAAGTGTGGATGAACGGAGAGCGATTGGATCTACTTCCGCCTTACCGGCGCCGCGTCAATACGGTTTTCCAGAACTACGCGCTATTTCCACATCTGACTGTGCAGGAAAACGTTGCGTACGGCCTTCGTGTAACCGGCGCTGCTGCGTCCGATATTCCCGCGCGCGTAGCCAATGCTCTTGGCATGGTGAAGATGAGCGACTTCGCCGAACGCCGTCCGGCGAAACTGAGTGGAGGCCAGCAACAACGCGTGGCCCTGGCGAGGGCGCTCGTCAACCGCCCTCAATTGCTCTTGCTCGATGAACCGCTCTCCGCTCTCGATGCCAATCTCCGAAAGCAAATGCAGGGCGAATTGAAGTCTCTGCAGCGTGAACTCGGCATCACGTTCCTCTTTGTGACGCACGATCAAGACGAAGCCATGACGCTTTCCGATCGCATCGCTTTGCTGAGAGACGGCCAGCTGGAGCAAATCGCATCCCCTCGCGAAATCTACGAACGGCCGGCCACGGTATACACGGCTCAGTTCATTGGGCAGACCAACATTCTTCACGCCCGGATTCACGATGGTCAGGTTTCTTGCGGTTCGCTCACATGGAGGGCAGCACTTCCGGATGGGCAGACAGCGTTTTCGTTGCGCCCAGAATCAATTCGCTTGGCGTCGGAATCTGCTTCGATGCCACTCGAGGTAAGGTTTCGCGCAACCGTTGTTCAACAAATTTTTGGCGGTGCCAGTGAGCAGTTGGAACTCAATTGTGCGGGTCAATTGCTGCGCGCCCGGATGAGCGCCCGCAAACAACTCTCCGGAGAGCACGAATTTCTGTTCTCCGCCGCTGATGCTGTTGTGGTTCGCGCTGATAAGACAAGCTGACAATGTACTCACGAGCCTACAAACTTCTCGTCTCGCTTCCACCCCTCACCTGGGTAGCGCTCTTCCTTCTCCTTCCCTACGGATTGATGCTGGCTCACAGCTTCTGGGAAGTGCAAAACGGTGTTCTTGTCCATCACTGGAATTTGCAGAATTACGCAAAACTCCTGCAGCACCCTGTCTATGCAGAAGTCCTTCTTCGTTCCGTGCGAATTGCCGCCGGCGTGACCATTCTATCGCTTCTGCTCGGGTATCCTCTCGCCTACTACATGTCGTTTCATGCGGGCCCGCGCAAGGAATTGCTCTACCAATTTGTGATCATCCCTCTATGGGTTAGCTACCTTGTCCGCGGCTATGCTTGGAAGACGATCCTGGGCTCAGAGGGCGTGTTGAACGCTTTTCTTCAGTACGCACACATCACCAAGGAACCTGTAAGTTTTTTCCTCTACAGTCCATTCGCTGTCGTTTTGATGCTGACGCACATCTACACGCCATTTGTATTTCTTCCCCTGTTCGCTTCCCTGGAACACATCCCGCGAAATCTTGTTGAGGCTTCGCATGATCTCGGTGCCGCTCCTCGTGCCACCTTTTTCCGGGTGATTCTGCCCCTCTCGCTTCCGGGCCTTCTGGCTGGTGCCACATTCGCTTTCGTTTTGACCCTTGGCGATTTTCTGGCGCCAATGCTGGTTGGCGGCCCTTCCAGCATCATGATCGCCAACATCGTCCAGAGTCTGTTCGGCACTGCTTATGACTGGCCTCTAGGCGCCGCCATTTCGGTCTGTATTTTGCTCCTGACTGTCTGGCTGCTATTCCTCGCGGAACGTCTCGAGAAACGATGGTCCTTCTCATGAGCCGGCAAGTGCGCAAGTCCAATCGCCCTTTTTTGTTAGGGCTGTACGCTCTCCTCGTCTTTGCATTCCTCTATTTGCCTATTGTGGTTCTAATTCTCTATTCCTTTAACAAGGCTGGCGTTGGCGGCTTTCCTCCCCGGCACTTCACGCTCAGCTGGTATCAACAACTCTTCACCGACAGTGCAATCTGGGATTCCGTCCTCAACAGCCTTGAAGTGGCATTGGGCGCTGTCGTCTTGTCTCTTACGTTTGGTCTTCTGGCGGCACTCGCTCTCGACCGCGCCGATTTCCCCGGCAAATCCATCTTTCGTCGTCTCGTCCTCCTGCCACTGATACTTCCCGGCATCATCACCGGACTTTCTCTTCTGATGTTCGCCGTGTTCGCGGGAATGCAGCTCAGTCTATTGACCGTCTTCCTCGGTCACGGCACCGCTCTAATTTCCGTTGCTACCACGGAACTGTTTGCTGGACTTCAGAAAATGGATCGTGCTCAGGAAGAAGCCTCTCTAGACCTCGGCGCCACTCCTTGGCAAACCTTTTGGCGCATTACGCTTCCCAACCTGAGACTCTCGCTCATTGCTGCTGGTCTGCTTATCTTCACTCTCTCCATGGACGAAATCGCGGTCTCCTTCTTCCTGATAGGCCGAGACAATACGCTCCCACTGGAAATATTCGCGCGCCTTCGTCGCGGCATCACACCGGAAATCAACGCGATTTCGACCCTCATTTTCGGAGTTTCCGTCCTCTTGATCGTCATCTGGTATCAGATCCGAACGCGCTCCATCGGCTCGCAAGCGCAAGAACTTCTCGAACGGCCTTAGATTTATGGAGGATTGCTTCCCATGTCGCACACTCGCCGGGACTTTATCAAGTTCGCCGTAGCAGGTTCTGTAGCAGCCGGTTGTCCCATAGATCGCGCCCTTCTCGCGGAACCGCCCACCACTCCGCCAACGCCAATTGTCAACGGTGATCATTTCAAGATTCCTCACGAACTTCGCGACGGTCATTCCTTTCCCAAGCCGGAATCTTCCCGCAAAGTCGATGTTCTGATTATCGGCGGAGGGGTTGCTGGTCTGTCCGCGGCCTATTTCCTCCGCGGAAAAGACTGGTTGCTTCTTGAGAAGGACGAACACTTTGGTGGAAATGCTTATCAGGAGGAATACAAAGGACAGGTGTATGGTACGGGTTCCGCATACGGTTACCGTGGCGATTATGGCGATCAATTGGCAAAGGAAATTGGCGTTGCTATGCCCTTTGTGGAAATGCCTGATCCCGTTATCGACAACGGCGTATACACAGCCGATCCCTGGAAAGCCGGACTCGACCACCTTCCCTATACCAAAGAGGCTATCGCCAGTCTGAAGAAATTTCGCGACGACGTTTTGAAGATGAAGCTGAAGGACAGGATGGAAGAGCTCGACAGTCAGCCGTTTTCAAAATATCTCGCCGCCTACACACCGGAACTGACCAAGTGGTGGGATGCCTTCGGCCCTTCTAATTGGGGCGCTACCACAGAAGACACCTCCGCCTTCATCGGCTTTTTCGATTCCTACTACTTGCTGACAGGCGGCGACGATCAGCGCGTCATCCTTCCCGGCGGCTTGGGCTGCATCACCCACAGGCTGGTGGGGATCATGAAGGCACAATACGGCGATCGTATGTTGGCCGACGCTACCGTGGTATCCGTCACGCAAGATTCCGAAGGTGTTCGTGCCACTTACATCCACGGAGACAAGCCCGTGACCGTTACCGCCAAAGTGGCGATCCTGTGCACACCAAAGTACATCACGGTGCGAATGGTCTCTGGCCTTCCCAGCGAACAAAAACAGGCTATGCGTAAGATACGCTACGCCCCCTACCCCATGATCAACATGATTTTTGACCAGCCGGTCTACCGCCGAGGTTATGACAACTGGTGCCCGGGAAGAACCTTCACCGATTTTATTGTGGCGGATTGGACCATCCGCAATAATCCGGGCTACAAACCGAAATACAACATTCTTACGTTTTACACTCCACTGCGCGAGTCAGAGCGAGCGACACTGCTTGAAGTCGAGGACTGCAAAGCACTCGCCGGCAAAGTTTTGAAAGACTTTCAGCAATGCTTGCCCGAATTCAATGTCGATCCCGTTGAGATTCGTCTTTACCGCCGTGGCCACCCCATGTTCATGGCTGTTCCCGGTCAGTTCACGAAAAATCGCATGATCGCTTCCAAGCCAATAGATCGCATATTCTTCGGCAACTCGGATTCGGGTGGACCGGAGTCACTCACGAGTGAAGCTGTCCGCATTTCGCATGCGGCAGCAGAATGGGCCGAACTTGTCCTCTCTGGAAAGCCGGGCGCTGCGGACTTGGCACACAAAGCCCTCACCGACGTCATCCTCTAGTCAGCAGATCGCTAGATGACCGGCTTCGGGTGCGCGGCCAGCGCCTCGCGGAATGCCTTCACGTTCGTTTTGTCGACAATCGCCGTTCCTGTATCTACCCAGGTGGGCAGGGGCGGCGTTGGTGCGGTCTTCCAATCCTTGAAATCATGCACGGCGTTGTGGTGCAGATCGTCTGCAAACTTCAATCCGTAGTACGCCATCACGTACGGCTTTTGCGTCACGGTTGCGGTAATCACTCCACGCTCGATCCAGTCCAGAGTCTCGGGATTCTTGTCAAACGCCACAATCGCGATCTTGCCATCAAGATCCTGACGGTGCACCGCTTCAGCCGCTCCTTCTCCCCCGGAAGCTTCTAGAGAAATTATTCCGTCAATCTTCGTCTTGCCATGAAGCAAGGTCGAAGTCTTGTCATTCGCGATTCCGGTGTCTCCATTGTCATCAATCGTCTGCGCTATCTTTATATCCGGATATTTCTTGAGCGCTTCGTTCACTCCGCGCAAACGCTCTTCCACGTTCTGCTGCCCTGGGATCACGATGACCGCGATTTGCCCGTGGCCCTGCAGGATTTGCGCCATGCGCCTGGTGCTTTCTTGGCCGGCGCGGAAATTGTCCGTCCCGATGAATAGAACGCGCTTTGTATCGGGAGCATCGGCATCGACCGCAATCACGGGAATCCCCACCACGATTGCAGCGTTGATGGCATTCTGAAAAACGTCGGGCCGCGCCACGGAGACAAGGATCCCCGACGGTTTCGAATCGACCGCTTTCTGGAACGCTTTCAATTCTTCTTGCGCGTCGAGTTTTTCTGGCCCATCAAATTCGGCTTTCACTCCCATTTGCCTCGAAGCATCCTGCAATCCCGCTTGGGCTTCCTGCCAGTACGGCAGATTGATGTTGGAGGCGATAAACACATAGCGTTCCTCTTGTTCGTGATACGGCTTTTGGCAGGATGTGAGCACGGTCGCCGCAAGAGCGATCAGGAGCAGCGACAGTAGACGATAAATTTTCATGGAATGCCTCCTTCTCACGTTGATTCAGATCGAAAAATATCTGGTCGGGATACTGGCCGGCCAAGAGCGTAGTGGCCTCAGCCTACCACAAGCCGGCCGGCCTGGAGCAGGACAGCTTACAAAATTTTGAGATGTACTCTCTACTCCGCGGACTCATGCTATCTTCTACTCGCTCTTGCTGTCGTGCTGGATGTGAAATCTGAAGTCATTGAGGAAACATTTCCGAATGTCATGCCAACGTTTATTCGTCGTCTGCTGCTTCGCACTATTTGCTTCCCTGCCGTTACTCTCATTACATTCCGCACAGAAGCGCGCTTCCCTGCTGATCGTTAATGCTCAATTGGTCGATGGTACTGGCGAGCCTCTTCGGAAGGCCAACGTTCGAATCGCTCTCAACCATATCGTTGGAATCGGCGAGCTCGAGCCCGAGCCGGGCGAGCCAACCATCGACGCCAAGGGCTTTGTTCTGGCTCCTGGCTTCATCGATATTCACAATCACTCCACGGATGAACTCCTGAAAGACCCGCTCGCCGAGAGCCAGATTTCACAAGGCATCACTTCGTTGGTCGTTGGAGCTGATGGCGAATCTCCGTGGCCGCTGATCGGCTGGGTGCGTTCTATTCAGCAGAATCCGGCCGCCCTCAACGTGGCGGTGTTTGCAGGTCATGCCACCATTCGCGAGCAAGTAATGGGAAAAGATTTCAAGCGTCCTGCCAAGCCCGAAGAGATTCGCCAGATGGAAGGTCTCACCGGTCTGGCCATGAACCAGTATGCTTTGGGTCTTTCTTCAGGACTCGAGTACGAAATTGGAAGCTATTCCGAAACAAAAGAAATTGTGGCCATGGCCAGGGTCGCGGCGCAGCGCGGCGGAATCTACATGACCCACATTCGCGACGAGGCTGACAAATCCTTTGAAGCACTCGACGAGGAAATCGCTATTGGCGAACAAGCCCACATTCCCATTGAACACTCTCATATCAAGCTCGGCACGGTGAGCGTTTGGGGAAAGGCTCCTCAATACATCAAGGTAGTCGAAGCTGCTCGCAAGCGCGGCGTCGACTTCCTTGCCGACTGCTATCCCTATGATGCGTGGCACGCCAATCTGAAAGTAATCGTCCCCGACAAGCAATACGAAAATCCAAAAAGCGTGAAAAAAGCCCTGGACGATCTGGGCGGTGCATCTCACCTCACCATCACGGAATTTTCACCGAACAAATCCTACGAAGGCCATTCCGTTGCCGATCTAGCCAGCACTTACAAACTTTCTGATGTCGATATGTACATTCGACTGGTGCGTGAAGGCGACAAAGCCGGAACCGAAGCCAGCGTCATTGGGCAGTCTATGATTGAGAGCGACATCAAGGCCTTTTACCAACAACCCTGGGTCATGGTGGCCAGTGACGGCGGCATCAACTCTGCTCATCCGCGTGGAGCCGGAACATTTCCCCGTGTCCTGGGCCTGTTCGTGCGCGAGAAACATTGGCTCAGCTTGCCGGAAGCTGTGCGCAAGATGACCTCCTTGCCTGCGCAACGACTGCAGTGGCAAGACCGCGGAATCATTCGCGAAGGCGCCTTCGCTGATCTAGTCTTATTCAACCCCGACACAGTCATTGACCGGGCAACCTTCGCACAGCCATTCACCCTCTCAACCGGCATCGAAAAGGTATTCGTCAACGGCGTCCTGGCTTGGGATGCTGGTAAGGCTACTGGAGCTCGTCCCGGCATGTTCATTGGCACCCACGGGGTCGTCAATGAGCTCTTGAATTGACCCTGCAATAAGTGCGGCGCGACTTGCGCAGTAGGGTAGAATATCTGCACTAAAACCATGAGTACGACGCCCAGCACGATAGCTTCTACGACCGACCCCAGCATTCTTCAGCGTCTTCGAAACTACGCTGGAGCCGGAGCTTTTCTTGTCATCCACCGCTTCCCGCTGCTACTCAAATTCCAGCGCAGCGAGAATTCGTGGTCCATATTTCGCCTCCTTTTGGGCTGCTTTGGCGCTGCTTTGGTGGTATTGCCACTCAGCTTCTGGATCGGTTGGGTTACCGGGATAGTTGCCCCACTGTGTGGCCTGGTGCTATTCGTCGCCTCCATCCTCTTGCCTCCGCCCGAGACGGAATCCGAAACCGACCGAAAAGCACGTGAACTCGGCGCGAACACCATGGTCAGTGGTGGTGAGTATCAATCTGGAACTGTCCCCCCGGTCGAAGCTCGGCTTTTCATTTCAACGACTCACATCTGGGTTCTAGACAGACAGTTCGACACCCTGCTTATAATTCCTACTCCAGAAATAACTTCCCTAAACGTGAACTCCTTGCAAGATAGCTGGTCTCTAGCTGTCCGCTGGAGCAACCAAAAGGCGGAGTTCTGGTATGCAGGGCTTTTTGCGGAAAGATTTGCCCGACTGGCGGAAGACTCCATCCGCGAAGCTCTCCCGGGAGTCCCTCCTGAACCGCTAAAGCGCCGCGTTGCCGCCACTTAGCCTCTAAGTAAGATTTATCAATTGAGCGGTCGTTCTCTAGCTCCGTTTATGCGAAAATAAAGGCTATGGCGCGTGGATGGGAAAGCAAAGACGTGGAAGCTCAAGTAGAACTTAAGAAAACGATCATGGAAGCGCAGAAGAAGGCTCAGAAAACTGCTGAGCAAGCTCGCAGGGATGGCGAGCGGAGAGGCCTACAGCTCTCGCGTACCCGGATCCAGAACGACTTGCAAGTTGCCACCAATCCAAATCATCGCAAGTCCCTGGAAGCCGCACTGGCACACCTCGACAAGAAGATTCAGGAACTGGCTTGAGCTTTTGAGGAATCTAGTCCGCTGATTTTCTGCCGTATCAGTCTGTAAACACCACGCCAACTGCCGTGGTTCCCTTCTCAGCGCCTTCTTCAATCCGTACTACATACCCTCGCAGTTGCATCGCCTGCAATCCATCGGCAGTCGGCGTCTCCATCGTCACCTGCAATTCGGATTGCATTCGTGGGCTGTGCTTTAGCGAGATTAATGCGCCTTGTAACGAAAGATCGCGTACCAGCGTCTGCTCTTCGAATTTCTGCCCCTCCGCGGTCACTCCAGCTACACTTGCCCTGAATTGCGCTTCCCGACGCAGTGCCGTGCGCGAACCGGGCATGTGCGCCTGCACGGGTTCGTTGGCCGCTCCCAGCGTAATAACCATTCCTTCGCTTGCAGCGAACACCGAATCGAACTCTTCTCTGCCCTGTTGCAAGATCTCGTCGATAACCCGGTCCGTTGAATCGGGATCGTGATGGAAAAGCACCAGGGTCTTGGCATTTACTTCGCGAGCTATATTCACGCCTTCGCGCCACGAAGAGTGTCCCCAACCCTTGCGGTTGCCGGCAAGCTGCGTCGGTGTAAACTGCGCATCATTGATGAAAATGTCGGCATCTGCCGCCAACTCTCGCAGATTCTTGTCCAGCAGCGAGTCTCCTGGCTCATTATCCGTGGCGTAAACCACGGTCCCTGCAGGAGTTTCAATTCGAAATCCCAGGCATCCCTGCGGATGGTTCAGCCACCGGGTCACCACTTTATTTTCGCCAACCTTAAAGCTTTCTCCTCCATCAACTTCCCGGAATCTTCGCACTGCGCTCATCGCAGAAAAATCCACCGGGAAGTACGGCAACGCCATCTGAGTTTCCAGGACTTGACGTAATGAATCGCGGCCTAGGAATTTCGACCGGAAGCTATAGAATTGAAACTGATTACTCTCGACGTAGAGCGGCGCAAAAAATGGCAGACCTTGGATATGGTCCCAGTGATAGTGCGTTACAAAAATATGGGTTGCTCCCGGCGGTACGTCATTCCCACTTCCCCACCTGCTGCCCAGCATCCGCAGACCCGTTCCGCAATCGAAAATGAACTGAGTGCCGTCCGGGGCAATCAGTTCAACGCAGGGTGTGTTGCCGCCATACCGCCATGTGGCGGGATCAACGGTGGGCGTGGAACCACGAACACCCCAGAAACTCAATTTGGCGATTGGGTTGGTCATCTTCGTCGATGTTCTTTTCGCTCCATAGGCGCCACTGCATCCTTCTGGTCCTTGGCCATTTCTGATGGTGGCAGTCGTTACCACTACCGTCAACGAATTCGGGGACCCGTGTTGTCATACTTTCCAATAACAAGCCGTAGCGCCGGGCTGCAGAGACAACAGCAAACTCGTACAATAGCCTTTGACCATGCACGTTCACGCTCATAGCCATTCCCACAGCCATGAAGCGGGTGAAGCTCATGACCACGCCCATTCGTCCGGGCACTCCCACGATCATCATGGTCATTCCCACCCAACCATGCAGCCGTCGGTCCTGGCATGGGCGATCGTCGCTACGCTGGCTCTTGTTGTTGCGGAAGTTTTTGGCGGAATCCTGGGCCGTTCCGTTGCCCTCTTAAATGACGCTGTTCACAATCTGTCAGATGTACCCGCACTCGGCCTTTCCTGGCTGGCCATGCGTTGGGCCCAGCGTCCTGCTGATTCCGACCGGACCTATGGCTACCATCGCGCAGGTACATTGGCCGCTTTCACCAATGCTGTCGTCCTGGTGTTTCTCTCACTCTGGCTGGCCTACGAAGCGATTGATCGCCTGCGCTCTCCCGTTCAGGCGGTAGAGAGCTGGATGATCTGGACTTCGGTGGGCGCGCTCCTGGTGAATGGTGGCATCACGCTTGCCCTTGTACGTGGCCGCTCTGACCTGAACCTGCGCAGCATCCTGGTCCATAATTTTGGAGATGCTCTTTCCAACATCGCCATCATTGTGGGCGCCTTGATCATGGGTTATGTTCATGCGCCCTGGATCGATCCTATTCTCGGCCTCGCTATCGGCTTCCTTGTTCTTTATTCCTCGATCGGTATCCTGCGGGAATCGACCCACATCTTGCTGGAGGGCAGGCCTAAAGGCGTACATGTGGACGAAGTTGCTCGCGCGATACTCACCGTTGAGTCTGTTCAGGAAGTACATGATGTCCACATCTGGTCCCTGGGTGGCGGACATAACGCCCTCAGTTGTCACGCTCGCATTCCCGATATGCATATGGACCAGTGCGAAAAGATTCTCTATGCCATCCAGAAGAAGGTCGCGGAGCAGTTCTCCATTGCACACAGCACAGTTCAGCTGGAACGTGCTGGCCTTCCCTCCACTTCAGGGATAGTTATGCCTGTTCCCGCCGCGAAACCGTGATCGAAGCGCGACCACAAAAAAGGGCGCTATTTGCAGCGACCTCTTCGAACAATTCTCAATAGATATAGGAACAGGCTGGGGGATTTAGTGCCTCGGCGAACTCAAGCTGGTGAATGAAAGAACACGCCTCTTTGTTCGTTGAATTTCATAGTGGCGTCCAGATCCAAACTGGTCGTCGAAACCAATTTTCTGAAACCGTCTTGAGTCACGTACTGCAGGTTGCCATTCACCCAGGAATACGCCACGGCAAAAAACACCGTTCCATCGCGACGAACAAAAATATATTCAGACGCCGGTGGAGGATTCGAATTGGATCTTGATCGAACTTGGGGCGCAACTACAGGCTGCTCCGCTGGTGTGGGCTCAACATTCTCCGCGGTCGCATCCTGCGTTTCAGCCGGTTGCGCTTCCGCAGTTCCCTCCGGGGGCGCACTACCTTCTACATAGCCGAAACTCGGAATATAAATTCCGCCGCCCATAAAAGGAAACACCGTCCCGCCATGAAAATGATGGTGTCCCGCATTCGGATGAGTAGCCGCGTAATGCGGGTAGTCAAAACCTAGTCCTGGAATTCCGTTGCCGCCTTCAGCCATTCGCCCTGAAACTCCCGACAGACCGTGAAGATGGGATGGGGATGCCTGAATCGGGTGTGCATGCGTGGGTGCTTTTGGCGCAACCGGGCGTCCGGCAACTCGGGGCGCCAAGGGGTGTGCGGCGGGAAGTATCGCGTGTCCACCCGCATGCACTGGAACTCCTGGGGCAACAGCACGAGCGGGGATGTGCGTCATTGGTGCTACAGCTACAGGTGTGGCACGAACAGGCGCAATGGCAGGTAGTGTCGCCTGCGGCGTACCCGCTCCGCGCTGTTGCGCTTCAACTAGCGTGGGTACAAACAAAAGAACGACTGCGGTAATGAGTGAAAATCTCTCGTGACGCATGGTCTCACCTGTTTCTTGGCGACCACTCATCTTCTACCATATAAGACGCTCTAAAGACCTGCAAAGTTACCCGTAGTTCGCCTCACGGGCTCCCTATCCCATAACCTTTCCCTTGCTATGAGGTTGTGTTATAACCGGAAGGCCGTGAAAGCTAGCTGGAACCAGGAAGCGACCCGGGCTGAATCGCAGGCACCCGGGAATGTGAATTCCGCCAACACTGTTCCCTCTGGTGGCGAAACTTCCGCGAGCGGGGAACACGCCTGCTCCTTCTGCCCAGTATGCTCTCAGCGGTTGGAATCCCGGCGCTGCAAGCTGGTTTGCAGCGTTTGTGGGTACTACATGTCCTGCGCGGACTACTACTGATTCCACGTAGCCCTCGCTTATTATGTTTTTTCGAATACCGCTTTGCGGAAAATCTGGAAAGCGGATATGCTCTGCGGTTCCGGCCATGGTTGCCGCCGGATCTGCGTTCCCGATTAGGAGGAAAGACCTGTGGCTTTGAAGATGACATCTCGTGAAGTAGACGGCGTAACCGTGGTGGCTATGGATGGCCGTATCGTGTTGGGCGAAGAAAGCAATGCTCTGCGCGAGAAAGTTAAATCGCTGGTCGCCGAAGGAAAAAAGAAAGTTGTCATGAACATGGACAATGTCACGTTCATTGACAGCGCCGGATTGGGCACTCTGGTAGCCGCCCATCACAGCGCCAAGGGGCAGGGCGCTTCGCTGCGCTTGTGCCATCTCGGCACTAAGTTTCAGGAAGTCCTGCAAATTACCAAGTTGATGACCATCTTCGAGGTATACAACACGGAAGCCGAAGCGGTCGCCAGCTTCTCGAAGTAATTTCGCGCCTCGCTCCGCCAAATTCTCTTACCAGATCAGGGCAGGTTTTTCCCTGCCCTTTTTTATTTCCGTTTCCGCTTATTCTTCTATCCGGTACATCGTGATTCCGCTCAACAGCTTCGGGAAGAAGTCCGTGGATTTCTGCGGCATCGATTCGCCCGCTGTCGCTACTTTCATCACCAGATCAACATCCACCGGATTCAGTAGAAACGCAATCTGAGCAGTGCCTCGGTCCACTGCTTCCAGTGCGGCCTGCACTTCCCGCTCATAACTGAGATTTGCTTCGGAAGCCACGGCATGCGCCGTAATTCCCAGGGCCGGCTCAAGAATGCCCTGATGCAAGAGCACCACATCCAGTTCCCTTTGTAGAGACGAAGCATTGGGTAATATCTGCGCGAGATCCGCTTCAGGCCGCAATGTCAAAATATAGAACGACTTCGCACCCGAATCATCTTTGGGAAACACTCCGATAGCACGATGCGCCTTACCTTCCGTGAGCCTCGCCAGGAATTTGTTTTGTGCAACCTGCCGCTCTTTTTCGTCTCGGAACGGAAAGACCTCAGTGGCAAACCAGGGCTCCAGGTATCTCCTCACCTCGCTCCAGGAAAAATCTCTCAGATTGGCGACGACGCGATGCGTGGGCAGAATTGTCAGTCCTTCGCTCTTCGTATTCACGAAGGTCATCATTGAGCATTCATAGGCCGCCTGAGGGATCAATTTCCCTGCGCGTGTACGCGATTCATTTCGAAAATTCAGCGAAGTTTCGTAGCGATGGTGTCCATCCGCGATCACCAATTTCTGTTCCGCCATTGCCTGTTGAATTGCTTCGATCTGTTCAGCCGCCGAAATTGTCCATAGCCGGTGAATCACTCCATACTCATCGGTCACTTGGGTCACCGGGCCTGCGGACCTTTCCAATGTTTCCAGAATCCCATCAATTCTCAATTGCGAATCGCTGTAGAGCAGGAACAGTTGACCGGTGTGCGTCCTGGTATGCCGCAACAATTCCAACCGGTCGGCCTTAGGTCCAGAGAGAGTCTGTTCGTGCCGGAAAACTACCCCCTCGGAATAGTCTTCCAACTTTCCTGCTCCGATAAACCCGCGCCTGGTCCTCTTAACATCTGTACCCGGAACAGTGAATTCTTGTGTGTAAGCGTAGAACGAGGGCTCGGCATCCTGAACAACCGCGTGATTCTTAATCCATCCCTTCAACGTGGAAGCGGCGCGCGTATAGACATTGTTCTGCGGTATATCGTCCGGAAGGGTCCGTCCCTTTTCAATGGCAATCAGGTTATGCGGGTCGGCCGCGTAGTATTTTTCCTGCATTGCAGGAGAAATCTTGTCATACGGCTGCGTCAGCACCTTCTCAAATGGGGCAATCTCAGGGTTGAAACGATAAGCTCGAAATGGATAAACCTGGGCCATGGGTACTCCAGATCCTTTATTGTTCAGATGACAGCCTTCTAGTTTACGTGATGTTCCTACTTTTTCGTAAATCGCATGATTCACTTCTTTTTGAGTAGTCTTCGAGATTGGATCCTGATGGGCACACAGGATGCGCTTTCCCGTTCATCTTAGCCGGGAATTATTTATGTCTGATTACCAGGCCGAGGCATCTCAGGGGATTATTTCAGTTTTTGCTGAGCGATCCATTTGTCCGTTCGCGCATCGAGCAGATCGAGTGGCAACGTTCCGCCATCCAGCATCTCATCGTGAAAAGCCCGAATGTCGAATTTACTGCCTAACTCTTTCTGGGCTCGCTCGCGCAACTCTCGGAATTTCAGTTGGCCAAGTTTGTAACTCAGCGCTTGCGCGGGCCAGGAGATGTACCGATCAGTTTCAGTCTGAATCGTGGGCTCGTCCACCGCGCCAGACTTTCGAAAGAATTCCACCACTTGCTCACGCGTCCACCCTTTGGAGTGGATTCCCGTGTCGACAACCAGACGGACAGCTCGGAAGAGTTCGGAAGAAAGGCGGCCGTAGTCCGAAACAGGGTCCTGGTAAAAGCCAACTTCCTTGCCCAGTTGCTCCGCGTACAGCGCCCATCCTTCTGTGTACGCATTAAAGCCCAGCCCATGTAGCCGGAACTTGGGTAATCCGGTGAGTTGCTGCTGTACCGAAAGCTGCATATGGTGCCCCGGCACGCCTTCATGATAAGCAATCGCCTCGTCGTCAATCAGCGAGCGTTCCGCGAACCTGGAAGTCGCCACCACCACACGGCCCGGGCGCTTCCCATCGGGGGTTCCAGTTACATAGTGAGTCGCCGCCGAGGCCTGGAAAGCAGGAATTGCTTCCACGGTGACAGGCGATTTAGGCAGCAACGTAAACAGTCCGGGCAGCTTTGGCTCCATCTGTGCAATGTAATGTCTGAAATCTTCCATTATTTGTTCTGCTGAAGATGGTTTGTACTTGGAATTGGATTTCAGCGATTCACGAAACGCCGCCAAGTCGGCAAACCCTTGCTTCTTGGCGATGACTGTCATTTCAGCTTGAATGCGATCAATCTCATGCAGCCCTATCTGGTGAATCTGGTCCGCCGTCAAATGCGTCGTGGTCCGACCATAGATATCGTTCTGATAGCGCTTCTCTCCATCAGGCAATGATGTAATCGCCAAATTAGTGCGGCCATGAGGCGCATATTCTGTTCGAAGAAAATTGGCAAAGTTCCTATACGCAGGAAAGACATCGGTCTCAATCGCCGCGGCAATCTCTGCAGTCAGGCGCTTCTGTTCCTCCGGCGAGATCGCAGCAGGGTACTTTTTCGTGGGAAGCAAAAATGGGTTGGCATCGATAATGCCCTGGCACTGGGCCGGTAGTTTTTCCAGCAAGAATCGCACTGGCATCAGATTATCTTTCATTCCCGCGCGAAGAACTTCGGTGGTTTGCGATAGCACCCGGGGAATCTGGTGAAGTCGCGCGGTGTAGTCTTCATACTGCTTTACCGAATCAAACGGGACCGAAAGCGGTAGATCTGCCAGATACGTATGGATGCCATTTTGTTGATTGATCGGCATCTCATATTCTTTCAAATCGAAATCGGCGTTGCGCTGCTGAAGCACTCGCACAAGCAATTCATGCGAGAGCTGGTCCTGGTCTGAAAAACCCACAGTGGAGATGGCCTGCAGCCGGGTAAGGAACTCTCGAGTCGTCTGATTCCGTTGAACAATCGCGGAGAGCGAATTGTCGGCTAGCTTGTCGTTGTATCGATAGTCCCCAAATGCGGTGGCCCTCTCCGGGAAGTTCTTGAGGTCGGACTCGTACTGCTCTTCAAACAGCGCATTCTGCGCCGCCAGCCGCTCCGCAACTGGCTTGGTGTCCTGTGCATAGGCGCAACCGGCCAGAACGAGGGGAAAAACTACTTTTATTAAAGTTCTCATGATTGAGAGCGTAGCAAACTTGCGAAACGGATGGCATCGGGAATTTACCGCCAGCCTTTTTCTCCAGTTCACTCTGTGCGTATTACAATAATTGCTTATGCCAAGCCCAATCGCGAAATCTATTCGCGCTTTCATTTTCGATCTGGACGGTACGCTGATCGATTCCAAAACGGATCTGGTTAACTCCGTCAACGCCATGCTGCACGAAATCGGCAGAAGAGAACTGCCTTCCGAAACGATTGCCGGTTATATCGGTCATGGGGCGCCACAACTTATTGCCAGTGTTCTCGGACCCAATTCCAACGAGAATGACAGAAAAGCAGCACTGGCCGTTTTTCTTGCCCACTACGAAAAACATAATCTGGACGCGACACGACCCTATCCCGGCGTGGAAGAAGCTCTTTCCCACCTAGCGGGCCACCCTATGGCCGTACTCACTAATAAACCTCTTAAGATGACCGAGCAAATCCTCGAAGGTCTGGCCCTGACAAAATATTTCTCGGCCATCTACGGTGGCGACAGTTTCGAAAAGAAGAAGCCCGATCCCTCGGGTGCCCTTTCCATTCTCAACGAACTTTCTACTCAGCCTGAACGCGCCGCCATGATCGGCGACTCCGACGTGGACATACAAACCGCGCGCAATGCCAGAATGTTCGCGGTGGCGGTCACCTACGGCTTTGGAAACTACGACCGCCACGCCAACCCTGCCGACCTTTACGTCGATCGCTTAACCGAACTCGTTACGTTCCCTTCGGTACAATAGTCATGATCGGTTCCCTCGGTTCTTGCTTTTCTCCGTCTCTCTTTGTCAGACTCACCGCGTGCTGATTGGACTCTTTCCAGAACTCGACGCTCCCGGTGGCATTCAGCGCGCCGGTCGCCATCTCGCCTTCGTCCTCAGCGAGTACGCCGCGTCTCACAACATGGAATACCGCATCCTGAGCCTCAACGACACTCAGGAATTGCATCGCATGCGCATTGCCGACAGAGAATTTGTTTTTACGGGATCAGCCCGCGGCAAGGCCCGCTTCGCTGCTTCCGCCATGCGCGCGGCGCGGCGTCGCCCCAAACTTGTACTGGCTGCTCACCCGAATCTCGCGCCCATTATCAGCGCTATGAAAGTGCTCGCCCCTCGCATGAAAAGCATCGTGTGCACTCATGGCGTGGAGGTGTGGGAACCACTCTCCGGTGTTCGCCGCCGATCGCTTCGTCGAGCCAACATCGTTCTTTCTCCCAGCCACGCCACTGCTGATTTCGTCGAATCCGTACAAGGCGTTCCACGGCAGCACATTCGCGTTCTTCCCTGGGCGCTCGATCCCGACTTTGAAACCGTGGCTACAGCTAACGCTTCCGCCAAACTTCCCGCTGCCTTTCCGGCAGGACCAGTCATCCTGACGGTCGGTCGTTGGCTGGCCACAGAGCGCTACAAAGGCATGGACACGCTCATCCTCGCCTTGCCTCGACTGCTTCTCCGCTGGCCGGACCTTCAACTCGTTTTGGTCGGATCTGGTGACGACCGTCAATGGTTGGAATCCATTGCACAAGAAAGTGGCGTGCGTCTTCACGTCCATTTCCTCACCGATCTCCCTTACTCCGAACTCTCTGCTTGTTACGCCGCTGCCAGGGTTTTCGCTCTTCCTAGTCGGGGAGAAGGCTTCGGATTCGTTTACCTGGAAGCCATGGCTAGGAGCAAGCCAGTCATAGGCGGGGCGCATGGTGGCGCTCCGGAAGTCATCCAGGACGGAGTTACTGGCTATCTTGTCCAATATGGAGACTCCGTTCAATTGGCAACCTCCATCGACGCGATCCTTTCCAATCCAGAGTTGGCACGACAGATGGGGCAGTGTGGACGCGAACGAGTGGACAAGGAATTTCGCTTTAGCGTCTTCGCCAAATCACTCAAGAAGACTTTCCGTGAATTATGCGCATCCTGAACGTAACTCAGACTTACGCCCCCTTCTTCGAATTTGGCGGCCCCCCGGCAAAAGTAAAAGCTCTGGCGGAAGGCATTTCGGCATTAGGTCACCAGGTCACCGTACTAACTTCCGATTGGGGATTGGAAAAGCGCTTGCGTGAGTCGCCGTCTGAAACTCCAGCCACGCCAGGCCCTTTCGGCCAAAAACGCGAAGTGAATGGCGTAACCACGACTTATCTACCCAACTGGTTACACTATCGATCTTTAAGTTGGAATCCTGCCCTTGGCCGTTACCTTCGCGCACGACTAACCAATTTCGATATCGTCCATATTTTTGGACTTTATGACTTCTTGGGCGCTCGAGTTGCCTCCGAATGCCAGGCCAGAAAAATCCCTTATGTTGTGGAACCCATCGGCATGTTCGTTCCTATTGTTCGCAACGTCCTGATGAAGCGTCTCTATCATCGATTTCTTGGACGCAAGCTGCTGGCCGGTGCCTCCGCCATTATTGCCACTTCGAAGCAAGAGCAGGCGGAACTTCAAGCGGGAGGTATCGCGCAATCCAGAATTATTTTGCGTCGCAACGGAATCGAGATACCTTCCACCTTTGCGATTCGCGGTTCTTTCCGCAAATCCCTGAACATCTCCGCCGACGCCAGACTGCTTTTGTTCCTTGGTCGTCTCTCTCAGAAAAAAAGCCCTGACCTCCTTCTGAACGCCTTTATCGAACTTCTCAACCGCAATAAGTCACTAAGGAGTTCCGTTCATCTGGCGTTTGTTGGTCCAGACGAATCTGGAATGCGCGCAAAACTCGAATCCATCGCCGTACAAGCGGGTCTGCGCTCCCAAGTTCATCTTGCCGGACCACTCTCGGGCGATGCAAAGTGGTCTGCCTACCGCGACGCCGACATCTTTGTGCTCCCTTCCCAGAATGAGAATTTCGGCAATACCGCCGCCGAGTCGGTCGTCGCCGGAACCCCCGTCATACTAACGGAACAATGTGGTATTGCGCCTCTACTTGCAGACTTGGCCGCGCTCGTTATCCCTCACGACCAGTCAAGGTTGGTTTCCGCCATCGATTCACTGCTTCTAGACGATTCCCTGTATCGTAATCTCCAGAATGGCTGCGCTAAGGCAGTGTCTTGCCTGACTTGGGAGGGACCGCTGCAGGACATGGATTCTCTCTATCGTACTCTTGCGGGCTCGTCGCACTCGTAGGACAATCAATACTCCCATGAAACGTTTTCCTCAACGCTCCACTGGTCATCCTGTTTTTCGCCTCATTTGGTGGACCAGTAATCTCCTGCTCTTACTAGCCCTGGTTTCCACCATCGGCACGGGAGCTTGGGAATATTCCGTTCGCAAGTATCTCCGGGGCTTTTCAGATGCCATCGTTCCTGAGGCTTCGACTCCCCTTGAGAAGGCCGAGGCGATTCTTGCCTGGATGCGCAACGGCCCTCCCAGGTTAGAAGTCACTCGTCCAGCGGACGTCTCTCCCAGAGATCCCCAGGACACCCTGAACTACCGTCAATTGCTGACAGTATGTGGCAGTGCCACGAACGCCTTCTTGAATTTGTCTCGCAGCACTGGCCTGGAAACACGCCGGTTGCTTCTTCTCACTCCGGAGCGCGATACCAAACATGTAGTTGCGGAGATCTATCTTGACGGCCGTTGGGTCGTAGCAGATCCCACCTATCGTGTGATGCTTCGTGATGCGAAAGGCAATCTCCTGACGCGTCGCGAATTGCAGAACCCGGCGATTTTTGAACAGGCTACGAACGCCATTCCCAATTACACAAAAGTCTATTCGTACGAAAATTATGCACACGTTCACGTGAGCGCTCTTCCCTTAAGGGGCTTTCAAGTTCGCCAGCGCCTTGATCACTACCTTCCAGGCTGGGACGAATATCTGGATTGGAGCTTGCTCCTGGAGCGAAGCTCCTTTCTTTACCTCTTTCTGTCTGTCTGTTCGCTTATATTCCTGATGCTCCTGCGTCTCTTTCTCGCCTGGGTTGCCGACAACCGCCTGAGAGTCCCGCGTTTCCATTTTCGTGAGAATCTCATCAGGGCTACCGCTGCATTCTTCACTTCCCCGGAGATCAAATAGCGGCGTGTGCGGCATCTGTGGATTCGCCAACGCTCCTTCTTCTTCGCAAGCTGACGCCTTCGTTCGCTCCATGGCCTCCGCCATGGTTCATCGCGGTCCCGATGACTCTGGTTTCTTCTCCAACGATTCTCGCGCACCCGGCACTTCCCTCGGCATGCGCCGCCTCAGCATCATTGACCTCTCTGGAGGGCATCAACCCATCTGGAACGAATCACACGACGTTTGCGTTGTCTTCAACGGAGAACTCTACAATTACCGCGAACTCCGCCGCCGCATCTCCTCCGCTGGCCACACCTTCTCCACTAACTCCGACACGGAAATCCTCGTTCACGGCTGGGAGGAGTGGGGCGAAGACATGCTCCCGGAACTCCGCGGCATGTTTACCTTTGCTCTCGTCGATCTTCGCAACCACTTCGCAACCGTTCCCCTTCTCTTCCTCGCTCGCGATCCATTGGGAATCAAGCCGCTCTATTATGCGCAGACCTCTGAAGGTTTCTGCTTTGCTTCAGAGCTGCGCGCGATCCTGGCGACAGGTTTGGTGTCTCGAAGACTTTCTCCCGACGCGTTAACCTCCTACCTTCTCTTTGGCAGCGTTTCCGAACCCGTTACCCTCATCGATACTGTCTTTTCTGTTCCTCCCGGTCACAGGCTCCTCCTCCATCTTCCGGATCGCCGTCGCACGCCACGCGCACGCCCCTGGTGGGATCCCCGTAGATCACCCGCTGCTCTTGACCCCAAACGTCCGCGAAATTTCCAAACTGCCTCACAGGAACTTCCTAAACTTCTCGACGATTCCGTTCGCACTCATCTTATTGCTGATGTCCCCGTAGGCCTGTTCCTCTCAAGTGGCCTGGACTCCAGCGCCATTGCCGCCTTGGCTGCTCGCGCCCAGCACGGTATCCAGAGTTTTACCCTTTCTTTCCCCGGCACGGCTTACGATGAAGCTCCTCTCGCCCGTCTCGTTGCCCAACATACCGGCACAACTCACACGGAAGTCCCTCTCAGCGGTTCGGACATGCTTTTCCGGATCGACGAAGCTGTGGCTGCTCTCGACCAGCCTTCCATGGATGGCATTAACACTTACTTTGTTTCTTGGGCCGCACGCCAGGTTGGTCTGAAGGTCGCTCTATCTGGCCTTGGGGGCGATGAACTTCTTGCCGGATACACATCGTTCACCGACACTTCCAAGCTTGCTCGAATGGGTTCTGTTGCACGCGTGCTCCCTGGTCCTTTCCGTCGAGTGAGTTCGCCCTTGCTGAAAACTTTGTTTGCCCGCAGAAGCACCCCCGATGCGGCCCGGAAAATCTCCGACGCCTGGCAGATGCCTGAAGTCTTTCCTCATCCTTACTTTTTTACTCGCTTGCTATTTCCGCCATCCAATTTGCATCGACTCATCGATCCGCTGTTTCACAGCAGCCGCATTGGCCCCGATGGAGCCTCCCTCGATCCCACTTGGCTTGCCTGGTTAGAGAGAACAGCCGATCAATCTCGCGCCCTCCAGCCCATCGCTGCAATTTCCTGGCTGGAACTGCGTACTTACATGAACAGCACACTTTTACGAGACACCGATTCCGTCAGCATGGCGCGCTCCCTGGAAGTTCGCGTTCCATTTCTCGATACGCCTCTGGTGGAATTCATGTGCGCTCTACCTGACTCTGCTCGCGTCCGCCCGGATCAGAAGAAAGCCCTTCTGTTGAAATCAATGGAAGGGTTGCTTCCGGCAGAGATCCTGCGGCAGAAAAAGCGCACCTTCACACTGCCCTGGGAAGCGTGGCTGCGCGCTGAGCTCCGCCCGAAACTGGAAGCTAGCTTTTCCAATCTTGTACCTGCTCTTGCCACCCATTTGCATGCTGCGGGTGTTCGCGGTGTGTGGGATAATTTTTTGCACGGTCAAACTACCTGGTCTCGCCCCTGGTCGCTCTACGTGCTCAATGAATGGTGCAGACAGCATCTATCTTGATTCTTTATGCCCGCCGGCGTTTAAGGCAAACTTTTTTGCTACCTTAAGTTAGGCTCATAACACTCTATGAATATTCTCGGAATCAACGCTTATCACGGCAACGCCTCCGCCGCACTTGTTTGCGATGGCAAGCTTATCGCTGCTGTGGAAGAAGAACGCTTTAATCGCGTCAAATATGCCGCGGGCTTTCCTGCCGCCGCTATTCGTTACTGTCTTAAGGAAGCCGGAATCACCCTCGCTGACATTGATCACGTCGCAGTTCCACGCAATCCTTATGCGCGTCTTGCCACAAAACTTTTCTATGCCGTACGCATGCCTTCCTTTGCGCGCGAACGCATCAAAGTCATCTCAAAATTCACTGGCATTCCTCAAGCCCTTGCTTTCGCCTTTGACAACGACCCGGCCAGGTTGAAAGCCATTTTTCACCGCATTGAGCATCATCAAGCGCACTTGGCCAGCAGCTATTTCGTCTCTCCCTTCGAAAATGCTGCTCTTCTTTCCGCCGACGGCTTGGGCGATTTCGCCAGCACCATGTGGGGCGTAGGCACCGGCAATCGTATGCAGATCGACGGCTCCATCTCTTTTCCACATTCCTTGGGTCTCTACTACAGCGCTGTCACCCAATATCTTGGCTTCTTGAAATTCGGCGATGAGTACAAAGTCATGGGCCTTGGCGCCTATGGTGAGCCTAAATATATGGAAGCTTTTAGGGACATAGTTCGATTCAGCGCCAATGGCGGCGAATTCGGATTTCGTCTCGGTCTGGATTACTTCACGCACCACAGAACTGGCCCGGAAATGTCCTGGGCAGACTCGGACAAAACTCCTGTCCTCGGCAAAATGTTTTCGGACGGTCTCCCAAAGAAACTGGGAGCACCTGCTCGACAAACCGATGAACCGCTCGAGCAACGGCATCGCGACCTCGCCGCTTCTCTGCAAGCCCGTCTTGAAGAGGTCTATCTCGGCATGCTCAAGAAATTGGCAGCACTAACCGGCGCCAAAGCGGTCTGCTTGGCCGGTGGTGTGGCGTTCAATTGCGTAGCCAACGGAAAAATCTTTGAATCGACGCCATTCGAACAGGTCTACGTGCATCCCGCCGCAGGTGATGCCGGCCTCGCTGTTGGCGCTGCCTATCACGTCTGGCATCAGACCCTCGGCAAGCCTCGTTCCTTCGAAATGAAGCACGCTTACTGGGGACCAGGTTTCTCAACGGCAGAAATTCGCGCCGCAATCAATGAAAGTGCCGCATCACAAGGCGGTTTCTCCATCTCCGAACTGCCTGACGACGAATTAATGCGCCAAACCGCTGCTATCATTGCCGAAGCCAGAATCCTCGGATGGTATCAGGGCCGCGCCGAGTGGGGACCGCGCGCATTGGGCAATCGCAGCATCGTTGCCGATCCTCGCCGCCCAGAGATGAAAGAGATTCTGAACAGCCGCATCAAGCATCGCGAAATCTTTCGTCCGTTCGCTCCTTCTATCCTTGCTGAAAAAACGGGCCAGTGGTTTTCTCAGTCTCAACCCTCACCATTCATGACCCTCGCGTATTCCGTTTTGCCCGACAAGCGCGACAAGATTCCCGCCCCTACCCACGTTGATGGCACCGGCCGTTTGCAAACTGTCACCGCCGATGCCAATCCTCGTTATCACGCGCTTATCACGGAATTCGAACGTCAAACCGGCGTGCCCGTCGTCCTCAACACTTCCTTTAACGACAACGAACCAATCGTCTGCCGCCCTCAGGAAGCTCTCGACTGCTTCTTACGCACGAAGATGGACGCCCTTGTCCTCGGCAACTTCCTGATCACGCGACAATGAATTTACCCGCTCCAGTCTTTCATCACTCTGGCATTCCCGTTCTGCTCGGTATTCCTCACGACCAAAACTCGTCTTTTCTTCGAGGCGCCGCACAAGCTCCCCCGCTCATTCGCAAAGCTCTTAATTCGGACGCGTGGAACCATTACACCGAAACTCGCATAAATCTCGATCTTCCCAATTCCTTCGAAGATGCTGGCGACTTGCTGGACATGGAGTCGCCTGACGCTTACGAGCGCATCGAAGCAGCTGTGGCCACCATCATCGAAAGCAAGAAACGCCCGGTTAGCCTTGGGGGCGATCATTCCGTCACCTATCCGATTCTTCGCGCCATTGGCAAACGCGTACCCGGCATCACGCTAGTCCATTTCGATGCCCACCCAGACCTTTATGCAGACTACGAGGGCAATCCCCATTCGCACGCTAGTCCGTTCGCACGCATCTCCGAAGAAAAACTGGTTCAACGCTTAGTCCAGATCGGCATCCGAACTCTCAATGACCATCAGCGGTCCCAAGCGGAACAGTATGGAGTGGAAATCTTTGATATGAATAACTTGCCGGATCTGGCAGCCCTCAAGCTCGCTGGTCCTATCTATGTCTCCTTCGATCTCGATGTCCTGGATCCGGCCTTCGCCCCCGGCATTTCGCACTGGGAACCCGGTGGCCTTACCACGCGCGAGGCCATCCGTTATATTCATGCTTTGCCTCAGCCAATCGTCGGTGCCGATTTGGTCGAGTTCAATCCCGTACGAGACTCTTCTGGCCTTACGGCAACTGTAGCCGCCAAAGTTCTGAAAGAGTTACTGGGTAAAATGATCGCTCGCTAATTCCCGGATCGCGTGGCCATCACTAGCCCTGCGGTCTTGATCGAGATTTTCGGCGGGTTCAGAAGCGTATTGTGAACCAGGCAATGTTCTACCGCCGCTTCCATACCTTTCAATTGTTCCGCATCCAATTCCACGGGGGCATCCACTTCAATCACAAAGTCCGTCAAGCGGGCCATCGGCTTCACGAGCTTCTCACAGCTCACGTGTACTCGCGTTCCCTCAGTGGCTAGTTTCTTCTTCCTCAGGTATTCCGCCGCATAGTAGCCCGCACAGGATCCCAGCGACGCCAGCAGCAACTCCGGCGGCGTCATTCCTTCGTCGAACCCGCCAGCGTTAACGGGCTGGTCGCTTACGATCGAGTGTCCGCGCGTTTTGATTTCGAATTGCACTGCCCCCAGATGCTCCACCGTTATTTCCATAATTTGGCCTTCATTCCGGAGCGATTAGTTCGAAGGAAGCTTCCTGCGCTTCCTCAATCGTAGCTATACCAGAATGTGCAGCCGCCGCCAATGACGAAGGAGCGCCCGACTGCTGCGCTCCCCATCCATCTCTTCAAAATGAAATCCGATTAACCGTGTCGTTATCTCTTGCTCTTTTCAGTTTCCTCATAAGCCTGCCTCAGTTCATCAAGCAGGTGTCCAGTCCTCACCTTGCCGCCTTCGGTCTTGTGAAAACCGCTCCACAAGGTGGCTCCACTTTTCGGATCTACAAGGGCAAGTCTGGTATGTCCCTTTGGCACCGCCTCTTCCGAAAATGCGTTCAATCCCGTAGTTCGCGGATACTGTCCATCCGGGATTGCGTGGACATGAGTTCCGCTGCTGAGCACAAGCACCAGATCCGCCTTTTCCCGGCTCTCAGCTTGCTGGAAATGACCCCACTTGCTCAATTCCAGAACTGCTGTGTATTGCAGTTCCACAAATCCTGTTTCGTTTTCGACAAAAACGCTATGCGCGTTCAAGACTGCCGTGGGCATAGAAGCCGGCTGCGCCTGCATCCTCATGGCAACGGCGCACACCACGAAACACAAGGCGAATAAAACTGTTCTGCATCGCGCATTGGGGAGCATTCGGACCCTCCTGCTGGTTTGGGATGCTCTCAAGGTAAAGACACTTGTGGCAGTGCGTAACTGTCCTTCTGTACAGAATTGGTCCAACTGTCCTCGATTTTGTTCGACTATTGTGAGGCAGGCGCCAGACCACTGTCAGACCGCGGTCCACTACTTCAATTGGCATTTCTATCCCTGTACACTGGCAAAGTGCGCGTTCTTCTTCTGAATCTCTACTTTCCGCCAGATACCTCTGCCACCGCAAAAATGGCCAAGACCGTCGTCGATGCACTTGCTTCCCGGCATGATGTCACGGTTCTTTGCGGCCGGCCTTCTTACGATCCCACGGAACGACGCCCATGGCGGCTTTTTCAAAAAGAAAAAGTCGATCGCGTCGCCATCATTCGTGTCGGCTCCACAGACTATCCGCGATTACAGATGAAGAAACGTGTCTTCAATTATCTTTCCTATGTCTTGCTCTCCGTTCCACGTGCGCTTTTTCTGCCTTGCGACGTTGTCCTCGCTATGACCGATCCCCCTTTCGAGGGCATTGTTGCGGCATTTGTGGCACTGCTTAAAGGCAAACCCTTCGTCTACAATATTCGAGACATGTATCCCGACATGGCAGTTGGTGGTTCTATCGTTGAGCCCGGTCTTCTCTCTCGCATCTGGGAGAAACTCCATCGCTGGGCACTTCGCCGCGCTGCCCGTGTGGTCGCGCTCGGTGACGATATGCGCAACCGGATCGTCGCCAAGGGCGTTCCATTCGCCAGTGTCTCCGTCGTACGTGATGGAGCAGAACTGCCTGTCCCGGATTTATCGCCTCCCCCTCTCGATGAAGATGTCGTCCGCGCCATTCGTGGCGGATTCCGATTCGTGCTGCTTCATGCTGGGAATCTCGGATTCTACGGCGCGTGGAACACACTGCTGACCGGAGCAAAAGAATTGGCTGGCGAAGGTATCGGCCTGGTTTTCGTCGGTGAGGGCGCAGAACGCGATCGTCTGGTCTCTGCCGCCAAAGACATCCCGAATGTCCGTTTCCTGCCGTTTTTCCCCGGCAGCCAGATCTCTTCCGTCCTGGCTGCCGCCGACGCTCATATCATTACGGTCAAGCGCGGCCTTGAAGGTGTCGTGGTTCCCAGCAAAATGTATGGAATCCTCGTCGCAGGCAAGCCCATCGTCGCGGTGGCTCCCCCCGAAAGCGATGTGGTCTCTATCGGCGAGAGCAAAGGATTCTCCCTTGCTGTCGACCCGGATGATCCTTCCGCGTTCGCCCGTTACGTACAGCTGCTAGCTGGCGACCCCCAAAGATTGGAACGCATGTCTGCCGCAGCTTCTGTCGCCGCCACCGAGTTCGCACGAGACGAGGAACTGAAGAAGCTCGTGTCCATTGTCGAAGAGGCAGCCCGGGTTTGAGGGGCGCCCCCGTGCCGCCGTTCACTATCCAAAATTGGCTCACTTCAATGACTTGAAATCCACTAGGCCTCCATCAGGGCGATAAGCCTATGGCGAAACGAAATGTTTCGCGTTATCTTATTGGGGCTGCGTGGGGGCAGCCTTGGCGGTATCTCTCGACCGCCGTCCTGCTGTTGACTTGGGAGCCGGATCCCAAACCGGCAACGTCTCTGTTTACGCGCCAGCCGACTCGCCCAGGCTGGTTTCGTCAGAACGAGCATTGAGGGCGCATGAGTGCGGGTCTGCTGGCTTTTCTTGTCGCTGCGTCAGCATCGTTACTCCTTGTAGTACCTGTTCGCGCATTGGCCATTCGTGTTGGAATGGTGGACCTCCCAGGTCCGCGCAAGGTCCATCTCAAACCCATCCCTCTTCTCGGTGGTTTAGCCATGTACGCGGGCGTCATGCTCGGAATTCTCTTTGCCTTTGATGGTCCCGCAAGAGCACAGAGTATTGGCATTGTCACCGGCGCGACGCTGGTTGCCGTTGTAGGCTTTCTCGATGACCGCGGCTGGTTGCATCACCAACTAAAATTATTCGTCGCCATGCCCCTGGCTGCCGTAATTCTCCTGGCTACCGGCATTCACACCCAGGTCTTTAACTCCTTGGTAGGAGGCCGCTCCGGATATTGGCTCGATGCAGCCCTCACCATCCTTTGGGTTGTCGGTATTACCGCTTCGTTCAGCATTCTCGATCATATGGACGGTTTGTGCGCTGGTGTCGCCGCCATGGCCGCCGTATTCTTCGCTCTGCTCGCCTATCTCAGCGGCCAGACATTGGTCACTACCCTCGCTGCGGCCGTGCTTGGTGGTTCTGCCGGTTTTCTTCGCTGGAACTTCAAACCGGCTAAGATTTTTATGGGTGATGGCGGAGCCATGTTCCTCGGCTTTCTGATGGCCACACTCGCTCTCAAACTGAGGATTGACTACGCCACTCCGCTCGCCAATTTATTGGCTCCCCTTCTCATTCTCAGCGCCACAATTTTTGACACCACTCTTGTAACCATCTCTCGATCACGACGCGGATTGCTTCCCTTCGCCACTCCAGGCAAGGATCATTCCGCACATCGCCTGGCCAATCTGGGCTTCGGTCAGCGCGGTGCCGTGTTGGCCATGTACCTCGTCGGCGCAACCTGCGGGGGAGCCGCCATCCTGGTCACTTATCTTTCCCCTCTGGGAGCTGGTCTGGTTGCTGGCGGCATTTTGGTTTGCATGCTCCTCGCAGTCGCTTGGCTCGAGAAGGCCCCCTATGAACGGCAAGTGAAGAAGGTAGCGACCTGAAGTTTTCCCTCAGCTTTCGTTAATTTCTTCTTGGTAATCCAGTAAACCTGTTTTGTGCCTCCAGTTCCGTTTCGATATACTGTTTGGCACCGCTCGGGGTGTTGGTTGCATCAGTTTGCCAATTCTGTGCGTGTTGAATCGGCCAGAAGTTCACGTTCCATACTTAAAAGGCAAAGAAGCGAACGGTGGAAAAACGCAATACAAACCGGCCCAGCCGGGACAGTCAGGAAATCCTCGTCGTCGGTGGGTCCGCCGCTGGTTTGTACGCCGCCACGCGCTTGGCGCAAGGCGGCAAGTCTGTACGCGTCATCGAATCGCGCCCAACGCTGGAAGCCAATTCCCGCACCCTCATTGTTACAGATCATTTCAAGAACCAGATCACTACTAATGCCAGATCTTGCATCCTCAACGAGATCAATCGTTTCGAGCTTTTCACCAACGGGCGCTCCGCTCACTTTTCACTTCGTCAACCAGATCTCATCATCGAACGTTCCAGCCTGATCCGTTCTCTCTCCGAAGAAGCTCAAGAAGCTGGCGCTCAACTTGAATTCGATACCAGGTTCCTTGCTCTCGGTCCCAACGGTAACGGACTCCACGTCGAGGTTGACCAGGGTGGTCAACGTCGAGATTTGCATGCTCAGAATGTAATTGGAGCCGATGGTGCCACAAGCCGCGTCGCTCGTGCCGCTGGTTGGCCCGCTGTGGAAACTGTTCCTCTCATTCAGGCCGTGGTCAAACTCCCCAAGGATTGCCCTCCGGATACCACCCGCGTATGGTTCATCCCGGACGACACTCCCTATTTTTATTGGATGATTCCCGAATCAAAGGAGCGCGCAGCCGTTGGTGTCATCGGAGAACAAGGTCAAGCCACCAAAGCCTGCTTCGATCGTTTCCTCGAAAGAAAGAGGTTTGAGCCCATCGAATGGCAGGGAGCCAGAATCCCGGTCTACAAGCGTTGGGTTCCCGTTCAGCGAACAGTAGGAAGCGGAGAGGTCTATCTCGTCGGCGATTCTGCCGCACAGGTGAAAGTTTCCACCGTAGGTGGCATCGTGACCGGGTTCCGCGGCGCACGCGGGGTAGCCGATGCTATTCTGCAAAACGGCCAGTCAGAACTACGGGCCTTGCGTCGTGAACTGGCAACTCATTGGCTCATCCGTCGCGCTCTTCACTATTTTCAGCAGGAGGATTATTCCCGCCTGGTGGACATGCTCAACGACTCTACCCGGCAGTCTCTGGGCGAAATCAATCGTGATGAATCCACCCGCCTGCTCTGGAATGTGGTGCGCAGCCAGCCTCGCCTCGTTCTGATGGGTTTGCGCGGTTTATTGCTCGGCAGAAAATAAGTTCCGGAATCGCGATGAAAGTATGTTGAATTGGCCCGCCTCAACGTGAACTGATAATCTATTAGATTCTTACAGGAGTATTACAGTGCGTCTAACGGTAATCGGATGTGGTTACGTGGGATTGGTCACCGGCGCTTGTCTGGCGGCCGCCGGTCATGAAGTTTTCTGCACGGATATCGATGCCAAACGTATCGATCAGTTGAAAGCCGGGAAAGTCCCCATCTACGAAGAACATCTCGACGAAGTCTTGAAGCGCGCAGTTGCCGAGAAGAGAATTTCCTACACTTCAGATGCCGGGGAGGCCATCCGCGCTGGCGATGTAATTTTCATTTGCGTCGGCACGCCTCCAAAAGAAAATGGGGAGGCCGATCTGTCGGCCATCGATCACGTAGCCCGTCAGATCGCCCAGGAAGCCCGTACTCCCAAACTAGTCGTGGAAAAAAGCACCGTGCCGGCACTCACCGGCATGCAATTGCAGAAGGCACTCGCCGCTTATTCGCAGGGCGGCAAGGTGAAATTCCAGGTTGCCTCGAATCCGGAATTTCTCCGCGAAGGAACCGCGGTTGCTGACTTCTTTCACCCGGATCGAATCGTGGTCGGCGTGGAAGACGAGACTTCCGTAGCGAAAATGCGCGAGATTTATGCTCCTATCCTGAAGCGGCAGTTCCATTGCCCCGTTCACGCGGAAAAATGTCCAACGGATAATCCCGGCGAACTCCTTGTCACCACCATCAATAGCGCCGAGTTGATCAAGCATGCCTCCAACTCCTTTCTTGCGCTCAAAATCAGCTATGCCAACGTAATTGCCGACCTATGTGAACGCATCGGCGCCGATGTCGAGGAGGTTACTCACGCCATGGGCCTCGACCCTCGTATTGGCACTCAATTCTTGAAAGCCGGCCTCGGGTTTGGCGGATTCTGCTTCCCGAAGGACATTCAAGCTTTTATCCATCTTTCTTCTTCTGTTGGCGTGGATTTTGAAATGTTGAAAGCCGCGGAGCGTGTGAACAAGCAGCGCATCAATCACTATTTCGAGAAAATCCATAAAGCCTTGTGGGTTATCAAAGGCAAGCGCGTTGCCGTCCTCGGCCTCGCCTTTAAAGCCAACACCGACGATATCCGTTTTGCTCCCGCTCTCGACGTGATTCGCCGTCTCCTTGAGGAAGGCGCGCAAGTCCACGCTACCGACCCCGAAGCCATCTCACGGACCAGGCCGGTCTTCCCCAATGTCACCTATCACGAAGATCCTTATGAAGCGCTGAAAGACGTGGATGCTGCTTTAGTCTGTACGGAATGGAAGGTTTTCCGCGATCTCGATTGGGAAAGGGCAGGCAAGCTGATGGCGCGTCGTCTGGTCCTCGATGGACGAAATCTATACTCTCCTCAGCGCATGCAGGACCTGGGCTTTGATTACTATTCGTTCGGCAGAAAGTAACCCCTGACGTTCACAGTGCCCTATATGCGCGCATGTCGCCCCGAGCTACGCGGGAAATCTGCTTTTTCTTCACGGCATTATTCCTCAGATCCATCCTGAGGCCTTACACGTTATTTCGTCGATGCACTTTCGCGCGCAAATTGTTGCCGAAAATATTCCAGGGTATAACCCAGCCCTTCTTCGAGCCCCACCTTCGGCTCCCAGCCAAGCAGTTTCTTGGCCTTCGTTATGTCTGGCCTGCGCTGTTTTGGATCATCCTCCGGCAGCGGCTCGTGGATAAGCCCCTTTGCTTCGGGAAAATGACTTAGAATCCGTTTCGCAAATTCGTAGATTGTCAGTTCAACCGGATTCCCGATGTTCGTCGGGTAATGCTCATCGGATTGGCTCAGCCGGTAGATCCCGTCGATCAGGTCCGAAACATAGCAAAAACTTCGCGTTTGCTTGCCGTCTCCATAAATCGTAATCGCCTGTCCACTCAGTGCCTGGTACACAAAATTCGGCAGCGCACGCCCGTCATTCAATCGCATCCTGGGTCCATACGTGTTAAAAATCCGCACGATGTGCGTATCCACACCGTAATGCCGGTGGTATGCCATTGTCGTTGCTTCCGCAAATCTCTTCGCTTCATCGTAGACACTGCGCGGGCCTACCGGGTTGACGTTTCCCCAGTACGTTTCCACTTGGGGAGAAATGCTAGGATCGCCATAGCACTCGCTGGTCGAAGCCAGAAAGAACTTCGCCTTCTTTTCCAGAGCCAAATCCAGGGCGTGCATCGTCCCCACAGATCCAACCTTCAGTGTTTCAATGGGGAATTTCAGGTAATCCGGCGGACTGGCGGGCGAAGCAAAATGAAATACGTAGCCGATCTCGCCTTCCACTTCAAGAGGCTCATTCACATCTTTTTGGGCTAATTGGAAGTGCTTGTTCCCCTTCAGATGGTTCACATTCCGCGCGTCGCCCGTTATGAAATTATCAAGCGCCAGCACATCCCATCCTTCTCCCAGCAAACGATCGCACAGATGGGATCCCAGGAACCCTGCTCCGCCGGTTACTACTGCTCTCATGCACATCCTCCCTTGCCACAAACGAATAGTTTATCGTGCCGCCCGCACATTTAACCATTCGAATATCTGCCATATGGCAGCGATCCCGTTTGACCTTGCCCAACGTACAGGTTACGATTCGCCACCGATGCCGACTTTTCTCTGCGCAACGATCGTGCCTGGACCATCACAGCGGAAACCGCGCGCATGGCCTTTACTCCTCTGTTTCCTTTTACTTTTGCTCCTGAGCATATTTTTCAATCTAGGTCGGTGGCTAATTGTAGAGGATCCTCTCGTACACGCCTCCGCAATCGCTGTTTTAAGTGGCAGAATGCCTGCGCGCGCCTTGGAAGCGGCTCGACTCTATCGCAAAGGCTATGCGTCGGAAGTCTGGCTTACCCATTCGATAGAACCCGGAGCTACTTTCAAGAATCTTAATGTCCCTTTCACCAGCGAGGAGACGTACAACAAACTCGTTCTGATTCAACAGGGCGTGCCGGAAAGCGCTATCCATATCATCGACCCGCCAATTGAGAATACCGCGGATGAAATCATCACTATCGGCAAGAATCTTCAGCTCCAGCAAGACCGCAAGGTCATTATCGTTACCTCCAAGGTCCACACACGCCGCGCGCGGTCTCTCTGGCGCCTTCTCTCCGGGAAACAGGGTCAAGCCGTTGTCCGCGATGTTTCGGACGATCCCTTCGATGCCTCTCGCTGGTGGCGCAATTCCACTGACCTGCTCGATGTAGTTCGCGAAGTCCTCGGACTAGTCAATGTGTGGTTAGGCTTGCCGGTGCGTCCCGCCACCCGACTTCAGGGGTCGCAGCTTTAGCTCCGACATACGGAGCCTGGCGAAATTGGGGCTTGAAAGCCCTTGAGGAATACACCCCTGGATGAACTGAATTGCTTATTCAGAAGAAAAAGAATCTTTTTCGCTTCTCGATCTTGATTTCTTTGGACACTTCCGGAATATGCGGCAATGGCCGTCCCTCATAAGCCGCCATGGGGTTGTCGAGAAACAGCGCTCTTGCCTTTTCTTCTCCGAATCGCGACTTCACAGCCTCATAGGCGAATTTCAACTTCAGCGGCCTTCGCGTTGTGTTGTGCCCATCGCTGGAAACAAAGTGCACCAAACCTTGCGCCATCCATGCCCAGGCATTTTCCTTCGCCAGAGGCCCGAATACGCCCGCCAACGAACCCGCCGTCACTTGCGCAAAACAACCCTGATGCACCCAATCCCGCAATCGATCTGGCTGTGTTCGAAGAATGGCGTTCCGTTCTGGATGCGTCACTATCGGTCGCAGCCCCTGAAGATGCAATTCGTGTAGCGTCTGATTCATGGCCGGAGGAATTGAAAACTCATTGAACTCCACCAGCAGATAATCCTTTTGGTTAATGCAAAACGGAGCGGATTCCTTTCGTATCGCCTGTATGTTTTCCGGATTCAAATGGAAATCGCACCCAGTCGCCAGGGTCAACCGGCCCTCCAACTTCGCGCTCAGTTCGTCTCGCGCCGCCCGCACTCTGGCAAAGTCGAACTTGTGCTCACTACTCGAGTGCGGCGTTCCCACCACATGCGTTATGCCATCGGCGATTGCGTCCTCCGCCATCGCCAGAGAATCTTCTATCGTTGGCGCCCCATCGTCCAGTCCGAACAGAATGTGACAGTGAATGTCTACCATTACCTTCCAGTATGCGTCAGGTTCGCGAGGCCGAGAAGACCTGCCAGATTCCCAGCAGAAACATCAGTGCGGCGAACACTTGCCTCATCACTCTTGGATTTAGCTGCCGCGCCAGCTTGGCCCCCAGAATCCCCCCTAAAAAAACTCCCGGGATCAACAAAAAACCTGACTGCCACGAAACGTAGCCGGCTCTTGCATACGTCAAGAACGCCAAAAGCCCGGTTGGCGGAATTAACGCCACCAGACTGGTCCCTTGTGCTTTGTGTTGGCTAAAACCAAAGAGCAGTCCCAGCAGCGGTACCAGCAGGACGCCTCCTCCAATTCCGACCATTCCTGCGGCCACTCCGCAGAAACCCGCGAGTACAAAGACTCCGGCATCCCGCGTATAGCTTTGCTTCGCTTCTTCCCGCTTTGCTTCTCCCGGCGCCGGCCGCTGCCTCGTCTTTGCCCACAGCAAAATCGCCGAGAGCATCAGAAAACATCCAAATACCGCCTGCAGATATTTGGAGGACATCGGCACCGCCACTCGCCCGCCTATGTATCCACCCAGCAGGAAGCCCACAGCACTGATGATCCCTGCCCGCAGATCCACTTGCCCATTCTTCCAATAACCCCGCAACGCTCCCAGTCCAATGGGCGGAAGCAGGATAAAAAGTGATGTCCCCTGCGCAAGGTGCTGGTCATAGTGGAGCAGGTACACCATCGCCGGTACAAGAACAACGCCCCCCCCGATTCCTAGCAGGCCCACCAGCACGCCCACGGCAAGTCCGAGTGCGAGCACCGTGAGGATCAGTGACATTTTGCTTGGAGAGACTCGTCAAAGGCCATCTCGATTTTTTGCATTATCCTTATCTTCGCCCCGCTTTTGCCGATTGGCAACCCGCCTTTCCTCAGGTCTTCCTTTTATCAATCTTTGGAAACTTTTTGCTGCTTCCATTCCAAGGTTGCTTCCGGAAACGGCTATACTTTCATAGGTCGTTTGTCGCCTTACCCTTAGGCATGTTTCTCAGCTTACTTAGACGATTAGGAGCGCGTTCGATTCCATGGCTACTGACAGAAAACCAGAGTTCTTCAAGGGCAGCCAGCTCAAGGTTGCCATCATCGGTTGCGGCTACGTTGGGCTCCCGCTTGCCCTTCGTTTCGCAGAGGCCGGCCACAAAGTAACTGGATTTGACACCGATCCCGAGAAGGTCAGACTTCTCAACGCTGGAAAATCTTACATCGAGCACATTCAGCAGACCAAGATTCAGCAGTACGTCAACAGCCGTTTTTTCAGCGCCACCACGGACTTCTCCAAGCTCCGTGAAGCTGACGCCATTCTTATCTGCGTTCCCACTCCGCTGAATGAATATCGCGAACCGGATCTTAGCTACGTGGAAGAAACCGCCAAGTCGATTCAGCCCCACCTGCAGAAGGGGCAGCTCGTGGTCCTTGAATCCACCACTTATCCTGGTACGACGGAAGAGTTGGTTCTCCCCATGTTGGAAAAAAGCGGTCTTCGCTGTCCAATCGTCTCCGGCCCGGAGAATGAAAATGTTTCTGGCGATTTCTTCCTGGCCTTTTCGCCAGAGCGCGAAGATCCCGGCAATAAACAATACGGTTTGGCGCAGATTCCCAAAGTCGTAGGTGGCGTAAATCCTCCCAGCGGCCGGGCCGCCGTTTCCCTTTATGCTCAGGTCGTTGCCAAAGTTATTCCCGTCAGCTCCACGCGCGCTGCGGAAATGGCAAAATTGCTCGAAAACATTTTTCGTTGCGTTAACATCGCCCTCGTGAATGAACTGAAGTTGCTCTGCCTTCGGATGGGCGTTGATGTGTGGGAAGTCATCGAAGCGGCTTCTTCGAAGCCTTTTGGGTTTATGCCCTTCTTCCCCGGCCCCGGCCTCGGCGGTCACTGCATCCCCGTCGATCCCTTCTATCTTTCCTGGAAAGCGCGCGAGTACGATTTCTCCACCCGCTTCATTGAACTAGCCGGCGAAATCAACACTGCCATGCCCTATCACGTGGTGGATTCAGTTGCTGATGCCTTGAACCAGCACAATAAAAGCCTTAAAGGCTCCAAGGTACTCATCCTCGGCGTGGCTTACAAAAAGGACGTCGATGACCTGCGCGAATCGCCCACCCTCAAAATCATGGAAATTCTTCAGAAGCGTGGCGCCAATTTCGATTACAACGATCCCTACTTCCCGCAACTCCACAAGATGCGCCACTACGACTATTCTCAAATGAAGTCGGTTCCTATTACTCCCGAAACGCTGGCGAAATATGACGTCGTGCTCATCGCCACCGACCATTCCAGTTATGATTACGGCGTGATTGTGGATTCGTCGAAGATCGTCGTCGACTCACGCAACGCAACGCGTCGCGTAATCCGTCATCGCGAACGCATCGTCGCCTGCTAATGCGTTTCTAGGCAGGCTGAATACTCAGCGAGATCGTGAAGCGGCTGCCTCCGAGGCGGGCATCCTGATACCTAACCTGGGCTGACACTGTTGATCATTTAACTTTCAGTTCCACGCGCGCCGTAGCTATGGGCAATACAGCTTCTACGAGCACCGGCGTTCGTGCTCCGTCATTCGCCAGATACAACACAAAGTGTGCATCTTTCATCTCCGTCCCATTATCCAGGACGTGAATTTCTATTTTCGAAGCATTGTACTTGCCGGCAGGAACCGTCACCGGCTCAGATTTGCTCTGCAACCTCGCGCGAACATCGTATAGCTTCCGCCCGTCATAAACAGGCGAGTGAACTTCTGGCGTCTTATCCCAGTCTACATTCCGCAAATAGTGCAGTAACCCCAGCGGATCCCTCGTGCCTGGCAAAACTCGCGCAGCCGACGCTCCGCCTGGAGCCGTTTCTTTGCTGGACGACAGCAGTCTTTGTACTGAGTCCGCTTTCTGTCCGCGTTCGCTCAAATGCATTTCATATTGCACGCTCGTCAATGGTCCTGTTTCGCTATAGGAGTCGAATTGATCGTCCAACTCAAATACCATGCGATAAGGATTCTCGGTGTGCGCAAAAGCCTGCAGGTGCCAGACTGTCTTTCCCGCTAGAAGTCTTTGATCTCCCACCACTATCTTCAAGCTGGCGACCGTACTGTTAAGTTTGGGAATATTGGCGGCAAACTCCAGAGTCTCACCTGCCCGCAACATTGGCACGATTGCCGCAGGCGCTGGTTTCTTTCCCACCGGCTTTTCGCCTTCGCTGCCTGCCGCAGGGGTGGCCCCACTTGGCGACGGAATCGGCTCTCCACTCACGGGGTATTCTGTGGCCGGCCTGGCGTCCGGCTTTCTCTTCTCCTGCCGGTAATACAGATAGCCGCCCAGAACCAGCAGCACCCACACAACCCCAACAATAATCTGGACTTTTTTGCTCATGATTTTTTTGCTACGCGCGTGCGATTCCTTTGGCCGGTTGATGGCTTCACCATCGTACAATAAGAATGCATTCGCGGCAGGAGGACTCCCAATGCGTTACCTGGTCACCGGAGGCGCCGGCTTCATCGGCTCGAACACCGTGGATGAACTCGTCCGCCGAGGACATAGTGTCGTAGTCCTCGACGATCTCTCCGCAGGCAAGGAAGAGAATCTCGCGGAGATCCGTAACAAGATTACTTTCCTTAAAGGCTCCATCACCGACATTGAAACTCTTCAGAAAGCTGCCCAACAGGCTGACTTCGTCATTCACCTTGCCGCCCGCACTTCGGTTCCACGTTCTGTCAAGGATCCCATCGAAACCAACCGCATCAATGTGGACGGCACTCTCAATGTTCTTGTCGCTGCTCGAGACAACAAAGTAAAACGGGTTGTCTTTGCTGCATCTTCGTCCGCTTACGGCGAGACTCCCACACTCCCCAAAGTCGAAACGATGCTGCCGCAGCCCATCTCTCCCTACGGCGTCTCCAAATATGTAGGTGAACTGTACGCCCAGACCTTTGGCCGCTGCTATGGCCTCGAAACCGTCTGCGTACGCTATTTCAATATTTTCGGCCCACGCCAGGATCCTGATTCGCCCTACTCCGGTGTACTGTCTCGTTTCGCCACGGCTTTTCTAGATGGAACGCAACCCACCGTGTTTGGCGATGGCAACCAGACTCGCGATTTCACCTTCGTTGAAAACGCCGTCCAGGCCAATCTCCTCGCTTGTGAAGCCCCGGGTGCTGCCGGTCAGGTCTTCAACATCGGCACTGGCCACGCCATATCGCTGAATCAGACCTTGGAACTCCTGTGCCGCATATCCGGCAATACTCTTAAAGCCACCTACGAGCCTCCGCGCGAGGGTGATATCCGCGATTCACTCGCCGACATTACACGTGCCCGCGAAGTCCTCGAATACGAGCCCGCCGTCTTTTTCGAGGAAGGCCTGCAACGCACCTACGATTGGTATCGCACCAATCACGCCAAGGACCCCGCCAAGTAGCACTGGATGACGCGCGAATTCTTGTCCTGCTGCGGTTCCTAGTCCCACTCTTCTTCGTCTCCACCCTTACTGCCGCCATCCGGACTCGGAACGATGTGGGGAACTCCCACTTCATTCATCTTCTTGTTCAGCGCAGGCAGGTCTTGCTCAATCAGATTCCTTACCGCAACTGACCCGTCCGCTACCTGTGGTCTCAGCTCCGCGATCTTTTCCGTTTGTTGAATGCTGGGTGCCGCGCAAAATCCGTCGATATCCTCCATCAACATTTCCACCTGATCCGGCAGCGGCGCAGGGCGCCACTCGAATGGCGGTCCTGCGTTCCCTAATCCCTGCTTTTCCCGCTGATACTTCTTGGCCACTTCATCCACTTTCTTCAGCAAGGTCTCCGCTTGTTTCTGCACCTCGTCAGGCACCTTCACCCCATCTTTTTTCGCACCCTCTTTTTTCCATTGGTCAGTAGCGGTCTTCAACGCAGCCTGCAATCCAACAATCGATTTACGATCTCTGCTCGATGTCTTTGCCATCGCATACAGCTCGTCAAGTGCTGCTCGACGCGTCCCACGATCCGCGGCAGACAACGTGATCCGCGGATCTTCCTCCACCGTCAGTTTTTGCGCAGCTTCCTTCCCTCCCGCCTTGATTCGCACGGTGTATTCACCCGGCTCCACCATCGGCCCCTGCGGTCCATCATAATATCCCGCCGCCATTGCCTCTTTTTGTTCATCGGTGGGTTCGCTCGGCGGGTCGTAACGCAATGGCCAATTCGTGCGATTTAGCCCCGCTGCCCCCGGTCCGTCCAACTCGCGCACCAGCTTGTTGTCCTTGTCGAATACACTGATCTTCACTTTGCCTTCTTTTTTCGACCCAGCCTCGTCCTTCTTCTTATCCGGCGTAGTCTTATCCTTGTCTTCTTCCTTCGCTGTCTTTTCGGGCTCTGGTGGAACCGCTTCCTTCAGGTAGTAGCTCAACAGTGCACCATATGCCGGATTCTTCGCCGTAAACTCTTTCTGCCCCCCGCTCCATCTTCTGGTGCGCAGAAACCACTCCGTTGCTGTTCGCGGCGGGAAGAATGTCATGCCCGCTTTTTCGACACCGCCATCCATCTTTTCAATCGGTGTCAAATCGTCAAGCACCCAGATCGAGCGTCCATGCGTCCCCAGAACCAGATCGTTTTCTCTTGCCTGTATTTGAATGTCATCTACAGGCACTGTCGGAAAATTCCCTTTCAGCGCCGACCAGTTCGCCCCACGGTCCCAACTGACCCACAGTCCGAACTCCATTCCTGCAAACAGCAGATTTGCATTCCGCGGATGCTCGCGGATCACATGCACGCTACCAGCCGTCTCTGGAATCCCACCACGTATCGCCTTCCATGTCTCGCCATAGTCCGTCGTCGCAAATATGTAGATCTCGTAATCGTCGTTACGGTGCCCGTCAAATGTTGCGTACGCGTTCCCCTCGGCATACTTCGAAGCCACCACTCGGCTCACGTAAATCCCTTTGGGCAATCCGGGCACGCGCGACGCTACATTCTTCCAGGTTTTTCCCGCATCACGAGTAACCTGCAGATTCCCGTCGTCCGTTCCGACCCAGAGCACATTCGGTGTCATCGGTGATTCACTCACCGTCGTAATCGTCGGAAACTCCTGCACCCCATCGTGCCGCGATAACGTCGTTTTATCCGGCACCTTCCCAAACACCGCCAGTTTATTGCGGTCAACGCCCGTAGTCAGATCTCCACCCAAACGCGTCCATGATTCCCCACGATTGGAGGATTTAAACAAATAGTTCCCAGCGTAATAAATTGTCCGGTGGTCATGCCCAGACACCAGTACCGGTGAATTCCAGTTGAACCGGTAATGCGGCTCGCCCAATTTCGCTTCTGGTCCAATCCCCCGTTCTTGACCCGTATGTAAATCTCTTCGCGCCAGATCTCCATCCTGCGATTCTGTGTAAACAATCCACGGTTCCACCGGATCTACTTGCGCATAGAAACCGTCTCCACCATGGATCAACACCCAGTCTGAATTGATAATCCCGTCTTTGGTCAGAGACTGCACCGGGCCGCACCAGCTCCCGTTATCCTGCAATCCGCCGCACACATGGTAAGGCCGCTCGTTGTCCAATCCAATTTCATAAAACTGTCCGATCGCAATCGTATTCACAAAGTCCCAAGTCTTCCCGTTATCATAGCTCCAGTGAATTCCTCCGTCGCTTCCGGCAAGTACGTGATTGGAATTGGCCGGATCGATCCAGAACGCGTGATAATCCCCGTGAATCTTTTGTACTCGCTCCGTCGTGAATGTTTTTCCTCCGTCTTCCGAAAAATACATCGCGGCGCCCAGTACCCAGATCCGGCTGTCGTTATTCGGATCGACGCGCACCTGGCTGTAGTACGAGGGCCGTGGATTCGTATCGCTCATCTTCTTCCACGTTTCGCCCCTGTCTTCGCTCCGGTAAATTCCGCCCTTTTCGTGCTGCACCAGCGCATACACCACATTTGGGTTTGCGCGATAAATATCTAACCCGATCCGTCCGACGTCTCCGCCATTCTCGTAGGGCAGCCCTTTCGTCAATTTCTTCCAGGTCGCCCCGCCATCGACACTCTTGTAAATTCCTCCGTCTTGGCCTCCGCCGTTGTATCCGTGCACCGCACGCCGCCGTTCATACGCGGCTGCATAAAGCGTCTCTGGACTTTGCGGGTCCATCGCGATGTCGCTCACCCCCGTGTCTTCATTAATTTTCAACACCTGCAACCAGTTCTTTCCTCCATCCACGCTCTTGTATACGCCGCGTTCCGGGTTCGCACCCCACAGGTGCCCCAACGCCGCCACGTACACCACCTCCGGATTTTTTGGATGAATCACAATTCGCCCGATGTGATGTGTGGCCGCAAGCCCCATCTTCTGCCACGTTTTTCCCCCGTCCTGTGACTTGTACGCTCCATCTCCCCATGACGAACTCTGCCGATTGTTCGGTTCTCCTGTGCCCACCCACACAATTGACGGGTCCGATGGCGCAATGGCAATGTCTCCGATTGTCGACACCCCTTCCTTGTCAAACACTGGCTCCCATGTCGTTCCATTGTTCGTCGTCTTCCAGACCCCGCCTGATGCCACGCCTACGAACACCACACTCGGATTGCTCTCCACCACCGCAAAGTCGTCAATCCGCCCGCCCATCACCGCTGGACCCAACTCGCGAAACTCCAGCGCTTTCCATTTATCGTTCGTCGCGGGCGTGTCTGCTTGCACCGCCGTTATTCCCAGAACCAGGATCACGACTACAGTTCCCAGCAGAATTCTTAGTTTTTCTGTATGCACAGATTCCTCCCAACCGATTTCGGTTCGCATGATACTTCCTTAAATCGCCATCACGCATCTATATCTTTCGAAAAATGGACAGCCGCTACAATTTGACAGGTACGCGTGCTAGGCTACTTCTTCCTTTTATTGAGCCTATTCGCCGCGTGACTATACTCGTTCCCAATTCCGCCCTGCGCACTCTGTCGCTACTTTCGCTGCTGCTTCTTATGGGTTCAGCCTCTCCCGCCCAGCAAGTCCGCATCCCTTCCGCTTCCGGAACCATTGCGGAAATTTCTTCCAGCGGTCCACAATCCAAGAAAGGGGACCTCTACCTCTCCGATGGCGATGTGGACATCCGCTACGGCACCCTCCGCCTTCAGGCCGATCACGTGGAGTACAACAGCATCACCGCTCAGGCCACTGCCACAGGGCACGTTCTATTCGATTACGAAAACCAGCACATCGAAGCAAGCGAAGCCACCATCAACATCAGCTCTGGTCGCGGCACCTTTAAAGACGTTCGTGGTACCGTCAAACTCGAACGCCGCCCCAATCCCTCCGTTCTTATCACAGAGAATCCACTTTATTTCGAGGCTAAGGAGATTGAGCGACTCTCTTCAGACAACTATATTGTTCACCACTCCTGGTTCACCGTTTGCGATCCTCATCATCCCACCTGGCAGTTCTATGCACCGGAAGCCAAAATCTCCCTCAATAAAAGCGTCGCACTCATCAACTCCAATTTTCGTCTCTATCGCGTTCCCCTGGTCTGGTTACCTTTTGCCACTGCTCCCGCCGGCGACCACGTCCGCCAATCGGGATTTCTGGTTCCTGTCGTCGGCAATAGCAACAGCAAGGGCTTCATCATTGGCGATGCCTTCTATTGGGCGCCAAAAACCTGGCTGGATGCCACCGTAGGTTTTGAGTATTTCAGTCGCCGCGGACCGGCAGAGCGCGCCGAATTTCGCGCCCGCCCCTTTGAGAACACTTCGATTAAGTACACCTATTATGGTGTTCAGGATCGCGGCATTCCAGACGCGAACAATGTCAAACAAAACCAGGGCGGTTACCAGCAACAACTGGAAATCCAGTCTCTGTGGAACCATGGTTGGCGCTTCGTTGCGGATGTAAACCAGCTTTCTTCTCTTACTTTTCGGCTGGCATTTGCCGACAGCTATGGAGACGCCATCAACTCCGATGTCCGAAGCGCCATTTTCCTCACCAATAATTTTCACAGCTACAGTTTCAATATCGCCAGCCTGAATGACCGCAGCTTCCTCCAGATCAATCCCGAAAATAGCGTTGTGCTTCGCAATTCCCCCGAAGCCAGATTCGCTTCTGTCGAGCAGGCCCCTTTTCATGAACTTCCTTTTTATTTCTCCTTCGAATCCTTCGCTGGAGCAGTTCATCGCGATGACGAATTCTTGAATACTCCCAATTTCGTTCCACGCGTCGAGTTCGCTCCAAAAGTCTCCATCCCACTACACCTCGGCAGCTGGCTTGGCGTGACTCCTTCCGCCGCCTTTCGCACCACCTATTACGGCGACTCCTTAAACGTTTTGGGCAACCTGACTGGTAACTCCATTTCCAGAAACACCGGCGAATTTGCTGTCGAATTTCGTCCTGCCACACTCGAACGTTTCTTTGACCGCCCGGCCAAGAAACGCCGCTACAAACACACGATTGAGCCGTATTTCACCTATCGCTACGTTACGGGCGTTCACAATTTCTCGGAATTCATCCGCTTTGACAGCAATGCCACGATCACCGACACCAACGAGATCGAATATGGTTTCGTTCAACACCTATTCGTCAAAAGTGGCCCGGACCAGCCTGTCGATTTCCTTTCCTGGCGCATCATCCAGAAACATTATTTTGATCCCACCTTTGGCGGTGCCATCGTCCCTGGGCAACGCAACGTGTTCCAGGCCCTGGATTCCGTTACTCCCTTCGCGTTCGCCTCCACTCCCCGCAATTGGTCTCCCATCGTTAGCGATCTGAAGCTCACTCCCGGAGGCCGCTATGACGCAGAGCAAATTCTGGAATACGATCCCCAACTGCAGAAAGTCACCACCATTGGCACATTGCTGAAAATTAAGCCGTACAGCGAATTCTTCATGACTGCGGCCCATTTTCGTTTGCAGGGCGATCCCCTCGTCGAACCTCCCTCCAATCAGATTCGCGCCATCCTTGGGTACGGCAGCCTTACCCGCAAGGGCTTCAACGCCTCCGCGGGTCTCAGTTACAACCTCGAAACCAGCACGCTCCAGAATCAGTTTGCCCTCATCAATTACAATGGTGGCTGCTGCGGCTTGGCCTTTGAATACCGCCGCATCAACTTGGGCGCCGTCCGCACAGAAAATCAGTTTCGCGTGGCCTTCGTCGTCGCCAACATCGGCACCTTCGGCAATCTGCGCCGTATCGACAAGATATTCTGATGCTCAACGACCATCAACTCGCCTATGCCTCTATCATCCAGATTGCCAAGCTGTACCGCAGTCGAAAACTCTCTCCTGTTGAACTGACTCGATTTCTTCTCTCCCGCATCGATCAACTCAATCCAGGTCTGAATGCCTATATCACCGTCTGCTCTGAACTCGCCCTGAAACAAGCTGTTAGAGCTGAGTCTGAACTCGTCAAAGGCAAAGGCCGTTCCGCTCGTTGCGATCGTGGTCTTCTTCACGGAATTCCTATCTCTCTCAAAGACAATATTTGCACTGAGGGAATTCGCACCACCGCTGGCTCGCAAATCCTCCACGATTTTATTCCCGTGCAGGACGCCCCAGTAGTCACGTCTCTGAAACAAGCTGGTGCTGTCATCCTCGGCAAGACCAACATGCATGAATTTGCTTACGGCGCGACCAACAGCAACTCCCACTTTGGTTCCACGCGCAATCCCTGGGATCGCACCCGGATCACCGGTGGCTCCAGTGGTGGTTCCGCTGCCGCTGTCGCCGCTGGACTCTGCTACGGCAGCATCGGTACAGACACGGGCGGCTCCATTCGTATTCCTTCATCGCTCTGCGGCCTCGTTGGCCTGAAACCCGGTCTCGGCGCCGTGAGCACACAGAATGTGATTCCTCTTTCTCCCAGCCTTGATGTCGTCGGCCCGTTGTCAAGGACGGCTTCCGACACCACATCACTTTTCGAGGTGATTCGCAATTCGTCGCGCTTATTCAATCGCGCGATGCCCTTCAAACCGAAACCAGCCACCTTCCGCAACCTGCGTCTGGGCATTCCCAAAGAATTCTTCTTCGACGTCCTTTCACCTCAAGTCGATTCCGCTTTCGATTCCGCCACAAAGCTTCTTCGCAAACACGGCGCACACTTCAAGAAGGTTTCTCTCCCTCTCTTGAATCAATCTGAAGACGCCGGTAACCAGATCGCTTGGGCTGAAGCTCTTCTCTACCACCAGCAGTCCGGCTGGTTCCCAAGCCGCGCCGCCGAATATGGCGAAGATGTCCGCTCTCGTCTCGAAATGGGAAGCAAAGTGGATGCCGTCACTTATTTGCGCGCTCTTCAAACCCGCGAACAACTCCTCGCTCAATTCACTGCACTCCTCAAGGAACAAGAACTCGATGCTTTGATGGTCCCGACTACTCCCATCAGCGCACCAATTCTTGACGAAGATTCCATTTCCATCGGTGCCTCCTCCTACACCGCCCGTGCCCTTCTCCTCCGTTTGAATCGCCCCGCCAATCTTGCCGGTGTTCCCGCCATTTCCGTTCCATGTCCACGGGCTCAAGGAGAGCTTCCCCTGGGGCTCCAGTTCATTGGGCCGCTCCACTCCGAGCCCTTTCTCTTAGCCCTTGCCGCTCACTTTCAGAAGCTCACTCACCCTGGTTCCCAGGTGCCCTTTGACCCGCCTCCCGCGTCTAAATAACGGGTAAGGCCAGTTCTTGAACCCAACCCATACCTCGCTTCTCCAACCCAACGGCGCTTTATGCGAGAATAGTTAGGGAGAGGATAGACTCTAAATGACCGATGTTTCCTTAGCCGGCGCATTTCTCGCGGGGCTCATCTCTTTCTTGTCCCCCTGCGTTCTCCCCTTGGTTCCCGGCTACATTTCCATGCTTTCTGGAATAGGCATGGAACAGCTTCGCGAGGGAAAAGTCCCTCGTTCAAGCCTGCTCGCCTCTGCCCTTTCCTTTGTCGCTGGTCTTTCTCTGGTGTTCATCGCGCTGGGCGCTTCTGCCAGCTTTGTAGGTCGCCTTCTCAAAGAGAACCGCAACGCCCTGACCCCGATTGCCGGCGCATTGGTAATCCTTTTTGGCCTTCATCTTCTCGGTTTTCTCATTAAGCTCACTCCTCGAGCAGGCATAATCATCGGCGTTTTGCTGGCCGGTCTCGGTGTAATCTCCCTTCTCCGTCACTTGGCACTGATTCCCGGATTCACCGCGTTGCACTTCTTTTCTCTCTCTCTCATTGGATTCTTCGGTCCGGCCATGGCCCGCTGGCTGAACCGCGACGTGCACCTTCGCAGTTCCACTGCCTCGCAACCAGGCGTTTGGAGCGCTTTCTTCCTCGGTTTTGCCTTTGCCTTTGGCTGGTCTCCCTGCCTTGGCCCAATTGTTGGAGTCGTTCTCGGTCTTGCGTCCGCCAGCGGCACCGTTGCCCGAGGCGTTCTTCTCTTGGCCGTTTATTCCGCCGGCCTCTCTGTTCCCTTCCTGCTCACTGCTTTGGAACTGACTCGCTTTTTGAAGTTCTATCAGCGTTTCCGAAAATATCTGCATACCGTCGAGCTCTTCAGTGGCGCTCTTCTATTTCTGATCGGCGGCCTCGTCTTCTTTAACAAATTGGCGTGGCTCACCGGCAAACTCAGCTTCCTGAACTCTCTGACGCAGTGGCTGGAGCGGCCCTTCGCTTCACAAGAACATGGTGGATTATTCTGGATATTAGTTGGCATTGCCATGGTCGCAGTTCTTGCCCTTGCGGCCGTCCGTTATCGGGAGGTATTCGCTTCAATGAGGGGATCGAAAACTGTCGTCGTCGTTCTTACGGTTATCGGCCTGATAGCCGTCACGGTTTATGCCGACCGCGCCACGCGAGTCTCCTCGCACGGCGGCGTCATCGCGGCCAGCAGTGAAGCTGGCAAGCCCGCCCCCGAACTCAAACTTAAAGATCTCAACGACAAAGAAGTAGCCCTCGCCGACCTCAAGGGTAAAGTCGTTTTCGTGAATTTCTGGGCAACCTGGTGCGATCCCTGCCGCATTGAGATTCCCTGGCTCATCGACATGCAGGCAAGATATGCCGACAAGGGTTTCACCGTCGTCGGCGTTGCCATGGATGAAGAAGGCAAAAGTGTCGTCGCCCCATTCGTCGCCAAAGAACGTTTCGACGTGAATGGCCAGCAGCTTCCCATGAGCTATCCCATCTGGCTTGGCACCGACGAAGCCTCCGACAAATTCGGTGGCATCCTGGGTTACCCGACCAGTTTCCTGATTTCTCGCGATGGTAAGCAGGTAATGAAGTTTCAAGGCCTCAAGAGTCAGGACGAACTCATCAAGGCAATCGAATCCCAGCTCTGATTGGACTTCCGCGCATGCTCTCTGAACACGACTTCCAAAAGAAATCCGACGCCCTCTTCGAAGATTTGAAGAAGCGGCTTCTCCTGCAAGGCGACATTCACGATTTCGACGTCGAAGGCGAAAGTGGGAAACTCGAAATTATCTTTGAAGAACCGGAGCCCGCGCGCTTCGTCGTCTCTCCCAACGCTCCTATTCGCGAAATCTGGGTTTCCGCGCTATCTACCAGTTTCAAACTCGCCTGGTCCGAGGAACGCAATGCCTTCATACTCCCGAAGACCGGGGAAGATCTGTTCGCTGTCATGAGTCGCGTAATCTCGCAACAACTCAATACGCAGGTGCCGGTGTGAAACTCTATGCCTCGCTTCTCGTAAGCATGCTCCTGCTCGCGGTATTGTTGCTGCCTCAGCCCGCAGGCTCGCAAGCCCCTTCTGGCAAAGACGTCGTCTCTCCGCAAGCCTTCGTTTCCTTCGATCCGGTCGCTCGCGGGAAAGCCTTCCAGGTCGCTGTCGTTCTCAAAATTCGCCCCGGCTTTCACGTCAATGCCCGTGAAGTCTCAGCAGACTACCTGATCCCCACCGATCTTCGCGCGGAAGTTCCCGCCGGTTTCAAACAAGGCGAAATCATCTATCCCAAGGGCACTCTGAAAACTTTTACCTTCTCGAAGAACAAGCCTCTCAACGTCTACACTGATTCCATCGTCATTCGCATGCCTCTCAACGTCCTGCCCAACGCGCCTGCCGGCGATAGTCACCTGCCCTTGAAACTTCACTATCAGGCTTGCAGCGATGAAATCTGTTTGCCGCCCGTCACTCTTTCGCTCGAAGCCATCATCCACGTAACGGATAAACCTGATTCCGCTCGCCCCGCTAACTCCGATATATTCCACAAATAGTCTTTTTTCTGTCCAAATTTGTTGGCTGGAGCTGCAATGGCCGCTGACATGCGACCGGCTCGAACGTTTTTCTATCTCTTTCTCGCCTGTCTCTTACTAATTACCACCCTCGGCTTCCTTGTCGCTTCCCGCGTCCGCCACATCGAAGAGCGCACTCGTGCCTGGGTCGTTGCTGAACTCAGCCACCGCTTCTCGAGCCAGGTCGACCTCGATTCACTCCATGTTCAGGTCTGGCCCAGGATGACCGTCAAAGGACAAGGTCTTGCCGTTCACTATCACAATCGCTTCGACGTTCCGTCATTGATCGTTGTTGGAGAATTTGATTTTAATGTCGGCCTCTCCGGTCTCTTCCGGCATGTGAAACACGTCGACAGCATCGTCCTCCACAATATGGTCATCACCATTCCTCCTCGCAACAAAGACGAAAAAAGCCAATCCCCTCCTCTTGCATCTCCCTCCATTGCGCCATCCGTTATCGTCGACAAACTCCTCTGTGACGACACTCATCTCTTCTTCCTCTCCAAAAAGCCCGGTAAAGATCCTCTCGACTTTGATATCCACAATCTCTTTTTGCTCGATGTAGGTGTCAACCAGCCTTTCAAATTTCACGGCACCCTTACCAACGCCAAGCCTAAGGGCGAGATCGCCACTACCGGATTATTCGGTCCCTGGAATCTCGACGTGCCCGGCGCCACCCTCGTCTCCGGCGACTATCAATTCTCCGACGCCGACCTGAATCCGTTCCCCGGGATCGGCGGCATTCTTTCTTCTACGGGGAAATATGCTGGGCCGCTCGACCATCTCGCCGTCGATGGACAGACGGATACGCCTGATTTCTCCATCGATCCCGTTGGCCGTGGCGTTCCTCTTCACACGGATTTCTCCGCTACTGTAGACGGCACGGATGGCGACACTTTTCTTCATCCCGTAAAAGCCACTCTCGGGAAATCCCTCATCGTCGCCAACGGGAGCGTTGTCTTGGTCCGCGTCAAACAGGGCCACCTCATCACTCTTGATGTCACTGCTCCCAACGCTCGGCTGGAAGATATCCTCAACTTGGCCGTTAAATCCGAGAAATCTCCCATGACCGGTACCGTCAAACTCCACACAAAGCTCGTCATTCCCCCGTCAAAAGAAAGAGCCATCGATAAGCTTTTCCTCGATGGTGATTTCGGCGCGGACGATGCTCGTTTCACCAGCGCTGAAGTCCGCGAAAAACTGGAGTCCCTCAGTCGCCACGGTCTAGGCGAGCCAACCAATCCCGATGCGGGAAGTGCGGTCTCTGACCTCAAAGGCCACTTTCACCTCGAAAACGCGAAAATCACCTTCACCAATTTGAATTTCAGTGTCGAGGGCGCAGTCATCGTTCTGAACGGTTCTTATCAACTTCATGGCGGCGAACTCGATTTCCACGGTCAGTTGAAGCTCCAGGCAAAACTTTCGCAAACCATGACGGGGGTGAAATCTGCGTTCCTCAAGCCTTTTGACCCGTTCTTCCAAAAAGGCACCGGGGGCGCCGTCATCCCGATCACCATCACCGGAACCCGCGAAAATCCCATCTTCGGCGTATCCGTCTTCCACAAGACCTTTAAACGCGAAATGAACGCACAAAAACAACAGCGCTGAGCTCCTTCACTCAGCCTCACCGTCTCGTCCCGGACTTCCTTGCTTCTCTCTTTAGGAGGCCGGGACTCAGTCCCGGCGTAAATCGCTCTATTTTCAATGGGGCTTTAGCTTGGACATCAGAAACAGGATTAAACGAGGCTTCAGCCTCTGAAAAATCCGCTCGTACTTAAACCACGCTATTTGTGTCGGCTACTTCTGGAATCCTGCTACCGCCTCCTTCAGCCGCCGCACCACGCGCTCTTGTCCCAATACCACCATCGTATCGAACAATGGTGGAGCCACTGCCTGCCCCACAATCGCCACGCGCGTGGCGTTGATCAGCAAGCCCGCCTTCACGCCACCCTCTTCCGCAACCTTCCGCGAAGTATGGTCGCAGGCGTCATGGTTCCATTCGCTCAATCCGGCCAGCGCGTCAGCCAACTTCTCGAGCAGACTTGGCACCTTCTCATCTTTCCAGAATTTTGCTTTCGCCGCCGGGTCCAGTTCAAACTCATCACTGAAAAACGCTCGCGACCAGCTTGAAAAATCCGGCAACAGTCTCACACGTGAACGCAACATATCGACGGTCTTCGAGAACCATTCGTGCCCCGCTCCGCTGGACCACTCTTCCTTCCACAGCTTGTCCTGCTTCAACTGCTCCGCTACCGCCGGCAACAATTCGTCGATCGGCAGTTTCTGCAGATATTGTGTGTTGAACCATTCGAGCTTCGCCCTGTCAAACACTCCGTTCGTCCGGCTTACACCCTCCAGCGAGAATTTCTCCAGCAAGTCCTTCGTCCGCAGAAATTCCTCATCGCCTCCGGGAGCCCATCCCAGCAGCGCCAGGAAGTTCCGGAACGCCTCCGGCAAAAATCCCTCTCGCCGGTACATGTTCACGTCCGTCGCGCCATGCCGCTTCGACAAGCGAGACTTGTCCGCTCCCAGGATCAGCGGTACGTGCGCAAACACCGGCTCAGCCGCACCCAATGCCCTGTAGAGCAGCACCTGTTTCGGCGTGTTCGAAATGTGGTCTGCCCCGCGGATCACGTGCGTAATCCTCATATCGATGTCATCCGCCACCACGCTCATCTGGTACATCGCCTGCCCAAACTCTTCGCCGTCTTTCCCGGAACGCAGTAGCACGAAGTCTTCAATCTCGTCGTTCGAGAATTCACGCTCGCCAAATACCGCGTCTTTGAATTTCGTTACTCCGCCAATCGGCACCTTGAATCGCAATGCTGGCTTCGTCCCCGGAGTAGACGGCTTCCCGTCTCGACACGAGCAACGCACCACCCTCCGCACTTGCGCCTTCTCCGCTCCCTCTACCGCGTGGTCCCCGCCCACATATTTTTCGGGCGGGCAGTAGCACAGGAACGCGCTTCCGTTCGCCAGCAATTTCTTTGCTGCCTCCTGATACAATGCCGTCCGCTGCGACTGGTAAAACGGTCCTTCGTCCCAATCCAGCCCCAGCCACTTCAGCGCTTCCACGATCCCTTCCACCAGCTCTGGCTTGTTCCGCTCTGCATCCGTATCCTCAATCCGCAGAATGAACGTCCCGCGCTCCTTGCGCGCGTACAGCCAGTTAAACAGCGCCGTTCGGCCCCCGCCCACGTGCAGATACCCTGTCGGTGATGGCGCAAATCGTACTCGTACCGCTGATTTTCCTGCCGTATATGGTTCAGTCATGGTTTGTCGTGTTCCAATCGCCTCGTGTAATCCCTCAGTTTAGCGAAAACCTCTCTCCCTCGTCCAACCAGTCGTCCCGCTCTTGATTTAACGTTATCTCGCCATCTCGTTTACCATGTCTCTTCGTCATCCCCGAGGTGCCCCATGTTCGATTCCGAATTCCTTAGCAACGCAACAGGACCGCTCTATCGCGAAAGTCTCTTGAAGGCAGTCGACTCGCTTCTATCCGCCTCCCGCCAGCAACCTTATTCCCGCAAAACCACCGAACTCTCCGCTCTCCTCCCTTCCGAAGTCCTGCCTCTTCACGAAAACTCCTTCGACGAGATTTTCCATCGCGTTCGCCCGATCATCGCAAACTCCGTTTCTCTCTCTCATCCCAACACCATCGCGCACCTGCATTGCCCTCCACTCATTGCCTCGCTGGTCGCGGAAGTCATCATCTCCGCTCTCAATCAATCCATGGACTCCTTCGACCAGGCTCCCGCAGCCACAGTCCTTGAACTTGCCGTCTCCCGCTGGCTTTGCAACGAAGTTGGCCTGCCCGACACCGCCGATGCCGTCTTCACTGCGGGAGCCACCCAATCGAATTTTATGGGTCTATTACTCGCTCGCGACGCTGCCATCCAGTCTCAGTGGGACTGGCCCGTTCAGCAAAAAGGACTCCCTCCCGACGCGCATCGTCTACGCTTCCTCTGTTCCGAAGTCGCTCATTTCACCGTAGAGAAATCTGCTTCCCAACTCGGCCTCGGCAGCAATTCGGTACTCAAAGTCGCCGTCGATGATTCCTTCCGCATGATTCCTGCCGCACTAGCCGAGCAGTTGAACAACCTCCGCAATCAGGATCTGATCCCCGCGGCAATTGTCGCCACCGCGGGCACCACTGATTTCGGTTCCATCGATCCCCTTCCAGAAATCGCCGCGCTGGCTCACAGCGACGGTGCATGGCTCCATGTGGACGCCGCCTACGGCTCCGCCCTCCTGCTTTCCTCTTGCCACAGACATCGCTTACAAGGCATCGCGCAAGCCGATTCGATCAGCATGGATTTCCATAAAAAATTCTGGCAGGCCATCAGTTGTGGAGCATTCCTTCTTCGCGATTCGGCTCACTTCCGAAAGCTGCAAGTTCACGCCGACTACCTCAACCCGGAAGCCCATGACGCATTGGGCGTCCCCAATCTGGTCAACCGATCGCTTGCCACCACGCGCCGCTTCGATGCTCTAAAGCTCTGGCTCTCCTTCCAGGTTCTGGGGCGCGAAAAGTTCGGCCAGATGATCGACCGCACCATCGAATTAGCCGCCCACGCAGCAGCCATGATTAAGCAAAATCCACGTCTCGAATTGCTTCACGAACCCCAATCCGGTTGCGTGGTTTTCCGCTATCGTTCCGCCCACTCCGCCTCTGATGGAAATCGTCTGAACTGGAATCTCCGACAACACCTCTTCGACAACGGCTCGGCTGTCATTGGCCAAACCAGCGTTCATGGTCGCCAGTGCCTGAAGTTCACCTTTATGAATCCCACGATTTCCGAGTTGGACATCAGTGCCCTCCTGGACCTGATTACCTCCACAGGCCGCCAGCTCGACCTTGAATAGTCCGATAACCATTGGGTATTCCTCTGGAGTGCCCCACCCTCTACTATCTTTTTCGCAACCAGTACATTGGTACGCTTGCGCCTTACTTTTTGGCAGCCCCATAATCGTAAGTACTCTATTTTGTGTGCCCTTGAAGCTGTTGGGGTCGGGCAGGCGGGTATAGTTGCATGGGTTTTTCTTAATTTCCGTTGTCCGACATAAACCCGGCAATTCCTTGCTTGCACTTTTTTTGACATGCTTCTTTGCACCAGACGGTGGACCGGCATTTCTTGATGGTTCAGACCATTATCGCTCTCGGCTTTCTTGTGGCCACTCTGCTGGTCAGCGTCTTCTTCGCCTACATTTACTCACTCAAGCGCCAGCAATATATTCTCTTCTGGGTTGCCGCCTGGGCTCTTTATGGCCTCCATTACCTTTGCCCCGGCTTATCTTCTTCGCTTGGTGATTCTGTCTTCCTTGCAGCTCTCAATCATCTTTTCTACGCGTTGGCTGGCATCACCTTTTATCTGGGCACTCAGCTTTATACCCGCCTCAAACTTTCGATTGGTCCTGCCATTGGTGTTGCCATTCTCTTCGGCGTTTGGGCCGCTGCCAACGTTGTTTTGAAATTCTCCTTCTCTCTCATCGTTCCCGCTTCCCTGATTTATATTGTTGTCGGGTATCTTTTCTGGCGCGAAAGCCAGCGTTTCGAGACACTCGCCGATCGCCTGCTGGGCGCCGCCTTTGCTTTGTGGGGCGTCACATTTCTGGCCCTTCACTTCCTGAATCTCACACCGGAGTCTCTTGGCCAGGGCATCCAACCGATCACCGCAATTCCCGTCGTCTTCGTCTCCATGCTCCTGGTCATGGCGATCTATGAAGAAGAGAAGCGCCGCGTTGAACGCAACATGCTGGCCCTTTCCAACCTCAACCTCGCCACCTCCAGTTTCGTGGGCGGCGAGATTCAACGCATGCTCGCCCAGGCCCTCGATCGCGTTCTTGGCGTTGTTCGACTTCCTTCTGGAGCGCTCTTTCTGCATCATGGTGATCCCTCAGGCCCCACTTCCGTTGTCTCTGCGGGAATCCCCGACGAATTCTGTCGTATCGCTCAGGAAGAGGGTCTCGACGACTACCTCGTTGGCCTGGTCTCTCGTCTCGGTGGTCTTCTCGGTTTTCGTGATCTTCGCGACGACAAGCTCACCGCCCTGGAAAAAGACGAGCCTATTCGCCGGTTCCGCGAACTCGCTCTTCGTCAGGGTTTACGCAGTGTCGTTGTCATCAGTCTTCAGGCCAAAGATCAAGCCTTCGGCCTCCTTCTCCTGGGCACCCCCGACAATCGCCGCTTCACTCCTCCGGAACTTCGTCTTCTTCTCGCCCTTGGCCACCAGATCGGCATGGCCGTCGAAAACAGCTATCTGATCCAGCAGACTTCACGTCGCTCCGAGGAACTTCACGTCCTCAACGAAATCGGGCGCGCGCTCAGCTCCACTCTCAATCGCGAAGACCTTCTCCGCAAAATCTGGGAAGAGTTGCGCCGCCTTTTCGATGTACAGAACCTGTATCTCGCATCTTTCGATCCCCTGCGCGATGCCATTCAGTTCGAACTTGAAATGATTGACGCTGTTCGCATGCCTAAGCGCTCCCGCCCCGCTGGCAACCACATCACCGAGTACATCCTTCGCACTCGTCAGCCTGTTCTTATCCGCGAAAATTTTGCAAACGAAATCAGGAAACTCGGTGTCGATCCCATCCGCTCCGCCGGCTCTTTCTGCGGCGTTCCCCTCGTCGCTTACGATCACACCATTGGCGCTCTGTGCATCTTCTCCGATACGGAACGCATGTACGATGAAGGTCATCTCGAACTTCTTCGCGTACTCGCCAGCGAAGCCAGCATCGCGATCGAAAATGCACGCCTCTTCCAGGAAGAGCGCACCAAGGCCCGCCATCTCGGCCTCGTCAATCTCATTTCCCGAGATGCCATCGCCACCCTGAACCCCGATGAAGTCCTCGCCAAAATGACCGAGCAGCTCGAGACCGGACTCATCTACGACCATATCGGTATCGCTTTAATGGATTACACTACGCGCGAACTGGTCGTTCACGCGGAAGGTGGAAAGCGCCGCGGTGCCATCGGTCGAAGGCTTCCTCTCGACACCGGACTTGTTGGACAGGTCGCGCGCACCGGCAAATCTGCTTCTTACCGCTCGACCCCCAACAACCAGTCTCTCGCCAAGCCGGTGCTTCCTGATTCTCTGACAGCCGTGGCTCTGCCGATTTTCTACGCCGATCACCTGCACGGTGTCCTTTACGTCGAGACTGTCGAACTCATGGAAATCTCCGATGAGGACTCTCTCCTCCTCCATACTCTGGCCGATTTGATTTCCGGCGCTCTTCACAACGCTCTCACTTTCCAGAAGGCTCAAGAGCAGGCCATCACCGACGGCCTCACCAATGTCAAAACGCATCGCTTCTTCATGGAAGCGCTCTCTTCCGAATGGAAGCGTTCCTCCCGTGCCGGCCGCTCCTTTGCTCTGGTCCTTATGGACCTCGACCGCTTCAAGTTCGTCAATGATTTCTACGGCCACTTGGAAGGCGACCTCGTCCTGCAGCGCGTCGGCCAGATCCTCGAAACCAATTGCCGGCGCTCCGATGTCGTTGCCCGTTACGGTGGAGACGAATTCGTCATTCTCATGCCGGAAACCACCATGGAACAGGCTCGCCAGCTGGCCTCAAAACTCCGTGGATGGGTTGCGGCCGATCCTCTTCTGCGCGAGAAAAATATCAGCGCCAGTTTCGGTATCGCCTGCTATCCCCTGCACGGATCTTCCCCTCAGGAACTCATCCAGGTCGCCGATGCCTCCATGTATCTCTCCAAACATCAAGGCGGCAACACGGTTTCCACCGCCGATCACGTCGATCCCAAGGAAACTCGCCGTTGGAAGCGCGACGTTCTCGAAGCCTATCTAGGCGTCACCCTCAAACGTCTTTTCGCCACCGGCCCGGAAGCCTTCGAAGAAATCTATCAACGCCTCCGCCAGTTCACCGATTCCCTGCCGGAAACTGAAATTTCCGGCGTAGCTCCTTCCCAGGAACCTCCCGCTCTTCCGCAATCCATTCTCGATACCGTCACTTCGCTCGCCTACGCTATCGACGCAAAGGATCAATACACGCAGGGCCACTCGCAAAAGGTCTCCGCCTATGCCGCGCTTCTCGCCGAAGCTCTCGACATGTCCGAAGCCGAGGTCGAAGAGATTCGCCTTGCCGCGGTTCTACACGACGTCGGCAAAGTCGGCATTCCCGAAGCCATCCTGAACAAGAGCGGCCCGCTAAATCCCGAAGAATGGGACACCATGAAGACCCACGTCCTTTTCGGCGCAAAGATTCTCGAACCACTCGTGCCTCTCGCTCGTATTCGGGAAATGGTCCTGCACCACCACGAATTCTTTGACGGTTCCGGCTACCCCAACGCCCTGTCCGGCGAAAAAATCCCACTCGGCGCCCGCATCATCACCATTGCCGATTCCTACGACACCATCACCAGCGACCGCAGCTACAAAAAGGGCCGCACCGCCGAACAAGCTCTCAGCGAACTCGAACGCTGCGCCAATTCTCAGTTTGATGGTCGCCTGGTTGAGGCATTCGTCCGCGCCATGCGCCAGCTCCCCAACCCCATCATCGAAGTCGCCTCTCTAATCGCCCGCAATATCTGACGCCCATGGCCTGGCTGGATTGTGTGCCGGCCGCCTTCTCAGGCTGACCGCCCGAACAACATCCAGACTGTTACCAAAGCATTTGATATAAGCTCTTACTTTCTGAGTTTTTACATTTTCATTGAAGGAACTTCTTATGCAAACCGCTTCTGTCAAATGGATTGGAAACCAGAAATTTGTGGCCCTCAGTCCTTCCGGCCATTCCGTCACCATTGATTCCGACCGCGACTCCAACACCGCTCCCGGCCCAATGGAGCTTGTCCTGATCGCCCTCGGCGCTTGCACCGCCACGGACATCATCATCATCCTCGAAAAAAAACGTCAGAAACTGCAATCTCTCGAAGTCGTCTGTTCGGGCGAGCGCGCGGCTACTCCTCCTACTGTCTGGAAAAAACTCGAAATCCTCTACCGCCTCCGTGGCCATGTTGACGAAGGCTCAGCCCGCCACGCCATTACTCTCAGCGAGGAAAAATACTGCTCCGTCGCCGCTATGCTCCAGAAAACCGCTAAGATCACCTGGCGTCTGGAGCTTCTCCCGCCACTGTAGGCGGGCACATAACAGACGGCATTTCATCCTGAGGAGCGCTTTCCGCGACCAGGGTTCTCAAACGATCTGTCAACTCAAACTTCTACGTGAGCCAAACCAAATACCGCGCTTCCCTGCTTGTTTCTTCCAAACTTCCTCGCATACAATCATTTTTCGTTTATTGAGCTTCTATTTCATCAAGGAGCATCATGTCTCGTCGCATCGCTGCAAAGATTACGGGTGTAGCCGGTTATGTTCCGCCCCGCGTACTCACCAACGCCGACCTCGAAAAAATGGTAAACACCACCAACGATTGGATTATGGAGCGCGTTGGCATTCGCGAGCGGCATCTTGTCGATGAGGGCGTAGCCGCAAGCGATCTGGCCGTGGAAGCCGTTAAGAAGCTCCAGGCCACTCATCCCTTCGATCTGCAACAAGTTGATTTAATCGTCGTCGGCACCGTCACGCCCGACATGATGTATCCCTCAACTGCTTGCCTGGTTCAGCACAAATTGGGCATCGAAAATACTTGGGGGTTTGACGTTTCCGCGGGATGTTCCGGATTTCTCTTTTCCCTCAATGTCGGCGCCAAATTTGTCGAGTCCGGCCAATACAAGAAAGTTCTCGTCATCGGTTCCGATGTGAATTCCTCAATGACCGACTTCACCGATCGCGCCGTTTGCATCATCTTCGGAGACGGTGCGGGAGCAGTCATGCTCGAACCTGCTCTCGAAGGCGAACCGGGCATCGTCGACCATGTCGCTCAGGTCGAAGGCGCTGGGGGACAATTCCTCTACATGCCCGGCGGTGGCAGTCTCCATCCGGCCTCTCACGAAACCGTCGACAAGAAAATGCACTACATTCACCAGGACGGCAAAAGCGTTTTCAAGTACGCTGTGAAGAAAATGTCGGAAATGACCGAACGCATCCTCGCCAAAAATGGCTTGACCGGCAAGGATGTAGACTGCTTCATCGCCCACCAGGCCAATCAGCGTATTATCACTGCGACCGCTGAGCGTCTCGGCATGCCCCTCGACAAGGTGATCGTCAACATCGATCGCTACGGCAATACCACCGCTGGCACGCTGCCTTTGGCCATGGAGACTGCACTCGACGAGAAACGGTTGAAAAAAGGTGATCTCGTCCTGCTTGCCGCCGTTGGCGCCGGTTTCACCTCGGGAGCAACACTCATCCGTTGGGCTTACTAAATCGGGATAGGGGGAGCAGTCACCTGCTCGCCCCTCCCACACCACCGTACAAGCGGGTCCGCATACGGCGGTTCAGCAAGTTGAGCCCTTGCGGGCCGGAGGTTCGAGTCGTCGTTCGCCACAAGGGCTTCGCCGCTCTGCAGGTTTCCGTTTCGGCTTCACCGTCTTCTGAACCTGCAAAACTCAGCCGAAGCTGATTGGCTGGCGCAGTGCCACCCGTGAGTTCGACGTTCTACTACTCGCTCTCACTGTTTGGGCCTTCCTCACTTCCGTGAGTACTACGCCCGCTGCTGACTTCTGCTACAGGGTCAGAGTGAATTGCTTCACCCTCAGTCACGAATCCGAGACGTGCAGCAGATCTCCCGCGATAAGCTCGACTGCTTTCGATACGCGACCGCCGGATTTACCACCAGCGTCCTTGATGGATACGGACTTCGCGATCACTTGCTCGCTCGTCCGGCGCCGTAGGCCTCAAATCCGGTTCTTGTCCATCGGCCCGTATCTTTGCTCCACGCTTCCTTTAGACCTCACCTCACGGTGACGCCCTTGCGCTTCGCTACCCTTCACCTCCATCAGGTTGGGACGGGACTTTCACCCGCAAGCTGCCGAACATGCACGGCGTACAATAGAGACGCGGGCGAAATTGCCTTCCGCCCGCGCCACCTTGTTATTCTTTTCCTTCTTAGTCCGGAATTACCAGCACTTGCCCGATCTTCACCACGTTCGGATCGCTCAGCACATTTCGATTCGCTTCGTAAATCTTCATGTACTGATTTACGTTCCCGTAGTATTGCTTCGCGATTTTCGACAGTGAATCCCCGGCGGCCACCGTATACGTCTTCTGCTTCGGCGCCAGTGAAGGGTCCACGGAAAGGTTCAAGGTGATGTCACTCAAGCTGCTGTCGACCAGCTTCACTTGGTCCCAAATCCTGTTCTTGATCGCTTCGGAGCCGGCGGCGCCCTCGATGTATAGCTTGTTGTCCTGAATATGTAGGTGGGTGAGCTGAACTCCTTGCTGGCTGATCGCATTCAGCACGGAGGCGTACTTCGACTTAAGTTGTTCTAGGTCGGCCATGACAATTTCCCTTTCTTGATTGGCAATCCAGGGCGGACCTTGAGCATAGCACTGCCCGAATCGCAGTAGATGACAATCTATTCATGGACGGAGTGGTCTGTTGGTGCAGGGGCGTTTTTCGCCGCCTTTTTGTGATCGCTTGTCTTGGTTGTTTTTTGGATTAGCCGATCTTTCGATCGGTAGTTCAGAAGCTCTTTTGTTCTGCGATCTCTAGCAGGATCGAATCGAAGCCGCCTGCGCCAGGTTCGCCTGTAACCGCCGGTCGATCTGTACCGCAGCGAAACGCGCGCACAACGCGCTTTCCCGCTCACTCCAACTCGCCACCGCGGGAGACATTTTCCCGAACGCTGCACTGATGCTGTGCACCATGGAGTAGTATGCCTCGGCCAATCCAAGTCCGCTGTTTCCACTCTTCAATTCGGGAGTCATTTCCAACAGGCCGACGAGTCTTTCGAAATCTGCCCCGCAGAATTCGTCCGCGTCCAGATGCGCCGCTTCCAACACCCGTTCAGATACGGGCTGAGCTGCCACTCCTGCAAGCACGGCGCGCCAGTAGTACAGCCCAAACTGGAGCAGTGCCGCAATCGCGATCATGAATATCATGGTGGCGAACATCCCTCAGCCTCCAGATGCAATATTCTCGCCGCACCCTGTTTTCTCCAATAGCCCGCCAGTACCACCGGGATAGTCCTTTATGCTAACTGACGTATTATCCACAACATGCCATTTCGCTGTCTTCTCTCTCCTTGCCCGTTTCTCAACCTTCCCCCTATACTCTCGCCACTGACTTTCCTTGGAGGTCCCTATGACCCATCGAGTTCCCGCCTTCGTGCTGCTTATCGTATTGATGTTGTTAGCTTTAACGCCTGCCGCCCCCGTCATTGGCCAAATCGGAGGCGCGCACCCGGCGAGCCTGGTTTTGTCCGAACAGCAGAGAGCTTGGAATGATGGCGACTTACAAGCCTTCATGAACGGCTATTGGAACTCACCCAATCTCTCCTTCTCCGGCTCAAACGGCGTCTCTCGCGGATGGAGTGCTGTCCTGGACCGTTATCGGCGCAATTACCCCGACAAAGCTGCCATGGGCCATCTGTATTTCTCTGACCTCGAGGTTCATCCACTCGGCGACTCCGCGGCTTTGGTCCTCGGCAAGTGGTATCTCAAGCGCTCATCCGGCGACGTGGGCGGAGTCTTCACGCTCGTTTTTCAGAAATTTCCCGATGGCTGGAAAATCATCCACGATCACACCAGCCAGGTCCTCCAACCAGCACCCTAATCCTCAGTTTGCACCAGCTTGCGTAGCAGCCGTCTTCTGCCAGTCCTGACGCAGGAAGGAGGGCACTCCTACATGGTTGACCGACCGGGCAGAGTTGTTATTCCTGAGGAGCGTCTTCCGCGACGAAGGATCTCAACTTATCAACACTCGAAAATTAAGATTCGTCCTTCTTTTCTTCGCTCTCCGCGTCTCTGCGTTACTTTCTTCTTCTACAAAATCTCCAAAATTTCCTCATACCTCTTGAACGGCGGAATCAAATACACTCCTGCAATTTCCGTCCGCGACCACTTCATCATCTCCCGCGCTACTTCAAAACCGCGCTCCCTCGCCGATGCTCCCGCCGCCTCCATCGACTTCAGCAGCGGCTCCGGTATCACAATCCCCGGCACCTCGTTGTTCAACCGCAGCGCTTGCTTGTAGCTGTTTAGCGGCCACACGCCGATCATCACCGGAATCGCCGGCTGTCCGCCCAGCTTCTTTAAGAATCCGTGCCAGTGCTCCGGATCAAACAGCGGCTGCGTCATCGCAAAATGCGCTCCTGCCTCCACCTTCGCATGAAAACGCGCAATCTCGCTGTCCAGGTCATCCGCCATCGGGTTCAGCGCCACCCCAATCGTGAAGTTTGTCTGGCCTCCCAGAGTTTTTCCCGCCCAGTCCGTACCCTGATTCAGCCGGTGCAAAATCTTCACCAAGCCAACCGAATCCACTTCGTAAACTCCGCTGGTCTCCGGGTAATCTCCCACCGACGGTGGATCGCCCGTAATCGCCAGCACATTCCGCACCCCACCTACGGTCCAGGCGCCGAGCAGCATGGCCTGCAGCCCGATAATGTTCTGATCGCGCGTCGTCAGATGCGGCACCGTCTCCACGCCGCGTGCTTCCAGTGCCCCGGCTACAATCAGTGCGTCCATGCCCACTCGCGCCATCGCCCCGCTGTTGATGTCGATAGCATCTACCTTCTTCGACGCCATAACCTTGTCCACTTGCTCGTAAATTCGATCCAGCGCAATCCCCTTCGGCGGATCGATCTCCACGCAAACCGTAAATTCTTTCTTCTGCAGTTTCTTCCAGAAATTACTTTCCGGGTCTTTCTCTTTCGCCGGCGTGGCCAATTGCGCGCCCGCCACCGTCACTGCTGCGTGGTGCGCTTCCACGGGTCGCAACGACTTCACCGCTTCCGCCATCGCCTTGATGTGTGCTGGTGTCGTTCCGCAGCATCCACCCAAGATACGCACTCCCGCCTCTGCCGCATCGCGCGCAAACTGTGCGAAATATTCCGGCGAAGACTTCGGATACACGATCCGGTCCCCTTCCTTCTTCGGAAAGCCCGTGTTGGGCATCCCGCTTACACGGATATTCCCTGCATTCGAAAGCTCCTGCAAAATCGGGAGCAGTGATTGCGGTCCCAGCGTGCAGTTCGCTCCAATCACCTGCACATTCTTGTCTTTCAGAAGCGTGGCCGCCAGAAATGGACGCACGTCGCCGTAGGTTGTTCCTTCTTCCGAATACGTCAGTTGCGCCACAATCGGCAATCCCGAAAACGATCGGATCGCGTCAATCGCCAGCATCAACTCTTCTATGTAGGAAAACGTCTCCAGGATGAAGACATCCACGCCGCGTTCTTCCAATGCCAGCGCCTGTTCATGGAACACCGCTAGAATCGCTTCCGGCTCCGGATGTCGCGCCTGCACCCCGATTCCCAACGGCCCGATGGATCCCGCAATAATCACTTCTCGGGCAGCCGCTTCCCGCGCTTCACGAGCGATTTTCACACCCCGGCTGTTCAGCCTCTGTACCTCTTCGCCCAACCCCAACGGCTCCAGCTTGAACCGGTTGGCCCCGAACGTATTCGTCTCGATAATCTGCGCGCCAGCCTCGATGTAGGCTTGGTGCACCCGAAACACCGCCTCGGGCTCCGTCATGTTTAATTCATCGAAGCACCGCACCGCTCCCACCGACTCATATAGCAGCGAGCCCATCGCCCCATCGGCAATCAGAATCGAATTTTTTAGCCGCTCGTTAAAGTCCTGTATCTTCACTCTGTCCTCGTCAATTCCTCAACAAACCCAAATTCCGCCAGGAATCACAAACGCTGCGCCAACACCGATTGCATCCAGACAGTACGACCAAATTGTTCCACCTATGGCGGAACCAAGGCTCTTATCCCTGCTCATCAATCGCCTGTCAAAATACAAGTGAATCAGAAACAGCCATTCAGCAATCCGCACCGGAAAAAGCCCACCGAGATATAAGTAGGTCGCAGCATCGGAACTCGCTACTCGAGATTTGCCAAGGAGGAGCATCCAAACTGCGCCGTAGGCCAGCCCCGTTCCAATTCCGATCAGCGTACGAATTCCCTCCACTTTTATGGGGCTGCATGCGCTCGCCGGGTACGCCTTCCTCAGTACGACAGCCGCGCCGGTCTATCCTGCGAACTTTATCCCACGAAATACACAAAACCCAGCGGGCCAGGTCCCATTGGCATCGTGTTTCACCTCTACCGTTTCTGTTCCATCAAACTGGTCACCGTACTCATCAAGTCGTACTTCGTCAAGATCTCAAACTTCGATCCTTCCATTTCTACGAACACGGCTGGCTCGCCATGGCTTAACATATGCGTTATCCGCTCCACCGGCGCATTCTTCAAGATCACCGGCATCGGCTTGCTCATCACTTCGCGCACCGTGAGTTTCTGTAATTCCTTACCCTGTAGTGCCAGCGTCAGGATCTGGTCCTCATACATTGTGCCGATCGGAGTGTTTTCCTCGAACACCGGAATCTGCGAGATGTCCTGGTCCTGCATCGTCTTCAATGCGTGAAACACGGTCTGGTACGGACGCACGATAATGAGCTCTCGTACTTTGCCCGATTTCTTTTTCGCGTTCACAATCTGCTCGACCGTAATCGGCACCTGCGATTCCGTATATCCCCGCTCGCGCATCCATTCTTCGTTGTAAACCTTGCTCAAATAACGCATTCCAGTATCGGGCAACAGCGCCACCACATAGTCTTCCGGACCCAACTCCTTTGCCAGTCGTAGCGCCGCCGAAAGGCACCCGCCTCCCGACCCGCCGGTAAACAATCCTTCCTGCTTTGCCAATCGCCGTGCTACCACAAAGCACTCTTCGTCATTCACCTGGATTACATCGTCCAGAATTCCCATGTCCATCGTCGTCGGAAAAAAGTCCTCGCCAATTCCTTCCACCACATACGTCCGCGCCTTGGCGATCTTCCCCGTTTTATGAAAATCGAAATAAAGCGATCCCTCCGGATCAACTCCCACAATCTTTACCTTCGGGTTTTTTTCTTTCAAAAACTTTCCTACTCCGCTGATCGTTCCGCCCGTGCCCATCCCGCACACAAAGTGCGTAATCTTTCCTTCAGTGTCTTCCCAGATCTCCGGTCCTGTCGTCTGATAATGAGCCTCGGGATTGCTCGGATTGTCATACTGATTCGGATAGTAGGAATTGGGAATTTCCCGCGCCAGCTTCTTCGCCACACTGTAATAACTCCGCGGATCCTCCGGCTCGACGGCCGTGGGACAAACGATCACTTCCGCTCCCAGCGCCTTCAGCAAATCCACTTTTTCTTTCGACTGCTTGTCCGTGGTCGTAAAAACGCACTTGTATCCCCGCACCGCCGCCACCAGCGCCAGCCCCATCCCGGTATTTCCAGACGTTCCTTCGATAATCGTCCCGCCGGGCTTCAGCAGCCCCTTCTTTTCCGCCTCGTCCACCATCGTGATGCCGATGCGGTCTTTGACTGACCCGCCGGGATTCAGCATCTCTGCTTTGATCCAGATCTGCGGCTTCAGTTCTTTACTGATCCGGTTCAGTCGGATCAGCGGTGTTCGTCCCACGGATTCCAGAATATTGTTGCAGCGCATTTTGTCAGTCTCTCGGGCGATGCCGGACCTGGAACAGCCTATGGCATACTTAATTCAAGTTTATCATGCAGCCTAAAACTGCACGAAAACGCGCACCTCAAAGGACCAATATGCCACGCCAAAACTTTGCCACCGGCACCCCCTGGGAACCCCTCGTCGGTTACTCCCGCGCCGTCCGCATCGGCAATCACATCAGCGTCTCTGGCACTACCGCCACCGGCCCCGATGGCAAAATCGTCGGCATTGGTGATCCCTACGCCCAGACCGTGCAGGTCATTCGCAACCTCGAATCCGCCCTCTCCCGTGCAGGTGCCAGCCTGAACGATGTGATCCGCACGCGCATCTTCGTAACCAACATCGCCGAATGGGAAAAGGTCGGCCGCGCTCATGGCGAGTTCTTCAAAGACATTCGCCCCGCCACTTCCATGGTTGAAGTCAGCAAACTTATCTCTCCTGAAATCCTCGTGGAAATCGAAGCCGACGCCATTCTCGAGTCCTAGCCTTTGGAGTGCGGCCGGGTGCCCCAGCCCGCCTTCGCGTGTCGGTCTTTCCTTTCCCGAGGAACGCCGATCTCCCGACGGGCTTGTTTACCCTAGCCAGTCAATCCGATCGCCTAGCCCATAAACAAAAAAGGCCCGCCTTTGTAGACGGACCTGCACTCCCTGCGAAACCTCTTTCTACCAGTGCGCGCGAATCCGATACTTCAACACTGACTCGCCATTCGCCTTCACCGGCACATCAAACCGGGCCGCAAATGCCGCCGTCTTCTCATACTTGTAACTCGACGTCAGCATCTCCCAATCTCCGCCGATCGGCTCATTCACCTGCACTGTAACCGGCGTGTCCTTGTGGTTCCGGATCTTGATCTCGAATTCCATTTCCCAGGTCCGGCTCCCCAGCGATTTATAATCTGTCTGCTTCCGTTCGGAAACCACGTCGAACGCGTTCCCGATCTTTACGTTCAGGAATTCGTCCTTCGGTGTGTGGTCAATGCGGTCCTCTCCAACAAATAGCACTCCACCCTTAGAATCCTTCTGGTAGACCCGTAGATTTCCTGCGGGCAGAGGAATTCCAAGTCCGGCTTTTTCTTCGTTCTTGAACTTGTAGTACACCATCACTTCATCCTTGATCGGCGATCCCGGATTCTGCGCGTTGTGGTAATAGAAATTCTGCCCGTTCACGATGAACTGTTTCTCCACCGGCACGCCGCTGCCTTGCAGCAGACTGATCTGTTTCGTCTCTTTGTCTTCGACAGAAGTCTTCCGTCCCAACGAATACAAATGGTATTCGCTGAAATTTTCTTGCTGGAACTGCGCCGGTGCAGCCATAGCTTTCATCATGACCCGGTCATTCATTTCCGCTCTTCCAGCCGGCACAGGAATGCGATTCAAATCCCCGGCCACCAGCTGTAGCTTTGCATTGTGAAACGCCGTCCCTGAATTATTCACCACCGTTACCCAGCCATCCAGGTCCGCGCTCTTGTCATCTCGGCTCACCGTCAGCACGTAGTCCGAATTCCAGGTCAGATTTGTGGCCAGGTACGAAGCCTCAACCTTTTGCTTTGCCGGACCCGAATTCTCCAGCGACATCAGTAACGTCGGCCGGTCATACAAATTCGCCGGAACCGCGGGAAACCGGTAACTCTCCGCATACATCCCCGTCACGATGTCGTTCCCGATCTTCCACACCGGCCCGTTATTATTCGCCAGCAGTGTCGCCTTCACTTCCTCATGCTTGGTTGTCCCGTTGTCCATATACGACCGCACCAGCGTCACTTCCTTGCCCACATATTTGTTCAGCAACTTCGCCGGCTCCAGCAAGTCGTACTCATAGTTCTGCTCGATCACGCCCACCTTTTCCGGCTCCGTTAACGACCGGAAATGTACCGTCGCCGGATTCACCGTTGCCGCGATATCCATGAATTTCAGCCGAAATCCGCCGCTGGGCATCTGTAGCTGCCGCACATCACGCACCAGCGCGATGTTGGAGTTGTACACGGTCACCGCCAGCTCCGTCTGGTCATTCAGCGTTGTGCTTTGATCAGCCTCTGGCCGCGCGGCTTCTCTCTCTTGCGGCTCTGCTTTTTTCCCCGCCTGATATGCCGGAACGAATGTCGCCGCCCCTGTCAGCGTGATCGCCACTGCGGCCCCCATCCATCGCGAACCGTTGCCCCTAATCCAACTCGGAGTCTTCATCGCACCACCTCCACTTGAATTTGCCTTCGGGATTAGAACGGCGCCAGCGATTTTTCTTGCAGTGGGGATTACTCGTTAGCAGCAGGCGTCCAGGTGACGCCTCCATCCGCGGTCTGAAAACTCTTGTTGTTCGCCACGTTCCAGATGTTCGCATGCAGCGCATCCACAGCATGCACCCCGCCCAAATCTGCCTTTAACGGCGTCTCGATCAGCGTCCAATGTTTGCCGCCATCAATGGTTCTCAGCAACGTTCCCGCTTTGCCCACCAGCCAGCAGATTGTTTCAGTCGGTGCAGAACCGCTTGCCAGATCCGTCACCACGCCGCTCACTTGAGACTTCCACGTTTTGCCTTGATCCGCGGTGCGTTCGATTTTCCCCGAGCCACCCACGCGCCACACAATCTTCTTGTCCGGCGTCGCGATATAACGTGGATCCGTAACAGCCAGTCGCATAAGCTCGATGGAGTTTCTGCCGTTCGCTGGCAACGTTTTTACTTCTGTACTCTCTGTCTGCAGAGTCGCGGTAGCGCCAGTCACCTCGACAGTTTCCGATACCTCTCCAATCTTCAACTGGACCAACAATTCCTCGTCGCGGCGCGGTTGCAGTGTTAACGTCTGTTCCGCCGTAGAAAATCCTTGGTGGGCGACGCTCACTCGATATTGATCCGTCGGAAGGTCACCCAATCGGAATGTCCCCGAATCATCTGCCACCGCTGTCCTCGACTTGCCATTCGTCGTGTCGACCGCCGTGATCAAGGCACCGCCGACCGCCGCACCGCTTGGATCAACCACCGTGCCGGTAATTGTCGAAAGACCCGTGTTGCCCTTCTTCGCAGGAGTCACAGCAGCATCAGCCGTCACGTTTCCCTGGACGTCCGATGGACGTACCTTCAGCACTTTTTCACCGGAAGCGGCAGGCGCCTTACCACCGGCAATCCCTGCTCCTTGTCGAGTCCCACTTCCTACTCCCTGCGCGGGGGCTGGCGCGACTTCATTCCTGTTTTTTACAGTCCCACCGGCTACAGCGGGCTTAGATGGCGGTGCAGCTGCCGGTACGGGCGCAGCAGCAGGAGCGGAGTAAGCCATCGCACTGCTGCTTCTTGCCGCGTCGAGGTCCGCCCCAGCCTGCTCTCGCACTCGTGAATCCTTCTGCGCTGCTACTTTATTGTTTACTCCCTTGTCCTTCCGCAACTCGTCCTTTTCAATTCTCCCGTAACCGTAGGAGGAAGCGGACTCTTCCATCGCTGGATTGTTGGAACCATCCGCAGGCGCAATCGCTCTCTTCGCCTTGGTATCTCTCTCTCCCGCCAGTGTGCTGTCACTGTTTGGAGTTACTTGCTCTTCGCGTTTTGGCTCTTGTGCCGTTTCTTTCTGCTTCGCCATTGGCGGAGCACTTTCGCGATTCTCTGCCACTTGAACTGCCGGTTGTGATTTGGCAGTTGGATGCTCGCCTTCCCGTATCACCACGAACACCAGCAAGCCCGCTGCCAGCGCTCCCGCAGCCGCCAGCCACCTCCACGAGGCTCGACCAGCTACTCTCTTCGGCATCGACGCCGGTGCTGCGGCCATCATCTCTGGCTTGTCACCAGCCGCTTCGTCCAATACTTCTTCTCGCATACTGCGAAACGCTGCGGGCGGATTCGCGGCACTTCCATAGACCGTTCCTAGCTTCGTGATCTCTTCCGCCTCAGGCAGGATCACCGAATTCGTCTCTTCCACCAGCGCCAGCGTTTCCTGGCAGCGCGCACATCCGCCAATGTGTTCCTTCCAGCGCGCCAAATCTTCCAGCGAGAGTGTTCGCTCGTGATAAGCCGCCAGCGTCTCCGCATCGGGGCATGCCGCATCCGGCGTTGTGCCGCGCATGTGCCGCTGCAGCGCCCGCTCAAACTGCCGATCGCGTTCGTCAGACGGCATGGCTCGCTCCCTTCTTAGAACGTTCGCTCACTCTTTTCTTGCAGCCTCTCACGGCGTTCCCTTTCTTCCCTCTCCGGCTGTTCCTGTATCTTTTTCTGGAAACATTTTTCGAAAATCAATTGGCGAGTCTTCTGCGGCATATTCCATGCACAGTGCCGTTTCCGCTTCGCTTAATGCCTGCTTGCCTCGAAGGTGATCTTCCACCGCCGCGCGTAGTTCTCGTCTTACGCGTTCCAGATTTCGCGAAACGCTGGACTCGTGTTCCCCTACTTTTCGTCCGATTTCCGCCAACGTCATTTGTCTTGCGTAATAAAGCTCCAGTCGTTGCCGGTCTACTGCTGTCAGTGATTTCAAACACGCTTCCAGGGCCGCCACAAACAAACCAACGTACCTGTCGCGATGTGGATCCAGATTCGGCTTCACCGATCTCTCATGCTCACCAATCGATGGCTTCTGCTCTCCATCTTCCCCATCCAAGCTTTCCCACTTTCGGCTCTCTCTCAATCGATCAATATGACGCTGTGCCAGAATGGTGCGCAGCCACGTCTTCAGCGAACTCCGTCCATGAAAGTATCGGAATAACGAGTGTTCGCCCCGTTTTCCGTCCGCCAGTCCGTACAACTCCGCAAACAACGAATCCGCCAGCTCTCGTGCGTCCGTCCCAGCTCTGCTGTTCTTGGTAATCGCTCCGGCCGACGCTCTCAAGTATCCGCGGTATTGCTCTACGAACCGCTCCCACGCAAGTTCCGAACCAGCCATGCACGCGCACGCCAACCCCAGGTCTTCCACATATAAAGTTTGCAGGTATTCCTCGAACCGTTCCGCCGTGCATTCGCCGTCCACAAAGCGTTTTCGCACACTTCGTTCGAGGCCGCTCACAAACTGTGCAGGCAGCAACCCCCACATACCCGCGCCAGACTGTGTATACAGGGATGCCACTAAATCCCCGGCTTGCGCCAGCAAAGCGCCAGGGTCGCTAGCCGAATTTTCACCTGTCGGGCGAGGCACTCTTTTCCTCTTCCCTACACTAAACTCTCTATTTCCATACTCCTACATCTTGCTTACAGTCAACCAACGCACCAGTATCCCTGTGCATCCTACAGGGTACCTTACGGGAGTCAACCGTGGTGAAATCAGGTGATGCCGTTCGCCGTATTGCGGTATCCTATTACTCTGTTGCGTAAACCCGTCCCGCAACGAATTTCGCCTCGGCGGGTTCATTCCCGTAAACGTAGGCGTGTGAGGCTGACCTCGCTAAGACATTAGCGATTACGCGACTTTAGTACGAAAGTCCTATTCGGGCACTTTCTCTCCCAAAGTACTCTCGTACAGTAATCACACGTTCTTACTTTTGCTAGACAGCTCGATTCTCCGGCATCGAGTTGAGGATGAATATTCTGCCAGAGGCGGTAAAAGCGGATGACCACAATGATCGCAGATCCACCATTGAGCAACTCGCTTGGCGTCGGCTTCGACCCTCGTCGTAGTCGTTCCAATCCGGACGCTTGGAAACAACATATGGGCACCAAGGCTGTACCCGCCCGCCTTGCCTTGCTCCCGGAGCATAAACCCCGCTGGGATTGGCTCGGTATCAGCGCCGTTGTCCAGCTTTCCCTGCTGGCCGCCCTTATCATCATTCCCCTTCTCTACCCAGACCAGATGAAGACCGGTTTGAAGTATTTCAACGTTTCCATGACCATGCCGGTTACCGAAGTCCCCGTGGCTCCTCCGCCACCTCCACCTCCCAAGGTCAAGGCGGTTGTGACCCCCAAAGTCGAGGTTAAGCCGGAAGTTGTGGAACCCGTGAAACTCAATCCGCAACAGCCTCACATTTTCAAGAACCTCGCTCCCAAAGTGGTACAGCCCAAGGTTGAAAAGGTCGAAGTTAAAGTTCCGGACATGGCTCCGGTCTTCGAACAAGCCAAGATTGATGTCAAGGATAACGGTCCTAAGCGTCCCAAGGACGACGTCAAGGTCGGTCTCATGGCAGGTTCCGGTAGCGCTGCTCCCGCAACCGTGAAAGCGCCCATCGATAAAGTTCAAACTGGTGGATTCGGCGATCCTAACGGAGTCGCTGGCAAAGGCGATCCGAATCACGCCACCAACGTCAATCGTCTTGGCTCTCCCGCTCTTCCTGGCGGCGAAGGCTACGGCAATGGCACCGGCGGCAAAAACGGTATTCGCGGCACTGTCGAAAGCACTGGTTTCGGCAATGGCACGGCAACTCCTCCCCCGGGTGGAGGTGGCAAAAAAGGTACGGTGGTAGCCAGCGGTTTCGGTGAAGTCGCCACGGGCGAACCAGTCAAAAAGAAGACGCAAGCTGGCGGCCCTGCGGATACCGCTGTTCAACTTTTGGACAAGCCTAAACCCGAGTACACCGCGGAAGGGCGTAATCTTAAGATCGAGGGCGATGTCGTTATCGACTTGGTCTTTCTTGCCAATGGCACTGTGCAAATCAATAGAGTGGTCAGCGGCCTCGGCCATGGCCTCGATGAATCGGCCACCCGCGCTGCTCAGAGCATCCGTTTCAAACCGGCTTTGCGTCAAAGCGAGCCTGTGGATTTTCCGGCCCGCGTTCGTATCGAATTCCGGCTGGCTTACTGAGGGAGAATGAACATGCGAATGCTGTCTAAACACGTCCTGACTCTGGCGCTCTCCGCAGCCGTCAGTGCAGCGGCCCTGGCGGGTCCCACGCCTGCTCCAACTCCGGCCCCGGACCAGCCACGTACCCCGGATCAAGTAATCGACCGTTTCATTTCCAACGAGCAGAAGCTTTACGGTCAGATGCACAACTATTCGCCGCTCGTCGAAACCTATATTCAAAATCTTAAGCCCGATAAGGACCTCGGTCAGATTCCTGCCGGCGACAAATATTTTCTTGGCCGCGCCAATTTCGCTAAGGGCGTCACTCTTGTCCCTCTGACCGAAACCGGCAGCAAGGGCAGAAAAGTCGTCGGCTCCATCGGCAACTTCTTCAGCTTTGCCATGCAGTTCCTTCCCGACGGATTCCTGCAGATGATTTTTATCGATACCAACGGCTTCGATCGCCAGCATTACAAGTTTGATTACGTTCGCCGCGAATTCCTCGGCGAGGTTCGCTGCCTTGTCTTCGACGTCACTCCCGCCGAAAAGAACAATAAGGGCCGCTTCCTGGGCCGCATTTGGGTGGAAGATCAGGACTATCAAATCGTGCGCTTCAACGGTTCCTACAACGGAACCGGCCATTCCAGCTGGTATTTCCACTTCGATAGCTGGCGCACCAACGTGCAGCCCGGCCTATGGATGCCTGCCTTCGTCTACAGCGAAGAAAAAGATTTGCACTACGCTATTTCCAAGAAGCTCGACTTCAAAGCCCAGACCCGCCTGTGGGGCTACAACCTCGGCTCCAGCACCAAGGAGCAGGAACTCAGCAAGATTCTCGTAGAGACTCCTGTCAGCGACGACACCAAGACCAATAACGACCTCTCTCCCATTCAGGCGCAGCGCTCCTGGGACCGCCAGGCGGAAGACAACATTACCGACCGCTTTGAACGCATTGGCCTCATGGCTCCTAAGGGCGATGTCGACAAGGTTCTGGAAACCGTCGTCAACAACCTCGAAGTCACCAACAATATCGACGTTGATCCGGAAGTTCGCTGCCGCGTCTTGATGGTCTCTACCCTGGAATCCTTCACCGTGGGACACACTATCGTTCTCAGCCGCGGTCTGATTGACGTGCTTCCCGATGAAGCCAGCTTGGCCACCATGATTGCTCATGAATTGAGCCACGTCGTTCTTGGCCACCGCATCGATTCCCAATACGCTTTCTTCGATCAGTTGATAGTCGAAGACAAAGACACCTTCCGCCACTTCGGCTTTGCACGCACTCCCGAAGAAGAACATCAGGCCAACAATAAGGCCATCGCTCTTCTCAACAATTCGCCTTACAAGAATCAATTGGCCAACGCCGGACTCTTCCTCCAGGTTCTCGATTCTCGCCAGAAGGAAATTCCGAACCTGATCAGCGGACACCTCGGCAACCGCGTTCCTCAGATCTCTGATCTGAAGTCCACCGTCCCCATGGATCCCAAGTCGAATCCCCAGAAGATCGCTGCGCTGCCTCTCGGCGGCCGCGTCAAGGTCGATCCCTGGAACGATCACCTCAGCATGATCAAGAGCAAGCCGGTGGGCACCGTTGCGGAACGCGAAAAGATGCCCTTCGAGGTCACTCCCTTCATGCCGTACCTGATGCGCTTTGGCGCCGATGCAGCCGGAAAGCCGGTGGCTGCCAGTGCCGCCGCTCCGCAAGACGTTAAGCCCGGCGACGCCCCGGATCCGACCAAGCCATAATTCTTCTCCATCTCTGAAGTAAAAGCCCCCTTCCATTTAGGGGGCTTTTCTTTTTTCGCTGTAGCACAGGCTTCAGCCTGTGCTCTCAGGTTTTTCTCTGTGTAGGGGCGGCCAGTTTGTACCCCGGTCCTTATGAACGTTGGCACTCCTTGTGAAACATCAATAAAGGACCGGGCATCTGTGTTTGTCCCTCCAGGCGTCTGTGACGAAAACCGTTCCAACCTACTTCGTCCCCAACGCCTTCATAAACCGATAGGCAAACTCCACCCCATCATAAAAATCTTCCACCGCGATCCGCTCATCTTTTCCATGTGCGCGTTCATCTTCCATATCGAAAAACATGCACGAAATCCCATACGTCGGCATCCCTGCAATCCGCAGATACTTCCCGTCTGTCGCGCCTGTCGACATCGACGGCACCACCGGAACTCCAGGCCACATCGTTGCCAGCGTCTTCTCCAATGTCGCCGTCACTTCCGGAATCAGCGGCGACGCCGGAACTGCAACGACCGGTATCACCTTGCCGTCTGACGTTTTTTCCGGCACCGCTTTCACCTTCACCCGGGGATCCGCCGTCACCCGCTCCAATGTCATTCGAACCTCTTCCGGATCATCTCCCGGAAATATCCGGCAATTCACATTTGCTTTCGCTTTCTGCGGCAAGGCATTCGGCGCGTGCCCGCCAGACAACATCGTCGCAACGCAAGTGGTATGCAGCAGTGAGTTGTAATAGGGAATCGCTGACAATCGCTTGATCGACCCTGCATCCGGAGGCTGCTTGGCCGCCCCTTTCAAATCCTCCGCAAGCTCTCCGGTTGTCAACGTCGCCGCATGAGCAAAATAATTTCGCGTAATCTCGCTGATTTTTACCGGAAACGAAAATTGCTGCAACCGTTCCAGCGCGGCTGCCAACTCATAAATCGCATTCTCCGCGCCGGGCACTGAACTGTGTCCACCTGGATTGCTGGTCTCAAACTGGAAGTCGGCGTACACCTTTTCGCTGGCCTGCAATCCCGCCAAAACACGCTTCCCTTTCAGCTTTTCGAATTCGCCGCCATCCAGATTGATGCAGAATTCCGCGTCAATCCAGTCCTTGTGATTCTTCAGCAGCCAGTCGACCCCGTTATAATCTCCACCCTCTTCATCCGCGGTCAACGCCAGGATCAGGTCGCGATCCGGCACAAACCCTTCGCGCTTCAGCCGGAGGAAAGTCAACACCAGCAGCGCGTCTCCCTCTTTCATATCTTCTGTGCCGCGACCGTAGAAGTATCCTTCCTTCTCCACAAACTGAAACGGATCCGTCGTCCAGTCTTCGCGTTTCGCCTCTACCACGTCCAAATGCCCGATAAAAAGGATCGGCTTCCGTTTTCCCGTCCCTCGGAATCGCGCCACCATGTTCTTCTTCCGGTGGTTCGCCCCCGCCACAATCACATCGTTCTCTGCAAATCCCGCAGCCCGCAACCGCTTTGCCATCGCCTCCGCCGCCGCCGTCACGCTCCCTACGGAATCTGTACTGTTAATTTCGATCAATTCCTTAAGTATCGATCGGCCTTCCTGGTTCGCCTGTTCACGGCTCTGTCCCTGCGCGCAGAAACAAAACATGCTCAATCCGGCAAACATCGTCAGCCAACGGTAATTTACAGGCATCAAGTTCTCCTTGGAATTTCAAAGCCTAATCGCAGCGCTGACCCACGTCAAATGCCGTTCCTCCGCCTTGCCGTGTTCCGCTCAGTTGCTTACACTACTTGGGTTTTTCACCGGAGGCTCGACATGGCTTTTCTTGACCGCCGACTCATCCAATTCGCTGCGGTATCTGCAATTTTCGTTAGTGGAATTGTCGTTGGCTCGATCGCCACACAGAAGATTTCCGCCCTGAACAAATATGCGCAACCCAAAACGGTTGTCCACGTCGTTGCCTACAAGTTCAAAGACACGACTTCGCTGAACGACCAACAGCAAGCCATCGCCGGAATCAAAGACATGGCCGCAAAGATCCCAGGCATCAAGTCCATCTGGCTAAAGACCGAACGCAATCAAATCCGCGATTTCAGCGGTGTTTACGTAATTGAATTTACCAGCGCCGAAGCAGCCGCTGATTATGCCGAGAGCCCGCTCCACGATGCCTGGCGTAAGAAGTGGGAACAACTTCGCGAGAACAGCCTTTCGTTCCAGGTTTCCAACTGACTCAGCTTTTCTGCGTCATCAATTTCCCAACGCCTGGATCAAATCCTCGATCAAATCGTCAGGGTGTTCCAGTCCAACCGAGAGCCTCAGCAAATTCCGCGGCGAAGTCGAGCCTTCACCTTCCGCCGATGCTCGATGCTCAATCAAGCTCTCCACTCCTCCGAGGCTGGTAGCCGGCAAAAACAGTTTCACCCGCGACACGACTCGCACTGCCTCGTCCCATCCGCCTTTCACTAATATCGACAACATCCCCCCAAACTGCTTCATCTGTGATGCGGCTATCTGATGACCTTCGTGCGAAGGTAACCCGGCGTAGAACACTTTTTCGACGTGCTTCGAGCCCACAAGCGCCTTCGCAACCGCCATCCCATTCGCGCTGTGCTTCTCCATCCGGCAAGGCAGCGTGCGCAACCCGCGTAGAATCAACCACGAATTGAACGGCGAACACACCGCTCCGAGAAGCATGCGCACGTGAAACATCTGTTCATGCAGCGGGGCACGCTTCTTGAATACCAGACATCCTCCCTGCACATCGCTATGACCGCCGCAGTACTTCGTCATGGAATGCAGAACGATATCCGCACCAATCTCCAGCGGCCGCTGAAGGACCGGCGTGGAGAAAGTGTTGTCCACAAGCAAATTGGCTCCGGCTTCGTGCGCGATCTTTGCCAGTGCGCGGATATCCGCGATGCTCATGCATGGATTCGATGGCGTTTCCACCCAGATTAATTTCGTATTGGCTCGCAGGGCTTTTTGGACCGCTTCGGGCGACGTTATATCCACGATCGAATGGTCAATTTGCCAATTCGCCAGGTAGCGCGCAGCCAGCACACGCACATGAACATAGACATCCTCTGGAATAATGATGTGCGAATGAGGAGGCAGGTTTTGCAGCAGTGCCGCCGTCGCTCCCATTCCTGACGAGAAAACCAGCGCGTCTTCGCCGCCTTCGAGCGCGCTCATCGCTTCTTCCAGGCGATCCTGCGTGGGGTTCTTGTCCCGAATGTACATGTAGCCGTAAGTTTCTTCGCTTGCCGCGCCGTGCAGAAAATTCGTAGACAGGTGAATCGGCGGCGCCATGCTTCCGGTGGATTTGTCAGGCGAAGCGCCTGCGTGCACTGCCAGAGTATCGAATCTCATCGAAGAGACCTCCCCTCCCTGAAAATCGCTTGAATCATTGGCGGCTTGATTCTAGTGGCTGAAACGGAGAAAGCTAGAGCCAATATGACGGGGTCCAGAGTGGAGAACGGATTAATCTCCCGGCTACGGTTTTGTGATTCCGAATTTTCGCCGCAAAAATGCATCCATCAATGTGTCAGGCAAAACTCTCCGCCCAAACGAAGCCCAGGCGGCCAGCGGCGTTACCGGGTACCGCGCTTTCGGATGCGGGGTTTCGATGGCCTGCTGAATTACGCGTGCACAGTCTTCGGGAGTGGTCTTGGATCCGCCGCGACCCTTATTTGCGCCTTCCCAGGCTCCGGAATAGACCTGCGCATAAGGGCCTGAGGGTGCCGCTTCCACGTATGGCTGCGCCAATGCCTTGGCCGTTTGCTGGAAATTCGTAACGATGTACCCTGGCTCGATCAGAATCACGTCAATCCCAAACGGGTACATTTCCAATCGCAACGCGTTCGACAACCCTTCCAGGGCATGCTTGCTGCTGCTGTAAGCTCCGTAGGTTGGCGGTGAAACCAGCCCGGCCACGCTGCTCATCATCAGAATCCGGCCACGTTTCCGTTCGCGCATGTGTGGCAAGACTGCTTGCGTCACGCGCAGCACACCAAACAGATTCGTCTCAAATTGTTGCCGCAGATCCTCCAGCTTCAGGTCTTCCACAACAGCCATGTAGCCAACGCCTGCATTGTTGATCAACACGTCGATGGCACCGGCTTTCTGAAGAACGGTTTGCACCGCTCTCTTTACCGAATCATCGTTACAGACATCCAGTGCCAGAGTCTCCAATGGGAGCTTCTTTTCTGCCGCGATGCGATCCAGATCTTGCCGCTTTTCCACGGAACGCCCCGCGGCAAATACGCGATAGCCTCGCTCGGCAAGATGTACTGCCGCCGCTTTTCCCAATCCGTCGGTTCCACCGGTAATCAAAACAGTTTGCTGTTGGCTGCTCATGACTTTTCCTCGCGAGACTGCGATCCAATAGTTACGGGGCGTTTCGGGCGTTCATCGACTGTGAGTTGGAAGATGTCGGGACGCGAGTAATGGCCGACGACATCGAGATCGTATTTACCGCGAATGATCTGGTCGCGATCGAGTTCCGCGAAGAGAATCGCCTCATCGGCGTAATTTGGTCCAGCCAATAAGTTGCCGAACGGATCCACGATACAGCTTCCACCGCGGGTGACTACAGAATCGGGATCCTTACCGAAAGCGGAATCATAGTCAGAGGGAAAATCGCGACGGCGATTGAACTGATTGCAGGAGAGGACAAAACAGCGCCCTTCCGTGGCAATGTGACGAACCGTTGCGACCCACGAATCGCGGGAATCGGCTGTAGGCGCGCAATAAATCTCAATACCTTTTGCATACATCGCCGCTCGAAGCAAGGGCAGATAGTTTTCCCAGCAAATGACCGCGCCGAGCTTTCCGAGTGGCGTGTCGAAGACCGGAAGCGTGGAGCCATCGCCAAAACCCCAGACCAGGCGTTCGGAAGCGGTGGGCATCACTTTGCGGTGTTTGCCGAGATAGGTTCCGTCTGGCGCGAAAAAAAGAACACAACAGTGGAGTGTGCCTCCATCGCGCTCGACAACGCCAACAACAAGATAGATTTTGTTGTTACGCGCCGCGCGGGCAAGTTCGTTCACCGCAGGACCGGGAACATCGACGCTGCTTTCCCAGTAGCGGCGAAAGTCTTCCCGGCCTTTGTCCGTGCGCGAGCCGACCACCGCCCCGAAGTCGAGTCCGCGGGGATAGCCAGAGACGAAGGCTTCCGGGAAAACGACCAATTGCGCGCCTTGTTGAGCTGCCTCGCGGGCCAGTCTGTGAACTTTGCCGAGGGTCTTCTCGCGGTCGAAGGTGACCGAAGCGGCTTGCACAACCGCGACTTTGATGCGATTGGCTCGAGTGGGTGTTCCTACCGGTTTTGGCTTCGCCCGTTTCATGGAGGAAAGGTCTCGGAAATGGTTTCGTCCGGGCACTATACACCAAACTCACGGGGAGTTGCGCCGTTGCAGATTCGCTGGGAAGAGTGGCTCATCGGTTTAAAGGTTTGCGATCCGGTTCGACCCATTGTGCGCGGGCGGGCTCAGTTTTAAGAATGCCTGTTGAATAGAACTGATCGAGGAGATCTTTGTTGAGCAATTCGGGATGCTTGGTAATCCAAGCTGCAAACGGCAGTTTGGAGGGATCTTTTTCAACAGCCAGGGCGACGAGACGGGCCCAGGCGATTGTTGCAGTGTGAAGAAACTTGTTTGGCGCACCCGCATGGGTAGCGAGTTTGCGAATGCCGTCGACGAGACGCTGCTCGGCGGCAATGGCGCCTACACGATGGACATAAATCCAAGCGAGGCGCACGTGATCGGCGTGATGAAAATTGGATGGATCGAAGGTGCAGTTTTCAAACGCGGCAAGAAATTCTTCGTCTTTGAGGTGACCAAATCCCAGGCCAATATTCATGTCCGCTCCGGAGACCAGTATAGGAAAAGAAATGGAGGAAGGGTTGCCAGTTGAAGGCGGCCGCTAAGCAAGGTGGAAATAGCGAGACGAAAAACAGGGTGTACACCTCTTCGCGAGTGTCGAGGGGAACCAAAGGACTCCAAGAGCCAGGTTCATGGTTCATACCCTAAAGGCGAACCTAGGGCAGCCGCCGATATGTTTAGCGCCAGCCATGAGGGTATTCCTTTCAGGAGGGGCTCAAGCCGAACGCTCAAAACCCTACTCCAAAAGAGCACCCTTTTATATTGCGTCGACTTCCCGGGAGTTGAGGCTTCCGTGTGTTGGACAAAGGGACCCAAAATCGGATTCCAGAAGAGAGTTCAGCGGGTTGGACCCATTGCCGGCATTTGACCGGGGGCCAGGGGTTTTAGAGTTTGCATGCGGCGCTCAATGTCGTCGGCTTCCACAGAGCGGCCGAGAGCACGCAGCGCTTTCGATTCTCCCGCAAGTGCCGGCGCCAAGGCAGCGCTGTTCGGGCCGTAGGCCTGCACTATGATGGCGCTTACGCAGAGGAATACAACACAGGCCACACCAAAATACACAGATCGCGACATGGTTTTCCCCCGAAACATATTGAACCAAGGATAAAGTCAAGGAATGAGCAGCGATACCGGTCGAAAGGACAGGGGTTATACGATGATGTACAGGCCTAGTTGTGGTACCCGCCTGCCCCAGGAGGAGTTTTTGGAAGCAAGCAGGCGATGCTTCGATGCGGGGGCAAGCAGACGCGGAGAGAAAGGGTTTACGAAATGCAGAAAAGAGAGAAGGATAACGGAGAGAAGGCGGAAAAGCGGAGCGAACGGCGGGCATGGAAAGAAATGGTGCAGAGAGTTTGAGGAGTGGAGAGGGAGAAGGAACAATGTTACGAGGAATGAGGCTGCTGATGGTGGTGGCAATGGTGGCAGCAAGTACGGGCCTTGTGGTGGGGAGGCGAGAGGCTATCGGCGCCGCTCCGCAGGAAACGGGCAAGGGTCAGTGGAAGCTGGTGTGGAGCGACGAGTTTGATCAGACGGACGGGAGCGCGCCCGACGCAAAGAAGTGGATACAGGAAACCGGCGGAAATGGCTGGGGAAATCACGAGCTGGAATATTACACGGCGAGGAGAGACAACTCTCGCGTGGAAGACGGCAAGCTGGTGATTGAAGCGCGAGCAGAGAAATACACCGGGCAGGATGGCGTTGCGCGGGAGTACACTTCTGCTCGATTGAAAACGCAGACACTTTTTTCGCGCGTGTATGGAAAATTCGAGGCGCGAATCCGGATGCCTTATGGCCAAGGGATGTGGCCGGCATTCTGGATGCTGGGGGAGGACATCGACAAAGTGGGGTGGCCCAACTGTGGTGAGATAGACATTATGGAAAACATCGGCGTGGAACCGGGACGGGTCCATGGAACTCTGCACGGACCGGGGTTTTTTGGGGGTAAGGCACTGACGGATTCGTACAAATTGACACTGGACAATTTTTCGGACGATTTCCACGTGTTTGCAGTAGAGTGGGAACCGAAGGCGATTCGTTTTTACGTGGACGGCAATCTGTATGAGACGCGAACTCCTGGCGATCTTCCGGCAGGGGCTCGTTGGCCGTTTGACCATGCGTTTTTTGTGTTGCTGAATGTGGCGGTAGGTGGTGATTGGCCGAAGGGCCCGGATGCGACGACGAAGTTTCCGCAGAAGATGCTGGTAGATTATGTGCGAGTGTATGAGAGGAAGTAGTGGGGAGTTTAGAGTTCCAGGTTGAAAAGGATTCACCACTGAGCACACAGAGAACGCAACCGCTCAAAGGAAAATAGCGTAGATCGGTTCCAGGTGCTTATGCGCCGGGCAAAATTGTTTCGCGCCCCTGGCGCGCAGGATGCAAGCTGAAGTAAGGGACCGGTCTAAAGACCGGCCACTACATAAGCAACTTTGAAGACAAGGCGAGTACACGTTTATTTTGAGAAGCGCCGGACACTGTAGGAAATCGGGAGCCCCACGACGACCATGTGAACAGACAATCCCAGGAGGACGTCTTGAAGTTCGTAGGGACCGCGAGCATGAAGGGCCGAGAGCGGCAAAACGATATAACCCATGACGATTTCCACTCCAGCGCCATAGGCCAAGCCGCAGACTAAGGGATGTTCCTTCAGAAATGTCAGCCTGATGCTTGACGCGTAGTAGAAGGCCGCAAAAGTACAGGCGATGAAATAGTGCAGCAATACGCCCAGTAAATAAGTACCCGCGCCACCCGTGTGAGCAGCCTGAGGCCCTAGCAGCCCCCCGGCGATAGAGAGTGGAATGCGCCACCCAAACAGAGTGCAAGCCTGGAGAAGGTCGAGCGTTCCGGCAAGCAGGCCACCTGCTGCGATTGCGGATACGGCGTTGCCTTTCGCCAATGGCAAAGGTGATGAATTTGCGATCATTCCATAGCCTCTCTTTCGCAATTTATCTGTTTGCACGGGAACCATACGCAGATGCCGCAGAGGAAGTCCTGAGGGTAGCCTGAAACAGCCTGAATACTTCTGAATTGCACAGGCCAGGACGGTATAATCAGCGCCCATCCGTTTCGGAATGGAAATAGAGGGAAGTAAGCGAACGTATGGAACGATCACCCACAACAAAGCTTTGCATCGGCGACTGGTGCGTCAATCCAGCGTCTGGCGAGATCTCGCGAAATCGGGAGACCGCGCGGCTCGAAGTACGGGCGATGCGATTGCTGGTGTGTCTGGCCGAGCGCGCTGGAGAGGTTGTCAGCATTGATGAACTTCTCGATCAGGTCTGGTCGGAGGTCGTCGTCAGTCAGGATTCCGTATACCAGGCGGTGACATCATTGCGGCGCGTGCTGGGTGATGACGCCAGGCAGCCTACCTACATTGAAACCGTGCCGCGACTGGGATACCGGATGGTGGCGAAGGTGAGTCCCTGGGCGGATGAGCCTTCCGCGCAGACAGAATCTTCGCTGGGTTCGACGAGCAGGGATTGGCCGAGAGTAAACTTCAAATGGGCCGCGGTAGTGGCAGTCTGCCTTGCGATCGTGATTGCCGCTGTGATTTATGGAAAGATGGCGAATCATAAGCACGTAGATTCGTCCACGGCTGCCGCCTCGGTGGATTCACAGCCCGAAAAATCCATCGCGGTGTTGCCGTTTCTGGACTTGACGGAAGGGATGAACGAAGAACCCTTTGCCGATGGAATGACCGAGGAACTGATCGACAAGTTAAGCAAAATTCCGGGATTGCGGGTGCCGCCTCCCACATCTTCGTTCTATTTCAAGGGGAAACAGATCCCGGTAGCGGAGATCGCAGGATCACTGGGCGTGGCTTATGTGCTGGATGGGAGTGTGCGCAAATCCAGCGGCAGATTACGCGTGGCGGCAAGGTTGGTTCGCGCGGAGACCGGATATGTGGTCTGGACGGAAACGTATGACCGGCCGTTTGACGATATTTTGATGGTGCAGGACGAGATTGCGGGAAAAGTGACGAGAGCGTTGAAGGAATCGATTGAAGGTGGAGGGGAACGCAATACGGCACATTGAACACGTGGAGTTGAACTTTGGATTCCAGGGCTTACGAGCTGGCTAACTTGTGGGCGCCTACGGCGCTTCGTTCAGTAGCCTTTAATTTTGATGACGAAGTAGGTGAAGTTCTCTCCGGAGGCGACAAGGAGTTGGTGGGGGATGCCGGCGGGGATACGGACGATATCGCCTGCGGCTAGTTTGTGGCGGGTGCCTCCATCAAGGGAAGGGCCGCGCTTTTCATTGGGAGCGGTGGTTTCAGCTTTGGGCATGGTTCCGCCGACGATGAGCGTGGCTGAACCGCTCTGGACAACGAAGACGTCGGCTTCCGTGCCGTGCCATTCGGCCTGACCGTCCGCTTCTCTATGAGCTAACAGAAAATATTCGTGGGGGAACTCGGGAAGTTTTTGCGTTGCCGCGTGATAAGGATCGGTTGCGGCTTTGGTGGCGAGAGATTTTGTGAGATCGGCAAGCAAGGCGGGCGTCCAGTGCTGGAAACCATCGACGGTGGTTCCTTCGGGCGCGGCGACTGAGAGTGGTAGAAGCAGAAGAGATATTGCTAAGCAGAGTTTCCTGAGCATGGTTTTCTCCAATTGATGACTGAGCTGGGGAAAAGGATAGCACTGTCGAGGTTGAGATCCTTCACTTCGGTGGGGATAACAGCAGTAAGAAAGGAAAAGGCCCTGACGCTTGTTGAAGCATCAGAGCCCTTTGAATAATATCCCGGCGACGACCTACGTTCCCACACAGTTGCCCGTGCAGTATCATCGGCCCGGCGAGGCTTAACTTCCGTGTTCGGGATGGGAACGGGTGTGACCCTCGCGGTATGATCACCGGAAACTCTTTGAAGTTCAGAAAGCAGAGTGAACTTCGAAATCGTAACCGAAATTTTTTGCATCGCTTGCGCGATGTTTGACAGCAGAAAGGTTGGCGATATTACAAGTCCGGCCCGCAAGGTCGAACGTTCTTGTTTGCTTGCGCAAACTGTACTGTGAATCACAAGGCTTGCTTGTGAATCTTACTCGTGCGTTGCGTTAAAAGAGACGGTATTCGATTAACGACGGCTTGAGTAAGTTTTATGATTAAGCCGAACGGGCGATTAGTACTGGTCAGCTTAACGCATTACTGCGCTTATACCTCCAGCCTATCAAAGTCGTAGTCTTCGACTGCCCTTCATAGAGATTGATCTCTTGGGAAACCTTATCTTGAGGCGAGCTTCTTGCTTAGATGCATTCAGCAATTATCTCTTCCAGACTTCGCTACCGAGCGGTGCCACTGGCGTGACAGCTCGTACACAAGGGGTCTGTTCATCCCGGTCCTCTCGTACTAGGGACAACTCCTCGCAAGTTTCCTGCGCCCACACCAGATAGGGACCGAACTGTCTCGCGACGTTCTGAACCCAGCTCACGTACCGCTTTAATAGGCGAACAGCCTAACCCTTGGGACCTTCTACAGCCCCAGGATGCGATGAGCCGACATCGAGGTGCCAAACCTAAGCGTCGATGTGAACTCTTGGCTTAGATCAGCCTGTTATCCCCGGCGTACCTTTTATCCGTTGAGCGATGGCCCTTCCACGCGGGACCACCGGATCACTAGATCCAACTTTCGTTCCTGCTCGACTTGTAAGTCTCACAGTCAAACCGGCTTATGCTCTTGCACTCCACAGTGGGTTTCCAATCCACCTGAGCCGATCTTTGAGCGCCTCCGTTACAATTTAGGAGGCGACCGCCCCAGTCAAACTACCCGTCTGGCCGTGTCTCTCCACCCGTCACGGGTGGAAGGTTAGAGCGACAGTTCAATCAGGGTAGTATTTCACTGATGCCTCCCTCCCAGCCGAAACCAGAAGTTCACAGGCTCCTACCTATGCTACGCAGATCGGACCGTTACTCATGACCAGAGTGCAGTTAAGGTGCACGGGGTCTTTCCGTCTAGATGCGGGCATCCGGCGTCTTCACCGGAACCACAAATTCGCCGAGCCGCTTGCCAAGACAGTCGCTCTATCATTCCACCATTCGTGCAGGTCGGAACTTACCCGACAAGGAATTTCGCTACCTTAGGACCGTTATAGTTACGGCCGCCGTTCACCGGGGCTTCAGTTCAGGCCTTCGCCTTGCGGCTAAGCCCTTGCTTTAACCTTCCGGCACCGGGCAGGTGTCACCCCCTATACGTCGTATTCGACTTAGCAGAGAGCTGTGTTTTTGTTAAACAGTTGCAGAGCGCGATTCGCTGCGACCGCTTCGGGCTATAAACCCTACAGCGGTACCCCTTCTCCCGAAGTTACGGGGTTAATGTGCCTAGTTCCTGAGCAAGCGTTCTCTCGAGCGCCTGTGGATATTCACCTCGTCTACCTGTGTCGGTTTGTGGTACGGGCACCTGGCCAACTCCTTAGAGGTTTTTCCTGGCAGCGTGAAATCAGAAACTTTATGACCTAACGGTCTCGTCCCCAGTCTCACCGTTGAATGCCCCCGCGGATTTGCCTACGGGAACCGGCTTACACTGAGCAACCAGCATGTCCATCAGCTGGCTTCCTTATCCTTCTGCGTCACCCCATCGTCAAACGTCGCCAGGCGGGACAGGAATATTAACCTGTTGTCCATCAGTTACGCCTTTCGGCCTCACCTTAGGACCCGCCTAACCCTGAGCGGATTAACCTTCCTCAGGAAACCTTAGACTTTCGGCGACACGAGTTCTCATCGTGTTTATCGCTACTTATGCCGGCAGGGTCTCTTGTGTGGCATTCAGTAGTCCTCTCGGTCTACCTTTGCTCCCCACGCAATGCTCCCCTACCAAATGTACAAAGTACAATTTCGCAGCTTCGGTCGTATACTTGAGCCCCGTTGGATTGTTGGTGCATATCCGCTTGACCAGTGAGCTGTTACGCTTTCTTTAAAGGATGGCTGCTTCTAAGCCAACCTCCTGGCTGTCCGAGCGAATACACTTCCTTTACCACTTAGTATACAGTTAGGGACCTTAGCTGGCGATCTGGGCTGTTTCCCTTTTGACCACGAAGCTTATCCCTCGTAGTCTCACTCCCACATATTTGTCTATGGCATTCGAAGTTTGATTGGATTCGGTAACCTGAGTTGGTCCCTAGTCCATTCAGAGCTCTACCACCACAGCAATTCATGTAAGGCTGTCCCTAAAGACATTTCGGGGAGAACGAGCTATCACGGAATTTGATTAGCCTTTCACCCCTACCCTCAACTCATCAGAGCGATTTTCAACTCACACCTGTTCGGTCCTCCAGTTGCGGTTAAGCAACCTTCAACCTGGTCAAGGGTAGATCATCCCGCTTCGCGTCTATTCCTACGTACTTGTCGCCCTATTAGGACTCGCTTTCGCTACGGCTCGCTTGCGCTTAACCTTGCACGTAAGAATAACTAGCCGGCTCATTAAGCAAGAGGCACGCCGTCAGGCTTTCACAGACCGAAGTCTGTGCATGGCCCTCCGACTGCTTGTAAGCATACGGTTTCAGGTTCTATTTCACTCCCCTCGCAGGGGTGCTTTTCGCCTTTCCCTCACGGTACTGGTTCACTATCGGTCGCTAGAGAGTATTTAGCCTTGGAGAGTGGTCTCCCCAGTTTCCCACGAGATTTCACGTGTCTCGTGGTACTCAGGATGCCGCTTCGAGTCCGGTCCATTTTCCGCTACGTGACTGTCACACTCTACGGTCCCGCTTTCCAGCAGGTTCGCGTAATGTCCGGATTGGTAACTCTACTTATGCGGTCCTACAACCCCCATTTGTAAACAAACGGGTTTGGGCTTTTCCGATTTCGCTCGCCGCTACTATCGGAATCTCTGTGATTTATTTTCCTTCAGGTACTGAGATGGTTCACTTCCCTGAGTTAGCTCATACCAGCCTATGTATTCAGCCGGCTGTAACGAGAGTTCATCTCGTCGGGTTTCCCCATTCGGAAATCCCCGGATCAAAGCCTGCTTGCGGCTCCCCGAGGCTTATCGCAGCTTGCCACGTCCTTCATCGCCTTCTAGCGCCAAGGCATCCACCGTACGCTCTTAGTAGCTTAATCATAAAACCTACTCAATACGTCGTGCTGGTTAGCGGTTGGAATCGCTTGCGCTTTTCTAACCTCGCGTCAGTGGCTAAACTGTCCGCTTTCTACCAATCGTTTCGCCCTGTTTGTTGCAGATCCATTATTCCGTGGTCCGCTTTCGCGGCGCCGGGACTATCGACTCTACCTTCCCCAGGTGCATGAATAAGTTCGCCTTGTTATCCACAGTACTGCTCAACATCTCGAGCAGAACTTGTAATCACTCCCACCATCTCTCCCCCAGCCAGACCGTAATCTGCCCGAAGTTTCGGCGGGAATGTGCCAACCTTTCTGTTGTCAAAGATCGTGTGCCCTGAATCCATCAGGGGTCCCGACTAAGTCGGGACATCCTCCTTGCGAAGGACCTGGACTATTTTCAGCAACAGTAACCGCCAAAAAGTCGCCCTAAAAAGCAAAAACCCGGCGCCGAGCGCCGGGTACAGCCGCTTATCATTTAGCGGCTCCACGCGAAGCTCAAACGTAAATCATCCTGTGCTGATAAGGCTCCTCACTATAGGATCATCTCCTTGGAGATACTTCAGACCCGACTGTGAATCCCCTGCACGGCTGGGCACCATTGGGTGGTGCCGAACCATTTGTAATCTTACTAGAACAGCAAAATAAGTCAAGCCCTGTACAAAACTTTTTTCGTGATTATCCACATGCCTGTGGACGCTGTGGGAAACCGCAATTAACTCAATTAATGCGCCATTCCCACAGCAGTTTTGAAGCTACCGTCCTTTGCGAGTTTTGCTAGGCCTGCGCCGCTTTCTTTGCTTCGGCGGAGTCGTAGCTTTCGCCGTAAATCGAGGGAACCTTGCCACCCATGGCACGGATATACGCGGAGAGCTGGCCACGATGATGAATGGTATGGCTTAGCGAGACACGCGAGAACACAACGGCCGGGAATTGAAACACACCGCGAAAATCAATGACCTTGACAGTCTGCTCCGGTGTCATCGCTGCCAGCTTCTGAATATTTTCGTTGAAAGAATGCTCAAGCCAGTTCGCGATGTCCGCGGGAGTCTTCACATTTTCCGCGCGATTGAGGGGCGAGAAATCAAATTCGCCGGCGGAAATGCCAGCCAGAAAGCGATGCTCTGCGGCAGTAATATGCCAGGCAAGCTCCAAGGCGGTTTTTGAATAGGGATCGGGACGGTAATCGCTCTTATCGGCAGGAATCGCCTCAATTACTCGCTTGGTGGTGACGTGTTCGGTTTTCTGTGCGACTAATTCCAATTGCAACAAGAATGCAGCTTGTTCAGCGGTCATCGAACTCATGATTCAGTGCCTCCTGAAAAGTATACGAAGATCCCAACCGACTGCCGACTTAGATGCCAAGGATGCTTCGAGGTAACGTCATTTTTGGGGGAAGCATGGTCCAAAAAAACGGGGACGCCCCGACTTAGACGGAGTCGAGGCGTCTCGAATGAATGAGCATGGGTCAGGTTCTGATTACTGACAGGGATTGTAGCCGCCGTCCTCGTCGTCGCTGTCCCATTGGTGCGGGAGACTCGACACAAGGCAGGCAGTGTCGTAGTAGCGCACGCCGCCGAACCGCTGAAAAACCAGGACCGTGCGCACACCATCGGCGTTACGAGATTTCTTGACACGGGAATCCACTTCCCATGGATGAACGACAGGCCCGCCAACAAGCGCTTCACGCAGCACGCGACCCTGCAGTTCACCGTTGGAAGGCAGGTCAAAGCCAAGAATCTTGGCCAGGGTAGGAGTGATGTCGCCGTTGCTGACAGGAGCGTAGTCGGTGTAGCCCTGCTTGAAGTCCGGCCCAATTGCGGCCATGTTGTTGAATGTATCGGCGCGACTGAAACTGCCGTGCATACCCTGACCTTCTTGCAGGCCGCTATCAGCGATTTCGACGCGTGTTTGATTCGGGTCTCTTGGATCAAGTGCAAAGTTCTTGAAATTGATCGCGATGGCAGGAGTGGGCAATCGTTGGCAGGCCTGCCGAAGTCAAGGCGGTGATAATCGGGGAAGGGAGCGGTATGCCCGCGGCCGAACCAGTGGCATCGTCGATAAAAACGGTGAAGGGTACAGGAAACTGTTTGTTGGAAGGCTGCAGTTGCGAAACATCAAAGATCGCCGTGGGGCCCAACTTGCCAACGCTGGCAATGTTGTAGCCGTGCTCACGAGCGAGACTGAGAATGGTTTCTTCGTTCAGGTAGTTGCCGTTGAAATGGTCGTCGAGATCGGCAAGGATCTGGTCATTCTCCACGAAGGGCGTAAGGGTACCGGTGGTCTTGGCGAAATTTCCCGTATCAAAAATGGCGTAACCGGGATGCAACGTGTTACTGAAGTCGCCGGTATCGCCCAAATAGTGTCCTGTGGCCATGACGGAGGCGTTGGCGGTAGTAAAGGTAGGGAAGATGCCGTGACTATTGACGAAATGCACGCCGAGTTGCCGCAACTTCAGAAGCGTAGGCGCGTCCGTGGTGTTAACCGAACCGTGCCGTAGACCGTCTGCAATGAAGATGACGGCGTTACGCTTGGTGGGACGTGGCCGGTTTGTGCTGGAAGGGTGCTGAGCTAACAAGGAATCCGAAAACGAAGCTGAAAGCGCGACACCTAAGATCAGTGCGGCAACTCTCCTGGGACTAGACGTGAACATGGGGCGTTCTCCTTAAGGTGTGGCACAAATATTGTGGCTTGCACTACACCAGTAGGCCGAGTGGAAGTGAGCAGAAGATGACATTCATGTGAAAACGCGGCGACTTACAGGTGTTTTACATTCCGGATACAAGGAGGATGCAGGAGGGCGGATAGAAGGGAAGAAAGGAGGAATCGGGCGAAGAAATTTGAGGGGATTGCAACCCGAGAAGCGAGGCGAAACGATAAAAATGCACTTGATGCAGCGCGGGGCAGGTAGAGCGCGGCCACCCCGCGGTAATTCCTGAATGGATCTGCTTTACTTGGCCTGCAACGATTCGATGTAACCGATGAGGTTGCTGATGCGCTGCTGCACGACGGAGTCATGATACTTGTCGAGTGAGCGGAACAGTGGTCCCCAAACCGGCATATCGGCAGAACCATGCGCCGGTTGACCGCTGCCAAAATTCAGAGTGCTTGCCATTTTAGCTGCGGGGAATTTTCCGTCGTTCTTCTTTGCCAACTGAGTCAAATCCGTTGGCATCGACTTCATGGACGAAGCCGCTGGACCATTGCCTTTGCCGTCTACGCCGTGGCAGGGGGCGCAATACTGATTGAACATCTCTTTGCCGGAAGCCGCGCTTGTCTGCTGAATCGGAGCCTTCTTCACGACAGGTTTGGTTTCGGCCTTTTCTTGGGCCAAGCAAACCGTCGTCGCAACGAGCAGCGTGCCGAGCACCATCAAGCTTTTCTTAAACATGGATTCCTCCCTTTAAAGGTGGGATAGATTCGCGGTGAACTCAGGAGAATCCTCTACCCTTAGTTACTGTGCTGGTTATACCACTTTCCAGGAAAAGGGCGCTGTGACGTGGGTAACGCTTGCAACACCGGGAACCGGGGCCAAATTGGCTGAAAATTACGCCGTGGATCGAAGCTGGGGCAGGCCCTCGTTCACCCGGAAGGGGCTGTGGGTTGAACCGGTCAGAAGTGGGCCGGAGGTAAGGTAAACTGCCAAAAGCCAAGTCGATGGGGAATGTGATCCTATCGTTCCGACTGGCAATTCTTTTAAGGAGCTGCTCGGCCATGATGTCTCCGAACGTTTCTCGAGTTCACGAATATCTGAAAGCAATCGAAGCGATGGGAACGTTTGAATCGGTGGCAGATTTATGTACGCATGATGTGACCGTGCAGGTGTTTCCGAACCTGATTGCGCCGCATGGGCACATTCGACGCGGAGGCGAGCTTCGCACGCCTTATGAGCAGGGCCAGAAATTCATGAAGGCGCAGAGCTATGAAGTGAAAAACATCATCGAGGCCGGGGACCAGATAGCGGTTGAAGTGGAATGGACGGGACTGCTGGCTGTGCCTGTAATGAACTTGCCGGCGGGAAGCGAAATGAAGGCGTTCTTTGCGATGTTTCTCACCTTCCGTGACGGCAAGATCGCAGCGCAGCGAAATTACGATTGCTATCCTCCATTTGACTCGAAACCGGATGCCGCGCTTTCAGTTTAATCGGATAGTAAACGAAGAAAATCAGTACGGTAAGCTTCCAGACCCTAGTACTTGGGTTCCCTTCGCTTGACAGGGTCCCGGAGCAAGCCTACACTATGTAGTTTTTAGATGACCCCCAAGAGGCAACAGGGGGAGGGTGAACATGGATAAGAAGCGTTTGGAGTATTACAAGAAGAAATTACTGACGCGGCGCGATGAATTGGTGAAGACCATCACGCGCACGGAGGAAGAGGGGCGTCAGGCGGATGATGATCCGACGGTGGATCTTGCAGACAAAGCGGCAAACTCCTATACCAAGGAGTTTTTGTTCGGGCAAACCAGCACGGACCGCAACATGTTGAACATGATTGACGAAGCGTTGAAGCGCATTCGCAATGAAGAATTCGGCCAATGCCTCAGCTGCCAGGAAGAGATGCAGCAGAAGCGCCTGGAGGCGGTACCCTGGGCGAAGCATTGCATCTCCTGCCAAGAAAAGATGGAACAGGGACTGTTATAGACGCCACAGATTACCTATTTATTAAATAACTAATAGATAATGGGAATACTCGGGTGTATCCGGATCCCAACGCTTCCCAGCCTAGCCCGCGAACCGCTGCAGCGCTTCTGACGTACGGCTACAGGTGCGCTGGCCAGCGTGTTCTTTCCCGGTGAGTGCAGGCTGTGCAGGCAGTTACTGAACAACGCCTCGCGGCTTCCCATTTGCGAGCCGTGCCTGGTTAGCTTCGGCGTGATCCGGGCGCCGATCTGCCAGCTATGCGGCCAGCCGGATGCGGGAACTTCGATTGATCCGGAGGCGACGACAGTCTGTGCGGCATGCCAGGAACAGACCTACAGATTTCACCTGGCGCGAAGCTTTCGAGTGTATGAAAGGCTCTGGCGCGAGTGACCGGTGGGAGGCAGTACGTGGCGCTTTTGCCATGAAACGAGATGGTCGGGTTGACAATTTACGAGTCTTGCTGCTAGATGATGTAATGACGACGGGAGCGACCCTTGACGCATGCGCCAAGGAGTTGCGAGAGGCCGGAGCAAGCTCGTCCTAGGACTTACCCTTGCCTGAGCTATCCGCCCTGTAGCCTCCGAAGTTGTAAGGTTCTAAAAACGGAAGGATGCGCGGTGAGCGCAAGAAGGCCAGAGGTGATCGATCCCCGGGGACGACGTTCCCCCGAAGTGGGCGGGTCGCTTGCGCCTAACGTTTCGGTGAACCTTGGCGGACGACATCTACCGATCGTAGCCCCCCGCCGTGCGTCCCTGATGCAGGAACCCGTTCTGGTCCTGAATGCTACCTACGAACCAATCAACGTGACAGCGGTTCGCCGCGCGATGGTGCTGTTGTTGAAAGGCGTGGCACAGGCCGAAGAGATGCACAGCGCTGAAGTGCATTCAGCTGCAAATTCGCACAAAGTTCCTTCGGTAATCCGGTTGTTGGCTTACCGCCACATTCCACAACAGAGCCGCGCACTTTCGCGCAAGAATATTCTGCTGCGCGATCGCAACACCTGCCAATTCTGCGGGAGAATTTTTCCCAGTTCGGAATTGACCTTGGATCATGTGATGCCGCGTTCGCGCGGCGGACGTTCTTCCTGGGAAAATCTGGTGGCGTGCTGCTACCGGTGCAACAACAACAAAGGCGATCGCACGCCGGAAGAAGCGGGGCTGAAACTGGCGCGCAAGCCGCGTCCGTTTACGCTGCATACCTCGCGACAACTGATGAGGCTGATCGGACACCGCGACGAGCGCTGGCGTAAGTATTTGTTTTACTGAAACTTAATTCCATTTCCATTCTAGAAATTCAAGCAATTGAAGTTTTTTTCCGCGAAGGGAAACCTTTTTTGCGGCGTCGCATCTAATATTTCAATACCACTTCGAGGACACACCCCGGGAGGCAGCTAGGGTTAACACCTTAGCTGCTTCTCTCCCTTTCAGGCCGATTTTCTTCAGGTATTGCTATCAGGATTGGGGAGATTTCTTACCGGATTCGGCAGGAAAACTTTCCAGGGCAGAGGCCTCATCAGGAAACTCCGGAAAAACCTGATAAAGCTGCGTGACTTTGAAAATTTGTTCGATCTTCGGTGCGAGGCCAATCACTTTCATCGCGCCTCCACTTTTCACAACCGCAAGATAATTTCCCACCAGTTCACCGACGCCAGAGCTGTCGAGATAATCCAAGCCGGTAAGGTTCAATACGATATTTTTGTGGCCTTGTTTGATCAGGCCGTGAATCGCATCGCGGAATGCCTGACCCTCATAGGAAGTGAGCCGCCCTTTTACATCGACCAGAGAAGCGTTGTGTGACTGCCGGATCCGTACGGAAAAAGTCAATCGCCCCACCCTTGTTCGATTTGAAGACACATTTCTGGGCGCATCAAGGATGACAAGGAGAAGAGCGATTGGCAATGCCCTATTTCGAAACAAGAAGAGCGTTACTGGCGCATGACCACGTGAATGCCGCGACGCCAGATTTCGGCAAGGCCGATACGGATGATTTCGATTTCCGGGGAAAAATAGCGGACAAAGTCAAGACGCACCATTTCCAAGGGGTTTACCCTCTTCCCCACGCATTTCCCAGGAAAGTGGCTCGGTAGCGGTAATGCGGCTGCCATTTCCGAATTTCAATGGCGGCACCGGCAAGAAAGTCCTGCAGGCTGGCACGCAGCTCCTTAGCGATGCATAACAGCATTATAATATAACTACTTAGATAATAAAGATTATTTTCTTGGCGACAGCAGAAGATGCGTCACATGCAAAACGGGCTGTTGCATGTTCCAGGAAGCCGGGACACCATCAAAGGAAATATCGAATCGACGTTCCTGCCCCGGGCCAAGCGGTAGCGCCGGTGACCCTAAAACCGCGCGCGTTTCGCGGAGGGCGACCTGATCCATCTGGTCGGCAAACTGTATGGTCAGATCGAGCGCGACAACCGTCTGCGGTCCGGCGTTGACAACAGTGCCACTGAGAATCGTAACTTCCTGGTGAAGAAAATTCTCGGCGCGGCTCATAGAAATGTCCTTCACCTGGATGTGAGGGAGATAATCCGTCTCCGCCGAATTCATTTTAATCTTAATAGTGGCTTCGCTTTTGTTGGAATCATTGGGTGAAGGCGCGTGAAACAGGAACCATGCACTGGCGCAAATGGCAAAAACTACTACGGCGGCTAGTACTGCAGTAATAAAAGGGCGACTCTGCTTGGTTTCTGGCGAGTCGAGGATAGGTTCGGTTTCCGTCATAACAATCACTTCAACGTAAAAGGTCCGGTGTCACTTCCTTCAGCGGCCAACGGTTAGACGCAGAGCCAATGGCTCTGGGAGCTTTGCCTTGCGCATGCGGTCCTGAACTTTTTCGATATCGTAGGGAACGCGCCAGAATTCGACGACATTATGTTCCAGATCGGCGATGGCGAATCCGGCGCGCGGATCTCCATCCCGGGGCTGGCCGATGGAACCAGGATTCAGCAGGTAGCGCTTGCTTGCTTCCAGGCGAAGTGCGCTGCGTTCTTCGCTGTCGCGCGGATGGAGCTGCAACACCTCGAGAAGATTGTCCTGATAAGAGAAGCCACCCTGATGATGGGTGTGCCCATAAAACGTCACTGGCAATGTGGAGTCGAGAAGTCCTTCTAACGCTTGCGAAGGTGTGAACACATATTCATCTTCGTCCTGAAATGCGCCATGCACGAGCACGACGCCTTCCGCTTCGCGTGGGCCCTGCGGCAGAGCAGCCAGCCAGTCAAGATTTTCGTTGGAGAGTTGGGAGCGGCTCCAGTTGACCGCAGCTTTGGCCACCGGATTGAAATCATCGGTGCCCATTAAATCGGTAACTGCCTTGTCATGATTGCCGCGTATGGTGGTAGCGCCAAGTTCGCGAACGCGGGAAGTTACTTCATTGGGATCCGGACCATAGCCCACAACATCGCCGAGGCACACCACGCGCTCCCAGCTTCCGTTAGCAGCAGCCAGCGCCGCTTCCAGGGCCGTCAAATTTGCGTGGATATCACTCAGAACCAGCAGTCGCATCCGGAGTATCCGTACCGTATTCAGGAGTATAGATGAACCTGCAAGGGATGCATAAGGCAAAGTACGGGAGAGAGGGGTTCGAGGGTTTGCAGGGTGAAAAATTTACAAATAAAAAAGACGTATTGGCGCGAAACATTCGTGGGGTGCGTCTCGTCTATATGGGTGCAGCCGATATTTGGGTTGGACTGGGATGGTAAGAGATTAGAAGAAAAAACCCCGCGGTAGCAGCCGCGGGGTCATGACACGCAGTCTTTCCGGCTCGTAGACCAGGAAGAAGATGTGCCTTCCGCAAGAGGCTACTCTTCTGTCCGCCTGTGTGTCAACACTCCCTTTCCTGCCGCAGTAATGGCTGACTCGCTCCTCGAAAGGAATTGACACACATGGCAAGTAAATCGTTCGTACGCAGCATGGTTCTTTTGGCCGCCGTTGCAATCTCGGTTCCGGCGTTTGCGAAGCCGATGGCCAAGAACATTCCACTGAATCACAACGTGCAGGTAGGAAAGACGGATGTGAAAGCAGGGGAATACCGTTTCCTTATCGATGGCACTCACCTGACCATTCAGAACGGCAAAAAGGTAATCGCGGAATCCGAAGGACGTTGGGAAGATCGCGACAAGAAGTCTGAATACACGGAAATTCTCTCCGATAACTCCGGCAAAGTTCTGGAACTCCGTTTTGCAGGCCAAAAGAGCGCATTCGTTCTGGCTCAGTAAGGGAGACTCCTTACCCGTGACAGATCGAAACCGAGGGAAGCTGCCAACATTACAGCTTCCCTCCCTCTATTATCTTTAATTTTTCCAGGGAGTGATTTTGAATTTCTACAGGTAGACCTTTTCCTCTTCTCAACGAATGAACATGCAATCCCCATAGCTGTAGAACCGATACTTTTCCTCGGCCGCATGGCGGTAAGCGGCAAGAATATTTTCTCTGCCCGCAATCGAGGAAACCAGCGCCAGCAGCGTTGATTTCGGCAGGTGGAAATTTGTCAGCAGACTACTCACAACACGGAACGAATATCCCGGCGTAATGAAGATGCTGGCTTCCGCCTTGCCCGCGGAGACTATACCTGTTTCCCCAGCTTTCAAGGACTTCGCGGCGGCATCTTCGAGGGCACGAACTACCGTGGTGCCAATGGCAAGAATGGGTCGTCCAGACTGTTTTGCGTAATTGATCTTTTGGGCGGCATCAGGCGTGATTTCGTAGGACTCCGAGTGAATCTTGTGTTCTTCGAGCGTTTCCACGTGGATGGGTTGAAACGTGCCCAGGCCAACGTCGAGAGTTACTTCACAGATCTGGCATCCGCGGGCGAGAATTGTTTTCAGGGTTTCCGGCGTGAAGTGCAGGCCCGCCGTCGGGGCCGCAACAGCACCAGGATTCTGCGCAAACACGGTCTGGTAGCGCTCACGATCGGAGGTTTCATCGGGCCTATCGATATAGGGTGGCAAGGGAACATGGCCGATCCGCTGAATGGTCTCCGTAACACTCTGGGTAGTTCGCGAAACAAACTGGACGGTGCGAATACCTAATTCACCGCGCGTCAGAATTTCCGCTTCAAGTTCATCTTCCCCAAATAAGATCCGTTCTCCGACTGGCAATTTTCTGCCGGGTCGTACCAAAGCCTCCCAGATGTCGGCTTCCATCTTGCGGGTGAGGAAGACTTCCACCCGACCATGCAGGTGCTCGGCGCGTGTTTTGCGAGTAGGCAGCTGGGAAAAGACGCCAGCGCGTCGCCCGAAGAGCCGCGCGGGCAGAACGCGAGCATTGTTCAGCACCAGTAATTCGTCGCCTCGCAGTAATCCTGGGAACTCGTGGAAATGGTGGTCCTGCCATCTTCCTAAAGTGCGATCAAGCAAAAGCATGCGTGAGAGATCACGTCGATCGAGAGGACGCTGAGCAATCAGTTCAGGTGGCAAGTGGTAGTCAAAATCATCGACGCGCATGCGTGCCAACTATAACAAAGCAAGCACGGGCAGTTAACCGTAGTTTACGGAATCGAGGACACCCCCCCTCAAGAAGGAAACCGTAACTCGCGCTCATATTGTATCTATGTGAATACACAGACGATATAGTGGAAATAGCCTTGCCACAGAAATTACTTGACAGTAGTACACTAATATTTTATGATCTTGATCGTATCACGTAAGGAGAATACTTATGAGAACAGCAATCAACCGTTTTGAACCTTTTCGGGGGACTTCCCTGCAGGAGCAGTTCAGCCGCCTCTTCAACGAGGCATGGGAACGCAACCCGCAGGATGCCAGCCTGACCACTTGGGCTCCGGCCGTCGACATTTACGAGACCGAGCACGAACTGGTTCTGAAGGCGGACATCCCGGAAATCAAGCCAGAGGAGCTCGACATCCGTGTCGAGAACAACATCCTGACGATTCGTGGTGAGCGCAAGTTCGAGAAGAAGGTGAACGAAGAAAACTATCTGCGCGTGGAACGCACTTATGGTTCTTTTGCCCGCAGCTTCTCTCTGGCGAACACCGTGAATAGCGAAGCGATCAAAGCCGATTACAGCAACGGCGTATTGACGCTGAGCATTCCGAAGCGTGAGGAAGCCAAGCCGAAGCAGATCAAAGTGAATGTGGAAGCTCCGGCAAAGGTGGCAGTCGCTGGCCGATAAGGAAAGGGCTGAACGGCAGAACGTCGTGGGATAGCATAGAGGGCTGGCGTTAAGCTGGCCCTCTTTTTTTGAACATGGGAAGATCTGAGGACGTTATGTTGCGATTTGAAAAAATGACGGTGAAGGCCCAAGAGGCCGTTCAACAAGCACAGGAAATTGCGGCGAGCCATGAGAACCAGGCCGTCGAACCGCTGCATCTTTTGTCTGCTCTGGTTCAACAAGCCGATGGCGTGGTGCCGCCTCTGCTGGCGCGCCTGGGAATCCGCCCCGAGTCTCTGTCGCAAGAGATTGCGCGGGAAATTGCTCGTCTCCCGAAAGTGCAGGGGTTCGCTCAACAGAATTTGAGCCGGTCGTTAAACGACGTACTGGAGCGCTCTTTCAGGGAAGCTACGAATTTCAAGGATGAGTACGTTTCCGCGGAACATCTCTTCCTGTCGATTGCGGGAGAAGATCGCGATCCTGCAGGGCGGTTGCTGAAAAAGAGCGGCGCTTCGCATGAGGCGATTCTGCAGGCGCTTGCCGGCGTGCGTGGCAACCAGCGTGTGACTTCGCAGAATCCCGAGGCGACGTACGCTTCGCTGGAAAAGTATGCGCGCGACCTGACGGAGCTGGCACGGCGTTCGAAACTCGATCCGGTGATTGGGCGCGATGAAGAGATTCGGCGTGTCATGCAGATCCTTGCTCGCCGTACCAAGAACAACCCGGTGTTGATCGGTGAGCCCGGCGTGGGCAAAACTGCCATCGTGGAAGGGCTGGCGCAACGGATTATTTCGGGCGACGTACCCGATGTGCTGAAAACCAAGAAGCTGGTGGCGCTGGATTTGGCGGCGCTGGTGGCTGGCGCGAAATACCGAGGGGAATTCGAAGACCGGCTGAAAGCGGTGTTGAAAGAGATTTCCGAGGCCGAGGGGCAGATCATTCTATTCATCGACGAACTGCACACCCTGGTTGGCGCGGGTGCCGCGGAAGGGGCAATGGACGCCTCCAACATGCTGAAGCCGGCACTGGCTCGCGGGGAGTTGCGCGCGATTGGCGCCACCACGTTGAACGAATACAAGAAATACATCGAGAAGGATCCCGCGCTTGAGCGCCGCTTCCAGCCGGTGCTGGTGGAAGAGCCCTCGGTGGAAGACACCATTGCGATTCTGCGCGGCTTGAAAGACCGTTACGAGGTGCACCATGGCGTGCGCATTAAGGATGCCGCCATTCTGGCCGCGGCCACACTCTCGCACCGTTATATCTCCGATCGCTTTCTGCCGGATAAGGCCATCGACTTAATTGACGAAGCCGCAGCCAGTTTGCGCATGCAGATCGATTCGTTGCCGACAGAAATCGACGAAATCGAGCGGCGCATTCTGCAATTAGAGATTGAGCGGCAGTCGCTGCTGAAGGAGTCGGACGCTCATTCCGTGGAACGCCGCAAGGAACTGGAAAAAGAACTGGCGCGGCTGCGCGAAGATTCCAGCGGACGCAAGGCGCGCTGGCAATCGGAGAAGGAAGCAATCTCCAAGGTTCGCAAGTTGAAGGAGCAAATCGAACAGCTTAAAGCAGAAGAACAGCGCTACGAGCGTGCCGGTGAGCTCGCCAAAGTCGCCGAGATCCGCTACGGAAAGATTGCGCAAGTGGAGGCGGAAATGAAGCAGGCCCAGGAGCGCTTCAACTCCATGCAGACTGGCGCGCGCATGTTGAAAGAAGAGGTCGATGAAGAAGATATCGCCAAGCTGGTGAGCAAGTGGACAGGAATCCCCGTTGGGCGATTGCTGGAAGGGGAAGCGCAGAAGCTTGTGCACATGGAAGAGCGGTTGCGCCAACGAGTGGTTGGGCAGGAAGACGCTCTCGCGCGCGTATCAAATGCAGTCCGGCGTAGTCGCGCCGGGCTTTCGGATGCTAAACGGCCCATCGGTTCGTTTATTTTCCTTGGCCCAACAGGGGTGGGAAAAACCGAGCTGGCTCGTGCGCTTGCGGAATTTCTGTTTGACGACGAAAAGCTGATGATTCGCATCGACATGTCCGAATACATGGAGAAGCACACCGTCTCGCGGCTGATCGGCGCGCCTCCCGGATACGTTGGTTACGAAGAAGGCGGCCAGCTGACGGAGCAAGTGCGCCGTCATCCGTATTCTGTGGTTCTGTTCGACGAAATCGAGAAAGCGCATCCGGATGTGTTCAACGTGCTGCTGCAAATTCTGGAAGACGGAAGGTTGACCGACGGGAAAGGGCGAACGGTGGATTTCCGAAATACCGTGCTGGTGATGACCAGCAACGTGGGCTCGACGGCGATCTTTGAGCTTTCGGCCAAAGATCCGGAACTGGCACGCAAGGAAGCCATGGAAGCGCTTCGAGCGTCGTTCCGCCCCGAGTTCATCAATCGCATCGATGAAATCGTGATTTTCAACCCGCTGGGTAAAGAACAGCTCGAACGCATCGTAGTCCTCTTGCTGAAGAGCGTGGAAAACCTGCTGAGCGAGCGCAAGATCACTCTGGAACTCACGCCGGCAGCGAATGCGTTGCTGCTGAGTGAAGGTTACGATCCGGCGTATGGAGCGCGCCCGCTGAGGCGCACGATTCAGCGCATGATTCAGGATCCGCTGGCGATGCAGATTCTGGAAGGTGCGATTCTGCCTGGTGATCATGTGCGGGCGGATCGCGACGGCAAAAAGGACGGGATGAAGTTCGAGCGCGTGCCGTCGACAGCTCCGGCAGCGGCAGCGAAAAGCTAAGGACTATGGGGTGGATGAGCGGGCGGTGCTTCCTTGACGCTCTCTTACCTGCCTCCTAGACTGAAATTGCGCCATTGATTTTTGTATTCGGTACGAAAGGGAAATTTTATGAAGATCCTACGCACAGGCGCTCTACTGATTGCAATGAGCATGATGCTCGTGATCGTGGGCGGAGCGATCGGCGGTCGCAATGGATTGCAGATTGGTCTGGCCATTGCGGTAGTCATGAATTTTGTTTCCTATTTCTTCTCCGACAAGATTGCGCTTAAGACCAGCGGCGCTCAACCAGTGACCAGAGAACAGCTTCCGCGCCTCTACCAGGTGATGGAGCGCCTTGCGGCAAAGGCGAATATTCCCGTGCCAACTCTTTACGTGGTTCCCGATGCGGCGCCGAATGCTTTTGCAACGGGTCGCAACCCCCAACACGCATCCGTGGCAGTCACACAGGGATTGCTGCAAATCATGAACGATGACGAACTGGAAGGCGTAATCGCGCACGAGTTATCGCACGTGCGTAACTACGACATCCTGACCAGTTCGGTAGCCGCAACCATCGCGGGCGCCATCACCTACATCGCACAGATGGGAAAATGGGGAATGATTCTGGGAGGCATGGGTGGCGGAAGCCGCGATGACGATCGCGGTGGCGGCGGCCTTTCTGCGCTGCTTATGATTTTTCTGGCGCCATTCGCCGCACTTATGCTCCAGCTCGCTCTTTCGCGGTCTCGAGAGTACGCTGCGGATGAAACAGGCGTGAAGATGGTTGGTGACACCCAGGGACTAATCAGCGCGCTGCAGAAATTGGGTGCCTATAACCAGAGGATTCCAACTTCAGCCATTTCTCCTTCGACATCGTCTCTGTGTATCGTGAAGCCCTTCTTTGGTCAGGGAACGCTTTCTTCCCTGTTCAGTACTCACCCCCCACTGGAAGATCGCATAGCCGCTTTGCGCCAAATGCCGCTGCACTAAAATGCAAAAGGTGCAAAGGACGTTCACCTGGCGGTAAACATTTCCAGGCATTTTCGGAACTGGAATCCCCATCGGTTCCGGGCCAGATGCTTAACCTATTTAGAATCAAAAAATTATGGATTGATAAGGTTCGCCTGGACTTTGGCGTGCGAAATGCACCAGTCCCGCTATCGTTTAGGTTCTGAAGATTTTGGGACTGAGGGCGGTTCGTATGACCTGTCGTGACACTATCCATCTGATTTGCATGTACTTAGAAGGCAAGCTTTCGCCTAGTGTGCAGGGCGAGATCGAACGTCATCTGCACTCTTGTAGCGACTGTCGGCTTGTCTTAACTGCTGCAACCACAACTCTGGACCGTTATTTCGGAGCCGGTCGCGTGGCCGCCGATCCCAAGGCTGCCTGACTAACTGCGTAAGTCCTTATTTTCCCATCATTTATGGCGCTTCCTCGCTAACCTCGGCTTGTCTGTCTGTGCCTTGTCATAGAGTCGTACCGAGTTTCAATTCCTCCCCATGCAATGATGAAAACTTGAAAAAATTACCAGCGCGGGACTGTGAATGTAATCCTTACTCGTACTAGTACCTTTAGAACCGGATATCTTACAGGCTGTTTTCTTAAGTAAACTACAATCTTATCAGTATGATATGGTCGTATGTCCACGATTCGAACGGTCTGGCGATGTGCTTGCCCACTTCCAAGGGCACAGGGGCATAAGCCCAAAGGAGATCAATTCAATGAGCGAGTATCAAGAGACTCGGGTAGAGACGGCAACACCACGCTGGGTGGGCCTGGCGATCGCCGCACTCGGTGGGATTTCGTTGTTGGGTCTAGGCATCGGCTGGAGCGCGCTAAGCAAAGGCAGTGCGATCGAACAATCGACACAGGCTACGCTGAAGCAGCAGAATGATGCGCTAACGCAAAGACTGTCGAAGACGGAAGAACAGAACCAGCAATTGACAAGCGACCTAAAAGTCGTCACTGACAAGCTGAACGTGACACAGGAAGACCTGATAAAAGCACGCAAGCAATCGAGCGCGGCTGTCGCCAACTATGGAAAGAAATTGAGCGGAATTGAGTCCAACGTGAAGGAAGTCAACACCGCGTTGGCTACCAAGGCGAGCACGGAAGACGTCAACAAGATCAGCGGCGATGTCACCGGCGTAAAGAACGACCTCGACGTGACCAAAGCCAAACTGGAACGCGCCACTGGCGACATGGGTGTGATGAGCGGCTTGATTGCCCGTAACCACGACGACGTAGAAGAACTAAAGCGCCGTGGCGACCGCAACTACTACGAGTTCACCTTGCAGAAGTCCAAGTCCCCAGAGAAGGTTGGACCAGTCTCGATCGCCTTGAACAAGACCGACTCGAAGAAATCCAAGTACACCATGACGGTTCTTGCCGATGACCGTTCCATTGAAAAGAAGGACAAGACCGCCGGCGAACCGGTGCAATTCTACGTAAAGGGCAGCACGCATGCGGCTCCTTACGAATTGGTGGTATTTGACGTGACCAAGAACCAGGTGACTGGTTATCTGTCCACGCCGAAGACCGCCGGTGGAACTGCCGCAGCCAGCAACGGGACGGCACAGTAAGGAATCCCGCGCAATCGCCATGAGGTGCGGTAATTTTTCTTGAGAGAGACGACCGAAAGGGAGGATCCAGAGTCCTCCCTTTTCGTTTTTTGAGCCTGTCCAGCCATACCGTTTGATACATATCGTTTACATACTCTTGCTGGACAGGACGAATTGGGTATGCGACCCTTAGGGCTATTCCGGCGGGGTCTAGTAAATCATTCATGGGGGGAAGCAAATGAAAGCAAAATTCACAGTTGGGCTGGCATTAACACTGGGAGCGGCATTTCTCGCTTTTGGTGCTGATGGTACCTGGACCGGCTATATTTCCGACAGCCAGTGCGGTGTGAAGGGCGCGGATGCAAAGCATGCGGATTGCGCTGCCAAGTGCGTAAAGGAACATGGCGCAAAGTATGTTTTCGTCAATGACGCGGACAAGAAAGTCTACGCCATCGACGCGCAGGATAAGGTTGCCGCTCACGCGGGACATCACGTCACCGTGACGGGCACCGTTTCCGGCGATTCGCTGAAGCTCGATACCGTTTCCATGGCCAAGTAAGCCGATCCAACGTTACATTTTTCCCATGGGCAGGATTTATTCCTGCCCATTTTCTTTTGCGCCCGCCGCAATTTCCGCTACGATGAAGCTCTAACCATGGCCACAACTCTCCTTCATGTAAATCGCGCTTTTACTTCTACCGCTGAAATTTCTGATGCAGGGGTTCTATTTCGCGACGGTGTCATAGAAGCCGTAGAGCCCCGCAGTGGCATTTCGCTCCCCGAAGGCGCACAGGAAATTCGGGCGCTGGACAAATGGGCCGCGCCGGGATTTCTCGACGTACACATCCACGGGGCGGGGGGCCACGATGTGATGGAAGGCTCCGATTCCGCGATGACGGCCGTTTCCAAGAAGATCGCCGTACATGGCACAACGTCTTTTGTAGCCACTACCGTAACTGCCGATGCCGACGCTATCTGCAAAAGCGCGTCAGAGATTTCCCGTTATATCTGTGGGCAGCACATGGCAGGTGATTGGCGAGCTGAAGTTCTTGGAATCCATTTCGAAGGACCATTCATCAGTCCAGCACGGCGTGGGGTTCACCCCCCGGAGTTCATCCGCTTGCCATCCGCCGATCTCCTCTCGAAATTTGTGGAGGCTGCCGGCGGTCATGCGCAGATCTTGACGATTGCGCCGGAGCTACTGGGCGCTATGCCCTGCATTGACGCCGCGCACAAGGCGGGACTGGTTGTCGGTATGGGCCACACGGACGCGACGTACGAACAGGCACGCGCGGCCGTTGCACGCGGCGTCCATCATGCCATCCATGTCTACAATGCGATGCGGCCTTTCTCTCATCGAGATTCAGGAGTGATTGGGGCGGTGCTCACCACCCCGGAAGTCACTGCAGAGCTGATCGCCGACGGTGTGCATGTGGACAAAACCGCGATGCGCTTGCTGCTTCAGGCGAAAGGGGCCGGCGGCATGATTCTGATCAGCGATGGGACAGCCGCCACGGGTATGCCCGACGGAAAATATTCGCTGGGAGGCCTGGAAGTGACCGTCAGTGGCGGGGTGTGCCGGGACGCGGAGGGCCGACTGGCCGGAAGCACGCTCACTCTAGACCGAGCGCTGCGCAACATCGTCAATCTTGGCGCTTCGGTTGCCGACGCGCTGCGAATGCTGACGCTGAATCCGGCGAAATTGCTAGGCATAGAGTTCAAGAAGGGATCACTGCGCACGGGAGCCGACGCCGACATTATTCTGCTCGACGAATCTCTCAATGTCACACAGGTGTGGACTCGCGGCATTTCTCAATAAACCAGAAGCTGAACTTGCCTGTCTATTTGTTCAGGGGAATATTCAACTCGCTGGCGAGCTGCTGGGCGTTAAAGGGGCTGCAGGCGAAAAAACGACCGCCTACTTTCAGTGTCGGAACTCTTCGCTTGCCGTTGTTGGCACGAATAACGATCTCTTCCCCTGTTTCGTCTTCTTCAATGTTCACTTCGTGAAATTCCAGGCCGCGCTCTTTCAGAAAATTTTTGGCGCGGCGGCAGTCCGGGCACCACGCACTGCTGTATATCGTAATCTCTTCCATGCTGGGCTCCAGAAGGTTAGATGAATTGGGAAACCACGGCGTTATTTGTGCGTTCAGAAGAGAAGCAGCCTCCTATTGAGCGACGGGTACGCCTTTGTATTTCCGCGCGATCTGGATACGGATCACCGCGCGCTTCAGAGCGATCGACGCGCGATCCCAGTCGATATTTGTGTCGTTGGAAGCCATGCGTTTCTGGGCGCGTGCAAGAGCGGCTTCCGCCCGCGACAGGTCAATTTCGGGGGCGCGTTCGGCGGTCTCCGCAAGCACGGTCACGCGATCGGGAAGCACTTCGGCAAAACCTCTGAGAATCGCCAGTGAAATAGCTTCATTGTTCGCCGCCTTACGATACCGCAGCTCGCCAATCCCCAGTTCGGTGATCAGAGGCGCGTGCCCTGGCAGAATCCCCATTTCGCCATCTAGGCCGGGAATGATGACTTCCACTACAGTTTCCTGCAGCAGTTGCCGCTCGGGCGTCACCACGATCAGATGTATCGATTCCGGAAGCATCTTTACTCTCTCAGACGCTCTTAAGCGCCTGCCTTCATCTTGTCAGCCTTCGCCAACACTTCATCAATGGTGCCAACCATGTAAAAGGCCTGCTCGGGAATATCATCGTACTTCCCTTCCACGATTTCCTTGAAGCTGCGCACGGTGTCGGCGATCTTGACGTACTTGCCCTCCAGGCCCGTGAACTGTGCCGCCACATACATCGGCTGCGAGAGGAACTTCTCAATGCGGCGTGCGCGTGCCACGGTTCGCTTGTCTTCGTCGGACAATTCTTCGATACCCAGAATCGCGATGATATCCTGTAAATCCTTGTAGCGCTGGAGAACCGATTTCACGGAGCGGGCCACAGCATAGTGTTCTTGCCCGACAACGCGCGGATCGAGAATGCGGGAGTAGCTGGCCAGCGGGTCGACGGCGGGATAAATTCCGCGTTCCACGATCTGACGGCTCAGGTTGGTCGTGGCATCCAAGTGCGTGAACGTTGCGGCCGGCGCAGGATCGGTGTAGTCGTCGGCAGGAACATAAATCGCTTGCACAGAAGTGATCGATCCGGACTTGGTAGAGGTGATACGCTCTTGCAGTTCGCCAATTTCCGTATTGAGGTTCGGCTGATAACCAACAGCGGAGGGCATGCGGCCGAGCAGTGCGGAGACTTCCGAACCCGCCTGCACGAAACGGAAAATATTGTCGATGAAGAGCAGCACATCGAGGTGTTCAACGTCGCGGAAATATTCGGCAACGGTGAGGCCGGTCAGGCCGACGCGGAGACGCGCTCCGGGCGGCTCGGTCATCTGCCCATAAATCAGTGCCGCGCGCGATTTCTCGGAGTTGCCGGGCACAACGACACCAGATTCCTGGAATTCCAGCCACAGGTCGTTTCCTTCGCGAGTGCGTTCGCCGACTCCCGCGAAAACGGAAACGCCGCCGTGCTGCATGGCCACGTTGTGAATCAATTCCTGAATCAAAACCGTTTTGCCTACCCCAGCGCCGCCGAACAACCCAATTTTTCCGCCCTTCAAAAATGGCTGAATCAGGTCGACGACCTTAATACCGGTTTCGAACATTTCGAGCGTGGTGGACTGCTCATCCAGTTTCGGTGCTGGCCGATGAATCGAGTAATTGTCTTTGCTGGTCAACGGGCCAAGCTGGTCCACGGGCTTTCCCAACACGTTCATCACGCGGCCTAACGTGGAGCGCCCAACAGGAACAGTGATTGGTGCGCCCGTGTCCATGGCTTTCATGCCGCGAACGATACCGTCGGTCGGCTCCATGGCCACCGCACGCACGCGGCCTTCGCCCAGGTGTTGCTGCACTTCCGCCGTTACGTCGAGCGGCTCTGGAGAATTGAATCCTTCGCTGGTGACGCGCACCGCGTTGTAGATTGCCGGCAAGTGGCCGGCGTCAAACTGAAAGTCGAGCACAGGTCCGATGACCTGCACTACGTGTCCGATTGCTGCGTATTTCTCTGCCATCATTCACTCCTCAAATTCCAGCTTCGTGCGCTACGCCGTGTTCTGCGCACCGCTCACAATTTCGATAATTTCCTTGGTAATCGCCGCCTGGCGAACCTTGTTCATGTGCAGCGTCAGCCCATCGATCACTTCGCCTGCGTTTTTCGTTGCGGCTTCCATGGCGGTCATGCGCGCGGCATGCTCTGCCGCGGAAGATTCCAGCAGGGCACGGATAACTTGCGTTTCGATGTATCTTGGCAGCAAGCGGTCCAGAATCTGCGTTTCAGGCTGTTCGTAGATGTAATCGATCTGCGTTTCCGCTTTTTGCTCGGCGCTTTCGTCTTCCATGGCTTCCACGGGCAAAAGCTTTTCCACGGTCAGTCCCGCGGAGACCACGTTATGAAATTCGCTGAATATAACGTAGACGGCGTCAATCTTGTCCTGGCAGTACAACTCAGTGACCAGATTGGCGATCTCTCGCGCAACGGAGTAGTCCACGCGCGCCAACACGTTCACGTACTCGCCGGCAAGCTCGAAACCCGCTTTGCGCAAGGCGTCGCGGCTCTTTTTGCCGACCGGTATAGTCACAATCTTCTTGCCAGACTTGGTACGGATAAATTCCTGCGCTTTTCTCAAGATATTCGAGTTGAACGCGCCGGCTAATCCACGTTCGCCCGCAAGCACCATGACCAGAATGCGCTCTTCGGGCCGCTTCGCCAGCAAAGGGTGCTGAGGCGATTCAATGCGAGCCATGGTCGAACGCAGTACGCGCAGCAACTCTTTCGCGTAGGGCCGGGCAGCAAGTGCAGACTCTTGCGCACGCCGCAGTCGCGCCGCGGAAACGAACTTCATCGCGCGGGTGATCTGCTGCGTGTTCTTCACCGAGCGGATGCGTCGCCGGAAATCGAGTAGTGTGGCCATGTTCTCTGGTTGTTAAGCCTTCGCGCCCGCAGTCGCCGCGATGGTTGCCGTAAACCGATCTTTGAACACATCAACGGCGGTCTTGATATTGGCCTTGATGCCGTCGTCTAGCGCCTTTTTCGCGGCGATATCTTTCAGGATCTTGCCGTAGTTGGTTTCCGCAAATTGCAGAAACTCTTTTTCGAAGCGACGGACTTCATTCACGGGAATCGAGTCTTCGGCTCCCGTGGTCGCTACGTACAGCGCCAGAACCTGCTGCTCTACCGACAGGGGCGCGTACTGATCCTGCTTCAACACTTCCGTAAGGCGTTGGCCGCGCGCCAGCTGAGCTTGCGTGGCTTTATCCAATTGGTCCGAGCCAAACTGCGCAAACGCCGCCAACTCGCGGAATTGCGCCATGTCCAGGCGCAACGTGCCAGCCACCTGCCGCATAGCCTTGATCTGCGCGTTGCCACCGACCCGACTCACGGAAATCCCGACGTTAATGGCAGGACGAATACCCGCGTTGAACAAATCCGATTCCAGGTAAATTTGCCCGTCGGTAATGGAAATCACGTTTGTAGGAATGTAGGCAGATACGTCGCCAGCCTGCGTTTCAATGACCGGGAGAGACGTCAGCGAACCACCGCCGAGTTTGTCGTTCAGCTTTGCGGCGCGTTCCAAGAGGCGGGAGTGCAGGTAAAACACGTCGCCAGGAAACGCTTCGCGACCGGGAGGCCGGCGTAGAAGCAAGGAAATTTCGCGGTAGGCTTGCGCGTGCTTGGAAAGGTCGTCGTAAAAAGTAACTGCGTGGCGCTTATTGTCGCGGAAATATTCGCCCATGGCGCAAGCAGCGTAGGGGGCGATGTATTGCAGCGAAGCGGGTTCAGCGGCGGAAGAAGCCACAATGATGGTGTAATCCATCGCACCCGCGTCGGTCAGCACCTTCACCACCTGCGCAATCGTCGAGCGTTTTTGCCCGATCGCGCAGTAGATGCAGATCATGTCGCTGCCCTTCTGGTTGATGATAGTGTCCAGAATGACGGCGGTTTTTCCGGTCTGCCGGTCGCCAATGATCAATTCGCGCTGTCCGCGGCCGATCGGGATCATCGAGTCGATCGCTTTGATACCGGTTTGCAGGGGTTCGCGTACAGGCTGGCGATCCAAAACGCCCGGTGCAATGCGTTCCAATGGATTGCGCAGTTTGGTGGCGATGGGACCCTTGTCATCCAGCGGCTCGCCCAGCGGATTCACGACGCGGCCAATCAGTTCGTTACCCACCGGCACGGACATAATCGTGTTGGTGCGGCGGACGATGTCGCCTTCTGTCAACTCCGACGACTCGCCAAGAAGTACGACACCCACTTCCTCTTCTTCAAGGTTCAGGGCCAGACCAAAAATATTGTGCGGAAAGGAGAGCATCTCGCCGGCCATGGCCTTCTGCAGCCCGTGGACGCGCGCAATGCCGTCACCGACGCTGATGATCGCGCCAACTTCATCGACCGAAACGGTCTGCTCGTAGTTAGCGATCTGCTCTCGCAGAATCTTGCTGATTTCGTCCGCTTTAACGTTTGCCATGCCTGCTCCGTTCCCGAATTCCTTGCTATTCCGCTGTCAGGCGGGCGCGCATCTGGTTCAAACGGTTCCGCAACGAACCGTCATAGATCGTGTCGCCGATCCGCACCAGAGCGCCGCCCAGCAGTGCGGGGTCTTGCGAATACTTAGCCTGAATTTTCTTGCCAGTTAACTTTTCAAATGTCTTTTGCAGTTGAGATTTCTGCGCGTCGGTCAGAACGGTGGCGGAAACCACGCTGGCTTCGGCCACGCCCCGCCGTTGTTGCAGGACAAGTTGAAGCGAGTCCAGCATTTGCGGCAGCAACGTCGTGCGCTGGTTATCGACCATAATGAAGAGGAAGTTGCGAATAATTTTGCTGGCTCCCATTCGAGCAGTCAGCTTCTCGATTACGCCATGCTTGGCTTCGCGTTCCACGGCAGGACTGGCGAGGAAATTTCGCAACTCGGCAGATTCCTGATAAGCGCCATTGAACTCCGCTAATTGCTTCAAGATGGGTTCCGCGGCGCCCTGTTCCATAGCGATGTCCGCCAGCGCGTTTGCGTATTGCAGTGGAGCCGATTTCAATTCGGCCTCCCCTGCAGGCTCTGCACAAAGTTGTTGATCAGCGCGTCTTGCACAGCTGGCGTCATCTGTTGAGCAACCAGCGATTCTGCCTTATCCACCGAGAGCTTTGCCGCCAGTTCTTTCAGTTCCAGGCGTGCCGCACGTTCGGCGGCGGCGATTTCCGCTTTACCTGCTGCAACAATCTTTTCCACATCGGTCTTTGTAGCATTACGCAACCGCTCCACTTCAGCGGAGGCATCTTTCTGTGCCATCGCGCGGAATGCGGCGACTTCCCGCTCCAGAGTTGCCAGTTTGGCTTCCGCTTCTTGCAATTGACGTTCGGCTTCGGCCTTTGCCGCAGTTGCCTTCGTGATCGCGTCGCTGATCATGTCGGCTTTCTTCTTGAACACAGGAGGAAGCAGCTTGCCAAACACCCAGTAAACCAGCATGGCGATAATGACGAAGTGAATCCACTTGAATGTGACTCCGGTGGACTCTTCCGCGGCGTTGCCACCTTCGGCGGCCGTCGCCACGGTCGTCAACAACAACAAAAGCGCGGGCAGGATTGCCGCCGCGATCCTACGCGATTTGCGGATCATCGCGCCTCTCTTGCTGGATTGCCTGGGTTTGGTGACGCATGCAATATCCGTTGCGCAATTTCGGTGGCCAGTTGTGAAGTGGTCGCTTCCAATTCCCTCTTCGCCGCGGCAAATTCTCCCGCCACGCGTTCTTTGGCAGAATTCACTTCCGCCGTGGCCTTGGTTCGCGAATCTTTCAGGACTGCGGCGCGTTCGTCCATCAACTTCTTTCGCTCTACTTCCTGTTCGGCATAGACCCTGGCGCGTGCCTGTTTCAACGCCACTTCGTACTGTTTGATTTTGTCGACGGCGGCCGCCTGTGCGGATTCGGCGGCTTTTTGAGCGCCTTGCATGCGAGCATCCCGCTCCGCCATCACCTTCAGCAAGGGGCGGAAGAAAACGGAACGCATGATGAAGTAGAAAAGGAGAACGATCAGGGATACAGGCACAGCCCGAAGGAACAGTTCTCCAATTTGGTGAACCAAATCTGACATGGAATTGTTTCGCCTAAAAAATTTCAGGATGCAGCCACACCGTTTCCCCGACCTGGTAGGAGCGTACGGTGGGCTTGGTGCTGCCACTCAGAATAATAAGTTATAGCATTCCGTGTCGAATTCCGTCAACGAAGGCAAGTCCCATCCGAAAGACGGTTCTTCTCCTTGTTTGCTGGCATTCCACGGCTGGAAATGGCTCAACTCTCGCTATACTCTTCATTCAGGACCATGTGCAAAGCGTTGTAAAGGCAGGACTATGACCAAGAGTTGGCAGACGAAGCTGATTCACACGGACGCGAAGATTCCAGCCGGCTATAAATCGCTCGCGACCCCCGTTTATCGCGGCTCCACGACTGTTTTTCCCTCGGCGGCGGCTGTGCGCGACACCTGGGACCAGCACCGCGTTGGTTACACCTACGGCCTTTATGGCACGCCGACGGCGCTGGAACTTGCCGCGCGCATCTGCGAACTGGAATCCGGCGCGCACACCATTCTTACGCCCGGCGGACAGGCCGCTATTTCGCTGATCAATCTTGCGCTGCTCCAGACTGGCGACCACATCCTTGTGCCGGCCAGTGTTTATTTTCCCAGTCGGCAGCTTGCCACCCGCCTGCTATCCCGCTTCGGTATCACCACAACGTTTTATGAGCCTGGAATCGGTTCCGGAATCTCCGCGCTGATCCAGGACGACACGCGTCTGATCTGGTGCGAAAGTCCCGGCTCAATCACCATGGAGGTGCAAGACCTTCCCACAATTGTTGCCGCCGCGCACGCTCGCCACGTTCTCGTTGTGCTCGACAACACCTGGTCAGCCGGCGTGCTTCTTGACGCGTTCCACCATGGCGTCGACATCACCATGCAAGCCGTCACGAAATACATTGGCGGCCACAGCGATCTTCTGCTGGGCTCTGTCACGGTCCGCGATTCCTCGCTGTATCAAAAATTTGGAGCGGCACAGCAGAACCTGGGCCTTGCAGTTTCTCCCGACGATTGCTCGCTGGCGCTTCGCGGCTTGCAGACGCTCGCCGTTCGGCTTTCGCACATCGAAACTTCCGCACTGACGATAGCCAAATGGCTCGCCGCGCGACCAGAGATCGACCGCGTCCTGCATCCCGCACTGGAATCCTGCCCAGGACATGAATTCTGGAAGCGTGATTTCCTTGGCTCTTCGGGAGTATTTTCGATTGTGTTCAAGCCCGGCCCGACGCAGGAGCAGGTCCACGCGTTCGTTGACGCGCTGAAACTCTTCAAGGTGGGCTATAGCTGGGCGGGAGTTACCAGTCTGGCCGTCGCCTACAACATCGGCCGAATTCCTGGACGGCCTCCGTATGAGCATCGCATCGTGCGCCTGAACATTGGGTTGGAATCGACGAATGACTTGATCGCCGATTTGGAGCAGGCGCTGAAGAGTCTGGTCTAGGTCATCTCACGTGCAAAAAAATCTAGTATTCCACTTCTGCGTCGCTGGCGTCATATACATACCGGATCGTCACCGGCGACTCTTTCTTCTTCCCGGTGACCAGGTGCACCTCCTCAAACAACTGCAACCCATCTTCGGACAGTTCGTAGGTCCGGGTTAGTGTCCCGTTCTTTTCCAGCTTTTCATCCGTAATCAGCTTATTGCCATCCCATCGCGCGACAATCAATTGCATGTTCGGGTCGCTGGGCTTATCCGGCAGTTTCCCGTCGGTATAGAACTCCAACTTCTTTCCCTGGTCGCCCGTCAACTCCACCACGGGATCCTTGGGATCCCGCTGCGCCAGATGCACACGAACGGAAGGATCGACGAGCGAATGAACCTTTTCATACGCTTCGTTCGGATTGCTCTCCGGATAATTGCTTCCGTTCGGATTCCGATGACCGCCATAGGGTCCGCCCATCCCGCCACCACCCGGCCAACCAACCTGCGGGCCACTCGTATGCGGGTGATTCTCATTTTTGGCATTGGCTTGGCGCATCTTGCTGCGTGGATCGTCGCTGTCTTCGTGATTCAGTTTCCAGTCGCCCATGATGGTCTTACGGGGCGGGATTCTCTTCACAGGTGGCGGTGGAGGCGCATTGGATGCAGAAGATGGGGCAGGCTGCAGAGGCCCCGGAGGCGCTTGCGCACAAGCTGTTGCAGTAACCAGCAATCCGAGTCCGCTCAAAAGTAAAATCCCGCCAATATGTCGCATTTTCGATGTGCCTTCCTGCTTATTCAATGCCTGCCCATCCCGTTTCGGTATTCCCCGTTTTGTCACCAATAGTTCCCGCGAGTTCCCGTCGTCATCTACCTGTGAGATTCACCGCCACAGCGAAAGGCTGCTTGCCCGGTTCGGCGGCGGCAGCCTTACGAAAGCCAGCGATCCAGGTCGCGCGCGCGTTCCAGCAGGGTCAGTGCGCCAAGCTCCCGAAACTGTCTTGCCCGCTGCCGGAAATCATAAGACGTCTTGGGCAATATGGCCATAAACGGCACGCCTGCCGCCTTTGCCGCCAGCGCATCATCAATATTATCTCCCAGGTACAGCGCGCTTTTCGGATCGCGCCTGCCAAGTATGTCGTGGAGCCCGTCGGGATGGGGCTTTTTGCGGGCATCATCCATAGTGATGACTTTGCGAAAGCTCTTCGCGGCCGCCCATTTTTCGAACGTGTAGGTAAATTCCTGTCTGGTGCGTCCCGTAAACAGATTCAGTTCCCGCCGCTTGGCCCATTTTTCGATCAGCCACGGCGTCACCAGCAACTTTTCTTTCTGCACGTTTCCCGGCTTCCCATTTTCACCCCAATAAAACGGCTGAAAGGCCAGTCGTGCTGCCTCATAAGTAGTGGGAAATCCCTTCGCGGTCGCCCAGCGAGAAACCATCATCCAATCGTCGTTGTTCCCGGGCTGCCGCTTCCACTCGTAGAATTCCGCCCAGGTCGCGCGCTTTCCGGTGATGGCATGAATGGTTTGCAACCCCGATCGCCAGTAGGTTTCCTTCACGTCGACCAGCACGCCATCGACATCAAAAATCAGAATCTTCGGGTCTACCTTGACAACCTTCTTGGCCATTCGTCTCGCGCGCTCCGCCGCGGGCTTTCCCGCAGGAATTTCACTCTCTCTAGTGTACCTGACGTTCCCCATTGCGCCGGTTGCTGCACACGGAAGCGGCGCGGTACACTTTGCTTGCCGCGCATTGTTTTGCGAAGGAATCATTCATGCCCTCATTTGCAGGCGTAGACTTCATCGATTTCGATTCACAGTTGAACGACGAGGAAAAACTGGTGAGGCAGACGGCCCGCCAGTTTGTTGACAACGAAATTATTCCCATCATTGAAAAACACAGCCGCGAAGCGACCTTCCCGATGCACCTGGTTCCGCAACTGGGCGAGCTCGGGTTTTTTGGCGCGAACCTGCAAGGGTACGGTTGCGCGGGAATGTCCAACGTGGCCTACGGACTGATGACCCAGGAACTGGAGCGAGGCGATTCCGGATTGCGCAGCTTCGTTTCTGTTCAGGGCAGCCTGGTGATGTATCCAATCTATTCGTACGGCTCTGACGCACAGAAGAACAAGTGGCTGCCACTGTTGCAGGAGGGCAAAGCGATTGGCTGCTTCGGACTCACGGAGCCGCAATTTGGTTCCAATCCTGGCGGGATGCTCACGCGCGCGGTGAAGAAGAGCAACAAATACATTCTAAACGGCGAAAAGATGTGGATCACCAGTGGCTCGATCGCCGATGTCGCTGTCGTGTGGGCGAAATGCGAAGACAATAAAGTGCGCGGCTTCGTGGTAGAAAAGGGCACGCCCGGCTACAAGGCCTGGGACGTACATGGCAAATGGTCGCTGCGCGCATCGATTACTTCAGGGCTGGCTTTCAGCGACTGCGAAATTCCCGAAGAGAATTTATTGCCCGGCGTTACCGGGCTGCGCGGGCCGCTCAGTTGCCTGAATCAGGCACGCTACGGAATCGGCTGGGGAGCGCTTGGCGCCGCCATGGCTTGTTACGACACCGCACTGCAATACGCGAAAACGCGCAAACAGTTTGCGGGCAGGCCCATCGCTTCCCACCAGCTCGTACAGGAAAAATTGGCCTGGATGATCACCGAAATCGTAAAGGGCCAGCTGCTTGCCCTCCACGTTGGCCGGTTGAAAGACAAGGGCAAAGCTGATCCTTCGCATATTTCCATGTTGAAGATGAATAACGTGGCCATCGCATTGGAGACCGCTCGAAAATCGCGCGACATCCTTGGCGCAAACGGCATCGTGGACGACTACTGTGTGATGCGCCACATGAATAACCTTGAGAGCGTTTACACTTACGAGGGCACCAACGACATCCACAAGCTCATCATCGGGGAAAAAATCACCGGGATAGCCGCATTCGAGTGAGGATTATGACCAACCGCATGGCAGCAAAACTGTTCGCAGCAATTCTGGTATTCGTTGGCTGGTGTGGCGTCACTTTTGCACAACAAGCGCCGGCTCCAGTTGCGCCCAAACCGAAGGTTCGTGCCATCACCGCCTTTGTGAATGTCGATCGTTCGCGTTATCAGATCGATTTCAGTGAAGCCGTCACTTTCCTGCACAAGGCTCAGCTCGCCTTCGAAAAAGACGGCTACACCGTGCAGACGCTGCGCATCGCCACACAACCCTTCAACGAGTACGCCGAAGGAATGACAAACGACGAAGCCATGCGCTTCTTCAAGAATCTGGATGGGATTGCCCAGGAAGACAAAATCATCATCTCGATTGGACCCGCGTATCTTTCCGGAGTAGATGGCGATGCGCAAGCCGCACTGCTTGCCAATATTCTGCAGAATTCCAAGTCGTTGTATGGAACGGTGGTAGTAACGGACAAGGACGGGGTGAACTGGCCGGCGGTGCGTGCGGCCGGTCGCGTAATGAAACAGCTTTCGGAGAAGACCGCACACAGTGAAGGCAATTTCCGTTTTGCCGCAATCGCTAACGTTCCTCCCGGAGCGCCGTTTTTCCCCGCCGCCTACGACACGGGTGGCGGGAAACGATTTGCGGTCGGCTTGGAATCCGCAGGCACAGTGGCTGCGGCGTTCAATGGCGCCACGGATCACGCCAATGCCAAGCGCCGGTTGATCGATCTCTACTTCCAGCAAGCTTTCGAAATTGAGGATATAGGCGAGAAGCTGGATGCCATGTACGCGTGGAGTTACCTTGGCGTCGACCTCTCCCCCGTGCCCGGTCCGGACAATTCCATCGGCGCGGCGATCGAGTCGCTGTCCAAGCAACCGTTCGGCACCAGTGGCACTCTGTCCGCCGTGGCAGTCATCACTTCCGCGATCAAGGAAATTGGCGCGCGAAAGTCAGGATATTCCGGCCTGATGCTTCCCGTGCTGGAAGATGCTCGATTGGCGGAACGCTGGAATGCAGGACTCATCTCGCTGGATTCTCTGATGAGCTATTCGGCGGTGTGCGGCACAGGCCTCGATACGATTCCTCTGCCCGGCAACACCAGCGAAGAGACTCTAGCCCGCATCATCGGCGACGTGGCTACGCTCTCTGTAAAGTGGAATAAGCCACTCTCTGCTCGCCTGATGCCCATCGCCGGAAAGCATGCCGGCGAGCGCACTGAATTCACCGACCCGCGTTTCATGAATGGTCTGATTCAGGCGGTAGAAACGCGCGATTCGCTTCGTTGAATTTCAGTACTTCAACTCACAACAGAATTTGATCAATAGGCGCCGTATTCATACGAGCTAATGACGCATTTGCAACAGTCTAATCCTTCCACTCGACTATAAACGGAACTTTCCCCTAATATAAGCAATCGCGGAGGGCACCATGGAAGAACGCCTCAGTCTGGAATTTTTGCGTGTCGTCGAAAACGCGGCCATCGCGTCCGCGCGCACCATGGGTTTTGGCGATCGCCCGAAAGCCGACGAAGTTGCCGTGGAGGCTATGCGCAAGACGATGGATCAGGTGGAGATGGACGGCACCATCGTGATCGGAGAGGGCGAACGCGATGAAGCGCCCATGCTGTACATCGGCGAAAAAGTGGGACTAGCCACCCACGCACCGAAATCGCTCTTCCCCGCCGTCGATATCGCCGTCGATCCACTGGAAGGCACCAACCTGTGCGCCACCGGCGCGCCGAACGCCATCACCGTTCTGGCGGCAAGTGAACGCGGCGGTTTGCTCCACGCGCCCGATCTGTACATGGAAAAAATTGTGGTTGGCCCATCCTGCAAAGGTGCCGTCGATCTGGACGCTCCCGTGCGCGACAACCTGCAAGCAGTCGCCAAGCGTTTGGATCGCGACGTTGAGGATCTCGTGGTCATGGTTCTGGATCGCGAACGCCACGAGAAACTCATCAGCGATATTCGCGCCGTGGGAGCACGCATCCGACTGATCGGCGATGGAGACCTGTCAGCTGGCATTTCCGCTGCGGTAATCGGAACCGGTGTTCACATGGTTATGGGCACCGGTGGAGCGCCCGAAGGTGTGCTTACGGCAGCTGCTCTACGCTGCCTGAACGGTCAAATCCTGGCGCGTCTGGTGGTTACCAAGCCCGAACATCACGAACGCCTGGAAAGAATGGGAGTGAAAGATCCCAAGCGAATTTATGCCACGGAGGATCTGGCTCCCGGCAGCAAAATAATCTTCGCGTGCACTGGCGTGACAGACGGAAATCTGCTGAAGGGTGTGCGTTTTTTTGGCGAAGGTGTGCGTACTTCCTCTATGATTCTCACGCTCGACGAACGTCAAGTCCGCTTCATCGAATCCGTCCATCTCGAGAAGCGTCCCGACATCAAAGTGCGTTTCAACTAGCGCTCCGCTGACACCGCAGAAATAAGTAGCTCTTCGGTCGGGATAACAACTTTGCCAGCTATGCCTGCGGTACAGTTGACCCCATTCTGGCCTGTCGTTCAGTAGAGCATTTATCGGGTTCCATTTACCCTTCCTTAGCCCAACCTGCCTTATTAGCAAAATGAGAAGAACTCGGTGCCGCTCCCATACGAGTGGCTCGGCTTATCTCAGTCACATTCTCAGAGGGAGAAACTGCGGTGAACCGATCCAAGCTCCTACTCCTCTCCTGCACCGCATGGTTGTTAGCCGGCTGCGCGACCGTCGTTGGCAATGGCGGCCATTACGGGCCAGGGCCTTTCGCCATTTCCGTTTCACCCGCGAATTCCACGATACTTGGCAACACCACGCAACAGTTCTCCGCCGCAGCCAACGATGGCTCCCAGCCAACGTTCACTTGGAGCGTTAACGGTATAGCAGGTGGAGACACAATCAACGGAACCATTTCCAGCACCGGCATGTTCACCGCACCGGAATTTCCGCCCACGGCGAACAACATCACGATCACCGCTACGGAATCCAACGACACATCGAAATACGGTTCCACTCCCGCCACTCTGGCAAATCCCACGCCGCAGCTCACCACCGTTTCTCCCATGTCTATTCCCGTTGGAGCCTTCACTCTGACCCTTTCCGGAGCGCATTTCGCAGCAGGAGCAACGGTCAATTTCGGATCGGTCGTTCTGACCACCACACGAATTTCTTCCACGCAATTGACCGCTACGGGAACCGCTACGAACGCTCAAGTCGGAACAGTGCCAGTCACTGTCGCAAACCCGAGCCCAGGGTCCGCAAAGTCCGGCGCAATCAACGCTCAGGTGAAAGGTTTCAGCTCTTTGGTCAGCGTCGCGCCCGGCACCACGAATGTCCGCCTTGGCGATACGCAAGTCTTCACATCCAGCGTGACGGGAATGGCAAACACGGGAGTGGGCTGGGCGATCAACGGTATTCCAGGCGGTAACGACACCATCGGCACGATGATCGGCAACGGAAACTACACGGCTCCATTGACCATGCCAAATCCCAACACCGTCACGATCACCGCCACCAGCGTTGCGGACACGACGCAAACGGGTACTTCCGCTGTAACGCTCTGGAATCCGCTGCCGCTTTTGACCGATGTCAGTCCCTCTTCCGTCACCACGGGACCGTTTACGCTCACCATAACGGGAAGCGGCTTCGTGAGCGGCGCGGTTGTGAAGTTCGGAACAACGGCACTGACCACAACCTTTGTTTCGTCCACCGAACTCACCGCAACAGGTACAGCTCTGGCAAGCCAAGCCGGCAACATTCCTGTAACGGTCACGAACCCGAACCCTGGCTCTGCCACCTCCGCGTCGATCAATGTGTTAGTCACAGTTCCCAATCCAAACATTAAAGTCGTCGTCAGCCCCGCAACCGCCGCACTTGTTTTTGACGCGACACAACTCTTCACCGCTACGGTCACTGGTACCACGAATACTGCCGTCACCTGGTCGGTTAACAACGAAACGGGCGGCGATTTCAGCATCGGGACGATCGATGTAAATGGTAGTTACATTGCGCCGGATAATTTGCCCACAACCGGCAGCGTAACCATTGCTGCAACCAGCGTTGCCGATCCAACCAAGAAGGGCACCGCCACCGTCACGTTCATCAATCCGGTTCCGGTTTTGACTTCCATTACGCCATCCACTATCGGGCTTGGCGCGTTTCAAATTTCCTTGAACGGCAGCGGATTCGTCGGCAACTCCGCCGTCAGCTTTGGAGGCACCCCGCTCAAGGTGAACTACGCTTCCCCGCTTCTCATTACCGCGACTGGGAACGTCACCACCACGGGAGATGTTACGGTGACCGTCACGAATCCCGCTCCGGGCGGCGGCACTTCCGCCGGTGTGCTGGTTCATGTCACCAGCAGCGGCACTCCCGTTTCTGCATCCTCCGCGGCGCGATTCCTGGAACAGGCTTCGTTCGGCCCAGATACGGAAATGCTGAATCAGCTAGAAGAGACTGGCTTCGATCTGTATCTGCAGAATCAGTTTGGGTCGGCTGTCAGCGCCTACAAGGATCCGACCAAGGCTACACAGATCTACGATCTCCAGCGCATGTTCTTTGCCCGGGCCATCGCCGAAGGCGACCAACTCCGCGGCCGCACCAGCCTGGCACTGAATGAATTGTGGGTCGTCGGCGCAGATAAGATCGGCGATCCCCTTGGATACACCAACTATTTGCGCACGCTCGACAAAGACGCGCTGGGCAACTATTACGACATCATGAAGGACATCACGTTGACGCCGGCGATGGGGCACTACCTCGACATGGTGGACAACGACAAGCCCGCCGTCGGTCAGCACGCCAACGAAAACTACGCCCGCGAAATCATGCAGCTCTTCTGCCTGGGACTCAACCAATTGAACATCGACGGCACACCCGTCCTTGATGGCACAGGGAATCCTGTTCCCACGTATACCCAGGACGACGTGATGGCTCTTGGATTGGCGTTTACGGGTTGGACGTATCCGACACAGCCCGGCAAAGCGTTGCAAAAGCACAACCCGGAATATTATGGCGGTCCCATGGTGCCCATCGATTCCAATCACGACGTGGAAGCGAAAATCCTATTGGGTCAGGCCATCCCGGCGGGGCAGACCGCGCAGGCGGACCTCGATTCCGCCCTGACCGTGATTTTCAATCATCCGAACGTTGGCCCGTTTGTAGCTAAGCAACTGATCCTGCATCTGGTCACCAGCAATCCCACGCCGGGGTATGTCCAACGAGTAGCCACAGCATTCAACACCGGCAAATTCAACTCCTACGGTTCCGGCAATCGAGGCGACATGCAGGCCACACTAGCGGCCATTCTTCTTGATCCGGAGGCGCGCCAAGGTGATTCCCTTGCGACCGCTGTCCTCACCGACGGCAAGCTTCGCGAACCCATCGTCATGGCCGTCAGCATCGCGCGCGCTTTCCACGCCAAAACCGATGCCGCCGGATTCTCGAACGCCGGCGATCGAATGAACCAGAACGTCTTCTATCCACCGACTGTTTTCAACTTCTTCCCCCCAGTCAACGCAATTCAAGGCAGCACGCTGAACGGTCCGGAATTCGCTATCTTCGACACGGTCTCGAGTCTCGAGAGAGTCAATTTCATCAACGACTCTGCCTATGGCGCGATCGGCTCCAACACCCATCTCGATGTTTCGCCTGTGGTCAATGCCGGAACACCCGATCAGATGGTGGCGTGGCTGGACGCGATCTTCATGCACAGCTCCATGCCCGATCAGATGAAATCCATAATTCTCGGCGCGATCGCTACGGTGGATCCCGCCGATACGCAGGGTCAGGCCAAGGCCGCGATTTACCTGGTGACGTCGTCTTCGATGTATCAGGTGCAGCACTAATTCGGAGGAGAGAGATGAAGCAGCACCATTCACGTAGAGATTTCGTGCGCTTGACCTGCTGCTCGGCGGCGGGCGCCGCGCTTGTCGGCGGTCTCAGCAAATTTGGGCTGGTCAGCGCCATGGCTCAGGGAGCCACCGACTACAAAGCACTCGTTTGCATCTTCATGTTTGGCGGAAACGATTCGAACAACCTGATCGTTCCGATCGATTCGCGCTACGCCGCCTACCAGCAGGCACGCGCCAATATCGCTTTGCCCCAAGGCCAGCTGCTTCCGCTTCAGAGCGGCAGCCAGGCCAATTATGGATTGCATCCGAATATGCCGGAATTGCAGGGCTACTTTAACAATCAGAAGAATCTCGCCGTGCTCGCCAACGTGGGCACTCTGGTTCAGCCAACCACCAAGGCACAATACAACACGTACAAGAATCTTCCTTCGAACTTGTACTCGCATTCCGATCAACAGGATCAGTGGCAGAGCGCTCAACTTTCCGGCGCGCAGACAGCAGGATGGGCCGGCAAGATTGCGGACAGTATAGAAGGCACCTACAACACCAGTGCGCAATTCCCTCCCATTCTATCCATCAGTGGTAACAACGTGTTCAGCACAGGAGACACTACTCGCCCGTTTGTGATGAGCCCTTACTCCGCTCCTGGATTGGAGGGATTCGATTCTTCCGCCGCTTCCCAAGCTCGTTTTCAAGCCACACAGCAACTGCTCACCTTTGACAGCGGATTATCCCTGGTGCAATCGGCGAACACCGTCACCGGGCAGGCCGTTCAATATGGGGTCACACTTTCCGATGCCCTGAAAAACATTCCGCCGCTGGCCACAAAATTTGCGAACAACTACCTCGCACAGCAGCTGCGTCAGGTAGCGCAAGTGATTGCTGCACGCAGCGCGCTGGGTTTGGGACGACAGATCTTCTTCTGCTCGACCGGCGGTTTCGATACGCACAGCGATCAACTTGCGCAGCACGTCAAGTTGATGAGCAATATCAGCCAGTCCATGGCCACCTTCTACCAGGCCACCGAGGAATTGGGCGTCGCCAATCAGGTGACCACCTTCACGCTCTCGGAATTTAGCCGCACCCTGCAACCTGGCACCAATGCCGGTACCGACCATGCGTGGGGGGGCCATCAGGTGATCCTGGGCGGTGCGGTTAAAGGGAACAATGTGTATGGTACTTTTCCCACGCTCGCGCTTGCCGGCCCTGACGACGCCGGCAACAACGGCCGATGGATTCCCACCACCGCGCTCGATCAGTACGCGGCAACGATGGCAACCTGGTTTGGCGTGCCCGATGCCGCCCTTCCGACGATTTTCCCCAACCTGGCAAATTTTCCAACCAGCCATTTGGGGTTCATGGGCTAAATAAAAAACAGCAAACAGAGCGGATCGAGCACTTGAGAGAGAATAGGGCGCATCGAATTTTCGATGCGCTTTGTTCTTTGGAATGGAACTCCGCGGTCAGAGACAGTGGAGATAAAAGACAAATCGCGGAATAAATTCCGCGGTTTAATCAGCACACAGGTCTGAGAATCGAGAACCGGTTACTTTTGTTCTCCCGGCAGCGCCAGAAATACCTGATCATCCACTGGCACCGTTCGCGTAAACACTGTCGAGCTTTTTCCGCCCGCCAGTGCAATCTGTTTGGCTAGCCCGCTGAGCGCCGGACCCGCGGGTTTCGTGGAGTTTGCAGGAGTATCGCCGGGTTGCAACGAGATGCGCGTAGTCTTCGGCGTGCAATTGGCCGCTCCCAGGCACGTGTCTCGTAGAAATACCTGTCGCAATCCGCTGTTGGTTGTGTCTGTGGTTGGCGACTGCGATGTCTTCGCAGTCGCATCCGGACTCACGGCAACGAAGGCCACAAATCGGCCTGAAGAACTAATCGAAGGGAGAATCGCTTCCGTTCCGTTCAGCGCTCCCTCTGGATCCACCGAGATCAGTTCCAGCGAGGGTTTGCAGCCAGCAGTCGCGCCGAAGCAGGTATCGCGAAGATAAATCTGTTTTCCTTTCGCCGCTCCTTCCACCAGGTTTGTTGCGGCGGAGCTGAACGCGACGAATCGCCCGTCCAAGCTGATTACAGGATTATGGCTGTCGGCGTTCCCAACTGATCCGTCGGCAGACGCCGAGATGATCTTGGTGGAGGGCGAACAACTCTGGTCCTTCTCCGCTCCCACACACGTGTCTCGCAACACAACCTGGGTCACATCATTCTGAACCGTGGAGAACGTCACATAACGTCCATCCTGGCTCAGGGCTGGAGTTTCTTCCGCCACTGCTGCGGCAGAAGTTGTCGCTGCTGAACCGGTTCCGATGGTAAATGTCTGCGTGGTGTTGTTGCCATTCACACCACTCCCTGTATTGCCCCCGCCTAGATCGGGGCAGTGCACGATGCAAATCCCGCTCGGGGGATTGATGACGTTGATCTTCGCCGAATCCGCCTTACTCAAATACGTTCCTGGGATCGTCGCCACGATTTGTGTAGACGTGATGCTCTGTATGTTGATCGCCGTCTCAATCTGGCTGGTAGCGGCGCCGGTGAAAGTCGCCTTGGAAGCGCCATTCGCTGATGATGCAAGAAAATTTGTCCCGGTTAGAGTGACGTTGACGTTAGAGCATTTCGAAACACACACCGGCACGTTTGTCGGGGTAATGCTGGTCAGCGAAGGGACTGGATTGGGCGAACCATAAATCAGAAACGCCAAAGCATTCGACAGCCCGTTTTGTCCCGTCCCCGATTGCGGGGTGAACGTGTTCACATACGCGGTTCCGGATTTTGCAATCAGAGCCGCCGGTACTATCGCGGTTATCGTCACCGGGTTAATTGGGGTCGAAACCAGCGTTTTTTCATTCCATTGCACGACGGTCTTCGAAGTAAAGCCGTTAGATGAAAATGACGACCCGTTCACTGTGATCGTGAAGTCGCCTCCGCCCAGCACCGTACCCGATGGGGAGAGGTTGATGATAAAGCCTCCCGTGTTGCCCTGGATCGAACTTTGCGTCTCGCTGCAGCCGTTCAGCGTGCCCAGGGCTATAAGTGCGACAGCGCATGCTGTCAAAAACCGCTTCATTCTGACTCCTTCACCTGCAGACAATAGAATTGCGCCACATTAGCACCCGCGGGTGGGGAAAGCCAAAGAGAGACGCGTCTGTTTGGGTTCAGATGCAAAAACTGCCGCTGGCGTTGACCGCTAAATACCCGGGTCTTCATTTCGCCCGGCGGCGCAAGTATACATCTCGGACTCCTATTATCACTCATTGCCGCCATTTGCGAAATGTCTGACTACCTCCGCTGGCTTAGCGCTTCCCTGCCGCATCCCTGGATAAGGCTTTCGTGGATTGCGTCGCGAGTGACTCAATTTTGGTTCGCCAATCCGGATCGCAGGTACTCGCCGCTGCCGCGGCCGCTGTGTAGGACTGCAGTGCTTGCTGCTTCCGCCCCAACTTCGCGAATAAATCTCCCTGCGCGAGCAAGAAGATCGGATTGCTGGGATATTGCTCGACCAGAGGTGTGATGACCTGCAACGCCTCTTCGTACTTCTGCTCATAATTGTGCAAGTCAATCGCGAGATAGAATCGGGCGATTGCCGGCGTCAGCTGGCCTTCACGAATCGCCCGCTGTAGCCGCCGTATCCCTTCCTCCTTTGTCCCCCCGGGGATGCCCATGAAGAATCGCAGCACCCGAGCCATTGTCGATAGCGTATCAACATAATATTCGTACAGCCCGAGTCCCATGTCCGCATCCGCAAGCCCGCTATCCAGCGCCAACGCCTTGGTAAAATTCTCGCGTGCGTGCACACCCGTTCGCGCTGTCGCCCGATTCTCCCAACGCAATCCGTAGAGCCTTGCCTCCAGCGCTTCCGCCATCCCCGCGTAAAAATACATCTCCGCCGATTCGCGATTCTTCAGCTTCGCTTCCGCAACGGATCTGGCTTTTACAGCCAAGTCCAGATAGTGCTGGTCTGCCGCCAGCTTCTCGCGATGTCGTGGCATGGTCATGCCATATTTATATTCTGCCGATGAACACCAGATATTCCACCACAACGCTTCTGCTTCCAGGATGTAGCCCAGCGGGTGATCTGGCGATTGCTGCTGCAGTTCCTTCGCTTTGGGGATCGCCAGGTCGGTTCGGCCCGAATAAATATGATCAAGAATGGCTTGTGTGTGGTCTGGCAGTGGGAGATTTGGTTTGCAAAAGGAATACGGAACGGTAGCAATCGAGAGAAATAGGAGAAAGACAATTCGTGGCATGATTCGAAGGAAGCTCGCGGGCCTGATGCCTTAGACCTTCCGAGGCACAAGTTTAAGCTGTTCGGTTAAAGATGCAAAACGAAATGGTTTCTGCAGGAATCCCGTGTCCTGGGGAATTGGGCTGTCCAGAAATCCTGGGGCAAATCCGGACATATAAATGATATGTATTCCTGGGTGCAAAGCGGCTACCTGCTGAGCCAGTTCCGTGCCTCGCAATCCCTGCATCACCACGTCGGCAAGCAATACATCAATGTGTCCTTTGTAGTGTCGCGCCAGTTCGACAAATTCAAGCGGAGAGTGGGAGTCAAATACCTGATGACCTGCGCCGCGGAGATACTCTGAAGCTTGTCTCCTCCAAAGCAGAATTGATGCGGGAGATAGTCGCCTTTCAGCATTCCGTAGGACAACATCGGCACAATCGTAGTCATCACCAAAGAAGCGATAAGGGCTGTTTGACGAGTAAGCACTCCTCGCTTCCTGGTTTCGGACTTAGAAACTGTTTGAGCTCGGACCATTGGGGAATGAAACGCCGGCACGCTGGTTCCAGGGATACCCTGTTTCGACGTTGTACTTTCTGGAGGGGAATTCCGCGCGTCGATTCTGGCGTTGATTGGGCCGACTTCCGCGCCGCTCACGTTGGAGAAGGAAAGCAGGTGAGCTAAGCGGTACGCTAGACTTTCAGCGGAGTTGTGCTGAGGATCCGCAACAATTCGTGTCCAGAAAGAACATGTGACCCGATTCGAACCGCGCAACGGGAGCGTGTTATTCTCGCCAAGCATGTCTCGACCGCAAAATCGCGTGAATTCGTCGTCTGCCCCCAGCACTCCCGAGGTTCGTTTGGAGCGCGGCCTCGGCCTCAAAGAAGCTGTTGCGCTCAACATGATCGAAATCGTAGGCATCGGTCCCTTCGTGGTCAGTTCTCTTGTCATTAAGGCCATGGGCGGCCCGCAGGCACTGATTGCCTGGCTCGCTGGCGCAATGCTGGCTACTCTCGACGGTTTTGTCTGGGCGGAACTCGGCGCGGCAATGCCTAAAGCCGGTGGCACCTACGTCTTCCTTCGCGAAGCCTACGGTCCCGGTCGCTGGGGCCGCATGATGTCGTTCCTGTTTGTCTGGCAGACTTTTGTACAAGCACCGCTTTCCGTTGCTTCTGCTTCCATTGGATTTGCACGTTATGCTGGTTATCTGCATCCACTCACGTGGTGGCAGGCCAAATGCATTTCCGGCGGCCTGGTCATTCTTCTGGTAGTACTTCTCTATCGTCGAATTCAAACCATTGGCAAAATTTCCGTGCTTCTCTGGATCGGCGTTGTCGGCACCATGCTCTGGCTGATTTGGGGTGGCGTTCGTCATTTCGATCCAAAGCTCGCTTTCGATTTTCCTCCCGGCGCGTTTCATCTCAATTCACTGTGGTTCGCGGGACTCGGCGCTGCCATGGTCAATACAATTTACAGCTATTGGGGCTACTACAATATCTGCCATCTCGGTGGCGAAATCCGCAACCCTCAAAAAAATATTCCGCGCGGCATTTTTCTTTCTATTCTCGGCATCACCGTTTTGTATCTGGCGATGCAGACCAGCCTGCTCGGCGTCATCCCCTGGCGTGAAGCGCAGCATTCTCCCTTCATTGCCAGCCTCTTCGTCGAAAAACTGTATGGCTCCCATGCCGCGCATTTCGTCACCTGGATGGTCTTGTGGATCGCGCTTGCTTCTATCTTCTCATTGCTGCTGGGCTATTCCCGCGTTCCGTATTCCGCGGCGCTCGACGGAAACTTCTTCCCTTTTTTCGCCAAGCTGCATCCAACAAAACACTTTCCGCATGTTTCGCTGCTGGTGCTGGGCGCTCTGGCCTTCACCTTCAGCATTGTGCTGCGATTGGAAACGGCCATCGCAGGTATTCTCGCCATGCGCCTGATCGTTCAGTTTATCGGCCAGGCTGTCGGCGTGATGATCCTTCGAAAGCGTTGGGGCTCTGAACGATTGCCGTTTAAAATGTGGCTGTACCCGTTGCCCGCGGTGCTGACAATGCTGGGTTGGGCGTGGCTTTTCTGGCAAACGGGCCCAGCGCGCAAATATGGACTGATGGAAATCGCCCTTGGCGTGACCGCCTACATGGTTTGGGCGCGCGTGAAAGGGTTCTGGCCGTTCGTCGAACCCAGCGGTCCGCAGCTGGAAGCAGCGAAGATAGTTGTCGAGGAGGATGTGTGAGGCGTTTTGTTTCTGGATGGCTGTTTGTTTTTTTAACCAGCTTGCTGGTTGCTTCGTGTTCGCGCGCACAATTTCCCGCCGCGCCTGGCACCGGCCCTGGCCTTCCTGAAAGCATCGAAGCCATCGACAGCGCCCGTGTCACCACCCGCATCCTCTATATCACCGCGCATCCCGACGATGAATCCGCCGCCGTCCTTACCTATCTAGCTCGCGGACTCCACGCCGACGTCGCCCTTCTTTCTCTCACTCGCGGCGAAGGCGGCCAAAACGCTCTTGGCCCCGAACAGGCTCCCCAACTCGGCCTGATCCGCACGCAGGAATTACTGGCTGCCACGCGCGGCTACGGTGTAAAACTCTATTTCACACGCGCCAAAGACTTTGGCTACTCCAAGACGCCCGCGGAGACGCAAGAAGTTTGGGGCGATGCCGTCATGGAAGATATGGTCCGCGTCATCCGCTCCTTCCGTCCCAACATTGTTATCAATGGCTGGGGCGGCATCCACTCTGGTCACGGCCATCACCAGACGGCCGGCCTCTGGACTCCCGAAGCCGTTAAGAAGGCAGCTGATGAAAAAGCATTCCCGGAACTGCTGAAGGAAAATCTGCTCACTTGGAATGGCGGCGAAGACAGCGTTCAAATCCTCGACGTGGATCGCGGCAGTGACAATCCCAAGGGTTACGTTCTCCCTCTTGACGATGTCTCTCCGCTTTGGGGAAAAACCTGGCGCCAGATTGGTATCGACGCCTTCGCCAATCACCGCACGCAGGGAATCGCAGGGTTCCTGAATTCACCTTTCTTGAGGCGTCCCATTGCCCTCTCTCGGGAGGACGGCAAGCCGCTTGATTCGGCATCTTTGGCCGTCAGTCTCACGGCGGTCGCCGGGAAGAAAGGCCCCTGCGGATGCGACGAGCAGATGAAAGCCGCTGACAAGGATCTGGAATCCGCTCGCCAGGCCGCACTGCAACTCAATTGGCCTTCCTCTGTTGCGGCCATCATTTCTGCAGAAAAAGAGATCGATAAAGCTTCGATGCTTTCGATTCCTTATCCTGTACCTCCGGATCTAGCTGAGAGGCTGGACTTTCTACATCGCCAAAAAGAAAAAGTGGATCAAGCGCTGACTCTCGCTGCGGGCATCGATTTAATCGCCGATGCTGACCGTATCGACATTGCTTTGGGCGATGAGTTCGCCGTCACACTTCGCGACCACTGTCGTCTGGAAAGTGACTGTCAATTCAAGAAGGCAACACTGCAGAGTTTGTATGCCTTGAACGGCGTAAAGCAGGAAACTGAAAAATCAGGCAGCGAAAAATGGAATACGGTACTCACCGGAAACGAGAAAGAATCAAGTCTCCTGCGGTCGCCGGCCGTCCTGCAATTGCAGGCCGTGCCGCCTCCGCTGATCTCGGTCAATCAGATCATTTCTGTCAACGGATTTGAATTTTCGCGCATCGTGCCTGTTACAAACACGACCTCGACTTCCACCAGCGTCAGCCGCGTTGCTGTTCGTGTCGTCCCCGCCTATACACTCTCCGTCGAACCCGACCAGGCTGTCGAGGTTCTCAACGCTCAACACAAGCCGTTTGACGTTCTCCTCCGCGTTCATTCGTATTCCCCCAAACCCGCGAAAATTCTTGTGGGCCTCGATGTTCCCGACGGACTGAAATCCACCGCCCCCGTCGAACTCTCTTTCGATGGCATTGCCGATCACTACGCCAAACTCACCGTCACCCCGCCCGCCAAATTTGCCGCCGGCAACTACACCATCACGGCCTACGCCAAACGCGGTGACGAGAAATTCTCCACCTCCCTGGAACCGCTTCCGTCCATGCCCACCATTCTCTGGAGCGAGCCCGCGCAAACTATCGTCCACGCATTCGATATCAATGTTCCTGCAAATCTCCGCGTCGGTTACATCTCCGCCGAGAGTGAACCGATTCCCGACGCTCTCAAACGCCTCGGCATCAACGTTGAAATGGTCGACGCCAACGCTCTCAACTTCGGCGATCTCTCCAAGTTCAATGCCATCGTCGTCGGCGTTCGCGCCTACGAACTTCGCCCTGAACTCACCAGCGCCAACAAGCGTCTGCTCGACTACGTCTCGAACGGCGGCACGTTGGTCGTCCAGTACAATCGCGATTTCATCTGGGACAAGCTTCTGCCCGCACCGTACCACGCAACTGTCGGCAGCCCCACGCCGCGCACCACCGACGAACATTCGCCCGTGAAATTTCTGAAGCCCGATGATCCCTTACTGAGTCAGCCAAACAAAATCACACAATCCGATTTCGACAATTGGGTTCAAGAGCGCGGCCTCTACTACTGGTCAAACTTCGATTCTAAGTACACGCCACTCCTCGCCATGAACGATCCCGGCGAATCCGATCTCAACGGCGCGCTCGTCTACACGCGCTACGGCAAAGGCACCTACATCTATACCGGCCTCGCTTTTTTCCGCCAGCTTCCCGAAGGCGTCCCCGGAGCCTATCGTCTCTTCGTCAACCTTCTTGCCGCCTCCAACTCAAAATAACCATGGCCACTTCTGTATTCTTTCTTGTGTAGTGGCGGCTAGATCGGTTCTTTTCCCCTTTCGTTCCTGGCGAAAATCCGCGCACCCGGCATACCCTGGTTTAATCCCTTGTTTCTGCTTGCCTGGAAATCCCGCGGATAAACCAACTAAGCACATCCCCTTCCTCATTGGCCGCAGTGCGCTATGCTCTTTCTATCCAACCCAGCGTCACGAGGAAAGTGAAATGACACAAAAGCAGTCCAACGTTTTCCGTTTTGTCCTTCTTCTGGCATTCAGCGCCGTCCTGGCGTCGACTGCTTTCGCTCAAACACAAAAGGGCAAGAAGAAAAAGCCGATGGATCCCGCCGAGGAACAAGCCGCGGCACAGGCGGTAACCGACAGCATGCTGCAGAAAATGTCCGATCAGGAAAGGATCGATTACACAATTTCAGAAATGCTGGGCGCCTGGCAGATTGGCGACATCGAAAAACTCCACAAAAACATGGCCGATGACATCATCGTGGTCAACGGAGTGTGGGCTCCGCCCGTGGTTGGCTGGACCAACTATCTCGCCAGCTACCAGGCACAACGTGCCCGCACACAACAGATCCGCATGGATCGCGTCAACACACTGATTCACATTACGGGGAATATCGCGTCTGCTTGCTACCAGTGGGATTTTGCAGCCGTCGTTGACGGACAGCAGAGCGGGGCGCGCGGTCAAACCACGCTTCTATTCGAAAAACGGCCAGAGAACAGATGGATCATTATCCTCAATCACACTTCGATTGTGGAGACCGGCACCTCCGTGGGCGCCGTGCCAACTGCGCAACCTGCTCCCACCGGTAAGCCCTGACTCATGCAAACCCTGCGGCGAGCGCATCTCTTGCTGAAGGTCTAGAAACTCTTCAGCCCGTGGTATACCACCATCCCCGCCATCACCAGCAGCAGCACGCCGGAAGCTATGCCGCTAGTCATCAGGGGACTCGAGAGCTTGTCGATCCTGCCAACCAACTCCCTTTGCTCTTTCTCCATCATCTCTTCCGCCGGATTCAGAAATATCTGATCGTCCTCGTGGCTGGAAAGCAGGCTCCGCCATATCATCAACACAATGAAGATGACGGTGGCGATTCCCCAGACAATTAAAAGATACAGAATTGGCGGGCTTGTCATGTATTCTACGGGTCCCATAGCAACCTCCCCTGGGAACCACACGTTGCCCGTTCGGAGGAACGAGCAAGGGCTTATTCGGCCGGAGTATACCACTCTGTTTTGTAAATACCAGTGCTTTACGGCTGAGTAATGTGGTGGCAGGCTTTTACTTTGATTAACTGCAAATCCGTGCGGCTGGCTCCCTACGCACTTCTCATTGGCACGTCAACTTCTTATGCGACAATAACTTACAGCCATCTACCCAGGGGGGAGTCTTTGCCATCCAATTCTGGCTGATTCTCGGAGCGCCTTTGGTCCGGAAACTTGAAATATGAAACTTGCTGAAATCTGGCGCTATCCCGTGAAATCAATGGCTGGCGAGAAACTGAGGACTGCCACTGTCAGCCCTCTCGGCATTGACGGCGATCGTATCGTCCACGTGGAAAATGCGCGCGGACGATTCATCACTTCGCGAAGTCATCCGCGATTGCTGGGCCACCACGCAACACTCGACGCAAATGGACGGCCTCTGGTAGATGGACTTCCCTGGACCGATCCGGAAGTGAGCCGGCACATTATCGATATTGCGGGCCCCGGCGCGCAACTTGTGAGTGACACTTCTGCGGGGCGTTTCGATGTGCTTCCCCTGCTGGTTGCCACCGATGGAGCTATCAAGGAGTTTGGTCACGGTCACCGGCGTCTTCGGCCGAATCTCGTCATCAGCGGCGTGGAAGGTTTGGCGGAACGCACGTGGGAAGGTAAACGCCTGCTCATCGGCAATACTGTGATTGGCATCGATACTCTGCGCGGGCGCTGCGTGATGACCACCTACGATCCCGACACGCTGAAACAGAATCCCGCCATCCTGAAGGAAATTGTTCGCAAATTCGGAGGCACCCTCGCTCTGAATTGCTACGTGATTCAGGGCGGCAAAATCAACGTCGGCGACAACGTAAAACTGTTGGAAGCGGAATCCGCTTGAGCGTTCCCGTTCGCACTGTGCATCAATCCTTATTCGCCAGGGAACAGTTGCGGCGAAAATATCGTCCGGCTCGCGTCAAAATGCTCTTTGTCGGTGAATCGCCTCCAATTTCGGCGAGATTCTTCTACCAGGCGGATTCGGGTCTCTATCGCGCATTTCGAGATACGTTTGTTTCTGCCCTCCCCAACCTGGATGGCGCTGATTTCCTCGAATCCTTCAGCAACTTGGGTTGTTATCTGGTCGACCTCTGTGAAGCACCCGTGGATAAGTTGACTCCCAGGCAGCGCAAAGCGGCTTGCGTGCACGGCGAATCCCGGCTCAGCGACTTGCTCGTTGCGTTGCGCCCAAAAATCATCGTCACAGTGGTGCTATCCATTGTCGAGAATGTCCGCCGCGCGCAAACGGCCGCAAATTGGGATGGAACGCACCTGGCCCTCCGCTATCCAGGACGTTGGCGGCACCACCAACGGTCCTTTAAAACCGCGCTCTTACCCCTGCTGCAATCTGAACTGCAACAAAACTGAGTCATCCAGTCGCGCGCAATCGTCAGAAACCAAACCTACTCCCACCCCTGTCCGTTCATTGACAAACTTCACTGCCAGCCGCAAAATGAATCTTGCCTCGTTTTACTGCTGCAGTGCCCGAATGGCGGAATTGGCAGACGCGCTAGCTTCAGGAGCTAGTGGCCTCACGGTCGTGGAGGTTCGAGTCCTCTTTCGGGCACCATCTTTTCCTTCCTCAGTTTGCCAGCCCTCAATGAAAACGACTCTTCGCTTCCTCTGCGCCTCTGCGTTATCCTCGCCTTTCCTTTTCCGACCTTCAAACCAGGACAAACTGCCGCTACGAATGCTACGATTTGCGCAAATGAAAAACACATACTTATTGCGCATCACTTCTTTCCTTCTCTTTTTTCCCTTCGTGGCCCCATCCTCTTTTGCTCAGTCCACGCAAGTCTTCCGCCTCGACGGCGGCAACTCCACTTACGCGTTCGGCGTAAATGATCATGGGGAACTGCAACCAATCTATTGGGGAGGCCGTGTCGGTCCTCATGACACCTTTCCTCCACCTCACTCGCTTCCGGAAATGGCTTCTTTCGACTCGCCTTACACCACAACGCCACAGGAATATTCAGGTTGGGGCGCAGGACTCTTCACCGAACCGGCTCTGAAAGTCACCTTCGCCAGCGGCAATCGCGATCTGGTCCTTCACTTTCTCAGCGCCACTCCGCACGACGCGCAATCTGTCGACATTCTTCTGAAAGATATCTCACGCGAAATTTACGTTACCCTGCGCTACTCCATCGATCCGGAAACCGGCATTCTGGCCCGTTCCGCCAACATCGAAAACAAAGACAAAGAACCCGTTGTGATCGAACAGGCCGCCGCCGCGCAGTGGACTCTTCCTCCTGCTCGCTACACGCTGAACTATTTAACGGGCCGCTGGGCTGGTGAGTGGACCCTTAACCAGGAACCGATCCACGGTGGAGAGCGCATCATCGAAAGCCGCCGCGGGACTACCGGGCATCAAGCTAATCCCTGGTTTGCCATTTCTCGCGATGACAGCCAATCTTTCTCCTCATCTTTTGCCGCAAGAGAGGAGCACGGCGAAGTCTGGTTCGGCGCGCTCGCCTGGTCTGGCTCCTGGCGCTTCACCATCGAACAGAATCAACTCGATTTCGTCCGTGTAACTGGCGGTTTCAATCCCTTCGATTTTGGCTATAAACTGAAACCTGGCGAGCATCTCGAAACTCCCGTTTTCTTTGCGGGATATTCCAATCACGGCCTTGGCGGCGCATCTCGACTGCTCCACCGTTTTGAAATTGCCCACGTCCTTCCGCAAGCGCCCGATCCCAGGCCGCGTCCCGTCATTTACAACTCCTGGGAAGCCACGGAGTTCCGCGTCGATGAATCCGGCCAGATCGCCCTCGCCGAAAAAGCGGCCTCCATAGGCGTCGATCGCTTTGTGATGGACGATGGTTGGTTTGGACAGCGCAAAGACGATCACGCAGGACTCGGCGATTGGTATGTAAATCCGCAAAAATTTCCCAACGGCTTGAAACCACTGATCGATAAGGTCCACGCGCTCGGCATGGACTTCGGCCTATGGGTCGAGCCGGAAATGATTAATCCCGATTCCGACCTCTATCGCAAACATCCCGACTGGGTTTTGAATTTTCCCGGACGCCCGCGTTCCGAATCACGCAACCAGCTCATCCTTAATCTCGCTCGCCCCGATGTCCGCGACTATGTCGCAGGCTTCCTCGACAAGATCCTCACCGAAAACGATATCGCGTTTCTTAAGTGGGATTACAACCGCAACTGGTCTGAACCGGGCTGGGATCAAGTTCCTGTAGACGAACAGAAAAAGGTATACGTTGAGTTCATCCGCAACCTTTATTCCATCCTCGCCGATCTGCGCAAGAAGCATCCTAAAGTTGAAATTGAATCCTGCTCGGGCGGCGGCGGACGCGTCGATCTCGGGATTCTTCGTTACACCGATGAAGTCTGGCCTTCCGACAATACCGATCCCTTCGATCGTATCTCCATGCAAGACGGATTCACTTACGCCTACACACCGCAAATCATGATGGCCTGGGTCACCGATTCCCCGCACTGGGCCAACGCCCGTGCCACTTCGCTTACCTATCGCATGCTCAGTTCCATGCAGGGTTCCCTCGGCATCGGCGCAAATCTGAATCATTGGTCGGCCGAAGATTTCGCCACCGCCAAGCGACTGATCGCCGCGTACCATTCCGTGCAGCGCACCATCGTTCGTGGCGATCTCTATCGCTTGATCAGCCCACGCGACAACAGCCAATTCTCCGTCACGGAATCTGTTTCCTCCGACAAGAGCCAAGCCGTGGTTTTTGCATTTACCCATTCCACAATCCAGGCCCGCACCCTCCCACTCTTACAACTCCAGGGCCTGGATCCAGACGGCCAATACAAACTGACATTTATCGAGGGCAAGGCACGCCCCGAAACTCCCGCAATCGCATCCGGCGCATGGTGGATGCACAACGGACTGCGTCTCGAGCTTCGTGGCGACTTCCAGGCCGCCGCTTTCCGCCTCGACCGTCAACCCTGATTTGCTTTTGTCGGCGTCTTCTGAAAACGAAGACATTACGACGCAACTGGTTTTTGGACCGGATATAGCTTGACGTATGCCACCATCACCAGTGGCGCTACCAGCGCGTAACACAAGATGGCAGGCAATCCGTTGCTTCACGCGAAGGTATTGGCCGCACAGCAATAGCGCCAGCCCTACATGCCGGTTCGCGTTGCACACGGCGACCGTCTGACGCATGACTTGGTCGCCAATCATGAACAATCGAATCGCCGCTATCGATCCGATGGCAATCAACAGGGCGGCCACAAGAACCAGCGGTGTAATTTCCTTCAACGCGTTACGCATTACGAACAACAGAATCACGATCAACGCCATGAGCAATACATTTCCCACTGTGCTTATGATCGGCTGCACTCGCTCGATGATCTGGGGCGCGAACCACGTCACAGTCATTCCAATCGCCAATGGCAGGAACTGTTGCCGCACAATCTGCCACAAAAGCGCGCTCGGCGGTATCCAGATATCCTTGCTATACAGTTTGCCCGCTAAGCCCACCAGCAGGGGAATCATCACCGGCACCATCAGCGCAGCCCACACCTGATAGCTTGCGGCGATGTGCAAATCGAAACCCTTCTTCGCCATATTCCGCGTCAGCAGTGGTGCCCCCGGCGTTACACCAACCAGGAATAGTCCGGAAAGTTCAGCAGCTGTCAGTCGAAATACGCTTCCAGCCGCAAGTGCGATCGCTGCCGGCACGACGAATGTCGCCACAGGCATTCTCAGCCAAGCCGTCCAGCTCAGCCGCCGCCAGCTAGCAAGCAGTTCGCCCAACCGCAAGCTCATGCCTACGGATATCATCAGCAGGAAGACGGCACCTTGAAGGACGTATTGCATTTAGCTTGTCACGCTATAGTTCGGGGCGGAATCAATGGGGCGATTCTAGTCGATTCCGCCCAACGCGCTCAACCCTTCAATGCGCTTTCTCCATATATGCCTGCAACTGATCCGCGATTTCGTTCCACCCTTGCTGGAAGCTTCCGCGCGCAAAGTCCGGATTGTCTTGAGGATGCGAATCGATTCCTGTGTGCGTAACGCGCAGCCTGGTTCGCGTTCCCTCTGGGAACAGTTCCATCGTCGCCACGGATATCCCGCTGTTCCCGGGGAATCTCCACTCCACCGACACTTTCTTTTGGGGCACCACCTCAATCACTTTCCAGGAGTGCGGATAATCCTTTCCGTTGTGGTGCACATTGAATGCAGTTTCAAAACCGACTTCGGCTTTGAACGACTCAAGCTCCCTCATAAACCAGTGCTTCATCTGCCCGATTTCCGTGATCGCTCTCCATACCTTGTCCGCCGATGCATCAAACCTCCGCTCCACAGAAACGGGAGATTTCGCTACCTCTTCCGCAAGGCGTCCAATCGTCTGCTTCAACCCTTCCACTGCCTTAAACTGTTTGTCAGTCTTGTCCCTCAACTCCGCCGTCTCAAATACCATGCGCATCGACAGCTTCGTCTTCGCGCCCTGCTCTTCGAATATTACGGTTGTCCGAAATGGCGGGTACGACTCGTGCTCGTAGACAATCCGTTCGGGCTTTACCACTTCCATGTACACAATCTTGTTTGGATACTTTTTCCCGTCCGGTCCGCGCATCACGTGCAGCCAAACTCCACCAGGCTTCACATCCATCTCCGTGGTCACCGTGGTAAATCCCTTCGGGCCCCACCAGTTCGAGATATGTTGCGGCTCGGTCCATAATTTCCACACTAATTCTCGCGGCGCGTCCAACAGTCGCGTCTCAAAGAGCTCTCGATCCGCTGTGCTTCCTCCTGAACCCGCTCCACTGCTAGCTTTTTGCCCGCTTGCGACCATGATTCTTCTCCTTTGTTTTCGTTTCCGCTTCTTTCAACTCCACCAGGTAACTGTCCAGGCGGTCGAGACTCTCTTCCCAGAATCGCCGGTAATGCTGCACCCAATCCGCAATGTCCTTCAATGGCTCAGCTTTCAGCCGGCATGGCCTCCACTGCGCATTGTGCCCACGCGAGATCAGCCCCGCATGCTCCAGCACTTTCAAGTGTTTGGAAACCGCCGGCAGGCTCATCGCAAACGGTTCCGCCAATTCCGTCACGGAAACTTCTCCAGCAACCAACCGAGCCAGAATCGCCCGTCGTGTGGGATCAGCCAGGGCCGCAAAGGTTGTACTCAAGTGGTCAGAAGTCATTCGAATTTAACCTATTGGTTAAATACAGTGGCACGCCCTTCCTGTCAACTCTTTTCTTCCTTCCCCTACGCTCCCCGGTACAGCCGATACTCCTCCCTCCTCACTGGACTCTCGTACAGCTTTCGCAACACGCCTTTTTCCTGTTATTCCTTATGTCGCAAAAGTGTCGCAATCTCAGTCGAAGCAACTCCTTCTCCAGCCGTTGCTTCCAAAGCCGTAGCACGGAGGGCCGCGTGCGCAAGAGCGCGCCGGACAGCACCAGTTCACGCAGGTTTTGCGGACTTTTCGAGCGGACTCTCTTCCTTTCGTTCTTGCTTATCGGCATTTGTCTGTTCGCTTCTTCCCGGTCTCAGGCCCAGATTTCTCCCGGCCCGCTTTCCAAGGCCCACTCATCACTCACCGGCACGACGCAATGCAATTCCTGTCACGCATTCGGCGCCAGCACGCCAACTTTCAAGTGCCTCGATTGTCATAAAGAAGTGGCCCAGGATCTTTCTGCAAGGCATGGCTACCACTTCGAAATGCAGATGCAGAATCCTACGGGAAAAGACTGCGTCCGCTGCCACCTGGAACACAACGGGGAAGCCTTTCACCTGATTCGCTGGGATCCTTCTTTGCAGAAATTCGATCACAAACGTACGGGCTACAAATTAGAGGGCAAACACGCTCCACTTGCGTGTGAAAAATGTCACACGCCGGCGCATATGCTTCCGGCAGATCGCGAACTCATCAAGATGAAGGACTTGACGAAGTCTTTCTTCGGCCAGTCCACGAACTGCACTCCCTGCCACGCCGATCCTCACAAAGGCCAACTTGGCAACGAATGTACCAAGTGCCACAACGTGGAAAGCTGGAAGGCTGCCAAGGATTTTGATCACTCCAAAACGAAATATCCGCTGACGGGCCTGCACATAAAAGTCCCCTGCGAAAAGTGCCACAAACCCGATACGCCGGGCGGAGCCGCTCGCTACCAGAACATGAACTTCGACACCTGCACGGCGTGCCACATCGATCCACACAAGGGCGAGTTCAAGAAGTCCTGCGAGAGTTGCCACACCACCAGCAGCTGGAAGAACCTGCTTCCCAGCTTCGATTTCGATCACTCGAAAACGAAATATCCGCTGGTCGGAAAGCATGCCCAGGTTGCTTGCGTCTCTTGCCACTTGAATGGCGACTTCAAAAAGCCGCTCCCCTTCGCCAATTGCAGCGATTGCCACAAACCCGATCCGCACAAAGGGCAGTTTGAAAAACGCGAGAAGAAGGGTGAATGCTCGGAATGCCATAACGTGGAAGGCTGGAAGCCCTCGTTATTCGGCGTGAAGGAACACGACTCCTCTGACTATCCTTTGAAGGGCAAGCACATCACCGTGGAATGCGCGAAGTGCCATATTCCCGCAGGCAAAGACACCATCTACAAAGTGAAATTCAGCGCATGCCTCGATTGCCACAAGGACCCGCACGACAACCAGTTCACCGCCGCACCAAACAACAATCGCTGCGAGAACTGCCATACGGTTATTGATTTCCATCGCTCCACTTTCACCATTGCGAAACACAAATCCACACGTTTCGCGTTGACAGGGGCGCACGTAGCTGTCCCCTGTGCGGATTGCCACAGGGCCGGTCTTGGCGGCCGCACCGACAAGATTCTTCCGTTCCATTTTGAAGACCGCAACTGTATTGCCTGCCACAAAGATCCGCACAAAGGTGAGTTCAACGATCGCATGGCTCGCAAACGCGCCAATGGCACGCCCTTCGGCTGCGAAGCCTGCCACAGCGTGCGCACCTGGGCAGACGTGAATGGCTTCGATCATTCCAGGACCAAGTTCTCTCTTGTTGGCGCTCATCGCACGGTCGCCTGCGGTGAATGCCACAAAGCTACAACCAGTTACGAGTCACGCTTCAAAGGCACCCCACAACAATGCGAAGCTTGCCACAACGATGCCCACGATTCTCAATTCATCGCTAAGGACGGAAAAATTCATTGCGTCGATTGTCACAATTCGCAGCGTTGGGTGCCTTCTACCTTCGACCACGATACCCGTACTCATTTCGCTCTCACTGGCGGTCACGCCAACGTAGCCTGCGACAAGTGCCACATGCAGACCAAATTAGTCGCCGATAAGTCCATTGTCATTTATAAGAAAACCCCGAATAAATGCGTCGATTGTCATGGCGACAATCCAAGAATCATGAATTCTCAGCAGCCCATCTCCTGAGTAATTCTTCCTCGTGCTGTAAAAAATCTTTACAATTTCTCAACTCGATTTTGTAGCTAGTTGGTTAGCTACCTTCAGGGCCAGCCGAAAACGCTTAAAATCCCAGCAAAACCGACTCTCTTTTTCTTATCCGTTGGACAACCATTGGCAGCGTGGATGCAACATATGTTTCATGCTTCATCAGGTGCTCAACTTTTGTACTAGAAGAAAACGTCGTTGCAACTGGCCATCAACTGGCCACCTGTACAGTTGTTTGACCCCCTAGCCCAGCTTGAAAATAGATGAGTTTTGCAACACTGCCCCCGCGACACTGACGGTTGTCGAGGGCGGGAGAACTATACGCTCACTTTGCTCCAGTTCGCCCTTTGGGCTTTGCTTGCTGTTCCTGTTCCTGGCTTGCCCGCTTCGCACACCTCCTCTAGCTCCCGAGAGGCACTTCCGGCTGCTCAAAACCAAACTACGCGCAATCCTCATGGCCCGATCAACATTCCCTGCGAGAACTGCCACACCTCTGCCGGCTGGCGCCCCATTCGCGCCGTTCCCGAGTTTGATCACAATAAAACGCAATATCCCCTGCGCGGTTTGCATGAAAAAGTGAAATGCATTCAGTGCCACGTTCAGCCGGTTTTTGCCAACGTGGGCAAGAACTGCGCGGACTGTCACGCGGATATCCATCGCCGTCAGATGGGCTCTGATTGCGCTCAATGCCACACCGTGAAGGGTTGGGAACTGGCCACGCAGCAAGTCAAAGATCACCAGAATCGGTTTCCACTGCTTGGCGCTCACGCTGCTGTTCCTTGCGAATCTTGCCACAAGAGCGCTGGCACCGGAGTTTACTTTGGCCTCGCCACGCGCTGCGATTCATGTCACCTCAAAGACTGGCAGAACACCACCAATCCGAATCACGCCAAGGCTGGTCCTGCGTTTGCCTCTTCCAATTGCCAGGGCTGTCATAGCTTCGACAGCTGGCTTGGGGCAAGATTTGATCACAGCACCACCGGCTTCCTGCTGACCAATGGCCACGCCAACGTTTCCTGCGAGCAATGCCACGTCAACAACAATTACAACCTGACGTCTGGCGCATGCCAGAATTGCCACCTCTCCACCTGGCAGCAGACCAATAATCCGCCGCATCCTTCTGCGGGTCCGGCCTTCGCCGCTGCCAACTGCGCCACCTGCCATAACACCGTCAGCTGGAACACGGCGATCTTCGATCACAGCACTACCGGCTTCCTGCTGACCAACGGACACGCCAACGTTCCCTGCGCTTCCTGTCATCTGAACAACAATTACAATTTGCAGATTGCTCCGACGGATTGTGGCAATTCCGGCTGTCATCTTACCAAGTGGCAACAAACTACCAACCCTGTTCACTCCACCTCGGGTCCCGGTTTTGCACCTTCCAATTGTGCCAATTGCCACACCACAAAGGGCTGGGACGCCGCGTCGTTCGATCACGCGGTCACCGGTTTCGCGCTTGTTGGCACGCACAGGTCTCCCTCACCGACGCCTTGCGCGGCTTGCCACATCAACAACAACTATTCGCTGAGTTCCGCGGATTGCATGAATTGCCACACACCCGACTGGAACAAGACGCAGACTATCGGCGGCAATGTTCCCAATCACGTCACGTCGGGTTTCCCCTCGACAGCCTCGGCCTGTTCCACCTGCCACACCATCACTACGTGGGCCGATGGAAAATTCGATCACAGCACTACCGGTTTTTTGCTGACCGATGGCCACGCCAATGTTCCCTGCGCTAACTGCCACATCAACGGTAACTACGCCTTGAAGACTGCTCCCACGGATTGCGGTAACTCCGGATGCCACCTCACAAAATGGCAGCAGACAACAACTCCGGTCCACTCCACATCAGGCCCGTCTTTTGCCGCCGCGAATTGTGCCAACTGCCACACACCCAAGGGTTGGGACGCTGCTTCCTTTGATCACAGCATTACAGGATTCGCTTTGATCGGAACCCACAAGACCACGCCGTGCTCCAACTGCCACATCAACAACAACTATTCACTGACTTCCGCGGACTGCCTCTCTTGCCATCAGCCGGATTGGAACAAGACGCAAACCCTGGGCGGTAACGTTCCCAATCACGTCGCCTCCAATTTCCCGAGGTCTGCTTCCGCCTGCTCCAGTTGCCATACGATCACTGTGTGGGCCGACGGGAAGTTCGACCACAGCACCACAGGCTTCCCGCTGGCCAATTCGCACCAACTCGCTCCTGCCGGCAAGGTTACCGCGTGCACCGATTGCCATATCGGCGGCAATTACAATCTAGCTACGCAGCCGAACGATTGCGGCAACTCTGGCTGCCACCTCACCACCTGGCAACAGACCAACAATCCGACGCACTCATCCGCCGGCGCCCTTTCGCCGCTGCTAATTGCTCCACGTGCCACAACACCATTACCTGGACAACCGCCACTTTCGATCACAGCACCACCGGCTGGGCTTTGACAGGCGTGCACACGACCACGCCGTGCGCCAGCTGCCACGTCAACAACAATTACAATTTCACCTCCGCCAACACGAATTGTTACAACTGCCATCAGGACAAGTACAACAGCACATCAACCATGGGCGGCGCCGTTCCCAATCACGTTGCCGCCGGATTCCCCTCGGCCCAGTGCTCCACATGCCACACAACCACGAATTGGACTTCCACCTGGAGCCATAACTCCACCGGCTTCCCATTGCAGAATCTGCACCAGTTCGCACCCGCCGGCAAAGTGAACGCCTGCACCGACTGCCACATTGCCAACAACTACAATTTGCAGATCGCGCCGACTGCTTGCGGCACATCCGGATGCCACCTCACCACTTGGCAGCAGACGAATAATCCCACGCACTCCACCGCAGGTGCGGCTTTTGCATTAGCCAATTGCTCCAACTGTCACACGACTGCGGGATGGGGCACCGCCAATTTCGATCACAGCACTACCGGATTCCCGCTGACTGGCACGCACATCACCACCCCCTGCGCCAATTGCCATGTCAACAACAACTACAATCTGACTTCCGCTAATACGGCCTGCTATGGCTGCCACACCGACAAGTGGAACAGCACCGCGACTCTTGGCGGCGCAGTCCCCAACCACATCTCGGCCGGGTTCCCCACTTCGCTATGCGGCACTTGCCACAACACTACGGCTTGGAATCCGGGAACGTTCGATCACAGCACCACCGGTTGGGCTCTCACCGGCGCGCATCTGACCAAAGCCACTTGTGCTCAGTGCCACATCAGCAATAATTACAGCCTCACCGCGGCCAACACGGCGTGCTACGGCTGTCACCTTGCCGATTGGAACAGCACACAAACCCTGGGCGGCAGCGTACCCAATCACGTCTCTGCGGGATTCCCGACCACTTGCGACACTTCTGGTTGCCACAACACCACCAGCTGGCTCGGTGCTACCTTCAACCACACCTCTTACTTCCCGATTCCCCACCATGGTTCGGTCTGCAACGATTGCCACCAGGTATCTACCGATTTTTCCAGCTTTACTTGCATCAACTGCCACACCAACAACTATCACACCCAGTCTCGTACCAACGGTCAACACGGCGGTGTCAACGGGTACTCCTACGGCCCCACCATTTGCTACAACTGCCACAAGAACGGCGGCGGGGGCTAGTATGCGTTCCAGTTTCGTTTTCGACCCGGCATTGGTGTTTTTTGCCTGCCTCTTCTTGGGCTTTTTTTCTGCTTCTGCGTCGGCGCAGACAACTGCTTCTGCAGAATCGAGCGCTTCCGCCTCCAAGCCAACGGTTTTTCGAGTGAAATATGTCGCCGACAGTTCCATCTATGTCGACGCCGGCCGTAACGCCGACCTGCAGGAAGGCATGAAGCTCTCTGTGATCGAGCCACCTCCCGATAACGCCACCACCGATGGTGTGCGCTTCCGTGGCTATCCCCACATTGCTGAACTGAACGTCATCTCCGTTGCGGACTCTTCCGCCGTATGCGACGTCATCTCTGCCACAGGCGAACTGAAAGTCGGCGAATTCGCTTTCCTCACTCCCAACAGCGTGGAGGATCGCCACCTTGCGCAGACCGCTCGCGATTCAGACAACTATCCCATCATCGTCGCCTTCACCGATGGCGATCCCCTCGACTCGGAAGTTCGCAGCACACATAACTTTCTTGCCCCTGAAAACCGGGTCGTAGGAACGATGCGTGGACGCTTCGGCTTGAGTTACGGCGGCATTCAAGAATCCGGCATGAACTCCACGCAAGTCGGCCTGATGATTGACGCCGACATGACCCACATCGGCGGCACTTACTGGAATTTCGCCGGCTACTGGCGAGGCAACCTCAACACCAGTTCTTCCACTTTTCCCGGCGTGGCCAATACCACCCTCACGGATCTCATCAATCGCACATATCATTTGGGTTTCACTTATCAGAATCCCTATTCTCCCAACGTCATCGGCGTCGGCCGCCTCTATCTTCCCTGGGCTCCCAGCCTGAGCACCATCGACGGTGGTTACTATGGCCGCAAGGTCCACCACTATTTCACCGTCGGCGCTTTTGCCGGCTCTACCCCCGATCCATCTTCCTGGAGCTACAACCCCGACCAGCAAATCGCCGGCACGTTTGTCAGTGCCGAATACGGTGACTTCGATCATCTTCACTTCATCAGCACCGCTGGCATTGCCCTCACCAGCATTCAATGGCGCGTCGCCCGGCAATTCGCTTTCTTCGAAAACAATCTCACCTGGAAGCGCAACATTTCTTTCTACAACTCCATGCAGGTCGATGCAGCGCGGACTTCCCCGCTCGTCAATGGGGGCAGCAATCCCACTGGTGTTTCGCAAAGCTATACTTCGCTTCACTTTCAGCCCATCAAGTTCATCGGCTTCGGCATCAATCACAATTACTTCCGCCAGCTTCCCACCTTCGATCCTCGACTGGTGGGCACGGGCTTGGTCGATCAATACCTTTTCCAGGGTTTCAGCGGCGATGTGCGCCTCGATCTTCCCAGGCACATCGGTCTCTATGCATCTCTCGGACGCAGCAAGACCAGCACGGATACAAAGAACTCCTTGAATCAGGCCTATGGCATCACCTTTGCCAACATCTGGCGTACAGGTCTGCTTCTCGATGCGCACTATTCCAAATTCAACAGCGATTTCGGCAGTGGTCAGTACGAATCCCTCTCTCTCTCCAAGAGCCTTTCTGACGCTCTCCACATTCAGTTCATGGGCGGAATACAGAAATTCGATTCTCCATTCACTTCCAACAGCAGCGCTAAATTCGTGAACGGAACCATCGACTACTCCTTCGGCCGCCGCTATTTCATTGAGGGAAATATCGGCTGGTATCAGGGAACCACTCTCAACTACACCCAGTGGTCCACAACATTTGGCTATCGATTTGGAGGGCTAAGGCATTGATTCATTCTCCTTCGTGCCCGAAGATTCTGCTCGCTTTGCTCGCGTTGCTCACCGCGATCTTTGCGTGTACCGCGTTGCTCCGTGCGCAAACCATTTCTGCGTCCGCCGAAGGTCCCAAGGATGATGCGCCTGCGCCTCCTCCCGCCGGGGCCGATCCCGCCTTTCTTGCTCGCGCTAACGACACGCTGCTCCGTTCTCGTAAGCTCATCGACAAATTTTTTGAGCAAACCGCCAACGTCGTCTGCAACGAAGACGTCGCACAAACCATGGTCGGCAAGAACGGCAAGCCCATGTATCGCGAAGAATCCGTTTTCGAATATCAGTTGCAGTCCAAGACGCGTGGCGGCTCCCTCAAGCTTGTCGAATCCCGCGAAACCCGCAAAGAAGCTTTCCGCGACGCCAACAAAACACTGCTCATCACCAACGGCTTCGCCAGCATGTTGCTTGTGCTTCATCAGGATTTTGAACCCAGTTACACCTTCCAGCCCGTCAGCGAAGAAGTAATCGATGGGCGCGATCTCGTCAAAATCCACTTCAAGCCTGTCCCCGGCTCCTCTTCTCCCGCTGCCATCCAATTGCGCGGCCGCAATTACCCACTTCCTCTTGCCGGCGATATCTGGATCGAGCGCGAAACCGGCTCCGTCGTAAAACTCGTCTCATCTCTTGAAACCGGCCTGGACGACCTCGGCCTCCACGAACTGCGCAGCGAAATCCACTACGCCATCGTACAGTTCCACGACCCGGAAGAGGCCTATTGGATGCCTTCCTCCGCAGTCATTGACGTAGAGACGCCTAAACAGCATTGGCGGAATGTTCACCGCTTCACTTCTTACAAGCGGTTCCGCGCAACCATTCAAGTAGACTTTGGGGACACAAAACCATGAGCGCCGAAGCTAGCGTACAAAATGCAGTCTTAGCCCGTGAGGACGCCGAGCGTGGACACAAACTCCGCGTGTTCCTTGCGTGGATGCTCGCCCTTGCCGTCGTTCTCGTCATCGCTGGCTATGGCTTTGACTACTACACCCTGGGCGCCACCGATCGCCCCTATTCCCCCAAGTACGATCAGCTCAAGCCGGGCGGCACCATTGGCATAAAACTCGGTATGTTCGGCGTGTTCCTCTTCTTCCTGATCTATCTCTATCCCCTCCGCAAAAAGTGGGGATGGCTGGCGCGCCAGGGTAATTCTCGTCACTGGCTTGATTTTCACGTGGTGCTCGGCACCGCCGCCCCTCTGATCATCGCGTTTCACGCTTCCTTCAAGTTCGGCAATATAGCCGGCATGGCCTTCTTCAGCATGTTGTGCGTTACCCTCTCGGGCTTCGTCGGCCGCTATTTGTACGCCCAGATCCCTCGTCGCGTGAACGCCGCCGAACTCTCCATGAAGGAACTGCAAGAGATGGAAGAAGCCATGCGTTCGCGGTTTGCCGAACAAAAACTGGCCTTCGGCTCTCGTCTTGAAGCCTTGTACGATCTGCCTTCGCGCCAAGAAGTCGCTCGCATGCCTATGATTCTGGCGCTTGCTCGCATGATCTGGATCGACATCAAGCGCCCATTTCAGCTTTCCCTGCTTCGCTTGCAGGCTACCGGTTTTGGCTCCTGGATCGTTTCCCTTGGCGGAATTCGCCGCACACAAGACGTCAAGCTCGAGCACGCGGTCGATGTCGCCCGCAAACAGGCCGCTCTTTCCAAGCGCATCCTGTTCCTCTCTCGAACGCAGCAAGTTTTCAACTTGTGGCACGTCGTGCATCGTCCGTTCAGCTATGCGTTCGCGATTCTGGCGATCATCCACATCGGAATAGCCCTATCGATGGGCTATCGACTGTAATAGCAAACTCGAAGTCAGTATTTGTTCGTGAAATCGATTTTAGGGACTGCGCACCATGGATAATTTCATTTCTTTTTTGATTGCTGTCGCCATCATCGGCTCTTTCCTTTTCTTCCACCTTCGCAGGGAGAAGAAGAAACACGCTGCTGCCAAAGCTGCCGCCGAAAAGGGCAAACTCCGCTCCGATGGCCCGCAGTCTCAGCATCCTCACATCGATAACAACTATTGCATCGGCTGCGCCACCTGCACCCTGGTCTGCCCCGAAGGAGACGTGCTTGGGATGATGGCCGGCAAAGCCATGATCATCAACGGTTACAAATGCATTGGCCACAGCCTCTGCGCCGAAGCCTGTCCCGTCGGCGCCATCACCATGGTTCTGGCCAAGCCCAGCGTCGGCTCCAGCCTTCCCACGCTCACTCCCCAATACGAAACCAGCATCAAGAATATGTTCATCGTCGGCGAACTAGGTGGCCTCGCGCTCATCAAAAATGCTGTCAACCAGGGCCGCGATTGCGTCGACACCATTGCCGCGCGACTCCATTCGTCCCGCGCCGTCGCTGCTCCGACTCCGGGCGTTTACGACATACTCGTGATCGGAGCAGGTCCCGGCGGCATCAGCGCATCTCTTCGTGCCGCAGAGAAGAAACTCAACTATCTCACTCTCGAACAGTCCGAAATTGGCGGCACTGTCGCCAAATATCCGCGCCAGAAACTGGTCATGACCAGCCCCGTGGAATTTCCTATGCATGGCAAGTTCAAGAAAACCGAGCTTTCCAAAGAACAACTCCTTGAATTCTGGAATGGCGTGATGAAACGCGCGGATTTTAAATGCAAGACCGGCGAAAAAGTCGAAAATATCATCAAGGGTGATGATGCCATTTTCACCGTCACCACCGCCAAGGGCGAGCATCGAGGCCGCCACGTTATTCTGGCGCTTGGCAAATCCGGCAGCCCCCGCAAACTCGGCGTTAAGGGCGAAGAACTTCCCAAGGTCATGTATCGCCTGATTGAAGCTGATCACTACGTCAACAAGAAGATTCTGATCGTGGGTGGGGGAGACTCCGCTGTCGAAGCAGCAATGGGCCTGGCCAGCCAAATCGGCAACACGGTTACGCTCAGCTACCGCCAGGAGACTTTCTCCCGCATCAAGGATCGCAACACTCAGCGCGTCAACGATTTCATCAGGAAGGGGAAACTGAAAGCAATCTTCAATTCCAATCCCGTCGAGTTTCGCAATGATTCCGTTGTGCTCGACGTCAAAGGCGCCCAGCAAACGATTCCCAACGATTTCGTTTGGATTTTTGCCGGTGGCGAACCTCCCACCGCCTTCCTGAAAAAAATTGGAGTCGGCTTCGGTGACCGCGACGTAGTTCCCGATGGCGCCCGCGCCCTGAAAGAATCAAAAGAAGCCGCCAAGGCCGGCAACCTCGTCTCCGCCTGATCGACTTGTCCGGGGGCACGACACATCGTGCCCTGGTTTGCCGCCCTGGTATGCCGTTCGTACCATTCGCTTTAACAATCTGCGGCAACCCATTTCTTCTCTTCCAGTCTGTTTGTCTTTTATCGCGGATTCCCCGAAACTTATATCCGCCTGATGCGTCCTTAACCATATCGTCCCAGGAGCTACCATGCGCCCTTCCCTCTCGCGAACTTGCCTTCTGTTGATCGCAGCGCTGCTTTGTTCTCTGGCTGCTCCCGGCCAGCAAACCTCTACTCTGGATTCTCGCCGCAAGGCGCTCAACAATCTCCTGGCCGAGCAATGGGAGTATCGCCTCAGCTCCAGCCCTGTTTTCGCTTCCTTCCTCGGCGACAAACGTTGGAACGACAAGCTCGACGATAATTCCCAGCAATTCATCGATAAAGATTTGCAGGAGACACGGAATTTCCTTGCGCGATTTGAGGCCATCGACACCACCGGGTTCCCCGTGCAGGAAGCTTTAAACAAAGCCCTCATGGTTCGCGATTTGAAGATGTCGATCGAGGGTGCGCGCTTCAAGCCTTGGCAGACACCTGTTGACCAGCAAAACGGGATTCACATTATCCTGCCGCAACTGGTCAACCTTCTTTCTTTCCAATCCGTGAAGGATTACGAAGACTACATCTCCCGCTTGAAGCAGGTTCCCCGCGTCTTCGACGAGACGATAATCCAGATGCGCAATGGCATGAACGAAAAGCGCATGCCCCCGAAGTTTCTTTTGGAGAAAGTCGTCGATCAGGCCAACAACCTGGCCACGGACACTCCGGACAAATCTCCTTTCGCGCAACCTTTCTCCGCGTTTCCTAAAACCATCTCCGAAGCCGATCAGAAGCGCCTCAAGGATGCTGGCCTCGCTTCGATCCGCGACGCCGTCTTGCCCGCTTACGGGCGATTCACCAGGTTCGTTCGCGACGAATACGTTCCCAAGGGCCGCACCGAGCCCGGCGTCTGGTCATTGCCAGACGGCGAAGCCTTCTATGCATTTCGTGTAAAAGAGAGCACCACCACGGATCTGACTCCCGAAGAGATCCACAAGATTGGTCTGGCTCAGGTCAAAGAGAACGAAGAGCGTACTCTGGTTGTCGCCAATCAACTTGGCTACAAAGATCTGAAATCTTTTCGCGCGGCCATCGCTGCAGATCCCAAATTGCACGCCCATTCCAAGCAGGAAATTCTCGATCTATACAAGAAATATATCGACCAGATGTACGCCAAACTGCCTGACCTGTTTGGCCATCTTCCGAAAGCCAGGCTTGAAATTCTGCCCGTCGAGGAGTTCCGCGAAAAATCCGCCTCCGCCGCTTCTTATCAATCTGGAGCGCTGGATGGTTCACGTCCCGGCCACGTCATGGTCAACACCGGCGATTTCTCCAATCGCCTGCTCGTAAATATTGAAACGACGGCCTACCACGAAGGCGTCCCCGGACATCATATGCAGATCGCTGTGGCGCAGGAAATGCCCGATCTGCCCCTGTTCCGTCAGAATGAATACTTCACTGCGTTTACCGAAGGTTGGGCACTTTACTCCGAACGACTGGGAAAAGAAGTCGGCTTCTTCCAGGATCCTTACAACTACTACGGCCATCTGCAGGACGATATGCTTCGCGCCATCCGCCTGGTCGTCGACACCGGCATTCACTACAAGCATTGGTCACGACAGCAGGTTGTGGATTATTTCCACGAACACTCCGCGGAGGATGAACCCGACGTTCAATCCGAAACCGATCGCTACATCGCGTGGCCTGGCCAGGCGCTTGGCTACAAAATCGGCCAGCTCGAAATTCTTAAACTCCGCGAATATGCCAAATCTCAACTGGGCGATAAATTCGACCTGCGCGCCTTCCACGATCAAGTACTTGACGCTGGGGCTCTGCCGATGGACGTCCTAAGCACTCGCATTCACGAATGGGTGGCTCACCAGAAGGCCAACCAGAACGAATGAGAGTGGCTCAATGCTGATTGCTGGATTCAAAAACTTCTCTAATTTCTAAATCCGCCCCACCCAATCCGCACCTGTATCGTATTAATTCCGGGATTTGGCTGCGTCATCCCCGCATTTGAAATATGCTGGAATCGCACTTCCACAGTGAAGTTATGCTTCTCGCCTAGAAAGTGCGCCCCGAACGCTCCGGCCGTCGTGAAATTGATCTGCGAAGTTCCTTCCGGCACCTTCGTATTCGTAAACAGCGTTCCACCTTCAATCTCAAAATACGGTTTCACTTTTCGTGGCTTGGTGAAAATCCACTTGAACGCAAATGGATTGATACCCGCTCCATACGCGGTATTGGTCCGCTGCGTGATCACCCAAACTGGCACAGCATCCAGAGCATACTCAAGCTGGCCTTGCAAAAAACTCGGCCCATGCGGCGACGTAATCACAATCCCATACCGCAATCCGAGGTTCCACACTCCCGTCCCCGAAGTGCTTCCATTAATCCCGTGACCGCCGCCCGTCCAAATCTGCCATTCGCTGCTGGCGCCTTCCGGTCCAGTCTGCGCTTGTGCTATCGCCCTCGGTGCCCCAGCCACCGCCATCACCAAAAATAAAAAACTCGCAATATGCAAGATCCTTTTCACCAGCAGCCCCCGAAATAGAACTTGCACAATAGCGAAATCACTTCCGTCTGACAATGGAGAAAAAATTGGGATGCCAACAAACAATTCGAGATGATCTTTGAAAGCCAGCCCTCCTGCCTGGGTACGCTACCAACCGGTAAGAACGACAAATCGGGAGTTGGGATACAGCTACACCAAATGGCAGTCTATTTCTCGATGGGCTTCTTCATCGGCATGCTGACTTGAATGCTTACGAAATTTGAATTTACCGTTCCCTTCCAGTCTTTGAAAGGGAGTTTGTCTATATCTTCCTGTTTGAGCCATCCACCGTTCCAGCCGGGAATCGCGGAGACACCGCGTGAAGAATATTCTGCCCGAATGCGATAACGCCCTGCCTTACCTAGTTGCGGATAATTAATTGGGTCCATGAAGACGACTGTGCCGTAATAGTGGTGCTTGTTGAGGGTTAGCCAGTTTTTCACAAACGTGTTAGCCAAATCCGGATTGGCATCGGGAATCAAATCACCAACGCTCCGCATGGCAGCACCTTGGAGATTGGAACCGACCTCAAGAAATAGTTCTAGCTCTGAATTACCGTACGTGGCGTCGATGTTTTGGGCGATGATTATGTCGTCGTTACCGACATTCCAGATTTCTACCTTCACCTTTAGCGTCTCACCAGCTCGAATGACGCTCTTTTCCGGCATTATCTTCAATTCAATCTTAGGCGAGGATTCCGTTGTGCTCCGAGATCTTTCCGCTTGTGTATTCGCAAGTATTGGGGACAGAAACGTGATTAAAGTCAGTAAGGCAAAGCGCATGCACGCGACCTCTCCGTTCAGTCTAAACCGGTTACAGTTCTTAGACGCCGACGATGGTCTCTGAGGTTAAGCGGCAATTGCTCCTGGTAAGCGCGCATCTCTAACGAGGCCGGCCGTTGCTAGAGCTTTCTTCTGGGGTGTTGGCCTCCTCCGGAAACACCCGTGCCAATAATCAAAATTCAAAAATCCAAATTTCTCGGGATCAAAAAAAGAAGAGAGGCGGGCCAGGTCTTCCCGCCTCTCCATATTCCCCTTTCGGGGAAACCGGCAAGCCTGACGGAGGGCGGCTTGACCGGTCGTGTGTTGGCCTGCTTATTAAACCCCGCAAACCCAAAAAAAGTTACAGTCAAACCAAGAAAAAAGACTACACTCTTTTCGGTATACTGCTTTACGTCCCGAAAGGGTCTCATGCCTCGTCCGTCTCAGTTGAGCACTGATAACATCCTACGTTTTCTACAACTTAGAAACGACCCGGTGGCCATCGAAGAGATCTCTCGTTCCCTCCAGGTCAAAAAGAACAAACGCCACGTACTTCAACAGATGTTGGCTCGCCTCAAAAAACGCGGCCTCGTTGAAGAGCTCTCTCATTCTCGCTACCTGCTGCGGCGTAAGGAACGCGACGCTGCGCCTCCGCCCAACGCACCTCCTGCCGAAAAATTTCCTCAACACAAAGCCGCTTCTCGCGACGAAATTCGTGGCCGTCTCGTCCATCATCAGGATGGATATGGTTTCGTAGTCCCGGAAATCGCTCTGCCGAACGTTGACGGCGACATCTTCATTCCCCGTGATCAGATTGAAGACGCCATGCACGGCGACACGGTCGTCGCTAAAATTACTCGACTCAGCGGCATGACGGGTGCCCGCCGAGCGGAAGGACGCATCGTGCGCATTGTCGGCCGAGCGCATCCTTCGGTCGTTGGCCAATTTCGCTACACTGCTCGCGGCTGCGTCGTGCTTCCCTACGATCCACGCGTTCAGCACGAAATCGAGCTTACTCCTGGTGAAGAACTTTCCACCGCGCTTCGCGAACAACTTCTCCCTGGCTCAAAAGAACCAGCGTCGCGCACCCGTCGGCTTCCGCATATCACCAGACTCGATGGAGCTGTCGTTAACGTCGAACTCCTTCGCTATCCCCGCGGAGGTGCCGCGCCTTCTGGCCGCGTTGTCGAAATCCTCGGCCGTCCCGGTGATCTCGGCGTCGATACCGAAATTATTATTCGCAAGCATCACCTGCCTCACTCTTTTCCCGGCGAGGTTCTGAAGGAAGCGGAACGCCTTGCCCTTCCCGTCAGCGAAACCGAGCGCGCCGGACGTGAGGATTTTCGCGAACTTCCCATCGTTACCATTGACGGCGAAACCGCGCGCGATTTCGATGATGCCGTTTACGTTGCACGTCGCGAAGATGGTGGCTGGCTCCTGCAGGTCCACATCGCCGATGTCGCCCATTACGTTCATCCCGAATCGCCACTCGATCGCGAAGCACGCCTTCGCGGCAACTCCGTCTACTTCATCGATCGCGCCGTTCCCATGCTTCCCGAATCCCTGTCGAATGGCATGTGTTCGTTGAAGCCGCGCGAGGAACGACTCGTGCAAAGCGCCATCATGCATTTCGATGCTGCCGGACGCATGCTCAGCTCTTGGATGGTGCAGGGCGTCATTCGTTCCGCCGAGCGCATGACCTACACCAACGTCAACAAAGTCCTCGAAGGCGATCCGGAAATGACCGCGCGCTACGCCCATCTCAACCATCATTTCCGCGCCATGAAAGGTCTCGCTCTTCTTCTCAATGCGCGCCGCGTCGAAAACGGCTCCATCGATTTCGATCTGCCTGAAGCGGTCATCGAATTCGACGACCAGCAGCACATGACCAACATTTCCCGCAGCGAACGCAACATCGCTCACCGCATCATCGAAGAGTTCATGCTCGCCGCCAATCGCGCCGTGGCTCACTACCTGCTCAATCGCGGCATCAGAGCAGTCCATCGCGTCCATGAAAAGCCCGATGCACGCAAAATCCTGGAATTTGAAGAACTGGCTCGCGCGTTTGGCTATACGCTGGGTGTGGAAGATCTCTACCAGAAAGAAGTCGCCGTTCGTCACGGCAAAGTTCCTTCACCTCTAAAAGCGGGCCGCCCCGATTCTTACGGCAAGGGACGCGAGCGCGGTATGAAAGTCGCTCTCCCTGCCGCGGATGTGCGTATCACTCCGCATCATTACCAGAAACTGCTGAAGAAACTCGCGGGCAAAACGGAAGAGCGCATCGTCTCTTACTTGATGTTGCGTTCGCTGAAGCAGGCTCGCTATGCCGCGGATTCGCTGGGACACTTCGCGCTTGGTTTTGACGAGTACACGCATTTCACTTCGCCGATTCGCCGTTATCCTGATCTCATCGTGCATCGCGTGCTCAAGTGGGCCCTGGCACATCCCAACGAAACACCTCCAACCTATTTTAAGCCGGCAATTGGCACGGAAGCGGCTCTGTATTCCACGAAACATCTGGAAGAGATTGCGCAGGAGACTTCAGAGACGGAACGTCGCGCGGCAACTGCGGAGCGCGAACTGAAGGACTGGAAAACAGCGCAATTCATGGAAGATCACCTGGGCGACGAGTACGAGGCGCTGATTATTTCCGTGCAGAAATACGGCTGCTTCGTGGAACTGCTGGAGATCTTTGTGGAAGGACTTTTGCCGATCGGCGCTCTGGAAGAGGCCGCCGGCACCCGCGTGATGCATCGCGAACGGGAACACTCTTTTGTTTCTGTTCCCGGAGATGGCCGGGGAAGCCGGCGCAAGAAATCCGCGCCACTCACCTGGAAACTTGGAGATCGCGTTCGAGTTCGCGCCGAACGGATCGATCCGATGCGCCACCGCGTGGAATTCTCGCTCGTTACAGCAACTTAATGCGCGGCGCTAACCGCACACTCGCCTTTAGACAACTTTTACTTTTACGTTGGCGCCTACGCTAACCAGTTCTTCCGCTGTCGCGGAACTCTGGGCCGCTGCAGGCTGGTTGCCGCTTGCGGTTAGGCGTGGGGTTAGGTAGTGGCCGACACTGCCTTATGCGCGGGCTGATACTGGCCAGGAACTGCTCGCATGGCGATTGCCAAACGGTTCCATGCATTGATAGCCACCACGGCGTAGGTCAGGTCGACGAGCTCGGCTTCGGTGAACTCCTTTTTCACAGATTCATAGACTTCGTCGGGTACGTGGGTCTCAGAGACGAGGGTGATCGATTCGGTCCATTCGAGGGCGGCGCGTTCTTTGGGGGTGTAGTAGGGAGTCTCTCGCCAGGCATTCAGGCCGTAGAGGCGCTGTTCGGTTTCTCCATTGGCGCGGGCGTCTTTGGAGTGCATGTCGAGACAGTAGGCGCAGCCGTTGATCTGCGAGGCGCGCATCTTGACCACATGAATGAGGGTTTCGCCCAATGAGGATTTCTTCAGATAACCTTCCAATGAAAATAACGAGTGTGCCGCTTCCGGCGCGTATTTTGTGAAGTTAACCCGTGGCTCCATGGTTTTTGTTTCCCTTTCGCGGAAATTGGCTGTGTGTTCTTTTGATTTTGTAGGCGCGCTACAGGGTACACAAATTTCTTGTTTAGCAAGACGAAGCTGGGCTTAAGACGCGCGAGGGAACTTTCTTCCCAAGCTGGCGAGAGTCACGGGAAATGGTATTTAATGGTGCTATCGCTCCAGCTTGAAGCTGCATTCGCATCCGCAATTCGGAAGCGGGGAGAACTCCGTGAGCCCTGATCACCGTCCCGACATGAATGAATACCTGATGGGCATCGCCATCGCCGTACGGAAGAGGGCGAACTGCCTGGGCAGCCGAATCGGCGCGGTCATTGCGTTACACGGCCGTATCGTTTCCACCGGGTATAACGGCACTCCACAGAACATGCCCAATTGCCTCGACGGCGGATGTCATCGCTGCGCCAATCGCGACAAATATCCTTCGGGCAGCGGCTACGATCTGTGCATCTGCGTGCACGCGGAGCAGAACGCGATTCTGTCCGCGGCGCGTTTCGGCATCGCGATCGAAGGAAGCACCATGTACACGACCATGCGTCCGTGCTTCAGTTGCACCAAAGAGATGCTGCAAGCGAAGGTGCATGAAGTGTATTACCTGCACGATTGGTCTCATCCGAATCCTGCGCACAAGGCGGAATACGACCGTCTGCAATCGCGATTCCCTGGCGGAATTCGCCGTCTTGAAATGGAAGATCCGGAAGCGGATTGGGCTGCCCCGAAACGAGTTTCTCCCTCTGCCACACCCAAGCCCAGCGAACCGATGAGCCCTGACCCCCACGGGGCGCAGGACATATAGACGCAATCGCCCAGTCGTGGGGCTCAGCACGGTCCTCGAACCAGCACGCATTGAAGTTGTAGCGCTGCTTTTTCGCATCGTTTGCGTCCTAGGATTTCCCGGTCCCTTCGAGTCTCAGGATAGTCGGCAACGGGCGCGATTGTTCAACCAATGCGCTCGGTGCGGGTGGCTTCGAGGGGATGATCAAGGAGCGGTTGCACCGGGAAATTGAGGGTATGGGGCAGCTTGGCGTGGAGGTCGAAGGCAGCTTCATCCTGCCAGCGAGAGTGGATGTAATAGAGCTGAGGGTCGCGCAGGGATCGATAACCGTGAATCTCGATGCAACCGGGCTCCTGCCGTGAAGCGAGGAGGACTTGCTGGAAAGCCGCCTCAAAGGCCGCCTCTTTGCCGGGCAAAATGTGGAATCTGACGAACGAATAAAGCGGCATGCGGAACCTCCGAGAGAGGACGTTTGGTGCCCTGGCATTGTGCCGCTGAAACGGCGCATCTTGCCAATACGGACACGGGTCAGCCGGGCAGGAGTTCCATGGCGCGCTGGACGATGGCGAGGTCGGAGGTTCCGCGCATGCCGCTGAAGCCAACGGAGAGGTGGGTGCCGGAGTCGAGGGAGATTGGCTGGCCTCCTTCCCAACCGATGAAGTCGGGATGCTTGATGCCGAATTTGGCGGCATCGATCTGGCCAGTAAAAACCAGCTTTTCGTATTCATACGTCTTGATGCCGGTGAGCCAGACCTGGCTGGCTTTGGTCCAGGCAACGCGATAGCACTCGCGCTGGCGCAAACGGTCTCCGTTGGTGCCGTTGAACATTTTTCCGTAGACGTTGCCCTGCGCGTCGATGATGCAGACGGCGACATTGCCCTGGGAGATTTGCAGGTCGAGTGGATCGGCCAGATATTCGGGGAGCAGAGACTCAATGGCCTGGAGGAGTTGCGCGATGCGTGCGGCGATTTGTTTGGGTTCCATGTGGTTCTCCGGGGATGGGATGGATGAGGTGACTCTATCCCATGGGGGCGCGCAGGAGAACAAGTTAGGAGAGAATTCCTCGGGCTTCGTGATATTGTGCGGCGTTGAAAGGGTGCGGCGTGATGCAGACAGTGTTTACGTGGCTGATCACGGTGCAATTTATTGTGGTGGCACTGCACGACCTGGTGGATATACCGGGGTGGACGAATGCCAGCGCGGTGCAGCAGGCGATTGGCCGCGGAAAGCTGTGGCTGGTGACGGTGGTGAACGCAAGCTTTCCGGCGGTGGCGGCGGGATTCGCGCTGTACTTCTGGAAGAGGCCGAAGCCGGGATTTGTGGTGGATTACTGGCTGATTTATTGCGCGGTGACGCTGGCTTCGGCGATTGCGATGTGGTACGGGCCGTATTTGCTGGGTACGACGGAAGAAAAGAAGCGCGAGTATTTGCGGATGTATGCGGGGACGCGGCAAGTGCTGCCGGCTCGGGGAGATAATCCGCGGCCGAATCTGCTCCATGTGGGATTTCACGTGTTGTTTGTGATTAATTTTGTGCTGGTGGTGGTGATGCGAGCGCGCGGGGCGTGAACCGGGTTTCGCGCGAGGGTACAGGATTTGGTCACGAGGATATTAGTGCTTGGTTGAAGCCCTGCTCTAGAGAGTGATTTCCCCTATTTGCAGCGAATAGGATTACTATTCACGTAATGACGTTGTCCAAAGTGCGCAGATCACAGCCACGGAGCTGCTTTCCGTCCTAGACTCGGGCAGTATGTGTGTCTCCACCCAGACGCGGGTGGAGACAAGGAGGTTTCCATGCGAAATTCCTTAAGAATTCTAAGTTTGCTGTCGTGTTTGTTGCTACTGGTGTGTGGAGCACAACGTGGCGCAGCACAGCATGCAGGAACACCTCATAGGGATGCGCGCGCGGCGGCAAAGTGCGTCGACTGCCACTTGAAGGCCACACCGAACGTGGTGAACGACTGGAAGCTGAGCAAACACGCGACGCTGGGAGTCGGCTGCGAAGAGTGCCATGGCAGCGAGCATGACGGATTCCAGAACGCGGCACTGGCAAAAATCCCCACGCCAGAGACCTGCGCGAATTGCCATCCGGGACGTGTAGCGGAGTTCAAGAAAGGCAAACACGCGATAGCGTGGGCCGCGATGGAAGCGATGCCGACGATTCATTACCAGCCGATGTCGATGACGGAAGGAATGAAGGGCTGCGGGGGATGCCACAAGATCGGGATCAAGACTGACGAACAGATTGCCACGCTGGCAAAAAATGGAGTGCGGTTTGGGAATGCTTCCTGCGATTCGTGCCACACGCGGCACACGTTCTCTCTGGACGAGGCGAGGTCTCCCCAGGCATGCAAGACGTGCCACATGGGATTCGATCATCCGCAGTGGGAGATGTACTCGTCGTCGAAGCATGGAGTGCGCGAAGAGCTGAAGCAGCTGAAGATTCAGAACACCGAATCGGCTGCTCCCACGTGCCAGACGTGCCACATGCAGGAAGGCAGCCATGAAGTGCGCACGGCGTGGGGATTTCTGGCAGTGCGGCTGCCGATGCCGGAGGATGCGGAGTGGGCTGCCGATCGCGTGACGGTGTTGCAGGCTTTGGGCGTGCTCGACCCGATGGGGAAACCGACGAAGCTGCTGGACGTTGTGAAGGAAGCGGATTTGGCGCGGCTGGAGCAGGCTTCGTGGCAGGCGGAGCGCGACAAGATGGTGAAGACGTGCAACAAGTGCCACTCCGTAAATTTTGCGAATGATCAGCTGCAGCATGGCGACGAGATGATCAAGAACGCGGATCATTTGATGGCGCAGGGGATACGCGAGGTGGCGGCGCTCTATAAAGATGGCGTGCTGCCGAAGCCGGCGAACTATCCCTACGCTTTCCCGAACTTGCTGACGTTCCACGACGCGCCGACGGTCGTTGAGCAGAAATTGTTTGTGATGTTCCTGGAGCACCGCATGCGCACGTTCCAGGGAACATTTCACGCCAGTCCGGATTACGCGCTGTGGTATGGATGGAGCGAGATGCAGCGAGACCTGACGGAGATCAAGGAACTGTCTGCACAAATGCGGCGCGAACACCAGTCCGCCGCAAAGTAATTGACGCGGCCGATAGGAAGGATGTCATCCACGTACTGAGTGCAATTGCAAGAACTGAGTCGACTTTGAGCGGAAGAGCCAAAGATCTTCTAACAAGGATCAAATCAGAATCAGACGTAAGTTGATTCACGATGGTTTGCGGTCCAGCAATTGCATTTGCACTTCTGTTATTCTAGGGAGCGGTGTAAACCACGTGGTTCTGCCTGGAAAGCGCCGCCATTTTCTCCAAAGGAATCCATCATCGTGAGCACTTCGACCGCAATACCACATGCGACAAAACCTGGCGCCGCCAAGCGCGCGTTTAACTTCAATGCGGGGCCGGCAGCACTGCCGCTGCCGGTGCTGGAGCGGATCTGCGAGGAGCTGCTGGATTATCGCGGTACGGGCATGTCGGTAATGGAGATGTCGCACCGTTCGGCGGAGTTTGAAGCGATCAACGCCGGGGCGGAAGCGAACCTGCGCAAATTGCTGGCGATTCCGGATGACTACGCGGTGATTTTTGTGCAAGGCGGCGGTAGCATGCAGTTCACGATGGCGCCGATGAATCTGGGACTGCCCGGAAAGCCAATCGATGTGCTGCACACGGGAACATGGACGGCGAAGGCCATCGGCGAACTGAAGAAAGGTACTTTGCACACTATTGCGGCCAGCACGGAAGCGGAAAGGTTTGCGCGGCTGCCGCGGCCAGAGGAGATAAAGCTCTCGGCGGACGCTTCGTACACGCACATGTGCACCAACAACACGATTGAAGGAACACAGTGGAACTCGATTCCAGCATCGGCAGCACCGATTGTGGCGGACATGTCATCGGACATCGCCTCGCGACCGATTGACGTGGCGAAATACGGGATGATCTTTGCTGGGGCACAGAAAAATCTTGGTCCTTCAGGCGTGACGCTGGTGATCGTGCGGAAAGATCTGGCGGAGCGCGCCGACAAAAACCTGCCTACCGTGTTGCAATACCGTACGCACATCAAGGAAAAGTCCTTGTACAATACGCCGCCGACGTTTGCGATTTACATTCTGGGGCTGGTGACGGAATGGATCGAGTCGGTGGGTGGAATCGCGGGGATTCAGAAGCGCAATGAAGCCAAGGCAAAGATGCTTTACGATGCGCTGGACAACAGTGGCGGCTATTATCGCTGTCCGGTGGAGAAGGCTTCGCGCTCGCTGATGAACGTGGTATTTCGCGTTGCGGGCGGAGACGAGGCAGTGGAGAAAGAGTTTGGCAAACAGGCGACCGCGGCGGGACTGATCGGCACGCCTGGACACCGTTCCGTTGGCGGAATGCGCATTTCGCTGTATAACGCAGTGGGGCTGGAAGCGGTGGAAGCATTGACCAGTTTCATGAAGGAATTTCAACGCAACCGAGGATGAAGCGGAAGAGCAGATTCCTCAGGGCTGAGCCCCGTTGTTGGGGGCCAGGTGATGTCGGAGCTAAAAGCTCCGACCCCCTACAAGCGCCAGCGGCAACGGAGTAGTAAGATTTTCGTCCCAAGAAGTTCAGGGGGGCGGACCTTCAGGTCCGACTCTAATGGCCACGAAAGAAATCGGGCTTTAGCCCCGGAGATTCAGACGGCACCGAGGGAGTATCGATGAGCGTTTACGCAGACATTGTGTTTTTGCACTTGGTGGGAATGACGGGATTGTTCATTGGTTATGGATTGGAATGGGTGTCTACGGCACGATTGCGAAAAGCCGAGACGGCAAATGCCGCACGCACCTGGCTGGGGACCTATCGAGTATCGTTGCCGCTGAGCGGGCCGGCGCTGCTGCTTTTGATCCTAACGGGCGGATATATGGCGGGAGTAACGGGCGCGTCGAAAGAGGGTTGGATCCTTGCGTCGATCCTGGGAATCGTTGTGGCGTTGGGGATTGGATTTGGAATGCTGATGCCGCGGATGAAGAGCATCAAGGCGGGGTTGCCAGACGCTGATGCAGCGCTCTCGGCAGACACATCGATGAAAGTGCAAGACCCGCTAATTGTTACGTTGATTCGCGTGCGGCTGTTTCTGGCACTGGGGATCGTTTACCTGATGACCGCAAAGCCACCGCTGTTTTCTTCGATTGCGGCGCTCTGCGTGGCGATCGTGGTTGGAATTGTATTTTCTGCTGGAGCGTGGTCGAAAAAAGCGGCGTAGTACTCGAAGGCAAAAGGAAAGCCCCACACGCAGAGGCTGCGCATGGGGCACCCAGAAGGAATTAACGATCTCAGGAGCACAAGCTCGAGAACCTGTGCCCTTTCGGATTACGCGAGGTCAAACAGCAGGACTTCGGCGTCGTTCACGCCAGTCAGCTGCAGCGACTTTTCCGCGCTGATCGCGGCACCATCACCAGTCTCGAGCGTTTCGCCGTTGAGCGTGACGCTGCCCTTGGCCACTTGCACATAGGCGTAGCGAGCGGACTTCAGATCGTGCTTCACCGTTTCGCCTGCCCCGAGAACTGTGGCGTAGAGTTCGTTGTCCTGGCGAATCTTCACGGAGCCGTCGCGCCCATCGGGCGAAACCACCAGACGCAACTTGCCACGCTTATCGTCCGCAGAGAAGTGCTTCTGGTCGTAAGCCGGCGTGTAGTTCTTTTTGTCCGGGAACATCCAGATCTGGTAGAGATGCACAGTTTCGGAATCCGATGCGTTGAATTCACTGTGCGCCACACCAGTCCCTGCGCTCATATACTGCACGTCGCCGGGTTTAATCACAGAGCCGTTACCCATGCTGTCTTTATGGGCCAGTGCGCCTTCGAGCACATAAGTGACAATCTCCATGTCGCGGTGTGGGTGCGTAGGAAATCCGGCGCCGCCGGCGACGCGGTCGTCGTTCATCACGCGCAGGGTGCGGAACTGCTCGTGCTTCGGATCGTAGTAATCGGCGAAAGAAAAGGTAAAGCGAGTGTTGAGCCAGCCGTGGTCGGCGTGGCCGCGGTCGTTGCTTTTGCGAATGGTAATCATGGAACCTCCAGGTTTGCTTGACAGGGGAATAATACTCGTTATCACGATTATTGTCAAGAGGCATATTTCTGCCTTGCTGCCCAGCCCGTATGTCTTCCCACGACAGGCGGTTACCGTGCCGCAGGCCGTTCCGGCGTAACGGCGGCGGCTTTCGCTCGATTTCCACGACGCCATTCTTTGGTGTAAAGTGTTATTCCAAGGCGGTTTGCGAAGCGCACCGCTTTGCTCGAGGTATTCGATGGATTCTGCTCTCCCCACAGCGCAAACGCGCAATGCCGACACGGCGAATGCTGAACCACGCGAGACGGTGACCATCACCGATAATCGCAACGGCAAGTCTTACGAAATTCCGATCAAGCACGGCACGATCCGGGCGATGGATCTGAGGCAGATCAAGATCGATCCCACGGATTTCGGCATGATCAGCTACGACCCGGCGTACAATAACACGGCATCATGCATCAGCCGGGTAACCTTTATTGACGGAGATGCCGGAATTCTGCGGTATCGCGGCTATCCCATCGAAGAACTGGCGGAGAAATCGACCTATCTGGAAACCGCGTATCTTTTGTTGCACGGAGAGTTACCCACCGCGGCGCAATTAAAGAGTTGGCACCACAGCATCGTGCATCACACCTTCATTCATGAAAGCATCAAGAAGTTCCTGGATGGCTTTCACTATGACGCGCACCCGATGGGTATGCTGATTTCGACAATTGCCGCACTTTCGACTTTTTATCACGACGCGAAGGACATTTTTAATCCGGAGTCGCGCAAGAAGCAGACTTACCGCCTGATCGGCAAGATGCCGACGATTGCGGCATTTTCCTACCGGCACTCACTGGGAATGCCGTTTGTGTATCCCGACAACGATCTGAGCTATCCCGGGAATTTCTTGAACATGTTATTCCGGACCAGCGAGACGCGTTTCCGTCCGAATCCGACGCTGGAGCACGCTCTGGACGTGCTGTTCATTCTGCACGCGGATCACGAGCAGAACTGCTCCACCAACACGGTGCGCGGCGTAGGAAGTTCGCACGTGGATCCGTACTGCGCGACTGCAGCCGCGATTGCGGCGCTTTATGGGCCGCTGCATGGCGGAGCGAACGAAGAAGTGCTGCGGATGCTGGTGGAAATTGGTTCCGTAAGCAAGGTGCCGGACTTTATCAAGCGGGTAAAAGCCGGCGAAACGAAGCTGATGGGTTTTGGCCATCGCGTCTACAAGAATTATGACCCACGCGCGCGCATCATCAAGAAGATTGCTTATGAAGTATTCGACCTGATGGGCAAGAATCCGCTGCTGGAAATTGCGTTGGAATGCGAACGAATCGCATTGGAAGACGAATACTTCGTAAAACGCAAACTGTACCCGAACGTAGACTTCTACACGGGACTGATTTACCAGTCGATGGGATTTCCAATGACCATGTTCCCGGTGCTGTTCGCGATACCTCGCATGTCTGGATGGATCGCGCAGTGGGAAGAGCTGATCCTGGACCCCGAGCAGAAAATTGCGCGGCCGCGGCAGATCTACCTGGGACAGGATACCCGGTCCTACACGCCAATCGAGCGACGTTAGCCTGAGGCGTTACGAAGCACGGCAAGTTCTGGTTACGACTTGTAAATATAACTGGGAAACACCCACCTGATAGCAACTTTGGCTACGCGTTTGCTCTTCGCACTCGACTTTGGTGCTCCCCACTGTATATTCAAGGAGACGAGGTTTTATGGGCCAAGCTCCCGGTTCTCCCATCCATCCCGGTCCACGGCGAAGAAGCCAGCGCGTATTGATGCATGTTGCCGTGCGCATCCGCGGACACGATACACAAGGCAAAGTTTTTGAAGAAGAGACCTCCACACTGGCAATCAATGCGCACGGAGCGCTGATTCCGTTGCAGGCGCGAGTGACCAGCGGCTGTAAAGTCTTCATGAAACACAACGCCACGCTGCAGGAACAGGAATGCCATGTGGTATTCCTGGGGCCGGTGCGTTCGGGTAAATCCGAAGTGGGGTTGGAGTTCACCATGGCATGCCCAACTTTCTGGCGTGTGGCATTTCCACCGGAAGACTGGACGCCGAAACACCCCGAAGCGCGTGCGATATCCACGGGGCGTCCCGGCAAAGAGTAGTTTCCGTTTCTGCTACACTTCCCCGTTATGAAGCGCATTCTAGTGTGCCTACTGGCTATGAGCATGGGAGAGATGTGGTCAGTGCGAACCAACGTAATCGACACGAATCTGCGCGGAGTGTCGGTGGTAGCAGGCAAACTGCGCGGGCAGAATACGACGATTTGGGCCACCGGATCGAACGGCATAATTTTACGCTCGACCGATTCCGGGAAAAGCTGGGAGAGACTGCACGTTGTCGAAGGCAACGCGCTGGATTTCCGAGGAGTTCAGGCCTTCGATCAAAACAATGCGTATGTAATGGCCAGCGGCGAGGGCGAGAAGTCTCGGATCTATAAGACCAACGACGGCGGGAAAAAGTGGGAACTACAGTACACAGACCCGAGGAAGGAATTCTTCCTGGATGGCATCGTGTGTAGTTCATCGACGAATTGTTTCGCTTTGAGTGATCCGGTGGACGGAAAATTTGTGCTCTTGCGCACGCAGGATGGAAAGCATTGGAAGGAAATGTCGAATGCGGGAATGCCTCCGGCGGTGCCAAAAGAGGGAGTATTTGCGGCCAGTAATTCGAGCTTGATCCTCTATGACAAAACAGAACTGTATTTCGCCACGGGAGGGCCGGCAGCGCGTGTGTTTCACACGGACGATCTGGGGAAGAGTTGGACAGTTGCCGAGACGCCGGTGCTGAGCGGAAACGCATCACAAGGTATTTTCTCGCTGGCTCGCATGGGCGACACGGTTGTGGCAGTGGGAGGAGACTACGAGAAGGCTGCGCAAAGAGAGCGAATCGCCGCGTACTCGCTGGATCGAGGGAAGACGTGGAAACTGGCGACGCAGATACCGAGCGGGTACCGGTCTTCGGTGGTCGCGCTCTACCCAGTATTTATTGCTGCAGGGCCGAATGGATCGGACATGAGCGGCGATGGAATTGAATGGGTGCCGGCCGGAAAATTGGGAATGAATGCGATGGCAGTAGGTGGAAATAAAGCGTGGGCAGTCGGAGCAAAAGGTGTTGTCGCCGAATCCCCCCAACATTGATTTCCCCGAAACAAACTCATCAGGATTCCCACTCAAGCGGGCAGCTTGAATCGAGAAGTAGCGGCTAGTTTGCTTAAGAGCAAAAGAGATTGCAGGGTCTGAAGACGAGTGATACGCTGCGCGCAGGTTGGTCCTGGGAGGATCTGCGATGGCATTCTGCAAAGCGTGTGGTCAAGAAGTGGGAACGGCAAGCTTTTGCCCGAAGTGCGGTGCAAATCAGGGTGCGACAGCGACACCGGTGGTGGCGCCTGCAGGTTCCGCGGCGCCGGCAACATCGGGGATCGAAGAAAACGTGGCCGGATTGCTGTGCTATGTACTTGGCTGGTTGACTGGCATCATTTTCCTACTCATCGACAAGCGCCCCTTTGTGAAGTTTCACGCGGCACAATCGATCGTGGTCTTTGGCGGGTTGACGGTGCTGCGCATCGGACTTGCGATGATGGGTGGAATTACCGGCGGGCTGATCGGTTGGGGATTCTATAGCATGCTCTCGCTTATCCTGGGCTTGTTGACGCTGGTTCTTTGGGTTTTGCTGATGGTGAAGGCGTTTCAACACGAAATGTTCAAGGTGCCGATCGCGGCGCCAATCGCGGAAGGGATCGCGAACAAGTAGGCTGGTTTCGCATCAAGAATTGGCTCGCGAGGGCGGCGTAAAGCCAGGGCTGTCCAAATTAGACAGACCCCGACCTACTTGGTGTTGAAAAGAAGGATTTTCCGTGTTGCATCTTGGCCTCTTACGATTCAGGTTGGGGTTCTGCTGTCCTAAATTGAATTCCAGGTTCAGTTGGCCGTCGTGCAAGCCCTGCAAGCCGGGGGAGCTTGGAATGGTTCATCCAGCCAAGCCTGCAAATCACGGTAAACAAAGAGTCGCTGGCGCAGCAAGGCCACCCGATTCGACAGCGACCAGCCATAGCGCGCTCGCAGTTGCAGGTATTTCAACAGCAGCATAGCGATGAGTGCTGTCCAAATCTGGATGTGCAGTGCGTTGGCGCTACCCACAAAAGTCTTGATCCGTAGATTCTGTTTCAGATGCCGGAAAAAACTTCGATCTGCCAATGCTCACGATAAATTTGCGCGATAGTCGTGGGTCCAAAATCCAGGCGGTTGGTAAGCAGCACCAGCACCTGCTGATGTTGTTCGCTCCAGACCTCGAGGCGGCGCAAGAGTGATACGTGCCGATAGTGATGGCTGCCGAGTTGAATGATTTCATCTTTGCGAATGTTGCGTTTTTCCGGGACGGGACGTCGTTCCAGGACGCGATAATTCGCATGGGTGATCGTTCCGTCGATACTCAGCAACGGATTGCGGAATCGAAAACTCCGTCGCCCGCCGGCGGCAAGATTTGCTCAGGCATGAAGATGAAAATAGCCATCGTCGGGAAAGACGCGGACGGGAACTTCAAATAATCCTGTTAGTTGCTCGCTGGTAAGGATTCTTTCTTTCGGACCGTCGGCAAGCACAGTTCCGCGCTGCAACAAAACGACACGATCAATTTCCGGAACAATTTCCGAGATGTGGTGGGTGACCAGAAGCAGGCCTATTCCCGCATTGGCCAATTCACGCATAATCTCGCGCAATTCCACCTGCCCGGCAATATCCAGTGTGTTCCCCGGCTCATCGAAGAGCAGCGTTTGCGGATTGTGCACCAGAGCGCGCGCAATCAGGGTGCGCTTCACTTCTCCCGAAGACATTTCAAGCAGAGGCCGAGCGGCAAGTTGGGCGATGCCCATGCGCTGGAGGGCGGCTCGGGCGCGCTGTTCGTGATCCGGCAAGGGATGGTGATTCGGAAAGATGCGCGTGCTGCTGAAGAATCCCGAGAGCACCACGTCCAGGCAAGACGCATCGGTGGTGCAGGCAGCGAGGAGATCGGGCGAGACGATGCCGAGCAGTGGACGCAACTCAAACACATTCCAGACCGAGCGGCCCAGAATGGACATCGACATATCTTCGTGAGCCAAGGGATAGCACTCGCGCGTGATGGTCTTGATCAGTGTGGATTTCCCGGAGCCGTTGGGACCGAGAATGCAGACATGCTCGCCCGACTCGATGCGCAGCGAGAAGCGATTTAAACCGAGGTTATTACCGCGAGCGACAGAGATGTTACGAAATTGCAGCAGGGGTGGCGTACTGGTCATTCCAGTTAGTTTACCGTGGGACAGGAAAATGAGGGAGAGTCCGAAAGTCGAAATTTAGCGTCAAGAAAAAGGAGGCGAAAACGTGAGTTTCCGCCTCCCGGGGTGGGGTGGGGTGTTACAAACAAGTCTTCGATAGAACAGCAGCACCTGCCCTGCCAGGCGGGTCTGCACCTCGGTAACGAAGCAGAAATACTGTCGTTAGCGAGGCCTAACCACCGAAGGGCTTGCCTTTGCGACTTTGTAACATTCCGAAGTGAGCATGTCAACGGCAAAAAAGTGATGTCGAGATACGGAAAAAGTTATCGAAATAAAGGAAAAACAAGGACTTATGTTATAGGACGTTCATAAGTCCATCGCGTTGCCAAGCTCGCTGGAAGTGGCCGGCACAACTACGAGCATTTGATGGAAAACAGGCGGCAGGCGGGCTCATGAGAAGAAAACCGGAAGATGCCGCGCTTGGCCTGTGGAAGGGCCCACTTCGGGTGGGAAAGTTGAGTATTGGCTTCTATTACGACTATGTTAATGGACATTGATGATATTAGAGAAAACTTAGTCGCGGGTCGGAGTAGAGGACTGGTTCTGGCGTAACACAAAGGCCAGTATGCCGGCGATCAAGCCACCGGCGATGACGATACCTTCCCAGACCAGGCCGGAGGCGAGAACGAGGTGGCCAGGCGCGCCGAACGGGGAGAGGAGCCCGACGAGGGCAGCTTCGCGGACACCGATGCCGCCCTGCGTAAGTGGTAGAACGGCGGCCAGCTTGGCCAAAGGCCAGGCAAACAGCCAGACACGCAGTGGAAGGACAAGTCCACAAGAGATCGCCAGAAGAGCCGTGAGAATCAAAAACGTGAACTGAATACCGGTGCCCAGAAGCCAGCCGAATAAAAGAATATGAGGACGTTTGGAAACAGCACGGAGGGCGAAGCGGAGCCGAGCGAGCCTCCGACGAAAGCGAACGGAACGGCCTTGCAACAGAGGCCTGCGAAGCCAGGCGAACAAGACAGCAATCAAGGCGATGGCGAGGAAAAAGAACGGCAATACACGAGTAGCTTGCGATTGCAGGGCAGGAGGAAAAGAACCGGGCAGAAGCAAAAGGCCTACGAGAACGAGAACGGCCTGGGCCATCATGTCGAGAAAACGATCGGCGACGTTTCCCGCAAGCACAGCTGCGGGATTGGGACTGCGACGCAGGCCGACGGCCAGACGCACGGCGTCGCCCCCGAGAATAGAAGGAAGAAAGAGAGTGGCGAAGAGTCCGCCGGAATAGCACTGCGCGCTAGTGGAGAAATCAAGTTGCGCACCTGCAGCGTTGACGACCATGCGCCATTTCGCAATACCGACAAGATGTGCCAGCAGGTAACAGAACAGAACCACCAGAAAACGCGTGAGGGGAACGCGATGGATAGCCTGCAGCAATAGGTCAAAAGGAAGGAAATGAAGCAGCAAGCCAAGAACAAGAAACGCGGCCAGCCAGCGGATCGTAACGGTAATGCGGCCGCGAGATGTGTTTTCGATGTTATGAGCGCCAATCATGGAGTGGGCTGGGAGTCGAGCAAGAGATCAAGCGCCAAAAATTTCGTTAATTTTGGCCGCAAGCTGAAAATCGAGTGAACTGATTCCTTTCACGCTGTGGGTGTTGAGATCGATCTGGACTTTGTTCCAAACGTTAAACCATTCGGGATGGTGATTGAGGGACTCGGCAGCAAAAGCGACCCTGGTCATCTTACTGAAGGCATCGACAAAGTCCTTGCATTCGAAGTTTTTGTGGAGTTTGCCATTAGCCAGAGTCCAGCCGGGGATGGTGGGCAATTGCCCGTGTATTTCCGCATCGGAAAGTTTTTTGGCATTCATGCTGAGCCTCCGGTTCGGGGCAGGTGCGACCAGGAACCATTATGCGTTGCGCGGAGGGATGCAGCAAGAATGTGTGGAAGTGAACTCACGCCAGAGGGAGGAGCGCTGGGAAAGTGATTTTTCCAGATCGCCCCTCACCTCGTCGGCGGCTTTGAGCTGACCGCTCGGTCAGTAACCGGTCAGCGCCAAATACAATTCGAAAGGCTCGGCGAGCAGGATCGCGAAGTGGCCATCGCCACTGATGACAACCGGCACGACAGATGAGACGACGTGGCCCTGGCTGTCAAAAGAGACCCCTTTTACCGACGGCGTGCATGCGGAAGCGACCCCGGCGCAAGTATCCATGGAGAACACTTCGCCAACATAGTCGCCAGCGCGAAGCGGTGCGCCAGCGCCGAAAACCACGTATCTGCCTGTAGAACTGACCAAACTCGTGCCGGGCAGGGTGGTATTAGCATTTAAGGCGTTTCCGTTTGAATCGAGGGAGAGCATGGTGGTTTGCGGAGTGCAACCGGATGCGGCACCGGTGCACATATCTCGCAGATAGATCTGGAATTTGGCATTGCTGCTTTTGCCAGAGACAAGATCTGTAGCGTCCGACTGGAACATGATGAATCGACCATTGCCACTGATAGAAGGTAGATAGCTTCCATTGCTGGTGGTTGTGCCAACCGCACCGCTTGGATTCGCGGATACAAGAGTTGTCTGCGGAGTGCACCCGGAGGGCGCGCCAATGCAGGTATCGCGAAGAAAGACATTGGCTCCGTTCTGGGTGTCATTGGGCACGAGGTTCTTGGCGTCACTGGCAAAAGCCACATATCGACCATCGTCGCTGATGGAAGCTTCGCTCGTGCCAAGTCCAATACTGTTTGCACCGGCCGGTGATCCGGAGGTGGACTGGCTCACGAGTATCGTTTTTGGCGTGCACGCCGGACTTACAAGCGCACCAAAGCAAGTGTCTCGCGCATAGATTTCAAAGTTTCCACCGGGAACGCCGGTAACCACGTTCGCGGCGGCGGCAACGAAAGTAACCGTGCGGCCATTACCGCTGATTACGCCGTAGTTCAGGGCACCGATGGCGGTGTTTTGGTCGTTAAGTCCAACGATAGATGAACTGGGTGTGCAACTTGATGGTTGCCCTTTGCAAGTATCCCGCAGAACGATCACTCCTGAGTTGTTTCCAAATGGCGGATTGGAGATGAAATCCTGGGAGACCCCGGTGAATACAACGAAGCGGCCATCGCCGCTCATGAATCTAGAGTATTCGGGTACGGATTCGCCACTCGCCCCCTGAGTCGACGAATTAGTTAGAGAAACAATTTGCGTAGCTGGCGTGCAAGGATTGGGTGCGCTGGCGCCTCGGCAGGTTTCCTGTTGAAAGATGTCGATCATGTTTCCGTTGGTGTCGGTGGTCGTCAAGTTGGTGGCAGAATCACCGAAGGCAATGAATTGGCCGTCCGTACTGATGGCGGCGCTGGACGCCTGACCATTGGGCCCTCCGTTGCTTGTGGAAAGAGTGATGGTTTCCACGACGCCGACGGTTTGTCCCGCCGCGTTAGTGGTGAAGGTAGCGGCATTCGAGGTGCCGCCACCCGGTACGGGATTCTTCACGGTGACGCTGACGTTTCCGGCAGTGGTCAAGTTGGCGGCAGAGATTTGTGCGGTCAGCTGGGTGCCGTTGATAAATGCCGTTGGTTGAGCCGTGCCGTTCCATTGGATCAAGCTTGAGGAAATAAAGTTCGAGCCATTCACAGTGAGCGTCAAAGCTCCGCTTCCGGCACTAGCGCTGGTGGGCGAAATGTTGGTGATTGTGGGCACAGGATTGGTTGCGGCATTGATGTCGAAGGCAGATGCGAGGGAAGTGCCTCCACCAGGTGCGGGATTCGTCACGGTAATTTGCGCGGTTCCCGAAGCAGCGATGTCAGCCGCGGTGATGGCTGCGGTAATCTGCGTGGCGCTAACGAAAGTAGTTGTGCGGGAGGTGCCATTCCAATTGACGGTTGAAGCGTTAATGAAATTCGTACCGTTGACAGTGAGCGTAAAGGCCGACGCACCCGCGGTAATACTCGTGGGTGAGAGCGAGGAGAGCGTAGGCGAGGGATTGTTCGCTGCCGTGATGGTGAAGGTGGCAGGCGAGCTGCTGCCGCCGCCCGGCACTGGAGAGGTGACCGTAACGGGTACGGTACCCGCCGCAGCGATGTCGGCCGCGGTGATTCCCGCGGTCAATTGAGAGGCACTAACGAAGGTTGTGGGACGCGAAGAGCCGTTCCAGTTGACCACAGAACTGGCTACGAATGAGGAACCGTTCACGGTGAGGGTGAGGGCGGCTCCCCCCGCAGCGGCGGAGGTTGGAGAGATTGTGGTGAGAGCGGGGACGGGGTTCTGCATTACGGATTTGCTGTTTTCGCATCCGGTGAGGAACGGGAGCAACACTAAAAGCAGAAAACCCAGCAGGCCATTTGACTTGCGAAAGATCGTATTCATGTGCGTTTCTCCACTCGGGGAACCGGATCGTGCTTCGAGACACGTCAATCGAGGAGACCACTCTCGGCCTTTTGGCCTAAGTGGTTTCATTTGCCCTCACTAGTAAAAGCGGATTTGGTTGGCGAAAAGGTTCAAAGGGATAGGATGAAAACAGCTTGGGGCGCAAAGTGCTATATATCAATGGCTTAGCAATGGGTGCACATCCCCGGCAACCAGCGCAGTGAACTCCGTGTCCTGCGGGATCGATGCGTCTTTTCCTGAAGCGCGAAACGTTCGAAAGCAAGGCCGACAATTCCACGCCCGCAAATGCGCCGGATCCTGCAGTGAAAACCGAGAGGCACTAAAAAAGGCCGTGGGGACCATCGAGGAGGCCACTCTCGGCCTTTGTGGTTCTCTATGCTTAGTTCACACCAGAGAGCTGGAAAATCACGACAATCTGGGTGTCGACCTCGACCGGACTGCCCTCGAGCAACGTGGGGGAATAGCGCCACTTCTGGACGGATCTGAGTGACGCTTCGGCGAGGGAACAATAGCCCTTCAGGACATACAGATTTTCTACGGAGCCATCCTTGCCGATCAGAGCGTGGAGGTTGACGGTCCCTTGAAGATGTTCTCTACGGGCGTCCTCTGGATATACGGGATTCTCCCTGTGAATCAGATGCGCCGCCTGAACATTTCCGCCAATGGCAAGGCGGTCGACACGTTCCGGCTTTTCGCCCTGCGTAGGTTTTTGTGCGTTACTGCCGATGCCGTGCGCCGAACGAGAAAAGACGGGCCCTTCTAGTTTTGGGGTAAGGATGAACCGGAACGCGCCATCTACAAAAGCAAAAGAGAATAGACGAAACAACTGGCTGCCCTTGAAGAAACGAATCTCGTACAGCGGCACGGACTCGAGGCGCGCGTGAAGGATGCCAAAAGTATATTCCCCGGCGTTATCGTCGCAATTCCTGTCGAAACGCCTAGCCACAACGGAATCAGGTTCTAGTTGAGCGGCACGAACAAATTCCTTCGCCAATGTTGCAGGAACAGAAGCGGACGCGCGTTCGTAAAGAGCGCCATCGTTACCACCAATGGTGACACCGAAAACGCGTTCATACCACTGACGCGGCTGAGGAAGAATCAGGGAAGCAAGAATTTGACCGGCGCGGACCGCGTCGTTCTCTTTCTGGGCTTTCATGACATCCTTGGCGAGGTGCTCAAGCCCGGAGGTCGTATCCGGATAGTTCGGTTGGAATGCCTGCACAACTGGAGGTGCCGCGGTCAGGGTGGCTTCCTGCCCATGCAACGTTGGCACAAAACAAATCAAGAATACAATTAAAACGAGCAAACTGAGTGACCTCGGCATGGGTTCATCATGCCTATGACAGTTACCGTTTTCAAGCAGAGTGGAAGCACCCCGAGAATCTTTGAATGCAAATGACCCGATTGATTGAGGTGGGGAATGACAGTAGGATAATAGATTCGCTCCCACAGAAATGCCACGCCGTGGCGTGAGCAGCGCAAATTGGATCGGAGACTGCCGTGAAAAAGAAAATCAGAGCCATACAGTATGGGATTGGGCCCATCGGTGCGTCTATTCTGAAATTGTTACGGGAAAAAGAGAGTATTGAGATCGTCGGCGCGATCGACACCGATCCGGCAAAGGTAGGCAAAGATGTGGGCGAGGCGATCGGTGCAGCGGATGCCCCGTGGGGCGTGAAGATTTCTGGCGATGCGAAGGGAGTGCTGGAGCAGTCGGCGGACATCGTGATGCATACGACTTCGTCGTCATTGCCGAAAGTAATGGATCAGCTTCTGTTGTGCCTGGATATGGGCTCGTGCGTGGTCTCGACGTGTGAGGAGCTGTCGTATCCGTATCGGACGCATCCCACGCTGGCCGACAAACTGGATAAGGCAGCGAAGGAAAACGGTGTGGCACTGGTGGGGACGGGCGTGAACCCAGGATTCGTGATGGACAAACTAGCGGTGACGCTGGCGGCGGTGTCGCAGAGGATTGAACACGTGAAGGCGCTGCGGATTGTCGATGCCGGGAAGAGGCGCTTGCCACTGCAGAAAAAAATCGGCGCGGGAATGAGCGTCGAAGAGTTCAAGGCCAAGGTGGCGGAAGGCGTGATAAAGCACGTGGGCTTGCCAGAATCGGTGGCTATGGTCGCGGACAGCCTGGGATTGAAAGTGGATGAGATCACCGAAACGATTGAACCGAAGGTAGCAACAGAGCGCGTGCAGACAGAATATCTGACCGTGGAAGCAGGACAAGCGGCGGGAGTACATCAGATTGCGCGCGGACTTTCCGACGGCAAGGAATTGATCTATATGGAATTGCAAATGTACGTGGGTGCAAAAGATCCCGCCGACACCGTGGAATTGAAGGGACATCCCAATATAAGCCTGGTGATTCCGGGCGGCTCGCATGGAGATATCGCGACAGCATCGGTGGCGGTGAATTCGATTCCGTCCATTCTGGAAGCGGCGTCGGGGTTGCGGACGTCGCGAGATTTGCCGATTGGATTTTTCCCGCCTAGACCGTTGAAGTAGAGGCTGAGTAACAATTAGATTTGCGCGGGGCGGGATTGATTCCTGCCCCGTTTTTGTTTTGGAGCAAGAAAAATGAGGATTAATCCCAGCGGGCGGCGTAAAGCCGCCCTTACGGAGATGTTGGTTATTTTTGCCAGAAACGCATTACGGCGGAGTAATCGAGGTCTTCTTTCGCCTCGCCCTTCACGTAATTATAGACTTCGCGCGAAGCGGCGGTAGCAGGAAGGGCCACACCGAGTTGATTGGCGAGATCAAGGGCGAGGCTGAGATCCTTGTGCATGAGGCGAAGAGGAAAGCTGGGCTTGAATTCTCCCTTGAGCATAAGCGGCACTTTGATGTCGAGAACTCCGGAACGCGCCATGCTGGATTGCATGACTTCGAAAAGTTGCTCGCCCTTCAATCCTGCTTTGGTAACGAGCGCAATTCCTTCGGCGATAGCGCCCACTTGTAAAGCGAGGAGGGCGTTCATCGCCAGCTTAATGGTTTGCCCGGCGCCATTCGGACCGAGGTGAAACCACTTCTTGCCCATCACTGCGAGTACCGGTTCGAGTTCGCGCACCGTTTCCGCATCGCCGCCAATCATGAACGTCAACGTGCCTTCGCGAGCGCCCCAATCCCCGCCAGTAACGGGTGCATCCAAAAACTTAACATTTCGCTCGGCGCAGACAGCGGAAATCTTACGAGCCAGGACCGGAGAAATGGTGCTGCAATCGACGTATGTGGATCCTGGCTTCAACCCGTCGAGCGCGCCATCTTGCTTGCCTTCGTGACCCCAAAGGACTTCTTCAAGCGCAGGGGGATCGCTGACCATGGTGATCAGCAAATCGGACGCGGTGGACACGTCATGCGGATTTTTGGCGAGGGTGGCACCGGCAGCTACCAGTTCCTGGGCGCGTGATGGTGTGCGATTCCAAATAGTTAGAGAATGGCCCGCTTTCAGAAGATTCGCCGCCATCGGCCGGCCCATCAGACCGAGGCCGATCAGACCGATCTTGCGAGGTGTGGTGGATGTGGACATGCAACGCCTCCTGGCGGGATGAATGCAGAATAGTTCGCTGACGAAAATATTGTAGCCGATTCGCGCGAGCGGATTCTATCGAAGAGCACTTCCCTTCGCGGGGCAAGACCGAAAAACAGATAATGACTACGCGGTTTTGGGACGATGCGAGAGCGGGAGCAGCGCCGAACCGCCGGAAGCAGCGGCAGCGCGGGCGGAAGTTGTGTCGGAAGATTCGGTGGTCTGTTCCGAAGTGGCAACCGGAGCGGGGGGAGCGTCAGTCGTAGAAGCTTCCTCGATTTCCGGTGCTTCTGCAATGCGATGAATATACGGGTAAGGGATTTCCCAACGGAAATAACTCATGCGGCCACGTTGTTCCAAATGCTGTTCGAGGAAGATGGAACGCCCAGAATCGGCAACAAAGGTGCCGGAGGCAGGGATCAGCACATCACCGACACGGTAACTTACAGTGACCTTACGGCCCATGAACTGAGCGTATGAAGCCATTGATGGGAGTTTCAAGGGGGTTGCCTAGCGGGTCAATAGTACGTTAGGTCTGTTACGGTTTCCTGTGTGGAAAAGTGACGGAAATCGGTTGGGGGTGTACGACAAGATCCGAGGCTAGGAACAGGGCCAGTGCCGAGGCGAAACTAAAGGCGAGGATGGCCGCCAGTATCGGCAAAGTCCAATTGGTCAGTGAGTTAGACGTATGCAAAGAATGAAATGCCAGCAGAGCCGCCAGAATTCCAACGAGGGAGCCCAGAACGCGGCTGGAACGGGAAAGCTCCAACTGAGCGTGACAGGCAGGGCAGATCACCTCGTTTGAACGGGATAATGCTTGCAGACGCGAAATCCTGGTAAAGCAAAGAGGGCAAGCGCGATAGCGCATGAGGTACTCCTTTCGACCGTCGGAAGAGCGAAGGCAAGGTCAACGAGAAAGATCAGAAAGTACTGCTTCCGCAGCGCGGGCCCCGCTGAGCAACGCACCATTAATCGAAGCATTGTCTCGGTGGTCGCCACAGACGTACACACCGGGCCGAGTACGCACCGGACGTTGAGGTGGCTCCAGGGCGCCGGGTAGTTGTTTAGGCTGCGCGTGGGCAATCTTGTAGCTTCTAAGCAGTTGCCAGGTACTGGCCACTTTGCCAAACCAGTTTTTCATTTGCGCGACGATGAAGCCGCTGAGTTGCACTTCCGTAAGCGCCTGTATGCCGAGCACGGTCACCGAGATAAGATGCTTTCCCGGAGGAGCATAACTGGGGGCAATCTGGGAGATGACCGAGAAATTGTTGATTGGCCCGGCGCCATCGCCATTCAGTACCAGAATCGGCTGCGCGATAGGTGGTTCGTCCGCAGAGTAGTAAAAACAAGTAACGCTGCGGGAAGCCGGCTCAACTTCGCCGACCAGGTGCGCCGCTGCAGGGCCTTCTGCCGCAACGACGATGGCGCGTGCGCGAAGGGTTTCGCCCCCGGCAAGTGTCAGTTCGCTTTCGTGCAACGAATCGACGTGAGCATTCAAGCGGATGGATCCGGCGGGAAGCTCTTCGGCGAGTTGTGCGGGAATGCCGCCCATACCCCGAGCGGGAATCGAAGTGTCTCCCTCGGAAAGCATTTTGAACACGAATTCAAACATACGGCTGGAGGATTGCAAATCGCCATCCAGCAGAATTCCGCCGAGGAAAGGCCGGAAAAAGCGATGGATCATCTGTTTCGAAAAACCAGCGGATTGCAGAGCATCTTTTGTGGAGCGGTCCGGGCCTTTGAATAAGTTGTCGATGGAAGAACGTCGCAGCCTGCTGCGGAGCGAGGCAATGCGTAACTTATCGGAGAGCGAGCCAAAATCAGACCGCACGGCCTTCCACCATGTCCCGGGAGTACGCCAGGGGTCGACTAGCGTATTCATGCGTCCGGCGTACCAGGAGAGAGCGCCGTGAGCAAAGGGCTTCAGATCCAGGCAGGAATAATCGAGGACGCGCCGAGCTTCAGGATACGCGGTCAGCAGAACTTGAAAACCGCGATCGAGCAGAAAACCGTCGTGCGCGTCAGTGCGTACGCGTCCGCCAACACCGTCAGAAGCTTCGAGAATCTGGAATGTGACGCCTTTTGCATTAAGGGCGCGTGCACAAGCGAGCCCGGCAAGACCTGCGCCAACGATCAGAACATCCGGGCTGGAAGACATTCCCGTATTTGCCTCAATCCATGGAAAAACGAACTGAACCCTGCATGTAAAGGTTTATACGATATCGTGCGATATTCGGCCCAAAGAGCGCAAGGGCTATAAGCCTGTATAGCAGTGAAGACTAGTGGGCGTAATCCGCAACCATCGAGTCAATTAAAAGTCCAACTGCTTCTGTTGTGCGGAATCAGGCGCGTATTTGCGAATGTAATCTTTCACGGACACTTTTCGAGCGGTGTTTTCGGAGCTCATGTATCGAACCATGCCAAAAATGGGCCGCACTGGAGCCCAAGGACGATCATATCGGCCGAGCACCCAGAAAATGCCGCTATAGGAATTTGGATCGCGTCCATCGATACCGTATTTGTTGTTGAGATGAATCATGATGCGTGAAGCTTCCTGAGGAGAACACGACCACTGAAGAATCTTCTTGCCCCACAGCATGCGCAAGTAGTTGTGAATGCGGCCTTCGCGGACTAACTGGATTTGCGCGGCGTTCCATAGTGGATCGTGCGTTTTTGCATTTTCGAACTGATCCAATGTGTAGAGATGGTCGCGCTCGTCTTTAGCGTGTTCCCGCAAGGTCTTTTGCACCCAGTCGGGAAGCGAGGCGTATTTGTCATAATCGCTGCGGTGCGAGCTGAAGTTATAGCCTATCTCGCGCCAGGTGATCAGTTGGTCGAGAAATGCTTCGGCGTTGGCACTCATGTTCCACCAGCCGTCGCGGCTTCCGGTAGCGCGCAACGAAAGTTTTTCAGGTTTCCATTTTTCGCGGTAGGCAAGTTCGCGAAAGACTTCGTGGACAGATAGATGGCCGAAGTGGAGGAAGGGAGAAATGCCGCCCGCGACATCCAGTTCGGGTTCGTTGCGCTGGTCTGCGTAGAGAGGATGCTTCTTGTCGAAAAACTCCTGCAAACAGGCTAGCGCCCTGGTGCGTCCTCCCTTGGTTGGCCCTGGTGGTACGGAATGATCGATGGGTAACGAACTGAGGGAACCGGGCTCACCTGAAAGCAAGGATTTTGAGGCGGCCGGCCAATTAGAGGTAATTTTTCTGGGCAAGGACGCGGGCGATGGCAATTTTGACTTGGAGAGAGGATTTGCCTGCGGCCCATCTCCCAGGTGTTTCGGCAATTCTTTCTGCAGGTAACGTCGAAAATCAAATGCCCGCAGGAAGATCTGCTCGGTGGCCCGGAGTGGAAGCAAACCGTTGGAATCCACCGATTCAAGGAGGACTAAAAGTTTCTTTGCGGCACTAGCGACCATGCGCGGCAGGAAGAAACAGGGAAAATCGTCGGTTATGACGACGCAGGCATTTTCTGCCAACGCGGCGAGCAGCCCCTTACCAGCATTCGCGGTTGGCTCGACGTAAGGAAAGTAGCGGACACCACATTCCTGGCAGAAGCGGGCGTTTTCCGCCATGCCATCAAGGACAAAGCGGTGCAGCCGATCACTTGCCCAGCGGTAGCCAATGCGCAAGGCCTCAAAAATGACCAGAGGCTTTCCAAGCTTGGCGCAGTATTCCAGAGCGCGATCCAAAGCGAAATTAGATTGCAGTCTCCGATTGGCAATCATCCAATAGAGGACATACTCCCCCTTCGCATTGATTGCTTGATCGTTGGAGTTTTTGATACGAATCGACGGAACTGCGTTCACGAAACTTTCCTCATCTTTCCGCGGGCGCGGAACAGACATTTGCCGTGCAAGTAACACACGCGATTGTTTCTTGACATTCAGGGCAGGCAGTATAATGTCTGCCTTCTGCAACTATTGCCTTGAAGCACAGGAGCAATTCATGGGACGCAAACTCGCGTTCATTCTACTATCCGCACTGATTTTGTGGGCGCCGGCTAAAGGACAGGGACAAAAGCCACCCGACAAAACATACGTCTTGAAGGCAGCTCGATTGTTCGATGGTAAGAGCGGGACCTTGGTTACCCCTGGAGTGGTGGTAGTGACTGGCGGAAGGATTTTCGGGGTAGGATCGTCGGCCACGGTGCCGGCAGGCGCAGAGGTGCTCGAATTGGGCGACGCGACGCTGCTGCCGGGATTTATCGATGCGCACACTCACCTGACGTTTCCGTATTCGGAGGATCACAAGCAGGCACGGCTGGACACGCTGCAAAAGACTGTGGCGGAGCAAACGCTTGACGCGACCGTAAATGCGCGCGTGACGCTGATGGCCGGGTTTACGACTGTGCGGGACGTAGGCTCCAGCAATTACATGGACGTCGGGTTGCGAAATGCAATTCACGACGGCATTGTGCCGGGCCCACGCATGCTAGTGACTGTTCACTCGCTGGGAGCAACCGGAGGACATTGCGATTCACAGGATGGATGGCGCGAAGGATTGTTCGGCCACGAATCCGGGCCGCTGCAAGGCGTAATCAATGGTGCAGATCAGGCGCGCTATGCGGTGCGACTCGATCACAAGTATGGCGCGGACATGATCAAGGTGTGCGCGTCGGGTGGCGTGCTTTCGCCGACAGACGACGTGGACACGCCACAACTGACACAGGAAGAGCTGAACGCAATTGTGGATGAGGCACATGCTTTGCGCAGGAAGACAGCGGCGCACGCACATGGCGCCGAGGCGGCCAAACGGGCCATTCGCGCAGGAATCGACTCCATCGAGCACGGAAGTTTTCTGGACGATGAAGCCCTGGACATGATGAAGGCGCATGGTACTTACCTGGTACCGACGTTGATGGCCATTCAAGGATTGCAGGAACAGTTTGATCGCGGCGTCTATATGCAGCCTGCGATTGCCATGAAGGCGCATGCGGCGATTGGTTCGCTGCACACGACATTTCAACGAGCTCTGGCAAAGGGCGTAAAGATCGGATTGGGGACGGATGCTGGTGTTTATCCACATGGCCGGAATGCCGAGGAATTTCATCAGATGGTTGACCTCGGCATGAAGCCAGCAGACGCGTTAAAGGCGGGAACCTCCGCAGATGCGGAACTGCTGGGGATAGCGGACAAGGTGGGGACACTGGAAGCAGGAAAGCTGGCGGATGTGGTCGCGGTACCGGGAGATCCGCTACAGAATATCCGCCAAACGGAACATGCGTTTTTTGTCATGAAGGAAGGCGTGATCTTCAAGAACGAGAAGGCCAAGTAGGAATCAAGGAAAAACGATGAAATCCATTTCGAAAATGAGTTTACTTTGTGGATCTTTGTTGCTGCTAGCAGGGATATGTGCGCACGCGCAGCCGGCTAAACCGGCGAGCAAATCGTACGTGTTGAAGGCCGCTCGAATGTTTGACGGCAAAAACGATTCGCTGATTACGCCCGGACTGGTAGTTGTAACTGACGGAAAGATCGCAGGAGTCGGTGCGAGTGCTTCCGTTCCACCGGGTGCGGAAGTGATCGATCTCGGAGACGCGACGTTGCTGCCGGGATTCATCGATGCGCACACGCACTTGACCGGAGATTCCAGCGACGATTGGCGGCAGGACATGCTTGACAGCTTGCAGAAGAGCCTGGCGGAGCAAGCTCTGGACGCGTCGGTGTATGCGAAACGGACATTGATGGCTGGATTCACGACAGTTCGCGATGTGGGCGCGCCAGGACGCATTGACGTTGCACTGCGCAATGCGATTCGAGATGGCGTCGTACCCGGGCCGCGCATGCTGGTTGCCGCGGGCGCGATTGGCACGACAGGCGGCCATTGCGACGACGAAGGTGGATTCCGTGAGGGTTTGTTCGGACGCGAAGCAGGCCCCGAGCAGGCCGTAGCGAACGGGCCGGACCAGATGCGCTATGCGGTGCGCCTGGCCCATAAGTATGGTGCGGATGTGATCAAAACGTGCGCATCGGGTGGCGTGCTTTCGCTGACGGATGATGTCGACACACCTCAACTGACACAGGAAGAATTGAATGCTCTGATCGACGAAGCGCATGCACTGCGGCTGAAGGTGGCGGCACATTGTCATGGATCGGAAGCAGCGAAGCGAGCCATCCGCGCGGGTGTGGATTCACTGGAGCATGGATCGTTCTTTGATGATGAAGCGCTGGAGATGATGCGTACGCATGGGACCTACTTTGTGCCTACTCTGATGGCCCTGGTAGGAGAACAGGAGCGCATTAAACGGGGCGTATATTTTCCGCCACCAATTCTGGCGAAAGCGAACGCAGCGAGCGCCATGGCAAAGAAGACGTTCCAACGCGCGCTTGAGAAGAATGTGAAGATCGGGTTCGGCACGGATGCGGCGGTGTACCCGCACGGACGAAACGCCGAAGAGTTTTATCAGATGGTTTCGCTGGGCATGAAACCAAGCGCGGCGCTGAAGGCGGCCACTTCAGCAGACGCGGAATTGCTTGGCATAGCGGCCAAAACGGGCACGCTGGAGCCGGGAAGATTTGCCGACGTCGTGGGTGTGCCCGGCGATCCCCTGCAAAACATCCAACAGACGGAACATGTCTTGTTCGTGATGAAAGAAGGCGTGGTGTATCGCAATGACAGTGGAGCAAAAGCACATTGAAGTGCAGGAGGTGAGAGATGAGCGATCTCTCAAAAGCCGTGAGTACGGCACTGGCGGCTGAATATCAGATGCGCGGAGTGGAACTGCACAAATGGGTTGATCCGCTGAGCGAACAGCAATTCTGGAAGAACCCTTTTTCGTATGGAAATAGCTCGGGTCACCTGGTGCTGCACCTGACGGGCAATCTGAGTTATTACATCGGAGCGCAGGTGGCAGGGACGGGCTATGTGCGCAATCGCGATCTGGAGTTCACGGAGATGCGGAAGCCTTCCAAGGCGGAAGTGCTTCAAAACTTCGACGAGACCATTGCGATGGTAATCGCGACGATTGAGAAGCAAACGGAAGCAGGCTTGCTGAAGACGTACACTGCGGAACGCGAGCCCGAGGCGAAAGATCAATTTACGATTTTTCTACGCTGCGCGGTACATCTCTACCACCATATCGGTCAGCTCAATTACATCAGCCGGGAATTACTGAAATAGGCGCTATCAACTCTCGAGCTTGTAACGGGTAGAGGCAAGTCGGAATAGCCTGCGCCAGAGAAGCCGGTTAATGAGCACGACTACCGTGGCCATGATCAGCGTGGACGCAAGCAAGAGATCGAAGTGGCCCGCATCGCTGGCGCGACTAATGGTGCTGCCAAGGCCCGGAGCTTCCACGATTCGGCCTCGAAAATGAAAATATTCGGCGACGATGCTGGCGTTCCACGCGCCGCCAGATGCGGTGACCATCCCGGTGATCAAATAAGGAAAAATCCCCGGCAAAATCAGGTGGCGCCAGCGATCCAAACGACTAAAGCGAAAAACATGAGCCACTTCCTTGAGGTCGGTGGGGATGGCCATAGCACCGGCGATGACGTTGAAGAGGATGTACCACTGCGTGCCGAGAAGCATCAGGGTCATGGCGGCAATTTCCACGCCACCGCGCAATTGGACGAGGAAGACGAGGATGATGGGAAAGAGCGCAGTGGCGGGAATGGAAGCGGCGAGTTGAACTAACGGCTGGGCCAGCTTGGAAAAACGCGGACTAAAGCCGATGAAGACACCCACGGGGATGGTCCAGAGTGCGCCAATGATCAGCGCCAGATTTACGCGGAGGAAGGTGTGGCCCGCGCTGCGAAGCAGCACAAAATAGTCGTCGCGATGAAGTTGAGAGAGTTCCTCGACGGTGCGATAGGAGCCGTAGCCAACGAGAATCGCGGCAAGCGGAAGAGAAATCCAGGGAAGCCAAGCTCGTGACTTGGTAACGTTTGCAAAGGAAAGTGTGTGGGCAGCACGGCGGGCGCTGAGGGCGAACTGCGTGGTGAGCCAATCAACAACGGGATGAAGCACGCGTCGGTACGCGCGGATCAGGAACGACTCCTTGCGTATGAAATTGAGCAAAGAATTCTGGCTAGTGGCGCTGCTTTCGACCTGTTCAAATTTGAATTTGTCCGCCCAGGCGATGACGGGGCGCCATATCAGCTGATCCATGAGAACGATAACGGCGATCATGGTGGCAAGTCCCCAGAGCATGGCGCGAGTGTTTCCACTGCTGGCAGCGGTCTGCAGAAAAGAGCCGAGGCCGGGCAGGCGAAAGTCCTTGTCACCGAGAACAAACATTTCGCAAGCCATGAGGAAAAACCAGCCACCAGCGACCGACATCATGGAGTTCCAGACGATACCAATCGTGGAGAACGGAAGGTCGAGTTCCATGAAACGTTGCCAAGGACTGAAGCGATAAATAATGGCGGCTTCGCGTAAATCACGGGGAATAGTTTTCAGCGAGGAATAAAAACTGAAGGCAATGTTCCACACTTGCCCGGTAAAAATGAGGATGATGGAGCCAATTTCGACGCCCAACTGCCGGTTTGGCACGAGAGCCACCATGGCGAGCATTACTCCGGGAAGAAAACTCAGCACCGGGATTGACTGCAAAATATCGAGCAACGGGATCAGAATCATTTCCGCACGCTTAGATTTCGCAGCGGCATAACCGTAGGCGAGCGCAAAGACGAGGCTGAGTGCATAGGCGAGGAGGATGCGTACCAGCGAATAGAGTGCGTAGAGCGGAAGGCTGCGGGGATTCTGTGAGATTTCCGATTCAACCTTTACGGGGCCAAGCCATGAACGGCCGATGGAATAGACGCCGAAGACTACAGCGAATACGGCGATAAATACGGCAATGTCGACGAGGAATCCCCAAGCCCAGCGCGTGCCTGCTGGCCGAACAATAGTCGGAGGCAGAGGCGCCTGATTTTGGGGGAGCGGGGCGGGAGAGGGCACGAGAAGCTCAGGCCTCGGTAAGCGTCAGCTTGCCGCTCGCCGCATCGTAGTCAAAGAGTTCCGCGTAACGGCCCCATTGGATGGCCGTTTCCAACTGACGCTGCGCTTCGTCTTCGCTGAAATGTTCATCCAGAAGATCCTGAAAGAATTCGGCGGGGAGGGTGCGATTGGCTTTGGCCTTAAGCGATTGCTGCATTTGTCGTAGTAGAGGAATGTTGGAGATGGCGGCCTGGCGAAAGATAGATTTACGCTCCTGGATATCGCCATTCGCGAAGGATTGGCCGACAGGAGTGATGATGGCGTCACCTTCTTCGAGTTTTAACATGCCGAGAAGGGCAGCGGTGTCGACGGTGGGTAAGAGGGCGTCGACTTCCAGGCTCAATTCGTCGGCCAGTTTGTGAAGATCGGCGCGACCGTCGTGATCGACAAGTATTTCCAACAGGCCCGCCATACCGCCAGGACGAGTGTGCGGAAGCATCAGAATGGTGCGGCGTTCAGCACCAGCCTGCCCCTGCAACGATGTGCCGGTGGGAAGCTCTGGATGATCCTGGCGCGTAAGAGCGCGGTAGATCAGATCGACAAGTTCGGTGAAGCGCGGATTTTTGCGGTCGCGATAGTGTGGAATATCAACATTGAATTCGGCGTGAATGTGAGCAGGATTCCGGCCAAGGACGATGATGCGGTCGGCGAGGATGACGGCCTCTTCGATGTTGTGCGTGACGATGAAGATGGCACGGGTGGGGATTTTTTTCTCAAGCCACAGATCAAGCAGTTCGCCACGAAGCGTTTCGGCGGTCAGGACATCAAGAGCGGAGAAGGGTTCGTCCATGAAGAGAACTTCGGGCTCGACGACGAGTGCGCGGGCAACCCCGACGCGTTGCTTCATGCCGCCGGAGAGTTCCTTGGGATATGCCGATTCGAAACCGTCGAGGCCAACAGCGTCGATGATGCGCAGGGCGCGCTTGTGGCGTTCAACTTCAAGAATGCCGCGAGCTTCCAGCGGGGCTTCAACATTTTCAATGACCGTAAGCCAGGGAAAGAGCGCGAAGCTTTGAAAAACGATGGAGACGTTGGGGAATTCTCCTGCGACAGGCTGCCCGTGCCAATAAACGCTGCCACCCGAGGTGGGCGAGAGGCCAGTAAGCATCCTAAGCATTGTGGACTTTCCACAACCGGAAGGTCCAAGCAGTGCAATAATCTGACCAGGATAAACACCCAGGTCCGTGGGAGAGATAACCTGAATGCGCGTGCCATCCGGCTGCGGATAAAATTTTTCCAGCTTGCGCGCCTCGATGATCGGTTCGACGGCGGCGGATGTGGTGTTCATAAGTGCGTGTATTATCGCTTAGATTTCGTTTGTCGTCATACACGGCAAAGGCATGTTCGGAGGAGATTTTAAGGGTGGGTTACAATTTCGTGACGGCACGATGACGAACCTGGTGGGTGCGCAGCAAGAGAATTTGTGGCAACAAACTCCCGGTTGGGTACGAGCGCTGGGTATATCGCTAGTGATTTCGCTACTGGTGGTGCTGCCTTTTTTCTGGATGGGCAGCGCTTCGGGACATGATTTCGAATTTCACGTGGCTTCGTGGCTCGATGTGGCTTATCAGTGGCATGAAGGAAACTTCTATCCGCGGTGGACGGCGTGGACGAATCACGGATTTGGCGAGCCGCGATTTATTTTCTATCCACCACTCTCGTGGATGCTGGGGGCGGCGCTGACGCGCATAGCGCCTCTGGCATGGGTGCCGGCCTGCTATGTAGTCCTGGTGCAGACGCTGTCGGGTTTATTCGCCTATTTCCTGTTAAGAAGGCTGACCAGCGAACGAGGGGCGCTGCTCGGTGCGGCCTGCTATGTAGCAAACCCCAACGCATTGTTGATTACGTACGTGCGCAGCGATTTTGCAGAACAACTGGCGTGCGCCATCTTTCCTCTTCTGCTGCTGGGCGCGTTAAGGCTCACTGGACTGGTCAAGGAAGCCAGGGCGAGTGGCTCAACCATACTGGCGTTTGCATTGCCGTTTGCGGCGGTGTGGCTGTGCAATGCGCCGGCGGGAGTGATCGCGAGTTATTCGATGGCGCTGTTGATTTTCTGGGGGACGATCGCGGAACGTAACTGGAAAATTGCGTTGAAAGGGGCCGCGGGAACCACGCTGGGATTTGGACTGATCGGCTTTTACCTCGTTCCGGCAGCGTTCGAGCAGAAGTGGGTGAATATATCGCAAGCTTTGGCCAGCGGCCTGCTGCCCACGCAGAACTTTCTCTTCACCAGCATTGATGATGTAGAGCACACATGGTTCAACTTCATTGCGTCGTGGTCCGCCGTGATTTTGATGTTATTGGTTACGATAAGTGCGCTTGTGTCCCGACGCTTTGCTTCGAGCAAGCAGGTGCAAAGTTCACAGCGAATTTGGGGTGGCTTGTTGATTGTGGCGACGTGCGCTTCCCTTCTGATGCTTCGCTTCACCGACGTACTGTGGATGTATTTGCCGAAATTGCGTTTTGTGCAGTTTCCGTGGCGATGGATGTCTATCCTGGCACTGATTTTCGCCTGCTTTGTGGCGGCGGTAGCGGAAAAACGGCATGGCTGGCTGGCGCCACTTCTTTTTTTCGCATTATTGGTGCCGCTGGCGATGACGCTGATCGACAACGGCTGGTGGGATCCCGATGAAATGCCCACACAGCAAGCGGCGATAACGAGCGGCGCGGGATATGACGGTACGGATGAATACGACCCAGTGGGAGACGATCATCTGGACCTGCCGTTGAATGCTCCACTGGCAAAAGTTCTGAGCGATACGTCACCGCCAATACCGGCGCAACATGCCGATGTGAAAATCCTTGGATGGAATGCCGGATACAAGGAAGTTCAAGTGAGTTGTAGAGAGGCGGCTCACGTTGCGCTGCGTGTGCTGAACTATCCGGCGTGGAGCGTCAAGGTAAATGGCGAGAAAGTGGCGCCGGAGCGGCTGGACGATATCAACCAGATGGTTGTACCGGTGGCGGCTGGAGATTCCCTGATTGAGGTGCGTTTCACGCGGACGCCCGACCGAACTGCGGGAGATCTGCTGACCGCGCTGAGCCTCGGGATTGTGGCGATTCTGATTGTATTGAAAGACGGAGAATACCCGGACCAATTGGCTTAGCACATACCGCGTTACTAACGACGGTCGACGTTGGGATGCCGGATATCCTGACCCTGCACAATGTAGATGACATCTTCGGCAATGTTGGTGGCATGATCGCCGATGCGTTCGAGGTTTTTGGCAACGAGAATCAGCTCGAATGCGGGAAAAACCACGCTGGAATCCCCCATCATGTAGGTCAGCAGTTCGCGAAAGATCTGGTCGCGATACTGGTCGACCTGATCGTCGGTGGCCATCACCTTCTGGGCCAGTTCAACGTCGCGACGAACAACTGCGTTAAGTGCATTGCGAACCTGTTCTTCGACGAGTTCGGTCATGCGCGGCAAGTCAACATAGGGTTTGACGCGGGGATGGCGAAGAATGCGCAGTGCGCCTTGTGCGACGTTGACAGCCTGATCGCCAATGCGTTCCAGGTCGTTGTTGATGCGCGAAACTGCGAGTACAAAACGAAGGTCAACGGCCATCAATTGGTGAAGCGCGAGCAGTTGCACCACGCGGTCGTCAATTTCCAGCTGGAGTTCGTTGATCGCGTCTTCTTCATCGAGTACCCGCTTGGCGGTCTGTTCGTCGGAATCCAGAACGGCGTGAACAGACTGGTGCACAGCACGCTCTGCCAGGCTGCCCATCCATAGCAGGCGGTCTTTGAGTTCGTTCAGATCTTTTTCAAAGTGTCGTTCCATTCTAGCCTTCCCGTTTGCCGCATTACGCCATTCGCAGGCGTACAAAAACTACTACTCCAGGGTCTTGCGTGCACCACATCAACCGAAGCGGCCCGTAATGTAAGCCTCCGTACGTGGGTCGGTGGGTGTAGTAAACAAATGCGGCGTAGGACTGAATTCAATGATCTGACCGGTGAGAAGAAATGCGGTGAAGTCGCTGACGCGCGCAGCCTGCTGCATGTTGTGAGTGACGATGGCAATGGTGGTGAGATTTTTCAACTCCACCAATAGTTCCTCGATTTTGGCGGTGCTGATAGGATCGAGCGCGGAGCAAGGCTCGTCAAGGAGCAGCACTTCGGGTTCAACCGCCAAGGCACGTGCAATGCAGAGGCGTTGTTGCTGACCACCGGAAAGCTCGTAGGCGGATTTGTGAAGCTGATCCTTTACTTCGTCCCAAAGAGCGGCGTGGCGCAGACTTTTTTCCACGATTTCCGAGATCGAGCCCTTCATTCCATTGATGCGCGGGCCGTAGGCGACATTGTCGAAGATGGATTTGGGGAAAGGATTTGGCCGCTGAAAGACCATGCCAACACGGCTGCGGACGGAAGTCACGTCTTGCGAGAGGATATTCTGCCCATCGAGCAGAATCTCTCCTTCGAGGCGGGAACTGTTGACCGTCTCATGCATGCGGTTGAGAGTGCGCAGAAGAGTGGATTTGCCGCAACCGGAGGGGCCGATAAGCGCGGTAACCCGTTTGTCGGCAATGCCCACGTTGATGTCGAACAGAATCTGTTTGGGCCCGTAAAAGAAATTGACCTTGGAAATGGTCATGCGCATTGGCAAAGGTGCACCGGGTTCGCGGTTGGCGGCTGTTCCAGTTGTGGTCGCAATATTCAAAGCTATCCCCGGCTTAATAGCAGGCATGGTCAAGACCTCGGCACGGCAATACCCCGCGACAGTATGGTACGGGCCAGAATGTTGATGATTAGAATCAATCCAAGCAGAACCAACCCAGCGGCCCAAGCTTGCCTGTGCCAATCTTCATATGGTGAAACAGCATACGTGAAAATCATAACGGGAAGCGAGGCGGTGGGAGTCAGCCAGCCGTTGGTCCAGAAACGATTGCCGAATGCGGTGAACAGAAGTGGAGCAGTTTCTCCGGCAACGCGAGCGAGTGCCAGCAGAATGGCGGTGAGGATTCCGCGGTAGGCCGCGGGCACAATGACCGTGGAAATAGTCTTCCATTTGCTGGCGCCGAGGGCCATAGCGCCTTCGCGCAAGTTCATGGGCACAGCTTTCAGAAACTCCTCGGTGCTGCGCAAGGTGATGGGGATCATCATGATGCCTAGCGCGAAGGCACCCGCCAGGGTGGAGAAATGCTTGAAAGGAAGAACCACCACGCTGTAGGCGAAGATACCGATTACAATCGAAGGAACGCCATTCAACAAATCCGCAGCGTAGCGAACGATGGAAGCGATGAAGCCACCGCTGAATTCCGCCAAATAGATTCCGCCGAAAAATCCGATGGGTACGCCGAGCAGAGAGGCCGCCAACAGAAGTTTTGCACTGCCGACGATGGCATTGGCCATACCGCCGCCCGTTTCACCTACAGGTTTGGGAAGCTGAGTAAAGAAAGCCCAGTTGATGGAAGTGCCGCCGTTGAAGAGGAGATAGCCAAGAATAAAGAACAGCGCGCTGACAGAGATAAGAGCGCAGAGACCCGTCATGGTCAGCATGAAGTTGCTGATGAATTTTCTCCATTTAAGCCGGGCGCGTTTCATGAAGCCACCTTGCTTCCCTTCTGTGTAGTGGCAAGAATCAGGAGACGCGCCGTGCCGTTGAGCAGAAACGTGAGCAGAAACAGAACCAGGCCAAGATAGACGAGCGATTGAAGATACATATCGCCGGTCGCTTCGGTGAATTCATTAGCGATGACGGCGGCGATGGTGTATCCGGGGGCGAAGAGGGAGGCGGCGATTTTGGGAGAGTTGCCAATGACCATGGTGACGGCCATGGTCTCACCCAAAGCGCGGGCCATAGCCAGAAAGATAGAACCCATGATGCCAGTCTTGGCAAAGGGAACGACCACCTGCCAAGTGGCCTCCCAGCGTGTGGAACCGAGGGCCAGAGCGGCTTCGCGCTGGTCGCGTGGCACAGACAACAGAACCTCGCGAGAAACCGAGATGATATAGGGAATAACCATGATGGCCATGACAATTCCCGCGGTGAAGAAGCCAACGCCGTAGGAAGGGCCGGTGAAAATCGGCAGAAAGCCCAGAGTCTTGATGAGTGTGGGGGCGATGACCACGCGCATGAGCGGGACGATAATGAAAACGCCAAGCAAACCGTAAATCACGCTAGGAACCGCAGCCAGGAGATCGATAAAAAATTGCAGAGTATCCGATATGCGGGGCGGGGCCAGCTCTGCCAGAAAAATGGCGGCGCCAATGCCGAGAGGAACCGCGATAAACAAGGCCACCGCGGAAGTGATCACCGTTCCGTAGATAAAGGGAAGAGCACCATACTCGTCCAGGATTGGATCCCACACCTGGGTGACGAAAAAATGAAACCCAAACTTGTGGCGCGGCAGAACGGAATTGATCCAAAGCTGGTAGACCAGAAGAACGGTGATGATTACGACTGAGGCGGCGAAAAGAAAAGTGAGAAGGCGAGCGATTTCGTCGCCTTCACGAAGGCGCGCTACAAACGATCGCGAGCCCGACGCCGGGCCCGCGGATCCAAGGGTTGTTGTCGAAGCTGCCACGATTCTTTGAATTGCTACTGAATGCCGTTAATCGCTTTCTTTTCCTTCTCAATGACTTCCTTCGGGAGTTTTGCGTAAGACAAGCCCTCGGCGTAGTTCTGCCCGTCGGAAAGCATCCACTTCACGAAACCTTTTAAGGCGTCGCGCTTGGCTGCGTCCTGGAATTTTTGCGGAATCAACAGCCAGGTAAAGCTCGAAATGGGATAAGCGTCCTTGCCAGGGGCATTGGTGATCGAGACCCGGAAATCTTCGGGCATGTCTTTGGCGGCGCCGGCAGCGGCAGCACTGACGCTGGCGAGATCCGCTTTAATGAAGGCACCGCTGGAATTCTTGACGGAACCGTAAGGGATACTGTTCTGCACGGCGTAGATCAGTTCGACATAGCCGATGGAATTGGGCGTCTGCTTGACCAGCCCAGTAACTCCTTCATTGCCTTTGCCGCCAAGACCGACAGGCCAATTCACGCTGGTGCCCTTGCTGACTTTTGATTTCCATTCTTCGCTCACCTTGGAGAGAAAATCTGTCCAGATGTAAGAAGTGCCGCTGCCGTCAGAGCGGTGCACAACCACGATATCGGCGGAGGGAAGCGTGACACCTTTGTTGGCGCCAGCGATGGCAGGATCATTCCACTTCGTGATTTTGCCCAAAAAGACGCCTGCAAGCGCATCGGGAGTGAAGTTCAACGCTCCGGTGACCCCGGGAACGTTGTAAGTGGGGACAACAGCGCCCAACACGGTCGGAAAATGAAGAATGTTCGAACCACGCTTGTCCTGAAAGGCTTTCATTTGCTCGTCGTTCATCGGTCCGTCCGTGGCACCGAAATCGACGGTACCTTCCGTGACTTGCTTGATGCCTGCGCCTGAACCAACCGACTGGTAGTTCAACTGGATGTTGCCGTTGTTCTTGTGGTATTCGTCGAACCACTTTGAATAAATCGGGTAAGGAAATGTTGCACCGGCCCCGTTGACCAGCAGCGGGTTTTGCGCGGCCCAGGCGATAACACCGAGGGCAAGGATAGCCACAGCAATTCCAAAAATTCTCTTCATTTCGATTCTCTCCGTACTTCGATTGAAAGATTTGCGGGTCACTGAGCGAAAAGCATTCATCTAACTGTGCGCGGGGGAAGTTACAGAATTGTTACAGGGATAGGAGAGTTTGTTAAATATTGGAAACATTCGGAATGAGGGGGCAAGTTGAGCATTCTTTGGGGCTTAGAACAAATGAGTTGCGAGTGATCTTTTGCAAAAGGAAAACGGGGGCAAACCGTGTGGTTGCCCCCGTTGATTTGGTGAACATTTCTCCAGCCAACAACTTGCCCTGAACTAGGGCAGGTAGTAGCGGAGGGAGGTCCAGATCATGTTATCCACTGCGTGTGGGCTAATGCTGGTTGTGCCGGTGAGGCCATTGCTGCCAGACCAGGCGTCCTTATAGAAATAGGAGTATTGGGCACCAAACTGGAATCTACCTTTTTCTCCCTGATAGAACTTGTACCAGAAGCCAAGGGTCCCTTCTCCGATGTAGCGGGTATCACCCGCACAAGTTCCGCCACCCCCGGGAGCACTCGTTCCGGTCGGGAGAGTCTCCGTGGAACAACCGGTGTTGTTGGCATATGGCGAGCCGTAACCACCGATTCCATTGGTGGTAATGCTTGTGGAAGTGACAGCGGGGTAGGCAGGCTGAATCCCGCCGCCTGCGCAGGGAGGCTGGCCAACACCACCGCACCCAGGGATTGCAGGTGTAACGGTGACCTTCACGGACTGGTATCCAACGTAAGCCGCGCGGCCAGCATATTCGCCACCTACATAGCCGTAGACGTCAAACTTGGGGTTAACGTGCCACTCGAGGGAGCCTAGCCAGGATGCATTGCGAATCAGGGCCAGCGTTCCATCGGGGCGAATGGTAGCGTCCGCAAGTTGAGCTGAAGCAAAGCGCCCAGCGCCATCACCGTAGAATCCCTTGAGGCCAACACCCAACTTCTTTGAGAACAAGGGGACGCGAAGGCTGGCACCGAAGGCTCCGCCAGTACGGGAATCGTTGGTCGCGCCCGCAGTGGTGGGCGTAAGAGAAGCGCTTGCCGAACAACTGAGAACTGTCGGAGTCACTGGAGTTGGGAAATTACCCGCAGTCGTTCCTACAACGGCGCAAGGATAGATGCGGTTGCGGAATTCGCTAACGATACCAAACACCTCGTAGTGGCCAAAGCCGGGATCGAAAGCGGCTTTAACCGTGAAGTCGGGTGTCTTGTTGGCCGGATAACCAGTGGGATCAAACGCGTTGTAAAGACCGCCACCGTTGCCTGGCGCAAAGACGAAACTATTCTGGAACGTGGTGACGACGCCAGTAGCAGTCGTGCTTGTGAAGGTACTGAAGCCACGCCCGCCAACCGTTTCATCGGCGCCTTCGATCGCGGCTGCGAGAGTGAACTTGTCGCTAAAGTTCTTCGCAATGCGCGCGGAATAGGCACGCTGCCAGTTGTAGCCCACAACGTACTGCGGATCAATCTGAAGGGGGAACCATTCCTGGCGGTTGGCGATGCCTTTGACGTTCTCCGTCGCGAGAGACCACATCTGGCCGGCGGAAATTGCCAAACCGTTGGAAAAATCCGCGCGTGCCCACAGTTGGCGCTGGCGGAAAACGTAGGAGTTGCTCTGGCGATTGTTGGAAGTTGTGCCGGCACCGAGGAAGTCAGCTTCGTAGTAGCCAGAAAGTTTCGTTCCGCCAACTTTGCCATCAAACAACATAGAGAGGCGGGACTGGCGAGCCGTCAAATTCATTTCCGACAACTTACCCAACGAATTTCCACCGAATGGGATCGCGTTGAAATTCGTGTTGATGTCCGCGCTCTGAGCGCGTTGACGGTTCACCGTGGCAGCTTCGATGAATCCGCCCGGGGTGATGTTTACACCCTTGAAGCGAATCGTGGTGGGACCTTTGTCTTCGGCGGGCGCGGCTTGTCCAGCGGCATTTGCCTTCGCGTTCACTACGGCGGCGTTGCTTGCCTCAAGATTGGAAACCGTCGAGTGCAATGCTGTGGTAGTGGACTTCACTTCCGCAGACGTGGCCACGGCTTCGGTGGCCTTTACGCTTGCTTCCGAAGCGCGGGAGTTTGCCGAAGCAGCAGCTTCGCGCGCTTCCTCAATCTGCTTGTCACGCTTGGACAGCTCTTCTTTCAGTAATTGGAGTTGTTCTTGCTGCGACTGCAAAACCTGGCGCAATTCCTCGACTTCGGCTGCAATCTCTGCGCTGGATTTGGTTGCCGCTGGTTTGGCCGGAAGCGACTTGGATGGTTGTGCATCGGCTTCTTTCGGAGCATCTTTCGGTGAGTCAGCAAACGCCGTTCCAGTCATCAGGAACAGCGCCAGTGTAAGTGACGCTAGTTTTTTCATTGCCTCTCTCTTTTGTGCTGCAGAATTTCGAACAAACCCACGGGAGGGAAATCACCCGCCCCAGACAGTAATGGTCGACTCTTACGCTTATGTCAATTGGATGTGAATACTCTGTAATGACCAGGTGTCGCAACATATAACTCCCATTGGTTCAACGGGTACAGGTTTCAAACGGGGATGAAAAAACCGTAACACGGCGAAGAAAGATCGATTATGTCGCTTCCTAATGCCCGGCCAAAGAACATGGATTGTTACAGTTCCTTTAAGCAGAGACCCTCGGAGGGGGAGAAGGGGACCGGAGCCAGGGGTGCTCCGGTCCCCCGGGAAGGACCTAGATTGAAGATCAAACGTGAGTAGTCTCGCAGCCCGGCTTCAAGTCTGAATGAAGGCCATGTGAATTCTCTGTGACCACTCCAGAGCCGAATTGAGTCGTATCTGGTTGTTCAGGGCGCAGATTCAAACCCCTGCCATGACGGACATCCAAGCCACGGACCCAGAAAATAATGTCCTCGGCAATATTGGTAGCGTGATCTGCAATGCGCTCCAGATGGCGCGTTGCCAGAATAAATTGCATGTCAGGGTTGACAACGGTAACGTCCTGCGTCATGCGCTGAAGAAGACTCTCGAAAATACGATCGCGATATTGGTCAACGACATCGTCGCTCTCCAATACCTGAGCGGCCAGATCCGCATTCTTGAAAATCAAAGCGCCCAGGCTGCGGCTGACCATGCTACGTACCGCTTCGGCCATCGGAGCCAATTCCTCGGGTGTTTGGGCCTGTTCCATATCGCGTAACGAGATAACGCGCTCGGCAATGTTCACGGCAATGTCGCCGATACGCTCAAGATCATTGGTGATTTTGAGCGAAGCTACGATGAGACGCATTTCGTCGTCGGTGAAGGAACCGCGGCGCAGCAGACGGATGGCGTGTTCGTCGATGACAATTTCCATTTCGTTGATGCGAGGCTCGAGAAGAAATACTTCGCCGGGAAGGCCGGCAGTGCGCTGATTATCAAAAGCAACGATGGCATCCAAGGCGCGGTTCATGGCGCTTTCCACCAGGCGCGCCATGGAGATCAGATAGTTGACGAGAGTGTCGTAGAGGACGACGTCCGTGAGGCCGGCGGCATTTGGCATATGGAAACCTCCAAGGCGGCAGGGTGCGGGGACACACTGCGGACCTTATTGCAAAGTTTGAAGGCTGAATATTGCAGGGCGTTAACAACAATATGAATATGGCGAAAAGACCTGGCCTTTGAGGAGTCAGAGCGTCGATGGTGCCACGGAGCGAGTAGTTCGCGTGCTGGTGCCCGAGGAAGCCGGCATGCGAGTGGCAGAACGCTCAGGGTCAAAGATGGGAACGGAAAAATGGAACTGAGAGCCGACACCGATTTCGCTCTCTACCCAGAGGCGGCCGCCATGCGCTTCTATCAGGTGCTTGGCAATGGCCAAGCCCAAACCGGTTCCACCAGCTTCGCGGGAACGGGCAGCATCAACGCGATAGAAACGCTCAAAGATGCGAGGTTGATCCGATTGAGGAATGCCGATGCCGGTGTCAGCGACGGTGAGGATGACTTCTTCGCTTTTAGCTTCGGCGCTTAGAACGATCTTTCCGCCGGAAAGAGTGTACTGGATGGCGTTGTCCAAAAGATTCTGAAGCACTTCTTGAAGGCGGCGTGCGTCTCCGGCGATATCGGGCAAGGAAGTCGGGAGTTGCAACGAGAGATTCAGGCCCTTCTCGGTCGCACGACGCTGTGCGGTCTCGTAACAGGATTCCACCAATTGAGAAACGCCAACACGACGAATCTCCAACTCCATGCGCTCGGCATCCATTTCCGAAAGGCGCAGTAGATCCTCTGTGAGGCGAGCCAGACGGCGGGAATGATCCAGGATGATGCCGAGGAAGCGATCGCGATTATTTGGATCATTAATGGCGCCGGCAATAAGCGTCTCTGAAAAACCCTGAATGGCTGTGAGCGGGGTGCGGAATTCATGGGAAACGTTGGCCACGAAATCACGGCGAATGCGTTCGAGTTTGCGCAGCGCAGTAATGTCGTGCAAAACGATGACCGCGCCAGAAGTTTCTCCCGCACGAACGGAAGCGACAGTGGCGGCAAAGAAATGCTGACGAAGTGTTCCAGTGACAATCTCGGATTCAACGCGCGGTTCCCCGGCAAGAACACGGCGAACGGCATCAATTAACTCTCTTTGGCGGACAATTTCGAGCAAGGAACTGCCAGCGACGGGAGGCACATCCAGGCCGAGAATTTCCGCGAAGCCGGGATTGGCAAAGACCAGCCGCTCCGCGCCATTGACCACCGCTACACCTTCGACCATCGATCCGAGAATGGCCGACGATAAATTGCGTTCTTCCGTCAGCGTACGAATGGTGCGATCCAAACGTTCGGCGGTCTGGTTCAGAGAACCGCCTAGCGCTTCGAGAGTGTCGCCTTTACCGTCGGAAGGCAGGGGGCGGAAGTCCCCTTCGGCAACACGACGAGAGAATTCGCGCAGTCGCTCAATCCGGTCCGCGTAGGAGCGGGAAATGAACAGTGCAACCGCCCCAGCCAGAAGAAGAATGAGGATCGACCACGACCAAAGCCGGGTGCGGAATTTCGCCAAGGCTTCATCGATACCATCCATAGGAAGTGCGAGTCGAATCAACAGAACCTTGCCGCCCGGTTGCTCTTCGCGTTTGGCGTAATAGAGCAGGGCACGCTTGACGGAGACACTGTCGCGGGTGGCTCGTCCCTCGCCAGATTGCAGGGCTTGAATGACTTCGGGGCGCTGTGCGTGAGACTCCATCGTAGTTGTGTCGGAGGAAGAGTCGGCCAGCACAGTTCCATCGGAAGCGATGATGGTTACGCGAGCGCCAACACTGGCCGCTCGATCCACCCAGTCTCGTAATGCGGCGGCGTCTTCCGGAGTTTGCGGAGGAATGGTGGACAGACGAAGCGGCTGAAGGAGCAAAGCGCGCGACAGGGCCTGCAATTTCTGATAGCCGCCGGTTTCATAACTGCTGCGAACAGTGCGCTCGGCAAGGAAGTCCACCGCGAGCAAGACGCTCAGCAGAAGCGCGAGAAAGGTCAGCGCCAGTTTCCAGAAGAGTTTACGCGGCACGAGTTTCAAACAGGTATCCGGCTCCGCGGACGGTCTTCAGGTGCAGCGGATTTTCCGGATCGGATTCGATTTTTTCACGCAACCGGCGGACGTAAACGTCGACGCTGCGTGGAGTAACAAAGCGATCGGTTCCCCAAACGGCATCGAGAAGCTGGTCGCGGGTAAATACACGGTTCGGCCGCGAAGCCAGATAGTAGAGAAGCCGAAATTCCAGCGTGCTGAGGGGCACAGGCTTACCCGAATGGCTGACGCGGTAAGAAGCTGGATCGATGGCGAGCCGGCCGATTTCCAGAACCCGAGGGGAGTCCACCGGAGGTTCGGCGCGGCGGATTAAGGCTTTAACGCGGGCGATCAGTTCGCGCGGACTGAACGGCTTAGTGACGTAATCGTCTGCGCCCATTTCGAGCCCCACCACCCGGTCCGCCTCGTCGCCGCGCGCCGTAAGCATAAGGATGGGAAGACGATTCATGGACTCGTCTTTGCGCACTTCGCGACAAATATCGAGGCCGGACATTTTGGGAAGCATCAAGTCGAGGAGCAGCAGATCAGGAGGAGTTTTCTTGAGCGCCGCGAGTCCGCTGGTGCCGTCAAAGGCTGCGTTAATCTGAAAACCTTCGTTGGCAAGGTTGTAGCGGACGAGTTCCACGATGTCGCGGTCGTCTTCAATAATCAGGATGCGTTTCATCGACATATCTCGATACACAGATCGCATCGGTAGGAGTCTACCGTAGCGAGCCGAATTGCGGTAGGCATGGTTGTGAACGGACTCCAAGGGAAAAGACACCTGAATGATTCTGGCAGAGGGAGGAAAGTTCGTGGTGAGTGCAGCATGACAGAAATGTGAATGGCTTGTTAACAACAATAAGCCAAGCAACTGGAGAAAGTTAGCCGCACATTACAAAACGTACACACAAATCAGCCGGCAACAACGGACTGCAAGAGCGGGACGATGACCGCAATATTTTTCAGAAGATCGGCAGGAATATTATGGCGTTGTTGCAGGTATTCAGGCGAGTTGTAGGAGACCCAGACCTTGTTGCCCGCGTCTTCCCAGATTAGTGCTTTCAGCGGCAAGTCGATCGCGAGGGTGGGAGAGGACTGCATGAGAGGCGTACCGCCCTTCGGATTGCCGAAAATCAATAATTGTGCCGGATGCATTTTCATACCTATCTTTTCGGCTTCACCGCTGTGATCCACATGACAGAAGGTGGCGATGCCTTTGGATTGCAGGGCGGCTTCCAGGCGTTTAGTGGTCTCGGGAACGGAAAAGGGACTGCTGAGGTGGACCAGGCCATTGTCCGCAGATGGGTTCATGGAATCCTCGACTAATCTGGTTTGGATTGGCGAGCAACACTTAGATTCAATCGCAGTGAAAAAAGTTCCAGTTAAAATCATGCTGGACGCGATGCGTCAAGGATTGGGAGTGGTAGCAAAAGCCAGGGTGAGCAAGGTTTTTTGCTCGAGTTCGTGCGCTTTGGCGGAGCCGGTGGCCGGGCTGGCGCTGGAAGAACGTTTTACGGAACGTACGCGAATATTTTTTGCTTTGGCGATGCGCTCGAGGCGCGGAAGAACGTAGAAAAGAGCGCCCATGTTGGCGGGCTCTTCCTGGACCCAAACGACTTCGCGAGCGTTAGGATGCTGGCTGATGGCTGCGTCGATTTCGGTTTTGGGCAGCGGATAGAGTTGATCGAGAAAGAAGATCGCGGTGGTGGTGTCTTTGCGACGGCGGCGTTCGGCGCGGAGTTCATGGCCAACTTTGCCGCTGGCGATCAGAATGCTTTGCGCGTCAGTAACTTCACGATCGGGCACGAGAGTTTCAAAGCGGGGACGCTCGAAATCTGCAATGGGAGAAATGGCTTCGGGATGGCGCAACATGCTCTTGGGAGTAAAGACGATCAGCGGTTTGCGCCAAGCGCGGCGGGCCTGGCGGCGCAACAAATGGAAATACTGCGCGGCGGTGGAAGGCTGACAGATATTCATGTTGCCTTCGGCAGCGAGCTGCATGAAGCGTTCGATGCGCGCACTGGAGTGCTCCGGGCCCTGTCCTTCATAGCCATGAGGCAATAGAAGAACCAAACCGGTGGGCAAGCCCCATTTGTCTTCGCTGGCGCTGATGAACTGGTCGATGATGATCTGGCCGCCATTTACGAAGTCGCCGAACTGCGCTTCCCAAAGAACGAGGCCTTCCGGATAGTCGCGCGAGAAACCGTATTCAAATCCGAGGCACGCCGCTTCCGAAAGCGAAGAGTTGTGAATTTCGCAAAAAGCCTGCGTGGAGGAAAGATGAGCAAGCGGTAGATAGTCTTGCTCGGTTTGCGTGTCGATTAAAATGGCGTGACGCTGATTGAAGGTACCACGCTGTGAATCCTGCCCCGTGAGGCGAACGGGGTTGCCTTCGAGAACCAACGAGCCATAGGCGAGAAGTTCCGCGAAACCGTAATCGACGGGACGTTTACCATGTCCCATTTCGGTTCGCTGCTCCAGCAACTTGACGATTTTCGGATGGACATGAAATCCAGCAGGCGTGCGCACCAGTCCATCGGTAATCTCCGCTAGTTTTTCGCGTGACAATCCGGTGTCGACTTCGTATTTCGGATCGTATTTGCCGAAATTGTATTTCGACCAGTAGTCGGGCAATTTGCGAAGACGGGGAATTTTGGTGAGTTTGCCGGCTTTGCGCTGATCCTCCTCGTATTCCTTCTTTACCGTTTCGACCACGGCGTCGGCGGAAATGCCGGTGGATTCCGCGTAAATCTTCCAGAGCGGCGGATGCGTTTTGATGCGTTCGTAGAGGCGTGGCTGGGTGATGGTGGGATCGTCCACTTCGCTATGACCGTGACGACGGTACCCAATGAGGTCGATCACCACGTCAGAACCGAATTCGGCACGATATTCGGCGGCGAGACGGCCGATGCGGACCACAGCGTCTGGATCTTCGGCATTGACGTGGAAGATGGGCATGCTCTGGCGCTTGGCAACATCCGAAGCAAAGCGCGAGGAATGCTCCTGAGTATAGCGTGTGGTGAATCCAATGAGATTGTTGACGATGATGTGAACAGTACCGCCGACGGAATAGCCTGCAAGATCGGCGAGATTCAGCGTCTCTGCCAGAACGCCTTGGCCGGCAAAAGCGGCGTCTCCGTGCATGACGACACACCAAACTTTGTTGAGAACTTCCCTGGAGTGATTGACTTGCGCCCCGCTTGCGCCATGACGAGTTTGCTTGGCGCGCGCACGACCCATAGCCACGGGATCGACAGCTTCGAGGTGGCTGGGATTCGAGACGAGATGGATATTGAGCGTCTTGCCGGAAGAGGTGGTGTATGCCCCGGTGGCACCGACGTGATATTTGACGTCGCCCGCGCCGAGCACGCTGCGAGGATCGACATCCTCAAAACCTGCCACCACTTCGAAGGCTGGTTTACAAGCGATGTGGGTCATCACGCTGAGGCGGCCGCGGTGGCTCATAGCCATGACGGATTCAAAGCCTCCAAGTTCGCCTGCGGAATCGAGAATGGAATCGAGCAGAGGAATGAGCGACGTGTTGCCTTCAAGGGAAAACCGTTTGGTACCGAGATAACGATTCTGGAGGACCTGCTCAAACAGATCTGCGCGCACGAGACGCTCGAGTATTTTTTCCTGGTTCACTTCGAGTTCCGGACCTTCTATACGCTCGGCGATCCAGCGACGGCGTACGGGTTCCGGCAAGTGCATGAACTCCACGCCGATTGTCCCGCAATAGTGGCGGCGAGCTTCTTCGGCAAATTCGCCGGAGAGACCCTGAAGATCAGGGAACTTCAAAGGAGCGAGAAAGCCAAGTGGATCGAGAGTGGCTTCGTAATAGCCCCAGCGGCGGAAAAGGTCAAAGATGCGTTCACGCTCGGCGTGGTCGGTTGCACGCGGAGAGGGAGAGTTCTTGGCCGGCTTGGCGGCTTTTTCGGGAACGAGTGTCGTACGGTTAGCCATGGTCGTTTGGTGCAACCCTACTATTTTGCCACAGAACGGAACACGAGACGTTTTTGCCCGGAGCTTGTGTCAAAAGCCCAAATGGATTGGCGCCAAATTGGAGCTTTTCGCGGTGAGATTTGGGGAGGAGATTCGAGCGTGGGGGAGCGATCTGTGATGCAAGGACACGGCGTATGTCGAACAGGATTGGACGACATCGAGGCGGCGTATGCGCTGGTGAAGGAATACTACGAAGAAGTAGGAGTGGTCGCGCGGGAAGATCGTGCCGAATTTGAGGAGCAATATTTCACGGAAGGAGCGGGAGTGTGGCTCGCAATGGCAGAAGGGGAGGCGATTGGATGCGTGGCATTGCGAAAATTAGGAACTGGGCCGCTGCGCGGTGAGGTTAAGCGAATGTATGTGCGCAGTTCGCACCGCGGAAGCGGGATTGCAGAATCACTTTTAGGCGCGCTGGAAGCATACGCAACGAAATGTGGATACGAGTGGCTTTACCTGGACACTGCGGAGTCCATGGTGGCAGCGGCTCGATTCTATCGCCGAAATTCGTATGAGGACTGCGAGCGATACAACGAAAATCCTCAGGCCGCGTTATTCATGAGGAAGATGATGAAGGCAAATGCAACAACCCGGACGTAGATGTTGGGGGTAAGGCCGTCCGGCCCTGGAGGCTGGAGAGCCTGTTCCACTGGAACTGCAAAGATGCCTGCCTCAGAATGCTCCTTCACTTGGAGACATTGAGAGATTGCAGGCGGTCCTTGTTGATTTTCAGGACAATGCCGGCGTTGCGGTCGGCCACTTCGCTGATTTTGTATTCGGCGGCGGAACCCAGGAACTGAGCGAGTTCCGAAGGTGTCAGTTTGTAATCGTTGGTGAGCCAGTCAGCCATGTTGGAAGTGGCTTCGCGGAAAGCATCGTCAAGCGAGCCAGCCAGGCCGACGGCAATAATGTGCGTGGCGGATTCGACGCGAGGACCGGGGATATTTTTCGAGGGAATTACATCGACAGTGAATTCTACGTCCATGGAAGTTTCCAGTGCGTTGCCATTGAGTTCACCATCGCCCTGCGCGGCATGGCCATCGCCTACATAGAGAAGTGCACCGGTTACGTTGACCGGCAAGTAGACGGTTGCACCTTCAATGATCTCGTTGAAGTCCATGTTGCCACCGTAGCGGCCGGAATCTCCCGTGCCTGGGGGTGCGCCTGCCAAGCGGTTGGCGACAGCGACGCAGCCCAGCATGGGTTTGAGTGGAACGGAATAGTTGGTCATGTGTTCGCCTGGTTTTTCCGGAGAGGCTATGCCGCGCTGAGTGTCTAGATGCCAGCGAACATTCTTGCCGGCATCTTTCATTTTGACGGCGAGCTCGTTGTCGACGGCACGACCCACCATGTAGTCATCGCTTAGGGCCCAATCACGGTTCAGACGAATGCGGGTGAAGTGTATGACGAGAGTGTCGCCAGGACCTGCCGACTCTACGTAGAAAGGCCCGGTCTCCGGGTTCCCACCTAAGACGCGCGCCACACCTTTTTCGTCGGTTCCACCTGCGTCGACAGTCGTCGTATGAATGGTATCGCCGGGATTGATGGTGAGGACTGGTTTGATGTGTGGCGAAAACTGACGGTGGAAAGTGGTGGGAACGAATTCGTGACGCTGGGGAGCGGCAGCCGGCCTGGATGGCGCATGTTTAGCCGAAAATGTGAGCGTGCTGGGATGATTCGGGTTGCTTGAATCATTGAGTACTGCGGTTCCGGACATGGTGTCGCCCTGAAGTGTGGCAGTGACTTCTGAGGTGCTGCCGGAATCATCCTTCGTGACGAAGTGAATGGAATTACCTGTGAGAGTGCCTTCGAGTTTGTCACCGTCGAGATTGCCGGTGAGTTTACTGCCTTCCTGCTTCAGCTCAAGCGTGAGGTTGAGCGGAGTACCCAGGTAGTCGGTGGTAATGATCCAGCGTCCGGAGATGGCGGAGTAGGCAGCGGGCTGAGTTTGCTGGGCACCGGCGGCGAGAAAGAAATTCGAGATTGCAAAGAACAACAGGAGAAGTGGAAATACACGAATTGCATTGCGCATAACAGGAGACCTCCCAAACCGCTGGATTATGTGCCAGTTGAGATACGCGGGGCCAGGGAAATAAGTTCAAGAGGCGGGAAAAGCGGATCGATGTAATGAGCTAAACGTGCCTGGCCTATTACATATCGGAGACGAGTGTGGAAAACTGACCGCCTCGGAAGACGGTCGCTACCTAACCCCTATAAAGAGCGGACCATGTCTTGGAGGCGAGAAGCAATTTTGTCGGCAGGAGTGTTTGAGGGAAAAGTGACGGGCGCGCCAAAGTGCACGGTTATTTCATTGCAGTAAGCCAGACGCCGGCGTTCTTGCTTCATTTGCCAGACCCCGTCGAGGCGAATGGGAACAATGGGGATTTGCAGATTTTCAGCTAAGAGTCCAATGCCGGGCTGGAAAGGGGCCATGCCGGGATTGTCACGATCATTGACGATACCTTCGGGAAAGACGAGGACGCTGTAACCACGATCTACCGATTCTCCTGCGAAGCGAAAGCTTTCACGGAATCCGGAGAGTTGCGGGAGCGAAAATACATTGAACAGCGATACCACCAGGAAATAGCCGAGTTGCCAGAGGAGACGCTTGGCGAAAAGCCATTCGCGGGGAGGATGACGGAGATTCTGGAGCGTCTCACCACCCATCGCAGTGGCAAGGTAATGCCGATAACGTGCGGGTAGGGAGAAAAGGATCAGGCCCATGTCGGCGCGGCGGGTAATGTGATTGGAAACGAAGATCACGGGACCCTTGAGAGTGGCCAAATTTTGGCGACCCAGAATGCGGGGATGGGCCAGGAGAAGAGTGGAGGGCCACGTCAGCAGATAGTAGGTAAAGAGACGGAGGAGACGGACAAGGGCAACCTGCGGCCAGCGCGGATAAGCGTAATTGGTGCGGCGGGCGGATGGTTGCGCGAGAAGTTTTTGAAGATCTTCCGTGGTGCGCGCATTGGTGAATTGCGTTTCGTTGAGTTCAAGCTGATAGCGGTTTTCGAGTTTGGCCAGGAGCTCTACGCGGTCGAGAGAAGACATAGCGGAGAGAGTTTCGGTGGTGGGAAGGTGAGAAGACGGAGTGGAAGAGGAATCTGAGGTGTGGGACACAAGTTGACTGACACGAGCGATGATTTCGACGAGGCGGGGCTTGCCGGTGGGGGTGCGGGGGAAATCGAGATCAGGCCAAATCAGGTAACGACGGATGCGCTGGTATTCGGCGAGGGAGGAGTTGGCTAGCGTCGATTGCGGCGCGGGCAACGGATTCTTTGCCATCGGTGGATGGTGATCCCAACGATTGCGACTCGTTTGATTGGTTGCCACGATCGCTGCACTCCGAGCCAGCAAGAGGCGCTGGCTCTCCGGTGGGGATGACAGAAAGCTCACGGGCAGGAGTGCCTGTACCATTCAAGAGAAGGATGGCGCAAGGTTCAGCGTTACCTGACTGTTCCAGGGGAATGACTACTACGTCGCGAATATTTTCTTGGCGGCGGAGAGGAGATTCGAGATCTTCGGGATAGATGTTGAGACCGGCGGGAGTAACGATTACATTTTTCTTGCGGCCCTTGAAACGCAAATTCCCTTCTGCGTCCAGTTCGCCCAGATCTCCAGTGCGGAGCCAGCCATCATTTTCTTCCCCTGCTTGCTTGATGGAGCCTTTTTCCCAATAGCCACTGGAGACATTTTCACCGCGAACCAGAATTTCCCCGTCACCGGCAAGTTGGAATTCCCGGCCGGGAAGAATTTTGCCTACCGAGCCCTCAGTAGCTTTGAACGGATGATTGAGGCTTATAAGTGAAGCGGTTTCTGTCATCCCGTAGCCCTGAACCACAGCATAACCAATGCGTTTGAAGAATTCTTCGGATCGCGAGGAGAGCGCGGCACCACCGGAAATGAATGCCCAAAATTTCCAGCCGAGGATGCGGTGAATGCGGCGGAATCGCAAGGCGCGGCGGAGAAAAGATTCTCCTGTGCTGGCGACGAGCGCAGACGAAAACCAATTTCGCCAGTCGCGCTTGTCGATTTCCTGGTCAAGAGCATTGCGAACTGCGTCAAGCATTCTGGGAACGGCGACCAGTGCGGTTGCACGCTCGCGTTTAAAGGACCGAAGAATCTCGGAGGGTTGTGGAGAATTTTCAAACACGACGGTTGAGCCCAAAAGCGGCGGAACAAAAAGAGTCATGAACTGGCCGAAGACGTGGCTAAGCGGAACCAGCGAAACGAATCGGAGGGGATGGAGCCATCGTTCGTATTTTCTGTATTCGGCGATTCCCTGTTCGAGAGGTTCGAGATTCGCGAGAAAATTCCCATGGGTAAGAACTACACCGCGGGGTTCACTGGTAGTACCCGAAGTAAAAAGAATCTGCGCGATGTGATCGCGGTTGATGGGTTTGTCGGGGAATGAGTTTTTGCCATCGCCAAAAATGTCAGCGCGCCGACCATTCTCAGAATGCGAAACAGCCTCATTGAGACTAGTTAAATCCTCGATTGTCAAGATGGGAATGGAAAATGGGCGATTTGTTTTCGAACGCGAGATGAAGGCGAATTTCACGCTGGCATCGTTGATAACTCGTGAAACAAATTCGAACGCGGATGAATCGTCCAAAGGGACGGCGACAGCTCCAGTCAGAAGACAGCCCCAGAAGGCGGCAACCCATTCGAATGAGTTGGGAGCCCAGAGAAGGACGCGATCGTTGATTCGAATTCCTCGGCGGTGCAACTCTCTGGCGCAGTTCGTGGCATACGAGGTCAGATCGGCGTAGGTGAAGGCCTCGCGACGGTAGCCATGATGCTGGACGACAGCAACGTCAGTTGAATAGTGTTGGAAGTTTTCGAATAAGGAGAGGAGGTTGCGGCGGGGCATGTCGTGTGGCTCGTGAGTATGATACGACGGATGGCGGGAGAAGATGATCTCAACGCGGGGACGCAGAGGAGACAGGGGGAATTTAACCTAAGACCCGACTGTGCACGAGAGCGCGGGTGCAGCGTAGGCACCTTTTGGTGCATCAGAATAGAAACTGAAGGGAACGAGCCTTAGTATCTTTAGGTGACAGACTGGGTTCTATATCGGTTAAAATAGGAGTTGGGGGCTGGGGCTTCCGCATCAACAAGCTAAGTGAGATTAAGGGCTAGATAAGGGAAAGAATGCCTGTACCTATATCACAGATGTTTACGGTGGCCAGTTACGTCTTGAAGCAGAAGATTGCCGGGCGTGAAAAATACCCACTGGTTTTGATGCTGGAGCCTCTGTACCGCTGCAATTTGGCATGTGCGGGCTGCGGAAAGATCCAGTATCCGGCGCACGTGCTGAAACGCGAGTTGACTCCGGAAGAGTGCTTCAAAGCGGTGGATGAATGCGGAACGCCGATGGTGTCGATACCTGGTGGCGAACCGCTGATGCACTCGCAGATCGACAAGATCGTGGAGGGACTGGTCACACGGAAGAAATACATCTACCTGTGCACAAATGCGCTGCTGCTGAGGGAAAAGCTGCACCTGTTCAAGCCGAGCAAGTACCTTACGTTCTCGGTGCACGTGGATGGACAGAAGGAACATCACGACTTTTCGGTTTGTCGCGAAGGCGGGTACGACCTGGCGATTGAAGGAATGCGGGAAGCGCTGAAGCGGGGCTTCCGCGTCACGACGAACACGACCCTGTTTGACGGAGCAGATCCAAAAAGCGTGCGTGCGTTTTTCGACGAAATGATGGAACTGGGGGTGGAAGGCATGATGCTTTCTCCCGGCTATTCCTACGATAAAGCGCCTGATCAGAAGCACTTTTTGGGGCGTGCGAGGACACGGCGTCTGTTCCGCGCCATGCTTTCAAACCGCAAACCGACATGGAAATTCAACCAGTCGATGCTGTTCCTGGAATTTTTGATGGGTAAAAGGGATTTCAAGTGCACTCCCTGGGGCATGCCGACTTATTCGATTTTCGGGTGGCAGAAACCGTGTTATCTGCTGCAAGACGGTTATGCGGATACGTTCCAGGAATTGATGGAAACGACGGAGTGGGCGAACTACGGGACGGAATCGGGGAATCCGCAGTGCGCGAATTGCATGGTGCATAGCGGGTATGAAGCCTCGGGCGTGGATCATACGTTCAGTTCCTTGAGGGGCTTGCTAGCAACGGCGAAGGCTACTTTATTTACGAAGAACGATGATGAGGAAGCGTTGCTGATGCTGAGTGAACCGGTGAAGCCGGTGCATTCCTATAATCCGTTGGTGCAGATCGATGCAAATCCGGCGAAGATGGAAGAGACGCGCGCATGACGGGCCCTCGACATGCGGAGAGACCGGAACATGCGGTGAATCCGGACCAACTGGAAGTAGCGCCGGGATTTGCGCACGAGACCTTGCAGGGGTGGATCCCAGAATTGGCGAAGGAAGAAGAATTGCGCGAGGCGCTGGAAAAAGCATTCGATTATCGCGGAGATGTAACCATAACGCGCAAAGACGGCAGCAAGGTGGACGGTTACATTTTTGATCGGCTGAGTGGAAAGGCGTTGGAAAGTTCGTATGTGAGGGTTTTACCCAAGGATTCGAACCAGCGACAGAAGATCGCCTATTCCGATATCGCGGCGTTGGCTTTTACCGGGAGGGACACGGCGGCCGGGAAGAGCTGGGAAGCCTGGGTTAACAAATATTGGCAGAAAAAATCTGCGGGAGAAGCCGGGATTGGAATTGAGCCGGAATCCTTGGAAGAGTAAGACGGGCTTCAAAGACAGATGGTGCCTGAGCTGCTGTCTATGGCTACCTATTCCCGAGAGTGCAGAAATTTTCGACAACCCCCCGACAGTGTAACTCGGACGAATTCCAGGGATTTCTTGGTATACTTTGGGGCAAAAATGATCCCAGAAACCCCCTAAAACTCTAAAACTCAATAGCTTACCAAAATACGTATACACAAAAAGGATGCAGGCTTCTGTGGACAGTAAGCCCTTTCTTGTGATAACGTTAGGTATAGCGTTTGTTGCTCTTGTACTAACCTTTTGATTCGTTCAGGGGGCTGCGAGAACACTCTCGGAGCCTTTTTTTTCGATAGAGAGGCTGTCACGACGCAGGGGGATCCGGCGCACGGACTCAAGAGGGGCTAATGCAATTCAATTTCGAGGTACAGCAGTGTCTAAGGAACAAGGAACAGTGAAGTGGTTCAATGCTTCGAAGGGCTTTGGATTCATCCAACGCCAGACCGGGGAAGATGTATTCGTACATTTTTCCGCAATTCAGTCAGAGGGCTACAAGTCTCTGAACGAAGGTCAGGCGGTGGAATTTGAAGTCAAGAAGGGTCCGAAGGGCCTTCAGGCGGAGAACGTAACAGCCCTCTAGCCTGTGCATTGGAAAGGTCCTCGAGGGGTCGGGGACCTTTCAATCTTGTCGATCTGGAAAAGAGTTTAGAAATAAAGAAGCGCGGTACAGGAGGAAGTTGTGCAAGTAATGCAAGAAGGCCAGACCATCAAGCATGAAGTGTTCGGACTGGGAATCGTCACGGCAGCGGACGCGGAACGTACCTCTGTAGATTTTGACGATCATGGACCGAAACTGTTTGTTACGAGCATTCTGACGGCTGAAGTGATCGGTGAGCCGCCCGCGACCCCGCCCAAGACGAAGCGCCGCCGGAAGGCTTCCGCAGCAGCGAAAGCCAGCAAGAAGGCTGCAGCAGTTGCAAGCGCAGCGACCGCCCGCTAATCGTCATACAACAGACTGGAAGTAAAAACACCCCGAGGCCGAAGTTGGCTACGGGGTGTTTTGTTTTTGAAGGAGGTGTACGCGCCGAATAACAGATTGGGAGGTTGGACCCGATGTTGAGACCCTCCGTTGCAAAGAACGCTCCCCAGGACGACAGCGCGTGGCGGGGATGAGTCGAGGGAGTAAAGGTGCGGTCGTGGGGGGTTCTCTGTGCCGACCGCCCCAGAGCTGAATTGTTCCATGTGCAACAATTCTCTGCCGAGTTGCTGCCGAGTAAGCGACACCGCTGCGTGAAGTGCTTGAAGCCACGACCCTGAGGGGTAGAGTGGTGAGAACGGGTCAAGTGCGGGCCAAACACAAACTTACTTCAGGGGGAGAGGTATGAAGAAGATTGCTTGGGAAAGCTCTGTCCAGCGGTTCGGCCTGCTGCTGTGCTTTGCGTTGGTGTGGGGAAGTGAAGGAAGTGCGCAGGTAGCACCAGGTGTGACGGAGAAGGAGATTGTAATCGGATCGTGCGCGGCGCTGGAAGGCCCTTCGCGATTTCTGGGGCGCGAGACAGTAACCGGAGCAGAGGCCTATTTCCGGATGGTGAATGAGGAGGGCGGGGTCCACGGAAGAAAATTAAAACTGATTTCGTTCGACGACAACTACGACCCGGAAAAAGCGCAGGGCTGCTGGGACAAGCTGATGGCAGACAAACCGTTTGCACTGGGCTTTTTCGTGGGAACGCCTACCGCGGTGAAATATGTGCCGCTGGCGGAGAAAAACCAGATTCCTATCGTGGGATTGTTTACGGGAGCGCAGACATTGTATACGCCGTTGCGGCACTGGGTAGTGAACGTGCGAGCGTCTTATTTCGACGAGACACGGGCGCAGGTGGATGGATTGTGGAAGGAACTGCACTACAAAAAGATTGGGATTATCTACCCTGATGATCCGTTTGGGAGCACGGTGCTGGCTGGGGTGGAGGCAGCTCTGACTGCAAATGGCGGGTCGCTAGTAGCGAGCGCTTCGTATCAGCGTCAAACAAACGAGACAAGCGGTGCAATCGATAAGGTAAAGGCCGCAAATCCGGACGCGGTGATTGTGGTGGGTCCGTCGAACACAGTGGCACCCATTGTGAAACAGGCTCACACGAAGGGATGGAAGCCTCTGTTTGTGACGGTGTCGTTTGTGGGAACAGACGATCTGATCCAGCAGGCGGGCGACGATGCAGATGGCATGGTGGTTACGCAGGTGGTGCCGCCCTATTACTTGACGGATTTAAAGACGGTAGCGCTGTACCGGCGGACGATGTTGAAGTACGAGCCGGATTCGAAACCGAATTTTGTGAGCCTGGAAGGGTTCGTCGATGCGATGGTGCTGGTGGAAGGACTTAAGCGGGCTGGGAAAGACCTGACTCGAGAAGGACTGATCAAGGGAATTGAGTCGATTCACGAATGGGACGCGGGATTGGGGCCGGATTTGAAAGTCGACTATTCGGCAAAGGATCACAAGGGATTCAAACATGTGATTCCGACCGTGGTGCGAGGCGGGAGGGCCGTTCCATTCACGGATTGGAAGATTGTGATGCAGAAGTAGTGGACGGAAAACAGAAAATGCGCGCAGGAGTTTATGGTTGAGATCCTTCGTCGCAAACAACGCTCCTCAGGATGACAAACAACTACAAAACAGGCGATTAGCGAATGGCGGATTCGGCCTGGTCAAAGGCGTGGTAGGAGGAGCGGACCAGGGGGCCGGATTCGACATGTTTGAAGCCCATTTGTTCGCCGAGGTGTTTGTATTCGGCGAATTCGTTGGGGTGGACGAAGCGAATCACGGGAAGATGATCTTTTGTAGGCTGCAAGTATTGGCCTAGCGTCAGGATATCGGTGCCCTGAGAGGCGAGATCCTGCATAGTGGCGAGGACTTCGTCTTTCTCTTCGCCGAGGCCCAGCATCAAGCCGGTCTTTGTTGGAACGTCGGGATGCGTTTTCTTAGCGCGATTGAGCAGTTCGAGAGAGCGCTCGTAGAGGGCGCCTTTGCGGACCTGACGATAGAGGCGCGGGACGGTTTCGGTGTTGTGGTTGAGAATATCCGGCTTAACAGCCAGGACGATATTGAGGGCATCCCAATCACCGCGAAAATCCGGGATTAACACTTCCACTTTACAACCGGGGACGCGAGCGCGAATTTCTTCGATGGTGCGGGCAAAAATGCGCGCACCGCCATCGGGTTGATCGTCTCGATTGACGCTAGTGACGACGGCATAACGCAAATTCATGCGGGCTGCAGCTTCAGCTACGCGGACGGGCTCTTGTTCATCCGGAGGACCAACAGGTTTGCCGGAGGGGACCGCACAGAAGCCACACGCGCGGGTGCAGATGTCTCCCAGGATCATGAAAGTTGCGGTCCCGTGCTCCCAGCATTCGCCCATGTTGGGGCAGCGGGCGGATTCGCAGACGGTGTGGAGATCGAGGGTGCGCATGATGCGCTTGAGATCGTGATATTTTTCGCCGCCGAAGAATTTGACGCGGAGCCAGTCTGGGCGCGGGTGGGCGTCGGGCGCGGGCACAGAGGCGGGGTTGGAGATGATGTTGAAGGGGGAGGCCATCTTTTCTAGTTTACGTTGATTCAAAAGGCATGTCCAAAGCAAGCGGCATGGTATAGGTACTCGCAATGTACCCGAGATTGTTCTGCTGAAGGCGGCTACCGCCCAAACTCCACCAAATCCAACGAATTAATCACCGCTCCTGAAGAGGCATACGGCGTCTCCGGTTCGGTATTTCGAAAATCGGATGGCGCACCGCTGAAAAAGGCAGACCAGCGCATGATTAAGGAGAGAGAGGCGGGCCCAAAAGCGAATAACTAGAAAGGGTTGATCTGCTGCGGCGGGCACCGTCGGGATTCTGGGGTGTCCAATATACAGCCGCTGAAGAGGTGACCTATGACTCGGTCAGTTTTCTTTGCCATCAGCTTTCTGCTCCTGTCGCCCACAGCACGCAGCCAGAATCCTTCCCCGGAACAAGCTACGATGCAAGCCCTTTTGGCGGAGGTCCATCAACTGCGGCAGGATTTGCAGACTTCTGCCGTTGCGGCAAGAAAAGCACAGATCGTGATCTACCGGTTGCATGTGCAAGAGGCGGTGGTTGTACGCGCCGAAGATCGCTTAGAAAACGCGAAGTCGGCGCTGGCCCAGATGCAGATGCAGAGAAAGTATCAAGTGGAACAGATTAAACGATTCGAAGAGATGAGGGACCGTGCCGAAAACGCACAAGAACAAAAGCGATTCGAGGACACTTTAGCGCAGTTCAGATCCCAAATGGAAGCATTTGAATCGGAAGAGCCGGAACTGCGGACGAAAGAATTGGAGTGCGAAGAGGAGTTCAACATACAACAGGCAAAACTAAACCGGCTGGAAGATCAGTTAGATCAACTGGACAAGACGCTGGGAGAGTTTACCCTTCAGGCGAGTCGTAGCCGGAACTAGGAAGTCTCATTTTTCGGCCCGTAAGTGAACATCGGGAACCGCAAAGCCCAGAAGAGAGACAAAAGGGAAAATGACAAGTGGCGACTGGGCTGCCGTACTCCAAAGTCAAAGTGGGTTGCGGGAGGAGCGGACGAAATCGCGGAGGCTGGTCACGTTGGGGCCGTAAGCGCCGATGCGACCGGCATCGACGGGGAGGCCGAGGCGTTCGGCTAGATCGAGGTCAACTCCAGCGTCGTCTAGTTCGGAAAGGCTGAATCCGGCAGCGGGAGAAACGCGGTTCATGCCGGATGGATAGACAGGCCGGGGCGGGCGGTGGCGCTGCCAGGGGCGGCGTGCCAGCTCGTAAAACTGTTTCCAATCGCGTTTGTGCCAACCAGTTGTCATCGTAAGGCTCTTACCTTTGATGCGGTTTGCAAGGGTAAAGTTCTCCCGAGCTGCAAACGAACTGCACGCCATTCTGTCGCGAAGTGGAGCGAGGAGAGGTAGAGTGCACTCTCTTCGTATACTCCACGGCAAATTAAAACAGCGAAAAAGTTCAGCTAGTGTTTCAAACCCATAACCCCGCGTAATGTTTCGTCCGAAAAAACCTGGACGGCGAAACGCACTGGGGGACGCGGAAGCTCGCACGGAGAGCGCTGGACGAGGAAACCGCCTGGTGAAACTGGCCGGATAGTACAACCAAAGAAAATGGACAGCCAGAAAATTTTTTGCAGGCTGTGAATAATTGGGGAGCGAAGCACCAACTGGCAGATGGAGCCTATCACAAAACTGTAAGGTGATTCAGCATTCCGGCCGCGACGTAGCTCAGAGCAAGCGTCATGACGGCGCGTGAGAATGCTTCACTCTTGAATGCCGGAGTGAAGATCGTTGAATAGAAAAACAGATGCCCCGAGCGGATGTGGCTCGAGGCATGAAAAACGCTTGAGTTTGGGAGTCAGGTTAAATCGCAGCTAATCACGACAAATCCCGTAGAAGGGGAAGGCCGGCACAAACCATCCCTGACCAAAAAACCGGAGTGAAAAAAAGGAGCGAAAGAAGCTGTTTACCAGCGGTTACCGCGATCGCCGCCGCCACCGCGATCGCCACGATCTCCACCACGACCACCGCCACCGCCGCCGCGTCCACCGCGATCACCACCACGGCCTCCGCCGCCACCACCGCCGTACCCGCCGCGTCCACCACCGCCGCCGGAGCGTTCCGTTTGCGGCCGTGCTTCGTTCACCACCAGGTTCCGGCCCCCGAAATTCTGACCGTTTAGGGATGCCACGGCCTTATCCGCTTCTTCATCGTTGTTGATTTCAATGAAGGCGAAACCGCGCGACTGACCCGTAAAGCGATCACGAATCAAACTGATTGCCGAGGGATTAACACCGACTTGACCGAACCATTCCTGGAGCTGCTCTTCCGATGCGTTGAACGGAAGATTACCGACATAAAGCTTCTTCACCAGCGGACTCCTTCTGCCCGGAACCAAACCGCGATTGCGGAGCGCACCGAAACGCCGACACCGCAACAAGGGCAGACCGGAGTACGTGCCAGGGGAGCGGTAGGTACGAATCAGTGGTCTCGTGCATGGTCTCGAATAATGTGGGTTTTTGCAACAATAATTACTTGCGGGATAGGGTACGGGTAGGGCGTGGAAGTGGCCGCCATGTTCGGCAGACCGTGGCCAGAGGGGCCCAAACTAGGCGGGGCGGAAAGTGGCGTGAAGCAAAGAAGAAGAATGGTAGGATGCCTGCCACAGGTTCCCCCCTTGAGGTCACCATGCACGGCACAATGATGGATTACCCGCTTGTATTGCCCGCGTTTCTTGAACGAGCGGGAAAGTTATTTCCAAAGATCGAGATCGTTTCGCGAAAGCCGGACCGGACAGTGGTGCGGTCTTGTTATGGAGCTTTTTATGAACGGGCGAAAAGGCTGGCTTCGGGATTGATGAAGCTGGGGGTGAAGCCGGGAGACCGCGTGGCCTCCATGATGTGGAACCATATGGGCCACCTGGAAGTGTTTTTCGGAGTGCCCTGCACGGGTGCAATTCTGCACACTCTGAACTTGAGACTGCACCCTCACGAAATTGCCGGCATCGTGAACCATGCGCAGGACCGATTTCTGATCATCGACGACGTGTTGCTGCCGTTGTACGAGAAATTTGCGGCAGATGTGAAGTTTGAAAAAGTGATTGTGGTGCCTTATGGATTTGATGAGGCGCCGGAAGGGTATCTGAATTACGAGGAGTTGCTTGCATCCGCGAGCCTAGATTTCGAATATCCGGATATCGTGGAGACGGATGGAGCCGCGATGTGCTTCACCTCTGGCACGACGGGACATTCCAAGGGCGTGGTGTATACGCACCGGTCACTGGTGTTGCACTCTATGGCGGAGGCGATGGTGGATACGTTCGCGGTGAGTCATCAGGACACGCTGCTGCCGCTGGCCCCGATGTTCCACGCGAATGCATGGGGTGTTCCGTATACCGCGGTGATGACGGGAGCAAGGATGGTTCTGATGGGGCCAAACGTGGAGCCCTCGGCGATTCTGGACTTTATTGTGAACGAAAGGGTGACGGCGGCGAATGCGGTGCCGACGGTGTGGATCAGCGTGCTGGATGAATTGGAGAAAAATCCGGGACGCTGGAGATTCGAAAATCCTGTGAGAGCGGTAAGCGGGGGAAGCGCGCCACCCATGGAGTTGATGAGGAAACTGGACAGGTTTGGGATACGAATCTTGCATCTGTGGGGATTGACGGAGACGTCGCCGCTGGCGACGACAGGACATCTGAAATCGCGGATGAAGGATTGGCCCGAAGAGCGAAAATACCTGGTGCGAGCGAAACAAGGTTGGCCGGTACCGCTGATCGATTTGCGGATCATGCGGCCGGAGGGAGAGGCGCCGTGGGATGGCGAGACTCCCGGAGAAGTGGAAGTACGAGGGCCATGGGTTGCCAGTCATTACTATGAAGCTCCGGACCAGGCGCACCGGTGGAGTGACGATGGGTGGTTTCGCACCGGCGACGTGGGAACGATAGATCCTGAAGGCATACTGAAGATCGTGGATCGCACGAAGGACCTGGTGAAATCTGGCGGCGAATGGATCAGTTCAGTAGATTTGGAAAATGCGCTGATGGGACATCCTGCGGTACGCGAGGCTTGTGTGGTAGGAGTGCCTCATCCCAAGTGGCAGGAAAGGCCACTGGGTGTGCTGGTGCTGAAAGAAGGCGCCAGTGCAGATGAGGAAGAGATAAGGGAATTCCTGGAAAAGCAGTTTGCACGGTGGCAGGTGCCGGATGCGTTTGTGTTTGTGGAGTCGATTCCGAGAACGAGTGTTGGGAAATTCAAGAAGATGGCGCTGCGGGAAGAGTATGCGAATTGGAAGTGGAAGGAATAGTGGGTTGGAGGAGATCGTTCAAGTGGGCGCTCGAACACTGATGGCAAGAGCCGGTCAGGTACGGTAGCTGGCGTTGATGCGGACGTATTCGGCGGTGAAGTCGCAGGTCCAGAATCGGGTGTGGGCGCGGCCTGCATGCAAATCCACGACAATCTGGACACTGGGCTCGAGCAAGCGATTGCTGGCGGCCCGCTCGTTGAAATCCAGGGGCTGGCCGGCGCGCAGGACGGGAATTCCGGCCATATGGATGTCTACGCGCTCGGGATCGAATTTCACGCCCGAGCGGCCTGCAGCAGCGAAGATGCGGCCCCAATTGGGATCGCCACCGGCGAAAGCCGTTTTGACCAGCGGAGACGTGGCAATGGTTTGCGCGATTTTGCGGGCAGCGGATTCATTTTTTGCGCGACGCACTTCAATTTCGATTACGCGTTGTGCGCCTTCACCATCGGCAACGATTTGTATAGCAAGCGAGTGACAAATCTCTTCGAGCGCTTTAATGAAAGCGCGGTGGGCGGAGGTGTTGGCGCGGATGGGCGGGGCGCCGGCGGCGCCGTTGGCCAGGACGAGTAGTGTGTCGTTGGTGGAAGTATCGCCGTCGATGGAAATGGAATTGAAGGTACGTGAAGTGACATCGCGCAAAGTCTTTTGGAGAAGAGCAGGTGCGATGTTTGCGTCGGTGGCTACGAAAGCCAGGGTTGTGGCCATGTTGGGATGAATCATACCTGCGCCCTTGGCACAGCCAATGAAGTTGATGCGCTTGCGAGCCATTTTGAACCATGTTGAAGCTGTTTTAGGGCGCGTATCAGTGGTGCAGATGGCGAGAGAGAATTCCGCGAAGGACCGCGCGGAGGGACGACGATTGTGCACGATGCCGCTTAACGAGCGCAGAATCTTTTCTACGGGAAGAGGAACACCGATGACGCCAGTGGAGCAGACGAAAAGTTGGTTAGGTTTGCAGTTGAGGCGGCGGGCGGTTTCTTCCACTGTGCGAACCGAAGCAGTGTAGCCAGCTTCACCGGTGGCACAGTTTGCATTGCCAGCATTAACGATGGCGGCGCGCATGCGTCCCTTCGAAGTGCGCAGGTGCGCTTTGCAAACAACAACTGGCGCAGCGACAACGAGATTCTGCGTAAAGACGGCCGCAGCGGACGCGGGCACGTCACTGGACAGCAGAGCTAAATCGAGAGCCCCCGTTTTCTTCAGACCGCAGGCGGTGGCGGAAAAACGGAATCCGCGGGGGATAGCGGTTTCGGAAAGAGCATGTTTCATCATTCGTTGATCTCTAGTTTTCGGAGTCTTTGCTCGAACTGATCGATGGCGGAGCGAACGGATTGTTCGGAGGTGCCGCCGGGAACAGCCTTGAAGGCGATGGCGGATTCCAAGGTTGGCAAATTGTTGAAAAACTCCTCGTCGAAGAGCGGAGACATCTTCTTTGTGTCAGCGGGAGTCAGTTTCGTCCAGACAACACCGCGTGTGTCGGCTTCGCGCATGAGCTTGCCGACCAGATCGTGTGCTTCGCGAAAGGGAATGCCAGCCCGGACAAGATAGTCGGCGGCTTCCGTGGCGAGCAGTGCGGGATCGCCTGCAAAGCTACGGAGGCGATCTTCCCGGAATCTAGTGGCATGCAAAGCGCCCGCGGCGACGAAGAGCATGCTTTGCACCTGATCGTGGGCGAGAAAAAGAGATTCCTTATCTTCCTGCAAGTCGCGCTGATAGCTCGTGGGCAAACCTTTCAAGACAGTGAGCAGAGTAAACAAAGAGGAAGTGACGCGACCAGTTTTGCCGCGAATGAGTTCCCAGGAGTCGGGATTCTTCTTCTGGGGCATGAGGCTGCTGCCGGTGGAAAATTCGTCAGGAAGAACGACGTATGAGAAAGGTTGAGAGGAGAATATTACAAAATCTTCGGCCAGGCGTGAAAGGTGAGTGGCAATGGTGGAAAGAGCGTAGAGGTAATCGAGGGCGAAATCGCGCTCGCTGACGGCATCGATGCTGTTGGTGGTGATGCGAGAAAAGCCGAGATCACGAGCAATGGCCAGGCGATCGATGGGAAACGCACATCCTGCCAGAGCACCGGAACCCATGGGGCAAGCGTCAGCGGCTTCAATGGCGTTTTGGATGCGCAAGCAATCGCGAAAGAAGGCCTCGGCGTGCGATAGAAGAAAGTGGGAAAGAAGCAGTGGCTGGGCGAATTGCATGTGGGTCATGCCCGCCATGGGAATGTGAATGCAGTCTTTCGCTTGCTCCAAGAAAACCCGCAGGAAGTCGAAAAGAGTGGTGCGGATTTCGCCAGCCGATTGCGATACAAACATGCGGAATTCTGTGGCCACGAGTTCGTTGCGACTTCGACCGGTATAGAGTTTCCAGCCTGTCGGGCCTAACGCATTGACCACGGCTTTTTCCGCAAAGTGGTGGACGTCTTCCACCTGGGCACCAAACTCGTCTACCCACGCGAGATCGCTGTTAACACGCTCGGAGATCTCATCCAGTGAGGTGAGGATCTGGTGCAATTCGTCATCGGTGAGGACACCGGCACCGCGAAGGCCTCTTGCCCAAGCACGATCCACCAGGAGTTGAAATGGCAAGAGACGTGAGTCAAAGGAGAAAGAGCGCTGGAATGCGTCGAAGGTCGCGTCGGGCGCGTTTTCGAAGCGGCCCCCCCATAGGCGGTCATGTTTGCGGTCGGTCATTGAAGGTTATCAATCATCAGATTCCTGTATTCAGTAACGCCTGGTATGGATGTTGGTTTCGTTTCAGTTGAAATCCTTCGTCGCAAAAGGCATTCCTCAGGATGACATAGAAATTGTTGGCTGCTTCAGAGGAGGGACCCTCACATGGGGTAAGAGAAACTCGAGTTGCGGTCATCTCAGGATTTCTGAGAGCCGGCTTTGGCGCGCGGGCGGACGGTGACAGGGAGGGAGAAGAGATTGATGAAACCCTCGGCGTCTTTGGGATTGTAGCGGCCCATGGTAAAGCTGGCGAGGTCGGCGCGGTAGAGCGAAAAGGGAGAGAAGCGCTTGGTGACATTAAGCGAACCCTTCCAGAGTTTGAGGCCGACGGAACCGGTAACGAGCTGTTGAGCGACGTTGAAGAAGCCGTCAAGGGCTTCCCGAAGAGAAGTAAACCAGAGGCCGTTGTAGACGAGGTCGGCGTAGCGGACAGCGAGAGCCTGCTGGAAGTGAGCGGTTTCGCGATCGACGGTGAGACGTTCGAGTTCACGATGCGCGGTGACTAGAAGCGTGCCACCGGGAGTTTCGTAGGCGCCACGGGACTTCATACCGACGAGGCGATTCTCTACGAGATCGGTCCGGCCCACGCCGTTGCGAGCGGCAATTTCATTGAGTGTATTGAGCAGTTCGATCGGACCTAGCGACTTACCATTTACGGATACAGGTGTGCCAGACTCGAAGCCAATTTCGACTTCTTCGGGTTTGTCGGGAGCTTTTTCGGGCGATACAGTCCATTGCCACACGGCTTCGCTGGGAGCGTTGGCGGGATCTTCAAGTTCGCCGCCCTCGTGGCTGAGATGCCAGATGTTGCGGTCGCGGGAGTAGATGTTTTTCTTACTCTGCTCAACGGGGATTTTGTGTTTGTCGGCGTAGGCAATGGCATCTTCGCGAGAATCGATGTCCCATTCGCGCCAGGGAGCAATGATTTGCAGATCGGGAGCGATGGCTTTGTAGGCGAGTTCAAAGCGGACTTGATCGTTTCCCTTGCCTGTGCAGCCATGGGAAAGGCCGTCGGCGCCAAGTTTCAGGGCAAGTTCGGCCTGGCGTTTGCCGAGAATGGGCCGGGCCATGGAGGTGCCGAGTAGATAGGTGTGTTCGTAGACGGCGCCAGCACGCAATGTGGGCCAGATGTAGTCGCGGATAAATTCCTCGCGAAGATCTTCGATATAGACGGAGGAAGCACCGGTGGCAATGGCTTTCTTTTTTGCGGCTTCGAGATCTTCCTGCTGGCCAACGTCGCCGATCATGGCGATGACTTCGCAGCCATAATTTTCCTTGAGCCAAGTGATGATGATGGAGGTGTCGAGACCGCCGGAATAGGCGAGAACAACTTTTTTAGGTTTCGGGCGTTGCTGAATCACTCTGATTTATCTCCTCGGGAAATCGAAATGGGATTGTGTGTGACGAATGTTTATCAAGTGTAGAGAGCGTGCAGAATGGCTTTCTGCACGTACATGCGATTTTCGGATTGATCCAGGACAACAGAATATGGAGCGTCGAGGACTTCATCGGTGACTTCCATGCCGCGATGCGCAGGTAAGCAGTGCATGAAGACCGCACCTTCCGCGGCGTGCTCCATTAATTTGCGATTGACCTGAAACGGTTTGAACGCGGCGCGGCGCACTTTCTCTTCGGCTTCAAAGCCCATGCTGGTCCACGAATCGGTGTAAACCGCTTGAGCGTTTTCGACGGCTTCCCAAGGGTCGGTCAAGAGCTCGATCTTCGCGCGGGTTTCCTTGGCAACGCGCTTGCCATCGGCGACGACGTCGGCCGCAGGTGTGTAGTTTCCAGGAGTGGCAATGCGCAGATGTACGCCGAGTCGAGCCGCAAGATAGATAAGCGAGTGGCAGACGTTATTGCCATCGCCGACGTAGGTGAGTTTGAAACCATGGAGAGCGCCGAATTTTTCTTCCAAGGTAAAGAAATCGGCGAGCGCCTGGCAGGGATGAAAACGATCAGAAAGGGCGTTGACGACGGGGATGTCGATGGTGTCGGCCATTTCGTCGAGCACGCGTTGCTCGTAGACACGGGCGACGATGCCCTGGACCCAGCGTTCAAGATTGCGAGCGACATCGGGGATGGATTCACGTTCACCGAGGCGAGCCTGGGTGTGGTCCAGAAAGACTACGTTGCCACCCATGCTCTGGATACCGACCTCGAAGGTGACACGTGTGCGGAGCGAAGGCTTTTCAAAAATGAGCGCGATGTGCTTGCCACGAAGGATGGTAGCGTAGCGCGAAGGACGAGCCTTGATGTCAGCAGTCCGTTGGAGGAGATCGCGCGCGTCTGCGGAGGACCACTCCGCTCCGGTGAGTAGATCCTTCGCTATCGAGACGGGAATGGCAAGCGTTGCGGTCATCGGCTGATTCTCCTTCACAGGAATCTAGACTGCGGCTACAGCGGCACTGTCTGAGTGCGCTGAGAGTTTCACGACACGAGTACCCGGCACATCAGAAAAAGCCGTATGGGTTACAGCAGGTAGAAATAAATCCGGCGCGAGGGCAGCAGCGGCGAAATTCCCGCCCACGATACGCACCTGCGAGACTCCCCCCTCCAGTGCGCGCTTGGCAGCTTCGAGTTTGAGAACCATGCCGCCGGAAACTATGCGGGAATCGATGAGCCGGTTGATTTGCTCGCAAGAAATGGCGGAAAGGACTTTGTCTCCATCGAGAACTCCGGCCACGTCGGTGAGGTAGACGAGATGATCGGCGCCGATAAACTCGGCACAGGCAGCAGCCATATGATCGGCGTTGATATTGTAGAGTTCGCCATCCGGACCGAGACCGAGGCAGGCAGCCACTGGTAGAAGATTTTCGCGCCACAAGGATTCAAGAGCGGGAGTATTGACGCCGGTGAGATAGCCTACAAAACCGAGGCTACCCTCCACATCATTGTGGACAAGCGGAGCAGCGATAAAAGAATGGGCATCGGCCGCACTGATGCCAACGGCGGGAGCACCTTGGGCAGTGATGGCGGCAGCAAGTTTCTTGTTGAGAAGTCCGGCAAAGACCATTACGGCTACATCGCGGGTTTGGCGATCGGTTACACGCAGACCGGCTATGAATTTGCTTTCAATACCGAGACGCTTAAGCGTAGCAGTGAAGAGGCGGCCTCCGCCGTGAACGACAAGGATTTGGTGGCCGTGGCGAGCGAGTGCGGCGACGTTGGCGGCTAGCTCGTTGATGAGCGCGTCGTCTTCCAGGAGTGCTCCAGCAAATTTGATGACGATTCTCATAGAAGGCCGACTTGCTCCTCGAGTCCAAGGGTTAGATTGAGGTTTTGCACGGCTTGCCCGGCGGCGCCTTTGCCGAGGTTGTCGAGGCAAGAGACTATGATGAGTCGCTTGCCCGAACCGTCCAGGACAAAACCGATATCGCAGAAATTTGTTTTTACAACGTGCTGCAACTCCGGGACCGTCCCAGCCGGCCAGATTCGTACCAGAGGACGTGCGGCGAAAAACTTTCGATAAATGGATTCCACGAGTTCAGGAGTGCAATGCTGCGAAAGATTGACGTAAATCGTGGAAAGAATACCCCGGGCAACGGGAAGCAAATGAGTAGAGAAAACGAGCTGAGACCCAGGGACACCGGAGTGATCGATGATTTCAGGAGTATGGCGATGGGAGAACAGGTTGTAGGCACGGAAATTTTCGTCGACTTCCACGAAATTGAGATCGTGACGAGGCTCTTTGCCAGCACCACTGGCACCGGATTTGCAGTCGCAGATCACATCCTGTGTAGAAGAGATCAAGCCTGCGTCTGAGAGAGGACGAAGAGCAAGAATAGCGCTGGTTGCGTAACAGCCGGGATTGGCGATCAGCTTCGCGCTGGAAATATCAGAAGCAAAGAGTTCAGGAAGCCCGTAGACGGCTTTTGCGAGGCAAGAAGCATGCGGCGTGGGCAACCTATACCAGAGAGAAAAGGTCTCGGGAGACGTGAAGCGGAAGGCCCCGCTCAGGTCGATGACGCGAATGCCGGCATCCATAAGTTGCGGAGCCAAGTCGGCAGACACTTCGTGGGGCGTAGCCAGGAAAGCGGTGCCCACGGCGCTGGAGGTCACAGCCTCAACGGAGAGAGGCTTAACCGGTGCCTCACCCCAGCCGCGAAGGACAGGAAACATCTGCGAAAGACAGTTAGCACCATTGGTCTCGCGAACGTAAAACGTGGGAGCCGCAAGAGCAGGGTGGCGGAGAAGGAGTGTTGCCAGCTCAAAGCCGGTATACCCAGTCACACCAATGACAGCGATGTTTTTGGGATCTCTCATTTCACCTGAGCTTCGATTTTTTTCTGCAGGGATTCGCGGGTCTTGCGATTGGGAGTGATGATGAGAACGGTATCGTCTCCAGCGATGGTGCCGGCAATTTCAGTGAATTTTGCGCCGTCGACAGCAGCGGCCAAGGGCTGCGCACCGCTGGGTGGCGTCTTCAGAACGAGCAAATTCTCGGCCGGGCGGATGTCCAGAAGAAACTCACGGAGGGCCCGAGTGAGCGGCGGAAGTACAGAAATTTCCTCGGAGATCCCGGCAACGGGTTTGTAGCCTTCCAGGGTTTTGGCCAGTTTCAGCTCCTGCAAGTCGCGGGAAAGCGTGGCTTGTGTTACGCGCAGTTTCTGCTGGGCGAGGCGGCGACGGAGTTGTTCCTGGCTACCCACACCCCCCTGGGCGATGAGGCGAAGGATTTGTCCGTGCCGAAATGTCTTGGTAGCACTCATCTGTATATTCTATTCAGTCGACTGTATATTTATACAGGAACCCGCTAGTCGTGTCAAACAACTTTTTGAAAAACAATCAGCAGGCACAGGGAGGAGCGCAGCATGAAAAAGATTTAAATACAGGCAGTGAAAAAACCGCGATGACGGAAAGCGAGAGCGCACTGCAAAACCATCGTTGCACGAAAGGGCAATGAATTTAACCTGTAAAACAGGGGCTGTTTTGAAGAGGGGGAACAACGGCTGGACAAAAGGGCAGGTAGCGGCTGATACACAATTCGTACCAGCTCGCGGATACTTCTGGATTTTCGGCGCTAGGAATGTTACGTATCTGCCATCAGCTTTTTTGGGCCATGAGCGAACTTTGCCACATCTCGGGGTGCAAACACGATGTTCCGGCCGCACTGGCCGAACAAAAACTGTGCGTTTTGCATTTCACGTTGTCGGTGGAAGCAAGTTGCGCGGAGATGCGGCGCGAAACGGCGTTGGGAAATACACCGCACGAACGAACGCGGGAAATCATGGGTTTCATTACGGAACACGGAGAGAAGTTGGCGCGTGTAGCGACCAGCGGTCTTCATCTTACCGATGATCTAAAAGCGCGAGTGCTGAGCACTTTTCTGACGCTCATGAACCTGCGGGAAAACCTGGATCGAGCGGCGATGCGTTCGCCATTCGGTCGCGGCGGAGTCTATCGGTAGGCAGTAATTCCCCGCAGAACAATCCTCGGACAATCTACAAACCAGGTACACAAGGTTAAATGCAGCAGAAAGCGCTGCTTCGGTTGAACTTGGTTGCCCTTATTCCTCCGGGACTAAACTCGAACATTCGCTCTTCGGTCTGAGTGACAGATTTGAGAGTCCGCGACCTCGAACTCGCGAAAATGCCTCTATTTAAGAACCAAGATACCTCGCATAGAGGGAACGGGCAACAGCCGGATCTGTTGTGCCTTTGATGATAGCCCGGCCATCGGTGAAAACGGTGACTTCATAAGGAGAGACGCTGAAGCGAAGGAGAAATCCGTTTTGGCGAAGGTTAGCAACGGTGGAAGCCAGGCGACCTTCAAGCGCGTGTAAATCGAGAGTCCGGTGTCGTTCGTGTATCTGCACAGAATCGCGGCCGCACATGGTGATGTGCGGTTGAGCTTGGCCGAGAAGGTAGGTGAACTCTCGGCGGACGCAAGCACGGCAGTTAAGAGAACGCTCAGGAACGATCGATTGGAAGCGTCCAGTCCAGACGTCTGTGGAAATAAGCCGGCCGTGAAGCGCAGAATCGCAACCGGAAAGAAGCTTAAGCGCCTCAGAAACTTCAAGGGAAGCAATGAGATTGACGACTGGGCCAAGGACGCCAATTGTATCGCAAGTTTCTTCCACGCCGAGGCCTGAAGAAGAGTCCATGAGGCAAGCCATGCAAGCCGTTTGGCCGGGGCGAATGACCATGGTGAGACCATAACTGGAAACGGCGGCGGCGTAGATCCAGGGAATGGCTGAATCGACGGCGAAATCGTTGATCAGGAAGCGCGTTTCGAAGTTGTCGGTGCCGTCGAGGATCAGGGAATAACCGGAGAGAAGTTTACGGACGTTTTTGGCGTTGAGATCATCGACGACTCCTTCCACTTGAACATCAGAATTGATAGCGCGGAGCCTTCGTTCGGCGGCGGTAGCCTTGGGGAGCGAATCGCGGGCGTCGGATTCTTCGAAGAGGGTCTGGCGCTGGAGGTTGGAAGGTTCAACAAAATCACGGTCGATGATGCGGACACGACCGACGCCCGCCCGGACAAGGAGGTTGGCGGAGGCGGCACCGATTGCGCCGCAACCGACAATCACAGCAGTTGAGGAAAGAAGGCGCTGCTGGCCATCCTGACCGATGGCCGGGAAGAGCACCTGGCGCGAGTATTTTTCAGATAGGGGAGGGCTCACGTAAAGTAGAATTTCCTATAAGGGACTCTTCTCATGATACCGCCAAAGGCTGCCGAAGAAGCAACGCGCGTGTGCTACCCTTCGTCTGAGTATAGATAAGAATGAAAGCAAGCTGGGACAGTGGGTTACGGATTCTGGCGCTCCTCTTTTGCCTATGCGGAGCGCGCGGCTCATTTGCTCAAGAAAATGCCGCAGAAAAATCGGAAAAAACCGTTGGGCCGAACGTCGTAGCAGTAAGAATAGTGAAAGAGGACGGCAGAGAAATTGCCGGAGTGCCGGGAGGCCTGCCGGTAGAGGTGGGAAAACCGCTGGATGCGGAGCAGGTGGCGGCCGAGTTACGCATCTTGTATCAAACGGGAAATTACGCGGATTTAAGAGCGGAGACGTATCCGGAGCAGGGCGGAGTGGGCCTGGAGTTTGTGGCTACGGAAAATATGTATTTCAACCAGGTGCTGATCGAAGGCCTTACAGCACCACCCTCAGAGTCGTCTGCCGCAGCCGCAATGCAGCTGGCGTTGGGACAGACCTACCATGAAACGGATGTGGTAGAAGCAACCACCCGGCTGCAGGACACACTCCGGGAAGAAGGACTGTACCAGGCAAAACTGGAAGTGGAAAAGCGAGCGCGGACGGAAAGCCACCAGTTGGATTTGATAGTGCACGTTAATTCAGGCCCACGGGTGCGGCTGAGCAAGATTGAACTGCTGAACAATACGGAATACAGGGACGCGGATCTGCTGGCACTGTTCAAGGTGAAGCTCGGACGCGAATTGACTGTCGGAAGAATCCGCTCAGGCGAAGAGAGAATCAGGAAATTTCTGGAGAAGAAAGGGCACCTTAGCGGAAGAGTGTCAGCAAGACGAGGCGAGTACAACTCGACTGACAATACGATTCCGCTGACGATCGAAGTAACAGAAGGGCCAAGAGTGCTAGTGCAAGTAGAAGGAGCCAAGTTCTCGAAGGGCGACTTGAAAAAATTGATCCCCATTTATCAAGAAGGGGCCGTCGATGCAGACTTACTGGAAGAGGGTAAAAGGAATCTTCGAGAGCGAATGGAGAGAGATGGATACTTTGATGCGAGCGTGAGCTATGGCACAGCATCGAGAGAGATCGAAGTAACGAAGACCGGATGGAAAGGATCCGAACAGACGATCACCTACAAGGTGGATCGTGGAGACCGGCATAAGCTGTTGCGGGTGGACTTTCAGGGGAATAAATATTTCAGCACGTCATTGCTTCGTACCCGGTTGAATATATTGACAAGTTCGTGGGCAACCCGGCCAAGGTTCAGCCGGCGGCTGATGGAAAACGACGCCCTGTCGATGAAGAATCTTTATGTGGCAAACGGATTTTTGTCCGCGATGGTGGAAGGAAAAATCCTGGATGACTTTAAGGACCGAACTGGAGATCTGGTCATCCAGTTTTCGATTGAAGAGGGCAAACAGACGCTAGTATCGAGCCTGCAGATCGAAGGAATGAAATCCATTCCTGAAGCTGACATTTTGAGTGTGGTGGGTTCTTCGGCGGGTCAGCCATATTCGGATATCAATGTGGCCAGCGACCGTGACAATATTCTGGCGCTTTATTTCAACGAAGGATTCCCGAACGCAACGTTCACGTGGACAGCGGAACCGGCCGGGACCGAGACAAATTCGACAGAACCAGCGGCAACAAATAATGACAGTCCTGGGGGAAGAACGAAGGATGAACCGGCGTCAAAGATCGCACGGGCAGAACCTGTCAAGCTTGTCTACAAGATCGTGGAAGGGCCCCAGATCCGTGTGCGGCGCGTATTCCTTACGGGATACGATCATACGCGACCGAAAGTGATACGCAGAGACGTGAAGGTAAAGCCGAACGAGCCTTTGCGTCAGAGAGAGGTAGTCGAATCTCAGCAGAAGCTCTACAACCTTGGAATATTCAACCGCGTGACAATCGAACCCCAAAATGCGAACGGAACCGATCCGGAAAAAGACATTGTAGTGCTGGTAGAAGAAGCAAAGAGATACACAATCTCTTACGGTGGAGGGTTTGAAGTTCAGCGACTGGCGAGTACAACCAATCCTACGGGAGGGGAAGTTCAGGCGGCACCGCGAGGAATTCTGGAAATATCGAAGGAAAACCTTACGGGGCGAGCGGATTCTCTGACCTTAAAGATGAGGGGAAGTACCATTCAGGGCCGCGCATTACTGGCGTACTCTTCTCCAGACACGTTCAACAGCCCAAAATGGAGTACGCAGGCTACCGTGTACGCGGAAAAAACACAGGATATCAATACGTTCTCGCAGGTGAGATATGAGGGAAACTTGCAACTGACGGAACAATATTCTCCGCGGACATCACTACTCTACCGGTATGCATACCGGAAGGTGACGGTCAGCAACCTGAACATACCGGTGGATGAAGTGCCACTGTTCAACCAACCAACGCGAGTTTCGGAATTTACGGTGACGTGGTTTCGTGACACCCGAGATAACCCGGCGGATGCCACCAAGGGGATGTTCACAAGCGCGGAGGTAAGCCTGGCAGGAACGGCCATCGGCAGCAGCTCGAGTTTCGTTCGATTTTTCGTACAGAGCTCGGGATATCACCCGATTAAGCGAAATTGGAGTTATGCACGTTCTATCCGCTTGGGAATACTGCAGCCGTATGCGAGCACCGTATCTCTGACTTTCCCGGCGCAAACAACAGATCCGCCGCCACAGGTCATTCCTTTGCCGGAAAGACTATTCAGCGGAGGCGGATCGAATCTACGGGGATTTGCCCTGAACCAGGCAGGACCGCGCGATTCAATCACAGGCTTTCCGGTGGGTGGACAGGCGCTGCTGGTAATCAACCAGGAGCTGCGGTTTCCGCTAAAGTTTCCGTTTGTGCCGTCGGGTTTGGGAGGCGCATTTTTTTATGACGGAGGGAATGCATTCAGCCGAGTGAGCCGGATGACCTTGCGATGGTCTCCGCCAAAGCCGGTGTTCCAGGCAGCATATCCTGGGCTTCCTTCGGGTCGATTCAATCCAACACATTGTGTACTTAACTGTACGAATGAATTGAACTACTTTTCACACACGATAGGGTTTGGATTAAGGTACGCGACGCCGGTGGGACCAATACGCGTCGATCTCGGATACCAGATCAATAGGCCGACGATTGTGATTCCGTGCAAGAACAGTGCGGTATTCTGTCAGCAAGGGACACACCTACAGCACTTCCAGATCTTTTTCAATTTAGGATCGAGTTTCTAATGCGGGGAATTGTACGACTCCTGTTGCTTGTGCCGCTCCTGATTGCGGCGACGGCGAGCCTTGCGCAGGAAGTGGTGGACCGGATTGCGGCGCGAATCGAGAACGATGTCATTTTATTGAGCGATATCCGGGCGTTGAGCCACTATCAGATGTTCTTGGACGGAAAATCGGAAAGCGATGGGCAGATACTGGAGCGGCTAATCGACCAATGGATCGTGAGGAATGAGGCGGGAGTCAGCCGGATCGGCCAGCCCTCTGAGGAAGAGATTGAGCGCAGCCTGGCAAGGCTAAAGCGATCATTTTCGAAAACAGAAGAGTTCGAAGAGCGGAGAAGGCAAAACGGACTTAGCGAAGAGGACGTGCGACAGATGCTGAAGTCGCAACTCTACCTGAGCAATTATCTGGATACGAGATTTCGGCCTGCGATTCAGATCGACGACAAGGCGATACAAGAGTTTTACGAGACGCGCGTAGTTCCGCGGGCACAATCACGAGGACAGAATCCACCGACACTGGACGCAGCGCACGATTTTATCCAGGAAGCGCTGGTGCAGCGAGCGATCAATGAACAAGCCGATAAATGGCTGAAAGAGAGCCGATCGCGAGTGCGGGTGGAGATACTGCTGACGGAGGGACAGAAATGAGCAAAGAATCCCGCCGGCAGAAAATAAGATGGCTTGAACACTTGTTGTGGGTATTGGGAACGTGGACGGCGCTCGGAATAGCACTGGCAATAATCGCCCTGGGAAGCGGGTTGGCAAATCCGCTGTTGCGGCGATTGCTGATCGAACGAATGCAAACGTTGACAGGTGGGCAAGTCGAAATCCGGACAGTCTCGGTGGGATGGTTTTCGCTAAACGCAACAGTCCGGGGTTTGGTGGTACACGGGACAGAACCAAAAGATACCGAACCGCTGCTGAGCGTGGAGCAAGCAAAAGTTGGATTGCAAATCGATTCGTTCTGGGGACGGCGTGTGTCACTGAAGGAACTGATCCTGCAACGGCCGCAGGTACACCTGCGTGTTGAGAATGATGGGACGAACAACCTTCCGACGCTGAAGAGCACAACAAAGTCACAAGGACCGCTACAAGAAACACTATTGAAACTGCACATAGGCCACCTACAAGTGGATAATGGGTGGATTCTCTATAACAACATACGATCGCTGGTGGCGGTGGAAGGCGGCGATCTTCGTCTGAATGTGACGCTGGGAGGGACGACGGCAAATCCCATCTATCTGGGTTCACTAAATTGGGACTCCGTGGAATTGGGGCGGCGACGCGACGTACCGGTGCCCGCGAATGTCGCCGCAAAGTTTTCGCTGGGACGCGAGGGATTCGCAATTGAACAAGGGATTCTGGATGTGGGCCGATCTCACGTGGACGTGCAAGCGCAAATGCCGGACCTGGGAGTACCGGCGTTCACTTACCGGTATCGCGCTTGGCTGGATTTGCTGGATTTGCGGGAGGCGTTTCGAACGCCGGAAGTGCCGCTGGGTAGAGTCGACCTGCGAGGGGAAGGGTCGATCGGGGGCGGAAAGGTTCAGGGGAAAGGGAGTTTTGCGGGAGACAATATCACGCTGGGATTTGTCGACTTTCACTCCGCGAACCTGACAGCACGATCGAATTACACGCTGGATGAAAAGAGCGTATTTTTGCCGGACTTCACTGCGTATGCGTTGGGGGGCAGCCTTAAGGGCCGGCTTACGATGCAGTATGAAGGATTGAAATTCCGTGCAGAAACCAGGCTGCAGAACGTACGGCTCTCGGAAGTGACCCCGGCGATCGATCACGCGGGATTTCCGATCGACGCCTTGCATTGGGATTCGGTGATCGGCGCGGACACGGTAGAAACCTGGCACGATAATTTTCGAGAGTTCGATATTTCGGCGGCGCTAAAACTGGAAGAGCCCGACGATTTACGAGCAGGCCATATCCCCGTGACCGGGGACTGGAAAGTCCACTATCGTGACATCACGAATGTACTGGAAATCACGAAAATGGATTTTGCGACGCCTACCTCGCGAGGAACAATTACTGGAGTGCTGGCGCCCAAGAATACGGCATTGGATGTTCACCTGGAAGTGGGGGCTTTGGAGAGCTGGAACGATTTCATTCACGCACTTTCAGGAGATAAGCCTGGCAGCGAGGAAGCAAAGATTCTCTACACCGGATCGATGCAATGGGACGGCACGATTACGGGGGCTTCGGACGGACCGACATTCCAAGGGCATCTTCGCGGAGAGAATTTCCGGTATGGCAGCGTAGCCCTGGATTCCCTGGACGGAGATATGACCTACTCTCCAAAGGAACTGATAGTTTCCCACGGCAGAGCGACACGCGGGACGATGCAGGCGGGAATCGACGGGCAACTGCAGCTAAATGACTGGGAGTTCCGACCGGAGAGCCAGTGGTCGAGCGAGATTAATCTTGAGAAAGTGCCTCTCGAAGGACTGGAACAATTAGGCGGATGGAATTATCCGGTGCATGGGTTCCTGACGGGGCAGTTTCATGGACAAGGAACACGAGCCGAACCGGCTTTGACGGGCAATTTTGATCTTGCGGATGGAGACGTATACAGCGTGGCGTTCAACCGCTTGCGTGGGCAGTTGAACGTGCGACCGGACGAAGTGAGGCTGTCGAATGCTGAATTGCGTTTCTTTGCCCCGGGAACAGAGAAAACTGGCGCCGGAATCGTAACGGGGAGTGTGGGGTACCGGTATGCAGACAAATCGCTGACTACCGACCTGGTGGGGGCTTCGCTGCCACTCGAAAATTTTCGGCGGATCAAATCGGCAGGCCTACCGGTGAGTGGACAGCTGACTTTCCGCCTGAAATCAAGCGGCCCGGCGACGCGACCAGAAGGTGAAGGAACATTCCGGCTAGTGGATTTGCGCGTGGGCAATGAATTGATCGGAAGCCTGGACGGAGAACTGAGCTCCGATGGAAAGGAGGGACGGTTAAAATTGAAATCAGCAATGAACGCCGGCGCGATTTCAGGAAATGTCTCGCTGGGACTTCTGGATCCCATGCCGGTGGATGGAAAAATATCGATCCAGAACATAAATCTGGATCCGTACTTGCTTTCGGCATTACATCTGCAGAGATTCGATGGGCACGGGACGGCGGACGGCGATATCACAGTGAAGGGAGAATTGCAGCATCCAGAGAGCCTGGTGGTCGACGGGAACTTTTCACGGCTGGTTCTGACGTATGCCAATGTGCAGCTGGAAAACTCGGGGCCAATCCATCTGACCTCAACGCGCGACAATCTGAAAATTTTGAGTGCGGGACTTAAAGGAACCAATACGAATGTGGATTTGAGCGGATCGATCCAATTCTCTGGCCGACGCGCGCTGGCGATGAAACTGAACGGTTCAGTGGACTTGCGGTTGTTAAGCGCGTACATCAAGGATGTGGATGTTGGTGGCCACGTGAATATGAATGCTTCGTTCGAAGGAACAATGGACAGGCCGCGAATTATCGGACGAATGAAGCTGGAAAATGCGTCGGCGCGATCCGCAGATTTTCCGACGGGACTAAGTAACGTGCAAGGCGATCTGGTATTCGATGCGAACCGATTGTTCTTTGAAAATGTGACAGGAGAGGCTGGCGGAGGACTTCTGTCGCTGAGCGGCAGCGTGAACTATTCAGAAAGGCCTTTGCGGTATGACGTGTCGGCGAGAACGGACAAGCTACGGATACGCTATCCGGAAGGATTGAGCTGGCTGCTGGGAGGGAATCTGCGGTTGTCCGGAACTCTGGATGGGGGACTGCTCTCGGGGAAAGTAGTAGTACAGCGTGTGAATTTGAATGAGGGACTGGAGTCCGCAGGCAGCTTGATTTCCAGTAAGGATTCGAGCAGTTCCAGCACTTCGAATTTCCTGCGCAACCTGCAATTTGACGTGGAGGCGAGTTCTACACCCGACGCTCGAATGGAATGGCCCGGCGCGCACTTGGAGGCAGAAGCAAACCTGCGAGTCCGCGGAACTGCAGAGCATCCGATTATGCTGGGACATATCCACGTGCTTTCGGGCGATCTATATTTCCGGGATAACCATTACAAGGTGACGCGAGGGGATCTGAATTTTGCGAACCCGTTCCGTTTAGATCCGACGATCAATGTGGAAGCGACAACAAATATTCAACAGTATGAAATCACGCTGAACTTCACAGGCCCATCGAGCAAGATGAGTTTTGCTTACCGCTCGGATCCACCGCTGCCGGGCAATGACATCGTAACATTGCTGGCCTTAGGACAGACTGGGTCAGAATCTGCGTTGCGTTCCGGCGGAGGGACGCAATCGGGATCATCGGGAGCAACCGCGCTGCTGTCTGAAGCCATCTCAAGCCAACTTGGCGGGCGGGTGGAACGGCTGTTTGGTATCACTAGATTCCGTGTGGATCCTGGACTTGCTGGGATCGGAACGACAGGAACGAACCAAAACGCAGGAGCGCGTATCACCGTGGAACAACAGGTCACCAGAAACCTGTCGATCATGTATGTATCGAATGTCAGTTCGACGCAACAGCAGGTGATTCAAGTGGAATACAACGTATCGAGAAATGTATCGGTCGTGGCGCTGCGAGATCAGAACGGAACGTTTGGCGTGGATATCAAGATCAAGAAACGCTTGCCTTAATCGTAGACAAGAAACTACCGGTTTTGAATTTGAATCAGGGCTGATCCTGCTGCTGAGCGGCTTGCTGTGAAGAGTCCTGCTGGCGTCGCTGTTGGAAACGACGAGGGGCACCCGTACCAAGATGTGCATTTTGACCAACACCCGGATTGTCTTCTTTGGCTTGCTGTAGGGCTTCCCTGGCAGCTTTGTTGGCGGTAATGCGGCTCGCTTCCTGAATTTCGCGTGAGATTCGCGGTGATTCGGCGGCGACTTTCTGTCCGAGAGGGGAACCGTAAAACTGGAGAAGGCCCTTAATTTCATCTTCGGTGTAATGTTTGTCGTAGATGAAGACGAGTTGTTCGGCAACCTGATCCACGTCAAAGCGTTTTTCGTAATCGGAGATAACAGTGTTCACGAATGCCTGCCCTTTATCGCTGTTAGGCACTGTTGCGAGCAACTTTTCGCGGTATTGCTCGGCGGTCAGATTAACAGATTCCTGAACCTGGTCACGGGCACCGACAAGATCGAGCAGCGCGTGAATATCGGCAGCCTTGGCAGGATCAATGGTTGCCGGCTTGGCCGAAACGGATTGCGCAGCGACAGGAGATTGTTGGGCGGCTTCGACGGAGGAAGAAGAAGTTCCCTGGATGGCGAGAAAGAACGCTCCAATGTAGATGACAATAAGTGCGAGCACGGCCTTCATGACAACCTCCAAAAGCACGAGCAAACTGCTCGAAGAATGAGTTTAGAGACAGGCAGTGCGGCGCGCGCCTGTTCGGAAGTGCTGACTTGTTGCGTACGTCACTGGCCTTGCGGCCAGTTTTCCGGTAAAAGGAAATTGGGCTAGTGGCGCAGTTTAAGAGTGGATGGCACTGAGATGTGGCGAGATCTTCTGAAAGCTGCAGAACCGGGTGAGGCGAGCAGCTTAATAGAATTATATCGGGCAGCACGCGAGGCCATGGTGGAGGAACAGATTCGGCGGCGTGGCGTATGTGATGAGAGAGTGCTGCGAGCAATGAGAACAGTGCCGCGGCACGAATTTGTGGCGCCGGAATGGCGAGGCAAGGCTTACGATGATGTTCCGTTGCCAATCGGTCTGGAACAAACGATTTCGCAGCCATACATGGTTGCGACGATGACAGCAGCCTTAGAGCTGCGCGGAACGGAACGGGTGCTCGAGATTGGAACAGGTTGCGGATATCAGGCGGCAGTGATGGCCTGTCTGGCTCAAGAGGTGCACAGCGTTGAAGTGAGACCCGAACTTGCCACCTCCGCAAGCGATCGGCTGAAAAGTTTGGGTTTTGTGAATGTGCAGGTGCACTGCGGCGATGGCTCCGCTGGACTATCGGAATTCGCGCCATACGATGCAATCCTGGTGGCGGCAAGCGCACCTCGATTGCCAGAGCAATTGGTAGACCAGCTATCGGACGAAGGGCGAATGATTGTCCCCGTGGATGAAGATGAAATATCGGTTCTAATTTTCGTAAGAAGGCATGGAACCAAGTCAGTGGTTGAGCGGCGTGAAGGTTGCCGCTTCGTGCCATTGGTGAGCCACCCTGATGGAGGGATACGTAACGTCGATGACAAACGCCGCACCTGACTTATCAATCGTCGTGCCGTCTTACAACGAAGAGGCACGCTTGCCCGGCACTCTTGGGAAGATCGCACAATACATTCGCGAGCAGAGGCCGAACACGGAAGTGGTCGTGGTGGATGACGGCTCGAACGATGGAACAGCGCGGGTGGCAGATTCGTTTCGGGGAAAGATCGAAAATCTGCGAGTGCTTTCGAACGAGGCAAATCGAGGCAAGGGATACAGCGTAAAACGCGGATCCCTGGAGGCTCAGGGAGAGATTGTGCTGTTCACGGACGCGGACCTGTCGGCTCCGATTGAAGAAGCGGAGAAACTGCTGGCAGCCTTGAGAAATTGCGATGTGGCGATTGGATCGCGCGCGATGAACCGACAATTGATCGAAGCGCACCAATCAGCTTTTCGGGAGTTTGCGGGAATCCTATTCAACAAAATCGTGAGAATCATCCTTCGTCTGCCGTTCGTAGACACCCAGTGCGGATTCAAGGCGTTTCGGCGAGGGAGATGCCGGATTATTTTTGAACAGCAGACCATCGAGCGGTTCGGGTTCGATCCGGAACTTCTGTATCTCGCCCGCCACCATGGACTGAACACCGTGGAGGTACCGGTGCGTTGGGCACACTCGCCGGCGACGAAAGTGAGCATGTTTCGAGACAGCCTGCAGATGTTCGCAGATGTATTCATTATCCGGTGGAACGGGCTGCGGGGCCGATACAAGCGAGGAAACCAGACTTAACTTTACAGCATAAAGTACTTGACACAAATTCCCCTCTGGCGTAGGCTTGCCCTCGTGCCATCTACCAATCCCATTCCAACGACCCGCAGACCCATCCCCATTGATTCGCGTGCTGCGGATCATCTTCGGTACATACGCGAAACCATGGAGAACGCAGCGGAGTTTACGGCTGTGCCCGGATGGGGTGGGGTAGCGATGGGTTTAACGGCCCTGGCTGCTTCGGCGCTGGCTTCACGACAGAGCACAGCCAAGGCTTGGCTGGCTGTGTGGTTGGCCGAAGTCTTTGTTGCGCTGGCGATTGCTGCGCCAGCCGCCGCGACAAAGGCGCGGCGGGCCAATTCTTCACTGTTTTCCGGACCCGGGCGCAAGTTTGCATTTAGTTTTGCGCCGCCGATCATCGTGGGCGGACTGCTGACCTTTGCGCTGTATCAGATGGGAGCCATTTCAACGTTGCCTGCAGTTTGGCTGCTACTCTATGGCACGGCGATCGTTACGGGAGGCGCGTTTTCCGTTAGAGCAGTGCCAATTATGGGGCTATGCCTGATGGCGTTAGGTACGGGAGCGCTGTTTTCTCCACTGCAATGGGGGAACATCTTCATGGCCGCAGGATTTGGAGTAGTACAAATGGGATTTGGATTGTGGATCGCCTTCCGCTACGGCGGGTAAGAGAATTAGCGGAAAGTATTCAAGATATGACGAAGTCTTCGACAATTCGACAAGAACGAGGAACGCGGGAGGAATCGCCGGTGCCCGTTCGGAGTGTGGCCACTGAGCCCGTATCTGCGAGCCTGGACCGTTTGATCCATGAGCGGATCCGACTAGGAATTGTCAGTGCGCTGGCAGTGAATCGTTCACTGACGTTTAACGAGTTGAAGGCATTGCTGAAGACGACGGACGGAAACCTGAGCGTACATGCGCGGAAACTGGAAGAGGCCGATTACATTGTGTGCACGAAGTCCTTTGATGGACGGTTGCCGAAAACGGAATACCGATTGACGGGGTTGGGACGTAAAACTCTGGAAAAGTACCTGGACCACATGGAAGCGTTGATTCGGGCAACGAGGGACCGGTAAAAAATTTAACCTTTTACTTTATGATGTAAAGTACATTGCAGAATGGAGGCGTGAAAAGAGTCCATGTTCATGCAGAACAGCGTTCTAGAACAAAGATTACGGATACCGGTGGCTACGGCCCCGATGCTACACGTGGCGATTATTTGTGACGGAAACGGACGATGGGGCAGTTCAAATGGCTTGCCGCGCTCTGCGGGACACCGCGCAGGGGCGGAAGCTGCTTCGCGAGTAATCCAGTGCGCTCCCCATCTGGGGATTCACACGCTGACCTTGTTTGCGTTGTCGGCCGCCAACTGGAAGAGGCCGAAGGAGGAGGTTGAGGCCATCCTGGGAATCTTGCGGGAATACCTGATCGAACAGACCGAGCACTGTGTAAATGAGGGGATTCGCCTGAGCGTTATCGGGCGACGCGACCGTGTGCCAGCTCTGTTACGCGACGCTATTGCGGAAGCGGAAGCATTGACAGTGAACGGCAAGCGGCTGCACCTGCGATTGGCAATCGACTACTCAGCAAGGCAGGTGATCTATCAAGCGGCTACCAAGTTCTACAAGGTGAAAGATTTGTCGAGCGATGCTTTCGCTGACGTACTTTCGGAGGTGCAGCGCGGTGGATCGACTGATGTGGACCTGCTGATCAGGACAGGCGGAGAGCAACGCATATCAGATTTCCTGCTGTGGGAATGTGCTTTTGCGGAATTCGTCTTTCTGGAAAAGCGGTGGCCGGATTTTACGCCTGCGGATCTGCGCGACGCCGTGTTGGAGTTCGAGAAGAGAGAGCGTACTCGCGGGGCTCTGCCACAGGAGTGCGCAGCGGATCTTTACGTGGAGGAACGGGCATGAATGGGACCATACCGTCGATGGCACCGATTGCGGTGTTGTGCTTTTTGGGAACAGCGCTTGTTCTGGCTGTGCTTGTTCTTGTGGGGCTGTACGGGTTATTTGCGAAATCGCATCAACTGGTTGCGATCGCAGGAGCGGGAGCGGGAATAGTACTGACCAGCTATGCCGCTATCCTGTTGGGATTTTCGCTTTTAAGTGGTGATGTAGATTTGCCGTTGGGGATGAAGAAATATTTTTGCGAAATTGATTGTCATCTGGCGTACCAGGTAGCGGGTGTTGCGACGGACAAAGCGGTGGGTGGCGAATCAGAACAGATTGTAGGCGATGGAGAATTTGTACTGGTGGAATTGCGTACTTGGTTCGACCCCTCGACAATCTCACCAAGGCGGGGCGACGGGCCGCTAACGCCAAACACCCGCCAAGCGATTCTTGTGGACAACCTAGGACACACGTTTTGGCCGTCAGCGAAGGCAAAAGAAGTGTTGGAGGCGCAGAGACTGAATTCGACGCCACTCTCTACGCCGTTGAGGCCAGGCGAGTCGTATACTTCGTATCTGGTGTTCGAAGTACCAGCGCGAGCACAGGGATTGAAACTTTGGCTACGGTCGGACGACGAAGTGGGAAGATTACTCTGGGGAAACGAGCGAAGCCCACTGCATGGAAAAGTTCGATTCCGGCTCGATTCCGCACTACACACAAACCAATCCTCTCTGTAAATTCAGTCGTAACAATCACTTACAAAGCTGCAAGCAGCCATTCGCAGTGCCCAGACGTTTGCGGTCTGAGGGTCGTCTATACCTCAGGAGAACGAGATGGGTTCGGTGGAGATAGCGCTGGTTTGGGGACATAAAATCGCATCAACGCACAGCGAGGGGGCGCGGCAGCGAGTGGAATCTTTGCCGGGGGAATCGCAAAACACGAACGAACCAGTTTCGCAGGGGGGTGTAGAGGATGCGACGATGGCGGCATCCTGCCTGGCGGGCGATCTACACGCTTATGAGCGCCTATACCGCTTGCAGGGAGCGCGCATGCGGAACCTGGCGCGCAATCTTTTGGGATCGCAAAGCGATGCCGAAGACGCGGTGCAAGAAACTTTCCTGAAGGTGCAGCGAAGCGTCGGAAGCTTCCGCGGACAATCTTCTTTCGTCACCTGGATATTCCGAATCCTCGTGAATACCTGCCATGATTTGCGGCGTAGCCGAATGAGGCGCAAGGAACTGGTGCAGCAAGAGGATTCCGAGGAACAGGATCCCTTGCCAAAGTTGCGAGCGCCTGGAGCCCATCCAACATTGCGAATGGCTCTGGAGCGGGCTATCGCAACACTGACCCAACACCAGAGAGACGTGTTCCTGCTATACGAAGTGGAAGGATTCAAGCACGCGGAAATTGCCGGGATGCTGGAGATAACGGAAACTGCTTCAAAGAATACGCTCTTCCAGGCGAAGAAGAGTTTGCGCGGGATGCTGGAAGCTCCGCGAAGCGCAGACGCGGGAGGCGCGGCATGAATTTGACATGCAACGATCGCGAACGGATTTTTGCGGATGGCACAGGGGAAGAGTGGACGGCACTGGAAGTCCACGCGAACAGCTGCGTTGAGTGCGCGGAAGAACTGCGCGCCTGGAAAGCGCTAAGCAGCGCAGCAGAAGAGTTGCGGGATTACCGGGAGAGCCCCGGTTTGTGGATGCGAATTGAAGCGTCGCTGATTGAGCAGGAGCAGCAGAAAAGTGCGAATTGGTGGGAATCGATCTTATTTTGGCGGCGCATACCAATGGCATGGCAACTGGGATTGGCAGGTGTGCTGGTGCTGGCGCTGGCAGTGACTGCTGGATATGTATTTACGAGGAGAGACACGTCGACGCAAACGGCGCAGGACAGCTTCCTGAAGGATCGAAAACTTGCAGAAGTTGAACGTACGGAACGTGAGTACATGAAAGCCATCGACAAGCTGGCGACCGATGCAAAACCACAGATGGAATCGAGCACGTCGCCGCTGATGGCAAGCTATCAGGAAAAACTGGTGGTTCTGGACAGCGCAATCGATGAGCTGCGGTTGCAGGCGGGGCAAAATCCGTCCAACGCTCATCTGCGGTATCAACTTTTGGCGATGTATCAGGCCAAAGAGGCCACGTTGCAGGAGATTTTGGAGACGAAACGATGAGGCACGTAAATGCAGGTGCGGTTCTTTTACTGGCGGGTGCAATGCTTGCAGGCAGTGGGCAGGCAGCGCAGGACACAGCCACACGAAATTTTGAAAAGACACTGACGCTGGGCGCGAATCAGACGTTGAGCCTGGAAAGCAGGTTCGGAGAAGTACGAATCCATGGCGAGAACGGGCGCGAAGCAAAAATTACCGCGACGATCCGGGCGCAGGCGGGTTCACAAGACCAGGCCGACAAGTATGTGGAAGAAATAAGGATTGAAGTTTCGCAAGATGCGGAAGGAATCAAGGTAAAGACGGTATATCCAGAAGACCATGTGGTGCTGAGAATACACAAAGGATCGTCCTATTCCGTTGATTACGACATCGCTATACCTGCGGATGCAAAGCTGTGGGTGAGAAGTGGATTTGGCAACCTGGAAGTGCGCGGAGTGCAAGGATGGGCGGATATTGAGAACGGCCACGGGCAGCTGACTTCACGGGATTCCGGATCGACCAGACTAGTAAATTCGTTTGGTTCCCTAGAAGTGGCGGGAGCAACGGGAAATGTATGGGTGGTGAACAATAACGGATCGGTGCAGGTATCAACCGTAAAGGGCGCATTGGACGTGAAAGATCGGTTTGCATCGATCACGGTGAACAATGTGGATGGAGCGGTGACAGTTTCCGGCGGGAACGGGGCGGTGGAAGTGACGGACACCGGAGCGGCCACAATCAGCAATTCATTCGGATCCGTAACGGCCAAGAACATCCACGGAAACCTGACTGTGAATAACAACAATGGATTGATTGAGGTTAGTACCGTAGAGGGATCAGCCACACTGACCGGGAGTTTTGGCGCCATCAATTTTGCGAACGTATCCGGATATATAAAGTGCACTTCCTCGAACGGAAAAGTGAGGGGTGGACCGACGGGGAGCGATGCGTACGTCAAAACAACATTCGGAGAAGTATCTGTTGAGCAGATTGGCGGGGCCCTCACGGTAGAGAATTCCAACGGGAACATCACGGCGAAAGAAGTGAAGGGAAAGGCGGAATTCAGTACTTCTTTTGGCTCAATTGATGCGAGTGGATTGCGCAAGGGAGTGAAAGCAACGACGGGAAACGGGCGCATTTCCTTGACGGATGCTGGCGGAGACACATATGCAAAAACGAGTTTTGGTTCTGTGAACGTGCAACGTGTCAATGGGAACCTGCGGGTGGAAAACTCGAACGGTCCTGTAGTGGCAAATTCCGTGAGTGGCGAGGCGAGTGCGAAGATGAGTTTTGGAGCGGTGACGCTGGATGATGTAGGAGGAAGTATCACCGTGGACAATCAGAATGGGGCGGTAACGGTTTCGGAGGCGCGCACGTCGGCAAAGTGCAACGCGGTGACCATCAAGACGTCATTCTCACCTATCCAGGTGCGCATCGCCGAGGGAGGCAACTACTCGGTGAGTGCCCGCACATCATTTGGGCGAATCAACAGCGAATTGCCGATAACGACAAGCGGACAGATCGGCGGAGACTCGCTCAACGGAAAAATCGGGAATGGTGGATGCGCCCTGTCGTTGACAAACTCGAACGGGAATATCGAGATTCTGAAGCTTGCGAAGTAGGCGACCGCCTGAAAGTTGTGACCGAAAGGCGAAATAAAGCCGCTCTTATATTTGATCCTCCTGATGTTTGATTGCGCTGTTGGCGAGTCGAGTGCGCTGCATGGCGAAGGCCTTCTTCAGGACCCGCGTTGCCGTAGATGTCAATTGATACTGTCCAAGTTCTTCTTCTGTGGCGTAGGCTACGTGACTGACGTCGCTAGCAGCGCGAGGTTCCCCGGAAATCCTTTCGCACAAATAATCAACGATAACGAAATGGAATTTGGGGCCGCGCGGATTCTGAGGATTGGATTGGTCGGGATCGTGGAAGATACGGTCGAAAACTTCGATTAAATCGAGCACGCGAACTTCGAGGCCAGTTTCCTCCAAAAGTTCACGTGCAACGCCTTCCTGGAGAGATTCACCAAGTTCCAGATAGCCACCGGGAATGGACCATTGCCCACGGAGCGGTTCATTGCTGCGGCGAATCAGAAGTACGCGGCCAGCTTCAATAACTACGCCGCCGATTCCGACTACGGGCCGATCTGGATATTCTCTAGCCATGAACTTCCTGTACTTTCTACCTGCCCGTGAGGTTACACTGCAAAGAGAGGGTGGTTCCCAAGAGGGGGGCCACCTGCGTATATAATAGCTGTACCGAGTTGACCGCGTCTTTGGCGGGCTGACCGGATTAGATCAAGTCGGAGGATGGAGTCGTGCTCCGTTGCCCAGAGTGTGCAGTTGAAATTGATGTAGATGAAGACGAAGTGGAAGAGGGAGAGATCCTGAGCTGCCCGGAGTGCGAGACGGAGTTGGAAGTCTCTCAAACACATCCGGTAGCTTTGAAGCCGATCGCAGATGACCTCGACGAAGAAGAGGACGAGGACGATGAGATCGAAGAAGAGGACGACGAAGACGATGACCTCGACGACGACGGCGACATCGAGGATGACGATGAGGAAGATGAAGAAGAGGATGACGAGTAGGAAAGTGGCCTGCGTAAGAAGCAACGTTTGCCCTTGAAGAATCATCGGATTAAGGGAGCCTAAGGGCCTGCCCATCGCGCAATTCGAATGCGAAACCCACGAACCCAGCTGCTTACCGCATTACTATTTTTGGGAAGCTTTGCACCGGCCCAAGAACCGGCGCCGCCACCGTCTCAGGACAGTTCGCCCGCCCAGAGTACGCAAAGGAACGATTCAACTTCTACTGGCAAGAAGAAAGGTATGCCAGCGTATGTAATTCTGGGAACTGTTTTCAACGAGAAGGCGCTGGCTTATCCGAATGCAAGAGTACAGATACGCCGTGAAGCGGAAAAGAAATTTCATTGGGAAACTTACACCAATTCGCGGGGAGAGTTTGCGGTTCGTGTACCGGAAGGCCAGGAATACGAAATTGTGGTGAAGGAAAAAAAGTATAAGGAAGTGTCGGTGAAGGTATCGGCAAAAGCGGGCGAGCTTCAAGATCGACTGTCCATTCGGCTGGAAGCGGCGAAGCAGGAAAAAGGTGAAGAGAAGAAATGAAGAGTCTGCAACGAATTGGAGTGCTGCTTGTGGTGTTGTTGCTAGCCGCGGGAGTGGCGTCGGCACAGGGCGGAAAAAAAGAGACTCAACTGCGAACGGTGAGCGGCGTGGTAACAGACAAATCCGAGAATCCATTGCCGGGAAGCGTGGTTTTTTTAAGGAACGTGCGGACAAACGCAGTGAGCAGCCGATTTGCGGACAAGGACGGGAACTACCGTTTCAGCGGACTGGATCCCAACGTGGACTATGAAGTACATGCGGAACTCGAGGGAGCGAAATCGCCCTCGAAGACGATGTCGTCGCTGGATAGCAGGAAAGAGATGATATTGAATCTGAAGATAGACAAGAAGAAAAGCTAGAAGCGAAGTACCTTCTGGAAACGCGAAGTATTCCCAGCGATTTTATTGCAATTCCCATCGTTTACACTGAACTTGACAGGCAAAACGATCAAAATTCCAGCGAACCAGGAATGGATAGGACTCGAGTGCGAAGAAGGATTTATTGTTTTTTGGGACTTCTAGTGGCTGGTGGATTAGCTCCGGCTTATATGCGCCTGGGCGTTGAAGCGAAGGCAGCGCAGTCGGCTCAGGCTAAGAAAACGAACGATCAAGCGGCGTCCATCAAGGGAACGGTTTCTACGACACAAGATAATTCGGCTGCGGGAGTAGCCGGAATTGAAGTGAAACTTATTCGCGAGGGTGCAACAGGCAATCCACAGAGCACGACTACCGACGAACATGGCGTGTATGTGTTCCCGACTCTGGAGCCTGGCAACTATACGCTATCGATCAGCGTGACAGGGTTTAAACCAGCCACAAAGACGGTGGCATTGAATGATAAGCAGCAGGATGTTGAAGATTTCTCTCTGCAACTGGATGTGGTTTCCGAGAAGGTGGAAGTGAATGAAACCGCCACGGCGGTGAGTACGGAAAGCGCTGCCGCCCCCCCAGCAACGGTTACGAACGTGGAACTGAAGAGTATCCCCACACCTCAGGAAAAGGTGAAAGATATTCTGCCCATTACTCCCGGCGTGATCAAGACGCTGGACAGCAAACTGACGTTTAAGGGCGCAGACGAAAACCAGAGCTTGCTGCTAGTTAATTCCGCCAGAACCACAGATCCGGTAACCGGAAGCTTCGGAGTGCCGATTCCGACCGACGCGGTGGAATCCTTCGCGGTATACAAAACTCCCTACGATGCGAGCCTTGGTAGTTTTTCCGGAGGATTGACTACAATTGAGACAAGACCGCCGGAAGATCAATGGAGTTTCAAACTGCGGGGAGTCGTTCCCTCGGTGCTGGGGAAAAACGGGAGCATGGTGGGTATCGCAGAAGCAATACCTGGCGTGTCATTCGATGCTCCCCTTGTTCGCCACAAGTTACTGCTGTCCGAAGTCTTTCAGTATGAAATGAAGAAGACCACAGTAGAAGGACTTCCATGGCCTGACGACATCAGCAAGCGTCAGGGCTTTAACAACTTTACGACCATTGAGGCAATCCTGGCGCCGAACCACGTATTGATGGTGACCGTGAATGCCTTCCCGTTGCGTCAACAGCACGTCGATATCAATGCACTGGTGCCGCAACCAGCATCGAATGATCTGAACCAGAGCGGCTGGGCAATCGGAGTCAACGACAAATATCAGTTTGAGTCTGGGGCCATCCTGGGACTTGTAGCGCAGTACATGCGCTTCGATAGCAATGCACATGGTCAGGGGCCGGAAGACATGTTGATCACGCCAGAAGGTTATGGCGGCAATTACTTCAATCAATGGTCGAGAAGGGGCAAGGAACTTCAGGCAGTCCCGTCCTACCAATTCTCCAAAAAACATTGGTACGGCGAACACGAAATCCGCATTGGTGGGGACTTCGATTACAGGTCTTTTTTCGGAACCACCGAATCGCACCCAATTCAATTGCTTCGAGAAGACGGCAGTCTAGCCCAGCAAATCACGTTTGCGTCTGCTCCCTCGCAGGCTCCTTCGGATAGTTCGGGCGCGGCGTTTGTTCAAGATCACTGGGTGCTGAATCCTCACTGGAGCATTGACCTCGGTGCGCGATTGTCTTCAGAGACTTCCGGCTGGTCGGCCGCATTTGCTCCCCGAGCGGGAGTGGCATATTCGCCTGGAAAAGACGGCAAGACGATAATTCGTGCCGGGGCTGGGATATTTTATGGTGTGCTCCCCCTGCTTGCTGCGAATTTTTCGGCAAACCCAAGTCGGACGATCGCCGACTTCGACACCACAGGAACTGCCGTTGGAACACCAGTTACCTATACAAGTGTCTATGCGGGCGATGTAAATCCGCTCTTCTCGCCAGCCTTGCCCCGCAGACCGGAGACTACACCGCGGAACGTTACGTGGAACGGGTCGGCAGAGCGAGAAATTCTGAGAAACGTGCGGTTACGCGCTAGCTACCTCGACAGCCATACAACGTATCTCTTTACCGTAGTTCCGTTCACCGCCACGACTGACGGCGCAAATTCTTACATGGGACTGACAAATACGGGTTCATCCCATTACCGCGAGATGGAAGCCTCCGTCCGCTATACCTTTCGCAAGCACGACATGGTCAATGGATCCTATATCTGGAGCCGTACGCGAGGGGATTTGAACAGTCTTTCGAATGTGTTCATACCATTTGCCGCACCAGTGATTCGCCCGAATGTGTATGGAATTCTTCCCTCTGACATTCCGAACCGTCTTGTTGCCTGGGGAATTTTCGCGTTGCCATGGAAGCTGACCTTCAGTCCACTGGTTGATCTGCACTCGGGTTATCCGTATTCCGCGATCGACGTAAAGCAGCAATACGTCGGTGTTCCCAACGGACAACGGTTCGACCAGTTCTTTTCACTAGACCTAAAACTGTATCGAGAGTTTCGAGTGCCATTTTTGGGAAATAGAAGCGGCAAGGTGCACCACATGCGGCTAGGCGTTTACACGTTGAATGTGACGAATCACATGAATTTCAACGCTGTGTATAACAACGTGACTTCACCCAACTTCGGAAACTTTGCGGGCTTCTTGTACCGTCACGAGGGCGCGATCATCGATTTCGTGGACTAATCGCATCCTGGATCTCGCTCTGCCGAACAAAATGTGTCGCTCTCGAAAACTTCCTAAAGAATCGTCGCGCCGTTCAGTGTGAGTCAGGCGGGCAGAGTATTCGGAAGGCCCGAGGGACCACTTCAATCTCCACAGGTGTGAAACCAAGAATTTCTCCATCACCGTGAAAAAGACACGGCGCACTGGTCTGTATGGTAAGACTCTTCACAGTCAGTCGTTTGATGCGAGGCGAACGAACTTCTCCCCAAATAATGAGGCGTGGCAAGGCTCTCAGGAGTTCAAACAGCGGCATGTCTTCTACCAGGACAAGATTCAACGTGCCATCGTCCGTGGTGGCAGCTGGAGCGAAACGCAAGCCCGCACCGTAACTGGGAGTGTTCAAGACGGCGAGCAATAGAACGGCTGAGTCTATCTGCGAAGGAGCAGTATCACCTGATCGCATCTGCACGCTTACCTGCACTGGCCGATACTCCATCAGAGCTCGGGCAGCAGAGAGAAGATACCGAAGGCGACCTGTGAGGCCGCGAAAAGTCGTCGAGGCAAAATAGGCGGCTTGCGCATCGAGCCCAACCCCTCCCCCACCGGTATAAAGCCTCTCTTTACCGTCAGAAGTCTTTACCCAGACTGCATCCATGTGACGGATTTGCGCCTTCTGGAGAAGTTCGGCCGAGCGAATCGCGTGATGAGGTAGACCCAGCGAGTCTGCCAGGTCGTTGCCGCCACCGGCCGGCAGAATGCCAAGTATGGCGTCTGGGAAGCCCGCCAGGGCATTCACCAGGTCCTGGAATGAGCCATCACCTCCCAAGACCAGAAAACGGTCATATCCCGCCGCTGCGGCACTCTGAGCTTGGGAACAAAGGTCTTGTGCGCTCTCGGTAGTGCGGAATTCGACGTTCCAGGCGGAACGTATAGCAAAAGCCTTGAGGGACGGCAAGGAATCCGAGGCGTGCCCGGCACCGGCAGCGGGATTCACGAACACGAGATCAGGAAAGAGAGGTTTAGCGTCCGAGATCGTTTCCACTTGAGAGGTATGCTGCCGGACAAGACCACCTAAGTCAATCTCATGCTCAATAGGGGCATACAGGATGAACAATGTTGACGTGCTAGGAACAGCATGGCACAATCCTGCCTCCCCGAGGCTCTCGCCGCCCGGAATTGCCCAAACCCCCAGCCCTAGTCCGGAGGACCTATGTTCTGCCGCGCAGGTCTGCCCGCAGCGCTGGCCTTGTATGTATTTCCGATCGTCACGATCGCTCAACAATCAAATAGCACCGACGAGATTGTAGACAAAGTGGTGTCTCAGGAGCGGTTGGAGGTGCAGCGGCTCCGTCAATACTCACCGCTGGTCGAAACGTATATCCAATATATTCGGCCCGATAAAGAGTTGGTTGCGGTGCCGGATGGAGACAAGTACTTTCTGGGCCGCGCCAAGCTGGCAAATGGCGTGGAGCTGGAGCCACTGGCCATTGGTACTCCCTTGAAAAGAAGAGTCTCCCAAGATTGGCGCGAATTCATGAATGTAGGTTTCGTTCCTGCTGGTTTCCTGCAGATGATTTACGTCGATGCGTCCGGCTTCGACCGCCAACACTACAAATTTGATTACATTCGCCGCGAGTTTCTTGGGGAAGTGCGGTGCCTTGTGTTCAACGTGGCTCCCCGGAATAAGCAGGACAAGGGGCGATTCGTCGGGCGAATCTGGGTGGAGGATCAGGATTTCCACATCGTACGGTTCAACGGTTCTTATGGCGAGTCTTTCGTGCTGAGCCACTACTTCAATTTCGATAGCTGGCGGATGAACTCCGGGACCGATGAATGGCTGCCTGCGTTTGTGTACACCGAGCAAGGAAACCTGCACGACCCGCAGACGAAAAAACTGGCATTCAAGCCGTTCCACGCGCAGACACGGCTGTGGGGCTATCACCTTGCACACGCCGCAGAAGAGCAGGAGATGAGCAAGCTGACAGTCGAAACGCCGATGCGGGACACGACGCAACCGGCAAACGACTACTCACCGTTGCAAGCGCAGCGTGCTTTCAAACGGCAGGCCGAGACAAACGTGACGGACCATCTTGAGTGGCAAGGCTTGCTGGCACCGCATGGTGATGTGGACCAGGTGCTCGAGACGGTGGTGAAAAATCTGGAAGTTACCAATGACTTGGACGTGCATCCGGAAATTCGTTGCAGGGTGCTCATGACGTCCACGCTCGAGGCGTTCACGATTGGCCATACCATCGTGTTAAGCCGGGGACTAGTGGATGTGCTTCCGGATGAAGCCAGCCTCGCCGCCATTCTAGCGCACGAGTTGAGCCATGTGGTGCTGGCGCAGGGCATGAACACGGAATTTGCGTTTTTTAACAGTATGGAGTTCAAGGAAAAACAGACGTTCCGCCATTTTGATTTCGCCAGCAGCAAGGCGGAAGAGCAGTCGGCGCAGGCAAAGGCCAATGAATTATTGAGGAAGTCTCCTTACAGCGAATCCTCGGCCACAGCCAGATTATTCCTGGAAGCGCTGAAGAAGCAATCGAAGGATTTTCCGAATCTGGTGAGCCCGCATCTGGGCGATCGAGTTCCGACCGATTGGAGCGTTGCCGGCGCCGCACCTCCCAAGGAGCGGGCCGAATCCAGCGCGAAAGCGGTTGTTACGGCGGCCTTGCCTCTCGGCGGACGCGTCAAAGTCGATCCTTGGGGCGACCGTTTGGAATTCACCAAGTCCCGGCCCGATTTGCCGATGAGCAAAGCCGAGAAAATGCCGTTTGAAGTTACTCCGTTCTTCATCTACCTCACGCGGCAAAACGACAATACAAGGCCCCAGCCTGCCGGTGGCGTTGCGGCTCGGCTCAATCCAGAAGCACACCCACGATAGACCTACTGTTTGCTATGGCATCCCATTCTGCCGGGTACATGAAGGAGGCGGCAAGACTGACTTATGCATTTTCAATGGTGCCGGCGGGGGGAATCGAACCCACGGCCTAGGGATTATGAGACCCTCGCTCTACCACTGAGCTACGCCGGCTAGACGGGCAATTAACCATGGTATGTAGGAAGGCAAGAGAGTGTCAAGACATGGCGGCAGTTGGAGAAAAGTGCAAGCAAGTGGCGAACGGAAATAATGCAACGAATTCAAGACCACTGGCACAAATCAAATGAGAGTCTGGGAGACCCTTTTGTTTGAAATGTGCTCAGACCATCTGGACCTAAGTTTCTTTGTGAAAAATGGGTAGTACTTTAGTACCAGCGATATAGGACGCGAGTACCGTTGTTCACAGGAGGTATAGGACGGTATTTCTATAAATGCCAGAAGAGGGCTGCGCGGTCGCCATTCGAACAAATGGCGAAAATGCGACCCTGCTTCCTATTTATTAATTGGCGCCAGGGCGTAGTGTGCCCTACTTGACACTGTCCCCATAAAGGATAGAGTGTCTCCGTTCGCCCGACAGGAACAACGGAGGCACTATGTCACGGAGGCTTGGGGCAATCGCTCTCGCAATGGCTATACTTGTAGGCGCAATGGGTCTGAAGACGGTTCTGTCAGCCGGCACGGGAACGGTTCTAACCGCGAACGGTCCGGATCCAGTTCCGACGAAGAATCCTTGGCCGAAAAAACCGACGGTAAAGATGACGTCGGCGCCGGCAATCCGATAAAAGCGAAGAGATTCGCAGAATAAAAAATCGGATCCGGCAGAGAGAACGAGATGCCGGGTCCGATTGGGCAAATAATCTGGTTCCTAGGGATTGCTTTGGAGCTATTGTTTGTGGTGTGTTCGCTCGCCCGTAAATCCTTCCTGCGCTATTTATTTCTCAATTTGTATTTGATTTTTTGCCTGACCAGTAGCGTATCGCGGTTTCTTGTGCTGCGGAGTTACGGTCAGGATTCAGACCAATACATGTATTGCTACTACTATACGGATCTGGTGCTGACCCTGGCGTTATTCGTAGCGTTGATAAGCCTGTATCTGCGAGTGTTCGGTGAATTGAAGGTGAAACAATACCTGCACTGGTTAGCAATGCTGGTGCTGTTGGGAACGGCCCTGTTTTCCTACGCAATAGTGGATCAATCAGCGGGGCAACTTTCGACCTCGTTCGCTATTGAGCTTTCGCAAAACCTGTATTTCGTCGGTCTGGTGCTCACCTACATTCTGTGGGGAGCGGTAATGAAGCTGCGTGAGACCCGCACACGACTGGTGCAGTTAGTGCTGTCTCTGGGCCTTTATTTCAGCGCTTATGCAGCCTCTTACGCGATGGTGAATATGGCGGAGAAGTTAGGGGTAGTGCAATACATCGGTCCGGCACTTGGATGCCTCCTGCCGCTCTCCTGGACAATTACTATTCTGCGTCACACAGAAGAATCGCGGCTGGCAACGGCGCAGCTTGTGGCGGTGCAACGATGATGGCCGCACTGATCTTCGCGATTTCGACAGTGACGTTGTTCATGTTTTTCGTTTCATATTGCCGATCGATGATGGCTTCAGCTGCACGGCAGGAGCTTTCGGAAGAAGTACGGGATGTTACAGGGATCGGAGAGACCGCATCCGCACAGGACTATGCGCGAGTGGTGCAGATCTTGGAATTGTGCCCTGAACGACCCGAAGATCGTACAGGACTTCGCGCCGTTGGCTTTTATCACACCTGTTTGATGGTGGCGAAGGATTCCGTCAGCCGACTGGTTCCTGCCCTGAAGGCCTGGACAGAACGAGAGTTGGCAAGTTGCGCATACTTCGCAGCAGTTGCGTTGGATCGCCGTATCTCTTTTAACAGGGAAATGCTGGCGCAACAGATCGAATCCTAGCCTATACAGGGATTCCCTGCTAACTGTTTGGCGTCTTGCTAGGCGGCTGGTTGCGACAATGGATTTGCTTGATGTTAAGCTAAAAATGTCTACTCCTTCACCGGAGTGAGCGTCCGCAGCGCAAAACCAACGGTGAACAATGTATGCAGGCAGTGTGGCGCAGTGCTCTCCAAGGGTGCTCGCAGTTGTATATTCTGTGAAACGTCCGAAAGTCTCCCGTACCTAGAAGGCTCGACGGCAACGAAGGGTAATCTTGCGCTTAACGCGACGAACGATGCCGAGTGGCGTGGAGAGTTGAACCAGCGCGTGCAGGCTTACCGCGCGCGGCGTCGAAAAACGGGCGAACACGAGGGACAAGCAGAACTGGCGTTCGGTCAGGGCGAGTCAGCTCCTGCGGGCGTCAGCGTCGAAGTGGAAGATCATATTCACCACGACAACGAGGGGAATGAGAATGACTTCTCCTTCACGATCGCGATCGGACGTTCCGCTAAGAAATTGGAACAGGCCGATGCGCAGTATCTGATTGACGTTTCGTTACCGCCAAAACCAAAACAAGAAGTTACGGAGAGTGCCGAAGAAACGGCCCTGCCCGAGTACAACGGGATGTACCCCGTAGCGACGCTTGACGAGCGGCGTGAGGCGGCCGCTATTGATGCGGCGTGTCTGGCCTTCGCTTACGGCGGGTTCCTGGCGCTCTTTGGCTCGCTGGGGGGCCACTTCACATTCAGCAAGTTAAATGCAGCGGTGTACTTCTTCACATTCGCGTTCGTTTATCTGCAATATTTCGGACTGTTCACCATATTTGGGGGAACTACTCCGGGAATGATGATTCGCGGATTACAAGTTGCGACATTTTCTGGCGAAGAGCCGACATTGAAGCACTTATTGCTAAGGGCAGGTGGATACTTTCTATCCGCAGGCACGCTGTTCCTTGGGTTTTTGTGGGCTTTGTGGGATGAGGACGCCCTGACATGGCACGACCGGCTATCGGGCACGTACCTTCGGGCACCTGAGATATTTGCGGAATTCGACGAGTCGCATTCTGCGGCATCGCGGTAGCAACGTTTAATCGGTGGAAACGGCCGAGGCGGGCGCCGGTGTCTTCTTGACTATCTTTTCATCGGAAGCAATTTGTCCGTCGCGAATGAAAATGACGCGATGAGCGTGTTGTGCAACGTCCATTTCGTGCGTCACGATGATGATGGTGTTGCCCTGGTGATGAAGATTTTCAAACAGGTTCATGATCTCTTCGCCGGTTTTCGAATCAAGGTTACCAGTGGGTTCATCAGCCAGGACGATCGAAGGATCGTTCACCAGTGCACGGGCAATAGCTACACGCTGGCGCTGACCACCGGAGAGTTCGTTCGGCTTATGGCTCATGCGTGATGTGAGATCAACGCGCTGTAGCGCATTCTTTGCCTTTTCGACCCGCTCTTCTGCTGGAGTACCGTTGTAGATCAAGGGTAATTCGACATTGTGTAGTGCAGAAGCGCGAGGCAAAAGATTGAAGGTCTGGAAGACGAAACCGATTTCCTTGTTGCGAATGTAAGCGAGCTCATCGTCATCGAGTTCGCTGACAAGCCGGCCCGCGAGCCAATAGCGCCCGGAACTGGGAGAGTCCAGGCAGCCGATCAAGTTCATAAGGGTGGACTTCCCAGAGCCAGAGGGACCCATGATGGCGACGTATTCGCCCTTGTGAATCTCGAGGTCCACGCCGCGTAGAGCGTGTACCTCTTCAGAACCCATCACATAGACTTTCGCCAAGCCCTCTGTGCGGATTACTACTCCGGAGTCTACGAGGTCCTGGCGATAGGAATCAGCCGTTGTCGTCTCTACAGGCATCTTTATCTCCCTACGAGCGTTCAGAATCTATTGCTGATCGTCAGTCTTTTTAGGCGCAGAATTATCAACTTTTACGGTTGAATCAGGCTTCAAGGTACGCAGCGCCTTGTAACTGCCGACGACGATTTCATCGCCAGCCTGCAGCCCTTTGGTAATTTCAATGTCGGTCACACCCGAAATTCCGGTCTCAACAGGACGGAAAGTCGCTTTCTTCCCATTGACCACAAACACGCCTTGCACCTCATCCTTTTTGGGGTCGCCGGGAGCCGCGGCAGGAGGCGCAGCAAGAGTAACACTGCCTTTGGTATCGCCTTTGGCAGCTTTGGCGGCTTCGTCCAAATCCTTGCGGGAGCGCACGGCAAGAGCCTGGATTGGAATGGCGACCACACTCTTTCGCTCCGCGGTCCTAATCTTTGCGGTGGTGGAAAGGCCCGGGCGCAAATTCTCAGGTGGGCTATCGAGAGTGACAACCACTTTGAAGTCCTTTGCTTCCTGATTGCTGGTGGTGGTTTGTGTCGTGGCTAGCCCTGAACTGCGCAGGACTGCCTGCGATCCAATCTCCGTAACTTTGCCTTTAAAGACCTTGCCGGGCACGGCGTCAATGGTGACATCGGCGTCTTGCCCGATCTTCACGTTGACGATATCGGTTTCGTCGACCTTCACCTCAGCGGTGACTACGGACATGTCCGAAAGAGTCATCAGAAAACTGCCATTGGCATTCTGGATCCCGGGGACGACATATTCGCCAAGCCGAACGGGAAGATAACTAACGATTCCGTTGATCGGAGAGACGTAAGTAGTCTTTGACAAAATATCCTTGGTACGGACAAGGACTGCTTTGCTTTGATCAAGCTGTGAACGCACAACCTCAAGCTGGGCTTTGGCAGAAAGCACATGGGCTTTTGCGGAATCCTCGGCGGCAACTGCCGCGTCATAGGCGGTCTTGCGCTGATCAAAATCCTGCTTCGGAATCAAACCGTCTTTGAGCAAGCCTTGGCCGCGATCGTAGTCGAGCTTGGCCTTTTCCAGGTTAGCCTGCGACTGAATCAAATCAGACTGAGAAGACTTGTAAGCCGCTTCCGAAGCCTGAATGCTTGACTGATTGGAATTGATTGTCGCAGACTGCGCCTGCACGTCGGCATTTGCCTGCACGTTTTCCTGGAGCAGCAGTTTGTCGCCCTTTTTGATGTGATCGCCTTCTTTGACAATGATGTCGGTGATTCGACCAAAGCCTTGGGCAGTAATGTTTGTGTATGTTGTTGGCTTCACTTCACCGGAAGCGGTAACTTGAGAAACAAGAGAATCCTGCTTGGCAACCTTCGCCGTCTGGACAGTGATTACACCCTTGTTCGCCTGCTTAATACTAACGACCACGATCACAGCAAGGGCTGCTGCGCCGCCAACGCCTATTGCAACTTTTTGCCACGTCTTCATGCGATTCCTTCCACGAATCCCCTGCCGACCACCATGCGGGCGGGGAAGCTGTGAAGATAGATTGTCGTTCGCGCCTACAGGTAATACGCCCCAACTTGAGTAAATGTTTCGCCGGAGGAGCGAAACCGCACGATAGCGGTCTCGAGAGCGGGAGGGCAATGAGTGTAGTTCTATACCCCCCAGGACTTGGCGCAGCAACTTCTAACCCTATTGTAGGTCCAAAACACACGAAAAAAAAGAGTTGCGGACACGTACCAGGGTTTGCCACTCACCGACGCGTCTACCTGAAAAGTTAGACGCAGTAACTGACGAAATGGTCAGTCCAAAGCTGGTATGAATATATAGTCGGCCATTCCTTAAGGAGTGCCAAGGCCTGCCAATCGTTGTTTAGTTTCAATAACTTAGGACAGAAGCCCAATGAACGCCTCCTTGACAAGGTTGAAATCCGGAACCTATCGGGCGAGGCGCGCTTCCATCGCCGCTTCAATTTGAAGACTCTGCAGATCTCGAGCGATAGTTGCGACAGCGAGCGTACGGGAATCACGGTTGAAATACACGATGCAATCGCGAGAAGAAAGACTGCCTTCAATTCGAATAGAATCCGGATTTTCGGCGTGGCCAAGATAGTTAATTGCCACGTCATAGTGCTGACTCCAAAAAAAGGGAACGGCTTCAAACCGCTCTCTGCGGCCCAAAATGTTTTTCGCGGCGACTTGCCCTTGCCGCTCCGCCACCACCCAGTGCTCAACCCGAATCCGTTCCCCAGAATGCGGATCTGGCCAACGTGCAATATCACCGGCCGCAAAAATACCTGGCACACTCGTTTCAAGGTAGGAGTCAACGGAGATGCCACGGTCCATACTCAATCCGGCCTGTTCCGCCAAAGAGATTGTGGGGCGAACGCCTGCACCCGCAACTACAAAGTCCGCATCAAGAAACTGGCCGCCGCTGAGAGTCGCCTTACGGTCTTCTAGTCGAATTACAGATTGCTCTAGATGAAAGTGAACACCATGTGATTCGTGGAGACTACGGATGAATCGCCCTACTTCTGGACCCATGACGCGTTCCAGCGGTTCTTGCTCAAGAGCGACGACGTCGATTTCGATTCCACGAGAGCGAAGAGCCGCGGCAACCTCCAAGCCAATGAAACTTGCCCCGATGATCACAACATGTTTTGCGTAAGCGGCTCTGGCGATGATCGCTTTGCTGTCAGCAAAAGTGCGCAAATAAAGCAGATTGGAAATGGTGGCGCCTTCGATCTTCAATTTGATCGGTTCGGCGCCCGTAGCAAGCAGCAGCGCACCAAAATCGAGGACCCTTCCATCATCCAAATGGAGCTTCTTATTCCGCGTATCGAGAGAAGTTACCTTAGTATTCAGAAGCAGATTAATGTCGCGTTTTTCATAAAAGTCGATGGGCCGAAGAGGAATCCAGTCGGCAGGAGCGGTGCCGGCAAGATAGTCCTTGGAAAGATTCGGGCGGTCATAAGGCGCCGAATCATCAGCCGTGATCAGAGTTACGGGACCTTTGTAACCTTCGCGGCGAAGCATATCTGCAGCTGCCAAGCCGGCGGCGCCACCTCCGGCGATTACGACAGATAAGGGCATTGCGGCAGTTACCGACGAAGGGGACTGCTTAGCCAACGGTTGTGGCAATTTTTCGCCAATAAACACAGTTTCGTCCTTCTTCAGGATTTGCCAGCAGGTGAGTGCATCGAGCGCCGGTGCACGGAGTGCCTCTCCGGTGCGAAGGCTGAAGCAGGCATGATGCCAAGGGCACCGCACTGTATCGTTAACAACCAAACCGTCCGCAAGCGGACCGTGATAGTGAGTGCAAAACGCGCTGACCGCAAAGAACTCATCGCCTTTGCGCGTTACGATCACGTCTTCACCGTCAAGATGTCCAAGAACAGGTTTCCCGTCTTGAAGATCACGCACCGGAAGACCGAGTTTGAGATCAAGCTTCGGAGTCTCGCCCATGGCCGCCGATCCTTACAGGCAGGAATTTATGTCTGCAGGAAGATACCTTCAATACCGGGATTACATCATCTTTGAAGGGAAAGAAAACTCAAAAGCGATACCCGGCGTGAAATCCGAGTCACAGGAATTTCTGCAGGGCCTCAAATGTCTCTTTTGGCTTTTCTTCCATCACCCAGTGCCCGCAGTTTTTTAGCACGACCGCCGTGACGTCAGGAGCCACCAGTCTAGTCTGCGCAACCAGTGCATCTCCGTTTGCTTTCTCTCCGCCGATGACCAGCACCGGGATCGTCAATTTGGTTTTTGCCAGCTTTGCGAAATCCTGTGCGGTTTGCGGAAAGGAAACAAAGTAGGCCCAGCCTGACCGTATTCGACCAGGACGTGAATAGGCCGCAGTATAAGCTGCGCGATCGGCCTCGAAAAGGGAACGCGCCTTGTCGGCAGCAAAGTCATTCCAGTAATGTTCAAAATAGAGGCGCTCACGTCCGCGGACGAGGGCTTCTGGCGTAGGACCATTGAATCGGAAGTGCCAAATGCCGGGGTTGTTGTAGACCTTTTCCCATTCGCCCACACCAGGAAGAAAAGCATCCATCAGGACAAGTTTCTCGACTTCCGCGGGAAATTGCGCTGCATACGCGTAGGCGACCATCAGCCCGATGTCGTGGCCCACTACTCTGGCCTTTTCAACGCCTAATGACCTGACGAGACCATGGATGCGAATGGCCGCGGATTTCATATCTACGCCATCTTTCGGAATATCGGAGTCGCCAATTCCTGGCAGATCCGGTGCGATGACAGTAAATTTCTCAGCAAGGGTCGGGATGATAGGTCTCCACATGCGTGAAGTCTGCGTATAACCGTGGAGCAGAATCACGGTCGGCCCGTGTCCAGCAAAAAGATAGTGCAGCTTAAGGCCATCGACCTCGGCCGTGCGCGAGGCGATGGGTTGATCAGCGGGTGAAGCATGCACAGAGAAGGAAAAAACCATGGTGGAAAATAGAATCTTGAAGAAGAGGAGTGAAAAACAGCTGACGTACTTGCTTCTGAAGGAAGCCTCCCAGAGTGAATAAGTTTCCTATTGTCGGACTTTGGAGTTATGAGTCAATGAAAATGCTTGTGCGACGCAATTCACAAAAGGGCAGTTAGTAGAATCATTTGGTGGACACCCGCAATCAAGTAAGAGCGCTCAGCAGTTCGTTCCAGGCTGAGAGGTAAGCGTCCACGTCTAAATCGCTGGCAGGAACCGAGCAAACGGGGCCGGCTCCGACAATGGCTTCCCAGACACCGCGGTTCGCCAGCCAGATGCGAATGAGTCTGGTAAGCAGGTCGTCGCTACAAGCGCGTGCTTCCGCGGCATTTCGGGCAGGATTAGGTTGAAAAGTATATCCAGAGCGGCAAGCGAGATGATGGATGTGCCAAGGAAGTCCGACGCGAGCAACTGCAGCACGCATGCCATCGGCAAGACGGGCACCCAGACGCTGCGTGTGGGCGTAGGCCGCAGGAGTAAGTATCTCAAGCATGGTGGCGCGAGCGGCCGCGAACGAGAGAGCGTTGCCAAATAGCGTGCCGCCGATGGCGATAAGATTGGACCGCTCGCCATCAGGACCTTTGCGCTGCGTTAGAAGTTCGGCCAACGGATCAGTCATGCCCCAAGCACCAAAGGGGACCCCTCCGGCAATGGATTTGCCAGAAGCAACGAAATCCGGCTGCAACTTCCACATGGCGGTCAGGCCCCCGGGACCAACGACCTGAGTATGCGTTTCGTCGTAGGCAAGCAGTGTGCCGGTGGTGCGGGTGAGTTCACGAAGGGTTGCGTGAAAACCCGGCTCCGGCAGAATAAGTCCAAAGTTGTTCGTCAATGCCGGTTCGGTCAGAACAAGTGCGATGTCGCGTCGCTCGAGAGCCTGCGCAAGAGCTTGTGCATCATTAAAAGGAACAATTACGGTTTGTTCGGTGACACTTGCGGGCAAACCACGTTCTTCCGGTACAAGTGTTCCGGTAGCATCGAGTTCGACTAAAGTCTGGTCAAAATGTCCGTGGTACTTTCCGTCGAATAGTAAAAGTTTGTCTCTTCCGGTGGCGACTCTGGCGCAACGGATTACTTCCGTGTTGGCCTGGCTCGCGGAAAGTGTGTACTGCCATTTGGGCAGGCCATAACGACGAGACAATTCCTCCGAGACGATAATGGCGTCTTCTACAGGTAATAGGAATTGATGTCCGTGGGACAAGCAATCAGACACAGCGCGCAATAGGGGCTCCGGAGCGTATCCGCAGAACATCGACATATCCGCAATGTTGAAATCGCTGTACTCGAAACCATCCGCGTCGGTAAAGCGCGCCCCGTGCCCTTGCACAGCCCACAGCGGAAGGTGATGGTAGCTTCCAACATGCCAGGCCATGGGAACGCCGTTCGGCATAACCCGACTCCCCCGCTGAAGCAACTCCGCGCATTTTGGCCTGGCTTCGCGGAATCTCGCGTCTTCGCGGTTCTTCAGTTCACGTACGAGACGGTGGTCAATAGTTGGCGGTTTAGAATTCAGCTTCGGCATCAACATTTTCCGGCGCAATGCTTCGCGTCCGACAGGTTTGAAAACGGTGCGGTCGTGAAATGCTGCCTGACAATTGAACAAATCCGAAAATAGGAGAGGCTATTGTCCTCCTTAAAAGCAAATAAAAACAAGGCAGCGAAGAAATTGATCGAGGCGTCGTTCAAGCCGCAGGCGCAGCCTTGACCAGGGGCTAGAGGCACCTTTCATCGGAACCATCAGTGAACCTGTGCAAATACGAATCGAGTGAAGCAAGCCTAACGACATCTCATTTCGTTGGAGGACCACTAACGAACGGGCTGCCCGACTCATAGAAACGCAGCGGACGACGTATGTCGCGCGTGATACCGATGCGCACAGCTGTACTTATGCGCCCAGTTTCTCGAACAGCTGTCCCCAGCCAAAGCGGACCATTGGCACAGAGGTCAACTCCGTCCAACCTCTCATCGATGTCCAATGCAGCGGCAAGCCGTCCCGGCCCTCTCGCCAAATCTGTGAGTTTGTCAGTTTTGCGAAGCCGTTTCATTTGGTTGATTCCTTCAAGAGGCTCAATGGCACGCAACAGCACTCCAGCGCCAACACCCGCTTCCTCGGACGTAACGTTGAGCATGTATGACGTCCCATAGACGAAGTACACATAAGCAAATCCTCTGCCCAAAAATAGAGATTGGTTTCTGCTCGTTTGTCCGTGGTAGGCATGCCCACTCCGATCGCCCGGCGGGTAAGCCTCTGCCTCGACAATGCGACCGCTAATTCTCTTTCGCCCGGCAATACGCACAATGGTTTTGCCGATCAGATAACGGGCCAGCGCCACCGTATCACTTGGCAAACCGGCCCGCGATAACCGCCGGACTTCATGAGAGAGATCAAGCGCGGTCTGCATTGTTCCAGGTTCTTTCAAGCGGCAGTGTACCCGCGATTGGCTGCACTTCCTGCGGTAGACCGGTTTCCACGTCTAAAATGAAGCCTCGCACAGGGACATCCTTTGCGACCCAGGGATGTGCTCTTACCTTGTCAATTTGTTCCCGAGTGTTTTGGTCGGGGTCGCTATTAGAGAAGAAAGGCATGGGAGCGGACGACGCATCACCGGTAGACGCGCTCAGCTTCAAATTCATTTCTTCATCTGTAAATGTCGTGAACCCGCAGCCGGTGTGGTTGAGAAGCAGTATTTCTGTTCTTCCGAGTACACGGTTGGAAACGATGAGCTTCGCGAGAACATTTTCTGTTACCACGGGTCCACCGGTCCGGATAGCGTCGATATTACCAGCGAGCAACCCGTTGTGCACCCAATGCAGTTGAGAAAAATACATCTTCTAATTTATTCCCGGTTATCCAAATGACGACGAAACAGCCTGTAACCATTGAAGGAGAATGTATGTCAAATGGACAAACAAGGAGCGCCGCCGGTACGAATCGTACACTCCGATTCCATTTAAAGCAGTTAGCTTTTTGTCCAATGGAAGGCTCAAGATGAACGATCAACAAAAGAATGAGCAATATTCTGGAGTGCGAGATCAAGAGATCCGTGCGGCGCTGGATCAGCATTGGGCCGCCTCCGATGTCAGCGATTTTGCAACGGAGCACAGCATCTATCACGAGGATGCGGTGCTGGAATACCCGCAGTCAGGCGAGCGAACCCGTGGCCGGCGGAACATACAGAGCCAACGCTCTGGTCAGCCGAGCAAAAAGCGATTTACCGTCCGGCGAATCATTGGCGGCGGCGACCTTTGGGTCACCGAATTCATCCTGACATATGACGGCAAGCCATCCTACACCGTGAGCATCATGGAGTTCAGGGGCGAAAAGGTTGCGCGGGAGACACAGTACTTTGCGGATCCATTCGTGGCACCCGCATCGCGCGCTCAATGGGTCGAACACATGGACATATAGTCTCGAGACTCGAAACCGAGGAGGGATAAGAGATGGATTGGAAACATTTGGTCCGGTTTGCGCTGCTAGGTAGCAGTGATTTGGAGCAATATGCCATCTTGCTGGTACGCGTTTCGATCGGGCTGTTCTTCGCCATCTCAGGGGCAAACAAGTTGTTTGCCTCCGGTGGCCTGAAACCCGTTTACGAAACGCTCGTTAAGGCCAAAATCCCGTTTCCCCACCTGATGGCTTATTTCGTGTCGGGTGTCGAGTTCGTTGGCGGATCTCTGCTGGCACTGGGGTTTCTTTCGAGCCCGGCGTCTGCAGCTTTATTGATCGATATGATTGTCGCCACCCTGACCACCGCGATTTACACCATGCCTAAAGGACTTGCGCCACTTAACTGGCTCGACGATTTCCTGTACCTACCCGAAGTCCTGTACGTGCTCTTCTTTATCTGGCTGCTCTGCTCTGGTCCGGGAAGGTTCAGTGTTGATTACTGGCTCGCCGGCAAGTTGCTGAGGTGATCGGAACTTCCGAGAGTACGCGTCGCCCCGGATTCGAAGAGGTATGAATGCCTAAATTGCTGTCAGTAAATGTCGGTCTTCCGCGCGATGTAACTTGGAACGGTAGGACTGTCCGTACTGCGATCTGGAAAAACCCAGTTGAGGGACGGCGAATGGCGCGCAAGCTCGATATCGATGGTGATGCGCAAGCCGATCTCGCAGGTCACGGCGGGGAGCACCGCGCCGTATTTGTCTACCAGATGGAGTCGTATCATTACTGGGAGCGCTTTCTTGGACGTAAAGACTTCATCTTTGGCCAGTTCGGGGAAAACTTCACTGTTGAAGGACTGTCGGATAACGAGGTCTGCATCGGTGATCGCTACCGCATTGGTGGTGCGATATTTGAAGTAACACAGCCACGCGTAACGTGCTACCGCGTCGGTATTCGCATGAATGAACCTCGAATGGCGTCCCTGCTCGTAGAACATCACAGACCAGGATTCTATTTTCGCGTGCTGCAGGAAGGAGAAGTCGGGGCAGGCGACGACATTACAAAAATCGCTGATGGTCCAGAGCGAATCAGTGTGGCCGAGGTTGACGCCCTCCTGTATTTGCCGGGACATTCTCGCGAACAATTGGAACGAACGCTTCAGATTCCTGCACTTAGCAAAGGTTGGCAGTCTTCCTTTCAAGCGATACTCGCGCAAGAGTCAGGCCCGAAGCCCGTCGTGGGGAATCCGGGTCTCGCCCGTGAGGAACAAGCGCCAGCATGGCTCGGCTTTCGACAGATGCGAGTCGCGAATATTCATGAGGAAAGCGCTAGCGTAGCTTCCTTCATTCTGAGACCAACCGATGGGCAACCTCTCCCTGTCTTCCAGGCAGGTCAATTTGTAGTCTTACGGTTGCTCGTCGACCCAGGCAAAACCCCGGTTCTTCGCAGCTATTCGCTGTCTGATCTGCCCGCATCCGACCATTTCCGCATCAGCGTCAAAAACGAAACGAATGGGATTGGAAGTTCATTCCTGTGCAACCGTGCGCGGGAAGGAGATCTATTGGATGTTAGTGCGCCGCGCGGTAGCTTTACTCTGCGTCCCAACCAGAGTCCTGTTGTACTGCTGAGCGCTGGAGTTGGCGCAACGCCCGTGATGTCGATGCTGCACACCCTCGCCGCTGAGAAATCGCAACGAGAGATCTGGTGGATCTATGCAGCGCGCAATCGGGTGGACCATCCATTTGCTGAAGAATCGCGTTCGTTACTGAAACAGATCTCTCGCGGGCGAGGATACATCGTGTACAGCAGGCCCACGGCGATCGACCAAGTCAGGGCAGACTACGATGCTCCCGGGCACATTGACACAGCTTTGCTACGGAGAATTGGCGTGTCACAGGGCAGTGACTTCTATCTGTGTGGACCCACTTCATTCTTGCAGAATATGCGCGATGGGCTGCGAGAGTGGGGTGTGCTCGCCGGGAACGTCCACACGGAAGTTTTCGGTTCTGTCGAGGCTATTACCCCCGGTATGGCGCAGGTTGATCACACTCCTCACGTACCTCAAGGGCCGCCCGGATCTGGACCCCCAGTCTCATTCGCGCGTAGCGGGATTACCGCCGCTTGGGATCCGAAATTCGGGAGCTTGCTTGAACTGGCGGAAGCCTGCGACGTCCCAGCCAGATGGTCGTGCCGGAGTGGAGTCTGTCATACCTGCATGACTGGATTGATTGGCGGATCGATTGTGTATGATTCTGACCCGCTGGAGACACCTGGTCCAGGGAACGTGCTTCTATGCTGTTCCCGGCCAAGCACGAGTGTCACCTTGGATCTATGAGAGGAACCGGAGGCGTTCAATCATGCGTTCTGAAATTGTGCCCGGGGGCATCTTCCCCGACTACGAATTGCCCGATCATACAGGCAAACTGCGCAAGCTCAGCGAACTACAGGGCGACGATCCGCTAATTCTGACGCTCGCGCGAGGCCACTACTGCCCAAAAGAACACCAGCAGCATTTGGAACTCGCCGCGTTCTATCCGAAGATCGCAGTGGCGTACACGCAGGTCGCCACGATCGCCACCGACGATCATCACACGCTGCAGGAGTTCCGCGCGTCAGTCGGAGCCCAGTGGACATTCCTTTCGGACGCCGACCGAACGGTTCAGAAGGATCTCGACATCCAGGAGTATACCGACCCGGAGAACAATCCAATGATCCCGCATACTCTGGTGCTCAAGCCGGGCCTCCTGATTTACAGCATCTATAACGGCTACTGGTTCTGGGGGCGCCCATCGGTCTTCGATCTTTGGAAGGATCTACGCGCCGTGATGAGCGAAATCCGCCCAGACTGGGATTTGAGCGCTCCTGGACTTCGGGAGGCATGGAATGCGGGCGACATGTCACGCTTCCACGGCTGGAACAAGCCTGGCATCGCGAAGCCGCCTTCCGCAGGGCAGAAAAAGCAGGGATGAGTGCTTGCGAATACGACCGTGCATCGGGCCGGCGGTATTCTTAAGGCAACCGCAATTCTAGGCTAAGATAGCTTCTCCGGATCGGATGTTGCCACCACGATGAATACACAGGAATCTACTTCTCCTGAGCACTCGATCGAGTTTCGCGATGTTTTTTTCTCTATCCATGGTCGCGTCACCAGAGAAATCATTTCCGGCGTTTCGTTGATTGTTCCTCACGGAGAAACTCTGGTCTTGCTCGGCCGGAGTGGCAGTGGCAAGACCACGCTTTTGAAATTGATCAACGGGATGTTGGCTCCCATGCGGGGCGAGGTTATGGTTCAGCGCCGGCGCACCGCGGATTGGGATCTTATCCGCCTCCGCCGCAGCATCGGTTACGTGATTCAGGACGCAGGGCTGTTCCCGCACTTTACCGTGGCGGAAAACGTCGGCCTGATTCCTACGCTTGAGAAATGGGAGAATTCCCGTATTGCGGCTCGCGTGAAAGAGATGTTGCAGCTTGTTGGACTGGAACCCCAGGAATTTGCGAGCCGACGCCCCCGGGAACTCTCCGGTGGCCAACGCCAGCGGGTGGGCGTAGCGCGGGCCCTTGCCGCCGACCCGCCGATCCTCCTGATGGACGAGCCTTTTGGGTCTCTTGATCCTGTTACGCGAGCCGAATTGCAGAGTGAATTCAGCGCGCTGGCTCGGCGGCTGCACAAAACTATCGTCTTCGTCACGCACGACTTGCGCGAAGCTCTTCTCCTTGCATCGCGCATTATCCTTCTCGAGGCTGGCCGCGTAATTGCCAACGAATCCCCAAAGAGATTCCTGCACATCGACCATCCGGAGGTCCGGGCATTCGCTGCATCCCTTGCGGTCATCCCCGGAGACGGAGCATGAGCTTCTGGACATTCTTCATTGCGCATCGCGACGAGATTCTGGCCGCCACGCTTGAACATCTTGAGCTCGTCCTCATCGCCATGGCCATTGCGATACTTATCGGCGTCCCTCTTGGTTTGCTCATTGTCCATCGTCAGACCCTGCGCGCCGTGGCGCTCGGCATCGCCAGTATCCTGCAAACAATCCCGAGCCTCGCGTTACTCGGGTTCCTCATTCCCATTCCATTTCTTGGGGGAATCGGCAAGCGCACTGCAATCGTGGCTCTGGCTCTCTACGCGCTGCTTCCCATTCTTCGCAACACTTACGTTGGCCTCACCAGTATCGAAACGGCGGTGCTCGAATCGGCCGAAGCCATGGGTATGACACGCGGGCAAATCCTCCTACGGGTCCGCTTTCCCCTGGCTTTTCCGTTCATTCTAGCGGGCGTTCGCACTGCGACCATCATCACGATCGGTGTCGCCACCATCGCGGCAGCCATCGGTGCCGGCGGACTAGGTACCTTCATTTTCCGCGGCGTTGCCCTTGTGAGGGATGAACTGATTCTAGCTGGAGCGATTCCCGCCGCGCTTCTGGCCATCCTGGCTGACTTTCTCCTGGGACTTCTAGAACGTCGCTTGCGCGTCTCTTGAGCAAAGGCCGTGTAGCACTTGTGTTAGACTCCCTTACCTGCCAATAAACATAACGACCTGACATGTGCCAAGCTCTCCGCCGCAACCTCTGCCTGCTTTCTTTGCTGAGCATGGTTTGTTTCGTCTCTGCTTGCAAGAAACCTCAACGATCCGGGATCGTTATCGGCTCCAAGTTCTTTACCGAGCAGGTGATCCTTGCGGAACTCCTTGCCCAACATATCGAAGCACGCACGGGAATTCCCGTCGAGCGCAAAACAAACCTGGGAGGCACGCTTCTGGTGCACAAAGCGCTGCTCGCTGGAGATCTCGATCTCTACGTCGAATACACGGGCACCGCACTTACCGCGGTATTGAACGAACCGCCAGACCGGTCAAGTACGGCCGCCGATCACGGTGTCTCGAACTCCACCTTTCAAAGAGTAAACCAGCTCTACGGAGAGCGTTTCAACCTGGAAGTGACCGAACCCCTGGGCTTTGAAAACACATTCGCGATGGTGATTCGCGGTGAGGACGCGAAGAATCTTCATTTGCGTACCATCTCAGATATCGTTCCGTTTGCTTCCAAATGGCGCGCGGGCGTTGGCTATGAATTTCTGGAACGTCCCGACGGATTCCGAGGCTGGACGGATCTCTACCAGCTTCATTTTGCTGGTCAGCCCCGCGTAATGGACTTAGGCTTGATCTACAGAGCACTTGTGGATCGTCAAGTCGATCTCGTGGCCGGCAATTCGACCGATGGTCTTATCGATGCGCTCGGTCTCGTCGCGCTAGTGGACGACCGTCACTACTTCCCGAGGTACGATGCGGTGCCCATCATTCGTAAATCCACTCTTGCTCGATTTCCTCAACTGCGCATCGCGCTCGGGGAACTTGGCGGCAAAGTCTCTGAATCCGATATCCGCAAGCTGAACTATGCGGTTGACGCTCTGCGCCAAGATCCAGCAGCCGTTGTGCGTGAGTTTCGTTCGTCAAAGGGACTCTAGCGATTCTTCGTGAGGATTGTTAATCGGCCGCAATCGAGAAGGGTTCTGCCGGTTTCACATCGTCCATAAGGAAGAAGAAGCCCTCCCATGGTTCGGCCTCGTTTTCATCGCATCGTCCAGCCAAGCAGGACTGGCGAGATTGTTTCTTAATTGATCGGCTACAGCGCGATCCACAGATTGTCGGCGAAGGCCCACTCGTGATCAATCCACTGGCCCTGCCAGCCAAACCCGGTTCGCTGAGCGATGCCACGCAATTCGCTCTGAGAGTATTTGTGGCTGGTCTCTGTCCAGATGGTTTCACCTCGCCGGATACTGAAGGTTAGGCCGGCTTTGGCAACCGTCACGGTTTGATCCATCCTGGCCCGCAGGTGCATTTCTATGCTGTAGGTCCGGTCATTGAAGATGGCCAGATGTTCAAATTGTTCGAGGTCGAAATCTGCATCCAATTCGCGATTGATCCGAGCCAGCAAATTGCGGTTAAACCCCGCTGTCACTCTGAGCGGATCATCGTAAGCCGCAACCAGTGTCCCAACTGGCTTTTCCATATCGGTGCCGAGAAGAAGAGAATCTCCTTCTCTCAATATCTCGCGCAAACGGCAGAGGAATTCCGTGCCCGCCGTTGTATCGAAATTTCCAATCGTGCTCCCAAGGAAGAGCACCATGAGGTGTTGACCTTCTTCCCTTCGCGCCGCCACCTCCAGCAAGCCATCGAGATATTCTCGCTCGAAGCCGAGGATGCTGATGGAATTGATATCGCGCAATTCGCGATGGCACATCGCCAGGGCCGTTCGAGAAATTTCGATCGGGTAATAGAAAGTTGGTTGTTTGCGGCTTACCGCTTCGAGAATCGCCCGGGTCTTTTTCCCCGCGCCACTGCCCAATTCCGCCACGATCACCGGGGAAGGTAGTTCGGCGACGATTTCATGGGCATGCCGGGTGAGAATGCGCTCTTCCGCGCGGGTCACACCGTACTCCGGGAGTACGCAAATGACTTCGAACAGCGCTGACCCAACAGAGTCATACAAATACTTGGAGGGCAGTTCCTTCTGCCCCGGTTTGCTAAGACCGGTACACACTTCCCTGGCAAATTCATCCGGCGCAGTGCTTTTGATCAGTTGGGTCGGCACGAGTCACTTCCCCGTTTCGTCTTCATTCGAAACACAGCGGAAACCCGCATAAACATATTGGTATTGCGGTTGAAACCAGTTTCGAAACGAACGCCTAAGCATCGAAACGGCGGTTCGGGCTGATCCGCCTTTCATTACGTAATGTTTTCCGTCAAAGAAATCAGCCGAATAGCCCGGGTAGAACGAAAAGGGTTGAAACCCCTTAAAAGGTGCGAACAGACTAGAGGTCCACTCCCAACCATTTCCCAATTGGCCTACAACCCCATACGCGCTCGTGTTCGCGGGGAAATAGTTGACCGGTGTGGAATCCCATCTCGAGAAACCAAAGTTTCCGAGGCGAGTGTGTGGCGGCTCGCTTCCCCAAGGGTAGGAGCGTTCAAGCCCTTCCGGCGTTCCGTAAGCGGCGCGATGCCATTGCGCCTCGCTGGGCAGAGACTTGTGCGCCCACTTTGCATAAGCGCTCGCCTCGGCATGACTGACATACACTGGCCCGCTGAGCGGAAGAGGCAGCTGTTCGAACATGCCACGGTAGCTCCAATTTCCATTGGCCCCGATCCAGAACACCGGGTGCTGAATGTTCTGTTCCTCTTTCCAACACCAATTCGCTTTTGACCAAAACTCCTGATGTTGATAACCACCGGCCTGAAGGAAATCCAGGAAATCACGGTTTGTCACCATGTACTTATCGATCCGGAATGCTGGAACATCGGCTTCGAAAGCCTCAAACTCATTGTCCCAGCCAAACAACTGCGCGTTGCGTGGTGCCAAGCCTAGCGTCGCCCTGCCTGGAGGGATTTCGAGCATCTCGGCGCTAAACCCTTCTTCCATTGGTGACGCCTGCACATGCTGGTGCTTTCGCTCATAAGGCAATTGATGAAACATATAGGCCAGGGTTTCGGCGTGCATCAACCGGTGCTCAATGGCCACGTTGAGCAGCGTCCCAGCGGGATACTCAGGAGCATTGCCGTTCGAAAGATCTCCGGATTGTATTGCTGCATCAAGAGAGTGCCGTACCGTATTCCTATAGGTGATGATTTGCGAGAGTGCCGGCCAATCTTCGGGCCGATCCTTGGGCAATCCGCCATCAACAGGGTCAATGCCAAAAGCAAAGAGTTTGTCGAATTCCGGCGCGAACGGCTTCAAGGCCGGAATGTGTTGACGGAGAAGATTCAAATCGAACGCTTCGAGGTGGCCAAGATAGAAGGCAACGCGGTGTCTTTCGGGTATCGGTCGCTCATAAAGGGAGTCTTCGCGCACTATCTCAAACAATCTGTCCGTGTGGTTTCTCGCTTCGGCCAGGCGTTCGACCAGAACCTGTAGGCCTGCAGTGTCATTTCGAGTGGCAAGCATGAGGACCCCCGAACCATCACCTGATAAAAATGTCCTCTAGCTTAGATGAACTGGCAGTTCGCACGTTGCAATCAAATGTTGCCCTTCTGCGTAAGCTGGCCTTTGCCCTCGTTTAGCCCTGAGTCCGCACGAATCCTTGGGGCCGCAACTCTCCAGGTGCGAACTGGTCCACATAACACCACACCCAGTATTCGCCCGGCTCAATAGACCGCATCAGGGGATGATTGCTTTGGTGGAAGTGCTTGGTGGCATGCTTGTTATTAGAGGAATCGCAGCACCCGACATGCCCGCACTCAAGGCAAAGCCGTAGATGTATCCATGTATCTCCTGTCTTCACGCAGTCTTCACAGACGTGCTTCTTTGTATTCGTTATCTTCATCTGATTGAGATGTCGACATTCACCCGCCATCGATTTCTCCTTCGCTGGGATTGCTGAATATTACCGTGCAAACGACCCATCCACCAATCCACTCTGCAAAGTCACCAAACGCTCCGACGAACTTCGGTCAGGCTTTCGTCGGAGAATCCAGCCTGAGCTTGGCTGCCATGTTTACAAGATCTGCCAGAGAATCGGCTATCATTTTCTGCATTACTTTGCCGCGATGCGACGCCTCACTTCACGAAGTGAGCCCGATGATTATGCGAGCTTTACGGCATGATGAACCCGTTTGGCCGGGGTTGTAGGCCGGCAGGAACTATCTATGTCTCTGACCATCACGTTCGAACAGGCAAAAAGCTTCAGCCTATTCGCTCTGAAAGCAGTTCTCAGCGGGGCCTGGGAACGACCTAGTTTAGAGGATGCTGTGAGACCGAACTTCAGAGTAGGCACAGTTACCTACCGAGCACGTCTAGACAAAAATCGGACGAGTGGCGGAGAGGTGAAGGCGGCCGTGATTTAGTCCCGGCGGCCAAGTCCCGAAGAACAAAACCTTCTGGTCCTTGCGATCTAAACTGTTTATTCTCAGTAAAGGTTGTCGCCCGTGATTCTTCAGAATTGGTGATCTTCTTCGTGATCTGAAATTTTCGGTGACAGTCTTGTGACAGTGAGCACCAAAATGCAGCAATCGACTTTCACGATTGTCAGTAAACGCGTTGTAAGTTATTATGTTCTGGCGGTTTATAAACGGAGAGGTGGCCGAGAGGCTGAAGGCGGCGGTTTGCTAAACCGTTGTACGGGCCAAAACCTGTACCGGGGGTTCGAATCCCCCCCTCTCCGCCACAGCACAAATCATCAGTAAACATGCGGCTATTTGAGCCTTGCTACTACTTTTGTGATAATTACTATAATTAAATCTACCCTTGTTGAAATCAAAGCCGGTTCGAAATTGTAGGGGATATGGGTTCCCCTTGGAGACGGTTTCGCAGCCACAGCCGTCTCGAAAACCGTCGGCTTCGCCCCTGTAAGCGGAATCCAAACTCACGCATCGGTTTGTGACCGAAGGGCATAGACACTGATCGAGCTACGTACTCTGGGCCTCCTGCGATAGTCTGTGGGTTCAAAGAGGAGAGCCTTCCATGCCACAGACGCCACATGTTGAGAGTCATTTCACGGGCAGTGAGAGTGTGAGGGATGTCGTCATCGGAATGTCTGATGGGCTGACGGTCCCATTCGCCCTAGCCGCGGGTCTTTCAGGCGCCGTTGCCTCGGCTCACGTAGTCGTTGTAGCGGGATTGGCTGAAATCGCGGCGGGATCCATCGCCATGGGACTTGGTGGCTTTCTTGCGGCCAGAAGTGACACCGAACATTACGAACAAGAGCTCGTCCACGAGAGAAAGGAGGTTGAGTCGATTCCGGAAGCGGAGGCTTCAGAAGTTTCTGAGATCCTCGAATCGTACGGCCTGAATGAGGAAGAAAGCCAGACGATCGTCAATGCCCTAAAGAAAAAACCACAGGCATGGGTCAAATTCATGATGCGATTTGAACTCGGCTTGGAAGCACCCCTTCCCGGCCGCGCACTCAGAAGCGCGCTGACCATTGCTGGCGCATATGCTGTCGGCGGTCTCGTGCCCCTGCTTCCCTACATGTTGGTGACTCGCATACATTCCGCTCTCCTGCTCTCGATGACTGTTACTCTCCTGGCCCTATTCATTTTCGGGTACATTAAGGGACGATTTACCGGCGCAGCACCCATGCGCGGTGCAATTCAAACGCTATTTATAGGAGCGCTTGCGGCTGGTGCGGCATTCTTGATCGCAAAGTGGATTTCCTGAGCGTAGCGAAAACCCGCTACTAAGATCAGCGGGCGACACAGCTATCGATGGAACAAGTTCCAAATTAGGGCGAAGATATAACCAATAGCGAAGCCAATGGTGGTGGTCGCCGACACCAGAGCAAGTGCGAGCCCGATATTGAATGGCTCAATAACGTAAATCGGCTTTATGAAATGAATCCAGAAAACGAAATTGATGATTGCCTGTGCCCAACCAAATGCTACTAGCGCTGCCCAGAAAGCATGGCAGAGACCGAGGAGCACTCCAAGCGCGAGTCCTGATTTAGTCGGATTGATCGTGATCATGAATTACCTCCGCAACCCAGGTAAGGGCCGCGAGCATAAATAACTATTCCCCCTGCGAGTTCTACGTATTAACGCTTCATCCAGAAAATGAGACCATTGCAGCTCCCGCCTCCATGACGTTTAGGCAGCACTGTGTTTGAATTGCGTCTGAGTCTCAGCCCCCCGCGTGAGGTAATACAGCGCGTTGTCGAAGAAGTCCCCGACGGTATAGTTGAGTTCTTGCACGTTGTAGAGTTCATAGGGAATCAGTTCGTCTGGCCTAGCCCGGTCACCCGAGAACACAACGAACGCATGCTCACGAATGTACCGACGTAAGTGTCGCTTCGTCACGATCAAGGAATACACAATCTCGCTTATTGGAATTCCCTGTCGAGAACGAATCCTTCCCCACTCTTCGTACTCGGTGCGCACCGCGTCTTCCTTTTGGATCCCCGATCCAATTCCCGAGATTCCGGTAAAACGCGAAAACACGCGGCTCGAGTTCTGCTCTAGGAATGCGACGAAAAGCAGAAGTATTCTCGTTGGTCAACAAGTCTTCCACCACTTCTCGAGTCAAGGATTCGGCTTGAGTTTCGATCAATCTGATTAACCGTACTGAGAGCATTTGACCTCCTCGTAGCACACGTAGTCTGTTGAGCAAGCTGAGCATTGCACGCGGAGGCTGGGCAAGCCGCCTTGCGATTACCGATCCGCGCTAGGAAGAGACTAGATCGACGGTGAACTCAAGGGCTTTGTCCGCACTACCAGAACCGAGCATGTGGCGTGGCGGACCACTGATTCAGCTACACTGCCAAGCAACAAACGTTCCAACCCGGTGTGCCCATGGGAGCCTACGACGATAAGGTCAGCTCTGTAGTCGGCAGCGGAGTCAAGAAT
>CAVXOG010000019.1:0-10851 GCA_963763395.1 Candidatus Acidiferrales bacterium | reverse complement strand
AGCAGCAGCCTTGACTTGAATTGGCTTACGCCGTAAAATCTCGCAGTTTCCCCCAGGAAACGGTCTATGAGCCAGTGCATGCGCATTTTCGTGCGTGCTCGCGCTCTCAATGCCGCTGCTCGTACCAGTCACAGTGGCGCAGAAGCCCCCGGCTCCAGCACCTCCGCCTTCCGCACCGCCAAGCCGTCCTGCGAATTCGCCTCCCCCCAGTTCGGAGCCAAGTCAACCGACACGGGATCTCGTGATGTTTCTCCGAGGACGGGTTACAACCAACGACGGCACACCTGTTCCACACGATGTGTTGGTTGAGCGGGTTTGCAACAACAGGGTGCGTCAGCAGTTGTATGCATCTCTTCAGGGCGATTTCAGCATGCAGTCGGGATCGAGGGCCGATTCCTTCCTTGACACCAGTGGCGACCCGACTCCGCGATCTGGGGTAGCTGGCAAGGACTTTGTTATGGGAATCTCCCGAGGCGAGCTGAGGAATTGTGAGCTACGTGCCTCGGCCTCTGGTTTTCGCGACGGTGTCATCAGCCTTATAGACCTCGACACTTTCGGCAACAATATCGACGTGGGCGCTATTGTTGTGCAGAGAGCTACAAAGATTGAAGGCATGACACTGAGCGCCACCCCTTACAAAGCGCCGAAAGATGCTAGAAGAGCGTACGAGAAAGGCCTCGAGGCCGAGAGGAACGGCAAACTTGCCAATGCACGCAAATATTTCGAAACGGCGGTGGAGATCTACCCCAACTACGCGAACGCCTGGTTCCAGTTGGGAACTGTTTTAGAGAAGGAAAACCAGAAGGATGCGGCTCGCGCAGCGTATACCCAAGCCACGACTATCGATAACAGGTTCCTGCCCCCCTATCTGTCACTCGCGTCGATGGCATACCATGCAGAAAATTGGACCGAGGTCCTTAGTCTTACTGAACATATCTTGGATCTCGATCCCTTGAATCACGCCGCTGTAACTGGTTACATCGTGGATCCCGATCCGTTAAATTGCGCGATGCCTATTTCTATAACACGGTCGCAAACTACAAGCTCAACAACATCGCAGAGGCCGAAAAGAGCGGGCTTAAGGCGGAACACATGGCCTTGCTCAATCGCTTTCCGCAGCTGCATCTCTTACTGGCTGAGATCTTTGCTCGAAAAAACGAATACGCCACTGCGATGTCAGAGATTCAAATTTACTTGGAGTTAGCTCCGAATGCCAAAAACGCGGATCAGGTACGCGCGGAGTTGGCAAAATTCGCAGAAGCCGAACGACTCAGTGTCACCCAGTGAAGACTCCGATCACATGTGAGTATCGGCGTTGGCCGGGTGGCCTAGTGGTACGGAAGGTGGGTTCATTTTTCCGGGGGCGCGTGCCCAGAAACATGTGATTCAGGATGTCAAACGGGGAAACCGCGCAATGAATGGGAAATCCTCTAGCTGTGATTTGCCGTAAGTTTTTCAGGTGAGATTTTAAGAACTGATCTGCCCAAAAACCACTACCCCGAGGTGGCCATAAATCACTGATTCCACGTGACCAAGATTTTGATATTTGGACTGCCCAAAATCAGATGTTTGTGGGCAACCGCTCTCTTCGCCCCTTTTTGGAGTAGGTTTCGAGTGCTTGACTCCAGGACCTAGCGTGGTTTCTGTCATAACTTCTGACATTCGATTAGCGCCAAAGCGCGGGGTTGCCTCTGTGAACGAGGGCCGTAAGATAAAATAATTGTGAGACGCTACCTACGAATTCGAGTTTCGGAGCAGCCGGAGAAAGAAGTGCTCTTACGTCACGCATAGGAGGTTGGCCGAAGAAGCGGCTGTATTCGCGATTGAATTGCGTAGCGCTTTCGTAGCCGACTTCAAAAGCCGCACTGGCGGCATCAAGACCATTGTTCAGCATGAGGCTCCTCGCTGACTGGAGCCGGAGTTGTTTTTGATACTGAAGAGGACTCATCGCCGTCAGCATCCGGAAATGATGATGTAGCGTCGACACACCCATGCTGGCAATCTCTGCGAGTTCCTCTACGTGTAGGGGCTTCGCGTAGTTCGTGGTTATCCATGCTACCGCTTTTGCAATTCGGTGACTTTGATCTCCGAGTGTTGCAACTGCGCGCAATCGCGCTCCTTCGGGTTCACGTAAAATCCGATAGATGATCTCGCGCTGAATCAAGCTGCTCAGAAAAGGAATGTCCTTTGGGCTGGCCAGCAGATCCAGAAGGCGGCAGCACGCGTTCAGGAATTGCGGCGTGGTCTTGCCAATCGACATAGCGGGACTGTCCGACGGCGCTTCTCCAACATGAACTTCCTCGCGGCCTAATAGTTCGCGGACCATGGACATATCCAATTTGAGAGATAGCACGAGACACGGAACTTTTTCAGGAGGCGTGAGCAACCCAACTCACGATCGGCAAATCGATCGCAGTTACCAGGAAATGCGACTCGTCGTAAGTGAAGCTCGTCGGGCCGAGATTCACCGCTTGCTACCTTGGGCGACCACAACTACGCCAGGGTGGTAGGTCATCCGGCATGGAGGGCTTGGAGCAGTCCGCCGGTGGAGGCTTACCCCAGGAATTTCCGTTATCCGATTCCTGATCGCCCACTAAGGAGGCAATCTTGCTGGCAAGTTCGGTGTTCAACGCACTGGCCGGATTCGGTTTCAAAGCAGTGTTTTCTTTAATGTTTTTCATGTCCCTTGCCTGATTGCTCCATCAATGACCTGTACAGCAGCTTCTAAAGATAGACGCCGGGTTGCGGTTACGCTATTGATTTTGTGCCTGACAAGAGGAATAGGCAATAAGTCGGCAGGATCGGGCTACCGTCCGATCGTCAATTAGTCCTAGTGTCGGGATGGAGAAGCACATGAAGAAGCACACCCTGGGAAAAAGCGAGCCTGGAAGTCTCGTCACCACGATTCGGTCGAAGAAACCATAAATGTTGGATGCAGTCAATTGCGCTTTGCCTGTCGGCATTCTCTCTTTTTACTTCAGCAAGCGCGCAAGAAAACAACAGCAGGCTAGCGCAGGCGACAACGCCCACAGTGACAACAAAAGTTATCAATCTTTGGCCAGGTGCCGCTCCCGGTTCCGAGCAATGGAAGCAGCCGGAGACCACGCTTGGTTCCGGCGACATGCAACGAACTGTCAACGTGACGACGCCGACCCTGACGGCGTACCTGCCGGATCCGGCCAAGGCGACGGGTACCGCTGTCATTATCGCCCCCGGCGGAGGCTTTATCTTCCTCGGCACGGATACGCACGAAATCGCGAAATGGCTCGCGGCCCGTGGCATTGCCGGATTCGTTTTGAAGTACCGGACGGCTCCGCTCGAAGGCGAAAATGACGAACAGTTAGGCCAGGCCGGCGGAGCGCGCTTCGGCGCGCAGTTGAACAACCACGCCTTGATCTTAGAGGACGGAAAGCCCGGCATCGCCGACGGCATCCAGGCCGTCAAGGTCGTGCGCGAGCACGCCGCCGAACTGGACGTATCTCCCGATCGAATCGTCTTCATGGGATTTTCAGCCGGCGGGATGATCACGGAGTATACGGCTGTTAATCCAGATGTGAGCGCACGTCCGAACTACGCTGCTCCGATTTACGGCGCGCCTTTTCCTGACGTGCCTCCTATACCGAAGGGAGGACTGCCGCCCTTCTTCATGGAGATGGCGCAGGATGACACTCTTGCCGGTCCTCAAATCGTCGCCTTTTACGACGCACTCAAAGCCGCGGGATACAAACCGGAATTCCACATCTTTGAACATGGTGGTCATGGCTGGAGCATGCGCAAGCAAGGCACAACGAGCGATCATTGGCTCGATGAGTTTTACTGGTGGCTGGAGACGCACGGGCTGACGAAGCCGCGCAAATAACCAGTGATGTCGAATTGGCAGCACCGAAGAATTAAAAGCAGCAAGGAGAAGATAAGACATGAGAATAAGACTTCTAGCTATCGCGTTCGCGGCGAGCGCTCTATGCATCTTCCAGGCTCAAGCGCAAACAGCGAATTCAGGATTCCCGAAAGGTGAACTCTCCACCGCCAAGAACCACACAGGAAATATCTGGCTCAGCGAGCTGAACGTGGGAGACAGCACGTTCGATCCCGGCATTGCGATGGCAACCTATGATGCCGGTGCAAAGCTGGATTGGCATATTCATCCGGGTGGTCAGGTTCTGCTCATCACCGAAGGCGATGGCTATTATCAGGAACGGGGAAAGCCAGTGCAAATCGTTCACAAGGGCGATGTAATCAAGTGCCTTCCGGGCGTAGAGCATTGGCACGGCGCATCAGCGAAGAGCGGCTTTGCCTATATAGCGGTCACACCGACACAAAAGGGAAAAACAATCTGGTTAGAGCCCGTCAGCGAAAAAGACTATAAGAGCGTGAAATAGTGCGCACGGGATTGAGGAAGACTCAGATGAAGAAACGCAAACTTGGTAATCTCGAGGTATCGGCCCTCGGCTTCGGTTGCATGGGCTTGAGCTACGGGTATGGCCCAGCCACCGATAAACAGCAAGCGATAAGTCTGATCCGAACAGCGGTCGAACATGGCGTAACATTCTTCGACACGGCGGAAGCTTATGGCCCGCTCGCGAACGAAGAGCTCGTAGGGGAGGCACTCGCTCCGTATCGCGAACAGGTAGTGATTGCCACAAAGTTCGGTTTCGACATTGCTCCCGATGGGCAGCGGCGAGGCGGGCTCAATAGCCGGCCGGAGCATATCAAGCAGGTTGCGGAAGCTTCACTCAATCGGCTCAAGACTGGCGTTATCGATATCTTCTACCAGCATCGCGTTGATCCCGATGTGCCGATTGAAGATGTGGCGGGCGCTGTCAAGGATCTGATCCAGGCCGGAAAGGTTAAGTACTTCGGTCTTTCTGAGGCCGGAGCAAACACAATTCGTCGCGCACACGCGGTCCAACCAATCGCCGCAGTCCAGAGCGAGTATTCGATTTGGACGAGAGACCCGGAACCTGAGGTCCTTCCAACTTGTGAAGAATTAGGCATAGGTTTTGTGCCGTGGGGCCCGCTTGGGCAAGGATTTCTTACGGGAAAGATCGATGCCTCGACGAAGTTTGAGAGCACGGACTTCCGAGCAGTATTCCCTCGCTTCACCGAAGAGGCTCGAAACGCAAACCAGACCGTAGTGGATCTTCTGCATCGGATCGCCCGACGAAAGAATGCTACTCCCGCACAAATCGCGCTGGCTTGGCTGCTCGGGCAGAAGGAGTGGATCGTTCCGATTCCGGGAACAACAAAGGTACATCGATTAGAGGAAAACATCGGTGCCGCCACGGTCGAACTGACGTCCGACGATCTTCACGAGATCGATGCGGCAGCTTCCAAGATTCCGATCCAGGGCGAACGCCTGCCGGAATCAATCCTGCGAATGTCTTACCGCTAAAACGCCATCTCAATGACGGTCAGATGCCAGACCTCAACAACGTTCAAATTACCAATAAGAGGTCGAACCTCATCTCAGAAACAAAAACTGGACTAAGACGGTACTGACAGGCTGACTTACTCTGCCGGACGAGCAGACCGGTATAGCTCCTGATTTGTCGCCTACTCGGAGAAGTACTTCACATTGACGAGAACCGCGTTAACCGGGCACTATCGGAAAGTAGAGCGCATAAAGGAAATTAGGATTATGTCGCAGAGCAGCGCGAGTTTCGGCTGGTTTCTTCCTGTCACTGTTTCAAGTAACGAAGCGCAACACACCCTGATTCAAAAACCTTTCCCGCGCCCTAGGATTTTCTTGGACACCGAATTGTGATGAAAATGAATCAGAGATCACAAGGAGGTGTGTATGAGCAAGGAGAAAGAATCAGCTTCGGGAGTCCCGGAAGGAGCCCGGAGGGCGACTGGGTACGTTGAACATGAATGATCGATTGAGGGTGCAAGTCCCTTACAGAACCTGTTGGAGGCAACTGTGAGCCAAAGGCAACTGCATGATCCGCGAGGGCGTGTGGAGAGGAAGCCGGCGGCATGCTGCAGCACCTAACGCAAGTGAATCCCCGTAAGGCCGATCTGATCTGGGCCAGCATGCCCGTCAATGCGACGCCCAATATCCAACCGCGATCAGAGTGGTATTGGGGAGGGCGGCGGCAGGACATTGATCATTCTTACTTCAAGAGATCTCCGCAGGTCCGCTTCAGCGGTAGGATCGGCGAAGGAAACGACGACGATCCGAGGCCTGTGGAGAAGTCGGATCTCCTCATACAAGCGTTGAAGCCGGCGAAAGTTGGTGGAGCAAAGGGGGAGATGGATTGAAAAGCACTGGACCACGGCAACTGCCCTTCGCATTCGCCGACAGCCCGAAAGGGGACAAAGATCGTGGGACTCGGGACGAATCTCGAGGGAAGCGATACCTGTTGCATACGGCGAAGGACAACGGTCGAACGGATCCGGGCACTTGCACAACCGCTGCGAATAGCAAGCGGTCGATGGAGTCGGTAGCGTCAGCGGCCAATCTGGCGCAGGCGCTGCTGAACGTATTACGCAACAAAGGAGCATCCGGAGCAGACGGACAAACAGTAGAGGAAGTGGCCGAACAGGCACCGCATCTACTGCCCAAGCTACAAGCCGCACTCCTCAAGGGAACCTACCGGCCGGGCGAAATCCGGCGGGTATGGATTCCAAAACCAGGGGGCGGGCAAAGAGGCTTGGGAATTCCGAACGTGGTGGATCGATGGGTTCAACAGGCCGTGCTGCAAATATTAGAGCCGATCTTTGAACCGACCTTTCATCCGAGCAGTCATGGATTCCGTCCGAACCGAGGCGCTCATACCGCCATTGCCGAAGCAAAAGAACACCTCAAGGAAGGATACCGAGTTATGGTGGATCTCGACTTATCGAAATTTTTCGATCGAGTCAATCATCAACGCCTGCTAGACCGATTAAAGCAGCGGGTGCACGACTCGCGCATCCTCGATGTGGTGAAACGAATGCTGACGGCAAAGGTGGTCATGCCTGACGGTACCAAGGTAGCCACGATAGAAGGGACCCCGCAAGGCGGTCCGCTCTCACCGCTACTATCCAACATCGTCCTGGACGAGTGGGATAAGGAGCTGGAGCGTCGTGGCCTCCGGTTCGTGCGATATGCGGACGACTGCAATATTTTCGTGCGCAGCGAACGGGCTGGACAAAGGGTGATGGAATCAACTCGACGATATTTGGAGAGCAAGCTACGACTCCAAGTCAACGAAGAGAAAAGCTCCGTCACCGCCCCGGACAACGTCCATTTCCTGGGGTTTCGATTCAGTATCGGAGCCGGCAACCACGTCAAGGTCAAGCTGTCGGCCAAGACACAGGAGAGATTGCGCAACAAGGTGCGCGAGCTGACACCGCGTACTTGGGGGCAATCGCTGACAAGCTTGCTTCGAAGAGCTAGACGAATACTGCCGAGGCTGGATGGGACACTTCCGGCTTTGTACCGAGGAAGGCGCGTCTGAATTCCGCGAGTTTGATGCCCACCTGCGGCGAAGGCTACGGGCGATCATCATTCATCAAAAGAAAAGGGCACGTTTTCTTTACCGTCACCTTGTGCGACGGGGAGCCAGTCCTCGACAGGCAACCGGAACCGCCTATAGTCGGCGGGGCATCTGGCATCGCAGCAACCGTCCGGGGATGACCAAGGCGTACCCGAATACGTGGTTCGCGACCCAGTGGACTTCACTCTACGACCTCTGGTGCATCGCGAATCCTCCTGTGGAAGTCTCTGACCAACTTCGGTTGGCCTTCTGAGACAACGATCCAAAGAGCCGGATGCGAGGCCCGCAAGTCCGGTTCTGTGAGAGGCGCGGCGGGGCAACCCGCTGTGCCTACTCGACAGGGACTCCCGAAGAGCGGCGCGATGGCCGGGGCCGGTGGTCGGCGAAACGCAAGTTTGCAGCTGTGCTGCGACTGCTGCGTGGGGAAGACCTCGAGACACTATCGCGCGAACTGGGTGTGACCGCAGCTACGCTGTCCGGCTGGCGGGATCAGTTCCTGGAGGGCGGCGCGGCCAACCTGAAAGCGCGGGAAGTCGATGTGGACGACGAAGAGACGCAGCGGCTGAAATCGCTGGTGGCCGATCTGAGCATGAGCAACGAGTTGCTGCGGGAGAAAATTCACCGCATGGAGGCCGGACGCCCTTTGGTCTGGCGGAGGTCGAAGCCATGAGCCGCGCCGCTTCGCCCTTCACGGGACGACGTTACGGCGTGGTGCGTGTCACGCGCGAATGGGAGATGGCGCGTTCCAGCTTTTACTTTCGGCGAGAAATCGCCGCACAGCCTGGGCGAGTGTTGGGGCGGCGCGGACCGAAGACTGCTTGGAGCGATGCGGCATTGCTCGAGAAGATCCGCGAGGTCATTGACACTTCTCCATTTTACGGCGAAGGCCATCGCAAAGTGTGGGCACGGCTGCGCTTTGCGGAAGTGCGCACTTCGAAGGCGCGGGTGCTGCGGCTGATGCGCGAAGCACAGCTGCTCGCGCCGTCACGCACGCTTCCAAGGGCCGAGAATCCGCACACCGGCACGATCATCACCGAGCGGCCTAACGAAGTCTGGGCCAGCGACCACACCATGACCACCACCGTCGAGGAAGGCCAAGTGACGGTGTTCGTCGCCGTGGATCACTGCACCACGGAATGCGTGGGCCTGCACGCGGCCAAGAAAGCCACGCGCTTCGAGGCTCTGGAGCCGCTGCGGCAGGGAGTGCGCGAATACTGCGGCGGTTTCCGCGCCGGTGCGGCTACAGGCATCCGTAACCGGCATGACCACGGTAGCCAGTACATGAGCGACGACTATCAAGCGGAAATTGCCTTTCTGGGCATGGACTCTTCCCCATCGTTCGTGCGCCAGCCGGAATGCAACGGCTGCGTCGAACGGTTCATTCGTACGCTAAAAGAGCAGTTGTTGTGGGTCAGGGTATTCCAGAACGTGGAGGAACTGCGGTACGCGCTGGCGGAATTTCGTGAGCGCTACAACCAACGCTGGATCGTCCAGCGCTTGGATTACCTCACACCAGCCCAGGCGCGCCAGCAGCTCCTTGCACTCGGAGCCGCTGCATGAATACACTCAATTCAGTGTCCAAAAATTCCGGCGCAAAACACTGTGGCTATGTTGCGTCTTACTCTCTTACGGGCAAGGAAACACATTTACCAAAGTTAGATACAACGGTGGAAGCGATTCAACCAACGTGAAGTCAGATGAGTGGGACAACAAAACTCACCGTCAGATTCAGACTCCATCGTTCTCACGCTGAAAGATGGTCAATCAATTTCAATACCGCCCAAACAAGTTACTTCTCTGAGCTACGGTCAAGAAGCTCACGGGTAGAGTTTAGGGGCGGGGAAAAGTGAAACACCCCCAGACACATATCGGATTCGGCGCCGCCGTGCGCCACGAGGAGGATGCCCCGCATTTAGTTGAAACTTGAGAACAAGAAGCAGCGGCTCTCGCCCGAACTCGGTTAGAGTTCGGGTTGAGAATCCCTTTTTAAAGGAGAGAGCCGCCGTGAGAAACAATTACCAGAGGAAAGACCGCAAGTCCAATCACAAGTTCGAGGTCGTGGGAGAGCAAGAGTTGCTGGTGCGGGTCCCCTTGCCGATCGCCGAGGTGTGGGCGGAGATGCAAGCGCAGGTGGAAGAGCTGACCGGACAAGCGGGGCTGCAGATTCTGCGAGCCATTCTGGAAAACGAAGTCACGCGTCGGGTGGGGCCTCCGCATCGGCCGAATCCCAGCGCCGGCTGTGTGCGCTGGGGGAAGCAGCCGGGTTATGTGGTTTTTGCTGGACAGAAAATCCCGCTGGAACGGCCGCGGGTACGAACGCGGGAGGGCCAGGAAGTGGAACTGGAGAGCTACGGTCAGTTGCAGCAAGACGGAAAACTGCAACGAGCGGTGCGGGAACGCATGGTGGCCGGGCTGTCCACGCGGAACTATCGGCGAGCGGTGGAGAGTGTGCTGGAAGGCTACGGGATCGAGAAGAGCAGCGTGAGCCGGCAGTTCGTGGCGGCCAGTAGCAATCAGTTGCGGGTGCTGTGCGAACGGCGCCTAGAAGATCTGAATCTGGTGGTGCTGATGATCGATGGCATTCACTTTGGTGGCCAGGTGCTGGTGGTGGCCTTGGGGATCGCGGAAAGCGGAGAAAAGCACGTTTTGGGAGTGTGGCAAGGAGCCACGGAGAACACCACGGTGGTCAAAGGGCTGTTGGAAGATCTGGTGGACCGCGGACTGGATCTGAAGCGGCGGTATCTGGTGGTGATGGATGGATCGAAAGCGCTGCGCGCCGGTGTGGAACGTGTTTTCGGTGACCAAGTGGAAGTGCAGCGTTGCCAGATTCACAAGCGGCGGAATGTGAAGGAGTATCTGCCGGAGAACTGCCAGAAAGACTACGACCGGCGGATGCGCAATGCCTACGCGATGAACAACTACGCGGAGGCCAAAGAGGCGTTGCAGAAAATCTTTCGGCAACTGGAACGGATCAATCCGAGCGCGGCCCGGAGCCTGGAGGAAGGGCTGGAAGAAACGCTGACCGTGCATCGCTTGGGTATCGGAGCGGTGTTGCGGCGGAAACTGGCCACCACCAACCCGATCGAATCGTGCCTGTCGACGGTGCAGCGGGTGGCGCGAAACGTAAAACGTTGGCGAGAAGGAAATCAGCCGCTGCGCTGGACCGCCACCGGACTCTTGGAAGCCGAGAAGAAGTTCCGACGCATCAAAGGCTATCAAGAAATCCTGTTGCTGAAGGAACGCCTGAATCCGTCGCGCATTCAGCAGAAGGAGGTCCGGACCGTAGAAGTCGCTTGAACTTGGTTCGAGGTAGGTTTACAGTGCCGAACATCGAGAGTCGCTGCAATCAACTAAAACTCGGACATCCTCC
>CAVXOG010000018.1:0-132741 GCA_963763395.1 Candidatus Acidiferrales bacterium | reverse complement strand
TGAACGCCCGTGAGTCGACAGGTTCCGACGAAGCTAGACGAGCTTTCAAGGCAATGAGTGTCAGGAAACTATTCCTGAGCTGGCTTAACGTCTAGGTTGTTTGCGGTAGCTTACCTGCCCAGATGACGCAAAGTCCTCTGTTGACAGGCAATTACGGAAAAGGTACAACGGACCATTCGCGGGAGAGACAGAGGTACAGTACGGAGGCTTTTGCTCGCCGGGGAGCAAAATGGCGGCAGATGCACACTCACGACAACTCGCAGCAGGATTCTTTTGCATCGGACCTTCGTCCACAGATTAATGCACTGTTGGACGACATCCTGCAAAGTGTCCCATTTCGGACCAGCCGCCAGTGCCAAAGTCTGTTTCGCTACATGGTCGAGCATAGCCTGACTGGTTCTGACGATTCTTTGCGGGAACGGATCATCGGAATTGAAGTTTTCGGCCGTGCGCCGGATTACGACACTGCGGAAGATCCCGTAGTGCGCCTCAGAGCCGCGGACATTAGAAAGCGGCTGGCACAATATTATCAATCCCAAAAAGACGGACCCAGCAACTGGAAAATAGAGATTCCGATTGGCTCTTACAGAGCTCAGTTTTCTCCGCCAGTGGGTGCCGGTTCGCAAGTTCTCGAAGAACCGAATTCGACTGCGCCCTCAGAATCACTAACCGCGACCGCCCTTGTCCCGGCTTCGTCGGCGGTTGCGCCCAAACAAAACAACAAGTTTCGGATATTATTGCTGGCTGCCGTGTCCCTGCTTGCTGTCATTGCTGGCCTGATTCTGACGCGGACCAGTTCCCGGGCTTCGACAGCATTCGATCTTTTCTGGGAGCCCATTTTAGAAAATCCCAAACCAACATTAGTCTCCACCGGCAGCAACCCCGTCTATATCTTGTCGCAACACGGGCTTGCCAAATACAAGACAAGTCATCTGCATGATCAAGACTCAGCGCCAAACTTTCAGACACTGGTGCCTAATGAGGAGTTGAAGAACTTTGGTTCGGCGGACTTCCAGCCCGTCAAAGACACCTACCTGACGGTCGGCGATGCCGCAGCCATTTCTCAGGTTTCTTCTCTGCTCACGGCGCGTCACCACGCCCTAGATCTTCGATTTGGCAGCGATGTGACTTTCGGCGATTTACGCCAGGGTTCGGCCATCTTGATCGGCGCATTCAACAACAACTGGACTCTGAATATGACGGAGCAACTCCGATTCGTTTTTGATGCCTCCGATAGCCCGGATGTGCGCGTTAAAGACAAGGCCGACAAATCGCGGTCTTGGCATCCCAAATTGTCCCAGGGAAAAGTCGTGGAGGATTACGCAATCCTCTCTCGAGTCATTGATACGAAGACTGGAATCGTGTTCATTACCATTGCCGGGCTTTTTCATCCAGGAACCCAGGCCGCCGGAGATTACGCAACGAACCCGCGATTGATCGCGGAATTCGCAAAGCTGGCTCCCAAAGACTGGAGCAAAAGGAATTTCCAACTCGTTCTTCACACAAACGTCAAAAACGATGTGCCGGACTCTCCCACTGTTGTTGCCGCGTATTACTGGTAACTGGCTAAGCCACGCTTAAGCATCGCTCCTTGCATGCAGGAAATCCCTTCTTCTCTTCAAATGAGTATTGACATCGCTTGGCGAGTCTGCAAATCTCCGAACGCCTTTTACAACCCGAAGCGAGGTACATGGTCGATTTGTCGGCATTCCATGCCGGCGACTAACAATACCCATGACAAAGAATCGTAGGGCTTTTCTCAAATCGACAGGCATCGCAGCCGCCGCTGCCTTGGTCCCGAAAATATCCGGTTTTAGATCCCGAGCAGAAGCCGCCTCGTTCTTCGAGTGGCAAGCAGGTGGACTCCAACTGCATTTCGAGGTGGCATCGGGAAAACTCCGGCAACACGGACTCCTCCCAGTCGGCGCAACGCTGAAACCCGCGGACTTCTCTTCGGGTGTAGAAGTTGCTCTGCAATGCAGCGGCGAAAATTCTCCGGATCAGGGCATGAAATCCGCCATGGGACAGCCTGGCAGGCGGCTTGAGTTTGTTGAAAAGCGCGAAGAGACTTCCGGCAACGTACACCGCCTGATCTGCGTGCATAAAGACTCCGCATTGCGGCTCCGCGTTGAATCAATTTACGAGTCTGTCGGCGGACTTTCCGTGGTGCGACGCTATTCGCGCGTGAACAATGAAGGCTCCAGTCCGGTCGGGATTGAGTTCTTGAGTTCTGCGATGCTTCACGGACTGGCCGACCCGCAAAACTATGATCACGAACTTCGAATTCATCTGCCCGTGAACAGTTGGATGGCGGAAGCGCAATGGCACACTTTCCGCCCGTCCGAAATGGGTTTTGTGGAAAACGAACGAACCAGTTGGTCGCAGGTGCAGGCGCAAAGCACGGGAAGCTGGTCCACCGAGCGCTATTTGCCGTTGGCAATGGTCGAAAATTCGCGCCTTGGGCTTACCTGGTTCTGGCAAATCGAGCACAACGGTTCCTGGTATTGGGAAATTTCGAATGCCTCATTCCGAGATAATAATGCCGACGATGTATATGCATACATCGGTGGACCCGATGATCTCCACTCGGCCGCTTGGAAAGAACTCAAGCCGGGCGAAGTGTATCAATCTGTACCGGTTGCCGTCGGGGTGGTGGCGGGTGGTTTCGCGGACGCGGTCGAAGCACTAACCCGGTACCGCCGTGCTACTTGCTTGAAACATCGAACCGACAATTCGAAATGTCCAGTCATTTTCAATGATTATATGAACTGCTTATGGGGCGATCCGACGGAGGAAAAAGAACTGCCACTGATCGCAGCGGCTGCTGCCACCGGTTGCGAGTATTTTGTCATAGATGCGGGCTGGTACGCGGAGTTGAAGGAAGACTGGAGCCCCACCATCGGGGCCTGGATGCCGACGCAAAGCCGCTGGCCCCGCGGACTGAAGTTCGTACTCGACGAAGTTCGAAAAACAGGAATGATTCCCGGAGTCTGGCTCGAACCAGAAGTCGCCGGAGCCAAATCCAGCTTGGCCCAAAAGCCAGACAACTGGTTTTTTGTGCGCCACGGAAAGAGAGTGTTGAAAAATTCCCGCTACTTGCTCGATTTTCGGAATCCTGAAGTCATGTCATACCTGGATTCGGTAATCGCTAGACTCGTGAACGACTACGGTGTTGGTTACATAAAAATGGACTACAACGTTGATTCCCTGCAGGGAACTGAGCTGCACGCAGAAAGCTTTGGTCAAGGATTACTGGAACACAATCGCGCCCACTTGGCGTGGCTAGATCGATTATTGAACCGTTATCCGGACCTCGTCGTCGAAAATTGCGGCAGCGGAGGTGGTCGCATGGATTACGCGATGCTTAGCCGTCTGCAACTGCAATCGATGACCGACCAGGAAGACTACTTGAAACTGCCGGGCATACTCGTCGGTTCCACAGCTGCAGTTCTGCCGGAGCAGTTGGCTATTTGGTCCTATCCTTTAGCGGATGCAGACGCCGACCAGGCAAGTTTTAACATGATCACGGCAATGCTGTGCCGCATTCACCAGAGCGGCCGTCTCGACAAAAATGGCCCGCAAACTCTTTCGCAAGTAAGTGACGGAATCAAAATTTACAAAGATGTGCTCCGCAAGCATATTCCTCGCTCGGTTCCGTTTTACCCCCTGGGATTGCCCGATGTCACAAACCGGACCTCGCCCATTGCCCTTGGAATGCGTTCTCCTGACTTAACTGCGGTCGCGGTCTGGAGGATTGATGGCCCCGCAAGATGTGCGATACCCGTGGCACTACGGAATGCAAGACTCCTTTACCCAAGCGGATTGGGAATCAATATCAGTTCGAATGAAGGGACTTTGTACATAGACTTTCCGCGTGCCCGCATGGCGTGTCTGATAGTCGGTTGAGCCGCCTTTTTTCGTTTTGCGCGTCACTTCGTCCATCGATTCATCGCACGTGGAACTTTCCGGTTTGCAGACGCGTATAAGGACCATGCGCCTATGCATCATCCTCGCAACTGTGTGCTCTAATTATTGCTCAGACCCAAAAACAACCATCTGACAACAAGACAGCGGCCAACCGAAGTTCAGGCGATGAATTTCTATCGTTTCTCAAGCGGTCAAATCGTCGAGGAATATGGCCAACCCGATTTGCTTGGACTGATGCAGCAAATTGGGGCGATACCGAGCAATTGAAGCGCTACCTCTTGATTAGTCGGGTTGCCATCTATTTGGCTGATGGTAATCAAGTAGACGGTTACCGACTTACCAGGCACTTGGATAGACACGTCACGTCAACCGGCGCAGTCTGACCACCGCCGCCCCTGCAATCTGAAGTGTCGGTCGCGCACTCCTGAATGTCGTTTTCGCTTGTTTCCACATTGTCGTGTTACAGTCTCCACGGCACGCGACGTTGAAAATCTTCTTCGGATGAGTGGCTGATGACCCCGTCAAATCTAAATATCTCGGCAGTGGCTGCCAAAAAAATCACTCGTACCGTTCGGATCTTCACGAGAAGACGATCACGCTTGCTCGCGTTGAGCTGTCTTCTTCTAATCGCGTTCGCCGCAAAAACCTCTGCGTCAAAGAAAGACAATCCTCCCCAGGCGACCGTAGAACTTCAGGACGCCAAAGGCGTCCACATCGCATCTGGCAATTCATCAACTCAGCAGCCAATGCCAAATTCCGCCAATCTCGTCGTAGATCGCCAATTTCAACCCGGCGATCACATTGTTTTTACCGGGCCGCAACGAATGGCCCTGCAGGTTTCCGGGAATATTCCGGAGTGCTTGATCTTTATGCCGGATTCGGCAAAATCGGCTTCCTATGTCATTCCATACGGAGAGGAAGAGAAGGATACAGGCAGCGCTTATGATCCACAGAGTTTTTCCGGCACCTCTCATCAGTTTTCAGTCCGTCCTTTGATGAAAAAGGAATTGCGCGCCTATCGAAATCTCGCGTTGAATCCCTGTGACGCGCAAACCGCGGAAAACGAGCCCGCAAACTTCTTCCCGCATGCCTCCACCAACAGTGTCTCCCGCAGTCTTTTCGATTTCGCCGCGCGCAATGCCATCGACGGGGTTTCGAACAATGGACACCACGGCGTCTGGCCGTATCAATCCTGGGGTCCCCAACTGCGTACCGATCTATGGTGGAAACTCGATTTTGGCCGCCCCGTCGAACTCGACAAGATTCGCTTGATGGTCCGGGCCGATTTTCCGCACGACAGCTTCTGGAAAACTGCCGACATCGAGTTCTCCGATGGGACCAAAATCTCAATCAATATTCAGCAGTCCGCTGAATTTCAGGACTTCCCGTTTCCGAAACGTAAAATCTCCTGGATCCGCATCATCAACCTCGTCCCTGCCGACCCCCAGCGCTGGTGCAGCTTCATTGAAGTTCAAGCCTGGGGCAAAGATCTTTCTTAGTTCGAAACCGCGCTCCAAGCTGTAAGCAAGGACAGCCGACTCTCCAGATGTCGGTAATGCGTAATCGGGACTTACGCTTTTCATCTACTCCGATAGCCCAATCTGGCGTGAGTACATGATTAATGAAGTGCTGCCACTCGTACACAATCGTGCCATCGTGCTCAACTGGTCGCAAAGGCGCACGTGGAAACGGTGGTCGCTGGGGACATGGGTAACCAAGCCTATCCTGTGCAAGTCGCTCATCATCTCATGAACGGCGGCCAGCGATTTGCTTTTACCCGCTATGTTGGGCATCGTTCGTCTCCGCGCACCTCACGGGTTGTATTGCCACACCCGTTAATAGCGCCCCCACGCCCAATAGGAGAACATTTTCGGGGCCGCTCCCCTTGAGGGGACGCTCACGGAGGACTGGTGCTCTGGCACGTCCAGGATTGAATGGCTTGCTATTCAGGACGCTTCATTGGCTCCATGCGGAACTTGTAGCGATATTCTCGTGTTGCCGCGAGTCTGTATTTCGGCAAAGGACGTGCGCCCCAGCCGTCGTCCCCGCCCACTCCCATCTGCCGGTAATCGATATTGACCGTGATGTCCTTGGAGAACTCAATCTCGGAAGGGTGCCGATGCCCCTGTACTCCCGAGGGAGCAAAGTGGTCGAGTTCCGTCATGCGGAACGGCCACGCACTGAAGTCAAATTGAGGCAGGCCCGTGATCTTCCAGCCCTCGCCACGCTCGTTGGTGAAGGTGACCCAGCGGACGTCGGTGCGGTTTCCGGTCTCCTGCGGCTTGAGATAGGGGAACCACATATCGTCGACTGTTGCGGAATAGCGGCTCACTGGTGAACCTGTCTTGCGATCCCAGTAGTTTTCGCCTGGGCCGCGCCCGAACCAGGCAATGTTCTTGAACTCGCCTGGAATCTGAAATTGGGTACCTACTCGCGGCAAGTCTGGCAAATCACCCCTGGGCGAGAGAACGCTCTCAAGCTCGATCGAACCGTCACCGTAAACATCGTATTGATACTCCAGGATCGACTCGGCCGCAGGCACGGCCAACTGCACTTCCATCCAGACCAATTGTGGCTGCGGCTGCTTGTATGCGATTGCCTTAACCGTGGAGTTCGGTCCCGCATCACGCCAGACCGCCAGCTTCTGGGACATGTCGTATCCGTTGTCGTCGGCGGTCGGCGGGCGCCAGTAATTCGCCCTGATCCCTCCGTTGAGCAGTTCCTTCCCAGAAAGCACATACGATTCCAGTCGTCCCGAAATTTTGCTGATCCGGGCCGTGAAACGTCCATTTGAAATCGCGTACTGCGATTCCGATTCTGTGACCCGCAGCGCCGGCATGGCAGCAAGGTCAGGGGATGTTACGGGGACAGTGGAATTCGGCATTTCCAATTGCTCGAACGCCACAATATGGCCCGCTGGAGCCCAGGACGAATCGGCAGCAAGCGCAAATTCTGTCTTCAGGAAGTACTCCGCTCCCGGCTTCGGCGAGTACGCAACGCCCAGAGCCACTTCCTCGGCGTGACCCGGCGGTGTGTGCAGAGACGGGATCGTCCCCCGCTGAACAACCGCCCCATTCTCTTCGAGTTCCCACGTGCCCTTCATGAAGGAGAGATCGCGGAACAGATGCTTGTTCCTGACGCGGATCTTGCCATTTGCCAGATCGACGGGTTCGATCCGAATCGGTTGATAGACCTTCTTCACCTCAGCTAGCGCGGGGTGAGGTTCCCGGTCCGGCCCCACAATACCGTTGGCGCACTGGTCCTCGTCATTGGGGACGTCGCCGAAGTCACCACCATAGGCATAAAACCGCTTACCGTCGCTTCCGGTCTTGAGGATGGCTTTGTCCTGCCAATCCCAGATGAAACCTCCGTGCAGGTATGGTTGCGACTCGAAGAAGTCCCAATAGTCCTGCAGGTCACCGGTGGCGTTGCCGCGGGAGTAGGCGTATTCCACCAGGTACATCGGACGGCCTTTGCCCGATTTGCGATAGGTCGCCGGAATCTGGGCAACCGTCGTATACATCGGCGCGTAGAAGTCACTGTCGGCGCTGCCGCCCGGCTCGTAGGAGACGGGGAACTCAGGATGGTGCGTCTTGATCCAGTCTCTTTCGGCGTCCAGATTCCGGCCAAAACCAGACTCGTTACCCAGCGAAAACGCAAAGATCGAGGCATGATTCTTGTCACGCTCGACCATACGGCGGCCGCGGTCAACCATGCTCTCGGTCCAGTCTTCGCCATCGGAAATGAGCTGCCGCTCCCCCGAACCGTATCCGTGCGACTCGTTATTCGCCTCATCGAGCACATAGATGCCGTAGCGGTCACAGAGCGCATACCATGCGGGAGCATTGGGGTAGTGGCTTGTGCGCACCGCATTGATGTTGTTGCGCTTCATCAGGAGGACATCCTGGAGCATGCGCTGCGGTGTCATCACCATCCCCCGAACAGGATCGAATTCGTGGCGATCGACTCCTCTCAGGTACAGTTTGCGGCCGTTGAATAGCAGCTGGTCTCCCTTGATTTCAACGGTGCGAAAACCGATACTCCACGGAATGCTTTCGATGACCTTGCCTCTGGCGTCTTTCAGAGTGATCAGCAACTGATACAGGTTCGGTTCTTCGGCCGACCACGCTTTCACCCGCGGGATCACCTGCTCGAACTCCAGCGCATCTTCACCGTTCTGTGCCACCTGGATTCGTCGCGTTTGAGGCCTGGCAACTTCTCGTCCGGACGGATCGAGGAGCTTCGTTTCCACAGTCGCGGTCGCGGCAGCCTGAACATTCCGCAGCTTGAGGTTCAACCGGAACAGGCCATCGCGATATAGGGAGTCCAGTTTGGCCTGCACATGGAAATCCTCAACATGCAAAGGGGCCCGCGACACCAGTGTAACGTCGCGATAGATGCCGCTGAGTCGCCACGTGTCCTGATCCTCGAGGTAGCTGCCAGCCGCCCAACGATATACCTCGACTGCGATCAGGTTCTTTCCAGGTTTCAAGTATCTCGTAATGTTGAATTCGGCCGGCACACGCGAATCCTGGCTATAGCCCACCCCGTGGCCGTTGATCCATACGTAGAACGCCGAATAGACTCCATCGAAGACGACGAAGACGTCACGCCCATTCCAGGACGCGGGTACCGAAAAGGTGCGCCGGTACGATCCCACAGGATTCCGCTCTGTGTAGGAGGTCCATGATTTATCGGGCTGGCTCATTACGTGTGGAGCATTCCGGCTGAACGGATAAGTGAAGTTGACATAAATAGGCGTGCCGTAGCCCTGTAGTTCCCAGTTCGAGGGCACCTCAATGTGCACCCACTTGTCGGCGGGATAGTCGGGACGGTAAAAGTCGACCGGACGCTGCGACGGTTCCTTCACCCAGCTGAACTGCCAGACCCCGTTCAATGATTGCGTGAAACTCGACTTACCTCCGCTCAGCGCCTCAGCCTCGCTTGGATACGGTAGCAACGTTGCGTGCGCTGGCTCCTTGTTGACGCCCAAAACACGAGGATTCTCAATCTCCGGTGGAAGCGGGACTTGCTGCGCAAAGCAGGCAGGAGCCATCAGCGATGCAAAGAAGAGTAGGATTGCGACGAATCGAGGCATTAGAAATCTCCCGTAAGTAGATTAGTGATGGAGAATACTCAATCACCAATGCGACGTGCCCGCACCCGGTCGTGGTTCGGAGAACGGGTCCGCACTACGATGGAGGCGCTCAGCCCAGGTTAGCAAGACCACAATTTTTCCTCCCTTGCCCTTGTCCGGTCCTGCGTTTCCCACATCCCCAACGTAGTGAAACCAGAAATCATCAACAATCCCGATCACATTGGGGGGCGACTCGATAACGACCGGACCGTTCTTGAGGTCTAGCCAGACCAAATTGTAGACAGTCTCGGTGTTCGGTGTAAGGAACAACGATTTCGAGTCCATCAGGTCTTCCATGATCAGCACGGTCTGGTTGTCTTTCGCACCTTGACTTCGAAGTCCTTCGCGTATTCCATAGACCGAAGCGCCCGGCATCGCGGTCAGAAACGCCTGAACGCCCCGTTGGAAGTCCAAATTGTCATAAGCCTTTTGGACCGTTTCCTCGTCCGGGAAACCGTCGAAAAATTTCAACGTGCCGAGCCGAGTCTCGACTTTGTCCGGCGTAGTGATCGCCGCTGGAATGTCCGTAGTCATCTTCATTTTCGGCGGGGTTTGCGAGTGCACAGGTTGGGAAGAAATAAAAAGTCCGGCGAATACAGTGACGACAAGCAACCGCGGGAGCGAGAATCGCAGTTTCATAGGGTCGGCTTCCCCATCTGTAGAAAATTTATTGAAGGCTAACGAGTGGCGGAGTTCGTTGAGGGCCGCGAGGAATAGTATCACAGTCCGTATTTGCGAGAGTCTACGTGACAAATCACTCAAAAGGAGTGGAAAGCTTTGCAGAAGCCGCTCCTTGATATGCGTGTCGACCTCTCGAAACCAGGCAACATTCTACAGCGGGCCGAAAATTAATAATTACCCTCAACTCCAACATCCCCCGCGAATTGACGCCTGGTAAACGCTTACCGTCCATGTCGGTACTAGACTTAATTGCCTGGAATCGCCCCAATTTGCTGCATCAGTCCCAGCAAGTCCGGCTGACCATGTTCTTCGACGATTTGCCCCTCCGAAAAGCGATAGAAATTCATCGCTTTGACTTCGATTTTTCTCCCGGTGGCTGGAACGCCAAAGAAATTCCCTTGATGCGTCCCTCTCATCGTGAAGCGAGCAGCGACCTTGTCGCCTTCGGCGACCATCTCCTCTAAGGTCCACTGGACGTCCGGAAAGCCGCCTCGCATCATCCCAATGACCGCCAGGTAGCCAGCAGGTCCTCGCATCGGTTCGGGACGTCCCGGAGCGTGGAATACGGCGTTCGGAGAAACCAATTGGGTGGCCAATTTCTCACTGGCGGAATTTATGAACTCTGTGAAACGGTGCATGATGAGTTTGTTTGTTTCGATTGACATCTTATATCCCCCTAGACCGTCCTCCGATTCGACAGCCGACGAAGTATACCGCTAACAAAGTCAAAACTGGCTGTCAGGTCCTAGTGTGCTGTCCCGTAAATACGTTCGCATAGTCGTTCGACTTTAGCGAAGATCGAATCCGCCGTGGCGGTCCAGACAAACGGCTGCGCGTGGCGGTTCGAATTCTGGACGTAGTGATCGATTTTCTCGACCAAGTCTTTCACGCTGCTAAAGGTTCCCCGACGGATGGCTTGTTGCGTAATGCGATTGAACCAGATCTCCACCTGATTCAGCCAAGAGGCATAGGTTGGAGTGAAGTGTACGTGAAACCGCGGCCGTGTGGCGAACCAGCGTCTAACTCTCAGATGTTTATGCGTGGCATAGTTATCCACGATGATGTGCACTTCTAAGTTCTTCGGGACGTTCTTTTCAATCTCCCGAAGAAAGCTCAGATATTCTTGATGCCGGTGACGCGGTCGACATTTGGTGAGCACTTTGCCGTTTGCCGTGTCCAGTGCGGCAAACAGCGTGGTGGTTCCGTGGCGTCGATAATCGTGAGTCACTCCTTCGACATAACCCAATCCTAATGGCAACATCGGTTGGGTGCGTTCCAATGCTTGAATTCCGCTCTTCTCATCCACGCACAAAACCACTGCATTTTCTGGGGGATTCAGATACAGCCCTACAATATCTCGTACTTTTTCTACAAAAAATGGATCGTTTGAAAGCTTGAAATGTTTTTGTCGATGCGGTTGCAGGCCAAACGCTTGCCAGATGCGGTGCACTGTCGATTTTGAAACTCCCGTCTCGTCGGCAATCTGACGGATACTCCAGTGCGTTGCGGCTTTGGGTTTCGACTTCAGCGTCTTGCGAACTAATTGCGCAACTCGCTCGTCGTTAATCGGGCGGGGGCGACCTGGGCGTAACTCGTCGTAGAGTCCTGAGATCCCCCGTGCAAGGAACCGCCGTCGCCACAGGCCTACCGTGATCCTGCTAGTCTCCAGTTGCGCGGCAACCTCTCGGTCATTCTTCCCAGAGGCGCTCAACAAGATAATCTTGGCTCGACGCACTAAGCCGGCAGGAAGAGAACGTGACTTGACCAAGCTGTCCAACTGTTCACGCAGCTCCGAATCCAGCACCACCGTCCATTTCGGTCGTCCCATCGCCATAGGCACCTCCATTGTGCACGGGAGATGCCTATATTCCCAGCAATACTAAGACCAGTTATTTATGGGACAGAACACTAGTTAACGCGCTTACCGTCAATGTGGGTGCTAGAGGGAACATGATGTCCGGTAGCCGGGCAACGGGAGCGGTGAGTTTCGCTTTTTCAAGAATTGTTGCATCTTTGACGCTCCTTACATTAATGGGTGCTTGTGCCGATGAGTTTCACGATTTGTGGGCTTCCGGACCATGGGTCAATCACTTCAAGAGATCCCACGAAGGTTCCAGTTGAGGCGGGTGCGAATGTGACGGAAATGGTGCAAGAGACGCCAGGGGCAAGAGTAGCAGCGCAATCGTTGGTTTGTCCGAAATCGAGACTGGCCGAGCTGATTTTGAGGATTGCCAGCGGTTGTTCCGCGGTGTTTTTGACGACTATGGCTTGCGCGGGGCTCCGGGAACCGACGGCCTGGTCAGAAAAAGTGAGGATTAAGGGAGTGAGCTTGGCTCCATCCTGCACGTAGTTGATCGTGAGAGAAGCTGGTACGCCGTTGATGGAGGTCATACCTGTAACAATTAGTTCCCCGCCCGCGGCGGCGATTGCCGTCGGAGTTGCAGCCTGGTGGGACGGACCCTCGAAAGGTTGCTGCCAGATGAGATTACCGTTCGGGTCACACTTAGAAACGGTTTGCGCGGCGACGTAAACATCACCAAAGGAATTTACCGCGAGGAGACCAGAGTTCTGGACAGTCCATAGTGGGACGCCCGTGGAACTGAACTTCATCAATCCGTTGGCTCCAGAGAATTGGGAGGCAAAGACACTGCCGTCCCGGTTCGGAGCAATATTCGCGGGTCCCGCGATCTCGCCGGGCCCCGGTATGCCGACTTGCCAACTTGTACCGTCGGCTTTGAATTCCGCCATGATGGTAGCAGCGGATTCAGCAGGAACGCTGTCGCTGGCACCCAGAACGTAAGAATTGCCTCGGGCGTCCGTCTCGACGTTGGTCGCAAATCCTTCGGTCGGCGTAGTGCTCAGAAGGTTTCCAATGGGGTCGTATTTATATATGAAGCTGTGGTTGGCCGTGCCTGTCAATGGATCTTGCGTGACTTCCGTGACAGCCCAATAGACGTTTTCCTGCGAGTCTACCGCAACGTTCGCAGAACCCATGACATTAAAATTGTCGACATGCTGAGACCACGCCTGTTTTCCACTTGTGTTGTATTTTACAAGGAGAGTAGAAACGAGGTCACCAGAGTTCGACGAAGAACCGGTTACATACACATCTCCGGCTGGCGTCACCGATATTTTTTGAGGGAAATTCTGGCCGTCATCAGGCCTGAAAAGGTAATCAACCCATTGGCGCACGCCGGTCGAATTGTATTTGGCGGTGGCAAACTCGACCCCGAAGTTTCGGGTAACCATTGATCCGAGCACGTAAACGTTACCGGCATTGTCTAGCGCGAGCGTGACACCGCGCGCTGGGTGTGTTCCGCAGGCTGCCGCGACCCATGACAAGCGCACACAGCGCGTGAATGTGGCCTGCCGCAGCTAGCGTCACAATCTGCCCCGGCTAGTATTTCTTCATTGGCGTACCAGTTTCCCTCCAGAGCGAATTCCCTCTCACTCCCCTGGTAAGAAAACCGGCGGTCACATCACTAAAGCAATTTACAATGTAGCATCATCGCAGAACCAAATCGTAGTAAGCGATTACTTGATATCAGCACGCGCCAACGATGCAGTAGAAATTCACTCAAGCAGTCTCCTGGAGGAGCACATCATGGCTGAATCTGAAAACCGCATTGCTCTCACCCGCCGAGAGGCGCTGATCTTTTCAGCTGCGGCAGGCGTGAGCATTGCGGCTGGTGATTATGCATTCGCTTCCGACAGTATCAAGACGGCGGCCCACCAAGGACCGGGCAACTGCTCGACCCCGCGCTCGGCGATTGCCAAAACGCAATACGGCAAAGTGCGAGGATTTGTAGACGGTGGTGTTCTCACATTCAAAGGCGTTCCCTACGGCCAGACTACGGCCGGAGAAAACAGGTGGCTTCCGGCCAAGCCACCTGCGGCGTGGACTGACGAATATCCAGCGCTGGCATATGGCGCAAACTGTCCGCAAAACCTGCATCCATGGACCAGCGTTGAGCAAACTTTTCTGCAGGATTGGGACGACGGCTGGCAAAGCGAAGACATGCTGAAGTTGAACATCTGGACGCCAAGCCTGACCGGAAAACGCCCGGTGATGTTTTACATGCACGGCGGGGGGTTCAGCTTCGGTTCGTCCTACGAACTGCCCTCGCATGAAGGCACGCAGATGGCTCGGAACCACGATGTTGTGCAGGTTTCGGTCAATCACCGCCTCAACATTCTTGGCTTCTTTGATGTTTCGGAAATCGGCGGCTCTGCCTATGAAGACTCCGTCAACGTTGGCATGACTGATCTCATAGCAGCCCTTCAGTGGGTCCATAACAACATTGAGAATTTCGGTGGCGATCCCAATCGAGTGATGATTTACGGCCAATCCGGAGGCGGATCGAAGGTGACGACACTGATGGGCATGCCATCGGCCGTCGGCCTTTTCCACCGCGCATCAGTGCAATCCGGCGGCGGCGGCAACATTCCCACTAAGGACCAACAAACCGAGCTTGCACGTCAAGTGATGAAAGACCTTGGGCTCGCGCCCAACGACATTGCCTCGATACAGAAGATGGACTGGGCCAAGCTCATCGCTGCAGGCAACGCAGCCGCCGCCAAAATCAATCCAGCGGGACCGCCCATGATGGGACCCGGAACGCCGGGTAAGCCGCGCGTGGGTTGGTCGCCATGCGTGGACGGCAAGTTGATCAACATGCGGTCCTTCTTCGACGCCGCTCCGGAAGTTTCCAAAAACGTGCCTATGCTGGTCGGCTCTGTAACCGAAGAAGGCAATCGCATGTCCTCGCGTCCGACCGAAGAAGAGTGGCGCGCAAATCTGGCCAAAGCTTATGGCGATGAGAAAGCCACGGCCATTATCGCCACACTGAAGAAGGCTTACCCGCAAAAGAAGATCCAGACCTTGTCGTACATCTGCAGCGGTGCCCCTGGATTGAACGGTCTTTTCATGCGGAACAATGTGGTGAAAATGGCGAGATTAAAGCATGAACTCAAGGCCGCGCCAGCCTACGCCTACTACTTCACCTGGCAAAGTCCCATGCTCGATGGCCTCCCCGGCGCGTGGCATACTGCGGAACTCCAATTCTGCTTCGACAACACCAAGCGATGCGAACAAGGAACCGGCAACACGCCAGAGGCGCAAGCGCTGGCGAAAAAGATGGCGTCATCCTGGGCGACGTTTGCGGCAACCGGCAATCCGAGTGCGCCGGGGCTCAAATGGGATGCGACCGATCCTGAAACCAACAAGACAATGATCTGGGACAACGAGTGCCGTATGGTAAATGATCCCGACGGGGAAGCTCGCAAGATCATTTTGACCTGATTTATTGGCTGATTAACCTGTTCGCCGGTTGCGAATTGGTGTGCAGCATGCGGTCATGCTCAGCTAACGATGCCTTAGGACTTGTAGGAGGTCTCCGTGCGAACGCTCTTGCGATGCATACTGGCTGGACTATGCCTGGCTGCGACGAATTCATTGGCGAAATCCGAACGAATTGAGCTGGGACATCTACACAACAATGCTACGGTAATCTTCACGCAGTCCTCGGCTGAAGAGTGGGGACTCGAAATCGTTGGCGGAGCGGCCCCCGTCTTTTTGCAATCTCAACCCGCCAGGCTAGAAGTTTTCCGTTCTGAAGATGACATTCGCCAGCTTGCTGCTGGATACAAGACGGTGCGGAAATCGCCGTCGGGAATCGATGCCTTGGCAGAAATCAAGTACGACAGCGTGCTCTTTCGAATCCAAGACCATTGGAGTATCAACGGCGAAGTCCTGTCATTGAACAGGAAGGTGGACGTCGTCGGAAATTCGCCGGGCGGATTTGACTCAGCGATTACGTTCACGGTTGCACCTTCGGTGGGCTGGTCCGATATCAATTATATGGCTCCAGGTGCGCTATATGGCGATCCAACCTACAATGGCGACCGCTCCGTCGGCGGAACTTTGAACTATGCGGCCCACCATTTCTTTATGCGTGAGGACCTGCTGCCGGCCCCTTTGTTTGCTCTTTCCTTTCCAAACGGCACGACCGTGACGATGTTGGATCCCTCACCCAATGGCGACTCTACAGTAGAAGAAACCAAACTTACAGAAGCTGTGATGACCGATGCTCGCTTTCAGTTCGGCGCTCTAGGCGCATGGCAGTCGGATAATGGCCCAGTCGAGTTCGGGTTCTGGTTTCCTGGCACGATCAACGGCGCTTATATGGGCGGTCAGGCTGACACCAAGCCGAGGACAGTGCGACGCTATCACCCTATCGTGCAGGGTGTGAGCCATACATACCGGGTTGATTTTCGTTTCGGCCAAAACGAATCGTTTCACGACATGACTCGCAACAGCTGGCGTTGGGCCTGGAACACATTGAACCCGCCAGTGTATTACATAGACGTAGAACAGATGCGGCGTGTCCTGACGGATCATCTTGAGTCACAGGCTGCGACCATTGATGGACGCACCGCCATTCCTTTTGTTATGTCCACCATCACGGACAAACTTCAGTGGAATTGGACGATGGCGGCGATGGGCTTTGTCGGCAAAAACATCGAGTGCGCTGATCAACTATTGCGCGAAGGTGATCGCGACCACAGCGAACGTGGACAGAAGATGCGGCAAACCGGATTAGCTGTGATTGTTTCCATGATCAATGCGCTCCCGACTGTTCCGCTTCAAGCCACAGGCTATGACCTGGCAACCGGCAAACCGCACGATCACATTTGGCTTGCGCCGTGGTTGCGCAATGCGACCGAGGACATGCGCGTACTAATGCGAGCCTATCGCCGCGAGCGCGCCTTAGGACGCGAGCATCCGGAGTGGTTCAATTGGGTGAAGTCGTACGTAGATTGGCTCATTCAGCAACAGCGCGAAGACGGTTCTTTCCCTCGGCGTTGGAAGGCGGGGAGCAACGAAGTGGCGGAACCCACAGGAACGACCAGCTATGCTCCCGTGCCTTTGCTCGTCATGATGAGCGAAGAAACCGGGGATCCGAAGTACAAGCAGTCCGCCCTCCGTGCCGCCGAGTACATTTGGGCAAACTGGGGAACACATGGTCTGTTTGTCGGAGGCGCGAGCGACAACCCCAACATCACCGACAAAGAAGCCGGCATGCTCAGTATGGAAGCGTTTCTGAGTCTCTACGATTCGACCAAAGATGCGAAGTGGCTGGCACGAGCCGAGGCAGCCGCCGACTTCGCCGAAAGCTGGATTTGGATCTGGAACCTGCCCATGCCGCTCGATGCCGATGATGCGCAGCTCTACTATAAGAAGGGTGTACCCACCGTCGGCATTCAAGGCATAACCGCTCGTGTCGCTGGCAGTGCCGACGAATACCTTGACTGGGCGGTCCCGTCATACGCGAAGCTCTACAACCTCACCAAAGACGAGCATTACCTCGATGTCGCGCGAGTCCTGTTACACGATACTAAGTCCATGGTCGCTCTGCCGGGACGGCAATATGACATGAAAGGTATCGGATGGCAGCAGGAAGGCTGGCGCATGGGACCCGGCGGACCAGGCCGTGGTGTCGGCGGACATCGTTTTTGGCTGCCCTGGATAACCTCAAACCATCTTTACGGGATTAACGGTCTGGAAGAATACGATCCGATACTGTTTAAGAAATTGTCGGCGAAGGCCACCGACACAAAGCAGACGACGAAGTAAATCCTCGAAAGGGATTTGAATGGATCGAAAGATTTTCGATATTCTAGCGAATCCCAGTGCGCCATTCCAGCGAGCGTATCCTGCGCCTGGATTCGCTTGTGCTGCGAGCCCGGCGGGTCCATATGTGGGGATGACGCCGTTCGACGAAGCGTTACGAGGTCGCCAAACCGCGAATGGTGGAAACGTCACAAGCACAGATTTATATTCAGAATGGAGAAAACTATGAAACGCCGCATCATGCGAGCCATCGAGTGGATTGTCGTTTGTATGGGAGCGCTCTACCTGGGGGCGGCCCTGCAGAATACAGTTGCGCAGGAATCTGAGACTCCTCCCTACCTGAAGCCCGAGCTTTCACCCGAGCAGCGCGCCGCCGACCTGGTACACCGTATGACTCTTGCGGAGAAAGCTTCGCAGATGCAGAACAACTCAGCGGCCGTTCCACGGCTAAAGATTCCTGCGTACCAGTGGTGGAGCGAAGCCCTGCATGGAGTCATCAACGAGGGAGTGACCGAATATCCGGAACCGATCGGGCTTGCCGCAACGTTCGATGCACCGGGTATTCACACCATGGCGGCGCAGATCGGCATTGAGGGCCGCATCAAGCACGTCCAAAACGCGCGCGAGGGGCACACCGGCATTATGGGAGGCTTGGATTTCTGGTCGCCCAATCTGAACATTTTCCGCGATCCGCGCTGGGGCCGCGGACAGGAGACCTACGGCGAGGATCCGTTTCTCACGGGCCGCCTGGGAGTTGCCTACGTGACCGGATTGCAGGGCGATAACCCCAAGTACTACCTTGCCATTGCTACACCGAAGCACTTCGCCGTGCACAGCGGGCCAGAACCAACGCGCCACTTTGCCGATGTGGACGTAAGCAAGCACGACGAGGTAGACACATACGAGCCCGCATTCCGCGAGGCCATCGTCGAAGGCAAAGCGGGATCGGTCATGTGCGCCTACAATGCAATCAACGGCCAGCCGGCGTGCGCAAATCAATACCTGTTGCAAGACCAGTTGCGTGGGAAGTGGGGTTTTCAGGGATACGTGGTCTCGGACTGTGATGCTGTCAGGGACGTCGCTGCCAATCATCGCTATCGTCCGACGCAAGCGCAAGGCGCCGCGATCTCTGTAATTCGAGGCATGGACAACGAATGCGTCACCTTCACTTCCCGATTTGGCGAACCGGTCGATAAAGCCTATATCGACGCCGTTCAGCAGGGCTATTTGCCGGAAAGCGACCTCGACACCGCACTGATTCGCCTGTTCACCGCACGGATCAGGCTTGGCATGTTCGATCCTCCTGACATGGTTCCCTACACCAAAATTGATGAGAAGGATCTGGACAGTGCGGAACATCGCGCAGAGGCCCGCAAGCTGGCGAATGAGTCCATGGTCCTGCTGAAAAATGACGGCCTTCTTCCGCTCAAGCCTGGGATCCGGAAGATCGCCGTTGTCGGGCCTCTTCCAGATCAGACGAGACCGCTCATTGGAAACTATGCTGGTCAGCCCACTCATATCGTCTCCATCCTGGATGGGCTCCGGACTGAGTTCCCCAACGCGACCATCACTTTCGTTCCAGGAACGCAGTTCCTTCGCACGGATGGAAGCCCTGTACCGGATTCTCTTCTCACCACTCCCGATGGTAAGCCTGGACTCAAGGCCAACTACAACGAAGGCATGCGGAGGGGGCAGCCGCCTCCAGATGCAACGGTCGCTCCACTTGTCAGCCGTACAGAGACGAACGTGAAGCTCACCGAAAACAATCTGCCGAAAGAAGTCGCGGGCAAGAAGACCTTCGGCGTGCAATGGTCCGGGTTCCTGACACCTCCAGAATCTGGCGACTTTCTCATCGGCATTCATTGCGGGGGATTCGGCAGGCTTACGGTCGATGGTAAGCAAGTAGCAACGGCGTTCGGCGGTGGTACACGAGGACTCGCATCGGGCGCCGGACGCGTTCACCTCGAAAAGGGCCGTAAGGTTGCAATCGAAATCTCCTACGGGACCAGGAACAGCGAGCCGCATTCAGAACTATTTTGGACAAAGTACAGCAGCGCTCCTTCACCTGAGGCTGTCGCCGCCGCAAAGAATGCCGATGCCGTCATCGCCGTCGTCGGAATCACCAGTCAGCTCGAGGGCGAGGAGATGCCGGTCAGCGAACCTGGCTTCCTCGGCGGAGATCGTACCAGCATCGACCTTCCGCAGCCAGAAGAAGATCTGGTGGAGGCTGTCGTCGCGACAGGAAAACCCATTGTGGTTGTTCTAATGAACGGCAGCGCTCTTGCCATCAACTGGATCAACGAGCATGCCAATGTCATTCTCGACGTATGGTACCCGGGAGAGGAGGGCGGGGCGGCAGTGGCTGAAACCCTTAGCGGGAAAAACAATCCTGCTGGCCGGCTACCGGTTACGTTCTACAAGGGAGTTGACCAGTTGCCCAACTTCGAAGACTACGGAATGACAAACCGCACCTATCGCTATTTCACCGGCAAGCCGCTTTATCCGTTCGGCTATGGGCTCAGCTACACAAAATTCAGGTACAGCAACCTCCAGGTGCCGGCAGCGGGCATCGCTGCGGGACAACCCTTTGGGGCTGATGTAACGGTCACCAACGACGGAAAGGTCCCAGGCGATGAGGTAGTTCAGCTATACCTCAAATTCCCGCCGGTTAAAGGTGCACCCCTCATCGCTCTTCGAGGATTTGAGCGAATTCATCTCGATCCGGGCGCAAGCCAGAAAGTTCATTTCGAGTTGAAGCAGCGCGACTTGGGTATGGTGACTGAGGAGGGCAATCCAATCATCGCTCCAGGAGACTACACCATTAGCGTCGGTGGCGGCCAGCCTGATACGGGAGCGCCCTGTGTCGCGGGTCATTTCCACATTGACGGCCAATACGCATTGCCCGAATAGGGATGAGTGCGGAACGAGGCAACGCCATTGCCTTCGGGTCTGATTTCTGCATTCCGGGAAACGCGTCGGCGAAAAGTAGTCGCGTGAAGCAGATCGTGCGAATGGAAGCGATCCCACCTCGTTTTACCTTCGTCCCGGTTTGGTGGAGGAGTTCGTGCTGACCAGAATTGTTCTGCATAAATCGGGGGCAAGGCTTAATCAAGTCGGGCTATGAGAAGAGCTCAGTCTGCGTTGACGAGTTCCAACGATCAAGCAGTTTCCGAAAGTCCGTGTGTGGTTGTCAGTGGTTTCCAGACTTCCCCATACGTTCGCTGCGTTATCTTAACGGAGGAACGCTTTCTCCAGTTCCAACTGAGGCGGGACAAGGACCGCACTGTTATCACGGGCCCATCACAAAGCGAGGGAACGCTCACGCAAGATGCTTGCTAGTGCAGGTCGGGCAGCATCTGGGGCAGTATCGCGGACAACTCGGGCAGACCATGCGGAAAATTGTGAAGAGAAAAAACCGGAATGTCACGGTAGTGGCGTGCGCGAGAATGCTTGCGGCGCTGCTCTGGGATGTTCTGAGTTCAGGCGAACCCTTCCGCTATGCAGAACCAAGAACGCTGCGAGCCAAGTACTCTCGGCTGCGAGTGCGTGCAACCGGTCAACGACGAAGTGGCGGAATCGCCAAGGGAACGCCACGCTCGGCACAATATGGACAAGGAAGGACAAGATCACTGCCTTCACTCTCTCAAGTTCTGGAAACCAATGGCTTGGCAGCGGTCACCCCTATTTCCAAGGGGGAGAGGGCCATGCTTGACCGAAAAAGGCCGGATTCCTTCTACCAGGAAATCCAAACGCCTTCCCCCATTCAGGCCCACACACTAACTTCTTAAGTAGAAAAACCGGAAGGATATTTTAAATCTGAGTTGACACGATTATAGGTAGGTGGCCCGCTTTCACGTTGTCCGCCCAATCAATGCCGCCGCATGGCAGAGGTCATTTTATGGTCCATTACCAGTCCAATAAGAGTCTCCGAGGCTTACTTCGAGCGGTTTTGGTAGCCATCCGTGCCGCCCAGTTTCAAGCAGTTACGCTTTAATTCGGTACTGTCACAGCAGGAGTCCGTCGCCGACCGTTGAATGCCCGAAGATGTCGTGTTTTTTGTGTCTGAATTGTTTCTCGTTCGCTCGAGAGCCGTAAGGTGCCACCCAAGAGGCTCATTTTATTTCTTATTGCCGCCTTTTGCCGCCTCGCGAAATCGTTAAGTCATTCTGAGCAAATGGGATGGTTGGTAGGGGCGGTGGGGATCGAACCCACGACCTTCGGCTTAAAAGGCCGCTGCTCTACCACTGAGCTACGCCCCTAACTACGCGGATGACGGAGTTGTGTTCGAGCGTCGCGCTAGTAAGACCTAAAGGCACGGCGCTTCCCTTCTCGTCGCTCTGCACGAAATCACAAAGCGGCGAGCGCTGCATTGATCAGCGGCACATGAATCGGAGATTCAATCGTTGTGCGCGGGATGTGCAACATCCGAGAGTTTAAGTTTAGCATGGCCGGGCCCAATTGGTACCCTCTTCCCTTCTTCGAGTAGCGCATAGCCTCGGTGAGGAGGGCTCCATAAAGTCCGCGCAAAAATCTTTCTACATGTCAGAGCAGCACTTCCTACCACCAGGTTTCTGCCTGTAGACCAAAATTCCATCCCGAAGTCCTGTTGCTGTAGGCCGGTCCGCCCACGTAACCTTTCAGTCCGTCGGACCAGTTGGAGTAGGTAACAAAAGCCCGTAACACAGGCCGACTAAAGAACTCACGCCCGGCTCCGATCTGCGGCGCGATCGTGAACTTCCGCAACCATCCGTCATACAAGCCAGCCCCACTCTTGGTCTTATCGAAACCCGCCTCGAACGCCAATGAGAAATGATCGCTAAAGAAGAAAACAGGGCGAGCTCCGAACGAAAGCCATTTATTGGTGCCGTCACCAGGAATGCCGGTGGACTGCTGTTGGTAGATAATGGCTGGCTGAATGGCGAAATACTTGTTCGGCTGTAGAACGCCGCTCTCGGTGAAACGGAATGTTTGTGCGTTCTGAAGATACGGGTTGGGGTCGTCAATGCCAGTAGTGAAGTTGGCTGCGGATCCCACGCCGTATTGAAAAGTAAATCGATTGTAGCCTCCCAGCCATTCCGTTCGTGAATGTCCAACTCCAATGGCCCAGCCTCCCACCGACGGAACCTGTACGTTGTTCGGTGCGTTGCCGCCTTTTGAAAATGAGTAGTCGTACCAGATGCCAACTTTACCCAGCGGCGCTTTTATTTCATAGAGCCTGGCGTCGAGTAAACTCTTGGGATAAGTCCCGCTGTCGGTGGTGATGTCTTCCCGGGCTCCTGCGAGATAGGCTACAGACGCTTTTGCGAACTTGAAATTAAGATCTTCGACACCACCACCGTAGCCGCTCGTATCCAGGGTGTAGAAATCGTTGATGTCGATGTTGAGCCGTCGATAGTAGCGTTCACCAGCCCAGAACTTGGCATCAGGCTGACTGTTCAGCACATTGCCCATCTGCACGAACGCTTCTCGCAGGCGGAATTTATCGTTCGAGGCGTAGGTGGAAGACTCCGTCGTGTCGGCCTGGACCATCGCTTCCGTCTTTAGCCACGCCTTGTCTGATTCATGTTTTGAGTTGATCCAGTTATTTACGAAAATCAGCTCACCATAAGTGTCCGTCTCGTTGCCAAGCCGATACTTTGCAGCGGCTCCAGGCGCCTGGAAGGCGACCATCCTTCCGCCTTCACCATTCAGGCCGGCGCCGGACCTGAGATAGCCATGAAATTCAAATGCCTTCGCCTGCTCCTCTAACTTTTTGATCTGTTGTTCTGCGTCGCGAACAAGATCGTACCTCGGCGTATTGGCGATCTCTTCCTGAACAATCTGAGTGCGTTCGTCGCGGGTGAGTTTATCGGAAGGCGCCTCTTTCTGTTGCGTCGCGGCTTCGCTTTTCAGTTGGCTGGCTGCGACAGTGTTTCGCTGAGTCGCCGCTTCCACTGCAGCATTCTTTTCGAGTACGGCGATGCGGCTATCCAGTTCTGCAATCCTATGCTCATACAACTGCTTCATTTGATGCAATTCGTTTTTTAGTTCCTCGTTAGTTTGCGCGTGCAATGACGGAAGACACATAAAGAGTGGAATGGCGACCATCAAGGCAACCACCACAAGACTGGCGTTCCGCGGTGTGTAGACGCTTTTCGCAGTTCGAATTTTGGGCAGAGTCAAAACTATCCTAGTTTGACGGTTCACTGTCAGCCTCCTGTCGCGCTAGAACACTGCGCTGCGCTCTCACGTCTATGCACATCAGCAGCGATCGAGACTTGGGTGACGACGAATCACACCAATTCGTTGCTTTTTAATCTTCACTCGCGAAGCGCCGTTTGCTTAATATTGGAAACAATTTAGCAAGGATGACTACTAGGCAAATCCCTAGGTGCGCCGTGGTTGGAACTCTTATCTCAACGGCAAGGCAAGTAAAAGGATTACGGTGCTCCGATGCGCGGATTAGGATTTGGCCAATGTCTGTAAAACACCTGGTTTACTAAATTGATTTTTAGCTGGATAGTAGTCGTAGAGTGCGTATGTCAAACGGCGTTGCGATGTCGCCGTTGTCACTCGATCAAACAAAAATTAGGGCGCGCTCCAGCCGAGGACAGATAAACCATGAAACGGCAAATGAAATCCGCACGGAACTGTGTATTCCTTCTTTTTTGCGCAAGCATTCTTAGTTATGTTGCAAGCGCACAGATACCCACGCAAGAAGTTCACTTTACCGGATTCCCGGCACGATCAGATCTTGGGTCGCTAGCTATCGAACGGCGTGTGGACGACCTACTGAAGCAGATGACGCTGGAGGAGAAGGTAGGCCAGTTGGCACAGTACTCGGTTGGGGCACCTACGGGGCCAGAGTCGAAGCGGAACAATTACGCGGAGATGGCTGCCAACGGGCAAGTGGGATCCTTATACAACCTGGTGGATGCGAAGCAGACGAATTATTTCCAGCACATAGCAGTGGAGAAATCGCGGCTGCATATTCCCCTGATCAACGGGCTGGACGTGATTCACGGATACCGGACTACATTCCCAGTACCACTGGCCATGGCGTCGACTTGGGACCCACCCATTGTTGAGAGAGCCGCGCGTCTGGCAGCGCAAGAGGCGAGCGCCGACGGGGTTCGCTGGACATTTTCGCCGATGGTCGACATCGCTCGAGACGCACGCTGGGGCAGAATGACGGAAGGCGCGGGCGAGGATCCGTTTCTGGGCAGTGAAATGGCACGGGCGTACGTGAGGGGGTATCAAGGCAAGAGTCTTGATGCAGCAGACAGCATCGCGGCCTGCGCGAAGCACTATGTTGGCTATGGGGCCGCAGAGGGCGGACGTGATTACAACACGGTGGAACTTTCTGAGCATACGTTGAGGGAATTCTATCTGCCTCCTTTCTATGCGGCGATCGACGAGGGTGGTGCGACGATCATGAGCGCATTCAACTCCTTGAGTGGTACGCCGGCGAGTGCAAATCCATTTACGCTGACGCAAGTGCTACGGAAAGAGTGGCAATTTCAGGGAATAGTTGTTAGCGACTGGACTTCTATCGCGGAGTTGATGAACCACGGGATTGCAAACGATGGGGCGACAGCAGCGCGGAAAGCATTCACCGCGGGCGTGGACATGGATATGCAGAGCGACCTCTATCATGAAGATCTCGCCGAACTGGTGAAGTCTGGAAAAATTACCGAAGCGCAATTGGATGAAGCTGTCCGGCGCGTGCTCAGGGTGAAGTTCGCGTTGGGACTCTTCGAGAATCCATATACGGATGAGACGAGGAAGAAGGAAGGACCGCTATCCAGCGAGAGCCTGGAGTTAGCGAAGACCGTGGCGGTTCGCTCGCTGGTGCTATTGAAGAATGCAAACAGCCGTGATGGACAACCGACATTGCCGCTCCGTAAACAAGATACGGTAGCGCTGATCGGGCCGCTGGCGGATGACGCAGGAGGAATGCTGGGAGCGTGGTCGGGTCGCGGACAGGCGGCTGACGCTGTCACGCTGAAGACCGAGTTGACGATGGCAATCGGTGCCAACCATGTGAAGTATGCCAGAGGCGGAACGATTCTCACGTTGAACGATCAAGAGATCGACGAAGCCGTGAACGCGGCCAAGGGTGCACAGGTTGCTATCCTCGCCCTGGGTGAAGATGCACCGGAGATGACGGGAGAAGCAGGATCCCGTGCGCACCTGGGGCTTCCCGGCCGTCAGCAAGAATTGTTGGAAAAAGTGAGCGCTACAGGAACGCCGGTCGTTCTGGTGCTGTTCAGTGGGCGACCGCTAACGTTGCCGTGGGTGTTCGAGCATGTTCCGGCGGTGGTGGCGGCTTGGTTTCCCGGCATACAAGCGGGCCCAGCGATAGTCAGCGTTCTGTATGGGGAGAAAGCTCCCAGCGGAAGGCTGGTGGTTAGCTGGCCACGAACAGTGGGACAACTGCCGCTTTATTACAATGCTCTGAATACGGGTCGGCCGGCCGGAAAAGTTGAGCTGACTCGGGCACCTAAGAGTGCGGATGAAAAATACGTTTCGCGTTATGTGGACGAGCAGAATACTCCGCAATTTCCATTTGGATATGGACTTTCCTACACGACGTTCCAATACGCGTCCCCGCAGGTGAGCGACACGACTTTGAGCGCGAAGGTTTTAAACGGCGCCCTGCAGCAGCGAAGTTCGGAGCACAGGTCATTGATTACGGTTACGACCGAAATCACCAACACCGGCAAGGTGTCGGCAGACGAAACGGCGCAACTCTACGTAGGCCTGCGAGGAACTAGCGTCGCCGAACCAGTCAAAGCTTTGAAGGCTTTCCAACGAGTTTCCGTAAAACCAGGAGAAGCCAAAAAAGTCATATTCCAGTTGGGACCCGAGGCATTTGCGCTGTGGGGACAAGCGAACACCTATGGGATTGAACCGGGAAAAGCCACGATCTGGGTGGGCGGCAATTCGGCTGTTGAATCGGGTGTTGAGCTAACCATTGGAGAATGACAGCCCGGGACCGACAAGAGGTGGCGGCAACCCAAGTTCTCTAGAGATTGAGGGACACTTTATTTATAATAAAGGACCGAATAAAATTGGAGTTCGAATAACTATTAGGGCGTTTGAGAACGCACGGTCAGGGTAGACGACTCTCCCGCAAATCCGGCGTAGCCTTGAGGCAAAACAATAGGTTGTTTCGCCCATTTTTTGCACAGCTCGTAGCCTTCTCCTGAATTCCAAGCTTGAAAGAGAGTTGTTTTCAGTCGTTTAACTAAAGTACCTAGCGTCGGGTACTTTGTAACTATCGACGATGCATCGGTTTAGCAGGTACTTTACGTTTTGAGAGAGAACAGAAAGTCCAAGGTAAAGGCGGCTAAGGGAAGCAAACGTGCATCAAATTGGAACAGGGAGTAAGCACCCAGCACAGCCCGAGGAGGAAGCAAAGATCGTCGTGACCGGCCCGGCCCAGTCCAGAGTGTCGCGGAGAGAACTGCTCAAATGGGCGGGCTTAGGATTAGCCGCCGTTCCTTTTGCTGGGCAGGTGGGTTGGGGCCGTGGAACGACTTCATCTGGAATGGCTTATGAGGGAACGGATGAGGAGTTGCTAGACGAAATTCAACGAGCCGCGTTTCGATACTTCTGGAATGAGACGGACCCGCGAACGGGACAAATAAAGGACCGCTCGCTACTGAATGGCAACGATACCCGGACAATGTCGAGCATTGCGGCAACGGGATTTGGGTTAACCGGGCTGTGTATTGGCGATACGAGAGGTTACGCACGGACTGCCGACATTACCCAACGCGTGCGAGCGACCCTGCGGTTTGCTTACAACGAATTGCAATCTGAGCATGGGTTCTACTACCACTTCGTTGACATGAGCAGCGGCGAACGCTGGCGAAAGTGTGAATTGTCTTCGGTTGATACTTCCCTGCTTCTATGCGGCGTGTTAACAGCGCGGCAGTATTTTGATGACGGCGAAATTAACGACCTGGCGACAAAGATATATAACCGCGTGGACTGGCCCTGGATGTTAAACAAGGGCTATGCGTTTTCGATGGGCTGGAGGCCAGAGTCCGGGTTCATCCGTTCCCGTTGGGACCATTACGGCGAAATGATGATGATTTATCTGCTCGGAATGGGCTCCCCGACGAATCCTGTTTCGCCAGAGACGTGGAAATCGTTCAGCAGACCCAAAGTGACTTACGACGGGATCACCTATATCGCCGGCAAAGATCCCCTGTTCACTCACCAGTATTCCCACGCATGGTTTGATTTCCGAAACAAGGAAGATGCCTACACGAATTATTTCGAGAATTCGATCCTGGCGACCAAGGCACACAAACAATTCTGCCTGTCACTGAAGAACAAATTCGGGAATTGCTGCGACGATCTTTGGGGGATTACGGCATCCGATTCGCCTAGGGGGTATACCGCGTGGGGAGGTCCTCCTGTACTGGGGCATATAGATGGTAGCGTGGTACCGTGCGCGACCGGCGGATCAGTACCCTTTCTCTACGAGGATTGCATGCAGGTGTTACGGACAATACGTGGGAAATATTCACAGAAAGGATGGGGATTGTACGGTTTTGTCGATGCGTTTAACCCGACTACCGGATGGTATGACAGCGACGTGCTGGGCATTGATGTCGGCATCACAATGGTGATGATTGAAAACTACCGGACGGCATTTGCGTGGAATACTTTCATGCAGAATCCGGAAGCACAATCGGCAATGCTGAAAGCCGGCTTTCAGTACGCTTAGTCAGACTTCGAACCCAGGCAATTTACACACCGCCTCTTTTGAACGGACACCTGACACTTCCACAGTTTTTCCTCCCCGTCGGGCTTGCTCTTAAAGAAACAAAGCATGTAGGTTCATTTTGGGCTACAATCCACTTTCAGTTGGAAAACTTCGCGTGGGGTAGCGCGGAGAATACCAATTGATTCGAAATTGGGTTCACAAGTTATTTCAAGTGAGGAATGGCCGTAAGCATGAAACCGAAAAAGTCTACCCCTGTTCGCAAGAACCCTGCCGTTACGCTGAAGGCCGTCGCGCAACATCTTGGATTAACCGCCGGAACAGTATCCGTAGTTCTCAACAATTCCAAGAGCGCAAAATCCATCCCAGAGCACACGCGCAACAGAATTTTCGAAGCAGCACGCGAGCTCAATTACCAGCCGAATTTTCTCGCGAGATCGCTACGCGTCAGCCGGACGTACACCATTGGTGTGATCACCGAAGAGTTCGGAGATGTGTTTGGAGGTAACGTGCTCAGCGGTATTGAGACGCACCTGCGGGCAAATGATTATTTTTTGCTGGTAGTAGCACACCGCCACGATTTGAAGCTGCAGGAAACCTACTCTCAACTTCTCACTTCCAGGGGAGTGGAAGGCCTGATCACCATCGACACGTCGGTAAACGAAGTGCCGTCCGTGCCGACAATCGCGGTTGCGGGGCACAAGAAGGTGGAAAACGTAACCAACATCGTGCTGGATCACCGGCGAGCGGCAGAGCTTACGCTGCTTCATCTGAAGGAGTTGGGCCATACACGAATCGCTTTCTTGCGCGGCCAGCCCAAGAGTTCCGACTCGTCTTCACGATGGGAAGCACTGCAGGAAGTTGCGCGCGAATACGGAATCCCGATTCATCCCGAGCTTGTGCTGCAAATCGAGGGAATGGAGTCGACACCCGAACTTGGCTATCCCTACGGTAAGGCACTGATTGCTCGAAACATTCCGTTTACTGCACTGGTGGCTTACAACGACATTTCGGCGATTGGAGCGATGCGCGCTTTCCAGGAAGCAGGATTGCGCGTCCCAGAGGATATCTCGATTGTGGGATTCGACGACATCTCCATTGCATCGTTTTCGATTCCACCGCTGACTACGGTTCGCCAACCGTTGCAGGAAATGGGGCGGATTGCGGCGCAGACATTGCTGGACCTCATCGAAGGGCGTGGTCCGCAGATCGAGGAGATTGCGGTCAAGCCGAAGTGGATTGCGCGGCGTACGACAGGCCCACCGCGGCCATTGTAGTGGGAAAGAACTCTCTAAGACATTTCAGACCGAACGAAAATAACAGAACCAACGATACTTTCTTTTCGAAATAGCTGGGGCTTTTTTCCGGCCTCGGGCCGCTATCTAGTGGTAAACTGCTGTTTAGAGAACCACGGGCCCCTCTTCCGCTCCGATCAGGTTACCTGCAAAAGGACAAACATCATGCCCCGAAAGATCGAAGTCACCGAACTGATTCTGCGTGACGCCCATCAGAGTCTCCTTGCGACCCGGATGGCCATGGAGGACATGGTACCGGCCTGCGAAGACATCGATAAGGCGGGGTTTTGGAGTGTGGAGTGCTGGGGAGGCGCCACGTTTGACGCCTGCATTCGATTCCTGAATGAGGATCCGTGGGAGCGCCTGCGAACCTTTCGCAAGTTGATGCCCAACTCCCGGCTCCAGATGCTCCTCAGGGGGCAAAACCTGCTTGGATATCGCCATTACGAAGATACGGTCGTGGACCGCTTTGTGAACAAAGCCGCCGAAAACGGTATGGACGTATTTCGCGTATTCGACGCATTGAACGATGTGAGAAACGTGAAGCGCTCAATTGCGGCGGTAAAGAAAGCCGGTAAGCACGCTCAGGGAACAATTTGTTACACAGTGAGCCCGCTGCACACCGTTGAAGGCTACGTGAAACTGGCAAAGGACCTGGTCGAGTTGGGGTGCGATTCGCTGTGTATTAAAGATATGGCTGCCTTGCTGAAGCCAAAACCCGCCTATGACATTGTGAAGGCCATCAAAGAACAATTGGGAGAACATGTGCGTGTTCACGTGCACGTCCACGCGACTACCGGAGTTACCCTGGTCTCTCTAATGAAGGCGATTGAAGCAGGCGCTGACGCGGTTGATACGGCCATCAGTTCCTTGAGCCTGGGGCCGGGGCATAATCCAACCGAGAGCCTCGTCGAGATGCTCGAGGGAACGGAATATTACACGGAATTAGATAAGAGCCGGCTGCTGAAGATTAAGGAACATTTCGAAAAGGTACGACCGAAGTATACGGAATTCCTCTCAAACATTACGGGCGTCGATACGGAGATCTTCAACAGTCAGATTCCAGGCGGAATGATCTCGAATATGGAGAGTCAGCTGAAGCAGCAAGGTGCGGCGGATAAAGTTAAAGAAGTGTTGGAAGAGGTCCCTGCGGTGCGCAAGGTCGCGGGTTATCCGCCATTAGTTACCCCGTCGAGCCAGATCGTGGGAACACAAGCGGTGTTTAACGTGTTGATGGGACGATACAAGGTGATTACGGCGGAATTTGCGGACTTAATGCTGGGGTACTACGGAAAAACGCTAGGCGAACGCGATGCCGATGTGATTTCCCAGTGCGAGAAACAGACGAAGAAGACTCCGATTATGATGCGGCCTGCCGATCTGCTGAAACCCGAATGGGAAGCGTTGCGGACCGCGGCGATCGCATTGGATGGTTGCGACGGATCGGATGAAGACGTGTTGACAACGGCGATGTTTCCCAAGGTTGCTCCAAAATTCTTTTCCGAAAGGAAGAAGGGGCCAAAGAGCGTGGCCAAGGAACCGAACGCGGCAGCGAGCGCACCATCTGGACCATCTGCGGCACCGGGAACGGGCCCGGTTCGGGAAACGATCAAGTACGAAGTGAAATTGGATGGAAAGACGCATCAAGTAACGGTGTCTCCGGTATAGAGGGCCGAAACCATGAAAAGCATGGAGCAACGTATCGAAGAGTTGCGGCGCCGCCGCACCGAGGTAGAAGGAGGCGGCGGAGCTGAGAGAATAGAGAAACAACGCAAGTCGGGTAAGCTCACCGCGCGCGAAAGAATTTCCCACCTTTGTGATGCCAACAGCTTTCAGGAATCAGGATCATTTGCGGAGCACCGCGCAACTTTATTTGGGATGGAGGGAAAGGCATTCCCCGCGGATGGAGTGATTACTGGTGCGGCAACAATTCTCGGAAGGCGCGTCCATCTGGCGAGCCAGGACTTCACAGTAGCAGGAGGATCGGCGGGAGAGGTGCACTCCAAGAAGGTAGCCGACTCCATGCAACAGTCGTTGAAGACCGGGACACCGTTTGTGTTTATTAACGATTCCGGTGGGGCGAGAGTGCAAGAAGGTATCGATTCCCTTTCCGGCTATGGACGGGTGTTTTTTCAAAACGTGATGCTGAGCGGAGTTGTTCCACAGGTGTCGTTGATCTGCGGGCCGTGCGCTGGAGGAGCCGCGTACTCTCCTGCGCTGACGGATTTCATTATCCAAACACGTAAAGCGCAGATGTTCATCACAGGGCCGAATGTAATCAAGCAAGTCACCGGTGAAGACGTGACAGCGGAGCAGTTGGGCGGAGCCGATACACACATGGTCCGTTCCGGAGTTATTCACTTCATTGCGGAAGATGACCAACATGCACTGCTACTGTGCAAGAAACTTCTCAGCTTTCTGCCGGCGAACAATGCCGAAGATCCACCAGAACAGCCAAGCGATGGAAACGTGGAAGCAAACATGGCGCTGAACGAGATCGTGCCCGCAGACCGCAAACAAGCCTACGACGTGCGAGAAGTGATTTCGAATGTAATCGATTCAAAGGATTTTCTCGAAGTGCAGGCAGGCTATGCGCCGAATATCGTGGTCGGATTCGCTCGATTGATCGGGCGAACGATCGGTATCGTTGCCAACCAGCCTTCAGTGATTTCCGGCGTTCTGGACATAAACGCTTCCGATAAGGCATCCAAGTTCATCCGTTTCTGTAATGCATTCAACATCCCGCTGGTAACGTTCGTGGATGTACCTGGATTCTTGCCGGGAGTCGACCAAGAGTACGGCGGAATCATCCGTCACGGCGCAAAGATGCTATTTGCATATTCGGCCGCAACTGTTCCGAAGGTGACGATTATCCTGCGCAAGGCTTTTGGCGGGGCCTACCTGGCTATGTGCGGACGGGATATGGGCGCGGACCGAGTATATGCGTGGCCAACTGCAGAAGTGGCTGTGATGGGAGCAGAGGGCGCAGCAGAAATCGTGTTCAAGAAGGAAATCGACACTGCGAAGGATAAAGCGGCAAAACGCAAGGAAATGATTGAGGAATATCGGGAAGCCTTCGCGAACCCGTATGTGGCAGCCGGCCGGCGACTGGTGGACGACGTCATCGAACCGGCTCTGACGCGGCGGGTACTGGCGCAAGCGCTGGAATTCCTGCACACCAAGCGCGAGCTTCGACCACCAAAGAAGCACGGACTCATTCCGCTCTAGGATTAAGGGACCGCATGGCGAAACCAACCAAATCCGAACTGGAACTGGAAGTACAGGAACTCCGGCAACGAGTTGAAAAGCTAGAGGCGCTGCTTGCGGTGTCGGTCCAAAAAGAGAAGCAGCAGACTCCAGCTCCGCCAGTAATTCCTTATCAGATTGCTCCCGACATCCTATTGGCGATTTCCGCCGCAGTGGCCGCCTTCCTAGGAAAACGGGCTACCATTCATCAAATTCGCCTGACAGGCACAACGGCTTGGGCAATGCAGGGACGCGCAACTGTGCAAGCTTCGCATGGCATCGTTCGAGGGTACCGGTAGAAACCAGGGTGACTGACGCATGAAACTCAAGGTAACAGTAGACGGAAAAGTATACGAAGTTGAAGTGGAGGTAGCGCCAGAAGCGCCTCAGGTATTGCCCACTTTTATGGTCCAAGGAGCGGCGGCCAGTATACCTGTGGGTTCCGCAGCAGGCGCGGCTAGTGTGGAACCTGCTTCCGACGGAACGCCTGTGGATGAGAGTAAGGTGTGCCGGAGCCCGATATCGGGCATAGTCGTTAAATCCAACGTGCGGGCGGGAGAGACAATCCAGAATGGTGATCTGCTGTTTGTCTTGGAAGCGATGAAGATGGAAACGGAAATCACTACCCCTATCGGGGGCAAAGTGGCGGAAGTAAAAGTGAGTTTGGGCGACAGCGTGAAGAGCGGACAGGTGGTGCTGGTATGGGAATAGAGACCGAAGAAATTTCAGGATTTTTGTTTGTCGACCATGTGGCCGTTTCGGTGAAACAGGGGGACCTGGAAAAGCAAGTCGAGGTTTATAAGTCGATGGGATTCACAGAGGTCCATCGAGAAGACGTGTTGGGCAAAGATCAGGTTCGGGAAGTTTTGCTGCAAATTGGGGAAGGACCCAATCTCGTTCAGCTATTGGAGCCGCTCTCGCCGGATTCTCCGGTTAGCAAACAGATTGAAAAGAATGGCGGGCGTGGAGGATTTGCCCACATGGCCCTGCGGGTAAAAGACATCCAGAAGACGTTCAAAGAATTGAAGCAGAAGGGATTTCAGATCATCGATCCGGCACCGCGGCCCGGGTCGCGCGGAACCACGGTATTTTTTGTGCATCCCAAAACGACGGAAGCGGCAGCGCTTGGTTATCTGATCGAGGTTGTGCAGGAGGGTTGACATAATGTGGGAGGAATTCCCGCCGAACTCTACGGCCGAATGGGAAGCCGCTATTCGCACCGACCTGAAGGGCGCCGATTACGAAAAGAAACTCATCTGGCACACAGAAGAAGGAATCGCGGTGCGCCCCTACTATCGCCGCGAGGATTTGCCGGGCACAACCGGACAGGCACGATTCACAGGCGAATGGCGAACAGCAAGTATTGGAGAAATTCCTGGGGACGCAGTTCGCGGCGACTTGTTGCATGAACAAGGAGCGACTGCTGTTCAAGAAATCGGATATGCTTTAGCGGATTCGGCGGGCAAACGTAACACCTTTGTATTCGCGATAGGCGGAAACTACTTCTTTGAAATAGCAAAGTTGCGGGCAGCCCGGCAATTGTGGGTGCGCATATCCAAAGAGCCGATGGTCATCTGGTCGCGCACTTCCCTTTCCAACAAAAGTCTCTACGATCCCTCTGCAAATCTGATTCGGTGCACAACTGAGGCGATGAGTGCGATTTTTGCCGGGTGTGACGTCTTAGTGGTAGAAGCCGCTCGATTCACAAATCACATGGCGGAAAGTTTGCCGCGTGTACTCCGGGAAGAATCCAGGTTTGACCAAGTTTCCGATCCGGGAGGTGGCTCATTCTATATAGAAGCGCTGACGGCCTCCATAGCAGCTGAAGCCTGGAAGATCTACGAATCCGGTCCGGCAGGGCGAGAAGCGGCAATCAGCGCATCGCGGGCAGCCAAAGAAAAGGCCGTCTCGCAGAGAAAACGGACCCTCGTTGGCGTAAATAACTACCCCGATCTGGCCGAGACGCTACCGACGGACGCTAAACTTCCGGATTCGGCCTTTCGCATGGCAGAGCCGTACGAAAAAATCAGGCAGAAGGTGGAGAAGTCGGGGAAACGGCCGCGCGTATTGCTGTTGCAGCGGGGAGATGTGAAGATGCGCATGGCCCGCGCGAACTTCTGTCAGAATCTCTTCGGGTGCGGAGGTTTCGAGGTGGTCACCTCTGACAAACTCGAACCGGCCGCTCTCGTTGTGCTGTGTAGCTCTGATTCAGAGTATTTGGCGTTTGCGCAGGAAATGGTGGCGCAAACTAAAGCACCGGTGATTGTGGCGGGCAACCCCAAGGAACACATAGAGGCTTTGAAAGCCGCGGGCGTGAAGGATTTTGTCTACGTCGGCGTGAACGCCGTTGAAGTGCTTTCGAAATGGCAAGAGGCGCTGTCATGAGCCGGCAAAACTGGAAAACGCAGGAAGGGATCGACGTTAAGCCGCTATACACCGCAGCGGATCTCGCGACAATCGAGCATCTGGACTTCGGAGCGGGGTTGCCTCCTTACTTGCGTGGGCCTTACAGCTCCATGTACGCAATGCAGCCATGGACGATTCGCCAATACGCTGGGTTTTCTACGGCGGAGGAATCCAACGCATTTTATCGTCGCAATCTGGCAGCAGGGCAAAAGGGATTGAGCGTTGCATTTGATCTTGCGACGCACCGGGGATATGACTCCGACCATCCGCGCGTGAAGGGCGACGTTGGCAAGGCGGGAGTGGCCATCGACAGTGTCGAAGATATGAAGATTCTCTTCGACCGCATACCTCTCGAGCAAATGTCCGTCTCCATGACTATGAATGGGGCGGTCCTTCCCGTATTGGCTTTTTACATTGTGGCTGCGGAAGAACAAGGAGTGCCGGCACAGAAACTGACAGGAACGATCCAAAACGACATCCTTAAGGAATTCATGGTCCGTAACACGTACATTTATCCACCAAGTCACTCGATGCGGATCGTTGGGGATATTTTCCGGTATAGCTCGAAGAATATGCCTAAATTCAATTGCATTTCGATTTCGGGCTACCACATGCAGGAAGCGGGGGCGACAGCCGATATCGAACTGGCGTACACGCTGGCCGATGGACTGGAGTATTTGCGCACCGGACTGCATGCAGGGTTGGACATCGACAATTTTGCACCGCGACTGAGCTTTTTCTGGGCTATTGGCATGAACCACTTCATGGAGATTGCCAAAATGCGTGCCGCCCGATTGCTTTGGGCCAAGATTGTAAAGCAGTTTAACCCGAAGAACCCCAAGTCGATGGCGCTGCGCACGCATTCGCAGACATCCGGGTGGAGCTTGAGTGCTCAAGACGTATATAACAATGTCATCCGCACGACCGTTGAGGCTATGGCCGCCGCAATGGGGGGAACACAATCGCTGCACACCAACGCGCTGGACGAGGCACTGGCACTTCCCACGGATTATTCCGCGCGGATTGCGCGCAACACACAGATATACCTTCAAGAAGAGACGGGCATTTGCAAAGTTGTTGATCCGTGGGGAGGCAGCTACTACGTAGAGTCGCTGACCGCCGATTTGGCAACTAAGGCCTGGACCTTGATCCAGGAAGTTGAAAGATTGGGAGGCATGACCCGGGCCATCGAGACGGGATTGCCGAAAATGCGCATCGAAGAAGCAGCGGCGCGTCGGCAAGCGCGTATCGACTCTGGCAGGGAGACGATCGTCGGCGTGAACAGGTACCTGGTTGATGATGAGAAGCCATTGGAAGTTCGCGTCGTGGATAACGATGCCGTACGGGATACGCAACTGGCCCGATTGAAGAATGTGAAAGCGGCTCGCAAACAGGCCGAAGTAGATACCACACTGGCCGCGTTGACAGAATGTGCGGAAACTGGCGAAGGAAATCTTCTGGAACTTGCGGTGAACGCGGCGCGCAAACGCGCTACACTGGGCGAAATCTCTTTTGCCTTGGAAAAGACATTTGGAAGGTATCAAGCTGTGAACCACACCATTTCCGGTGTCTACTCTTCCGAAAGCCGGCAGGATCCGGAATTTGAGAAGGCGCGCGCGCTGACGGAGAAGTTTGCGCAAGCTGAAGGGCGCCGCCCCCGCATACTTGTCGCGAAGATGGGCCAAGACGGACATGACCGGGGAGCAAAGGTGATTGCCACGGCCTTCGCCGATCTGGGATTTGATGTGGACCTGGGGCCCCTCTTCCAAACTCCAGAAGAAGTTGCACGAATGGCAGTAGAAAACGACGTGCACATCCTGGGCGTTTCGACTTTGGCAGGCGGGCACATGACGCTGGTGCCCGAGGTCATTCAGGAATTGAAGAGACTGGGCCGTCAGGATATCCTCGTTGTCGTGGGCGGCGTGATTCCTCCCCAGGATTTTGCAGCGCTACGGCAAGCAGGAGCTGCGGGAGTCTTCGGACCAGGAACGCGCATTCCGCTCTCCGCACAGGAGATACTGCAAAAATTGCTGGAGTAGCGATTGCGGACGCGCCGACTGGCCGCTGAACAATATGTCTCGGGAGTGCTGGCCGGCGACCTTGCCACCTTGGCGAGGACCATAACGGTCATTGAAAGCGACCTGCCTTCCGATAGCGAGCTCGCCGCACAAATACTCAATTCACTGCTTCCCCACACTGGAAAATCGCGGCGCATCGGAATCACAGGCGTTCCAGGTGTCGGAAAGAGCACCTTCCTGGACAAAATTGGACTGCACATCATCCGCGAACGAGGCGAAAAGCTTGCCGTATTGAGCGTCGATCCCTCGAGCCCTGTTACTGGCGGAAGTATCCTTGGGGACAAGACGCGGATGGAGAAGCTCTCCGTCGAAGCTAATGCGTTCATTCGGCCATCGCCCTCACGCGGATCCTTGGGGGGAGTGGCAGGGCGCACGCGCGAGACCATGCTGATATGTGAAGCCGCGGGTTTCAAGAACATCTGGGTGGAAACTGTTGGCGTGGGGCAATCGGAAATCACCGTTCGCACGATGACGGATTTTGTGCTGCTCCTCTTGTTGCCAGGGGCGGGCGACGAACTACAGGGAATTAAGCGCGGCATTCTGGAATTGGTGGATGCCATCGCCATCAACAAAGCGGATGGCGAACTGCTTGAACGAGCGCGCATGGCGAGAGTGGATTACGAGAGCGCCTTGCACCTTTTTGCGCCAGGAGCAGGAGGGTGGCCCCCCCCAGTGATGCTGTGCAGTGCGAACACCGGCGCGGGAATTGTGGAAATCTGGGACTGCATACTGAGACACGAACAATTTCAGAAAGAGAATGGCATGCGCGATGTTGTGCGGCGTGAACAGTCGCTCGCTGCCATGCGGCAACAGATTTCCTCGGAATTAGAAACTGCTTTTCGGCACGATCCATCCGTAGCGAAGAAGCTTAAGCACGTGGAAAAAGAAGTGCGCGATGGCCGGATGACATCCTTCGCAGGAGCAAAGGCGTTGCTCACGGAATTCCACTACTCTCCGAAAACGAAGCGGATCAACTAAGAAGCCCTTTATTTCGATTTCCAGCCCTGGCATTCTTTGCGTTCAATTCGCATCACGCCAGTTCTTTTGCGTACTTCTGAATCTTCTTCCAGGCCGCTGCGATTTCGTGCATGTCCTCCTCGTCGCCCAGAAGCGCCGGCTGTGGAATCCAGATGGTTTCGAACGCCGCGCGATGTGTGTGCGGATAGTTGCCGTGCAAGAATGGGTGCTTCTCTGTGGATTGCGCACCGCAAAGCCGCTTGCGGTATTCGCCATTTTGAAAAACATCCATGGCATGGATTGGCGGATAACTGGCTTGATTCGGGACACCTTCGGCAATCATCGCGGCTATGAGGCGCTCCACTTTCGCACCAGCAAAACTTGCCGAATCAACATGGAAAATGTAGGCGTATTGACCATTTCGAGTACAACGATGATCGAGTTTTTGAGGCGTGAGACCTTCGATCTGCGCGAGTAGTTTGTCGAGTAAGCGTGCGTTTTTATGGCGCCGCTGCGTCTGCTCATCCAAACGCGTGAGTTGCGCACTAAGAACCGCACCCTGCCATTCACTGAGCCGATAATTTGAACCATTGATGAAGTGGCTGTAAAACCACTCTCCTGGCATGCGGCCGCAGTCGTGAACGCTACGGGCCTGGCGCTCGAAAAGGTCATCGTTGGTGACGATAATGCCGCCTTCGCCCGCAGTCATTAACTTGCTTGACTGGAAGCTGAAGGTGCCGGCGATTCCATGGGAGCCAATGCGGCGCCCTTTCCACTCTGTCGCGTGTGCATGAGAGCTATCTTCGACCAGCGCAATCCCCTTTTTCTGGGCGAGAGAAACCAACGCATCGAGATCTGCTGGATGACCACCCATGTGAACGGCAATGATGGCTTTGGTTCGTGGAGTGATCGCAGCCTCAGTGAGCGCGGGGTCGAGGCAATACGTTTCAGGCGAGACATCGACAGTGGCGGGAAGTGCTCCCGTATAAAGGACAGCACTCGCGGTGGCAACGAAGGTGTAATCCGGCACGATTACCTCGTCGCCGTTTCCAATGCCCAATGCCGCCATGGCGACTTCGAGAGCTGCGGTGCCGTTGGTAACCGCGATGCCGTGTTTGGCGCCGTGAAACTTGGCAAACTCTTGCTCAAAATCAAGCGTTCGCGTGCCTGGAGTACGCCACCAAACGCGACTATCCAGGACATCCAGCAGGGCTTGCCGTTCACGGTCGTCATATTGCGGCCAAATCGGAAATGGTTTCTGCTTCGACTTTTTGCCGCCACTGATGGCGAGTTCACCCATAACTAATTCTCCTGTTTAAGGCCAGTATTGAACGATTCGCGTCCTGGACCGAAAGGCCCCATGGTCGTGATCACTCCACAATGTCCATTCCACGTTAGCGCGAATCTGCTTGTGGATGGCGGATGAAGTCTGGTCATGGAATTCTGGTTAGCGAAGCATTCTCGTATACTGATCGAAACAACCAGGGCTGTAGTTTTGGCGCCACTTGACAGCGAACAGTATATGCAATATTAACTCGATTCAATAATGATCTCTCCACAGAATCGCAGTGGCAAAACAGCGATCACGAAGGTTTCGCAAGTTCGCGGTGCGGCCGGATTTGCATGCTTCTGTTTGCAATGCCGCAAGGATGAGCTTCACAGTTCTGGAGAATGCCTGTGTTCAAGTTGATTCGATCCGCTTTTGTATTCTGCGGGGTCCTTCTTTCCTTCACTTCCGCGCAGTTGCTGGGACAAACAGTAAAGTTACACGTATCGTCGAAGGCTGGGGACCGGCTATCCATCAAACCAGACGTGCAATTTGTCGATGCGAAACCGTCGGGTGCGGTTTTCGAGATAGACGACACAAAGAAATACCAGAAGATTGATGGATTTGGCGCTTCAATCATGGAGGCGGGCATCATAACTCTCAACACCCTGCCTGCGGAGAAGCAAGAAGAGGTTTTGCGCTCTTTGTTTGACGTGAAGGACGGAGCCGGCTATACGGCAATGAAGACGCCAATTGCCGGGACAGATTTTCAGGCAGCGGGTCCGTGGTACACCTATGACGACACACCCGGAGATGTCCAGTTGAAGAACTTTTCAGTAGAACGAGACTTCGGACCGAACGGGGTTGGCACGTACATTTTGCGCGCCCGCAAATATGGGAATTTCAAGCTGCAATCGCCGATGGATTATCCACCGGACTGGATGCTGTACGACGTGAAAAAACATCAAGACATTCAGCCAAAGTATTATCCGGTGCTGGCGAACTATTACGTGCGCTACCTTGAGGAATATAAGAAGCGTGGAATTACCATCGACTACATCAGCCTGTTCAACGAACCAGACAAAGTCTATACGAAGATCAAATATCCCGAGATCAAGGTGCTACTGCGTGATCACGTGGGGCCGACGCTGCAAAAGTCGGGACTGAGCACCAAAATCATGCTTAGCGAAGCACCGGAGAGGCTAAACGCATATAAGAGCTATCCCCTGGTATTGGACGATCCGGAAGCAAGGAAGTATGTCGCTGTGGCTGCTTACCACGGCTACTCCTACAAAGCCTTTCAGAAAGACTTCGACAAAATAGCGGAATTGAAAGCCAAGTACCCGGATATCACTTTCTGGATGGACGAACTGTGCTACGCGTATGAAGCCGGATATCCCATGAATAAGAAATTGCCTGTTTACGAATTTGACGATGGAGACGTATGGGGCAATATAATTTTCGGGGACCTGGAAGCGGGTACTTCCGCATGGCTCTATTGGAATGCGATCCTCGACGAAACGGGCGGCCCGTGGGCGGTTTCACCGGTCCATGGCAATCCCGACCCCAATGCGCAGCATCCCGTCGTAATCATCAACAAGAAGACACATGAGGTCACATACACCGGCACCTATTATTACCTGGCACATTTCAGCAAGTTTGTGCGGCCGGGGGCAGTTCGAGTGGAGACCCGGGGAAAGACAAAAGGCGTGCGCGTCATGACGTTCCAGACTCCAGCGGGTGGATTCGTAGCCCAATTGATGAATAGCCTGAAGACGGACCAGGAAGTGAACCTGGTTTCGAAAGGGCGCACAGTTTCATTAAAACTTCCGGCACGCTCAATCACGACGGCCATGTGGTAGGAAGTGCGTGCGCAGCAGGATCACGACAAACGAAACGGAGTTTCCATCATGAGACGTTCAATTGTGGTAGGCGTTCTGGTTCTATTCGTACTTGCAACACACTCTGGAGCACAGACGAAACTGTCTACAAAATGGGAAGAACTCACCGCAGGTGAGTTCCGCGATGCCATCACCAAATCACAGGGCACTTGTTTACTGCCATTTGGAATCCTGGAGAAGCACGGGCCACATCTTCCCATCGGAACGGATCTACTGAACGTGCGCTATATTGCGGAACATGCCGCCCAAGAAGAATACGCGATCATCTTTCCTCAGTATTTCGCTGGGCAGATATTTGAAGCCAGACACGAACCAGGAACGATCGCGTACAGTGCTGAGTTGCAGCTTAGGCTTTTGCAGGAAACGACAGACGAGATGGCACGCAATGGCTGCAAGAAGGTGATTATCGTAAATGGCCACGGGGGAAATGAGAATCTCCTCCCCTACTTTGCCCAAGCACAACTTGCCAAGCCTCACGACTATGTCGTGTACGTGCAGTGGGGCCACGAAGCCACAAAAAAGGCGGGCGGGGATAAGAATGGACCAGATTGGCACGCGGGCGAAACAGAGACCTCGAATGTCCTGTTAACACATCCCAACCTGGTGCACATGGATCGAGCGGGAGCGGAATCAGGTCGTGATCAGAAACGGGTTAAGTTGCCAGAAAATGTATATACGGGTATTTGGTGGTATGCGCGCTTTCCGAATCACTACTCAGGGGATGGATCAACCGCAACGAAGGAACAAGGGGCGGAAGACGTGCAGGCATGGATCAATACGGTGGTCCGGGCAATCCGAGCCATCAAAGCAGATGAAGAAAGCCTGAAACTACAGAAGGAATTTTACGAAAAGAGCGATCACCCGCTGGATACTGTACACTGACCCTGCATTAACGGGTGCGACGAAGTGCTTCAATCCAATTGACCAGGAGTTCGTTGTTAGGTGGCTCCAGATCGAAGAACTCGATCCCCAATCCCACCTTTGGCTTTACGATACGCACAACCACCAGAGCTTCAAGCACTTGAGTTTTGCGCGTCAATTTCATACGTGCGCGCGCATTAATCGGCATCTGTTTGCTGGTGCAAACAAAACAGCCGCCCAGGGACAGGTCTGAAGTCACTCCGTCAACCTGTTTCCCGGTCTCCAAATCAATTAGCTCTACATCCGCGGCAAATGGATAGCGAATGGTGTAGCGGCGGTCTCGGACTCCGGCGAGACGCGGGGAAAAGTTACTGCTGCGATCAGGCATGGAAATGACCTTGCTCAAAAAGGACCCTCGGCATGAGATAGACGCATGTATCTCCCTTGGGCGCAAGGGATCTAATGACGCTAGTTTGGCTGAATATGCTGAATTTGGAAATCACCCCGTGGAGCAAGGGCGCTAAAAAGTAACGGTTGACCATATATCAGATATGCCTTTGAGCTTGCTATTAGTGGGAAAGACAAACACCGGGGCACGACAAGTGGGGCACCTCGATAGCCGTGCTAGTCTGAGCTGTAAAGGCGAAATCCAGAGAAGACATCCGATGCGTACAGAAAGAATGCGCCAAAGCGACAGGGTCACGATGCAGCTACAGGTGGAGGCATCGTGGGTTGATGACCAGGGCGTGGCAATGAAGCACCCCGCCCAGACGCTGCTGATCAGCCGAAATGGCGGTGTGGTTCGCATAGCCGAGAAGATTTATCCCGGGCAAGAGATTACGCTCCACCGCAAACTCGAAGGCGACCAAAGCAAATCGGCACGGGCGCGAATCATGGCAGAAATCGATCGAGAACCCGACGGCTTCATTTACGCAGTGGCAATATTGGACCCGCGACTGGATTTCTGGGAGATCGAATTCCCTTCTCCACACAAAGCTGAAGAGGCGTTGGCCAGGATGTTGATGGAATGCAGTTTTTGCCAGCGCCGGGAAGTCGCCTACCTGAATGAAATGGAATTGAAGTCATTCGAAGTGCGACGATGCGTAGCGCGGCTATGTAAACACTGCGACTCCCCTTCGATTTGGATCGAGGCGCATTCCGAGACTAATCTCGAACAGGTACCGTACGCCAGCCTGGCAACAGACGACCGTGTCGTTCCGCGAAGGAATCGGACCCGGATAAAAGCTCGTGTGCTTGCGTGCATACGCCGAAGAGGCTTTCAGGAAGAGGTGGCCGTTTGCGAGGACTTGTCCAAAGGCGGGATTAGTTTTCGTAGCCGTAATAAATATCCCGAAGGAAGCAGGCTGGAAGTGGCAGTCCCATACACACCTGGAGCCGGAGCGATTTTTGTGCCTATTCGAATTGTTTCCTGCCAAGCGATAGCGGCTGCGGGACTTTTCCGGCACGGCGCAGCATACCTAAGACCACCCGAATAGTCGTCGATTTTGGTTGCGTATTACGGAGAGGTAGTCGGGTGCGGAGTTCCCGAGACGATCGATTCCCAGTTAATGATGGCGTTCCATAGCATTCGTTGGTCACCACGATTCAAGTCGCGGTGAAGAGGATTGAAATTGAAAGTGACAACGTGGCCCTGCCCAACCGACATATCCAGAATGGCAGGGCGTCCGATTAGATTTGCCTCTCCCCAAACCTGACCGCTCACCAGCAAAGGAGCACCATCGCGAGCGCCCCACTCTAGCACTACATTTCTCTTGTCGATGGGGCCGTCGAGGCATGTAGTGCAGTAGGCCATGCGCAACCAACGTCGTGGAACGGAGTAGAGCGGAAAGTTCTGTCGAAAGACATGTGTCACCGGAGGATAACCGTAGGCAATCGGATGTTCGGGCAGGGCAAACGTAACGCGCAGGTGAGAGCCAGGCGTGCGCGTAATGGCCTGCTGTGCCGCGGCAGAAGAATCTGCACCTCCCCCTTGAGTGCTTCGTGGAACGCCACCAGAATCACGCCGCACACCACGGATAATGCCGCCTTCAATCGGAAGCATGGAGCCGCTGCCGAGTGTGATCATCAAGCCACCGTGTTCGATAAACTCCTGAATCTTACTCAAACCATCCCACCCGATTCCGCCGGTGATGTCCTCGGACTCAGCGGGAGTGCCATGACTGGGGGTTGCAGCAGTTTTCTTGAATGGCATTGGGCCCCAGGATTTGGGAATGCCCTGGATTTGTTCTGCCAATTCGAGATCGACGTGACCGTAGAGCAAAACGTCAATCTTGTCGTTCAGCTTGCCAGAGCGGATATCTTCGTCGCGGAGGTAAGTATAGGGAATATTGCGTTGATCGAGGGTGTAACGCACCCAACCGATCGAGTCCGTATCGGCCCAGGGCACCCACACGCCAAGGCGGGGAGCCTTCGCCGAGTGCAGAGGAACGTCGGGCTGTGAACTTGTGCTGACAATATCGAGTCCAAGCTGCGCGGAACATTCGCGAAGGGCTTCCACCAGGCCCGGCTGTGTCGACAGAATCCACGAACCGGCAGGATACTCAACGCTGCCCACTTTGAATGCGCGTTCCGCAATCTTGATTTCAAACTTTGCCAGCCGGTAACGGGCCTCGAGAAACCCTTCCTGGCCTGAGTCTTTCAACAGGTAAAACGGGCCAGAACCTTCCAGCTTTCCTTGGGAACGAGGTGATTCCGCCAGCACCGTTAAGTTGGCATCACGAATCGTGGCATCAGCCGTGGGAATCGCCTGTAGGTGATAGTGCGCAGGCAATTCCCAGGAAACGTCGTCATAAGGCTCACTGCCATCCTTTGGGTAATTTTGAGGTGACAGCAGGTCGACAGCGTAATTCCGATAAGGCTGATCCAGACGCACGACAAATGTGCCGGAAGGATAGTTCCCTTCTTTCAGTTTCAAGATTGATCGCGCGCGGCTGACTTCAATGTGTTGTGCCTGCAGACGGCTTACAAGTTGCACCACTCTCTGGGGATCGCCCTGCTCTTCGGGAATGATGTAGGCATAGGGAGGCTCGTCCAGACCCTTGCGCCAACTGTGCAGGCTCTTCGTGTAGAAATTCCGGAGAAGAGCGTGCGAGTTGATGGCCGCATAGTCCAAAGCAGCGAGAGCGCCTGTCTCGTTGTAATTCACATTGTCTCGCGCAGACCAGGAGAATTTGCCGGAAGGCGCGGGAAGAAGGCGATACCATTCGCGGGAGTTCTCATCCGGCGGAAGCGATACGCTCAAAGTTTCAGCCGTCCCATTGCCAAACGTCTCGTACCCACGGCCGACGGCATTGTGGTTCATGGCGACCGAATCGAGAAACAGGTGGGCAAATCCCTCGCCGAAATTCCATGTCGAAACGCCGGGCATGCCCAGACTGGTCATAGCTTGCACCTCTTGAAAGCTCAAAGCCAGGAATTCGCTGTAAGTTATGGGGTCGATGTTGGGATTGTAGGGTCCAGTCCCATTCCAACTCATCAGAAGAGGTACACTCTCGTGCAAATCGTGGACGACAACCGGATGCCATTCATGAAACATGCGATGAACGGCTTTCGTAGTGTCGTGCGTTTGCTGGTGCGCATCGCGGTTGATATCGACATAGGCATATTTGGACCAATAAGGAGGGGATTGGCGCGGAAAGGTATCGCGATCGGTCTTCCCTTTCAAGAAACGGTAGAACCATTCGACTTGCTTATCGCGACCGTCTGGATTGGAAACTGGATTGATCAGAACAACGAGGTTTTCCCGAACTTTTCGAATCATCGGTTGTTCTGAGACCGCGAGACGATACGCTAGCTCAAGAACCGATTCCGTTGAGCCCGTCTCATCGGAGTGAAGAGCCGCGTTGAAATAGTAAAAGGGGCGAGAGTCCTGAATCAACTTCTCGGCTGTTGCTGGATCGGTCTTTCTCGGATCGGCAAGGGCGGCATTTGAATGCTTGAGTTGCTCGAGAGCTTGAATGCCTTTTTCATCGGCGATTGCGACCAAAATAATCTCGCGCCCTTCTTCGGAACGCCCAATTGTGTACACACGCACACGAGGAGATGCCGCGGCCAGCGCTCTACAATAGGCGTAGGCTTTTCCGGAATCAACTAACTCGCCGGGGGCACCCGGAATGCGCCCAAGAAAAGCTCGAGGTGACGGAACCGAAGACGAGGCAGGAAGATAGGAGACCCAGGGCGACAGGAAACGCGTTTCTGTGGTTGCCTTGGCGATGTCTTCGACGGAGCCAGGCTCGGCCTTATCCGGGGAAATGGCCGATTGTCCTGCAAGAGAGTTGGAAAAAAGAAAAAAGAAACAGCAGCTAAATAGCAGCCGAATCAAGGAACGCCTCCGCACTGACAAAACTAATAGCGAAGGGAGTGTACTACAGCCTCATCGGGGATGCTTCGGCGCGAGTCAAAGAGAGTGCAACTAGTCCATGGCCGTTGCTACGGCATCTCGTTCACGTCGGCGGCGGTGCAAATAGTGCATGGAAATGTTCAAGTACACCTGGCCACATGGCGTTTCGATGCAAATGACCATCGCTTCGGTCTCCACGTTTCCGGAAAGGCCGGCGTCGCTCATGTGGATCTCGGGAGGAAACACTTTGAAACGGAAACCGGCGTCATTCAGCAAAGTGACAGAATTGCCGATGACCATATTTGCCAACTCGCAGACAGTTTCGCGGACGACTTGCTCGCTGGCGGCTACAGGGGAACCAGCAAGGATGCTTGCCACCTGCATGGCCACTTCCGGAGCGAGATCGAGAATCACGCGACCTTCGATGTCTCCCTTGATGGCAATGAGCGCGGCAACTCCCTTTCGCCGGTAAGTATCTTCTTCCATGGAAAGATCGACGATCTTAGTCGGAGATTGCAGAGACTCCGCAAAGACGGCGTCAGCGGCATTGATGAACGGCTGAATGAGTTCCATTCTCATGAGTGGTGTTCTCCTGCAAGCGCGACTGGCCCGCTTGCTGCATTCGGGTCATCTCCCAAAACGTAACGCAGAATTTCGTACAACACTTCCGGCTTCACCGGCTTTTGCACAAAGTGTTTCGCGCCCTTCTGGAGCGCCGCGAGAATATTCTCCTGGTAGCCCACGGAAGAGACCATCACTATGCGTGCGTCAGCGTGCTGCCGCACGATCCGCTCCACCGCTTCGATTCCTTCCATCTGCGGCATGGTGATATCCATGAGCACGATGTCGGCTTTTGTGCGGTTGTATTCCGCAATGGCGGTGAGGCCATCTCCGGCTTCACCGGCGACTTCGCCGCCGAAGAGCTCAATCATCTTGATGAGATTCTTTCGAGCAAACACAGAGTCGTCCACAACCAAATAACGGACCGGCTGATTGTCGCTCCGAAGTAGAGGTGCAAACTGTTGCATAACCTTCTCCTTTGGCTCTGCATGCCGTCAGACACGCGGAGTCGAAACTGGTGACCTTTCGTTCTTATCGGCTTTTTCCTGCGCGTCCGCTTTATCGGAACTGCCGCGCTCTGCGCCGTAATGGCTGATCAAATACTGTGCAAGCCCATCCAGCGGAATAATCTTTGAGGCAAAGCCTTTCGAAATCGCTGCGCGAGGCATTCCGGGAACCACGCAGGTATCTTCGCTCTGAGCGATGGTGACTCCGCCGGCTGACCGGATGGCGCCCAAACCTTCCGCGCCATCTTCGCCCATGCCTGTCATCAGGATTCCAACAGCAGTCAGACCGAAATCCTGCGCAACAGAATGGAAGAGCACATCAACCGAGGGGCGATGTCCATTGATCGCGGGCCCATCCGAAAGAATTGCCATCTCGCCTCGCGGCATTCGCCGAACCATCATGTGGCGATTGCCGGGGCAAATGAGTACGCGCCCAGCAACGAGAAGGTCACCGGATCTGGCTTCCTGAACATCCAGCACGCAGCACTCGTCGAGGCGGCGCGCAAACATTTCCGTAAAACCTTCCGGCATATGTTGAATGACTACAAAGGATGCCGGAAAGTCCTGTGGAATCTGCGAGAGCATATATTGCAGGGCGTTCGGTCCACCGGTTGAAATACCGATTGCGATGATTCGGTTGGGGGGAACTGCAGCACGTGTGCGCTTCTTGCTGTGCGGCGGCAGTTCGGCATCGGCTCTGGGAATCGACCTTGAGCCACCGGCCCTTTTTGCGACCTTGATCTTTTCGATCAGCTGATTGGCAACTGTCTCTAGATGACCGCCAGCGGCATCTTTCGGCTTTGCAACAAAATCGATGGCACCAAGAGCAAGGGCTTTGAAGGTGGAGTAAGCACCCTCTTTCGAATGGGTACTAAACACAATTACGGGAAGCGGCGCGCTACGCATGATCATGCGCAGCGTTTCAATACCGTCCATCCGTGGCATTTCCAGATCGAGGGTAACCACGTCGGGCTTGAGTTCTGCGATCTTGCGAAGAGCAAATGCGCCGTCCATGGCGGTGCCTACGACCTCAACATCAGGATCGCGCTCCAGAATCAATGGGATCAGCTTCCGCATCAACGCGGAATCGTCCACCACCAATACTCGCACGCGTTCTTTCATGCGATGGCTCCGAGCGGTATGGACCGCGACAAGCGCGACAGAATGGCTGGCACATTCAAAATCAACACAACGGTGCCGTCACCAAGAATGGATGCGCCACTGACCAGATCGCTGGAAACGATTTCACCGGGCAGAGCCTTAATGACGAGTTCTTCCTCGCCCACCATGGTGTCGACCAGTAATCCAAACCGTTTCTCTGCAACACCAATGACGACCACGAAACTTTTCTTCCGCTTCTGATTGGGCGCTTCGACAGAGTGAATGCCGCGGATGGAATTCAATCGTACGAGAGTCAAAATCTGGTCGCGCAATCGCAATACCTCGCGCTGGTCCACACGCTGAATCTCCTGATCGGAAATTCTTGTTATCTCCACAACGGAGGAGAGAGGTACGGCAAACAAGCGGCCACCGACCCGGAACAATAGTGTTTGAATGCTGGCAAGCGTCAGAGGTACACGCAACTGGATCGTTGTGCCCTTACTCTTCGAACTTGCGACATGAACAGTGCCTTTTAACCGGTCGAGAACGGTGCGAACCACATCCATCCCCACGCCACGGCCGGATACTTCCGTAACTTCGCTGGCGGTGCTGAATCCGGGCTCGAAAATAAGATTTAGTACGTCCTGCTCTGGCATGCGATCCGCATCGCCGGATTTCAAGATTCCGTTGCGAACCGCTTGCTGACGAATCAAGTCCAGATCGATGCCACGACCATCGTCGCGAACTTCAATGACCACTTGGGTGCCCTGGTGGTAGGCGTTCAGGTATACGGTTCCACGAGCCGGCTTACTAGCCCCAAGTCGCTCTTCGGCAGGTTCGATGCCATGATCTACCGCGTTGCGGACAAGGTGGGTGAGAGGCTCGGCGAGTGCATCCAGAATGCTCTTATCCAGGTCGGTATGTTCACCGGCCACCTCAAGGGCGATGTCCTTGTTACATACTTTGGCGATGTCTCGCACGACCCGTGGAAAGCGTCGGAACAATTGCTCGACGGGAACCATGCGGATCTTTAAGACGCACTTGTGGAGTTCGTCGAGGACGCGAGACTGAAATGCCAGTCCCTCCGCCAGTTTGGCACGGATGGGGTCGCGCGAGTGATTCACGTCAAACTCGGCAAGGGTGCGATGCAGCATCGATTTGCCAATGATCAACTCGCCGACCAGGTTCATCACCGCATCAATTCGAGAAGCGTCAACACGCACGGTGCTTTCCGCAACAGCCGCAACAGCAGAAGAACTGGACTGCGCCTTCGTTGCCAAGGATTCCGTGGACTCCGGATGACTGGCAATCTCTGCAGCCTGCGCTTCTAAAATCTCGCCAAGAAGTTCATGTTCCGCGATTTCCGCCTGGGCAGCATTTTCAATGCGAACATCCGCCACTACCGAGGGGATCAGGCAGCGATGAGAAACGTGGTCAATGGGATGAGTGCTGGCAACAGCAGCTTCAACAATATCTACGGTAGAGGAAGCCAGGTTGTCCTCGGGGCGGAGAGCAATCACGGTTCCGCAAGCGTGGAGCACATTCCTCACAAGTTGGAAAGCAGCGGCCCGCATAGCGCTGCTCGGATCGATGCGCAGCGCGATGTTATAGACGTTCCCACCGTTCAACAATGCCTCGGAAATCATCAGGCGCTCGTACTCGCTCCATTGAAAAGAAGCCGGGACCACATTTGCAACTGGATCTGCTTGCGGATTTTTGACACCGGGAGATTCCAGAAGGACATGGATAAGAGTGCGTAACGATGCCGGAGATGGTGGTTCAAGCTGACGTTGGTAAGCACTCAGCATGCTTTCAAACGTGTCAACGGCTGTGAGCACCACTTCTGCAAGCTTCGAACCCTGGGTTTGCCCAATCTGAAGAGACAGCACGTCCTCAAGTTCATGGGCGACTTCGCTCAACAATTGAAAACCACATGCGGCAGAGTCGCCCTTGAGGGTATGGATTGCGCGCCGAAGTCCGCGCAAGAGCTCTTCATCTGCAGGCCGCTTTTCCAGTTCCAGGCCGGCATCGTTGATGGCCTGCAACACCTCCGACGCGCTCTCAAAGAAGAGTGCCCGGAGTTCGGAATTCCGTTCGTCGGGCAAAAAGCTCAAGAATTCACCTCAAGCCGTTTGTAAGCGGTTCCGTTATTTTCGTGAACCATCTTGAATTTCTGTGTCAGTCCGAACAGGCTTTCCGCATGCCCGACGAAGAGGTAGCCGCCTGGATTCAAGCAGTGCCAGAACTTTTCGATCAGGCGCTTCTGTTCGGCTTCGTCAAAGTAGATCATGACGTTTCGGCAGAGAATGATGTCATTGCGACGCGGCAAAAATTCGGTTTTCAGGTTGTGGAAGTCGAACTGAACCAGGTCCCTCAACTGTTTTTTTACGGCGTATTTGTCGGCGGACTTCTCGAAATAACGAAGCCTGGTGGTGTAGTCCACCGGCTCCATCTGTATTTCGGTGTAGAGGCCTTCTTGCCCTGTTCGCAGGCTGGCGTAACTAATGTCTGACGCAACAATTTCGAGTTTCCAGGGCGGAGGGATCAGGGGCTTGGGGGACGGCATGTCAAACGGCAACGGATTCCGGAGATAGTAGTAGGCCAGCGCATCGCAAACGAGCATGGCAACGGAATAGGGTTCCTGCCCGGCAGAACATCCCGCGCTCCAGACACGCAATGTCCAATCGCGACGTTCTTGTTTGTGATGAAGAATTTCTTCCAGCACATTCTTCTGCAAAAGATCGAGTTGCGGACGGTTCCGAAAGAAGCTCGTTTCGTTGACCGTCAAGTTCTCAAGTAACTGCGCCAGCTCGGCCTTCCCTTCCCGGCTGGTCAACAATCGGTAGTAGCCGTAGAAAGAATCCATCTGGCAAGCCTTGAGCCTGCGTTGAAGTCTGTCTTTCAGGAAATGTGAGCGGCGTTCATCGAAATACATGCCGCACTCCTGATACACGAGCGTCTGCAAAAGCTTGAGTTCTGCTTCGGTGAGCTGAACTTGAGCGGTGATCGTTCCCATACGGGGTGCGTAGAGCCAGTTCTTGAGGAATTCTTCGACCTGCGAAGAAAGGTTACCTCGACAATGCGACGGGCTCCGCGGCCTCCTCAAGTTTCTTGAATTCCGGTTGGCGAAGCAGCCGCGCGATATCCAGAAGGATGATCAAGCGGCCTTTCAATTTGCCAACACCGGTGACATAGCTGGATTCTCCTTCCGCAAATACGGTTCCTGGAGCTTCAATTTCTGACGGAGGTATCTTTAAGACTTCCGAGGCCGAACTCACGATTAGACCGAGAAGCTTGCCCTCGAGTTCCACGACCAGGATTCGATTGCGCTTGTCGCTCTGAACGGTTTTCTCTCCAAAACGCTTTCGGAGGTCCATCACGGGAATGATCTTCCCTCGCAAGTTAATTACGCCTTCGATTGCCTCTGGTGCATTTGGCACGGAGGTAATCTCGGGAACACGGACGATTTCACGTACCGAGGCAATGCGCACCCCATACGTTTCATTTCCGATTCGAAAACCGACTACTTGATGGTCTTTCTCCATGTGTCGCACTCGCGTTAAGACCGACTCACTTCTGCATATTCGTATTCGGCTGCTTCGCTGGCAGGCGCACGGCGGGGGCTTGCGCTCTGCGATTCACGACGATGCCGAACCTGATTGGCCCGATCGACAACGAATTGGTCCATGTTGTCGAGCAGGTTTCTTGAGAGCTTGAGCATCTGTTCGGCTGCGGCTGATAGCTCCGTAGAACTGGATGCAGATTGCTGGACAAGTTCGCGCATCTTGTCCATGGCGCGGACGACAGCCTGGGCTCCGGAAGCTTGCTCCTCGACCGCCGAGCTGATTTCCTGGGTGATTTCCGTCAGACGGTTGGTAGCTTTGGCAATTTGTGAAGAGCCGACCGATTGTTCATTCGTGGCGGCACCAATTTCCTGAGAGAACTTGTAGACCTCGGTCACAACATCGGATATTTTGTGCAGCGCCGTGCCCAGGTCATTGCCGAAACTGAGCCCTTCCTCAACGATGCGCGTACTTTGCTCCATATTCTCAACTGCCTGGCGCGCCTCACGTTGAATGCTCTGAATCAAATCAGCAATTTCCTTGGTCGACTGTGTGGATTTCTCCGCCAGTTTGCGTACTTCGTCGGCAACAACGGCAAAGCCCAAACCGTGTTCACCCGCACGTGCCGCTTCGATTGCCGCGTTAAGCGCAAGCAGGTTGGTCTGTTCCGCAAGGTCATCGATTACTTCAATGATCTTGCCGATGTCGTCCGCGCGATGTCCGAGGATGTTGATGATTTCTGCCGATGACTGAATCGAGCGGTTTGTACGGTTCAATCCGTCGGTCGTCTTCTCCATGGTGGCGATACCGGTCACCACTTCTTCGCGGGAACGGTTGGCGATGTCCAGCAGGACTTTTGCTGTGTCTGCAACGCGTTGAATCGAGGTGACCATCTGATCGATGGAGGCCGAAGTTTCAGCAACACTGGAGGCTTGAACCTGTGTGTTTTTTACTACGTTCTGCACATTGACGCTCATCTCATGCATCGTGCTGGTGACTTCCTCAATGGCGGAGGATGCCTGAACGCTGACCTTGGCGGACTCGTCCGCAGCGCCAGCCACCTGGTTTGAGCCAGCGGAGACCTGCGAAGCGCCGTCACGAGTGGATCGCACGATTTGCTGCAAGCCGTGCGACATGCGCAAAAATGCATTACCCAGGGTATCCCGCTTCGAGCGCGGCGTAACCTCAACCGTCAAATCACCCTCTGCAACCGCCATCGACACAGTGGCCATCTCTTTCAAATAGGCAACCATGTTGTTAAATGTTGTTGCCAAAGCACCTATTTCATCGTTTCTGTGGATATCGATGTTCTGATCGAGATCACCTGAATCACCAATTTCTCTGGCGACGGCGATCAGATGCTGAAGAGGTTCAGTGATGGACTTGGCAGTCCCGACGGCATTGAAGCCGATGAAGATCATGGCTGCTATGGTGCCAATAACAATAATGGCGAAGCTGATCGCACTAGCCCGCGAAGCTGCCGTCTGAGACTCATTCAAGGCTTTGCTCATGTCGGTGTTCGCTTGATCGAGAACGGCTGACGACTTCGTGAGCCAGGAAGACGGATCCTTTTGCAGATAGAAGATCTGCAAGTCGGAAACAGTTGAGTCTCCCGAATCCACCTGGTGCCGTTTGGCCAGGAGTGGTTTGGCAAAGTTGTCGGCCCAACTCGCTTCCGTGCTTTCGACTTGAATCAAGGCAGTACGCAAGAATTCATTGTTGGTCTGAGACTGTCCGCGCTTCACCAGATCGCTCAACTCAGAAAACCCGTGATTGACCTTCTCCTCGTCTCGTGGATCGCCGCTGAGAAGAAAGTTATTCAGGTTCAGACGGTTTAGCATAATCTGATACCTGGTAGCTTCCGCAGTGCGAACGCTCTCCAGAGTGGACGCCGCTTCCGAGCTGGCCGAGCGTGCTTTGTAAATTGTCGCAAGGTCCACTACGAGCAGAACGAATAGAATCGCCAAAATCGTCCCGAAACTTCGATAAAGTTGCTTTCCGATCGTCATTGCGTCACTTCCTCCACTCCCCAAACCTCGAAACCGTTCCCATTCCGATTCGCTACGGGCGCGCCACGCGCCACTTCACTGATAGTTGAAGTTGAACTCCACGACCTGTGTGGTTTCTTCTGGCGCCGCTTCAAACCGCCATTCTTTCACTGAATCCAAACATGGCTGAACAAGCACCGGATGCCCGCCCAAAGCGCGCGCAGTCTTCACATGCCCGTCCGGAGCAATAACCACTTCAATCTTCACTTTGCCCCCAATGTTCATCCGGCGAGCCAGTTCCGGATAGCTCGGATTCACTTTGGTCTTAGCCTTGCGCTTTCCTTCTTCGACCGACATCTGCTGGCCGTTCGCCACTAATCCCGCAAGCACCAGTAGCACTCCACCCGCAAACAATCTCTTAACCCACGCAACACGAATCCCCACTTCATCCTCCTGGCGAGCAAAAAAGTATCCCAACGAGGAAAAGGCAAGTGTGGTGCCAACGCGGGGGAGGAATTAAAGAATATTTCCAGGTGGTCCAGAAGCTTCGCAACTAATTAAATCCATTTGAGATAGCCACCGGAATGAAAATAAAACTGGAGACTTCTAGCCCAGTCGATGTCTCACTTCACCGGTCCCAGAGCCTTGTGGTCTCACGCTGAGACGGAAAACGTAAGACGCGACAACCTTCAGGTAACGATTGCGCATCACCCTGTAGATGAGCAATTGACTCACAATGAGATTGCTCAGTAGCTTGGATATGCGTGGCTTCTTGATTTGAGACACACGCAACCCTCTATGCGTGGACGAAAGATCACATCTGCTCGCCGCAAGCCTGCGGTTCGTGCCCGGAAACTGTCCGGACAGGCCGCCTCCGATTACTCACAGGAATTGATGAATCTCGCCGTCGCCGCTGCCAATTCTCGCGAATTACCTGCATTTCTTGCGGCGTTCGCTTTGCGCGCGGCTGAGATGCTGGATGCTGAATGGGGAGGGGTCGGAGAAATTGTAGGGAACCGCGTCGAACTCTACTCCTCTGCCCAGGAGTTTCCAGCGGGCAAACCTATATGGGATTGGCTGCGGGGCAATGTCTCGACGATCCGGGACGGACTCCAGTTCTTGCCCTTGCCAGACGGCTCAGCGCACTGTGCATTCTTCCCCATTTATGCAAGCGACGGCGAATTGATGGGTACGTTGTGCCTGATTCGTAAAAAGTCCCAATTCTCAACAGCGCAGGAAAAACTTCTGACCGCGTTGGCCAGTCATGCCGCACTTTCCATGGAAAAAGTCCGGCGATTCTCTCAACTTGAACGGTCCAAAAAGCAGTGGGTTGAGGACATTGACGCCATTAGTGATTACATCGTCGTGCATGACCAGAGCTGGAAGATTGTTCGAACCAATCGGACCTTGGCAACATTATTGGGTAAGCCGCCGGCCGCCTTGGTTGGCGAGCCAATGAATAACCTGAAACACATCGCGGAAACTGGCAGCGCGCTACCCTGCCCATTCTGTCAGAACACCAAACAACTGCGCGAGGAATACACCGCCACTGCGGATGGGCGTACCTTTCTAGTTTCAACTTCTCGCGCGCCCGGGGCCGTCGAGGAGGAAACGCGGACCATCCACGTGCTGAAAGACATTACCGATCGTCGCGAAGCGGAACGGCGGTACCGAGAGCTTTTTGACAGCATTCAGGAAGGACTGTTTTTTGCCACTCCTGACGGGCAGTTTCTGGACGTAAACGACGCCATGGTCCGCATGTTGGGTTACGAGTCGCGGGAAGAACTGTTGCGAGCTGATATCAGCCCTCACCTTTATCCGACTCCCGCGGCGAAACAACGCTTTGTTCGAGCGATTGCGGAGCGTGGAGCATTGCGGAATTACGAGGAAACACTTCGCCGCAAGGACGGAAGCCTGTTGCACACGATGCAGAACATCAGCGCGGTACACGACGCGCAAGGCAAAGTGATCCAAACCCGCGGTTTAATGCTGGATGTGACAGAGCAGAGGATGTTTCAGTCGCAATTGCAGCGTGAACGCGATTTTAACCAGAAGATTCTAAATACCACACAAAGTATGATCCTGGTTTTAGATACCGCAGGACTCATCAGCTATGTGAACCGTCGTTGCTATGACGCCGGCTACAAAGAAGAAGAGCTAATCGGCCATCGATTGGATAACTGGATCGAAGTATCTCATCGATCTGATTTCGAAGCTGCGCTCCAGACCACAGCCATGGGACAACAGGTGGAAAATCTGGAGTTGCGTGTGGCACGAAGCGATGGCAGCATGGGCCATTTTTCTATCTCCCTCAGCCCGATGCGCGATGAATCTGGTCAGGTAAACAGCGTGGTTGTGGTGATGACCGATATTACCGACGCGGCCCTGTTACAGGCGAAACTGGCCCACTCCGAGAAGATGGCGACCATTGGCCAATTGGTTTCCGGCGTCGCCCACGAAGTGAATAATCCGCTTGCGGCGATTCTCGGCTTCACCGATTTGTTGCTGGAAAATCCGGAAGTGCCTGAAGCGGCTCGAGAGGATTTGCGGATTATCCTGCAAGAGACCCAGCGGACGAAAGAAATCGTACAGGACTTGTTAAGCTTCGCGCGACAAAGACCCGCGCAGCGCGAGGCCGTACAGGTCAACGCCATACTGCGCCAAACAATCAAGCTACGCAGTTACGACTTTTCCAGCCATGGAGTGGAAGTGGTTGAGGAGTTCGACGAGAGCATTGCGCCCACACTTGGAGATGGCCAACAGCTTCAACAGGTGTTCCTGAATATTCTCAATAATGCCTACGATGCAATACAGGAATCTGGCAATCATGGGCAAATCCGGATACGCACGCGCCGCACGAAAGATTCCGTGGAAGTTGCGTTCATAGACAATGGCATAGGAGTCAGCGAACCGGAGCGCATCTTCGATCCATTCTTTACAACTAAACAGGTAGGCAAAGGGACAGGGTTGGGTCTTAGCATCTGTTACGGGATCGTCAGGGCGCATGGCGGAGAAATCCTCTGCTGGAATAACGCGCAGGAGCCCGGCAGCACATTCGTTGTGCGGATTCCCCAAACTTCCGAGTCAGCGCTAGCTGCCGCTGCTGCGAAAGAGGCGGCCCGATGAGTTCTGCGCTTGATACGCGTGTCGTTGCCCCTATACTCCTGATCGAGGACGAAGCCTCGGTCCGCGCGTTTGTGCGTGCCGCGCTTGAACGCAAGGGATATTCTGTTGTCCAGGCAGCATCCGGCGCAGAAGGAGTTGAACTCCTAGCTACGGCCTCTTACGGCGGAGTTATCTCTGACATTCGTATGCCGGGAACCATCAATGGAGCCGATATTCACCAATGGATTCAGAAAAACCGGCCGGAGCTTGCCAGCCGCATCATCCTGATCAGCGGCGATACAGCCAACAGCGAAACACAGTCCTTACTTCGAGGAAGCGCAACGCCTTGTATTGAAAAACCCTTTCGGGTTCAGCAGCTGATTTCCATCGTGGAGAAGACTTTCGGAAAACCATGAGCGACGATCTGAAGATTAAACTATTGGTAGTCGATGACGAGCAAAGCATTCGTCGTCTTTGCATGACGATTGGAAACTCTCTGGGATTTGCCTGCAACGAGGCCGAGAGCGCGGAAATGGCGGTCACCCGTCTTGAAATTGAACCACCTGACCTTGTGCTGACCGACCTGAAACTCCCTCAACAATCGGGGGTGGAGTTGCTAAAGCAGATTCGCTCCGTTCTGCCACGCACAGAAATCGCGATCATGACAGGGCATGGCTCCATTGAGTCGGCCGTCGATGCCATGAAATTGGGCGCATACGACTACATCGAAAAACCATTCCGCGTGGAGAAATTGCGCTTGCTACTCCAGCGGATGGCCGAGAAGGTTCGTTTGGTCAACGAAAATGCATTTTTGCGCGAGCGGGTCAATACCGATGAGAATCTCGACGGCATTATTGGAAGTTCTGCGGCAATGCAAGATGTTCTGCGAATGATTTCTCGGCTAAAAGACACGAGGACACCGGTACTGGTTTCCGGAGAGAGTGGCACGGGAAAGGAATTGGTCGCACGTGCCATCCATTTCCGTGGGGCACTCGCACAAACTCCCTTTGTGGCCGTGGATTGCGGCTCTCTTGTTCCCACGCTGATGGAAAGCGAATTATTCGGCTACGAGAAAGGCGCGTTCACCGGAGCCACCAAGACTAAGGCAGGACTGTTTCAGGCGGCGAATGGAGGAACAATCTTCCTCGATGAAATCGGAGAAATACCGCTGGAAATGCAGGCGAAACTCTTGCGCGTCCTTCAGGAAAAAGAAGTGCGTCCCGTGGGCAGCAACGACAAGATCAGTATCGACGTGCGTGTCATCGCGGCCACCAACAGGGATCTGGAAGCCGCCTATCGCGATGGGACATTCCGCAAAGACCTTTACTTTCGCTTAAATGTGGTCACGGTTCACTTGCCTCCCCTTCGAGAGCGCCGTTCCGATATTCCCGTGCTTGTGCACTATTTCCTGAACCGTTATGCGCCATCGGCCCACGTTCAGGTCACTCCATCTGCAATGAAAAGTCTCCTTCAGTACGATTGGCCAGGCAATGTGCGCGAACTGGAAAACTGTATTGCCAGAGCACTGACCCTTGGCGATCAGGAAGTAATCGACGTGCAGGACCTTCCGCCCGCCATCCGTTCTGAACAGCCGATAAGCCACGCGCTTGCTTCGGAAGATGCGGCTTCCCTCTCCACTACGGCGTTGGCGGAGATGGAGAAAATGACCATTCTGCGTGTGTTTGAACAAGCAAATGGTGACAAAGCTCTTGCCGGAAAGATGCTGGGCATTAGCCGTGCCACTCTCTATCGCAAATTGAAGCGGTACAACATTCCCCCCCGCGCGAGGGCACATGAGACTGAAAAAGAGCCGGAAGCACATTCAATCGAGCGTTAGGAACCGTCTCAGCCTGAAATAATTCTGGTCGCGATTCGAAACTGTTGTTGAGACGTAATCGTTTCAGTGTGAGATTTATCCAAATCCGCCAGTTTGCGTACTTCTGTAAGCCATTTCCTTTCTTAAACTTCACACCGTCACCCCCTGAATACGCTTTTGGCGCTCTGCGTGCAATTTCCTCGATGGGGCGATACGTCTCCGTTCGGCATCAGTTGTGTTTTCGGCGGAGTCGGTCTTCCAGGCAGGCGCGACCATTACCAGGTGTCCAGGGACAGGGGTTAGCCACGGGAATGTCTTTAATCGCGGATGAACGGGGATGTGCGGAAAAACTTGCAAAATTCTTTCCGGCACTTCCAGCAATCCGCATTATGGCCCGTGTCAAATCTCTGCGTCCGGGACGGGAGAGATTGCAGGAGTCGATTGTCTTGGAATATGGGTCGGGGCAGTTTGCCATATTCATGACCACGCTGCCATTGGAATTCGACGAGAGCATTCAACTCGTCAGGAGCAATAAAGAGCGCCCATTGAAAGCCTCGGTGATCGCTCTGCAATACCACGAAGGACTCAAAGCAGTGGCCGTTCGATTTACCGAGGCCACTTGCGACTGGATAACGCAGCCGTGAACAAAACGATCACAACATTGAATTTGCCCGCGCCACCGAGGAACGACAATTCCCGGAATGTGCAATGGGAAGAAAACCGCTCGGTTTTTCCAATCTACATTGCACTGGCAAAACACCTGCAAATTGAAATCCCATTTGCGCAGAACAAGCGCGTCTTGCCAGAAAAGGCTGACCTCGAACTCTTCACTCAGGTCCACACCTGGTTAAACGCCATGGACCAGCAAGTGATGGTTCATCAACTTCGGCATCTGCTTCAGATGACCACACTAAACGCCAGCGAAAGTGGGCTGCGCGCGCTGATCATGCGCCACCTGAAGAAGCCCGGAAAAACCCTGACGGACCGCGACAAGATTGACTTCCTGCTTGTTCAATACTTCGCGTTATGCGCTCCCGCCAAGATATTTCACAAACAGATCGAACTGACAGATGTAGCTGTTGTTATGAAACCGGTCTTTGGCGAGGTAAGCACAGATCCCCTTTCCTGGTGCGAACCGCTGGAAAAGATGATCGTTGCCCTTCGCTCGTTCAAGAGCCTGCGCGATATCTTGAAAACCAACTTCATCGAACAGGGACGAAAGGTAAAAGAAACCGCCGGGAACATGTTTTATGACCCGACAGCGTTGCTTGCGTTTGTCCGTTTTAATTTTCTGTTGCGGCGCACACTCATTGAACTGATGCATGCGGACCTCATTTATATCCGTTCAGGAATAAACCATCTCGAGTCCGCTGGAGCCCGAACCATTGATTGCCAGTCTTCTGGTTTGTCCGCTTCCGAAACTGTTGCCAAAGTTCGCCAACTTGCCGACGACTGGAAACAGCCGTTCCAGAAAGAGTATACGGAACGTACAGTCAGCCAGGCATTTGACAAGCTCTTGTCGCTCCGAGCCGATATAGAGCGCGCGGTGGAAAAGGTGATCGGCAAACCTATCGAAGCAACCACACCATCCGCAACGGTTCCAAAACCGGCTCCATCCTCCAAGCCGCTCGCCAACACGGATCGAAATCCACCAGCCGCGGCGAGTAAACAGGAAGATGAAGCTCCGGAGTTGGACTTTGAATCTTGTCTGGAACAAGTCTGGGAGCAACTGATCTCTGCACCTCCTTCTCGTGGGCGCTCCATGACCACAGTAAAGATTGGCGGAGCACGCGTCCTCATGTCTTCGTGGGAAGTGACTGCATTCGTTAGCGAAGATGGCCCCGCAGCTGAGGACCTGCGACGTGCAGTAGTTGCGCGTGCACTGGTGACCGCAGCCACAGAACAGGAAAAGGTTTCCCCAAACTCCACGAGCCTTTCGAGAGTTCTTACGATTGCCCGAGTTGAAGTCTCTCGCCTGCAGGAGCGCGTGGAAGTTGCCAAGCAGGCAAAGGACACCGAGGCCGCAGTAAACCTTGGCATCAGCACCAAGCGGTTACTGTCTGCATTGGACGAAGCCGAAAAACTCTAGTTTCCCCCCGAGACTCGCCATCTCAAGGGATGCAGTACGGGAGCCACTGTTTTGCGAAATACAAGTGTTTTGATACTAACCGATGATGCCGAGTTCGCACGACTCCTGTCATCATGCTGGCAGACCGAACGACAGCTACCAGGCATCTCCGTTCTGACAAGCGACCTGTGGAACGGCGACCCGACGGTCTCCCCTGATTTGATCGTGATCGGACCTCTGAGAGAAGAAAAGTTAGCTTCCGTGTTGCAAACTGTCGCAACCGGTACCGCCATAATCGTTTGTGGAGTTTCCGAGCATAAAGACTTCAACTCACTTCGGAAGCGATATCCAAAATTGCTGCAGGTCCCTCTTCGTGAGGATTGGACGCAAATGGTCTTGTTGCTAGCGGGGGAATCACTCCGACGCACAGAAGCCCTGAAGATAGCCAGACAGGCAGAGCGAAATGCAGCGGTCAATGCAAACCAGGCAGTTCTGGGCCGCTACATGATTGAAATGAAGCATAACGTGAACAACGCACTGACTTCCTTATTGGGCAACGCGGAACTTCTTCTTTTGGAGCCTGGGCAGCTTTCCGCACAATCGCTGGCGCAGATCAAAACCATTCATACGATGGCCATGCGGATCAATGAAATCGTGCAGAGATTCTCATCCCTTGCAAGCGAGATGCGGGACGCTGAGACGCCTTCTCAAGCTGAGACGGAAGAGCAGGGTTTGCCGCAGTTCACCCAGCGATAAATGCTCAGGCCTGACCCATAACTTCCTTTTGTTCAATCACTTACTTGAATTTGACAACTTGCCCTAAAGAATTCCAAAGCTGGCCGCCAACGTGCATTTTTCTGCTTTGGAGAACTACGCGGAGTAGAAATCTGTGCAGAAAAAAGTACTTATCGTCGACGATTCGCCAGCACAAGTGAAGCTGATCCAGGGGCTGCTGGAACCGGAGGGATATTTTCCCGTTGGCTTGAATGACCCCAAACGGGTGGAAGAGATGATCGGGATTGAGCATCCGAATCTGATTCTCCTGGATGTGGTGATGCCCGAACGAAACGGTTTTCAGGTTTGTCGGGAATTGAAAGGAAGTACCGATTTCAATTCCATTCCGATCATTCTGGTCACTTCAAAAGACACAGCCAGCGATCGTTACTGGGGACAACAGCAAGGGGCCGATGGTTACGTAACAAAGCCATTCACCCGTGAAGATTTGTTGCGCGCAGTTCGGCGCTTTGCATAGGGAGATGAAAGAAGAGGAATGAGCGAAGAATTTCATCTTGAGCCTCTACCCGCTGATGCGGAGATGGGCGAACTGCTGGAAGCTCTGGGACCGATCGCAGAGCGTCCGCCGGAATCGCAATATTGCGTTTTTCGGAGCGGGCGCGAGCGGTTCTGTCTTCCGGTTCTCGACGTGGAAGAAGTTGTGGAGTGGCCGCTGATTACGCGACTGCCGCTGGCTCCAGCTTACATGCTTGGCATTTTCAATTTGCGGGGCGCCATTGTTCCTCTGATTGACATCGCATTGACCGAGGGACGCCGCACGGGATTGCTGCCGAAACATGTAGTAGTTGCTTCCCTTCACGCGGAAGGTCATCACGATGAAATCCGGATTGGCATAGCCGCGGACGAAGTTGTGGGCACCTATTCTGTGAACGACGCCGAGGATTTTCTGGAACAAGCACCGGAAAACGTGCCGCATTGCATCGGCATGTTACGTCACGAGGACCGGTTGGCTCTTGTAATTGACTTGCGTCGCCTGTTGGAAGTCTATCCGGGCCCGAGTATCTGAAGAATTTCGAAGTGAGTTTGGGAGGTAGGGATGAAATCGCGACTCAGTAGTCAAATCTGGACTTTGGCGCTTCTCACCGGCGCAGGCTTTCTTTTCGCGGTGGGACTCGCCGTCAGCGCGGGGCGCGCCGCCAAAGATGGCGGGTTATTCGATGCGATCGCCACGCCGGCAGGTGCTGGAGCTATCGCAGTCGCCTTCACGGTGACCATACTGCTGGCTTGGAAGCTGGGCAGCGCGATTCTTTCGCCCGTGAACGAGCTCTCGGCATTCTCAGAGAGGCTCGCAGCCGGCGACTCGAAGGCTCGCGCGGATGTCGGCTCGAACGATGAGTTTGGATACATCGCGGAGAATCTCAACCGCGCTGTCGCTCGCGTTTCGAAGGCCGCCAACAATCAGGAAGCCACGGAATCCCTGCAGCGCAGTATTACGGACCTGCTGGCAGTCATCAATCAGGTAGCTCGCGGCGATTTGACCCTGCGCGGCAAAGTCACGAACGATGCCCTGGGCAACGTTTCCGACTCCATCAACTACATGCTCGAAAACTTTACCAAAGTTCTCGAACGTGTTCGCAAGGCAGCCATGGAAGTTACTGCTTGCTCTAACAACATTCTCGTCGCCGCCGACGAGATGCAGGCTGGCGCAACGCAACAGGACCAGGAGATTACCAATACGTCCAGCGCTGTGGAAGAGCTTACCGTTTCGATGAAACAGGTGTCCAACAATGCCGAAGCCAGCGCCGAAGCCGCGCGTCGTGCTCTTGATGCCGCAGAACAAGGTAACCGCGCCGTGCGTGACACTCTTGACGGCATGCAGCGCATCCGCTCTTCCGTGCAGGCAACCGCAAAGAAGATCAAATCACTTGGCGATCGCTCTCTGGAAATTTCGGAAATTATCAACGTGATTAACGACATCACCGAACAGACCAACCTGCTTGCACTGAACGCCGCCATTGAGGCGGCACGCGCTGGCGAGGCAGGACGCGGATTCGCGGTCGTTGCCGACGAAGTCCGCAAGCTCGCAGAACACTCACGCAGCGCCACAAAAGACATCGCAGCCTTGATTAAGGCCATTCAGGCAGAGACGAACGAGGCTGTGGTGGTCATGGAAGAAGGCACCAAGGAAGTGGAGTCTGGAGCCACCCTTGCCGATCAGGCGGGGCGTGCGCTTGACGCCATCTCCAGCGTCGTTCGTCAGTCCGCCGAACTCGTACAGGAAATTTCGCTTGCTTCGAAACAACAGGTGCGAGGCACGGAGGGTGTTGCCCACGCCATGCAGATTATTTCCAACATCACACGGCAAACTTCACAAGGTACACGCGGCACAGTGGCTACGGTCAGCCAACTGGTGAAACTGTCAGACCAATTGAACGAAGCATTGGCTCAGTTCCGTGCGCAGTCAAAGGTAAATGGCGCGCAACAGTTCGAAGATTCGCACCAGCCCGTCCCAGCGGGAGCATCACGGTAATACGGATCATCCCGGTGAAGTACCGGGCAAAAGCGGGACGGACATGAGCGAGCGCCACGGGGCGGGACACAATTTGAGCGAACATGAATTGAGCGAGATCCGCACAATGATTGAAGAGCGGACAGGCATTCATTTCGACGAATCACGCGAGAGGTTCTTCTCTACGCGAGTCCGCGAACATTTGCATGCCAAGAGCTTTCATCATGGAAGCGAACTGCTCAGGACCATGCGCAAGTCGAACGTGGAGTACGAAGCTCTTTTGGAACGGTTATTGACACAAGAGACTTCATTCTTCCGCTACCCCGCCGTTTACGACGCGTTCGAGAAGCGGGTTTTGCCCGAGCTTCACGCCAAGAAGTTCTGGAAAGACCCTCGCACCCTGCGTGTGTGGAGTGCCGGATGTTCAACGGGCGAAGAACCCTACTCTATTGCGATTACTATCGTCGACACGCTTTCCCTCGCTGATGCCTGGAATGTAGAAATCCTGGCCACCGATGTTGGCCGGCACGCACTGAAACAAGCTGAACGCGGAGTCTATACAGGACGAAGTATTGGCAGTGTCAAAGAATCCCAGCTTGCCGCGCATTTCTCCGCGGTTAAAGAGGGATACCAAGTGAAGCCGAGGCTCCGCAAAATGGTCAGTTTTGCGCAGATGAATCTCGCTTCGCCAGTCTACCTGGGCCGAATGGATCTGATCTTCTGTATGAACGTGCTTATTTATTTTTCGGAAGAACGCCGGGCGGCCGTAGTGCAACGCTTTTATGAAGCCTTAGAGCCAGGGGGCTACCTCTTCCTCGGCCATTCCGAGTCCATTTCGAAAATGACGGTGAAGTTTCAAGCCATTGTGCTGGGTGACTGCATCCTCTACCGCAAGCCACTTGCGGAAGAATTGCAGAAGGCTGAACTGGTGGGGGAGGGCCGCGCGTGAGCACTCCTGACCGCGAAGCCGTCGAACTTTTTCTCCAGGAAGCCTCGGAGCACCTGCAATATTTGCGGGAATACGTAAGCGTGCTTCAGGATGTGACCCCACGTCGCGAGGACATGGAGCGCCTTTACATCGCCGCACACACCCTGAAGGGAACTTCCGCTAGTTACGGTTTCCCGCGCTTCTCGGAAGTGGCGGGCAAACTTGCCCACGTTTTTCAATATGCTCTGAACGCGCCGTTGGGCGATGATCTTCACGGCCCTCTTACCGAATTCCTTTCCGACGGCATTTCACTGTTAGAGACCAGCCTGATCGAAATCAGCGATACAGGCGAAGAAAACATTGAGGATGTGGCAACATTCAAGGAACGGTATCGGTTTGCCTTTCCGGTCGATCCACCGCCGCTCAACGCCAGTTACTCTCAGCCGGATCCTGAACTTCGGCAGGAAGAAACAACATTCTTCAGTGAGACGTCTCAATCCGCGGATGCCGCGCACACCGGGTCAACCGGATCTTATTTCGATGCGCTGCCGGTCGACGATGAAGTCCCGGATGAAATCCACGAATTCTTCCAACCCGAAGCCGAGGAACACCTGCAAGTCGTTGGAGATTGTTTGCTTTCGCTTGAAGGCAATAACAATCCGGATGATATCAATCGGTTGTTTCGGGCTATACACACGGTAAAGGGCTCTGCCGCACAGGTTGGCCTGCGCCGGTTGGGCGCCATTGCACATCGTGTTGAGGACCTGATTGGAAGGCTGCGTGATGGGGCGATTCAACCATCGCCAGCTGTAGTGGATCTCTGCTTGGCTTCCGTCGATGTTTTGAAGAAGACTCTGCATCGGGAATGGGTAGATGAAGCTGAGATGCGTTCCGGCGTGGATTCCCTGCTTGGGCGTATCGCCACCTTCGCTCCGCAGGAAGCTGAAGAGGAAGAAACCGCTCCTGTCATAGAAGAAACCGCCTCAAATCAAACAGTTTCGCCAGTTTCGGAACGCTCCCCGGCAAAAACGGTGGTGGCGCAGGCACAGAAGCAGGCGGTAGCCACAAAATCCGTTCGCATTGCGTTGGGTCGACTTGACCGCATGATGAATACGGTCGGTGAATTGGTCATTAATCGTACGAAGATGGTTGGCCGCGTAGCGGAACTTGAGAAATTGATCGACACGCTTAGTTTTTCTAAGGAGCGTCTGCAAGGAAAAGTCAGCGAATTCCAAGATAAGTATGAGTTTAATCGGATAAGCCCGATTCAACAGGGTACTCCCTGGGCCAACCGGCAAACGAAGCAGATGTTGAACAGCGCGGCAGCCGGAGATGGGTCTATCTTCAGCGATTTTGGCGAGCTGGAGATGGACCGCTACGACGATTTCAACATTCTCTCCCGGTCCATGACCGAGATTTCCGCTGACGTGAATGAGGTTCTCTCGCAACTTGAGGGTTTCATCGGACGAGTCGAAGGTGATATCGACGAATTCACAAAACTTGCCCACCACCTGCAAGACGAGATAACCGCGGCGCGCATGGTGCCAATCGGTACTCTCTATTCCCTGCTCTCCCGAACTGTTCGGGATGCCGCCAAGTCTGCACGTAAACTCGTGGAACTGGATCTCTCTGGCAGCGAGACCGAACTCGACAACAACATTATTCAACAGATATCCGATCCACTCGTTCACCTTGTGCGTAATTCTGTAGCACACGGAATCGAACGCAGCGAAGATCGCGTGAATTCTGGCAAGGCTGAGCAGGGCAAAATCATCTTGCGGGCATATCACCGAGGAAATCACATCTATATTGAAGTGGAAGACGACGGGCGCGGAATCGATTACGAACGTGTGAAGCAGAGCGCCATTGAATCGGGTCTCGTGTCGCAGGAAACCGCAGGGCGCCTGACTGAGCGTGATCTGCGGGAAATGCTGTTCCACCCGGGCTTCTCGACAGCTTCCACGAAAACAGAGTTGGCCGGACGGGGTGTTGGCCTTGACGTAGTGCGCTCCAACTTGAACGCATTGAATGGCGAAATCGAGGTACAGAGCACCGCCAATCAAGGAACCAAGTTCACATTGAAGGTTCCTCTAACGCTTATCATTTCCCCAGCGTTGTTTGTCCGGTGCGGCTCCAGCCATTTTGCCATTCCCCTTGCCGTCGTGGAAGAAATACGACGGCTGCGTGCAGATGAAATTGAGGATGTTGGCGGGAAACTTCTTACAAAGGTTCGCGATGTGGTTACCGAAGTCGTGCGCCTGGATTCCTATCTCGGCCTGCCACCGCTAGAGCCGATCAATGGTTACTTCCGCATGGTTGTCGCCAACGCGGGTACGCGCCAGGTGGGCGTCGTCGTCGAAGAAGTGCTGGGTAAGGACGAAATCGTTATCAAGAACCTGGGTGAATATTTACGCCGTGTAAAACTCTTTCCAGGTACCACCATCGCTCCAGATGGGAGTCTGATTCTGTTGCTCGACCTTAATCGTATGGTAGCGACAGAACCAAATGAACGGCGGGCGATCCAGGCAAGTGCCAGCGCGGCGCGCGTGTTTGCTCCTGGCTCTGCTGCGATCGCCATGGGCACAATCCCCACCGACGCCATCGATCGCGTCGAACAGGAACGCGTCATCGTCATTGCGGACGACTCCATCAGCGTTCGCAAATTTGTCGGTCGCATGCTGGAAAAGAATGGCTATCGAGTGAAACTTGCCGCGGATGGATTGGAAGCCGCTGAGATGGTTGCGCAGCATGGCTGTCATCTGGTGATCACTGATCTTGAAATGCCACGGATGACTGGCTATGAACTGATGGCACAATTGCGTCAGAATCCCACGACCCGCCGCATACCTGTGATGGTTGTTACCTCGCGAGCCGGGGCAAAGCATCGCGAGCGGGCCATGAAAGAGGGCGCCACTTCCTTCCTGACCAAACCTGTGCAGGAAGACCAGCTACTTTTCGCAGTTGAACAACTGATTGGAACGGAGGCGGCACGGCCTGTCGTGCCGGTTGGGTAGACGACCATGGTAAGCACCGTACAAAAAAAATTTCGAGTGCTGGTCGTGGATGACTCTGCCTTCATGCGCAAGGTCCTTGAGTCTATTTTCAATGCTGACGAGCAGCTCCAGGTTATCGGTCAGGCCAAGGATGGCCGTGAAGCAATCGCACTCTCTGAGTCACTGAAGCCCGACGTCATCACCATGGACATCAATATGCCCCATGTGGATGGTCTGCAGGCTACAGCGCATATCATGACCAGCAATCCTCGCCCGATAGTGGTAGTCAGTTCGGAAACGAAAGAAGGCGCGACGAGTACTCTGAAAGCCCTTGAACTCGGGGCCATCGAATTCGTCACAAAGCCTTCGAGTGGCATTGACCTCGACATGCAAAGCGTTCGCGAGGACCTTGTGCGCAAGGTTCGCATGGCGGCCAAGGTTCGCGTTGTGCGAACCGCTTCACGACAAGCCAGCGCCGTTCAGGCATCAACCCTCATAGCGACCAAACAACATTCTCATCCAAGTCCGGTAACGCAGTCCGCGCCAACCGTCGGCCACGACTATCGGTTCCCGGTTGTTGTCTTGGCAGCGTCCACGGGCGGGCCGGCGACGATCATGCGCATGGCGCCTGGCTTCACTAGAGACTTTCCTGCGGCTGTTTTTCTTGTGCAGCATATGCCTGCGTCATTCACCACGCAGTACGCACTTCAATTGGCAGAGTTCACCAATATCCGCGTGAAAGAAGCCGAACAAGGTGAATCCGTGCAACCCGGAACACTCTACATTTGCCCGGGTGGGCAGCATTTGCGAGTTGCGCAGACCGGCCGCATCCAATTGGACGGGACGTCAGGGCGTATCGAAGGATATCTCCCGAATATCGATGTGACCCTGGAATCCGTGGCTGCCTTCGCTGGGCCAATGAGTATCGGCGTCATCCTGACTGGTATGGGGTCGGACGGTGCGCGCGGCGCGAAGCAAATAAAAGCCGCCGGCGGCGTGGTGTTCGCCCAGGATGAAGCCACTTCCGTGATTTTCGGTATGCCTGCAGAGGCTATCAAGACCGGAGCAGTGGAACAGGTTCTTGGAATCGACGATGTCTATCCGGCCATCGAAAAGAGAGTTCTAGCACTCAGCAAGATGTCGCCGGCAGGTGTCCGCTGATGCGTTTTGAATCCACGCACAAGCATGCGGCTGTGCGAAGCGAGCAGATCATCTTGTTTCGCAGTAGCAATCAGCTATTCGCGATCTCTTCTTCTTCGGTTCAGGAAGTTCGAAGCGTCGATAGCCTTGCAGGAGTGGCAACCGATCTCAATCAGACGGATGTGCGGACCGTGCGACACGTGTTGCGGAAGGGCGAGCGCTGCATTTTTGTCGTAAACGTCGCTCTCCATTTTGGATTGAAGGCTTCCCCTGCCTCCTTAATCTTTCTGCTCCGTAAGTCTCGCGTAGCCTTGTTGCTGGATGGAATTGAAAAGATGACCACGATGACGCGGCTACAGGCACTACCGGCCGCATTCTGCCATGAGGAACGGCGCTGGTATCGCGGATTGACCGTCCTGGATCAGAACGTTTTGCCGGTCGTGAGCCCCGAAGGTTTCTTAACTTCAGATGAACTTTTTCTGTTGGATATCGCCGCAGAAAAAATGCATCGCGAACCATTATCACTGCCAGCGACGCCAGAAGTTGGATGGGCCCCATGACCTGGACTGACCAAATCGATTCGCACTCTTGCGTGCTTCTCCGTATCGGGGAACGCACTTTTGCCCTGCCTGCAGATCAGGTCGCGGAACTCGTCTCTCCCAGCCGTATCTTCAAGTTCCCGCATCACACAACGGAACTGGATGGCGTTATGCTCCGACGTGGGCGGGTCGTGCCGGTTTGCGATCTAGCAGAAAAACTTACGGGAAAGCGCCTGCAATCGCGCCGATTCTATTTGATCGCATGGCGGCAGCAAGCAGGTTCACGAGAGACCGTGGCACTCCCTGTAAGTGGTGAGTGTGAATTGATTAAAGCCGACCTCACTCCCGCAGGACCCTCCGATTCTCCGCACGTCGCTGCGTGGCTGTCTCACAGTGGCGAAGTCGTCGAGGTGCTTAATCTTAATGCCCTAACTCCTGAAATCGTTCTTACCACACCGTCCCTTTTATCGGAATCAAGCCTGGATGTGCCCGCATGATTCTCCCGGGCAAACCTGCAAAGATTCTGTTGATCGACAGCAATGTCTTGTTCGCCAAGCGACTTGGCGATGCATTGAAGCGCGAGGGTTTCGAAGTGATCTCTACAACACAAGCCACGTTTGCGCTTACGACTCTTGAATACGACACTCCATCCGCCATTGTCTGTGCGAGCAACATGCGGGAGATGGGCGCGCTGGAGTTGGCGAAAATCGTTCATGCCGACACCAAGAATGCCGGTTTGCCAATCATCGCGATGGGAGACGGAAGTCAACGAGCCTTGATGGAAGCGTTCCAAGCCGGTTGCGAAGATTACATTGATCGACATCTGTCTCCCGCGACCATCGCCAATCACATCAAAAACATCATTATCAGCAAAGTGGATGGATTCCAGCCCACGCAGATGCTGGGCCAGGCTGATACAAGTCTCAGCGGCAATTTGACACACCACGACTTAACGGGCGTGATGCAGATGCTGGGTCAAGCCCACCAAACCGGTGCGTTAACCATTAACGCGGGTGAGACGGATGCTGTGCTCTATTTTGATGCTGGCCAGGTGACTCACGCGGAATGTGGCGCTCTATTCGGAGACGAAGCGGTGCTGCACATCCTGAAGAATTGCGTGAAGTGTGGCAACGGAGTTTACAAATTCGTGTACGGCGCAACTTCCGCTCAGCGAACCGTCCTGCGTTCCGCCACGGACCTGATGTTGGATGCAATGCGCGAATACGACGAAACAGTACGCGATACAACCGAAGAACTGGCGGATAAGGAGGCTCAATGAGCGAAACCATCGCTATGCCACCGCTCGGCGATATTGAAACGCGGCATGTGCCGACGGTCTATTTTATCGACGACAGCGCCACCATGCGTGAAGTCATCAAGATCGCTTTTCGGCGAGAGAGTATTCACGTCATTACTTGCGCCGATGCAGCCTCGGCAATCTCACAATTCGAAGAATATCCCCCTGACGTGGTCATCACTGACGTCATCATGCCCGATCAGGATGGGTATTCCGTTTGCAGCCATATCAAACAGAGCCCGCAATACGGAAAGACGCCGGTTATTTTGATGTCAGGCGTCGTGAACAAAAGCGTTGCCGACCGGGCCGTAGCTGTTCAGGCTGATGAGCTGGTGCGCAAACCGTTTCAGCCTCAAGAATTAATAGGCAGGGTCAAGAATCTACTGGGTCACGCAAATCCCGCACCGCAAGCAACTCTTGGCGAGGAACGTCCCGCGGCAGTCCCATCGCTTGGTAGTCTGTTTGCACCGCCGCCCCCTCCTCCCCAGGTCCAGCCCAAAATTGTTCCTCCTCCTCAGCAATTAGCGTCGGCACCAATATCGGAGCCGAGGTCAACTGAGTCCGTTTGGCCTCGAGCTTTGGCGGAAGCCTTTTTGCAGCAGAATCAGGCTGCTCACCAAGCGGTTCCGCAGGCAAACACACAGCCTGCTCATCGTCCTGCCACATCCAATGCGGAAGCGCAAAAACTGCGCGCTGAAATCGGCCGGCTCGACCTGCTCATCAAGAAACTCCAGACGGAGCTGCAAATCGAGCGGCAATATAATCAGGCGCTGGAGCTCCATGTCCGCAGCCTGCTTCAACTCGACTGATAAGCCCTGACAAAGAACGCCGAATACTGGCGTGTCCATGTGTCCAGTTGACGCGCATTTTCAAATTGGATAGCCTCACTTTGCATCGAAAATCGTTCCCCGGAGTTCAGGAGGTTGCATGGCCACTGACCAAGAGAAGCTCCTGTCTCGTCGTGCATTTGCCAGTCGTGCGGCGCTCTTCTCCGCTTCTGCAGCCTTCCTTCCTGAAGGCATGCTTCGTCCCTCGGATGTAGAAATTGCAACTTCCACGCAATTGCCCGACAACCTTCCAAAACTATCGTCCCAAGGGCAGGCAGAGGCAGAAGCACGCTTTCAGCTCGTGCTCAGCAGGTATGGCTCACGATTTACAGACGAAGACAAACGTAACATCAAAACGCTTTGCTATTTTTCTCAGCCCGGACTGGAGCGATTGCGCACTTTTGCCCTCAAAAATGGAGATGTTCCGGCTCTCTACTTGAAACCAATCGTCGAACGGGACAAGGCTCCTCAGGCCAATCGACCGGCGACTTCCGCAGCCGGCGCCCCAAAACATTCTTGAAGGAGCATGCATGCTCACACCTTCTGTTCTTTACCAATCGGTTGGAGAACTGGCGAAGAAAATTGAGACCAAACAAATTTCTCCCGTCGAACTTACAGAAAGTTACCTTGATCGAAGCGAGAAACTGGGGCCCAAATTAAATGCCTATGCCCACCTGACTCCCGAACTCGCTCTGGACCAAGCGCGCGCAGCCGAGAAAGAGATTTATCGTGGCCACTATCGTGGACCGCTTCATGGGATTCCGTATGCTGCAAAAGACCTGTTATCTGTAAAGGGGATTCTCACCACCTGGGGTGCAAAACCATTTGCCGATCAAGTGTTCGACTACAATGCCACCGTCATCGAGCACTTGAATCACGCCGGCGCTGTTCTGATCGGAAAAGCCTCCATGGTAGAGCTGGCGGGCGGAATGGGCTACATGTTCGCATCCGCTTCTCTTCAGGGGGAAGGCAAGAACCCCTGGGATACAACGTGCTGGACGTGCGGTTCCTCATCAGGCTCAGGAGCAATTGTGGCTGCGGGACTCGCCGGTTTTGCCATCGGCACGGAAACATGGGGATCTATCATTTGTCCCGCCGCGTTTTGCGGAATCAGCGGCTTGCGACCCACGTTCGGCCGCGTCAGCCGTTACGGAGCCATGGCGTTAGCATATTCCATGGATAAAATTGGACCAATGGCTCGGTCTGCCGAGGATTGCACCCGCATTTTTGCAGCGATTGCCGGTCACGATTTTCTGGATCGAGATACACTCGGCGTGGATAAGGCTGCGTTTACTTATTCTCCTTCGGCAGATCTCAAGGGACGCGTCTTGAAAGTGGGGTGGCTTTCGAACGCGTGGAATCAGAAAGATTACGAGCCCTCGGTCGCAAAGGCGGTCGATGTGGCGCGTAAAGTTCTCCAAAAACGCTTTCCTGGGATGAGGGACGTTGCTCTTCCTACTGGACCTTGGGAAGACGCGGCAAACGTCATCCTGCAGGCCGAAGTAGCATCGGCATTTTCTTCCTTGATCGAATCTGGACGTGTCAGCGAACTGTTGGATCCGTTGGGCCGCGTAGGTGGTTATGTTAACCAAACAATTTCTGGTGCGGACTATACTTCTGCACTTCGCGTTCGAGAGATACTACAGCAGAACATGAGGACACTGTTCGACTCCTATGACGTGGTGGTGGCTGCTTCTCAACCAGTCCCTGCCACGCCTCTTTCCCTCAACCTGTTCACGGGATTGTCATTTGCCGATCCCCTGGGAGGAATCGGAAACCTTTGTGGATTGCCAGCCCTCTCTGTTCCGTGTGGTTTTACCGACAAGAAGCTTCCGGTCGGTCTCCAATTCGTTGGCCGGGCGGGTGATGACGCTACCGTACTGCAGGCCGGGCGCGCATTTCAGCAGTCCACGGATTGGCACCGCAAACACCCCCATGTCACTTAGCGAATGAGCTGGAGTTTCTGTTTCATGAAATCAGGGGAGTCAGGCGCTTTCAAGAATTCGATTTGCTACCGATCATTTCACGCACCGATCGTAAGAGTGCAGCCCTGCTAAACGGTTTCGTCAACAATTTCACAGAGGGGTCTGCATCCGCCATCTCTGTTGCCGCGTGTTCGCTGTAACCCGACATGAACACTACGCAAATTTGCGGATGTTCTTCCTGTAGGCGCACTGCCAATTCTTGTCCAGTCATTCCGGGCATGACCATATCACTGACCAGAAGGTCGATTTTGCCACGATTCTCGCGTGCCAATTGGAGCGCCTCGACGCCGTCCTTCGCTTCGATCACCTGATATCCGCCAGACTCCAGAAATTGTCGCGCGATTTCGCGAACATCAGCTTCGTCTTCCGTCAGTAAGATGGTCTCTGTCCCGTGAGGCACCTCTGCTACTGGCTTTGGCGAACCCGTGTGCTCTTCGGCCTGATCCACGCGAGGCAGATAGATCTTGAAGCATGTTCCCTTCCCCAATTCGCTATAGACCCAGATAAACCCACCGCTCTGCTTCACAATCCCATAGACAGTCGCAAGCCCCAGCCCAGTACCTTTGCCTTTTTCTTTTGTGGTAAAGAACGGCTCGAATATGTGGGCTTGCGTGTTCGCATCCATACCCGTGCCACTGTCTGAAACCGAAAGCTGAACATACTGGCCGGGCTTCATCAGGGGGTGGCCCATGGCGTAGGAGTAGTCCAAGTCGGCGTTCTTTGTTTCGATCAGCAGCTTTCCGCCGTTTGGCATGGCATCACGAGCGTTTACTGCCAGGTTCATAATGACTTGTTCCATCTGGCTGGCATCTGCCCGAATTGTACCCAGGTCATCTGCGGCGCGCACCGCCAGCTCAATATCCTCTCCAATCAAGCGCGGCAGCAGTTTGCCCATTTCGTCCACAACGGTGTTCAGCCTGATCACTTGTGGTTGCAACACTTGCATCCGGCTAAATGCCAGCAGTTGCCTGGTCAGCGCCGCCGCTCTATCGGCTGAGCGGTCGATCTGTTGAATCTTGCGGGCGATATTTTCGGTCGGAGGTAAGACATTCAACAAAAGCTCGGTATGCCCCTTGATCACCATCAGCATGTTGTTGAAGTCGTGTGCAACTCCACCTGCCAACCGGCCCACCGCCTCCATCTTCTGCGACTGTCGCAACTGACTTTCCAGTTGTTTTCGTTCTCCTACGTCCTGGGCCACGACTAACCTTACGCGTTTCCCGGCATATAGAAGCTCATGTGAAATAATTTCGGCTTCGAACACCCTGCCATCACGGCTTTGGTGCATCCAGATGCCGTATTCTTCCGCGTCCGGATTCATGGCTCGAACAAAGGCAAGTGCTTTTTCTCGTTCACTCTCCGGCCGGATGCCCAAGATGCTCATGTTCTCGAATTCTTCATGAGCGTAGCCATAAAGCTGAACGGCGGCATCGTTGACTCGCAGGAATTTCAAGCTTTCGGTGTCGTACAACCAGGTGGGAAGAGGATTGTGCTCGAATAGCAGTCGCAACATCGATTCGTTCCGGCGGAGTTCATCCTCTGATCGCCTGCGTTCAATAGCGAGTGCGATATGTCCGCCCACGGAGTCCAGAAATTCCAGGTCGCGCAGACCGTAGGTGTTGGCATTGCGATAATGCTGTACAACCAGGACACCGATTGTAGCCGTAGGCGTTCTGAGGGGTACACCTAGCCACGCAGGTGAAGGCGACCCTACTAATTCCACTTCCCGTGCTTCAAACAGAAGATCAAATTCGGCTTGCGGAATCAGTTTTGCCTTGCCAGTTCGAAAGACGTATGCCGCACAGCTTCTTCCGACCTTTTGCGGCGGAGGGGCTGCATCAAATTCATCCACGAAGAATGGGAACTCAAAAGTGTCGTCTTCCGGGCGGTGCAAAGCCACAAAGCAATTCTCGGCCGCAACAATGCGATTCAGCGCCGCATGGATACGCTTCAGTAACTGGTCCAGGTTCGAGGTTTGGTTCAATGCGTGAACCACATCAGCGATGACCTGTCGCTCCTCCTCCATGCGCTGCTGTTCTGTGACATCCAAGCCGTTGAGCAGGATGCCCTCCAAACCACGTTCTTCGAATCGATTCCGGAAAGTAATCTCGACCCAGCGCCAGGAGCCGTCTTTGCAGCGCAATCGGCATCTTTCAATGGCTGAGCCGTCGGTGTTGGCTGCAACTTGGGGCAGTCGTTCCCGAATCCGTTCCACATCCAATGAGTGAACGATAGTGTGAAGACTTCGGCCCAACAACTCGTCTGGCCGGTAGCCTAAGAGTTTTTTTGTAGTGCTATTGGCGAATTGAACGGTTCCATCCGCGGCAAGAATGGCAATCCATTCGCGGGTGGAGTCTAGCAGAGTTGCGAGTTGTTGAGCCCCAAGCTGAAGACCTGACTCACTGACCAGTTTTTGTGCCATGAACGATGCTTCACACGCCAGGTGGTACGAACCTGTTTCGACCGGCGGATTGGGCGGAAGCCTCCGATGAGCGAACGTATCCTAAAGCGGCACTTCTGGATCTTCGAGAAATCCTAAATCTGCTATTACATTAGAGAGTTTCGGCTCAGCGGTAAACATCAGGCCGTGGCAGAATTCCCAAACCTAAACTGTACTAAGGTACAGGTGGGGGAAGAGCGATCCTTGCAGTTAGATGGCGATTGATGCCTTAACTCAATGAAACAGGAATCCGCTGAACGCCGTCACTATGCCCACCACTCCTAGAACGATTCCTCCATACCAGAATATCTTTTTCTTTGTCAGGAGTGTAAATGAGCAGATGATCAGGGCTATCTCCAGGATTACTTCTCCTGCTTCGTAGCGGTCGCCGCGTTTTTCGACCAGCAGTCTCTCGTTGTGTAGCTCCTTGGCCTTGTCGCTAGCTTCGTCCTTCTCTTTCTCATATCGCGCCGCTTCCTCTTCGTACTTCAGGCGCGCGGCTTCCGCCTTTTCCCTGTCCACGGGCATTAGCAGGGCCAGTTCGTCCGCACCTATGCGACGCGCGACCATCCTTTGATTCTTCGCCTGGTAATAATTCCATTGGTCGGACTCTTGATTTTGCAGAAGAAGTTCTTCCTTAGAGGATCGGTGCCCCATCAGGGTCGTAATCGCGACAAGCACAGCCAGGATCGAAAGTGTAACTGTTACTGGTAGCGCAAACGGTCCTTCCCCGTGCCCTTCATGACCATCATGTCCTTCCAGGACTTCATGCATATTTCGTATTCCCCCGCTCGTGGACTAGTTCGTTGCTTGGCTGGAAACCGCTCTGAGAGACTCTTTCGCCGCTACAATTGTACGGTCAATATCCGCATCAGTGTGGGACGCGGAGACAAATGCCGCTTCAAACTGGGAAGGCGCCAGGAAAATTCCCCGATTTAGCATCTCTCGAAAAAACGCGCCGTACAATTTTGTGTTTGAAGTCTTCGCTTCGTCGTAGTTCGTGACTGTTTTCTCTGTGAAGAACATCGTCGACAACGATCCAATACTGTTGATTTGGGCTTGTACTCCCGCCTCACTCAAGGCCATGCGCAAACCCGCGCTTAACTTTTTGTTCAGCGCATGAATACCCTCGTATCGGCCTGGCCTGCCTAGTTCCTTCAATGTGGCGATTCCCGCCCTCATCGCCAGTGGATTTCCAGCGAGCGTTCCTGCCTGATAGACAGGCCCAAGGGGGGCCACGTTGTTCATCAACTCCGCGCTTCCCCCATATGCCGCCACGGGTACTCCTCCTCCGATAATTTTGCCCATGGTGGTCAGGTCGCCGCGCACGCCAAGCACATCTTGTGCAGATCCGTTCTGCAACCGGAATCCGGTGATAACCTCATCCATGATCAGTAAAGCGCCATTCCTGCGCGTAATTTCTCGTAATCCCTTGAGAAATCCTTCGTGTGGAAGTACCACACCCATGTTTGCCGCTACCGGCTCCACAATTATGCAAGCAATCTTGTCTTTGTACTTCGCAAATACCTGTTCCACTGCTATCAGGTCGTTGTAGGGCACATTCAGCGTCAATTCGGCAAGAGCTTGCGGAACGCCGGGACATTCAGCGATGCCCAACGTTGCCAGGCCTGATCCGGCTTGCGACAAAAAGCTATCGGCGTGCCCGTGATAGCAGCCCGCGAACTTCACGATGAAATCACGCTTGGTGACTCCGCGAGCCAGTCGTACTGCGCTCATCGTCGCTTCGGTTCCACTCGATACAAACCGTATTTTTTCCAGGAAAGGGATCGCTTGGGTGATCAGTGTGGCGAGTTCCACTTCCAGTTCCGTGGTCACGCCAAAGCTCGTTCCTTTTTGCGCCTGATCCGCAATCGCAGAGGAAACCGCGGGATGCGCGTGCCCCAACAACATGGCTCCCCAGGAACACACATAATCGAGCAACTCATTCCCATCGGCATCGTACAAATGCTGCCCGCTTCCTCGTTCGATGATGAGCGGTTCCCCACCGACAGACCGGAAAGCCCGGACGGGGCTGTTTACGCCGCCAACCAGAACCTTTTCCGCCTTTTCAAAAATTTCTCGAGAGCGGCGCCGCTCAAACTTCTTGCCCGTCTGTGTAGCACTCATCCGATCACCTTGCTCCTATTGTTTTAGCCAGCGTGCCGCATCCTTCGCATGGTACGTCAGGATTATTCCCGCACCGGCTCGCTGAATTCCGGTCAGTATTTCGAGTGCAACCCGCTTTTCCTCGATCCAATTATTGCCAGCTGCAGCCTTAACCATCGAATATTCGCCGCTGACGTTGTAAGCCGCCACGGGCACGTCAAATCGATCCCGCACCATCCGAATAATGTCGAGATAGGGTAGCGCGGGTTTGACCATCACCATATCCGCACCTTCTTCCAAATCCTGCGCCACTTCCTTGAGCGCTTCCCTGGCGTTTGCAGGATCCATCTGATAGCTGCGTCGATCACCAAATTGCGGGGCAGATTGTGCAGCCTCGCGAAAGGGGCCGTAGAATCCAGAACAGTACTTGGCCGCGTAAGAGATGATTGGGATATTCTCGAATTTGCTGGCGTCGAGTTTGCCGCGAATCGCCGCAACCCGACCATCCATCATGTCTGAAGGAGCGACAATGTCCGCCCCAGCTCGAGCGTGCGTCAACGCCTGCTCGGCCAGAATCTCCAACGTGTGATCATTGGCAATCTCACCGTCTTCAATTACTCCACAATGTCCATGATCCGTGTATTCGCACAGACAGACATCCGTTATGACAAGAAGCTTGAGTTTTGCTCGGCGTATCGCTTCAATCGCCTTCGGAACAACGCCGTCGGCATTCAGTGAACTGGACCCACGCGGATCTTTCGTCTCTGGCAGTCCAAACAATATAATTCCGGGTATTCCCAGTGCTTCCACCTCGCGGCATTCTTCCACGATCTGATCCGCCGATTGCTGGTGAACCCCAGGCATAGAACTGACTTCTTTCCGCACCTTCGTGCCCGGACACACGAACATGGGATAGATGAAGCCCGCGGTGCTAAGCCGGGTTTCGCGGACAATTCCCCGCATCGCTTCGGTACGCCGCAATCTTCTGGGACGATCTGTAGGAAAACTCATTGTTATTTTGCTCCCGCCGGGAAACCCTTGCGGGTTTCCGAGAAGTGCCCAGCCAGCACTTTCACCACTGCACTTGGTTGAACATCAGATGACACAGAAATCCGCTGGACTCCAGTCTCACGAAGAGCTTTTTCCGTAACCGGCCCGATCGCCGTATAGGTAATCTCATTGGAGAGAATCACAAACCTCGCACCCCCCAAAAGTTCCTGCATATGATGAACGGCGGAGGGACTGAAAAATAGGATCGCGTCCGCACCTCGCTCAATCTCGGCCAGATGGAGTTTGTTTTCTTGTTCAGTTGGACGGATCGTTTTGTAGGTCACCACTTCCGTTACCAGCGCGCCAAATTTATCGAGCGCTTCTACCAAGTCACGGTTGGCGCGATCGCTACGGGGAAGTAGTACCTTCTTTCCCCTCACACTCGCCGACAACTCCTCGGCCAGCGCAACCCCTTGATGTTTCTTCGCAATATAGGCAACCTGCAAACCACTCTTCTGGGCCGCTTCCGCCGTGGCTGGCCCTACCGCCGCAATTTTGACTTCTGCCATGATCTCTGTCAGTGGAAGCCCGATCAACTCGCATCGTTCCTGTATCGCCCGCAGAGCGTTTTGGCTTGTGAGAAACACCCAATGGAACAACCGCAAATTCCGCAGCGCTTCGTCCAGCAAACTCGGATCATCAGGCGGTGCAAACGACACCATCGGTACTAAAACGGGTATCGCACCGTTTTCGTTCAATACGTCAACAATTGTTTCGCTTTGCTCCGCTGCGCGAGTGATTAGAATCCGCTTGCCTTCCAATGTTTTATTGGTATCAACCACGCGCTTTATTTACCTCGTCCAGAATATTCCGGGCGCCACCTTCCACCAGCAACTGCGCCATATGCTCTCCAAGCTCTGCAGCCTGTTCCGGAGGCGCGGTAGCGCGATGCCGCACATACTGCACACCATCCACCGAACAGACTACCGCCTCCATCACCAATTCCCCACGCTCAATGCGGGCCCACGCTCCAAGCGGCACCTGGCAGCCACCGTGTAAAGCAGCCAGCAGCGCTCGCTCAGCAATAATCGCCGTCCGCGTCTCCAAGTCATCCAACCGTCCCAGCACAATCCCAGCTTCTTCATCTTTCACTCGAGACTCAATCGCAATCGCTCCCTGTCCGACAGCAGGCAGCGAAATCTCCGTAGAGAGAGGCTCCGTGATCCTCTGGCTCCAACCCAGGCGATCGAGCCCGGCCTTTGAAAGCACGATCGCGTCATACTCACCGCTCTCTACCTTGCGCAGCCTCGTGTCCACATTGCCCCGTAGTTCGCGGATATCCAAGTCGGGGCGGTGATGCAGTAGTTGCGCTTGCCTTCGAAGACTCCCGGTTCCAACCCGCGCACCCTTCTTGAGGTTCGCCAACGGAGCTCCAGTATTCGAAATCAGGCAATCGCGGACATCATCGCGCCGACACACGGCTGGGAAGAACAAACGTCCCGGGGTCTCGGTCGGAATATCTTTAACACTGTGTACGGCTAGGTCGATACTCTCTTCCAGCAGAGCCTCTTCCAATTCTTTGATAAAGATTCCTTTGCCGCCAATTTTTGAAAGCGCGGATTGCTGCAATTTGTCACCAGAAGTCTTGATGATGACAATTTCCGCTTCAACTCCCGCGACCTGAAACAGCTGTTTGCGAATAAATTCCGCCTGCCAGCGCGCCAACATGCTTCCTCGTGTCCCTATTCGCAGCGGCGTCACGGTTTCTCCCGGTCGGATAGATATAATTCCCGAATCGCTTCCACACTCTGAATCTTTTTGCGCAGTTCTTTTTCCGATCGCAGCCGTTCGGCGGGCACGATCAGCAGTTTTTCAATCAATTCGTCCATCATCTTACCAATGTGATCTCGATCCTCGGGACTGAAATGGTTTATTCCACTCAATTTTTCCTGTAAAAATTTGGCCCGCCGCTCCTTCAAGCTGCCCCTGAGCGTATCGAGCACGCCAATCAATTCCACGCTGGCTTGCCAGGAGATAAATTTTCCCACATGCTCTTCGACTAGCGATTCCGCCTTAGGAACTTCACTTTGCCGGGCATTCTTATTTTGCTGCACAATCTCCGTCAGATCGTCCATCGTGTACAAATACGCGTTGTATATGCCGGCTACGGCAGGATCGATGTTCCGCGGCAGCCCCAAATCCATAAGAAACAGTGCTCGGTTGCCTCGTGCAGCCATGGCCCGCTCGACCATGGGCTTCGTCAAGAGCGCTTCCTGCACACCCACAGCAGAAACAATCACGTCCGGCAATTTCAGCGCGGCATCCCACTGTCCCCACTCGATCACTTTCCCTTTGTATTGCTGGGCAAATTCCTCGGCTTTTTCCTTCGATCGGTTACTCAGATAGAGGGTTCCAATATTCCGGTCGCGCAATTGGGAAACTACTTGTTCGCTGATCGTTCCTGCACCCAGCACCAAGGCTGTATGCTCATTCAACTTCCCGAAAATTCGTTCGGCCAACTTGATTCCCGCAGATGCCACTCCCATAGGCCGAGTGCCCAGTTCCGTCTCTGCGCGAACTCGCTTCCCAATTTCCAGTGCGGCCTGGAACAATCGATTCAGTACGGGGCCCGTAGCGTGACCTTCATGCGCACGTAAATACGCTTCCCTCACTTGGCCAAGGATTTCAGCTTCTCCCAATAACATTGACTCCAGACCAGCAGATACGCGGAACAAGTGTCGCACCGCGTCATGATCATAGTGGTGGTATATCGAGGGATTCAGCATGTCCGGTCGAACGGAGTGAAACGAACTCAGAAAACTGCAGAGTGCTCCTGCGGATTCGCGATTGGCAAGGGGATGGACACCATACACTTCACTTCGATTGCATGTAGAGAGCACCAGAGTCTCTTCCAGAATGCCCTGCGCGCGCAACTCCTCGGCAGCCCTTTGCGCCTGCTCTGCGGAAAAAGACACTTTTTCCCGCACCTCCACGGGCGCTGTGCGAAAATTCAGGCCGACTAATACGATTTCCATGCTGCTAATTCGCGCACTCCTATAAAAACCGATGATGTTGCGAGAGAAAGAGGTTCACTACTGTAAAGCTCAGCACCACCAGCACAAAATTAAACACGCAGAGTTTGGAGGCGCGCGCCCCGCGCCACGCTGTCGTTCGCGCCAACTGAAAATAAACTGCGTATAGCACAAGCACCAGGAGCGTCACCGAGTACTTCGGGTCGTAGGAGTGCCCCCCTGCTTGCCGGTCCAGCGCTACAAAACCCATCAGGGTTCCTATCGCGATGGTTACTATACCCACAAGCACACTTGTGTGGCTCATCCGTTCAAGTAAGTCCAGAGCTGGAAAGCGCCACACTACGTCCGAAAGTCGCCTTGCCCGCAAGAGCCGTTCTTCCGCCAAATACATCAAGCTCAAGACGCAAGAGAGGGCAAATGCCGCGTAGGAAAGAATGCTCAAAGTAACGTGGAGGGCAAAAACGACTCCTTTTGCGGGAATGGCTGACCCCGGATGATTGGGCACAAGATAAGCAGCAAAAAAGAATGCCAAAATGATGGGAACCACGAAGGCGCCGACGGTTCTCTGTCGGTGATAAATTTCGAGGCACAAATAGGTGACTGCCAACAACCACCCAAACAGCGACATCGAGCCCTGCAAATCGTGGTACGGCACAGTGTGCGTGCCCCTAGCCCGCAGCAGTAGCGACACGTAGTGTGCCGCTAAGCCCAGGAACATCAGAACGGTGGCGAGTCGCCCGGTCACTTCCTGCCCTGTGTACAAGAACCTGGTATACAGGCCCATACTCAACAGGTAGGCAAGTACAGTCAGTAAGACAAACGTTTGAGTCATCGGCTCGGTCCACGCCGATCTGGGAACTCGCGGGAGCGTGCTTCAGCCCAGTTTGCGCGTTTCATAGGATATTTTGAGTATAGCTCAAACCCCTACTCCTCGCAGGGAACCAGCGGCAGCTCCTTTCGCCTGTGCTGAAGTCATAAAGCCAATCGCCCTATACCGTCAATGACCCGCGTCATGGCATTGCCTTAGTCTCGAGAGTGCTTCTCCGGGAACAAGGGAAGCAGCCTCAATGGAGTCAATGCCTTGCATCACAGGCAAGTTCATCCCCTTTTTGCTATCCTTTCCATATTATATGAATCCACAGGCCCCTTCCTTCACGCGTAAAGAACTGTTTCTGCGCGCTTGCCGCTGCGAACCTGTGCCTCGTCTGCCCGTCTGGATGATGCGCCAGGCTGGCCGATATCTCCCCGAATATCGCGAAATTCGCGCCAAACACTCATTTCTGGAAGTTTGCAAGACGCCTGATCTGGCCACGGAAGTATCCATTCAGCCTTTTCGTAGGTTGGACGTCGATGCCATCATCATTTTCTCGGACATTTTGATCCCGGCTGAGGCGATGGGTCTTCCACTCGAGCTTGGCGACGCCGGTCCAAATCTGCCCGAACCGGTTCGCACCGCCGCCGACGTTCAGAAACTCCGCATTTTCGATCCGGAAGTGGAAACCGGCTTTCTGATGGAAGCGCTGCGCCGCACAACTAGAATCGCTGGCCCAGAAGTGCCCGTCCTCGGCTTTGCAGCATCACCCTGGACGCTTGCCTGCTATATGGTCGAAGGACGAACCAAGGAAGGCTTCGCCACCGTTAAGAACTTCCTGTACAGCGAACCAAAACTTTTCCGGGAATTGCTCCATAAGATTGCACAAGCCACGATTCTTTATCTGAGAGCTCAGATCGCAGCAGGTGTCAGCGCCGTGCAACTATTTGACACCTGGTGCGGTGAACTCAACCGCCAGGATTACGCGGAATTCGTCGTTCCCGCGGTGAAGGAAATTATTGCCGGTCTTGGCACCTCAGTTCCGGTCATTTACTACACTAAGTCCTCTCACCATCTTCTTTCAGAGATTGTGCAAATAGGAGCAGATGTTCTCAGCGTGGACTGGCGCGTCTCCCTGTCAGAAGTTCGCAAGCTCGCAGGATCTAAGGTCGCTATTCAAGGCAATCTTGATCCGGCGATTCTTTTTGCGTCGCACGATAAAATCCGGAACACGACTCTGGACATTGTTGCGGAACTATCCGGTCACGGTCATATCCTGAATCTCGGCCACGGGATTCTTCAGCATACGCCGGTGGAGAACGCTCAACTTTTCATTCGCACTGGACAAAATGCCGTGCTCAACGTTCCCAAGTCGACCGCATCGCAGCGCCCTTGAGCGCTTGAGGAGGTTTGCACCTTGTCATTGATGAACCCAAGCATTCGCGAGATGCGCAAAGAACTCGCCGTCGGCGAACAATTTGTGGTTCGCTACAATAAACCGGGACCGCGGTACACCAGTTACCCCACTGCTCCTGTATGGACAGACTCGTTTGGCCCAAAGGACTTTGAAAACGCCATAGCAGCGGCAGATAAGAAACGCTCTCCCGTCTCTTTGTATATGCATCTGCCCTTTTGCGAAAGCCTTTGCCTGTTCTGTGCATGTAACGTCGTGATACAGAAAAACAAAAGTGTCACACCGCCTTATCTGTCAATCTTGAAGAAGGAAGTCGATCGCATCGCGCGCGGAGTTTCTCGTGACCGCCACGTTGCCCAATTTCACTGGGGCGGCGGCACTCCCACTTATCTCTCTCCAGACCAAATTGAAGATCTATTTCTGTACACCAAGGAGCGTTTTACCTTCGCTCCTGACGCTGAAATCGGCATCGAGGTCGATCCCCGCGTTACCACTCCCGCGCACATGGAATCCATCCGCAAAATGGGTTTTAACCGTCTGAGCATGGGCGTTCAAGACTTCAAGCCGGAAGTGCAGAAGGCAGTCCACCGCATTCAGCCTTATGAACTTACTCGCGACCTCATCGCAACGGCACGCCAACTCGGCTTTGACAGCATCAACGTCGATTTGATCTATGGGCTGCCCTATCAGACTGCTGACAGCTTCGCCCACACGGTTGAGCAGATCGTGGGCCTCTCTCCGGATCGCATCGCGATGTTCAGCTATGCGCATGTCCCTTGGCTGAAGAAGCAGCAAGGCTCCTTCGTTAAGTTTCTTCCCGAAGGCATGCTGAAGTTCGACATTTTCCGAAACGGACTGCTGAAGTTCCTGGAAGCAGGGTATCTCTACATCGGCATGGATCATTTCGCCAAGGAAAACGACGAATTAGCCGTTTCGCAGCGCAATCGCACCCTGCATCGGAATTTTCAGGGCTATACCACTAAAGCCGGCGCCGATCTATACGGCATGGGAATCACCGCCATCAGCGGCATCCAAGACACCTATGCGCAGAACTACAGGGACATCCCATCGTGGGAAAAAGCTGTGAACGAAAACGGGATTGCCACGATGCGCGGTTACCATCTCTCCGCCGACGACATCATTCGCCGTGAAGTCATCAGCCGGTTGCTATGCCATACTGTCATCGTTAAAGACGAAATCTCCAAGCAGTTTGGCATCAACTTCGACGAATATTTTGCTCCAGAACTGGAACGCTTCAGACAACCGCAAGAAGACGGCCTTGTTGTTCTAGGCGACAAGGAGATTCGCACAGCCTGGCTCGGACGCATTTTCATCCGCAACCTCGCCATGGTGTTCGATCCCTATCTCGAGAAACAGCAGCTTGAATCCAAGCCTCTCTTTTCGAAGACGCTCTAAGGCGGCTAGGGGCATTCATGGCAACGCAAATCCAGGCATTTGTCATCGGTGCCGGAATCTCCGGTCTAGCAACCGCCTACGCTCTGCAAAAGGCAGGTATCTCCACGCTCATCGTCGACTCCGCACCGCGACCTGGAGGTGTCATCCAATCTGTGAAGCGCGATGGTTTCCTGCTCGAATGCGGCCCGCAAAGCTTCAGCGGAAACGCACATATTACTTCCCTTTGTGACGACTTGGGATTGCTCCCGGATCGCGTTCTGGCGGATCCCAAGGCTCCCCGCTATGTCTTGATCGATGGTGCGCTTCGGGCGGTCCCCATGAGCCTGGCGATTTTGACATCTTCCTTTTTCAGTGGCGGGACGCGCTCCTCAATTGTTCACGATATTTTTGGCACCAGCCGCGCTCCCGAACCGGATGAATCCGTTGCTTCTTTTATCCGCCGCAAATTCTCTCCTACTTTGCTCGATCGACTCGTGGGTCCCTTCGTATCCGGCATTTACGCCGGCGACCCTGAGAAGCTAAGCCTTCGGGCAGCTTTTCCCATTCTCTATGAAGCGGAACAGGCCTCGGGCAGCCTCATCCGCGGCATGTTCAAAGTGTTGAAAGCAAGGAAAGCAAGAAACGGCAACAACGCAGGCCCACGCGAGAAACCCGTTCTCCAAACCTTTCAGGCAGGGAATGAAACGCTCGTCCGCACTCTAGCCGAACGCCTCGGCGACCAGTTGACTTGCGACGTTGAGGTACTGAAGATTGAGGCCCTTGATCCCAGCCGCGAGCCGCAAACTCCTCGATTCCGAATCACTCTTCGCACGCCTAAAGGTCCTGAGATTGTGCACGCTGAGCGACTGGTCCTCGCCACGCCAACGAACGTGAGCGCCAAATTGCTCGCACCCCTTGAAGCCGCATTTGAAACCCAGTTAGCACCGATAGAATATTCGGGCGTAGCCGTCGTATCTCTTGGCTATCGCAAAAACGACATCAACAATCCTCTTGCAGGATTCGGCTTTCTAGTTCCCCGGTCTTCCGGCTTGTCAGTTCTCGGGAGTGTCTGGAATTCTTCGCTCTTCCCGGGACGCGCGCCGTCCGGTCATGCGCTCCTCACAAGCTTCGTCGGCGGAGCCACCAATCCAGAGGCAATTCGACAATCACCTGCGGAGCTCATCGTACAAGTCCACAACGAACTTAAACCACTTTTGGGATTGAATAGTGAACCAGTCTTTACAAACGTTACGACCTGGCCGCGAGCAATCCCACAGTACAATCTCGGGCATACCGCCCGCTTGGCTGCTCTGAACGATCTCCGTGCAAAATTCCCCGGACTCTATTTTTCGGGAAATTTTCTCAACGGTCCCGCCATTGGCACCTGCGTCGAATATGCCCTGCAAGTCGCCAAGGACATCCGAATCAGCTTTGCCAACTGACACTTCCACTTAGCTCCTCTTGCCGTGCCGATGTGCCAGCCGAATTTTGCGCCGCAGCGCCGCCTCTCTCCAACGTCTCTTTTCCTCTGATGTCTTCACAATCAATGGCCGTATCGCCTTCGGCTGCTTTGTGTGTTCGTCGATCGCCACGAACGTCACAAATGCTGTGGTTGTTTGCTTCCTCTCCCCGGTCAACAAATTCTCCGAGAAGACTTCGACCCCGACTTCCAGCGAAGTGTGAAAGACTCGATTGACGTGTGATTTCAGCATCACGATTTCCCCTAAATTAACCGCGTTTTGGAAATCGATGTAGTCGACCGATGCAGTCACCACGTAACTATTCGAGTGCCGGCTGGCTGCCATTGCCGCCACAATATCCACCATATGCATCACATGGCCGCCGAGTAGTTTACCTAACGCGTTTGTCTCCGCAGGAAGCACTACTTCCGCCATTTCCGATGCCGAAGCGCTCACCGGCTTCCCTTCCACATCCTCTTGATTCTTCCGCGTACCTGCCTTCTTCATCGCTCTCCTCACCAGGCTGCCCGGCAATTCTTCCTTCAAAACAGTAACTCCACCTTGTCGGCCAACCACATCCTCCACGTATAATACGAGATACCGCCATGACTGAACAAAGCAAACTCCGTCGCCAGAAGCTCGAAGAATTCCTCGCCCAGAACCCTGACGACCCCTTCTCTCGTTATGGCATCGCCCTCGATTGCTTCCGGCAGGGCGAACTGGAAACTGCTGACTCGCACTTTCGGACGCTTCTTCAGAGTAATCCTGACTACGTCCCCGCCTATCAGATGTATGCACAGATGCTTTCGCAAAACGATCGCACCGAAGAAGCCAAGGAAGTCCTCTCAAAAGGCATCGAGTCTGCCATCCGCACGGGGAATCAGCACGCACGATCGGAGATGGAATCGCACCTTAGCGATCTCGGCTAGTTCCCCGATCTTTCTGATTTTGGTCGCCATTCTCTTGTTGTTGCTGCCACACCTGACTTTGGTGGCCTGATATAACTGCCTTATTCCCCTTCTTGGCACTTTTGGTATCATGCGAGTGGCGCCTATGCCATCGGATCGCATTCCACTGTTTCCCCTTAACGTCGTTCTCTTCCCCGGCGAACAACTTCCCTTGCACATCTTCGAACCGCGCTACCGTCGCATGGTACGTGAATGCCTCGACGACAAATCTCCATTTGGCTTGCTTTTGGCCATGCCAAGCGGAGTCGTGCATGTAGGTTGCACTGCGGAAATCCTCGAGGTGCTGAAATCTTATGAGGATGGCCGCATGGACATCATTACGGTGGGCCGCGACCCTTTTCAGGTGCTCGACATTCAAACCGACGATTCTCTTCTACGCGGTGATATTGACTATCTTGAAGATCGCGACTCCCGCTCCGACCCCGCTCTTCGCAGGCAACTGATCGAACATTATGAAACCTGCCACACGCTGCTTTTCTCCAGCCTCCCCAAGGACCTCCTATCCCCATTGTCGATTCAGCTTTCCTTCGCCATTGCCTCTGCGCTTCCTCTCGATCTGCTCTGGAAGCAGCAAATCCTGGAACTCCGCTCGGAAACCGAACGGCAAGAGCGTCTTCTTCGGTATCTTCGAGACTGGGCCCCGCATCTACAGAAGGAAGAGGCTTTGCGCCACCGCGCTCCGGGCGATGGCCATGGATTGAACTAGCCGAGCTTGATTTTGTTCACCATTCGTAGAAATTTGCATCCAATAAAAGTGGGACGTTTCGTCTCGCAAATTGAGGGCCCATGACTGCAACCACTTCTCTGTACCCTTCCTCCGGACATCATCGTCCAAAAACGATTGGTGAATGGAAGCGAATTCCAGATTTTGATGCGGGATCCACTTCGGTGTCTGTCAAAAAAGAAATTCGCCGTAATCTCTTGCGCCGCATCGAAACAAATGAACCTCTTTTCCCAGGCGTTCACGGCTACGAGGACAGTGTAATTCCGCAAATCGTCAATGCCCTTCTATCCCGGCACAATTTCATTCTTCTCGGTCTTCGCGGCCAGGCAAAGAGCCGTATCCTTCGCGGCCTGATCCAGCTTCTCGACCCGGAGATTCCTGTCATCGCGGGCTGTGAAATCAACGATCACCCTCTTTGTCCTATCTGCCGTTCTTGTCGAGAACGAGTCGCTGCAGAGGGTGACAATACCCCCATCGCCTGGATGCCGCGTGATCAGCGCTACGTAGAGAAACTCGCGACTCCAGATGTAACCATCGCCGACATTATCGGCGATGTCGATCCCATTCGAGCCGCTCGTGGTGGCCGCGACCTGTCTGATGAGCTCACTATTCATTACGGTCTTCTTCCCCGCGCCAACCGCGGGATCTTTGCGGTTAACGAACTTCCGGACCTGGCAGGTAAAATCCAGGTTGGCCTCTTCAACATCATGCAGGAGGGCGACATTCAGATTAAGGGTTACCCGCTCCGTCTCCCTCTGGATGTACTTCTGGTCTTTACTGCAAATCCGGAAGACTATACCGCAAGGGGAAAGATCATCACGCCTCTCAAAGATCGCATTGGCGCAGAAATTCGCACGCATTATCCCTCCACGATTCAAGAAGGGATTGCTATCACCGCCCAGGAGGCATGGGTCGACCGGAATGATTCGATCCGGGTGGAAATCCCGGACTATCTTCGCGAGATTGTGGAAGAAACGGCATTCCAAGCACGAGATGACAAACGGGTGGATAAGCGCTCGGGTGTCAGTCAGCGCCTTCCCATCACGACACTGGAAAATCTCGTGAGTAGCGCCGAACAACGTGCTGCCCGTACGGGCGACAAGCTAGCCGTTGCTCGTGTTGCCGACCTGTATGCCTCCTTGCCTTCCATCACCGGGAAACTTGAACTCGAGTACGAAGGCGAGCTCAAGGGCGCGGAAACTATTGCACGAGAACTGATCCGCGCTGCCATCGGCCGCGTTTTCACTAAGCATTTCTCCAACGTCAATTTTCAATCTGTCATACAGTGGTTCGAACTCGGAGGAGAGTTGAAAGTTCCTGAAGTTATTGCCACTGCGCAGAGATACCAGCAACTCTCCAAAATTCAGGATATTTTTGATCACATCGACAGGCTGGGCGTCTCGAATCGTAAAGATGAGCCACACGCTGCCGCCGCTGCCGAATTAATCCTTGAAGGGCTTTGGGCCCACAGGCGTATTGGCCGAAGCGAGGAACGCGGGTTCTACGCGGAGAAACAATCTCGGCCGCAAGAACCACGTGAAACACCAAACCGTCAACGTCGCGGCTATAACTGAAATCACGCCACGGAACTGACTGCGATTTTGCTTCGAGGGGCCATTCATGAAAGTCATCAAGTACGGAAAATACACCGGAGAGCCGGCCGACGTTGTCGACCTAGACGAACTGATGAAGCGTCTCGGCGACTTTTTCCTGCAGAGCGGTTTTGAATCGCAATACTACGGTCTTTCCGAATTCGATGCTGCCAACTCCATGGAAGCACTTCGCGAAGCTATTTTGCGCGCATTGCAGGAAGGTGACCTTATTCCGGACGACGCCCTCTCTGAGGAAATGCGCAAGATGCTGCAGGATCCTGGCGCTTTGAACAGTAAAGAGGTTCGCGACCTGATCCAGAAACTTGTCGACCGCCTCTCGCAAGAAGGTTTTATCAATCCGCAGCAACCCCCGCAAATTACCCCACCTCCTCAGAACACTCCCGGAGGCCAACTCGGGCGACCGCAGGAAAATCCCCAAGCGCGTTTCGAAATCACGGACAAGGCGATCGATTTTCTTGGCTTCAAGACTTTAAAAGACCTTCTCGGCTCACTTGGTCGCAGTAGTTTTGGGCGGCATAGCACGCGCGACCTTTCTACTGGAGTCGAATCCGGAGGAGTTTCCCGCCCCTACGAATTCGGCGACACGATGAACCTGGACATCAGTCAAACCCTTTCCAATGCCATCCGGCGGGAAGGCGCCAAGGTTCCGCTCGACATGCAGTATCGAGACTTGATGGTTCATCAATGCGAATACCAAAGCTCGTGTGCTACGGTTCTCCTCCTCGACTGCAGTCACAGTATGATCCTCTATGGCGAAGATCGCTTCACCCCTGCGAAGCGTGTGGCACTCGCGCTCTCTCATTTAATTCGCACACAATATCCCGGCGATACTCTAAACCTTGTGCTGTTCCACGACTCCGCTGAAGAAGTTCCTCTCAGTCAACTCGCGCGCGTCCAGGTCGGCCCGTATTACACAAATACTCGCGAAGGCCTCCGCATGGCGCAACGCATCCTTCTTCGTCAGCGCAAGGATATGCGGCAGATCGTTATGATTACAGACGGAAAACCCTCTGCCCTTACGCTGGACGACGGCCGCATCTATAAAAATGCGTTCGGACTTGATCCATTCGTCGTGGGCGAAACTCTGCAGGAAGTGAACAAATGCAAGCGAGCCGGCATTCTGATTAACACGTTCATGCTAGCCACCGATTACAGCTTGGTGAATTTCGTTCAGAAAATTACGGAAATGTGCAAAGGCAAGGCCTATTTCACAACACCTTACAATCTGGGCCAGTATTTGTTGATGGACTACATGCAGCGAAAGACGCGTACCATCCACTAACAATAAACCCGATTCATCAAAATCACACTTTCATCGCATTGTGACCGAGGTCACCTGGAAAGCTCGCTTTATTTCGCAGACGAAAAGTGAAATAAAAAGTTACATCGAAATATTTTCTTTCTGCTATTCCTTTTTTCCTTCATGCAAAATCGTTTTCCCCGCAACATTCTTCGTCCTGTCAACGTCCAATACTATGAGAACAAAATACACCTTCGCAGAACGGCGCTCTTCGAATCGGCGCCAGCGACGAGGGAAAACAAAGGAGATTTACATGAAACTGTCGAGGATCGCTACAACTCTATTCGGTGCTTCACTTCTTTTCGCCGCCGGCGCTTTTGCGCAGGAGCACAGCACAATCAATATCAGCGAAAAGATCAATGTCCAGGGCACAGAACTCAAGCCCGGAAAGTATGATCTTCAATGGGAAGGCTCTGGCTCAACGGTCCAGGTCAGCATTCGCAAGGGCAAGGACACGGTCGTGACTGTACCCGCCACGCTGGTCGCAAGGGACAAGTCCAATAACGGCGGCTATGGCGCTAGAACCGAAGCCGACGGTTCCCGCTCACTCTTCGCCATTTATCCCGCGGGAAAAAAAGTCGAGTTGGAGATCGGTCAGAAGCAAGCATCCGTAACTCAGTAGATTTGCCCCAACCACCCGGTGAAATGCGCGAGTCCCTCGGGAAGTCACCCTCGGGGGATTCGCATTTTAGCTGAAGAAGGCCCCCGCGGCTCACCACCGCTACCGAGAGCCGGCAGAAACTTTTGCTAATTTCCATAACTTTTTCATACGCAACTGTCGCTGAGATACCACGAGCGCCAGTATCTGCGGTATCCTGCCCATAATGAGCCTCTATCGAAAAGTTGTACAATTGTTTGGCAGGACCCCACAAATGACGAATCTAGTGCCGGGGGATCTCGCCCCTGAATTCTCACTTAAAGCTCTGGGCGGCAAGGAGCATTCCTTGCGTCAATTGTTGGCTCATGGGCCAGCCGTGCTCGCATTTTTCAAGATATCCTGTCCCGTCTGCCAGTTCACATTTCCATTTCTTGAACGGCTTCACGAACGTTTCAAAGTCACGAATGTCACCATCGTTGGGATATCGCAAGACGACTCGCGCCCCACTCGTCACTTCAATGAAGAATATGGTGTTAACTTCCTCACACTTATCGATTCACATCCTTACCCCGTTTCAGATTCCTACGGGCTCACCAACGTTCCCACCATTTTCCTGGTAGAGCCGGATAAGGCCATCACTTTAACTTGTATGGGCTTCTGCAAGGCAGACTTGGAAAGCATTGCCGCAAACCTGGCGGAGCGCAACAAATTACATGCGCAACCATTCTTCCGATCCAGCGAGGTCGTGCCTGCCTATAAACCTGGTTGAGGCAGCAAAAACTAAACCCGGTCTGGGTTTGTCTAACAATTAGCAACATGCGGCGGCCGCAAACCTGGACAATCTATTCGATATCCAGAAGTTCTTTCTTCTTGTGTTTTGGCGGCCGCTTTCGTTTGTCAGGAATCACTCGTGTTGTCGCCGGGGGAGACGCAACCTTTCGCGCCAGTCGCCGCGCTTCGGTTCCTCTATCAAGCTTCTTTTTGCGCGCTTTAACCATCGAATATCAATCCTTCTTCGCGATGATTTCCTGCACTGCGCGGTGCCCCTGGTCAATCGCCTCATTCGTATAGGCGAAAACTCCCGCATCGGAATTCGCAATGTGAATACGTCCGAATGGCTTCCGTCCTATTTCGTGAGGCGCCTGCCCGGCAGGCCAGACCGGATCGAACAGTGAGTTGTATTCATACGAATATCCATGCGGCCAGCGGTTTACGGTAATCGCCTCTATATCCCTCGCAGCGTCGAGTCCGCCTGGCCCGAGAATTCGAGTCATTTGCTCACGAATATTCCGCTCAAACGTTGCAAAATCCATTCCCAATAGCATCGTTCGGCCAGTCCTTTGCTGTTCACGGGCCGTCCTTCCAGGCCCAACGGGGACATATTGCAGGTGCACGAGGCAGGGCTCGTCGGCAGTTTGCGGAAACTTATACTCGCCTATGCTCACGGGAAAATCCAGATCAACGGCGGTGAAGAAACTGCCAGGGCAGCGCACGCCGTGGATTTTCAATTTTTCGAACGCGCGCCAGTTTTTCAACTGCACGTTCACATACACGAGCGGAACCTTCACATTGTATGCAAGTCCTTCTTTCTGCGTAACGGGCATATCCGGACAGAGATACGGAATCAACATATTCCAGCAAGCCAGGATACAATGTTTCCCCTGCACCGCGTAGGCCTTGCCGCCGCTCACGTATGTCGCTTCAACTCCACCCGCCTTTCCTTGCTTTTCAGTGTTTCTGACATTCACTACGGTGGAATTCAGTCTGATCCGTGTCGCAGATATCTTCTCGTCCAACTTCGCGTAGTCAATTTTTGCCAGGACGATATCTTCCATCGTATTCCCAGTTGCGATTCCAGGAATCAGCGAACGCACAAGCAAGCGCGGCACCGAAGCGATCCCATCGGGAAAATGATAAATGTACGGCTCGTCGTCGCGCCGTGTAACTTCTAATCCGATTCCTGGACCGTCGGTGTCGTTGATTCCCAGTCCATCAAATCCCGGTTCTGAAGAAAACCCGGCCATATCTCCCGCCGGAACCGAGTCAATGCCTACACCATAAAGTCCATACATGTTGGTCTGCATATAGGTGATGACTTGCGGATCAACCTTGGCATTGTTGAGCAGGTAATCCTTGTAGCTGGTCTTCGCGAGGTAGTTTTTCTTCTCCGCCACACTCATTCCCGCAAGATAGTCCACTTTTTCCGTATGAATCCGCAAAATGTCATTCTGTGCAGTGGGCGTCAGAGGCGTGTTCGTCAAAGCCTCTGCCAGAGTTTTCCCTCTCAGACCAGTCACCAGCCGGTCTTCGCCGAATGTTTCCTTGTCGAAAAATGTTCCTTCCGTGAGTTCCCGCGAAGAGTAGAATTTCTGGTCGTAATACTTATCAAATCGCTGAACTTGAATACCAAGCTCGCTGAACAGCTGCTTTCCCACTACGCTGTATAAATTGGGGGAAGTGATCGTTTGTGTCCCGCCATATCCAATCAACAACCTGCTTGGCGTCTGAAATTCATTCCTCTTGGCGTGCCCCCCAAAATCATCGTGATTATCAAGTATCAATATTCGAGCCGCAGGACCAGCCGCTTTTCGATAAAAATATGCCGCCGACAATCCGCTGATCCCACCGCCAACCACAATCAGGTCGTAGGTCTCATCTACCTTGCTGGGCACACTCCACTTCTTCCCGTCCCGCATCGCATGGGCAACTTCCCACGAGCCGTCGTGGCTCCCTCGCATTCCCGTTTTCGAGGGAGGATAATATCCAACCTGTTTCTCAGGATCTTGGGACTCCTCCCAACCAAAGATGGTTTCACTCCACATCGACCCTGGAGCCATCAGCGCAGCGCCCACGGAGACACTCGCGCCGTTCAAGAAATCACGCCGGGTGATCGGCCGATCCATTCCTAATTCCGCGTCACGTTTATCGTCTAACCTTTTGCGAGCTTCCACGTCCGAATTTTCCTTCCTCACAACTTCTCCTCAACTACGTCGAGAATCTTAGCTCACCTGCTTCATCGCGCGAAATAGCCGCGGAAAGCTGAGCCGCAACTCCTCAATCCCGCAATCTGTTGGTCACTTGACCTGGGCCCCCGATCAACGTAACGTTTCTCATGCAAAATAAAAGCAGTTTGCCTGCTCAACGAGGCCTGCACTGTGCGTACACCACTCTTTTTAGGAAATTGCTTTTTCTCAGTTTAATCGCCTTGTTTCTCGTAGTCCCTACCGCTGTAAGTTCCCTGTTCGCCTTGCCAAGACCTACTACGGCCATCGAACTTGCCGAGTCCAACTCGAGCTGCAAGATCATCTACGCTGGCTTCGTTGGCGCTTTAGAAACCTCCAACCACAAGAGCTCTGGGGTCGTCCAGATTCGCGACACTCTACGCGGGCCGGACTATCCTGATGTTTGCGCCAACTCTTTTATTCCGATTTCCTGGACTTCCGGCAGGGATTGGATTCTCACCCATTTTCCGGCACGCTCTGGAGTGCTGACTCCCACCGAACTGGAAACGGCTCCGCGGATCATTTTAGTCGGCCACAGCACCGGAGGCTGGGCTATGCTCAGTGTGGCCAGGGAACTTCGCGATAAAAATATTCCTGTCGAACTCACCGTCCAAATTGACAGTGTTGGCTTCAACGACAATACGATCCCGCGAAACGTATCAACCGGAGCCATTTTCCACGCTTGGGATGCACTCGCCTTAATGACCACCAAACATCTTCGACTGGAAGACCCGCTTCACACAAAACTGATCGCCGATATTGTCGTACAGAACGCCTCTCATCTTTCCATCACGCGTGATCCGCGCATCCGTCTATTAGTCATGAACGCTGTCGCCAACCTCAGACAACAGAGCCCGCCCAGAAGGCACTAATGCTTGCAGATATCTAAATCGCAATGATTCTCTTGTCAGAAGGAGAATGTGAGTTGTAAGTCGAGCCTGCGGTTGGAAGTGGAGTCGCTGTAGGGCCTCCCCGCTAACCCGTTTGCCTCTCCAAATGACGGCGAACTCAAGTTACCGATTGGCGTTGCGACGTTCACGTTGTTAAAAATGTTTCTAGCGTTTACTCCCAGCGTCAAACTGTAGCGTCGGTTTGAGCTAACGCCGGGCCCACCTGGTCCTCCCGGCCCACCGCCGGGCCCCCCTCTTCCAGGCCCGCCGCCCGGTCCGCGACCAAATGTTCCGCCCCCCATCGGGCCTCCACCACTTGTGTTTGCCCCTTCGATCGTCGGTCCAAATCCAAAAGTCTTTGTTAATCGCAAATTCAACGAAAAACGTCCAGCGCCTTCACCATAGTTGATAGGGATCGGAACGTAGCCGGGACCAGGAGTCGCGAAGTTAAAGCAGCCAAACGGTGTCGGATATGTCGCCGTGGAACAATTTGGCGCGAACACCGGTCTCAAATTGAATTGTGAATCCTGATAAGGATCGGTGCCGGTAGTGATGTTGAACGGAATACCCGAACTCGCAATCAAAAAGGGGCTTACGCGAAATCCCTTGGGCATGGCGATCGACCCGCCCATAAACACACGATTCCGTATGTCAAACATCGCGCGCCCGTAATCCTGACTCAGATCGTAGGGGTTCGATGGAAACTTTCCCGCCCCGCTCGTATCGCTATTCGAATAGTTGAGCGTGTAGTACCCAAAAAGCGAAAGGCGAGCCCCGGCTCGTATGCTGCCGTTCACTATCAACTGGTTTTGTTTGAATGTACCTTCTGATTGGTACTGAAAAATATTGTTTTCACCATCTGGACGTACTCCTGTCACAGGGTCCGCTGGATTCAGGTTGTTCGTATAGAACTGGTGTACACCACGGGAATCCAGATACGTTACCGCAATGTTTGCGCTCTTCGTCAACTGCCGCTCTAGAGTTACTCCCGTTTGTATTGTGTAAGGCGCATGCAAGTTGGGATTTGTCTGGTAAATCGTTTGTGCTGTTCCCAGCGGCAACTGATCTGGCGGAGGAATATTGCTCAGATTGAAAGTTGGGTTCTGCACTTGATAGGTGAGTTGCGTCACACCGTCAAATCGCTCTTGCTCCAGCACTTGAGTGTATAAAAAACGATCGTAAAATATCCCCCATCCGGCGCGCAGCACCATCTTCGGCGGTTTCTTCGCATTTCCTCCTATGCCCCAAGCAACTCCAAGCCGTGGCGCGAAGCTCGCCTTGTCGCCGAAATTGTTTTGTGTCTCGAATCGTAGCCCGTAGCTGATTGTTACGTTTTGCCGTACTTTCCAGTCGTCCTGGACAAACAGTCCGGTATCCACCCAAGTCACTTGTGAACTGGGTGTGCCGGCAGTCTGCGTGTAATACGTCGGCAGTGCCTGTCCCTGCAGAAACAGCTGATATTGCTGAATGCTATCAAATGAAAATTGACCATTAAAGTTAGCTTGCGTCGAGTTATCGTCTCTGTTCACGCGCAAGCGTCCACCGTACTTCATCGAATGCTTGCCGAAATTATTAAACAGAGTGTCTTGTAGTTCGTAACGATCCAGAATATCGGTTTCGGCCCCACCGCCGCTGCCATTTCCAGTAAACGCCCCGCCCACTTTTACTGTCGTGGCCGAATTCACGGGAGTCGTCGCTGTGTTATCCCGGACAAACTGAAACCGAATCTCATTGATGCGGTGCGCTCCAAAAATTTGCGTATCCGTAATCTGAAAAGTTTGTTCGGTCTCGAGGTCGTTCACACCTGTTTCCGCAAGGTTGAACTGCCCCACATTGTCGTTCTGTTCGGTATTCCGAAAATACTGGTATCGCGCTGTCAGACTATTGTTGGGCGTCAATTGATAATCGATCCGCGGACTCAGGTTCGTCCTTGTCTTGGGGTTCGGTACCGAGTCACTGAACGGCACGATCTGGTTGTTCGCGTCCACAACCGTCGCGCTCACGATCCCCAGGTCCTGAATATCCCGTCGCTCGATGTTGAAGAAGAAAGAGGCTTTTTTGTTGATCGCCCCGCCTATGTTTGCGCTGTATTGCTCCGAGTGATAACTCGGGAGCGAACTTCCTTCGGGAGGCACCTCAAACGGATTCCGAGCATTAAACGCGGAAGAATTCCCGCTCACATACAACTGGCCGTGTAACTTGTCCGTACCGGGTTTCGTGAACACTTCCACGCGTCCGTAACCCAACTTGTCGTACTCCGACGAAAACGGATTCTGGTTTAGGCGGATTTCCCGAATCGAAGCCTTTGGTGGCAACTGTCCGCCCGTAAATCCATCAATGTAGATCTGCCCGCCATTGGGCCCCGCAGATGGCCCCGCTAGCGCCTGTAACTCGCTCTGCAACTCATCCGGATCATCCGAGAGCGCTTCCAGATCCTTCCCCTGCAGCACCACAGTATTCGCGTTATTCGCGGGATTCGTATCCACTTGTGTGCTTGTGTCATTCACAAGGACCCTTTCCTGCTGTGCTTGAATCGTCATCTTCACTTCGAGGTGCGCTACCTGTCCCGTCGCGATCGGCACACCCGTCTTCTTAAACAAAGCAAATCCCGGCGCTGTCGCTTGGATGTCGTAAGTTCCCGGCGGGAGTTCCTTGATTTCATAGGTCCCGTCTTTCCCTGTCATCGCGCCTTTCGAGTCGCCGCCATTGTTCGTGGCTAGCACCGTCGCGCCCGCAATCCCTCCGCCTGAAGGGTCGATCACTTGCCCACGCAAAGTTCCCGTCGCCGTCTGACCATTCACCGCGCCGGCACCTGCCATCAACAAAAGTATCGTCGCGATACACCATCCGCGTGTGATCTGCATTCCCATTCTTTCTCTCATTCCAGGTACCGGCTCTTTCAATTGGATAGGGTGCTGCCACAAGGCTAGCTTTATGGTGTGCCTGCGTCCGCTCCACCGTTACTCAGGCTCCATGGCGAAAGAATCGATGCCGTTTGCCCTTGTGACGAGGCCTGCAGGATCGGTTCGACTCCGCCCAGCAACGTGATGGCCACCACTTTTGAATCATTCACTTGAGATGTGGCAACAATCACCACCACATCCCCCTTCTGAAACTCGCTCAGAGGCGTGGCAGGCAACCGGCTCAGCATCTGCTGTAAGTCTCCACCTCCGCCACCTCCTGGCATTCCTCCAGTTCTTCCCGCTCCACCTGCACCTTGCATCCTTCCCGAAGTTGCCGTTTGGCCATCAGGACGACTACCAGTGGCAGGCGCCCCTCCCGATCCATTAGCGGCCGCCGAATCTGCGGGCGTTCCTTTCAGTCGAGCCGCAATTCGTTGGGCCATCGGTGCAGGCAATTTCCGCACTTGCGACTCCGCGGTAATCTTCACCTCTACTTGCTTGCTGTTAGCCAAATCCGTGACCGTAATCGTTCCTCCACTCGCGTCCACCGCCGAAATCATTCCGGCGATATTGCGGAACGAACCCGCTACAACTTCGTCCGCCGTCAAACTCGCGCCATCTTCACTTTTAGTTCCACGCGCTCGAAGCTGATCACCCGCATGAATCTCCGCCAAGGAACTGGTCTTCGCGTCATCGAACTTCACGGATCCCGGCGCGTATCTCCGCACGATCGTGGAGTTCGATACATGCACCTCGACATCCTTCTTCCCCGCCGCTCCTAACGTTCCCACGGTTACCACGCCCGCGGCCGGATCGACGCTCTTCACCATGCCTCCGATGCCGCGTCGTTGCCATTCTTCTCGCTCACGCGCTTGCTTCGCGGCCAGATCCTCTTTTTTCATGCTGATTATGGTGCTGGCAACGAATGTTCCTGATTCATCACCAGGCTTGCCTCTCACCAGGATTCGATCACCCACCGCCAGATCGCTAACTTGTATGGGAGTAGCTTCTTTCAAATCTTTCGATCCGGGCGGCACTCGTAGGAACTTCACATCCGGCCCTACAGTCACCTTGATTTCCGCTCCCGCTTCATTCATCAACACAATCATCCCCGCGCCAGTGCTCTTGATTGTTCCCACTGCAGGCGGCGTCTTAACGGGAGCGGCTGTCTGCCCTTCTGCCTTTGCAATTCCCGGACTCACAACCAGCGCGGTCGTCGCCAATGTAAATCCAATGGCAATTGCCATCACAACCCGCAATTCCCTCTTTGCTTTTTTCGCGCTCACACTCAGTCTTCCCATCCGCCACTCCCAAAGTTCCGACTTCCATTGTAAGCGTATCAGTCTACCCACCTTTGCACACTCGTCCCCAATCAGTAAAAGTGAGACGTAACTGGGCCGGACATCCGGTACAACAGTTTTCGGGTTGGACCGCCGAGGCCTCGTAGCCACCGCTACAAATAACCTATCCGCGTGATGTGTGCGCCGCTGCCGATAAGAACCAGGGCCAACGAATCAGGATGGCTCGTAACCGCCTCGCTCATGTCATAAATAAAACAGATCGACTAAGATGGGCCTGGAAATACATTAGTTTTATTGGCTGAACGGAAGTATATTTTGATCGGGGCCACGCCAACCCATCCTCAGGTCGCGCTCGAGAGCATAAGGACGTCTGGACTTTGCGCCACGATTCGGAACCAATTGAGAGCTTATTAGGAGCCAACCCGTGTTACAGAAGCGATTCGCCACGTGGATGACATTGATAATCTTTTCCTCCTTACCGATTCTTGCACTTGCACAAGCGGCCCAAAATCGGACACTCGTCGTAACGGGGCATCCGGGAGAGCTACCACTTGTTGAGATGGGAGGGCGAGCCTATGTCGATCTCGAGATTTTAACGCGTTTCGTCAATGGTTCACTCAGTTTCAATGGAAATCAGATCGTCCTCACCTTACCCTCTTCCAATTCGAGTCTCCCAGCGGCCAGTGCTTCCACGAACCCGCCTCCTGCTCCCGGATTCTCCAAAGACTTCCTGCGAGCGGGTATTGAGCAAATGTCCGTTATCAGAGAATGGCGCAGTACGTTGATCAGCGCAGTACAGCAGGGCTTCCCGATTACTGAGAATTGGATGAAGGGGTTCAACGATCAAGCGCAACACAACCTGAGGTTAGTTTCCGTCGCAGCATCCACGGAATCGGATCGCAGCGCGTTGCAGTTGCTCAGCAAGGAGCTTAACAACATGAAACGCCTGAGCGACCGGTTTGTAGATGCCAATAAATCACAGACTTATGTTGCGCCGAACGCGTTGGACAACGATCCACTCGACAAGAAAATCCTGAACTGCGCTCACTCACTCGCCTCGATGGCCGCAAGTAATCAATTTACGGATGATGGCTCTTGTCAGTGAAATCGAAGAAATGAAGATCTGTGGGTAGCGACAAACGCTAAACTTAGTCAGTACTTTTCGGGAACGCAGCTTAGTCGTCATACTTGCCGGGAGTGACCTGAAATGGATTATCTGCTGAACGAACCTTGGCTGATGGGTCTGCTGCTCGCGCTTGCTTTGGCGGGCGTTATTGAATTGGGCCGAATAACCACAGCCCATTTCAAAATCCTGGAAGACAAAGATCGCAAGGAGCAGTTGACTGCCATCCGCGACGGGCTATTTGTGCTTGTCAGCCTGTTGCTCGGTTTCACGTTGGCGTTGGCAGTGCCGCGCTTCACAGAACGCCGGTCGCTGTTGATTGACGAGTCAGTTTCCATCGGGACGACCTATCTTCGGGCCGGTACCCTGCCGGAACCATATCGCGAGCATTCCCGAAAATTGTTACGCGAGTATGTCGATGCCCGGCTCGAGCTTGACAACGCAAACTTAAGCCCAGAGCAATTTGCCGACGTTTCGCGTCGCGCCAAACACATCCAGTCGGAGCTCTGGAGTGACGTGCTCGTCCTCTCTCAAACGGATCGCACGGCTATCGCTGCGACGTATATCAATACGCTGAATCAGACCATCGATCTGCACGACAAAAGAATTGCGGCGATGGAAAACCGCATCCCCATTTCTATCTGGTTGTTAATTAGCTCCGTTGCCTTGATCGCTGTGTTCGCACGCGGGCTCACACTGAATCGACGATTCTGGTTAACACTGGTTCTGGCTCCCATCACCATCGCAATTGTGATCGCGTTGGTAGCCGACCTGGACACGCCAGGAAGCGGCATGATCAGGCTTGACCAGCGGGCCATGCAAAGGCTCAAACTAGACTTGAGTACGGATCCGTAGGAAGTGAACTGATCGTTTCTGCGGCTACAGATTGTTTCTGTTAGAAATAGTGGCAATATGGAATCTTCGGGCAGTGACGTATGCAAATATGCAATTAGTGCAGAGGAGGTCAAAATCATGAAATCGAAATCGTCTATTAAGACTCCAGCGAGCAACGCTCTTGGTCGGCGGAATTTTCTCGCAAGGACGCTCGCTACATGCGTGATTACTCCGATTGCTCCTTTGGCTCTCCAGTTTGGAACTGCTGGAGGGGGATCCCTGACCAAAGAAGAACGAGACCGCATGACTCCGGCTCAGGTCATTGATGAGCTGAAAAAGGGGAACGAGCGGTTCCGCACTCGCAAGATGGTCGCTCACGATTACATAGCCCAAAAAAAGTCGAGCGCTGCAGGTCAATATCCAGCCGCAGTGATCCTCGGCTGCATCGATTCTCGAGCGCCTTCCGAAATTATCTTTGATACCGGCATTGGAGATGCCTTTATCGCGCGCATCGCCGGCAACGTGGCCAATGACGACCTGCTTGGAAGCATGGAATTTGCTTGTGCTGTCGCCGGGGCGAAACTCATCCTGGTCCTTGGACATACTGCCTGCGGTGCGGTAAAGGGTGCAATCGATGATGTGGTGTTGGGGAATTTAACGGGACTTCTGGCTCGCATCAAGCCCGCTATCCCCGCAACCAAGTTTGAAGGAGAGAAATCCAGCAAGAATGCTGCCTATGTCGACGCGGTTGCAAAGACGAATGTCGTTCTCACGCTCGATAACATTCGCACGCGAAGCGCGACATTGGCAGATCTGGAAAAGAAAGGATCTATCCAGATTATTGGTGCGATGTACAACGTTGCCAATGGAATGGTGGACTTTCTCGCCTAGCTTTACGCACTCTGGAGCAACAAAGTCTAATCTGGACGGAAAACTGACCGCCCACATTGAAATCGGATGGCTCATCCCGGAACAGGGGCCGCCTCTGATGGGTTATTCGGCAAGGCAAGCTTTAAGAGCGGCGGCGTAAGCAGCGTCGTGATTATTACGACGATTACCACCGATGCGAATACAGCGTCGTTGATGACTCCCAAACCTCGTCCGATCCCCGCGAAAATTAATCCAACTTCTCCACGAGGCATCATTCCGATGCCGATGGCCAGCCGATTCAGACGATGGCCTGCCGGATAACCCGAAACTACTTTCCCGGCAATCGCAACCACGGTCAGTGCTAATGCCAGAAACGCGATCTTCCAACTGTTGAATGCTTCCAGCTTTACCTGGAGCCCCATTAGAACAAAGAAAATAGGAACGATGAGGGACTCGATCGGCGAAAGCATATCCCGCAGAGTGTATCCTTCCATTTCCCTGTCAAAGAAATTTTCCAGGATTAAGCCGGCAGCAAAAGCGCCGATGATTGTGGCGAGACCCGCCAGATTGGCCATCCAGGAAAGTACAAACGCGAAACCCACCCCGAACAGTAGCTTGATGTTGTCGAGTTTCAATCGGGCGAGCTTCCTGACAAGCACAGGGGTAAGCCACATTCCCAATCCGATCGACCCCACCAGGAAAATACTGGCTTTCAATGTGATTGCAAAAACCCCGTTAAAGCTGACAGAGCCATTCACGACAAGGGCCGTGACCACGGCCAACACCAATAGGCCAAGTACATCATCGATCACCGCAGCCCCGAGAATGATCTTGGATTCCGGACGATTCATCTGCCCCAGGTCACGGAGCACGCGAGCGGTGATGCCAACACTCGTGGCAGTGAGGATTCCACCGATGAATAGGTGGACGGCAAAAGAAGAATCCGGCAGCAAAAGGGTCGTAACCAGCAGGCCAAGACCTAATGGCAAGATAACACCTAGGATTCCTACCAGCGCTGCACTCCAGCCCACTTCGCGCATCTCCACAAGGCTGGTTTCGAGTCCGACCAAGAAAAGCAGAATGATGATTGCGATGCGAGACACTTGGTCCACAAAGGAGTAGACATCCAGGACGCGCAGTCCTGTGGGAGCTTCCAGGATTTGCGCAATTCGTTCGGTATGTGGTCCGGGAGGCAGCATTCGTCGTGCGGCATCCCCCACGGTAATCTTTTCCGTCAAGGCAGTTTGAACGATGCCGGAAATCGTGTCGCCCTCACGGATCACGCTGATGGAGGGCTGGTGGTAGAGATAACCGAGATTTCCAACAAGCACACCAATCAGGAGTTCGCCCAAGACTGCAGCTTGTCCGAACGTTCTCATCACGCGCCCACCGATCGCCGCCATGAGCGTCATAACAGCTAGGGCCAGGAGCACCGGAGCTATAGGGTCATAGTGCGAAGTGGAATGCGCGCCTCCGGTGAGAGTGAATGAGGACCAGCATCGGGGTACAAATTCGAACATCCTTGAAACTCCTGGTACGGCAAGAATCCCCACTAGTTTCGCCGTTAACAATTACGTTTCCTCCGTACTGGAACCCCGTTAAGGACCCTGAATCCATGCAATTCTCACTGGGGCGTATCTTAGCAATGAAAGCTGAACAGTCTGCAGAGATTTCAATTGAGGGTAGTACGATAGTGTGAGCAGATCGGCCTTTAGAGGCAACCCCTTTTTCTCGTTTCTTTCAGCTTCATTGAATACACTGGCGGAGGTGTGTGGAAGTCGAAATCGGAAGTTAATCTATAAATCCCGTATTTCGGCAGCGTTGCAGCCCCTGCCCTATGCCAACTGGAACAGGTGTCCGCTGATAATTGGAGGAAACCAGTCTCTTGGTTGCCATTTCTAAATATGCGACACTGAAGACCTCTGAGGGTGATTCACTGGCAGGAGGGTGCCGCGTGGGGTCCACAATTTCCTCCCTCATCGGCGCAGCGGAAACCGGCGATAGCGTGGCTGCGGATGCCCTTTTCAGCGCGCTGTACTCTGAATTGCATCGGCTCGCGAAGCGCGAATTGGCACGACGCGGCTCTCCGGCAAGCCTCAGTGTCACAACGCTGTTGCACGAAGCTTACCTGGACATCGCGAAACGCGATGGCCCCTCCTTTCCCGATCGCGCTCGCTTCCTGGGATATGCCGCGCGTGTGATGCGGGGTCTCATCATCGATCATGCCCGAAACCGCCATGCGATCAAGCGCGGGGGCGAGTTCGAAATCACATCGCTCAAGACGGATGTCGTTGAAAATTCCGCGGACTCAAAAGAGCTCTCGCTGATCAGCGACGTCCTCGATCAGCTAGCCAAAGTGGAACCAGAACTCGCCGAACTCGTAGACTTAAAGTTTTTCTGCGGATTCACCTTCGCGGAAATCGCCAGCCTGCGAAACCTTTCCGAACGCACGGTGCAGAGAAACTGGGAAAAGGCACGGATCTTTCTCCATCGCAACATTCGCGCGGATTTGCCGCTCTGAGGCATTGATGTCCAAGCTCAGTCCCGATCAATGGGAGGCACTTAGCCCCCTCCTCGACGAAGCGCTCGAACTAACCGACGATGAGCGCTTGGCTTGGTTAGCAGCGCTGCGGGCCGAGAACCCTACTCTGGCGCAACAACTGGAGGCGCTTCTACAGGAGCACCGCGAGCTGTCCGAGGAAGGTTTTCTCGATGAGCGCCCGATTGGATTGACTGGAGCGCCTGGCCTGGCGGGTCAATTTTTCGGTGCCTACACTCTAGTTTCGCAGATCGGTCACGGAGGAATGGGCACGGTCTGGCTGGCCGAGCGAAACGATGGAAGATTTGAGCGGCGCGTAGCTGTGAAGGTGCTCAACTTCGCGCTGATGGGAAAGGGCGGCGAAGAACGGTTCAAGCGCGAAGGTCGCATCCTAGGTCGTCTGACACATCCCCACATTGCGGAACTGATTGACGCAGGAGTGTCGCCAGGCGGTCACCCTTTTCTTGTGCTCGAATACATTGAGGGCGGCCACATTGACCTCTATTGCGATCAACACACACTCGACGTCCGCGCGCGGGTTCGACTGTTCCTTGACGCCCTGGGGGCCGTGGCGCATGCACATGCCAACCTGATCGTTCATCGTGATTTGAAACCTCCGAACATACTGGTGCGCACGAATGGTCAAGTGAAGCTGCTCGACTTCGGAATTGCCAAGCTGCTCGAAGGTGGTGGGCAAGCTGGGGAGTCTCATCTGACGCTCGAAGGTGGGCGCGCACTTACACCCGAATATGCAGCACCAGAGCAATTAAAAGGCGAGACCGTGACCGCGGCCACAGATGTATACGCCTCAGGAGTCCTGCTGTACATACTTCTGACCGGCCGCCACCCCGTCGGCGATGGTCCGCGTACGCCCGCGAGTCTGGTAAAAGCGATCCTGGAGACCGAGCCCACTCGTCCTTCGGAGATCGTAGTTGCAGCCCAGACAAACGGAGATTCCACAGCCACGAATGCCGGGAAACGCGCCACATCGCCAGAAAAGCTAGCCCGATCGTTACGAGGCGACCTGGACACGATTGTCGCCAAAGCGCTGAAGAAGAATCCGCAGGAGCGCTATCCCTCGATAAAGGCGCTGGCCGACGACCTGCAGCATTACTTGAGTTACGAGCCTATCAGTGCCCGGCCAGACACGATCGCCTATCGCGCTGGCAAGTTCTTGCGTCGACACCGGAACAGTGTGACCGCGGCGGCTGCTGGTGACCTTGGTACTGATCGCTTCTACAGTCTTCACGTGGTTTTTCCCCCGTCGCCCCGAATCGCTGCCGAAGTTCAATCAACGAAAGCTCACGGCGAACGTCCAAAATTCACCCGTGTTCAGTGCTGCGGATTTCTCCGGACGCCAAGTATTTGGGCTACGCGGACGAGCAAGGTCTTCATCTGCTGACTATCGCGACCGGCGGGGTCCAAAATGTAGCGCAACCAACCGGAACTCCGCGTGGTACCGCGAAGTGGTCGTTCGGTGATTGGTATCCTGACTCGAACCGCTTCTTAGCTTCAGTCCTCATCTCCGATGCGGAATCGACCGTATGGTCTATTCCGACGGCCGGAGGCGACGCTGAGAAGCTCGCTGAAGTAGAGGACATGCTTGGAGGAGGAAAGATATCGCCCGATGGTCTCCACATCGCATACCACAGGGTGCGGAGCGGAATCGGGGCGCGCGAAATCTGGGTCATGGGTTCTCGTGGAGAGTCTCCACGGAAGATTTTGACAGCGGAAAGCCAAGCGACAATGAATGGCATCGGCTGGTCGCCGGCGGGAGATCGGATTGCGTATGGCTATCGGCATGACAAAGATAATCGCACCGAGACTATGGTTCAGAGTTGTGACCTGAGCGGCGCAAACATAACTACCATCGTTCGGGACAACCACTTGAGGGACTTCACATGGATGAAGTCGGGTCGCTTCATTTACTCGCGCAATACGGAAGCGGGCTCGGCGGAATCCGATAATTTGCGGGAAGTGATTGTCGATGGGAAGAGTGGGGTTGCGCAGGGCAAAGCGCGCCAACTGACCGATTGGTCGGGATTTTCTGTTTATGAGTTCAGCGCGACGGCCGACGGAAAGCAACTGGCGTTTCTCCGAGGAAATGCCCACGCGTCGGTTTTCGTCGGGGACCTGACGGGTAAAGAGAGGCGTCTCGTGAATACCCGAAGGCTGACGCTCGATGACAACTACAATCTCCCATCGGCATGGACGCCTGACTCTCGCGAAGTACTTTTTTCCTCGGAGCGAGCAACAGGTCGGCTGATGTACCGGCAGGCGCTGGATCCAGCGAGTAGCGCTCAACTCATTGAGCCTGCCTCGGACACGAATTTCTACTTGGCTCGATTAAGCCCGGACGGAGCTTGGATACTGCTCGAGGGCGCTCAGGTCTCAACGCACAAAATGGGTCTCTATCGAGTTGATCCGATGGGTGGCGTACCGGAGCGAATATTTGACATCGAGGGTTTCGTACTTTTCTCGTGTAGCAACAAGGTCGCTAATCTTTGTGTGATTGGGAAACCCGCTGCCGATAAGAGCGAGCTTATTGTCGCCGCCTTTGACCCAATTGCCGGACCGGGGAGAGAGCTTATACGGATCCCGCTCGAGGCGGGCAAGAGTGCCGACATTGGGTTCGATTACTGGTGGGAACTTTCTCCGGATGGTACGTCGATCGGAATCATGAAAAAACACGGGCATGAAATTCGGTTGGTGCCCCTCCGTGGCGGTCCGACACGGACGATTACGGTTACCGACCACCCCGATCTCATGGAATTGTCCTGGGCGACGGATTCCCAAAGCATGTTTGTGTCAAGTTTGGATCCAGACGGAGCTTCGCTTTTAAGTGTTGCAACTGACGGCGATGCCCAGCTTCTCTGGAACCAACCCCACTCGACACATGCATGGGGTTATCCGTCACCGGATGGCCGCCATCTCGCCATTATGGTGGCAAGTAGAGAGTCGAACGCGTGGATCATCGGCAATTTTGAGCAGGTCGCGCCAAGAAACTAGAATCCTAGCCGAGCCAGCGCTGCCTTCCTGCCGGCCGAACTGGGGCTACACCCATAACTGGAATTCCATAGCCTCCTGACCTCCCTGCCCGTGTCGTCTTTTCCCTTCCATTTCCGATATCTCAAGTAGGGGGCAATAGTTCCACCCTCGCGCCGGGGCCAAGATTCTATGCCCCGAGTGTAGTGGTGAATTACGGTGGACGGCCTCAAGGTTCCGTTCACTTGCACCCCTAGATCAAACGAAGAAGGAGAAAGAAGTGAACAACATTTGCAAGAAGCGGTTCCTGAGCGGCGCGTCCGCTCACATCATTCGCAAAGCAATGGCGGCTCTGGCAGTGCTGGTCTTTACCGGCGTTGCTTACGCGCAAGAGAAGGGCCATGACCGGAAGGAAGAAATCAATTTCGCCTCGATTCCCAGCCCGACGACCCCAGAGAGGATCACGCCGCCGGTGGGAACCTCTGCATTCCTGGTGGGTCACGCATTCGGCACGCAGGGCTACGTCTGCCTTCCCAACGGCACCGGCGGCGCATCCTGGACCGTCAACACTGCTCGCCCCGAAGCCACACTCTTCACGCACGTTTTCGGGGAAGCGGTTCAGATCATCACCCATTTCCTTAGCCCGGTTGTAAATCCCAACGACATTGGGCCAAAACCGCCACGTTTCGGCGACGCGACGTGGCAGAGTTCGTTCGACAGCAGCCGAGTGTGGGCACAAAAGAAGGATTTTGTAACCGCCGGGACAGACCAGAGCTGCCCGAACAGCGGCTCGATTGATTGCCTCCTGCTGCAAGTGATCGGCTCCGATGAGGGTCCCACCGGCGGTCGATTGCTAACCAAGACCACGTTTATCCAACGCTTGAACACCAATGGTGGCTCTGCTCCTGCGGCAGGTTGCCTGGTGACCGGCGACGTGGGCAAGCAGGCCCTCGTGCCGTATACCGCGGACTACTACTTCTTCCGCAACGATCAGTAAGGACCGGTTGCATTCGCCACAAAACAAATCCGCGCGTGCGGAGAGCCCGTTGGCTGAAGTGCTCTTCGCATGCGCCGCAGTTACAAGTTGCAATCGACTCAAACTTAGTCAACGGTCAAATCAGCTATTGAAAATATTCCTGAGCCAGGATTGCCGGGAGCAAGGCCGCCCCGCGAAGAACATGAAATGTCGAGAGGTGATCTGTGAATTTCAAGGGAATCGTCATCTGCACAAAATGTCGTCAACCAATTGTCTGGGGAGAGGGTTGGGTATACGTCTGCTTCAAGGTTCCAGGCAACGAGGGGTTCGAACTCTTTCACCGCAGATTTCGTGATGCGGACTGCTGGGAAGACTACTTGAGAGAGAGCCAGCAAAGGTAGAAACAAACCGAAGTCGGAGCGCATTGAGAATTGCGCTCAGGCGCAGGGGAGACACGATATGCCGAATTTGGTTCTGGAACTAAGAGAGAACGAAATGATGGAGGCCAATGTCCTTGGCCGGGCCAAGGATGGCGATGTCGCCGCTTTCGAATATCTCTACAAGGCGTACTGCAGGCGTGTATACGCGGTTTGTTTGAGCATGGTCAGAAATCCGGCGGAAGCCGAGGATTTGACGCAAAACGCATTTTTGCAAGCCTTTCGAAAGATCGGCACGTTCCGCGGCGAGTCAAGATTTGCAACCTGGCTGCATCGAGTGACCGTGAACATTGTTTTGATGCACTCGCGGCGAAAAAAACCGACGGAGCTTTTTGCCGAACCTTGGAATCCGGCGGACACAAATGGTGGTGAGTCGCGGGAGCACGATTCTGCCGACACTTCGATGTTGGGCACGATTGACCGGCTCAACCTGATGCGCGCGATCCGCATGTTGCCATCGGGCTACAGGCGATTCTTCCTGCTGCATGACGTCATTGGCTACCGGCACGACGAGATTGCGGGGCTGCTGGGCTGCTCCATCGGTTGTTCAAAATCGCAACTGCACAAGGCCCGCAAACGGTTGCGGCAATTGATGCAGGGAGAACAAGTGGGCAAGGAGTTGGCTGTGGCTCCCGCCTAGAGCGGGGAGAGGTGCAGCGCCAGAGTAAGCCGAAAGGCCGCTGAGGCATCACCCCCGGCGTCATTCACCAAAAACGACACGGGTCGCGAATGTTAGTTTTCAAGATCGGTGCCTCACTCTCGGCAGGGCACAAAGATGTTTTTGGCTCTTAGGAGGAGCTAGTACAGTGAAACACAAGAATGTTTTTTGTTTTTTCTCGTTTTTGCTAATCGGATTTCTGCTCGCCACGGCTAACGCAACGGCCCAAACGATTGGATACCACCAGACCAATTTAGCCTCGAGCCTACCCAACGTGGCCGTCGATGTGCAGCCAACTCTGGTCAATCCGTGGGGGATGTCGTTCTTCACGGGGCAGCCATTTTTCATCGCTGACAATGGAGTCGGCAAGGTCACCGCTCTGGACGCCACGGGGTTGAGCGCGCGGCCGGGGAGTTTCACGATACCGAGTGCCGCGGGGGCCGGCTTCGACCAGCCCACCGGAATTGTGGCCGATCAAAACTCTTCGTTTGCGAACCCAGCCGCAATCAAACCTCTTATTGTCGTCACCGAGCAAGGGACCATTTTCACCTGGGGCCTGGACGCCATGGGAGATGTTCCGCCGCAGGCAACCCTCGCAGTTCAGCAGGGCCAGTGCGGTCTTCAAGGGCGTGGCGATCCTGAGCTCCCCCACGGAAGGTCCAGCGCTGGCGGTCACGGATTTTCACGCTGGATTTGTTGAGGCGTTCCTACCTCTCAATCCCGGTTTTACTCCCGTGGTCCTTCCGGGTGCGTTTACAGATCCAGATTTGCCCCCGGGTTTCGCCCCTTTTGGGATTCAAGTGATTGGCAGACAGGTATTCGTGACCTATGCGCTGCAGGACGCCCTCAAGCACGATCCCGTCGTTGGCGCGGGGAATGGCATCGTCAATATTTTCGATATGGATGGCAATTTCGTGAAGCGCTTCGCCATGGGCGAAGGTTTGAACGCTCCGTGGGGAATTGCCCAGGCCAGCGCCAACTTCGGCTCTTTCAGTAACGACATTCTGATTGGAAACGTTGGCGATGGAACCATCAGCGCGTTTGATCCAGCGAGCGGGCGCTTCATCGGAACGTTGCTCGATGGCGACGGAATCGCCATCGCCGCAGTTGGCATCAACGCGTTGGCTTTTCGCGCCGACGGATTTGGGGACCCCGACACGCTCTATTTCACCTCGCAAGTCAACAGCGCGGAGAATGGAATATTTGGTGCGATTACTCCTGGCTTGGTCAGTGCCATCCGACTGTCTCTTCCGGATACTACTGTCGACACCGGGGTAACCCTTACCGCCAATGTCTCTGCCGGCCCCGGCAACACGGGAGATCCGTCCGGCCTTGTCACATTTCTGGATGGCACCACTGTTTTGGGCACTGCCCCGTTGAGTAACGGTTCCGCCGCTATCAACGCGATTTTCCCTGCTACAGGGAGTCATGTCATCACCGCCCAGTACAGCGGAGACCGAGTGTTCTTACCAGTCAGCGAGAGGACACTTCTGCAAGTTGCCGGATTTAGCACGACGGTAACCCTCGACGCAACAACATCCCCCGTCCCCGGCTCAACCATCACGTTGACGGCGAACATCAACTCGTCGTCGGGAGTGCCCACGGGACAAATTACGTTTCTGGATGGAAACCACAGCCTCGGAATTTCTTCGTTGAACGGCACAGGTGCTGCCACTTTGAGGATCAATACCCTGGCTGCCGGTACCCACACGCTGACGGCTTCCTATGGCGGTGATGAGAAATTTGGCGCCAGCACGTCGGCGGTAGTTACCCTCGACATTGCCAACCCTGATTTTTCCATCGGCGCTGCTCCGCCGAGCGCTTCTGTCGTCGCCGGCCAGTCCACGCAGTTCACGCTAACGGTCACTCCGATAGGTGGTTTCGCGAACAACGTTACGTTCTCTTGCTCGCCAGTAGGCGGAATCATTTGCGCCTTCAGTCCTGCAAAGGTGACTCCGGCCAACGGACTTGCGAGCACTCGGTTGACAGTCACCACCTCGGCCAGCGTTTCGCGTTACGGCGCGATGCTTACATTTGAAACGATCGGCCCATGGGCGCTTCTGTTCGCCTTGGGACTGTGCGGCTTGGCAATGTGGACGAATGGAAAAGATCGCAGACTTCGGCCTTTGCTGGCGACCGCCATGGTGGTGATCATCATGGTCTGGATGGGTATGGCTATCGCCGGTTGCGGCGGATATGGAAGCCGCACCCAACCCAATCGCGGCACTGCTACCGTCACGATCACCGCCCAGTCTGGAACGCTTTCTCACACAACCAACGTCACAATCACCGTGCAGTAACATGGAAGCAACGGCGCTGATCGAATCATTTGTGTGCGCGACCTGGATTTGCGGTCAAGCCGTGTACTGGCTGTACCTGAAGCACCGATCCGAGACGCTTGGCGAGGAGTGCTGGCGACTGTGTTTGCGGAGAATCTGAACTCGCACGCACACTCCGCCGCTCCAGCGGCCCCTTTATCCCGAGATTTTTTCATTCTGACTGTCGTGTTTTCCCACTGCAATCCGATATCTCAAGTAGGGACCGAGAGTTTCGCCGCTCCGCTCAATGCATCCCTCCCGCTGCGGGCCTTGCGGCGAACTTCGGAACCTGGGCCTTCGAGGCACCGTGCAAGGCACAATCTGAGTCAAAAAATAAGGAGAAAGCAGTGAACAACAATCGCAGGAAGAAGTTCTGGGGCGGCAAAGCCGCCTATTTCATAATCCCTGGGTTGCTCGCGGCGTTGGCGGTGGCGGCTATCGCCCCGCTGCCGGCGGCCGGCAACAGCTATCGGGAAAATTTGCTCGTTCGCTTTGATCACGCCCTTGGTGTCGATCCGATTTCCAATGTTGTCGTCAACGGTACAACCACCACAGCCACCCCAAATGTGGTACGGGGCATTTCTCCCGCGGGTCAGATCTGGCGGATTGATGATCTCGACGCGACAGTGACCACCGACGGACGCATCCATGCTCATGGTCGCGGGCTGCTTCTCGGCGGAGGCAACGGCATCGGAACGAATGGCGGGCAAAGCGTTTTCGCTACGCTCTTCTGCGGGCCTGCCGCCACCGCCACCGCTTCCAGCTCCAACCAACTCGGCGTAGCCCTTGATTCGGACGGCGATTTCGTCATCGACGATGTTCTGTCGCCCATGCCGCCGGCTTCCTGCGAAAACCCAGTACTCCTCATCCGCACCGCGGCAGGAGCTCACCCCTGGTTCGCAGCCGGAATCGAGAAGTAGGCGCGACGCAGGTCGTATCGCACGCTGTACTTCCGTGTTCCAAAGGATCAGGGTGGGTGCGTTGTTGCATCCATCCTGATTTCTATTTTTGGGTTTCGAGGATGCCTGGAGGAACCTTCAATGAGCGCAGTCGAAAACCAACCAAGCAGGGCCGCTTTCGAAATCAAAAAGGCCCTTTGCAGGTGATGACTCTCAGTGAGATCGACGTGGAGAGGTATCTCGACCTGCAAGAACTCTTAGCGGGCTGGAGTCGGGAAGTTCAATCTCCAGCTCGGACTCAAATAACAGTTGGCGGCAACGGGTTCTCCGTGGCGATGGCGGCCTGGCATCACGGCATGCAAGTGAAGAAACCTTCGCGGAAAACGCCCACGTTGATAGGACCAATTTCGTGGAAGAGCTTGGTTTTCGCCTATCTTGCTGATGTCGTTCGAAGTTAGAGCCCCCGAACTAAATAACGCTTATCCTTGAACACTCAAAACGGAATTGGGAGAAATTTTCCCGAGTGCAGTTGGTATCTCGGACTGGCTCTTCATCGGTTAATCGTTTCGAAGGGATCAGTCATCCCTTTCGACCGGACGCTTGCCACCGCCTTTGACACCACGACTATTCACTGCATTCAAGTTACCGAGCCCTAAGCGCTGGGTAAGCTCCTCCGCAGTCAGTCCTTCGTAATAGGCCATCTTAGGAACAGCCCTGGGCTTGAACTTCTCGAGTATCTGTTCTGCAACGCGCGTGGTATTCCTCAACAAGTTGAACAGAGTGGCGGTATTGAGAGTAATAGGTGGCAGTTGGGCACGGCTTCTGCCAAGCATCCTTGTTTCAAATGAAACGAATCCCGTCCAAAGCGCACTACATACACAAAGAGGTGAATCATGGCAACTGCCACCTTTAGTCCCCACCTGGTATCCCTCCTCTCCTACGTCCGAAGCGAAGAAGCAATCCGGGCAGAAGTAATACCATCGCCCTCTACGACGCTCGATGCGTCAAAAGCGCTGATGGCCCAGATTGAACTTCATATTCGCACTGGCGACGGTTATTACGCCAAAGCACAGTACGATCAAGCCATCGACGAATACACGTCCGCGCGCGGTCTAAGCTACAAGCTCTTGTTTCCGAGTTTCGATGTCACCGCATTACTACGCCAGAGAATGACCTTGCTACCGGTCTCGAAAGACTTGGAGAACTCCTTCTTGGATGCCTCCGCCCAAATTGCAGCGACCTTGAGGCCACAAAGCGACGAATCTACTCCTTTGTTCAACTCTTCGACCGCAGCTATTCCCGCTTCGTTGCAGCCCCTTGCAGAGATCGGGTTCCAGAAAGGCGAGAGTGTCGGCGAGGTGCTACAACGCGGCGCACAACAAAGTGCCTTGTTGCTCATCGACCAAAACCCAGCCGCGGCGCTGAAACTACTTCTGCCCGCAATTTCGCAAATCGCAGCGGGAGCACAAGTCGATCCTTCCATCGCTGGAGCAACTCAACTTAACGCCGCCACTGCATCAATTCAGATAGGAGACGCCACCTCGGCCGCGAAATTTGCAGACCAGGCGCTTGTGAGTTTTAAGTCCGCTAACGACGTGGCCGGACAGGCACAAGCACTACACGCCAAAGCGTCGAGCTTGCAGTCTCAAGGGCAGGCGCAACAGGCCTCCGCATTGCTTGACCAGGCGGCCTCCTTGATTGCGCCACACACTCCGGCGGTGCCAGTCGTCACGCCGTCTATCGCCGCAGCACCCGTTTCACGTCTGGGCGCCGCGGCCGCTCCAGCACTGGCGCCCATTCGAATCGCTACTCAGCCGTTGCTTCAGGCGAACGTGGAGATCTCCCGACAAACCAAAGACCTGACGCCCATTCTGAACAAAGACTTGAGTTCCGTCACGATTCGCCTTCCTGGCGCCGCGGGCGGTTGGACCACTGTGCCGGCGCAAGCGGCCCTGCCGAAGGATATCGTCGCGGATTGGCAGATCGGCGTGCCGGTCGGTACCGGCACTACATTATTCAATTTCTCCGTCAAGGCGCAGATTACTGGCAAGGACATAGCTGCAGCGATCTATTCGCCGCGCATCAAGGCAGGCATTTCAGATCTCGCCTGGGGAATCGTCCATCCAACCACGACCGCCTTTTACCTTACTCATCTCTACGCGTTTGTACTCCCCGTGAAGCTTGGCGATGCCTACCATGCCTACGGAGCCTACAGCCAGGCCGAAGCGCTTTACCTCCAGGCTGCACAATATTCGTTCATCAATCCCCAAGTGGAAGGCGTCTCTCTATGGATAAAACTGGGGCGGAACGGGCTTGATTGGGGCGACTCGCTTTACAGAAATGAAGACACGACAAATGCGAAGATGCAGTATAACAAGATCATCAGCCAGCCGAGCGCCGTTCCGAACAGTTCTCTGTATGTTACAGCGGGATTCTCCGTCGCTGCAGCTTCGGCCAAGACGCTCATCGATAAGATCGATACTCGCCCCTTGCCCGGGATTGATCCGGTAATGAGCGACATCCTCCTGACGGCCCACTACCGGCAGACACAAATCGCCAATGGAGTGGACTATTACGGGCTCACTTTTTGGCCTATCTTCACCTTCGAATACCTGCAAAGCGTAGCGCGCGGATTTGCCCAGGAAGCCATTTCTGCGGAGCGCGATTTCATCGATTTTACGACTCGTCAGGAGGCCGCCGAACAAACACGACGTGACCTAGTGAGTGCGCAAGCCATGGCTGCTGCACAGGTAGACGCTAGTTTCCAGCAATACCAGGGTGCCTTGGACGACCAAACCGCCGCCCAGCTAGCGCTGACGCTTAGTACGCAACGTCGCGATGACGCCCAGCATCAGCTGGACTCTTACAGGAACGTTAGCGGAGCTCAGATCTGGGCACAGGCCGCGTCTCAGGCACTCGGCGGTGGTCAAGATGCCATGTTCAATGAGATCAGCGGTCTTGCCAATCAGTTGGACAGTGGACAAACAATCTCCGGGCCCGGTCCCAAACTCGCCGCAGCGCAGACCCTTAGCGCGGGACGAAAAACGCAAGCTTATGAAGTCCAGAAGATGCAGGACAGCGTCAACGAGCTGACGACCAACATCGCCATTTCCAAGGCTCAAGGCGATTCCGCTGCCGCGAGGTCCGCTGCGGCGGAGATCGCTTGGCAGGCATCCCAGCAAAAGTCAGCGTTTGCCAACCAGGCCTTGAGTGCCTTTGACAACAATTTTTTCACGCCCGAAGCTTGGGCACAGATGGCGAATTTCATGCGTGGGCTTGCGCAGACCTATCTCTTTGAAGCTGTGCGGATCGCGAAGCTCATGGAGCGTGCTTACAATTTTGAAAATGACACCAAACTCCACGTTATCCGCAACGAATACGGCGTGAGCGTGGGTAACCCCGCTTCCGGCCAGGACACTCGATTGTTGGGCGGAGACTCCTTGCTCTCTGATGTCGAGTCCTTCACCTTTATGTCGGTGACTACCAAGACCCGAAAGCGCAGTCGAGTGAAAGACATCGTTTCGATGAACGCGGACTTCCCAGCCCAATTCGATCAGTTTCGGCAATCGGGTGCCCTCACGGTCCATACCGACCTTTATGAATTCGACCGACTGCATCCTGGCTTCTATGCGCAACGGATCGATGCGGTGGAAGTCGAATTGATCGGCTTGCTCCCTGATGGCGGACTGAACGGTACAATGACAGCTGGAGGCGTCACGTCTTTCCGGCGAGCCGATGGCACGCTTGGCACGCGGGTTCACGAAGTCGATGTAATGGCACTTTCTGACTTCGTGCTTCGCAACGACACCTATCTCTACGCTTCAGAAACCGGAGTGCAAGGTTTATTCCAAGGTTTTGGGATTGGCTCGAATTGGAAGTTGCATCTGCCCCGGCAAAGCAACGATTTCGACTATCGCCGGATCTTTGATGTTCGCTTGACCCTATACTATTCAGCACTCTATGACGCGGGCTTGGAAACGCTCGTTCTCAACCGTCCTTTGCGGGCGGGCGAAAACACTCGCATGCGTTCTTTCTCTCTCCGCTACGACTTCCCCGACGCCTGGTACGGGGTCTATCGCAATGGCGTGGTCCAGGTGAAGATGGATCGCTTCCGGCTTCCCTTCAACCAACAAAACTTCAAAACCATTTTTACCGTCTTTCGGATTTCCACTACGGATGGCGTCAGCGCTGCAGGCATCACGGTCAAGATAACCCGGCCAGATGGAACCTCGGCCCAAGCAGTCAGCGATGCCAACGGGCTCATCTCAACGGAAGTTGCGGCCTTGAACTCTTTGAATGGGGCGGACCCACTCGGGACTTGGAAACTTGAAGTAATCGACGGCGCCTCTCTCCAAGGTGCTGATGGAAAGTTGGATTTCAGCCGTATCTTCAACATTCAGATTGGACTTCAGTATTCGTTCGACTACGTTCCTGAGAGCTGAACATGAAAGAAGATTCCGGAGTAAGTGACAGTCTATTGTCGTTGCCCTCCGGTGGCGGAGGGATCAGCGCCTTGGGCGAGCGCTTTCAGCCTGACCTCTCCCGAGGAAGCGGCAACTATGCGATCCCTATAAACTGTCCACGGGGACCAAACGATCTCCAGCCATCACTTTCTTTGACTTATTCAACTGGAGCAGGCTACAGCCCGTTTGGGCTTGGCTGGCGGTTCGGAACAACAAGAATTGAACGGCGATGTGACCATGGAATCCCTTCGTTTACCGACAACGATACTTTTGTATTCGGTGGCGCAGACATTTTGGTCCCGGTGGGAGCCAATCGCTATCGTCTGAAAACGGACACGAAATTCTGGTTCATCGAGAAACAGGACCCCGGCTGGAAAGTCAGGACGGGAGACGGCAAGACCATGCTCTTTGGTCAGACCGCGACGAGTCGGGAGAGTGGTCCGGCCGGAATCTTTGCCTGGTGTTTGGACCAGGAGATCGATGCTGCTGGCAATGTCACCCAGTATTCATACCGCCTAGATGAAGGCCGCTTGTACCTTGACTCGATTTCCTATTCGATTTTTCGCTTGCAGATAGTTTATGAACCGCGTCCGGATTTCGTCCGCTCGGGAAGAGCCGGCTTTACACAAAACATGGGTCTGCGCGCAACAGCCATCGAATTGCACTGTGCTCGGCTTAATCCCACCTTGCTTCGAACCTACGCCCTGAGCTACGCACAAGCAGGGAATGGCGCATCGCTCCTCAAAGGTGTCAAATTAACAGCTACGGCCGATGGGCAGGAAGCCAGTTTTCCGCCACTCACATTCACTTATTCTGATTTGGATCTTTCTCAATGGAAGGTGCAAGAGCTCCAGGCCTTCGTCCCTCCGCCTTCGCTTGACGATCCCACCGCTCAACTTGTCGATATGAATGGTGACGGAATTCCCGATGTCCTGCAAACCACGGGGGGAGCAGCCTTCCTCTGGGAAAACGGCGGAGACGGTTGGCTCAATGGTCCGGTGCGGATTGACGGAACACCATCGACTCTGCAACTCTCTCAAGACAATGTGGCTCTCGCCGACCTTGATGGGGATGGTCGTGCCGATTTGTTTGCTGTTGATCAACCCTTGTCAGTGTTTTTCCATGGAAACGGCCGCGGCAGCTTTGATTCTCAGCCCACTGTGTTCGCACAAGCGCCGACCTTGCAACTAGCTTCTCCACAAACCAGACTCGTAGACCTTGACGGCGATGGCATTACCGACCTGATAGCAACGGGGCCCACCGCATTGCTCCTCTACCACTTTGAACCAGAAACGGGATGGAGCGATCCCAAAACTATAGACCGCATCGCTGATCTGGAACAATTTCCCGATGTCTCGTTTGCTGATCGTGGCGTTCGCCTCGGCGACATGACCGGAGATGGTTTAAGCGACTTTGTCAGCGTGTACAGCGGAAATGTCAGCTATTGGCCAAGCCTCGGCAACGGGCACTGGGGTAGTCGCGTCGCAATGACCTCAAGTCCCATTTTTCCTAGTGGATATCGTGACGAGCAGGTGTACCTGACCGATATCGATGGTGACGGTTGTGCCGACGTCATCTATGTCGACAGTACTTCCATCACGGTCTGGCTGAACCAGAACGGGCAGGGCTTTGCGGCACCTGCTGTGATTCCGATTGCACCTAGAAGTCAAACCGGCCGCATTCTCTTCGCAGATCCTTTCGGCGACGGTCGTGCGTCACTCCTGTGGTCAGACTCCGCTTCCGTGGATTTTGGTACGGGATATCGCGTGTTGCGCCTCGGCGGAGAAACTGCCCCATATCTGATGACTGCGATCAACAACGGAATGGGCGGCATGCTAGAAATGGAGTACTCAACTTCCACGGCAATGCGCATTGCCGATCTGAAAGCAAATCGACCATGGACTTCGCAACTGCCCTTCGTGTCTCAGGTCGTTAGCAAGACCCGCGAACGCGATACAGTGACCGGAAGAGTCTCGGAGAATTCGATTCACTACCACGACGGCGTGTGGGACGGACCGCAACGTGAATTCCGCGGATATAAGTCCGTGACCGTTGAGCTAAATGGCGACGACTTCGTGCCTCGGGTTCGCCAGGAAGTTCAATTCTTCCAGGGTGACCCCGACGCCGTCGATCTTATCGACCGTGAGAAACAGAGAGCCCTCGCCGGATCCTTGACCTCTATTGCGAAATTCGAGGTCCTCGAAAGTGGAGAACGGCTCGCGGAAGAATCGACGCAAACCTGGGATGTTCGGCAGGAGTTCTCTGACGGCCAGAAATTCGTGTTCTTCCCGCACATCACACAAATCGAGACAAGGGAACATGCGCTGGGTGGCACTGCCGACCGCATTGAGCGTACTTCCCTGCTCGATTTTGATGACCATGGCAATGCGCTCCGGCGGCTGCGCGAGAGTCTTGCGGACGGGGACGCGCAAGAGAACTGGATTCGAAGCGAAGCTCGCTATACGTATTGTAACGACGAAACACGCTGGCTGATTAAGTTACCTGTACGTCTCGAAATGCGAGAAGGTCCGGGAGGACGGCCAGCGGGAGCCAAGATTCATTTCTATGACGGTCCCGCCTTCGTCGGCTTGCCGGAAGGACAAGCCACAGCTGGTCTTCTCTCGCGGACGAGTGACCTGCAACTCATTGACGCACTTTTGCCAGCCGACTACATTGGCGCCCGCGATTTTGCCGCTTTGGGTTTCGACCACAGCGGCAACGCGGACATGGCGGGATTCTACGTAGATAGCTTTGCGGCAAGACGCGACTCACGCGGCAATGTAATTGAACGCCGTGATCCGTCGAATTCGTTGCAGATGATCATGGATGATGACGGTGTGTATCCGAGCCGAACAATCGATGCCGGCGGAAATATCACTCAATACGTCTTTAATCCCCGCTCCGGCGAGCCATTTCGCATTACCACTCCCGACAATCGCATGGTTCAGCATGATTGTGATGCCATTGGCCGACTGATTGGCATGAGTGAGACCGACGACAGCGGCGTTTTGCAGCTCACTAGCGCTTGGTCATTGGACTTAGGCAGTGTACCTGCGAGTGCAACATCGATTAGTCCGAACACACCTGGCCGCACTCGCGCCGAGCTACTCTCTGTCGACCCGACCACACTGGCCAACGTGTCCGTGTCACGCATCATCTATGACGGCTTCGCGAATCGCCTTCAGCAATTGATTACCGCGCCTTCAGCCGACGATGGTTCCTCGCGGTTCGTTGTTACCCAGAACGTCCGCTTGAATGCTCGCGGTCAGGTTGGCGCCAAGTTCCCAAACACCTTTGTGACCAGCCTTAACTACCAGCCGATCGGACCAGGCACAATGCCGCTGACGAGTTACAAGTTCGATTCCCAAGGCAGTCTAATCGAGACAAGAGGTCCGGGTTCCGCGTTTCATCGGGTGGAACGCAATGCCTTTACGGTTACCCATTTTGAAGGGCCCGCCGGCGCTGCTCCCATTCGCATTGAGACTTTCGACGCTCGAACACGATTGGTGCGAGTCGAAGAGTTCCGGGGCGACGGCGGCACGTGCGCCACCAGTTACGATTTGGCTCTCGACGGCCGCATCGCCAAAGTTCGCAATAGCTCAGGGGCGGTCATCGTATCCTATACAATCGCCGGACCCGCGGAGGCGATTCGCATACAGCATCGCGATGCAGGTAGCCGCACGTTTTATAGGAATGCCGCTGGGCGTGTCGTTGAGCGATTCGACAGTGATGGCACCAAAATCGAGTTTGATTTCGACGGTGTTGGCCGTATGACTAGAGCTGCTGCCTCGAGATCGGGCGCTGCCCCAGTCGTCATCCGCGAGTTGCACTACGATTCCGATCCGGATGGGGCTTCCGATGGCCGCTTCCTACAAGGGCGCATCGCCCTCGCCGTCGAGGGAGGCAATCGTTTTCACTATTCCTACAATCACGCGGGCTCTTTGGTAGAACAAGACGTAGTGGTCGATGGTGTAACGCTCAGCACCAAACATGAATATGACTTCCAGGGTCGTCAGATCGCCATAGTCTATCCTGACGGAAATCGCAAGACCTACACACGCGATGCATCCGGTGGAGTTCGCTCGATTCCTGGCATTGTCGATGCTATCTCCTACGACGAAGAGATCGGGTTCTCCGCCTATCAATTATCTAACGGCGTAAAGGTTGACTCGGTACGAGATCCGGCTTCGCGCCGCCTCAACCGGATCGCTGCAAGCAAAGCAGGAGTTCTGCTCAGGTCCGTGGATTTCTCCTACGACGCTACTGGCAGGATTATCGGTACACGCGACGAGATACCAGGTGACCTCGAAAAGAGCGCATTTCACTACGACGGGTTGTCTCGACTGACAGCTTTCGAAGTGCGTCGCGACACAGACGCAGGGGTGCTTCTCCGCGGCGGATCGTATCAGTATGACGATGAATCGAATCTGACAGCGTTTAACGAGACATCCCCTCTCTCGTTCACCTATGGCGATCCAGCTCGGCCCGGTCTTCTGACTTCCTTCAACAACGGCGGTGCATCGCCCATTACCTACGACGAGCGCGGTCAAACCACTAGCGTCGGTGAATTGTCCACCATCGAATACGATTTCTTCGACCGCGTGCGCCGTGTTGTGAAGAAAGATGGCACAGAGCTGTTGTTCGCCTACGATCCGCAAAGTCGACGGATATTCAAACAGGTAACCAATGCGGGAACCGTCAGCAAAGTGCGCTACGTCACCGGAGTTTACGAGCAGCACGACGGCTTCGCCATTCGGAACGTCTACCTTCAGAACTTGATTCTTGCGAGCGAACGAGTCGAGGCCGGAACCGTGAAAGCGGTCGCTTCCTATTTGAACGACCACCACGGCACGGTGTTGCTTGCGACCGACTCTGGCGGTGTTCCGATCCATCAGCAGCGCTACATGCCATTCGGCTCGACGGTCTTGTCCGACACTCTGGACCGCTATCTGGGTCGTGAAGCAGACGCCGAGACTGGCCTCTTGCAGTTTGGAGCCAGGTATTTCGCCCCGGCGTTGGGCCGCTTTTTGACTCCCGATTGGTTCGTTCTGGAGAATCCTGTCAAGCCCATGCGAGTGCCACAAGCATATAACGTGTATGCCTACGCGCTTAACAATCCACTTTCGTTCAAAGATCCGAGTGGACTTTGGTTCGGCATAGACGATTTGATCGTGGCAGCAGTCGGCTTTGTCGTTGGGTTTGTTACTGGGCTAATCTACGGCCTAGCTAACGGACAAGGATGGAGCAGCTTCCTCACCGCGCTCGAAACGGGGTTGACTACCGCGGCAGGTGCTTGGCTGGGATGGAACACCGGGTTTCTCGTGGGTGGACCCGTCCTAGGCGTGGTCGGTGCAGTCATGGGAGGATTCAACGGGCTCTGGAGTGGAGTTCACGGGATCTACGATTGGACGAGTGTAGAAGGATGGTTTTCATTTATCTCAGACTCCACTTGGGGATTGCTAGGCACATCTCTCGGAAACCTGGTGACGGTCGTAAATCTCTGCATTCCTGGTTCGAACTATCGCGAGGATCTGAGCCATCGCCAAAACCGCAATGTTTGGGAGGGTGGCTTTTACCTTAAGAAGGAAGACGCCTTCACGCAAGGCAACGTGATCAGCAACATCGGGACAGGCACGAGTAGTATCGATATGGACCTCTTAAACAAGCACGAGACTTTGCACATTTGGCAGAATCGCATTTTCGGGCCTATCTTCCAGATCGTATATGTTGCTTGGTTCATCGTGGGAGGACTCGTTGGAGTCGTGATCGGATTGTTTCACCCCAGTGAATTTGGCAGCATCGTCGAAACAGCCGCCTATGACGACAATCCGTGGGAATACTGGGCTTACAAAAACCAGAACAACTGGCCGCCCGCTGGATCAAACCCCATTGATCGCTGGTGAGGACGGAAGACTCCTCGCTGGCCTGCCACACCGAATCGGCCTCACGTTGATGTGTTGATTGCAACGTAGCCAAATATCAGGAACCGATTCGCCCATCCTGACATGCACCCCATCGTGCCGCCGGGTATGTCGGTCGGCGCTTGATACAGCAGTGAAAGGACCCTCCTACTCTTTGCCTCAAAATCGATGAAACGTAATTGACATGAAGTGCACTATCCCACAAGACGTTCTTCCCCCAATTGGAATGCGACCCGTCGACTTCGTCGAGGAGGATCTATGACTAAGCACCTTTGGACCACCCTGGTATCGGCTCTGGCAATGGGCCTTGCATTACTGGCACCGGCCAGCGCGACGGCCCAAACGGAGGACAAGGCTCAGGCTAAGACAACCCCGGAACCCACGCAGGCGACCGCTTACCAACAGGCAACCGAAGTGGAGCGGGAGAGCTGGCGCAAGACGATCCTGCACACTCGGCGGCCGAGGAGAGGGTGCTTTGTGGCTAATTTCCCTGAAACGGAATGGCGAGAAGTCGAATGCAAGCCGACACCACCAACCAAACCCTTTCCGCCCAGGCGCGTGGGAGGGGTCCGCCTGCCGAACACGGTGGGAGGGTCGGGGCCGGACTTCTCGGCCATACCGGCTTCAGGCCACATATCTGAGGGCGAAGGAGCGTTCGATAGTGTTAGCGGAGTGACTAGCGAGACGAACACCGCGGGTACGGCAAATTCCTATTCTCTGCAGTTGAACACCGATTTCTTCAAAACCTCGACGTGCAGCACCTACGCTAATTGCCGCGGCTGGGAGCAATTTGTTTATGAGAGCAACGGAAGCGCATTCATCCAGTATTGGTACATTCGGTATGGAACCGCTGGCACAAGTTGCCCGGCTCCTGTTAGCCCGAGCTGCAATGGCTCTAATGTTTTTTCAAACGGATGGTGTCCATTTAGTGTTCCGGGTACCACCGACGTGTATTGCGCGAGGAACGCCTCGTCCTCGATCTCGCCGACGTCGGAACCCGCCACATCTCTCGGCTTACTGAAACTGACCGGGACCGCGGCCGGGGTGAATGGCAATGCGGATGATGAAATCGTCGTGACGGCGGGTAGCCTATCCACCGGGCCGGGCAACAATTATTTCACCGATTTGGGCAACCAGTGGCAGGAGGCGGAGTTTAACGTTTTTGGCGATGGCGGTAGCGACGCGGCGAACTTCAACACCGGATCGACGATTGTGGTGCGCACCAGTGTCGGCAGCGGAACGGCGCTCGCTCCCAGTTGTGACCAGCGAAGTTTTACCGGCGAGTCGAACAACCTGACCCTGGTGCAACTGCTGCCACCTGTGGCGCACACGGGGATCCCATCGGTCGTATTCAAGGAAAGCAATGTAGCCGGCTCGACACAGACCACATGCGCGGGCGCGGTCACTGTGGGAGACACGCATCTGACGACGTTTGACGGGTTGTATTACGATTTCCAGGCGTCCGGCGACTTTGTTCTAGCGCAGGATGGGTACGACTTCATCGTACAAGCGCGGCAAGCGTCCGGTGCGCCCACTTGGCCAAACGCAGCTGTCAACAAGGCGATTGCGGCCCAACTGGGCAAGACTCGCGTTGCCATTTACATCGAGCCGACACGCCTTGTGGTTGATGGCGTGCCCACCGACCTAGCCGACGGCAAATCGACGTTACTGCCCACAGGAGTGCAGATCTCAAGGCAAGGCAATGTGTACACGATATCGAGCGAGAGTGGCGACCAAGTGCGCGCAACCCTCAACAGCACGTGGATCGACGCGGCAGTAGGCTTGGGCTTTTCGCCCCGCGCGAATGTGCGCGGCCTTCTTGGCAACCCGCTGGGGAATGCCCAAGAACTGGTCACGTCCGCTGGAGTCGTCTTGAAGGCTCCAGTCCTCTTCCAGGACCTGTACCGCACCTACGCCGCGAGCTGGCGGGTGGCGCCTCGTGACTCCTTGTTCACTGGGGAGACCAAGTTCGGTATTCCCTCGAAGGCGTTCTATTCTACTGACCTCACACGCGAACAGGCAGCGCACGCGCTCGAAGTTTGCAAGGCCGCTGGCATCAAAAATCCAACTCTCCTCGATTCCTGCACGCTCGACACAACTGTGCTGCACGATGACACAGCCGTAAAAGTCTTCGTCGATTTGCCACTGCCACGTCACGTCATCAAGCCAGGTGCGAAAGGTAAGGATTACGATCTTGATTGCAACTGTGACGACGATGACCGGGATCACAATCGTCACTAGGTCAAACAGTCTGACGGTTCTCGGAGCAGTGGTTGGCCACTCTTCATAACGGGTAATCTCCGAGCGTGCCGATAGCGATTTCCGCGTCGGGCCGCACAGCCCGTTGACCCGCAGGATCGGTTCTTGTGCCACTTACGCGGTTCGGACTGAACTATTGGGTAGCACACCTCTGTTCGCTTCAGGGAATGCGCTACTCGAGTTCGATCTTCGCTAGCCCATAAGTGCCTACCTCATCGAGGTCGAGCATCAACGTCTGACGCCCGCTCCTGCTCTCCGTCTTGTACTTTATTGGCTGCATTCGGGCGAGCGTTCCACTCCAGTTAACGCTTCGAGCGGTCTTCCCGCGAGGCATCGCCACTTGCACCTTCAGCTCCCGTGCAGGCGTGATCGTGCCATCTACCGTCACGTCATAGTTAACGATGTGTAACAGCATCCATCGATTGGTTTTTTCCATCATCGTAGTAATTTCTATATACGGAGCTACAGATGTGAGGCGCGTCACACGTGTGCCCAAGTTCTCCCGCACTTTTCCGGCAACTCGTTCCAGAAGTTTGTGCAACTCGGGGTCGATGCGGTTCCGAGTGTAGCCCTCCGGGATGTCAGCGAAGACGTCGGCCATCGTTGGACCAAAGGTCGTATAGTCCCCGTGCGACTTCATCGGGATCAGGAACCGGGAGGGCGGAACCTTCACGGGAATGAACAGCACTTGTCCTTGACCGATTCTCCGCGTGACCTCGCTCGCAGGATATTGTCCGCCGCCAAGCGATTGCGCCAAAGGAATCTCACTCTGGGCAAGGCCGTACTGATCTTTGCTGCCGCTGTCACCCAGGATGAGCAGTGTGCCACCGCCCTTGGCATAACGCACCAGCGCTTGCTGATTGTCCGAACTCATCAGTGGAAGATAGGGAACGATCACCATATCGAATTGGTTGATCGTCGGGCTCGATAAATCGTCTTCGCTCAGCATGACATGGGCAATCCCGTTGTCCGCCAGTACGCGCGAAGCGCTAAACGCGAAGCTCAACTCATCCGCAAGAAACTGTCGCAATGAGGCTACCACTGCGACGTTTGCGTGCATTTGTACGTTGCGCAGACTCTCCTCATTCGCCGCCAAAAACCGATACATCTGAGTAGCGCCCACCGGAGTCAATCGCTTTTCCCGAAAGACAGTATGATTCGCTACGGCCTCCGCGATGTTGATCTGAGACATTGCACTCAAGCAGCGCTCAGTGGGATTGGGGAAAATCGGCGGAGTGATCTCTGTCGCGTACACGATCACCGGTTTGCCATGTGTGGCTGCGGCGAGGAACTTGAATGCCGGACTATTCGTGATTTTTGTGCCCTGTTCGTCCTTGCGCGGCGCCGAGTCGAGGAATTCCTGCACCTCGGAGTAGACGAAATCGTCGTAGCCTTCGCGGCCGAGCATTTCCATATTGCCGGCCGCATCATAACTGACCGGACCATAGCCGAATCCGCCAAACACATTTCCCGAAATCATGAAATTGGGGTTGTACTTCTGGGCGACTTCGCGCAGGCGATGATGGAATTCAGCTACGGAATAACCACGGAAGGTATTCCACTCCGTCCAGAATGGTTCACCGCGCTTCTTGGGCAGCGCGATGTTGTCATAGTCGTCTGCGCCATACTTGGCCTGCGCCACCTTCGCTGGGAGATTCTTCTTCAGATACGCGGCAAAATTCCGTTTGCAGTACCCGCAATAGCATGTTCCTCCTGCGATCTGTGTCCAGTCGATGTAGGAGCCATCGATCCCGGTTTCCGCCTGGGCACGTATCCGGCCCTCCATCAAACGAGTGAAGTACGGATTGTTGGGGCAGCCCCAGGTTTCAAATTCACTCGTCGTTTTCTCGCCGTAGGGGGCATAGCGGTAGTGAGGAAAGCTGCCATCCGGCCGAATCGTGATCCACGTGGTCGGATCTTCTGCCGGCTTGGGACCCAGGTAATCCTCGTAGTCGCTCCACTTCTCGCGCCAGAATTGCAACATCTGGATCTGTTCCTTCTGCGGTTCGTCTTTGCTCGATGCCGAACGCCCGTGGAGCGAACTCGTTTGGTATCGAAGCACGATGTAGCCTTTGTCGTGCAAGGCGCGATTGGTTGCCTTCGCTTGCTCCATCCCGTGATTGAACTCTTCGCGACTCACGTCCTCAAAGCTGGGCGCTCCGCTTCCGAACGTGATGGTCATGTTGTTGCTCTTCAGGAATTCCAGGTCCGCTTTCTGTCCAAGTCGCCAATGCCCCCAATCCGTGTCGGGCTTCCACGATTCAGATTTTTCCTGCGCGAACGTGACCATCAACGCTGTAACTACAAGAAGTGCGAATACGACTAGAAGTTTTGATCGCATACTGCCTCCGGCGGTTCTTTTCATGAGCGAAGATCGCGGTGGTCCGCAAGCTGTGGTACGCAACGGAAAGAGCTGGCGAATCGATCCCAACTTCTAAGCGGCAGTTACGCGCTGCGGACTCGCTCAACGGTGCGTCTCCACGAAATAGAGATCTAGTTCTGATTCTTTCGTAACAGCGGGAATTTCCAGCTCATATGTGCGGCCGATGTTTGTTATTTTTAAATCCTGGCCACCAAGTGTCGCCCGGCGCAATTGCCGGTCGGATCGCAAACTCACCTGCGGCGGTTCCGGGCCTGAGGCCGCGAGTCGCAATGCCAACATGCCCGAGCTTTCATTGACTGTGAGGATCTGCAGGTTCGCACGTAGCAGATAAAGCCCGGGGATTGATATCCTCACAAGTCTCAATCCGGCGGTCGGAGGGCACGAACCCCTTGATGCGACCGTGGCTGCAGTCCCACTCCTGCCAATTGGCATTCAGCGCGATTGCTGACTCCGCGATTGCAACGGCGAATCTGGCTTTTGATTTCGCTTTTACATGGAAGGCCAGCCCGGCCGGCGTCGCCTCGACGTCAGTCATCATCTTTGACACGTAAGTCAGATGAGTCGCCCTGGTTGGTTGTGCGCCCAGCTTGATCGTGATGGAATGCTTCTTCCCCGGTGCGAGATTCGGCAGAATCAACAGCCGGTCATCAAAGGCAGGATGCACACGCCCGTCGATCAGGACTGACTGGATGAACTTCCGGGTGTTCTCAACACGGATTCCCATCCCACCCATCGATTCCGCAGTATCGTTGCGGCGCAGACTCGAGAGGTCGAGCGTCATCTCGATGGTGTCGTCCGATGCCTTCCACGAATAATTCCATTGCGCCATCGCGCGTAGTTTTTGCGCGAGCTCCTGCGGTTCCGGGCAATAGATCGGAAACGTTCCAAATTTCGTTTTCATTGCCTCGTAGAACGGGAAGTTATTCTCATTTGTGATGCGCTTGTCCTTGCCTTCATTGACCGGTGCGGACGAAATCGAGTAGTCGTGCCACATCTCGTTGAAGATCACACCACGCCCGACATTGTGAAACATCTGGTCGAAGACGGTTTCTTCGTTGGCGGTAATCTGTGCCGTCGTATAGCTCCAAGTGGGGTCATAGAACCATTGGTAGTCGGGGTGGGGGGAATTCTCGAGTACGACGAAATCTTTGTTCGCACCTGTAAACCATGTCATGTTGCCAAAACCGAATGGCACGCTTTGCTCCAGGCCATGCGTCATGTATAACGAGAAGCGCGCGGCTACTTCACCGTAGTCTTCCATCGGGATCGTATCACCCGGGTTGATCATCGACCGAATCTTGCGGATCGGAAAACCCTGCGCCGTCATGTTCTGCTCGATTTCCTCGACCGACCCATCGAGTTCCTCGCGCCAGCGATCGGGAGTCATCTTGCGATCGATTTCGTGGAACTTACTATGAGTTCCGATCTCGCCTCCGAGGTCCTCGAGGCCTTTGCCGAGCGGCGCCAGTTTGTCCCACCCTGCCCTCTTCACGAAGCTGGATACCCACGTATAGAGCGGCACTACTCCGGTATCCTGTGCGACGCCGGTGAGAAAATGGAGCGTCTTGAGCTGGTAGTCGAGGTCACCGCTGTTGTCTCCATCGAAGCGCACAACCGCGGTCAGGTTGGCGTTGGAAAGCTGCGGAGCGGGAAACGGGACGTCCACATCGCCATAGCTTGCCCAGTACACCGCGCGAATCATCGCATTCCAGAGTTGGTTCGCATATGCGACCTGTAGGCGGGTCATTGCGGAAAAAGGTTCCCGCGCCTGCGGATGTTCCAAAATCACTGACCAGAACAATGCGGCTGCTCCCCCGCGTTACGCAGGAAAGGTAAGACAAATTCTTCTGGCCATTGGTCGAGACCAGCAGGATTGCTCCGCCGGAAACCGGTTGCAGCACATTTGTGGCGGACGCGAGCACCGGCGTCAGGAACTGCGACACCTCGAATTCCCGCGTCACATAATGATCGTTCGAATTGACTCGAATCCGGTATTCGGTCCCGCCCAAGAGTCCTTTGTATTCCAGTCGGAGCAGATCATCGAGATCGTGATGATCACGCTCTTTCTCGTTTTCATCTTTGGTGGCAAGTGGCCCGTCGAGGATCACGCTGTGAGCTCCAGAGAGATAGGCGCGCAAGCGAAGGACGATCTGTGAGTACGTCGCGTCATCCACCATCGCCGCTTGGGCAAACACAATCGTGGAGTACTTTGACAGTTCTTTGTCGTCTGGAATTTCCTCCAAAAAGAGTGTGTCGTAGGGGATACCCGCCAGCGTCGAGACTCCCACCCAACCGTGTCCGGCCAGTTGACTTGATTCCCAGTCGTGGTGGTAGCTGGTCTTGCTAAGAAAGATTGCCATCCGAGGCTGCTTGAACACCAGGGGTGAAGCAAATGCCGCTCCGCACAGGAGCAGTAGGGCTGCGCCGAACAGTAGCTTCTTCATCGCCAACTCCTCGGGTAACGGTTTCCAGTAGCACGAAACCAACTCCCATGGCCCCGCGTTATGAAAAGCAACAAATTACACGAACACAATACCAGAAAATAACGAAATTAAAGGGAATAAAACGAAATGAAAAGAAAGTACGCCAATCTCGAAATATTCATCACGCGCTCTGCTCTCTAATGAGCCTTTATGGCCGGGCCGTCGCCCCACTGCCTCGTCACGACGGGCAGCAATCTCGGAAAAAGAGCGCGACGGCACGTCGGCCATTCTTTTCCAAAGAACAGGTCACGGCCATCATCGCGGGGTCGAAAGAGCAGCAACAAATGCGGCACGCTGATGTCAGAACGACGTTGCGAGTTTACGCGCACGTCATCTTGCAAACCCAGCGTGATGTGATGGAAAGCATTTCAATTGCAACAGCTCCAGTTCTGGAACAACAACAAACAACAAAGTCTTCAAAATAAGTAAGTTGGCGGAGGCGTGTGGAAGTCGAATCCACCATTCGACCCGCGAAGAGCCGAATCGCCGGCTTTGAAGGCCGGGAAGGTCACCGGA
>CAVXOG010000017.1:0-137740 GCA_963763395.1 Candidatus Acidiferrales bacterium | reverse complement strand
CCAGCGGTCACTTGGACGTCGTACGTCCATGCCATTATGCCACTTTGGCCCGCGCCGAGTTTGTTTTAGCGGTAACAGTGCAGAAGATCACGGTGTCCTTTCCCTTGTGAGGTTCCTATGTGGATGTTTTCTCTACCTCGTTACCCACGCCCAAGTTTTCGAGTTGTGGGGACCAAGTCAATATGCTTATATCTACGTCCTCGGCCACTGGTCACGCGCATTCATCCATTATTGCGAGCTTGGTGAATCGCGATCGAAAAGGAGGATTTTGTGAGACCGCTTCCTTATTTCCTCGGAGTTCTCTTAACGAGCATCTTCGCCGTGACAGGTATTCCTCTGGAGATTTCCCAACCCGCGGTCTCCCCGGTTGGTTCCGTCAGCCCAGCGCCGCCCATGCTACAACCCCGTTCCGGGCACACAGCGACTTTGCTCCCGGACGGGAGGGTACTTGTCGTGGGTGGTATGCGGCGGAATCAGGATTTTTATCGTTCGGCTGAGTTGTACGATCCAGCCGCGAACAAATTTCTGCCGGCTGGCGAGATGAGTGTCGGACGCGTCGGTCACGTCGCGATCCTTCTGAAGTCGGGAAAAGTGCTCATTGCTGGTGGGTGGATTGGGGGAGGATGCACGGACTCCGCCGAACTGTACGATCCCAGCACGAAGGAATTCACGCCTATCGCGAAGATGACCATGCGGCGCGGCAATCATATCGCCACTCTCCTGGCTGACGGCGACGTCTTGATCACTGGTGGAGCTGACCACGATTCACCGGGTGGAATAGCTTCGGCCGAAGTTTTCGAAGCGGCCACGCTCACGTTCAAAGCAATTGAGAACATGCATTACGCCCGGATCTCACACACCAGCACATTGTTAAAGGATGGACGCGTGCTTTTGACGGGCGGCCGCGGAGATACCGTTACGGCCAGCGCTGAACTCTTCGATCCCAAAACCCGAAAATTCCAGCTGACGGGACGTTTGCACGTGGCCCGCTATAAGCACACAGCAGGCCTGCTTCCGGATGGAAGGGTACTGATTGCTGGTGGCTCCGATGCTCGCGACTGGAACGGAACGCTGAACAGCGCCGAAATTTATGATCCAAAAGCCGGGAGGTTCTCCGAGACGGATCCTTTGCACGATAGCCGCTTCAAGTTACCCGATGAAGCGGTGCAACTGGCAACGGGCGAGCTCCTGGTGGCGGGCGGAAGCAAGCAGGTGGAGATTTATGATCCCAAGGCAGAGAAGTTTCACGTTATTCCAGGCCAATTGAGCGACGCGTGGCACTTCATGTGCGAAACGCGCCTGAACGACGGCAGCGTTCTGCTCACCGGTGGCTATCCCAACAACGACCGGTCAACAGCAGAAACCTGGATTTATCGCCCCCAATAAAATCACTCGCTGATCTGGAATCAAGTCCGCAGTCTTTCTTTGGTGTTTAAAGGAATAGCAAACTCCGTGGCTATTCTTCGAACCTCCCCCTGGTAAGTTCACTGCACTCCAGCCCATCTCGTGCTACGCTTCGCATCACTGCGGCGCCTACCATGAAGGCCAAAGGGAGTGCTTATGAGTTCGACCTCGATTCCCGCTACGATCGGGAACACGTTGAAGTCGTGGACGTTTTCCATACAGGACTACTCGGTTCTGACGTTCCAATCCGTCGGAAACATGTTTGCCAACAGGCGATACTTCGTCGACTTGATTGATCAGATGGACCAGATTGGAGTGGGCTCGTTGCCTATCGTGGCTGTTGCCCTGCTGTGTGTCGGCGGCGTGGTGGTGTTGAACGCGGCGTCGCAATTTCAACGATTCGGCGAAACGGTTTTGACGGGCGACGCTGTTTCGTTGGCCCTGGTCCGCGAACTCGGTCCTGTATTCGTCGCGCTTCTGGTTGCTGGCCGCAACGCCACCGCGATGGCGTCGGAGTTGGGTTCGATGGTCGTCAGTGATCAAGTAGATGCCATGCGGGGCTTCGGGATCGACCCTATCCGCAAGTTGATGACGCCTCGCGTGCTCGCCACAGTACTTACGTTGCCACTGCTTGTCGCCGTCGGCGATTGCGCCGGACTGTTGGGTGGATTCCTGGTCGCGGACATAACCCTGAATCTTGGATGGGAACAATTCATGACTCGCGCCATACATGCGCTGATTTTTGGTGATCTCGTTTTGGGCTTCACCAAGCCCCTCGTATTCGGATTCATAATCGCCAGCGTCGGCTGTTATCAGGGCTTTCGCGTGGAAGGCGGCACGGCAGGTGTGGGCCGCGCGACGATTAAGGCTTTCGTTGTGTCATCCCTAATCGTTCTTGTCGTTGATCTATTCATCACCCGGTTGTTGCTCTACGCCTTCGATCTGTAAACACCTGCGCGTTCTATGACGCGAAAGCCCGGCACACCCATTCGCTGAAACCTGAAACCAGCATTCGCGAACCAATTTGCTATCATACGGCGCGTGAAGCGACAGTTCTTGATCGATACCGACACGGCCTCCGATGATGCGGTCGCGCTAATTATGGCCCTGCGTTCTCCCGATGTGGAGGTTTTGGCTATTACCACCGTTGCGGGCAACGTGGATGTTCACCAAGCTTCTCGTAATGCGCTCTACACAGCCGAGCTTTGTGGATTCAATGTCCCTGTGTTCACGGGGGCGGAAAAACCGTTGCGCCGTCCCCACCTGGATGCCAGTTGGTTCCATGGGCGCGATGGTTTGGGCGATCACGGCTACCCACATCCTAAGCGCGCTTCGGAAAAACAGAATGCTATCGATGCGATCATCGACACAATTGAAGCGCATCCCGGCGTGGTGGTCGTCACGCTGGCCCCACTCACCAACATTGCGCTTGCACTCCTGGCGAAACCGGCCATCGCCACAAAAGTCAGCCGCTGTGTGGTAATGGGTGGTGCGCCTTGCTGTGAAGGTAACGTCACTCCTTCGGCCGAATACAATCTCTGGTGCGATCCGGAAGCCGCTCGTATCGTCTTTCGAAGTGGCCTTCCTATCGAGTTGGTCGGCTGGCATCTATGCCGTGGCGATGCGTTGCTCAACGATTCTGACATTCAAAAGATATTGAGCATTGGCACGCCGATCGCCAGATTTGCCATCGAGTGCAACAGTACCGCGCAGGCCGCAATTCTTCAGCAGACCGGCGAACACGGTATCTCGCTCCCCGATCCTGTGGCCATGACTGTTGCGCTCGATCCCTCGATCGCAACTTCACAATCACTTCATTTCCTGGATGTGGAAACAGAGAGTGAACTTACGCGTGGTATGTCAGTTGTCGACCGCCTCAATGTAGCCGGTGATGATAGAAATCGCCGTGTATGGTCCGCGTACCTTTCCGCGATTCCCAAGGCAAAAATCATCTGGACAATCGATAATCCTCGATGGAAACAAGCCCTCTTTACCGCGCTAAAGTAACTGTGAGCATTTGACTCGATTCTCAGCGCGCTTAACGATGGACCGTACTTATTCAGGCGCAATACAAAGTGGTCATTCCTCGCGAGCAAGCTCATCGCCGAATTCCTCTTTTGGGGCGGTCTTTGTTCTGGCCTTATTCGCATCCTCATCCGCATCGCAGGCATCTCAAGACACACGCGCCGCGAATGAAAGTGCGATTCAGGCAGCGGACGCACAATGGGCCAAGACTGCCACGGAAAGCGGTAAATTGGTGGAGGTTTGGAAGAAACAACCGGACGGAAAGTGGAAGTGTGTTGCAGACATTTTCAACTCCGACATGCCTCTCCCGTCGTCGCCACAGAAAAAGAAGTGACAGTTTTGTACTTCAGGCAGTTTCTGTCTCAAACCGACCTTGAAATTCGAGCATTTCGGCCGCAAACGCGTCATGCTGCCAGGTATCAAAACTGGTTTAGTTCTCAATCAGATGGCTTGCTTTTTGGTTAGTACCTTGCATGCATTTTGTTGTTGTCAGACGCGTCATAAAATGGCATCGTCTCCCATCCGGGCAACTGGCTTTACTTGGCCGATTGTTCTGAACCCTTCCCGGGCAGGGAACCAGGGTGTGCGCGAAACAGTCTATGGACAGTAGCCGGGGGAAAGGGAGCAGGTCGGTCAAGGCTTCGGCTTCGGAATTGCTCTTAAAATTGCATTTGCAGAGCAATCCAGAAGCGCTCTGCCTGGTTCGAGCCACTTTGGAACGAGCGACGGAACTTCTCCATTTTCAGGCCGATGACTCTCGTGCGATAGTCCGCTCTGTGGACGAGGCGCTCGCGAATGTTCTGCGCCACGCCTACAAAGGGAAGAGAGATCTCCCGATTGAGATATCTTGCTGGAAGTTGCACGACGAACCCGGTACCAACAGCGCTTCCACAGGCGGCATAGAAATTCTGGTCGAAGACTCAGGTCTCGCTCCTGATCCCTCGAAACTCAAGGGCCGCAATCTTGATGACATTCGTCCCGGCGGTCTGGGGCTGCATTTCATGCGGCAGAGTATGGACCGGGTGGAATTTGGTCGCAAAAAAGGTAAGAATCAGCTTCGCATGATCAAGTTTTTGGGTCCGGCGGCTCAACTAAAAAAGCCGGAAGGAGAATAGACAGTGCAGATTGCCTCCCGCATTTCGGAAGGTTACACCATCTTTGATATTTCCGGAGATATTGACTTGGCGCATTCCCCGCAAATGCGCAAAGCGCTTCTCGGAGAAATTAAAGAAAAGCGCGTTCCTAAGGTTTTTCTAAACTTGAAAAATGTCCGCTATATCGACAGTTCCGGCATCGCCTCGCTTGTCGAAGGTCTGAAAGCTTCGCGCGACACAGGCTCGCGCCTCATTCTCTACAGTTTGAGCAATTCCGTTCGAGAGGTTATGCAACTCTCCCGCTTGCAGAAGATCTTTGAAATTTTTGAGGACGAGCAGCAGGCGCTCGCCTCTTGATGTAGTATTACCCCAACATTTTGAAGGTGCCCGGCATCCGTGGATTTCCTTAGAAAAACTGGCGCTGCGACTCTCGACACCGTTGGCTACCTCGGTTCGCTTGCAATCCTTGGGGGACGCTCCGCTTGGGCAGTGATTTCGGGTCCTTTTGTCGGCAAGCCGATCGGCTTCCAGAAAACAATTGAACAGGCCATGGAAGCAGGCATCCGTGCCCTGCCCATTCTTTCGCTCATCACCTTCTTTATTGGTTTGATACTCGCTTTGCAAAGCGCTTACGAACTACAGCGATTTGGTGCCATGAACTTTGTTGCCAGCGCTGTGGTTATTTCCATGAGCAGGGAACTCGGCCCGCTCATCACCGCCATCATCGTGATAGGCCGTTCCGGTTCCGCGTTTGCCGCAGAACTTGGCACCATGAAAGTCAGCGAAGAGATTGATGCCTTGGAAACCATGGCCATCGATCCGGTCCACTTCCTGGTCGCTCCCAAGTTTATTGCCATGATCGTGATGCTGCCCTGTCTCACGATCTGGGCCAACGCAATGGGCGTAATGGGCGGCTCTGTTTTCGGCGTCCTGAAAGCCGATTTCACCTGGGTGGGTTATATTAAAGCCTCGCTCGACGCACTGCTTCTCCGCGATATTGTCACCGGCCTTATCAAGAGCGTTATGTTCGGCATGACCATCACCGCTGTAGGCTGCCTCGAGGGTCTTCTCACTGGCGGAGGCGCGGAGCAGGTCGGCCGCTCCACTACACGCGCGGTCGTCGTTTCCATTTTCCTTGTAATTCTGGTCGACCTGATTTTCACTACTTTATTCTTTGTCCTGGGGAGCCACTGATCGTAATGGCCGAGCGCACGCAAACCTCGTTTACCCCTACGGAGCCCCCCGCTGGTCCGATGATCTCGTTGCGGGACCTTCGCGTGAGCTACTCTGGCCGCGAAATCCTGCATGGCATTAATTTTGATGTGCAGCGCGGTGAAACGCTGGTCATCCTCGGCGGATCAGGATCAGGCAAGAGCACTTTGCTGCGCACCCTGGTTGGTCTCGAAAAACCCTCTTCTGGCGAGATATGGATTAACGGTCAGAACTTCGCCAAAATATCCGAAGCCGAGCGCAACGAAATCCGCAAACGTCTCGGGATGTCCTTTCAGAGCGGCGCACTCTTCGGCTCTATGACTGTCGGAGAGAACGTTGCACTTCCGCTCCGCCAGCACACCAAGCTCGAAGATCCCACTATCGATATCATGGTGCGCCTCAAGCTGGATCAGGTCGGACTTACCGGTTTCGAGAATTTTCTTCCGTCTCAACTGAGCGGCGGTATGAAGAAGCGAGCCGCAGTAGCCCGCGCTCTTGCCATGGACCCCGAAATTCTTTTCTTCGACGAGCCTTCTGCCGGTCTCGATCCCATCATTGCCGCCGGAATCGATCATCTCATTCTGGAATTGAAAAAAGCATTTCACATGACCATCATCGTCGTCACACATGAGCTTGCCAGCGCTTTTCTCATCGCGGACCGCATGGTACTCATCAACAAGGGCGACGTCACCGCTTACGGCACCGTCGACGAAATGCGCAACAGCACTAATCCCAAGGTTCGGCAATTTCTTGATCGCATTCCGGAACCGGCGGTCGCCCAGGAACTTGACTATCTGCAAATGCTGACGGAGTCTCATCCCAAACCGGATGTCGCTTCGCGGGGGAAGAGCAAATAACCATGGACTCTCGTGGACAACAAATCTCAGTGGGCCTCTTTGTAATCGTCGCCACGGCGCTGCTGATCTTCATCGTTTTCGCACTGACGGGCGCTTTCGCCGGCTCGGCCACGGTGTATCACGCCAAATTCAACAGCGCCGCCGGCATTGAGCCTGGCGCTTCTGTGCGCTATGAAGGTGCCCCCAAAATTGGCCACGTCACCAAGGTTGAGATCGATCCCTCTGACCCGACAAGAATCGAAATCACTTTCGCAGTTGAAAAGGGACTTCCAATCAAGACTGACAGCAGGGTGCGCATCATGAGTTTCAGCCCATTGGGCGATAATCACGTCGAAATCCTTGCCGGCTCGCCCAAAGCACCCTTGGCGCCCTCCGGCACTATCCTTCCTTCTGATTCCTATGTTGGCTTTAATGACCTGACGGAACAGATCAACCAACTTGCTCCAAAAGCTAAAGAGTTGCTCGGCAATCTCAATGATCGTGTCGTCGAACTGCGCACTACTATCGATCGTGTCAACGATTTGCTGAACGATCAGAACCGCACCAACGTTTCCGCTACCTTGGTCGAGTTGCACGGCATCTTGAAGGAGAATCGCCCTGCGATCCAATCCACACTTAAGAACGTGAATGCCGCAAGCGCCAAGATGGAGCCGCTGATCGACCAGCTACACAGAGCCATTGAGCAGGCGGATGGAACCCTGAAACATGTTGATTCGCTGATTGTAGATAACAAAGACGATATTCGCGCTTCCATTACGCAGTTGCGGGCCGCGCTCGTTTCCGTGAACGAACTGACCGACAAACTCAATCAGACTCTTGATTCCAACTCCGACAATATCGACCAACTGCTGCTGAACCTCCGCGATGTCTCGGAGAGTCTGCGCCAGTTCACGGACAACATCAAAGCTCGTCCGTCCAGTTTAGTGATTTCCCATTCGCCACATGACCGCAAACCCGGAGAGAAGCAATGAGAATCTTCAAGAACTCCACATTGAAACGCCACATTCCCATGAATTTCACCGGAAAATTCCGAGGGGATTTCCCTTCGCTCCTCGGCGTGGGATTCCTGGCAATTGCGCTCATGGGTTGCGGTGCGCCTCGTCCCATCAAGTACTATCAGCTCACGTATCCGTCCGTCTCCGCGTCGCAGCAAGCCCCCATTAATGCCTCTCTGCTGGTGACCGCCTTTGGAGCCTCCCATCTCTACAGAGACGAACGTATTGTCTACAGCACCAGTCCTAACGAATTGGGATTGTACGAGTTGCAGCGCTGGGTTCTCCCTCCCGTCGATCTCCTTCGAGATGCCATGGTTCGCGGACTTAGCTCCGCGGGACATTTTAAGTCGGTAATGATTGTTCGCGGGGAAGGCGGTGGCGATTTTGGTCTCAACGGGCACATCTATGAATTCGGGGAAGTGGATGGCTCCGATATCGTTGCCCGGCTTCACTTTGTCGTTCGTTTGCGAAATCGCAAAACCGGAATGATTGTATGGACCCACACCTACAGCCACGATGAACCTGCTGGGGCGAAGACCGTTTCCGCAGTGGTTGCCGCCATGGATAAAAACGTCCAGCGCAGCGTGGAAGAAATTCAAGCCGGCCTCGACGAATACTTCCGCGCGAACCCGCCCAAATAGTGTTGACAATCACAGCCGTGACTTAGTGACTGGTCTTTGGATAGGTCTTGTTCTCGTTTACATTTGTAATGCTCCAGCCCACTGGTGAGAACACTCCGCTGGTCGTAAACTATTCTTCGGAGCAACTATTCATGGATGGTCCCGTAACCACTGCCAAAGTAACCGCGCCTCCGTTTGATTTCCTCGACCTTCGCGCCCAATACTCCACTATTCGCGAAGAAGTTAACGCAGCCGTTATGCGGGTCCTGGAATCTCAATATTTCATTCTCGGTCCGGAAGTGAAGCAGTTCGAAGACGAAATCGCGGCCAAGCTTAGAGCGCGATTTGCCATCGGTTGTGCTTCGGGCACCGATGCCCTCATTCTCGCGCTGCTTGCTGCAGACATCGGAACAGGCGATGAAGTCATTACAACGCCTTTTAGCTTTGTCGCTACTGCGGGTTCGATCGATTACGTTGGTGCCAAACCTGTTTTTGTCGATATTGATCCCACCACCTTCAACATCGATCCTGCAAAGATCGCCAGCGGCCATCACTCCTCGAACCCGCGCGATTATGCCGGTGCATCTTTTCGGCCTCCCATCGGACCTCGATCCCATTCTGGAAATTGCCCGAGTCCATAAATTGCTGGTCATTGAAGACGCGGCACAGGCCATCGGCTCGCGTTATAAGAATCAATTTGCCGGAACGATTGCCGATTTTGGCTGCTTCAGTTTTTTCCCTTCCAAGAACCTGGGCGCAGCTGGCGATGGCGGCCTGATCACCACGAATAATCCTGAAATGGCGGAACGCCTGCTGATGCTGCGCGTTCACGGCAGCAAGAAGAAGTACTTTCACGAGATCCACGGAACCAACAGCCGCCTTGATGCTATTCAGGCTGCGGTCCTTCGGGTGAAGCTGCGCTACCTCGATCGGTGGGAGACGGGGCGTCAGAACCGCGCAGACCGCTATCGCAAGCTATTCGAGCAGAAGAAACTCAGCGACAAGGTGACCTGGCCTCTTATTCCTCCCGCAAAGTTCCACCACGTCTACAACCAATTCACGATTCGAACTGGCTCGCGCGATGCTTTGAAAGAGTCCCTGCGATCTGCGGGCGTCCCTTCGGAAATCTACTACCCACTCTGCCTGCATCTCCAATGTGCCTTCAGAGACTTGGGCTGGGCTTGTGGCGACTTTCCTATAGCCGAGGCCGCAAGCAACGAAGTTCTCTCGCTTCCTGTGTATCCAGAGCTTACAGACACGCAGCAGGATCGCGTAGTCACTGCAATCGCTGATTTCTTCGCCAGCCGCTAATATTCTTTTCAACGCTTGCCATCAGTGCAGTGCCTCTTATCATCGCGATGTATTTCTCAACAGCACTACTGCGTTTCACTACACGCCGTCCGAACGATCTATCCGCATTACTGCCAAGTACTTAGCCGTCCACATGCATTTCCACCTGAAGGCCACGTTGAAATACTCAACAGTTTTCGATGTTCTTTCGACGGATTCTTCTCTACGGCCTGACGCAAATCCCCAGCTATCTCTCCTAGCAGCTATCACTTACAAGGACTCACCGTTTCGCCTTACGCTATGGCCAGAGGAATGCCTTTAGAGAGGGTGGAAACAGGAACCTATCACGGGACAGGAGAACCGCCATGACAATCGTTTTGATGCTTACGATGTTCGCCATCTTTCTCGCCATCGATTACTTTATGAAGAGAGGCAAAGTCACTGTGGAACAATCGGTATCAACGACTGTGCCCGCCTCCGCAGCTGCGATTCTGCCAACTTTCGTGGCCGGTTTTGATCTTCCTGCCAACCGCAATTACCACCAGGGACATACTTGGGCCTTGCAAGAGAGCCCCACGCTTGTCCGCGTTGGCCTTGATGATTTCGGTGCTCGCCTGGCTGGAAAGCTAGACGGCATCATTCTGCCGAAGCGCGGTCAGTGGATTCGCCAAGGGCAGAAATTCGCAACGCTTTTGCGCGACGGACAGAAGACCGATTTGGTCTCCCCGGTAGAAGGCGAAGTTACCAACGTCAACGATGCGCTACTGCTTAACAGTTCTTTGACCAACGCCGATCCGTATGGCGCTGGCTGGTTCGTATCCGTTGTCTCACCCGATCTGCAGACTAACTTCCGCAACCTCCTGAATGGCAGCTTGGCACGGAAGTGGATGGCCGAAGCTGCCAGCCGCCTGCAAATGCGCATGCCGCAGCTTGCCGGAGCAGTGGCGCAGGATGGTGGAGTTGCAGTCCATGACTTGACGGTTCAGCTGCCAACGGAGAAGTGGGGAGAAATCACCCGCGAGTTTTTCCTGACGTAACAGTTGCTACCCCCTGATTACGTCTCGCAAGGCCCCGATCCCCGTAAGATCGGGGCCTTGCTGTTCTTTTCTGGGCATCCCATTCCGCCGAGTCTTTCTAGTCCTACGTTGCAGGAACTATTTTCTCTTATTCCTGCGCTAAGAGAGTCATTTCACGCTGCTTAATTCAACAACACCCTAGGTGACCCCCATCACCTGCAAAGGTGCCCCACCGCACTGGAATTTGATGCATTTTCTCGCATACTTCTTTTGGGTCGGCGACAGCGTGGAAGGTTTCACCTCTGACGCAGTCATCGATGTTGAACTTTTCTACAGTTCGCGGACTTTGTTTCTTGCCGCCTGACCCCTCTTGTCCGCATGACATTTCGTCAGTCTTTGATACCCTCGCCGATACGTACCGACCGGCAGGTCGGTTCGAGTCTTCTTATGAGAATCTGCGGTGATCCCCGGTTCCTGCCTGGCTGTCCTTCAACGGGGATGAAGGTCGCTCCAGGGAGCAATGATGAGCAAAGGCATCCTCTACGATGCAACTCTGTGTATCGGTTGCAAGCTGTGTGAAAAAGGCTGTGCAGAGCGAAACGGTCTTCCGTACAACGACGCTATCGCCGCGGAATCCAAGCAGTCCGAACACAAATTCACCGTTGTTCTGACCAAAGATGACAAGTTCATGCGCCGCTTGTGCATGAACTGCGAAGATCCCAGTTGCGTTTCTGTGTGTCCCGTTGGCGCATTCCAGAAGACTGCGGCAGGTCCGGTCACTTACGACGCTTCTCGCTGCATGGGCTGCCGCTACTGCATGTTGGCTTGTCCCTTCTTCGTTCCGAAGTATGAGTGGGGCAAAACGTTTCCGCTGGTTCGCAAGTGCGACATGTGTTCGGACCGCGTGGCTAAAGGACAGCAAACCGCCTGCGCGGATGCCTGCCCTACTGGCGCGACCAAGTTTGGAGAACGCGACGATCTGATCGCCGAAGCGCAGCAACGCATCAAAGACAATCCCGGAAATTACGTCCACCACATCTACGGCCTCAACGAAGTGGGCGGCACTTCCGTCTTGTTTCTTTCCAGTGTTCCTTTCGAAGATTTTGGATTCAGCACCAAGCAGACCACCGAACCCATGCCACTGCTTACCTATCGAGTCTTGACTCACGTTCCTGATGTTGTGGCGCTCGGCTCGGTGCTACTCGGCGGCATCTGGTGGATCAGTCACCGTCGCATAGAAGTTGCCGAAGCAGAGGGCGCTCCCATCACTCCGCGCCCCGCGAGCAAAGGATAATGACGAGATGACCATGAAAATACCAAAGATCACTTTCTGGAAGTCGATTCTAGTGATCATCCTGATCCCGGGCCTGTACTCACTTATCTACCGGTTAACCCACGGCCTTGGGCAATCCACAAACCTCACCGATGAATTTCCTTGGGGACTGTGGGTCGGATTCAAGCTCTTCTCCGTGGCTCTTGCCGGTGGAGGCTTTACCCTCGCCGCAGTCGTCTACATCTTCAACCTCGAGCGTTACCGCCCTGTACTGCGCGCCATGATCCTCACGGCGTTCTTGGGCTACTCGATGTTTATCGCGTCTTTGATTCTGGATCTTGGTCGGCCTTATCGCATCTGGCACCCTATCGTTATGTGGAACCACCACTCGGTGATGTTCGAAATCGCGTGGTGCGTGATGCTTTACACTACCGTCCTCTTCCTGGAGTTTCTCCCCGTCGTACTCGAACGGTTTGGTCTGCACCGCCAACTGAAGTGGCTGCATACCATCATGATTCCTCTCGTGATTGCCGGTGTCGTCCTCTCTACACTCCACCAATCCTCTCTGGGAAGCCTTTACCTGATCGTTCCCGGGAAGCTCTATCCGCTCTGGTACTCCTCGCTGGAACCGGTTTTCTTTTTCATCTCTGCTATCTGCGCCGGATTGGCTATGACCATCTTTGAATCCTGGCACGCTGACAAAGCCTTTCACCAGCGCCTGGAACTTTCACTTCTCACAGGACTGGGCCGTGTTCTTGCCGTGGTTCTCTCGTTCTATCTCAGCCTGCGTCTGGTCGATTTGATGCGTCGCCACGTCCTCAATTTACTCGTGCAGCCTCGATCGGAAACGTATCTATTCTGGCTTGAAGTGCTTTTGCTGCTTACACCGATGGTTCTACTGTTCCGCCGTAGTGTCCATACAAATCGCACGTTGCTTTACTTGTGTTCTGTGCTGACGCTGCTTGGCTTTGTGGCTAATCGCATGAACGTGGCGATCACTGGCATGCTGGCGGCTTCGGGCAGCAACTACTTCCCCAAGTGGATCGAACTCTCCATCACGCTGGCCATCATCGCTACTGGTTTCCTGGTTTTCGCGCTGGCGGTAAAGTATCTGCCAATCTTCCCGAATGGGCACGCTTACGGCTCGGCCGATTCCACAGTGAAAATTCCCGCTCCCTCCGCAGCAGTGGTACCGGAGCTCTCTAATGTCGGACCCTGACGAACACGTTCTCTCTACTGCAGACGGCCGCTGGCAGAAGATCTCTGGCAGCCTCAGCTCGAAGCTGCTTCTTTTGCTTGTCTCATCGATGGCTGTGATCTTTGGCGTCCTCGGCTACCTCAATATCCGCTTGCACCGACAGCATCTGGAGCAGACGGTGCTTGCCGATGCAGCTCGCATGAGCAGTGTGATCAAGCGCAATACCTCCTACTACATGTTGCGTAATCAACGGGATGGCCTGTACCACATCATCACCGATATGGCCAACGAACCGGAAATGGTTCGCATCCGCATCATCAACGATCAGGGGCGCATCAGCTTCTCCTCTGATCCATCGGAGACGAACAAGTTCGTGGACCGGAATATGAAGGCGCAGGACCAGTCGCCTACCGGCAACGCCGCAATCCACATGTCTGGCGTGACGCAGAGTTTCCGCACGTATCGCCTGCCTAATGGCGGGCGCGCGCTTGGCGTTATCGACCCTATCGAGAATTCTCTTGCGTGCAGCAGCGCGGAATGTCACGCGCATCCTGCCGAAGTGAAAACGCTTGGCATTCTCGACACCAATATTTCGCTGGCACGCAGCGAACAAAACGTCGCCGAGAGCACACGGCAACTTGCGATTTACACGATTCTCGCTGTCCTTGGTGTGGCGCTGCTCAGCGCCGCTTTTGTGCGCCATATGATTGGGGGGCCTCTGAAAGCCCTCACCGTGGGTACGCACGCCATCGGCTCCGGCGACCTCGGCTATCAGATTCAGGTGGAGTCCAACGGGGAGTTGAAAGACCTGGCGACCTCGTTCAATACCATGAGCCACCAACTGCTGGATGCTCAGCAGGAGATCAATTCGTGGACCCGCACGCTCGAAGCCCGTGTGGACGAAAAAACGCGTCAACTCAGCAGCGCACAGGAAGAAATGCTGCGTGTGGAGCGCATGGCGTCCATTGGGAAACTGGCCGCAGTTGTCGCGCACGAAATTAACAATCCACTCGCCGGAATTCTCACCTATGCGAAGCTGATGAAGAAACGTCTGGCGCGCGAGCCGAACCCCAACACCGAAAATCTGGCCATGCTTGAACTGGTGGAATCCGAAAGCAGGCGTTGCGGCGAAATCGTTAAAAACATGATGACCTTCGCCAGGCCTACTTCCATGAACCGCGAGCCCGCGGATCTGAACGCCATCATCGACCGTTGCGTTCGCCTTGTGCAACACCAGTTAAAACTGAAAAACATCGAGCTGCACCTGGAGCTGAATCCGGAACTCGTGCTCGTTCGCTGCGATCAAGGGCAGATCGAACAAGTAGTGTTAGCCCTGGTCATGAATGCCATCGATGCCATGCTCAATGGCGGCAACCTTTTTCTCTCCACTCGACACGCTCCCAATTCCAGTGACATCCAGATCGAAGTACGTGACGACGGTGTGGGCATGCCTCCCGACGTCCTCTCTAAAATGTTCGAACCGTTTTTCACCACCAAGGAACACGGCCGTGGCCTCGGCCTTGGATTGGCCATCAGTCGCAATATTGTCGAACGCCACGCCGGGAAGATTATCGTGACCTCAGAACCGGGACACGGCACCGCGTTCCTTATTACTTTGCCGATTCAAGGAAATCCAGTGCCGTCGACCGTACCGGTTCATTCGGCTGTTTAAGAAGGAGTCATCATGTCCGCAAAAGCCAACCTGCTCGTTGTCGATGACGAGCTTATTGTCCGCGATTCACTCGATAAGTGGTTTTGTGAAGAAGGATACGAAGTTGCTGTGGCCGAAAATGCTCACGATGCGCTCACAAAAATGGCCGGCAAGCGCTATGACCTCGCGCTGGTCGATATCAAGATGCCAGGGACCGATGGCGTTGAACTTCAGCGCCGCATGCACGAAATCGATCCCGATATGTTGGTTATCATCATGACGGGATACGCTTCGGTCGACACCGCCGTCAGCGCGCTCAAGAATGGCGCTTACGACTACGTCTCCAAGCCATTCGATCCAGACGATATAGCGCACACAGTGCACAACGCCCTCGCGCACAAGCGTGCGGAGCAGGAAAATGTGCGTTTGCGCGAAACCGTCGCTTCCGTGGCTCGCCCGCAGGAAATCGTCGGTCAAAGTGCGTCGATGGTGCGTGTGTTTGAAGCTATTCAAACGGTCGGTCCAACCGAGGCTACCGTGCTCATTACAGGCGAAAGCGGCACCGGTAAAGAACTAGTCGCCCGTGCGATTCACGCCGCTAGTCCCCGCCATTACAACCCACTCGTAGTCCTTCATTGTGGTGCTCTGGCTGAGACGCTGCTCGAAAGCGAGCTGTTTGGTCATGAAAAAGGCGCCTTCACCGGCGCCCAATACAGGAAAAAGGGCTGCTTCGAAGTTGCCGACGGTGGCACAATTTTTCTCGATGAAATAGGCGATATCAGCCTTAAGACACAAACCGATCTTCTGCGCGTTCTCCAGGAGCGTGAAATTACCCGCGTCGGCAGTTCGCATCCGATTCACGTGGACTTCCGGTGCATCGCTGCCACCAACAAGAATCTCGAGCAACTCGTCGAGGAAGGGAAGTTCCGTCCCGATCTCTTCTATCGACTCAATGTTTTCCAGATTCAGTTGCCACCGCTGAGAGACCGCCGCGGGGACATTTCCATTTTGGTCGATCATTTCATCCACAAGTTCTCGGCAAGCATGAACAAGCGTATTACGCGCGTCTCACCCGCTGCCATGGCTCTGCTGGACCGGTATCAATGGCCGGGCAACATTCGCGAATTGGAAAATGCCATTGAGCGCGCCATGGTCGTGGCCCAGGAGCCCGAACTTCGCGAAAGTGATTTCGCACTAAGGCTTCCCGTAACCGGTGGCAGTTCGCGAACACTCGAAGACATGGAGAAGGTTCATATCCTTGCCGTTCTGGATGAATGCCGTGGCAATCAGACATTGGCCGCCGAAATGCTCGATATCGATCGCGTCACCTTGCACAACAAGCTCAAGAAATATGGCTGGAAGAGAGTTCCCGCGGAAACTGTGTGAATCGCATCCGTCTATTGCCGCTGGGGTCGATTCCGCAGCCGGTGCTCTCCGAGCTCGCCCACGGAATCACCGCAGAGTACCGTCTGCCCTGTGAACTGCTTCTCGCAGAACCGGATCCTGCGTTTGCATTCAACGTGACGCGCCAGCAGTATTCCTCCACGGAAATACTGGCGGCCGTCGCCAAACGGTGCACGCCGAATGGCGGACGCCTCCTGGCGGTCACTCCGGTCGACTTGTACATTCCGATACTTACATTCGTTTTTGGCGAAGCACAGCTTCATGGCAATGCCGCAGTAGTGTCTTACCACCGGCTGCGGCAGGAATTCTATGGGCTGCCGATCGACGCATGTATTCTTCAGCAGCGCCTTCTCAAAGAGTCCATTCACGAACTCGGGCACACCCTCACGCTTCCGCACTGTGACGACTACGAGTGCGTGATGGCCCCTTCACATGCTGTGGAATGGATTGATTTGAAGCGAAGCCGCTTTTGCAGCACTTGCAAATCAAACGTGGCCCAAGCCGTCTTATCGAATGCTTGAGGGTAGTCGGACTCTAAACTTCTTCGGTTTCCGCCGTTATGCCCTCGTTGCGAGCTCTTCTGGCGGGAACCAGTGTCCGGACAATGACGTACAACGCGGGAATAAAAACCAGGTTCAGTGAAGTTGCGGCGATCATCCCGCCGACGACTGTTGTTCCCACAGACACACGCCCGGCTGCCCCTGCGCCTGTTGCAATTGTCAGAGGCACGACACCAAGGATGAACGCGAGAGAGGTCATTAGAATAGGCCGCAACCGAATGCGCGCCGCTTCGACGCCCGCATCCAGCACGCTCATTCCTTGTTCCTGCAATTGTTCGGCAAATTCCACAATCAAGATTGCATTTTTGCTGGAGAGGCCAATCAGCATGACCAGCCCAATCTGGCAATACACATCATTGGTCAATCCGCGCATAGCTACTGCTGCCAGTGCGCCCATCAGAGCAACCGGTACGCCCAACAGTACGATCGATGGCAGCACGAAACTTTCGTATTGTGCGGCCAACGTCAAATACACGAACACCATCCCCAGCCCGAACAGGATCGCTGCCTTGCCACTCGATTGAATTTCTTCCAGAGACAATCCGCTCCAGTCAAACGTCATACCCTTGGGCAGAACTTTGCCAGCGAGGTTTTCCATCGCCGCGATGCCCTGTCCCGAGCTAAGTCCCGGTGCCGCCGAGCCGTCGATTTCCGCGGACCGGAACAGATTGAAGTGAGAAATAACCTGTGGGCTGGCCGTCGATTGTATGTCCACTACGTCGTCCAACGGAATCATCCTCCCGCTGTCGGACTTCACGTAATAGGAGCGCATATCTTTGGCTTCCGCGCGGAATTTCTGGTCCGCCTGGATGTACACCCGGTATGAACGGTTATTGAAGTCGAAGTCGTTGATGTATACCGAACCCATAAATACTTGGAGAGCAGCGGTGATCTGGCTCAACGGGACTTGCAGACTCTTGGCCTTTTCGCGGTTGATGTTCACCAGGTATTGTGGATCGTTGGCCGTGTAGCTTGTGAATAAACCTGTAACATTCTTGCTCTGATTTCCCGCGGCAACCAGTTGGTTGGTCACGTCCGCCAGGGTCTGCAAGGAATTGCGTCCCAAATCCTCCACTTGAAACGAGAAACCGCCGAACTGCCCCAGTCCCTGCACAGCGGGTGGGTTGAACGGGATCGCTAATCCCTCCGATATTCCAAACAGTGGTCCACGCATTCTCGCAACGACAGCTTGGGCCGTATGGTCGCGGCCCTTGCGGTCTTGGAAGGGTTTCAAATTCAGAAAAATGATGGCCCGGTTGGGTGCGCTGCCGCCGAAACTGAAACCCACCACCGTGAATGCCCCATCGATCTCAGGAATCTGCGAAGCAACTTGCTCCACTTTTGTGCAGACTGTACTGCTGTACTCCAGCGATGCTCCTTGTGGTGTCTGCACGATGACCATCAAATATCCCTGGTCATCTTCAGGAATGAATCCCTGTGGAATTCGCACGTACAGCCAGTAAGCGAATCCCAACGTTATGGCAAACGCCAGCAGGGCCACGTATTTCCATTCCAGAACCTTGTGCAACGACTTGTGGTAGAGCGTTGCACTCGCTTCAAAGGCGCGGTTGAATACGCGGAAAAACCATCCTTGTGTGCGTTGACGGTGATGCCCGAGGAAAATAGCCGAGAGCGCGGGGGTCAGCGTCAGTGCGTTGAACGCCGATATGCCGACGGAAAACGCAATCGTCAACGCGAATTGTCGGAACAGGATACCTGTCGTTCCGGGAAACAGCGCCACGGGTACGAACACCGCGATCAGCACAAGAGAAGTTGCAATAACTGCGCCAGCCACTTCTTTCATAGCTACGCTGGCGGCGTTGTGTGGTTCGGTAATCCCTTCCATGATGTGCCGTTCCACGTTTTCAATCACCACGATGGCGTCGTCCACCACCAATCCGGTAGCCAGAGTGATGCCAAACAACGTCAGCGTGTTAATAGAGAAACCGAGCGCCTTGATGAAGATAAACGTTCCAACGAGCGACACAGGTATTGTGATTGCGGGAATAAACGTGCTCCGCCAATCTTGCAGGAAAATATAGATGACGAACACAACGAGAAGGATCGCTTCCAACAGCGTGTAAAGTACGTCGCGGATCGATTCACCGATTACGTCAGTAGTGTCAAATGCGACCGCGTACTTCAGGCCCGGGGGGAAATTCTTCGACAGCCGCTGAAGTTCCAGTTTGGCGGCTTTGTCTACGTCCAGTGCGTTCGCCCCTGGCAGTTGGGTTACGCCGATGCCGACCGCGTCATGTCCGTCGAACCTTAACAGGGAGCCATAATCTTCAGCGCCCAATTCTGCTCGTCCGACATCCTTTACTCGGACCAACGTCCCGTCTGTTCCCGTCTTCAAAATGATGTTTTCAAATTCCTTGGGTTCCGTCAGTCGTCCAATGGCTCTCACACTGATTTGGTATGCCTGCGATGTATTTGAGGGCGGCTGCCCCACTTGTCCCGCGGCCACCTGAACGTTTTGCTCCTCAAGAGCGATCAAGACATTTGTCGCGGTTAGTCCACGCTGTGACAGTCGCGCGGGATCGAGCCAGACACGCATGGCGTATTTTCGTTCGCCAAAGATGAAAACGTCGCCGACACCTTTTACACGCTTCAAGGCGTCTTTCACGTAAATGTCCAGATAATTGCTGAGAAACAGGCTGTCGTACTGCCCGGTTTCGGAATAGACACCGGCGCCGAACACGAATCCGGAAGCCTGCTTGGTGATGATGATTCCGGTATTCTTCACCGCGTTGGGAAGACGGCCCAGCGCCTGGCTAACGCGATTTTGCACGTCCACCGCGGCGAGGTCGACGTCGCGGGTTACGTCAAACGTTACCGTAATCTGACTGGAGCCATCGTTGCCGCTGGCAGATGTGATGTACTTCATGCTAGGAACGCCGTTGATGGCCTGTTCCAGAGGAATGGTTACCGCGGATTCCACTGCTTGGGCGTTAGCGCCGATGTACCCGCTGGAAACAACGACCTGCGGTGGGGCCAATTCTGGGAATTGCGCAATCGGCAGCGTCGGTATCGCGATGGCGCCGCCAAGCACGATCAACAGTGCGCAAACTGTTGCAAATACGGGCCGCTGAATGAAAAAATCGACAAACAAATCCGCTCTCCGCCTTCTCTACCAAAGAACTGCTTACCAAGTACGGCTTGTTCGGAATTACTTTGCTTTTGCGTCCGGCTTCGGTGTCGCCGCCGCATTTTCCTTGCCGGGCTCTTTCATCATTTCCATGACTGGAGCGCCATCCTGCAGGAACTGCGTGCCGGAAATGATCAGGTGGTCTCCCGCCGTCAATCCTTCAAGCACCGGATAATCGTTTCCGATCACATCCCCTAGCCGCACCAAACGCTGCCGAGCGACGGGGCCTTTCCCTTCATTTGTCGTAACGAAAGCAAAGAACTCGCCGTTAATCCTCTGGACTGCCAGGAGGGGTATGACTGGCCCTTGCCGCGTCCCCCATTCCACCTGGGCGCGCACCTGCTGTGCAATCCGCAGGCTGGCTTTGGCATTGGGAACCGCTGCTTTTGCCAGAACGGTTTGTGTTTCCTGATCCGCTTGCGGCGAGACAAATGTGATCCTCGTATCGACCAGCACGGCTCCTGTGTCATTAAGCAATTTCACGGGCAGGCCGACGCGCAAATCGACGGCGCGCGAAGCAGGGACGTAGATATAGGCTTCGAGCGCTCCAGGTTCGTCCACAGTGGTCAGCAGCGTAGAGACCGCGACGCGATCGCCAACGCGAACGGGAATATCCCCCACAATTCCCGCCATGGGAGCCTTAACTTCGTAATACCGCAATTGCACTTCTTCCTGTTGGACTTGGTGTTCAAGCGAGCGAAGCCGTGCGACTGCGTGTTCGTAGGCCATCTGCGCATTATCGAACTCTGCCTGGCTGATTACTTTGTCCGTCACCAGTTTCTGGTTGCGTTCCATGGTGATTTTGGCCAGCCGCACGTCTGCTTCCTGTGCGGAAAGTTCCATTTCCTGGCTCTTTACGGTGGCTTCCTGTTTCAGTGGATCCACCTGAAGCAAGGGAGCCCCTTCTCCCACGCGATCACCTGATTTCACGGATATTTTTGTGATGTAACCCTCGACTTGAGGATTGATGATGGCGGAATGCCGCGATTTCAATATCGATAGGTACTCAGTGGAACTGATGATTTCGCGCGACTGTACGACTTGCACCTGAACAGGCATGGCCTGAGGCCCACCTGCCTGACCATCGGCTGGCTTTCCTCCACAACCTGCGAGTAATAGCACCGCCGAGCTGAGCCCAATACCACACAGTTTCGAAATCGACCGTTTATCTTTGTACAAGGGCCTGCTATCCGTATGAGTTCTCATAAGTTCGCTAAACAACTCTACATATTACGCTATGGACCGCACCAATGGGAACCGGAATGCTTTCTATATTTTCGACGGGCGAGCGGATTTTTCGTGAGAGGAATAAGACCGTAAATCAAAGAGTTCTGCGGCGTATCGGGCGCAAACAGGTTAATACATATCGCTGGGATCGATTTTTTTCCCAGACAAACCCATCTGCAGAACCTCGATATCCTGTGGCCGGTCAAAAATCTTCCCTGGGAACCGGCGCTTAATCAGTATTCGCAATCCACCGTACAAAATGCCCAACCCCGTAGCCACACCCATAAACATCATCGTGAACACGATAATCTTCACCAGCACCACCACGATGGGTGGATCGGTGGCGGTGTGGCTCGATTCGTTCCAGGTTACTTGGGTTTCGTAGTTCACCGCATTGCGTAACTTCTGGGCGTACTCCACCGACGATGCTTCGAGAACAAGCGAAAGTATGGATGCATTTCGCTCTACATTTACGCCGGCTTCTTTTGCGGCGGCCGGCAACGAATCTTCCAGGTGGTGCAGCTGTTTTTCCGCAAGCTGCGGTGTGGGATATTCCAGTAGCACCAAAACGCCGCTGTCATGCCCGCCCTGATACTTGGCCAACATCGCTTCTACGTTGGCGTTGAAACCCACTTCCTTTTCCAGATCACGATAGGCTTCTTGATTGAGCTGTTCCAGCGCAGTACGGAATCCTACTGGCCCCAGGGCGAATTTCTGTGTGCCGTAGACCTGGTCTTTGCGTGGCACGTAGAGTCTTAATGGTGGGTATGGCGTGTGATCCGCTTTCGGAGTCAGCGCCTTATCCAGGCCGTCAAGGTCCGCTGGCACGAAGTCAGTTGACGGCCCCGCGGCAACCACGAGATTTCCAATCAGGACTGTTCCGCCATAGTAGTCAAACGCCGCTTCATCTCCGAGAACAAATCTGTTGTGATTTCTGGAGATTCGCTGCGTATAGTACTGATATGCCCCGGTAGGGTCGGTGAATATATGCAGTATTAGAGGCAGTTCTCTTCCACCGCTTCGATAGGTGCGCGCTTCTATTCGAGAGAGGCCGGACTCTTTCAGAATATCAGTCCGGGCGTCTGCGCCGAATCCTGCATATAAATTCTGCCCACTAAGTATTTTGGCTGGCCCCTGGGCTTGCCAAGCTCCGAATTGGTCTGGCAGCAGGGGAGTCTCGGCAGCGCCGACACCCAGAGCGCATAGCACCATCGCCACGAGGAATAAGTAGTAGATTAGCCTTCGCATTGCACCTGTCTCTTAGATGCCAGTAGCTTAGTTTTAGTTCCTGGATTGTTCAACTGTGGAAACCACCGCTGGCTTCAGTGGTTTGTGGGTTCCGCTCACATTTATGCTGTTCAGGCTCTGCAAATAGGACGTTACGCCGGTGAACACGCCTTCGGCGATTCTTTGACGATGTTCGGGTTGCTTCAGCAGCTTTTCGTCGGCAGGATTACTCAGAAATGAAATTTCAGTCAGGATGGAGGGCATGTCTGCACCAATCAGCACCACGAACGGTGCTTTGCGCACTCCGCGATTCCGCACGGGTTTGGCCGTCTTCTGGATACGCTTGGAGAGGGAATCCTGAATGTCTTCGGCCAGTTCCTTCGATTCGTCGATCTTCTCTGTCCGTGCGATCTTCTTGACCATATCTTCCAGGTCGTGAACGCTGCCCTGCGAGACGGCGTTTTCCCGAGCCGCCACTTCCATCGCTTCTGCCGAGCCCTTCAGGTTCAAGTAGTAGGTCTCCACGCCGCGCGCGCCGTGATCCGGGCTGGAGTTCGCGTGTATGGAAACGAACAGATCGGCCTTAGTGTCGTTCGCAATGTGAGTCCGCTCTTCCAGTGGAATGAACGTGTCATCTGAACGGGTATAAACAATCTCGGTATCGGGCAATTTTTGCTGAATCAGTTTGCCGAGTCGCAGCGCGACATCCAGGCACAAATCCTTTTCCATTAAACCAGTTGGCCCGATCGTGCCGGTATCGTGTCCGCCGTGTCCCGCGTCAATCACGATGCGCCCAATCTTCAATCCCAACGCGCGAGTCAGGGTCGATTGCCCATCGCGGGTCAGTTGAGGGATCGGGGTCTGCTGCACCAGGTCTGGTTTCTTGCCAGACTTTGCGCGAACCAGTGTGCCCGTTGCCGGATCCTTCTTGGTGCTGTTCGCTGCGGAGGTTGTTGGCACGACAGTGGAAGTCGATGTCGACGGCTTTTCAGGAGCAACGCTTAAATCCGCAGCTTCTGCCGAGGCCATTTGGGATGCTACTGCCGTATCCACGGCCTTGGCTTTGCTCTTTGGCGTCGAAACAATGGACGTAGCCTGCACTGCGTCCGGCTTCACCGTTGGTGCGGCGCTGCCGTAGAGTTCAATGACTAGCCGCGTCGGTTTCTTCACCAGCGAAGCTGCATAATCCTGCACGCCACTGACATCAAGCACCACACGGACAACGCCAGCCTGGTTCTGCGCCACTCGGACTTTCGTCAACAAGTCGCCGCTAACGGCCACGTTTCCGTACGCCACATTCGAACTCAGTCGCGCCGCATGCAAATCGAAATAGATTCGGTCCGGGTTGACGATTTTTCCCGAAGAGTATCGAACGGAATCTTCAAGATCGATAATCACCTGAGTGGTACCCGGGGTCACATTCGTCCTGATCTTTTGGATGCGCGGAACTCCACCCAACTGCGCACTTTCGCCGCCATTCTTTGCCGTGAGTCTGGACGATTCAGTACTCTCTTCGTGCACTGGCACAGCTGGGGGCACGACCGTTGAAACACGTGTTGGAGTTGGCGCATTCACAGGAGCAGGCGTCGCTGGTTTCGTATCGAGTTGTCCCGTTTCCGCATTCTTCAGCAGCGCCAGTTCCGCCAACGATTCCTGCACTTCACGCTTTTTGGGCGAGTGGGGAAATTTCTTCAGGTAATCCTGGAATCCCTTGGTTGCAGCGGCCTGGTCGCCCAACTGATTTTTTTGCAGCGTTGCGATCCGCAGCATCGCGTCGGGAACATACTTGCTCGTTGGATATTCACGAATCAAAAACTGGTAGGAATCCACAGCGGTCTGGTAATAGCTGCGTCCAAAGCGATCGCCCATCTCGCTGTTCAATTCCGCAACGGCCAACAACGATTCCGGCACTTGAGCCGCGTGAGGAGTGATCAGATAAACGCGGCGATAAGCATTTACTACCTGCTTATATTCGGCCAGTGAGCGTTTATCCGCGGGCTTGGTGTTTAGTGCTTCGCGCATTTCCTCGGCACGGCCAAACTGATTGCCCGCCGCATCGCGCTTTACGCTGGTGTTGTTGGAAGCCGCGGTAACAGGGCAGGGAACAACTGCAAAACCAAGCATGACAATACCCAGCGAAACGACGGCGAAACTCTTGTGGAAATTTTTTGACGCGGAATTGCGTTTAGTCGAGATTGGTGAAAATAATGCGGCCGTTGGAGTCGACGTTGCGGTGAATGGCATTTGCTCGTGAATAGGCGCTGTCCATTCGACCCGATCCCGGCCGGTAATACGCGTTCTGAACTTTTTGTACATAGTTTCGCGTCTCTCGATAAGCCGGAATCCCATGAGCCCTGTCTACTGCTCCTTCACCAGCATTGTACGCTGCCAATGCCAAGTCCAGGTTGCCGTTGTATCGTTCTAGCAACGTCTTCAGATACCGCACCCCGGCGTCCACATTCTGCTTCGGATTGAAAGCGTCACTCGCTCCGAAGCGTTGCGCCGTGGTTGGAATCAACTGCATCAACCCTACGGCGCCTTTGCGAGAATACGCCCCGGGATTCCAGTTCGATTCCGTTTCAATCACCGCCCGAACCAGCGCGGGGTCCACCCGATGCCGTTCTGCTGCTTCCTGCACCAACTGATCTACGCCATCCCGGTCGATACTCATCGGACGGCGGTTACCGCCCATGAAAGTCATCTCGCCCTGCAAGTAAATATTAGGACGCGCAGGAAGTGCTTTTCGTTGTTCCTTTGCAGGTGGTTCCGAATTCACAAACAAGCGGCGTCCGTCAAAGTTCGTCACCGTAATGATCTGTGCTTTTACCGGTCGTGCCATTGCCAGCAAGCCAGCCAAAGCTACAGAAAACACGAAGGCTACACGTAGTACTGTTTGCTTTGATGGGCCGTGAATTCGCCTAGGGGAAGGCATAGGTTCAGTCTCAGCTCAAATCCAGTTTTCCAGGCTGTCGGTCGCCCCGAAGTGGTCCAAAACACACGGGTGGCTGACCTGCAACGACGACCAGCTGCGGAGCTTGGGCGTGGCTGCAACCAGGGGGAATTATAGCAATGGTTCAAGGAGGTTTGGAACGTCCTTTAGGGCAGTCTTTAGGGCAGCTGTGTCTTTTCCGCCAGCCTCGGCCAAGTCGGGCCTGCCGCCGCCTGAACCGCCTAACTGCTTGGCGAGTGCTTGTATCAGCTTGCCAGCATGGACTTTAGCAGTGAGGTCCTTGGTTACACCGGCGATAAGGGCCACTTTGTCACCATCCAGCATACCCAAGACGACTACCCCCGAGCCTAGCTTTTGGCGAAGGGAATCAACGAGTTGGCGCAAGCCATCGCGGTCGACGTTTTCGACTTCGCCGATTACGGCTTTCACTCCCTTAAAGGTCTGGGCCTGGGCAAAGAGCGTATCCAGTTGATCCAACGCACCTTTTCGTTTTTGGGCGCCCAAGTCCTTCTCCAATTGTCTGGCCGTTTGGCTGAGCTTTTCCACGCTGACCAGCAGGCCGTCCTCAGGCACGTTCAGCTTGGAGGCTAACTCTCGGAGGGTGTGTGCTTGGTGCTGGTAATGAGCTAGAGCGGTTTCACCCGTTACTGCTTCGATGCGGCGGACGCCCGCGGCCACGGATTCTTCGCTGACAATTTTCAATACGCCGATGTCTCCGATGCGATGCACATGTGTGCCGCCGCAGAGTTCCTTAGAGTAGAAGCCGCGTGGAGCATGCGGGTCCGGAATGGTCACCACGCGAACGTTGCTTTCCGGATATTTATCGCCAAAGAAAGCCAGCGCACCGGAAGAGAGAGCTTCTTCGAGAGACATGATGCCCGTTTCGATTTGTGTGTTCAGGCGGATCTCTTCGTTAACCTGCTGCTCGATGTCGCGGAGCTCTTCCACGCCCACGGGTGCAAAGTGCGAAAAGTCGAAGCGCAGCCGGTCGGGAGCGTTCAACGAGCCAGCCTGCTTTACGTGCGTGCCCAGAATATTGCGCAGGGCGGCGTGGACCAGGTGCGTTCCACTGTGGTTGCGAATTACATGTCCGCGGCGTTCAGCGTCAGCTATTACCGTGACGCGATCACCCACTTGCAATGTCTCTTTCGCCGTAACGCGGTGGGCGACCAGTCCGGCGACTGGGTAAAAAGCGCCGGTGACTTCTGCAAGCGGTAGAAGGCCGGTGTGGTCGTAGAACATGCCCGTGTCCGCGACTTGGCCCCCGGATTCGGCGTAGATCACCGTGCGGTCGAGGACGACGTCACCTTTTTCGCCGGACTTCAGTTCGTTAACGGAACCACTTCTCGTAATGATGGCTTCGACGCGGCAATCTTTTCCCGTCGTCGCGCAATAAAAATCTTTTTCGGTGGTAAATGTTTCGGCAAGCTTGGCGAATGCGGGATTTGCAGAATCTTTCGAACCGCCCTTCCAGGAAGCACGTGCTCGGGTTCGCTGCTCGTGCATGGCTTTTTCAAAGCCTGCTTCATCGAATTGCACCCCAAGGTCTCGCGCGGCGTCGAGAATAAAGTCCATCGGCAATCCGTACGTGTCGTAAAGGCGGAACGCGCTTTCGCCTGAATAAATTGATCCCGGCTTTGCAGAAAGAGGCTCTAGTTCTTCTTCAAGTTTTCTCAGGCCGATATCCAGCGTGTGACCGAAGCGATTTTCTTCAGCCAGGACAATTTCAGGCACTCGGGATACGTTGGATTCGAGTAGTTCGGGATACGCTTTGCCCATCAACTCGCGGACAGAGTTCACCATTTCAGACAGAAATGGCTTGTTCGCCCCCAAAAGCCGTCCGTGACGAATCGCCCGGCGCATAATCTTCCGCAGCACGTAGCCTCGCCCTTCGTTCGTTGGCAACACTCCATCTGTAATCAGAAACGTTGTAGCACGTGCGTGATCCGCGATGACGCGCAGTGATGCCGCGCTATTCTTGCTATCTTCCGATTTCAATTCCTTTGTTTCATCGACGCCCGTAAGTTGTGCTGCACGATCAATCAGTGGCGTGAAGAAATCCGTATCGTAATTGGAGATGACGCCTTGCAGAACGGCGGCGAGTCGTTCAAGTCCCATGCCGGTGTCTACGCAGGGTTTGGGCAGGGGAGTGAGGGTGCCGCTGGAATCGCGGTTGAACTGCATAAAAACCAGGTTCCAGATTTCGACGTAACGCCCGCAGTCGCAGGGAAATTTGCAGTCCGTGTGGCCTTCGTCGGAGGCAATGGGGCCCATATCGTAGTGGATTTCGCTGCAGGGGCCACAGGGGCCGGTGTCGCCCATGGCCCAGAAATTGTCCTTGAGACCCGAGAGGGCAAAGATGCGATCCGCGGCCACTTTCTGCCCCAGCCAGTAAGTTTTCGCTTCTTCGTCTACGCCCAGAGTTGTACCCGGAGCCACCTCGGCGCCCCCGAAAATCGTGACGTAGAGTCTTTCTTTCGGAATCGCGAACCAATCCGGTGAAATGATCAGTTCCCACGCGTAAGCGACCGCATCTTTCTTGAAATAATCACCGAAAGAGAAATTACCGAGCATCTCAAAGAAGGTGTGATGGCGTTTGGTGAAGCCGACATTTTCCAGGTCGTTGTGTTTGCCTCCGGCGCGTACGCATTTTTGCGAAGTCGTGGCGCGTGTGTAATCACGCTTTTCCAGACCCAGGAACACATCTTTGAATTGGTTCATCCCTGCGTTTGTGAAGAGCAGTGTGGGATCTCCGTGCGGCACCAGCGAGGAGCTCTTCACGCGCCGGTGGCCTTTGCTCTCGAAGAATTGCAAAAACTTTTCGCGTATCTCGTTCCCTGTCATTTTGTTGGCGTTCGCCGTCACGTCTGCCTCGTCTTTGCGTTGAATCTGAACAAACGATTATCGCAGAGACAACGTGCTGCCAGCAATCTCGTGGCGACGTATGGAGTGCGACCGTTTTACTGCCACTTTTGACAAGTGGACGTGTCTGAGATTCCGAAAGCGGGAGCAGGGCTCCCTCGCTCCAAATGGACGATCCCTCAGGAGAACAGGCAGCAGTGCCTGTGCCGCCTATTCAGATTCCGCATCGCTTTCTGGCACTTCTTCATGCGTAATGCGAAATAGTTCTTTCCGAACGACATCGGAAGGGAATCCGGCGGCGAGCAGCGATCGGTAGAGTGAGGCAATTTTCTCATCGCTGATTTCGCCCCGGAATAAGCGTAATTTACGCTCTATCCGATGCCGGACCATGGCGGCCGGGTCATGATCTCCGGCGGAATCTTTCAAAGCTTTTTCAATGTGCCTGTCCGGAATGCCTCGGGCGCGCAAATCGCGGGCGATGCGAAACTGGCCCTGCTTGCGAGATTCTGTACGCAAGCGCGTGAATTGCTTGGCGTAGCGCGCATCGTCGAGGTAATCATGCTCTTTAAGCCGTTCGATCACCGTCTTGATCAGTTTTTCGTCCTCGCAGCGGCGGGACAACGCCTTTTTCATCTCGTGCACCGAGTGTGCGCGCCGCATCAGGATCTTGATGGCGGCTTCGTACAAATCGGATTCGCTTTCGAGTTGGCGCGGTTTCCCAAACACAGGAGAAGCATAGAAGAGTGGCGGCAAGTAGGGAAGGGGTGAGTGACAAGGTGCGAACCACTTGTATCTGGCTCGACGGTTGTTGCCAGCGTGCAGATTGCCCTCGCGAGGCGTAAACTGTGGTGGTTCCCCCTGTTCGCTCCCAGACTGGTATGCGGCCATGATCGATCTTGCAGGTTTCGCAAAGTCAGTTCGAACTCAGGCGTTTCCTTGGCACACAGCGTTCCTGGTTTTGATGCCCCTGTTTTTGACGGGATGCTATGGCACTGCCTGCTTTGTAGGGGTGATTAATCCCCCCAATAATTCGCTTACCATCAACACAGGTAACACTCCTTCTACGTGCGTTGTTCCGCGGGTGCAGTCAGCCGTTGAATTCGTTACGCAACTTGCTCCGCCTTGTGAGGGCTGCTCTTCATCTCGACAGGTATCGCGTGTTCATTTGTTGCTGACTGGAATTCAACTGCATCCCGGTGCGGTAGCCGACGAAAATTCTCCAGAGTGGGAAGATGTGGCGCCCAACCTGGCCCAGGAGCCGTTGAGCATCGAACTGAAAGAGAATTCGGCGGCAGAATCACTGATCTCGTCTGCAAGAGTCTCTGGATTGATTCCTGAGGGCACGTATTATCAAGTTCGGTTACGCCTTGCTGATCCATCTTCGATAGTGAATAGGCCGCTCTTGGGGATTCCCTGTGGTTCCGGCGGCGGGAGTTGTGTAATTGCCGCGAACGGTACCAGCTATCCACTGCACACGTTGGATGGGTCTGTCTATTTACGCATAGCGGTCACATCGCCAATTGAAGTTCAAGCAGGTCGCGCGAATGTACTGCAATTGGAATTGAATCCCGAATGGCTGTTGCTGGAAAGTTCCACGGGGGCCGTTGAAATCACACCTCTGCTCCATGGCCGTATGGTCAATGAAGCTGTCGGTCGCGGCAATTTGTATTAGGCTGCTGTGCTACATTTCTTGGCTATGAACTTTCGACGCATGGCCATTGAGATCGAATCACCCGAAGAATTAGGTTATTCCACAATCAAAAATAATCTGTCGGAGAGTTCGGTCAGCGATTTGAAGCTGAGCGAACTTGGTGTGGACTTGCGCGATTTGCTTCTGTCCTATCCTGCGCATCGTGGCCTGCCGGAGTTGCGCGGACGCATCGCCGCCGAGGGAGACGGGCTGCGACCGGAAGATGTGCTGGTTACCGCGGGAGCTGCCGGCGCACTCTTCCTGATTTCTGCGTCGTTGCTGAAGCCGGGGGATGGCATCGTGGTGGCAAAGCCCAATTACTCGACAAATTTGGAAACACCGCGGGCCCTGGAGGCCAATGTCGTTGAACTTCCGTTGCGATTTGAGCAGGGCTATCGCGTGGATTTGCACGCGGTGGAGAAGCGGCTGACCAGCGGCCCCAAATTATTGAGCCTCACCGTCCCACACAATCCCACCGGCACAATGATGAGCCTGGAAGAGCTGCAAGCGATCGTTCGACTGGTGGAATCACGTGGCGCGCTTTTGATTTTCGACGAAACCTACCGCGAGATGGCATTCGGAAGTGCTCTGCCACCGTTGGCCACGCTGTCGAAGAGCGTTATCAGTGTCTCCTCCCTCTCGAAAGCTTACGGTCTGCCGGGAATAAGAATCGGGTGGCTGTTATGCCGCAATCCTGAGTTGATGGAACTCTTCCTTGCGGCGAAGGAGCAGGTTTCCATCTGCACTTCGATTGTGGATGAGCAGATCGCGCTCAAATGTCTCGAGAAAAAAGAAGAAATTCTCGCTCGTGCAAAACAGCGAACAATGAATAATTTCATGACGCTACGTGGCTGGATGGCGATGCAAGATTATCTGGAATGGATCGAACCGATGGGAGGAGCGGTTTGTTTTCCGCGGATTCGCCAGGACGCCGGAATCAACATCGACCAATTCTACTCGGTGTTGCTGGACGAAACCCACACCTCTGTGGGGCCAGGCCATTGGTTCGACGAAGAGCGCCGGCACTTTCGCATCGGCTTTGGCTACCCACCGGGAGTGGAGTTTCTCCGTGGGTTGCACGCGATCGACCACGCCGCCCAGGCAGCGCAGAGCTAAGGACTTAAGGAAGGCTGTCGGCCAACTAACCCGCAGTGCGTGCGCCAGATCACACACCCCAAAATAGTCCGATATTAGGATTTAACTCGTAAGTGCATTGAAAAATCAGGGCTTGTGCCCTAGCGGTCTTGGCACAGCGATTGCACTCAAGCTACTGCGGGGAGAACTGAACATGGCTTATGTAATTATTGATAGCTGCACTAAGGACGAGCACTGCATCGAAACCTGCCCGGTGAATTGCATCCATCCAACCAAGGACGAAGCGGAGTTCGCCACGGCACCGCAGCTTTATGTGAATCCTAATGACTGCATCGATTGCGGCGCGTGCATCCCGGTCTGCCCGACGGGGTCGATCTTTGCGCTCGACGATCTGCCGGCCGAGCACCAAGCGTTTGTCGCCAAGAACGCCACGTATTACAACTGAAATCCCACGACGTTCGTCTTCGTTTTTCAGTAATGAGTGTCCCGCCCGAGGAACTCACTATGGCCCAGCCCTGGTGAGTTCTTTTTTTTGCAGTGCGGGAGCTTGCTCCCGCTTTTGCGATTTGCCGCCGAGCGCCAAACCGATCCATCACTCTGACGCAGGCTTTGCACCCGGCAGACGGCTCTTCAAGAACTTGATTTGGCCATTGTGGTTGGCTTCGTGTTCCGTGACGTGAAACCATTTGCAGTAGTTGTTGGTCGGGCCCCATCCCCAGGTCTTGTCGATCGCCATCAGCCAGGCATCATCGCGCTTGCGGAATTCGGCCAGCGCTTTTTCTCGTGTGTCGCTCAAGATCTTCAGGTAATAGTCGAGGTCGTGGCCTTTGATCAGTTTGCGCGCAGGCTCGCCCAGTTCCATTGCTGGTCCCCAATGTTCTTTCCAGGCTTCAGGGATTTTGTCGTCCGCCAGATTTTCAAATGTATTCAGTTGATAGAACGCATCGACAGCGGCCAGGTGGTTTAGCATGGCTCCGATGGTGTTAGCCTTTTCATCGAGCAGAAAATCCAAATCCTTCTGCGACATTCCTTTTACAGAATGCAATACCTGATCGCGCATGAAGGCCATTTCCGAGACCAGCGTTCCGATTTGCGGAGTGTAACCCTTCTTCGGGCCGACGACGGTCAGATCGGCATCTTCCGAAGCCATAGTCTCTGACAAAAATGAAACCCCAGTGATTCCTCCCGTAATTGCAGCGGAAGCTTTCAGGAAATTCCTGCGACTGGGGAAAGGTAAAACGCGATTCATACAAGTCTCCTTTGGATGGTCGGGCGGGGCGATGTTCCGTTGGAGGAACTGCAGGATGGTACACCAAAACGATTGCTTTAATGAACGAGTGTCTGTTCAATGGATAGTGGGCCATTCCGTGTCCAACTTCGGGAGTGGTTGCGGCAGATCTAGAATGGGAGTGACTGAGCGAGGGCTCGCGGGCGCGTTGGACCGCTGTTGGGTAGAATCCCCTCGCGTAAACAGTCGCAACTTATTTCCGGGCGAAGCGCTCGAAGTCGGCCATTTGCGAAGCCATTTCTTCGCGCGCGGCATCGGCGGCGGAACGAATACCCTGAATGCGCAGCTTAAATTCGTCGGCGTTAGATGCGCGCATTAAAGCTTCGTCAAGGGTGATCAGTTCCTTGCTGTACAGATCGAAGAGCGATTGATCGAAGGTCTGCATGCCGTATTGCGAAGTACCGGCAGCGATGGCGTCGTGAATCAGGCGCGTCTTATCCGCGTTGATGATGCAATCGCGAATGTATCCGGTGGCGATCATAACTTCGCAGGCAGGCACCCGGCCTTTGTCGTCGGCGCGGCGAACAAGGCGCTGAGAGACGACAGCTTTCAGCGTGGCGGCTAGCTGCAAACGAATCTGCTTCTGCTCCGGAGGCGGAAAGACCGCGATAATACGTTGAATGGTTTCCGTGGCGTCCAGGGTGTGCAACGTAGAGAAGACCATGTGGCCGGTTTCCGCGGCAAGCAGGGCGGTAGAAATGGTCTCCAGGTCGCGCATTTCGCCGACTAGAATCACGTCGGGGTCTTGACGAAGTCCGGCGCGGAGCGCGGTGGAAAAGTTCGCCGTATCGACTTCCACTTCGCGCTGGTTAATGAAGCTGCGCTTGTCTCTGTGGAGGAATTCGATCGGGTCTTCAATGGTGATGATGTGATCTGCGCGGTTGGCGTTGATGCGGTCAATCATGGCGGCTAGCGTGGTGGACTTACCAGAACCCGTGGTTCCCGTTACCAGAACCAGTCCGCGCTGCTCTTCGCAAATCTTGGTGATGACCGACGGCAGATTCAACTCTTCCACGGTCCGAATTTTGGTGGGAATAACGCGCAACACCATTCCTACGTTGCCGCGTTGTTGAAATACGTTTACACGGAAGCGGCCCAGACCAGCTACCCCATACGCCATATCGAGTTCGGCGGTTTCCTTGAACTTTTGCTTTTGCCGGTTGGTCATCATGCTGAAAGCCATGGAGAGCATCTCTTCCGGCGTAATACGAGGCACGTCGGTGATGGGCGTCAGCAAGCCGTCGACGCGCAGATAGGGGTGGTTACCGACTTTAAGGTGCAAGTCTGAAGACTTGTTTTCAACCGCGCGACGCAACAGATCGTCGATGCTTAGAGCCATGAGAAGACACCCCGCTACAGTCTATTTCCTTCCTGAAACTAACACCCACGGGAGGGGGCAACAAGAAATGCGCAAGCGGGCGTTGCTGTGTAGTTACCTGAGCGGTGGGACAGGCGGTTGGAGTGTGGTGGCAGCGCTCCCGCCGTCGCCATCGAAAAATCGACAATCCGCCAAAAACTGCAGTTGGACTACCACCCTCCAGCTAAACTTCGGATTTGCGGATGAAAAGGAAATCGTAGAGCAGCCCGGCGAGAAATCCGCCAATTAATGGGCCAATCCAGTAAACGCCCTGATTGAGCCAGTGATTGGAAGCAAACGCGGGGCCGAAGGCGCGCGCGGGATTCAACGCTCCACCCGTGAATGGGAAGGCCACAAGAATGCCCATCGCGTAGGTCAGCCCGATGCCGAAGCCACCGACCTCGCGAAATGAACCGTGTTTATCCACGAGAGTAGCGAATACCACTAGCACCAGGAAGAAAGTTGTCGTGGCTTCCAGAGCGAGGCCGCCCCAGCGTGGAAAATCAAGCATCAGTGTAGGAGTGCCAAGCGCGGCAGTTCGCCAAGTCTCCGCGGGAATGACCAGCCTGAGCAGGTATGCCGCGGCTGTGGCGCCAAGGAGTTGCGCTCCCCAGTAGGAAAGGGCATCGAGGGTATTCAGCCGCTTGGTGACCCAAAATCCGATAGTAACCGCGGGATTGAAGTGGCCGTCGGAAATATGTTCCAGTGCCGTAACCATGATGGCTATGGCGAGCCCATGGGCCAGTGCAATGGCAAGCAATCCGATCCCGCCTGTACTGTTGCTGCGGAGCTGAAAATCAACGCACACAGCACCGGCACCAAAAAAAATCAGCGCGAAGGTGCCGAGAAATTCGGCGGTCAGTTTTTGCGAGAGGTTGTACATCCCGTTGCCTCCTGGCAATGCGTTTCTTGCAACATCTGACGCGAGTGGATTCTAACACGGGTGCGCGGCGCAGAATGATATGCGAATAGCCAGCCGTTGCGTACGCGGAGAAAATAAAGGGGCGGCGTGAAGCCACCCCTGGAGAATCTGTTGTGGAACCGCGTTCTTAGCGTGCTGCGGCGACCGGTGCGTTAACGGGTGTCAGCCAGTTGTGGCGGTCGGGTTTCTTGCCGCTGGTCAGCGCGAAAAACTCTTCCTGAATGCGGCGGGTAACCGGGCCGGCCGTACCCTTACCGATGGTGATCTTATCGATGGTTCGGATCGGCGTAACCTCTACGGCGGTGCCCACAAAGAAAACTTCATCGGCAATGTAGAGCATCTCGCGGGGAATCACGGATTCTTTCACGGGGATGTTCAGGTCGGCGGCAATTTTTACGATCGAATCGCGCGTGATGCCCGGAAGAATGCTTGCGGCCAACGGTGGCGTAAACAAAGTGTTGTCGTGCACCAGGAAAATGTTCATGCCGGAGCCTTCGCTGACGTGGCCGTCAGAGTCGAGCGCAATTCCTTCGCTGTAGCCGTTGACGACGGCTTCCATGCGAATCAGCTGAGAGTTCATATAGTTGGCGGCGGCTTTGGACATTGCGGGCAAAGTGTTGGGTGCGATGCGCGTCCAGGTGCTGACGCAAACATCGACGCCCTTTGCAAGTGCTTCTGGGCCCAGGTACGCTCCCCAGCTCCAGCAGGCTATGTAGCATTCAATAGGCGCGCCGAGGGGATTCACCCCCACCTCGCCATAGCCGCGCAGCACGATCGGCTTCACATAGCACGCACCCATCTTGTTGAGGCGAACCAGTTCGCAGGCGGCGCTGCTGAACTCATTAGCGGAAAAGGGAAGGTCCATGCGATAGATCTTGCCGGAGTTTTGCAGCCGCTGCATATGCTCGCCAAGTCGGAAGATAGCAGGGCCGTTCGCTGTGTCGTAGCACCGAATGCCTTCAAAAATGCCGGAGCCGTAGCTGACCACGTGGGAAAGGACATGAAGTTGCGCGTCGTCCCAATTGATGAATTTCCCGTTATGCCAAATCTTATCGGTCTTTTGTACCGGCATAGTGTCTCCTTTAGCCCGTGGGGCAAAGCTAGCTCCACAATTGCAGAATAGAGTGTGCAGGCGGCAGCGTCAATTAAGTTTGCCGGATTGGTGTGCCAGAACAAGGCCCAAATTGGCGCGCCAGCGGGTGTGGCCCCTTCAGCAAGAACGGTGCGCGTTTTCAACGGATTTACTGGTCATTCTTTGGGTGCGCTGGATTGCGGAGGTTGACGCTGCTCGGTCAGAGCATGGTAAGCGGCCTGCGCTTCGGCCAGCATTTTGCCATTGCTGTGTTCCCAGATTCCGAGAAGAAGGAACGGAATGATCGTGGCTGCGGCCCAGAGCTTTCCATTGCGCGGGATTTTCGTTTCCGGTTCCCATCGGAAAAGCTGCGAGGCGACGAAAAAAGAAAGAAGGGTCCAGCCGAACAGCACCAGAAAGTAGGTCAGAAGGTGCAGGATTGATTTTGAGAAGAAAGAAGCCTGCTGGAGTCCCGTGACCAAATAGGTCGCGGGAAGAAAGACAGAAAAACCTTGCACCATCTTAGGCAGGTAGGAAAGCGGCATGGTGGCGCCGGAGAGAAAAATCAGCGGGAGCCAGAGAATCTGATTGAGCACCTGGGTTTCCTGCATGGTGTTGGTGATGCTCGCGACAACGAGACCCAGAGAGCCAAAGGCTATTGTGCCGATGCCTATGAAAAGAAAAAGAGCTAGAAGATTGCCGAAGTCCTTGACGTGAAATATCACCCGCGCAAGGAACAGAATGCTGAGCACTGTGGGGATCGTCAGCGCGAAATTGGCGAAAATGCTGGATGCCAGCATGTCTGATGCAGACACAGGTGTGACATGGAACCGGCGTAGAATGCCTTGCTCCCGAAACATCACCAGGGTGGCGCTCAGTCCCCAGAAGCTGCCCATCACATTGAGCGCGATTACCGGTCCCAGAAAAAACCGGACACCTTGGGGATCGCCTTTGGCAAAGACCCCCGCATAGAGAAAAAAGAAACCCAGCGGCATAACCACGCTGAAGAAGAAAAACATTTTATTTCGCAGTGCCAGTTGCATGCGCACGCGCGTGAGGGTGACGAGATTGGTCAATCGCGTAGCCTCCTTCCGGTAAGTTCGATGAACACATCTTCCAGCGAAGGCGTGGCAATTTCCAGTGACGCCAATTCATTGCCGGCCGCATCAAGGTGTTTTACGAGCGAAACGATGGCCGGCGCGGTCCGGGGGCAGTGCAGCACGTAAGCACCATCGACTTGTCGTGCGTCGACAACACCGTCGAGAGATTTCAGTACGGCTAGATCTATCGGATTGGCCAAGCGGACTTCAACGCGCGTGGTGTTGGCAGATCCTTCCTTGAGCTCGCGAGGAGTGCCGAGAGCAATAAGTTTTCCGTGATCGACGATGCCTACACGGTCGCACAGGCGTTCTGCCTCTTCAATATAATGCGTGGTAAGTACAATCGTCTTTTTCTCGCGCTTCAGCTCTTCGATGATGTCGTAAATTTCACGGCGCACCTGAGGATCGAGACCGGCCGTGGGTTCGTCGAAGAACAGGACCTTAGGATCGTTGACAAGTGCCATGGCCAGGGCAAGACGTTGCTTCTGTCCGCCAGAGAGTTGGCTGTAGAACGCGTTTCGTTTCTCTTCCAGGCCGAATCGATTCAGCAGTTCGTCCACTTTTCGTCCACGGCCGTAAAAACTGGCGAACAGACGAAGTGCTTCGATGACCCTGATCTTGTCGGGCAGGGAAGTGGATTGTAGGGCCGCCCCAATTTCGTGCTTCAGTTCCGTGGGATTCTTTTGCGGATCAAAACCGCAAACAGAGACTCGTCCACCATCGGGGACGCGAAGCCCTTCCATGATTTCGATGGTGCTGGTCTTTCCGGCGCCGTTGGGACCTAGCAGCCCGAAGACTTCGCCCTCCGCCACGGAAAAGCTAAGCCCGCGAACGGCTTCGACATCGCCGTAGCGCTTTATGAGATTTTCTACCTGGAGAACTGAGGTTGTCATGATTGTGAAGGCTCTATGGTATCGCAGGATTGTTTATCCGGCTAACCTGTCATACGCATATAAAAGGAGGAAAATTACATCAGGGGTGCGTATGCCCGACGCGGCCATGGTCATCGGGGATGCCGGAGGTTTTCGCAAACCAATCGCAGATGGTATCTCGCCAGACAATAGCCTGGCCCGCCTGGTATTGGAGACGCTGCAGTGCATTTTCATACGCTTGCGCATCGACGCGGCCCTTGAGGGATTCCCACTGTGTGACGAGTTTTGCCGCTCGCTCGGCGCCATCGTAGTGCGAGTCATAAATGTGCTGGATGACCGTTTTGCCCGAATGGAGTTTGTAGCTGTACGGAACATGGTGGAAGAAAAGGAGTAGTTCATCGGGCGTTGTCGCCAATGATTCATATTGTTTCGCAATTTCCGATGAATATTGCCCGACATAACCAGTTCCTGTGGTAACAGTTCGGTCCATGCCGATTCCTTCGTGATCTGCCCGGTGCCACTGGCCCCAGCCGTTTCGTTCGGAAGCTTCAACATTAGGAGAGTAGTGGTCGCCAACAATATTGGTGAGCGTTCCAGCACCGAGCGGCCCGGTATAGCTCTCATAGATGTTCCAGGAAGAGAGCAGCATGGCGTCGATCGTCTTCACAGTGCTGGCGTCATTGCCGAACGTCAGATGTGTCCATTCTTCCGCAATCTGCGCTGACGGCAACGCCGGATTCCACGCCAGTCGGCCGAAGCCGTACAGGTTGGCCATTGCCAGCGGATGTCCAAGCCAGTTTGCCGCCATCCCGACATTAGCCACGCCAACGAATCCGCCGTTCGGCCGAGAATAGACTTTCCCCGACAACAGATCGCGCACGAGAGCCGGCTTGCCGTCGTTGCGCATGTCGAAATCGAGGACTTCTTTCCACATCGGTATGAGGAAGCACAGGTGGCGCTGCTGGCCAGTGTATTCCTGTGTGATTTGTAGCTCGATAGCTTCGTTAGTTTTCAGCAAACCACCGATAAGAGGAGAAACCGGTTCGCGCACCTGGAAGTCGATGGGGCCGTGTTTGATTTGAATGACCACATTGTCGCCAAATTGGCCGTCGAGCGGGTGGAAAATATCATAAGCGGCTCTGGCGCGATCATTTTTGAAGTTGTGCCAGTCGAGATGATGATCGTAGACGAAGCTGCGGTAGAAGATCAGGCCGCCGTGCGGTTGCAGCGCGCGGGAAATTACATTTGCTGCATCGGCGGGCGTGCGGCCATAGCTCGCAGGTCCGGCGCGCCCTTCGGAGTCGGCCTTGACTACGAAACCACCGAAGTCCGGGATCTCTTTGTACAAAGCCGCTACTTTTTGTTGCCACCAGGTGGCTACGCGCGGATCGACTGGGTCAAACGTGTCGAGACCGCCCAGCGCTTTCGGACTGCCAACATCCACGGAGATTGCGAGACGCACGCCCCATGGACGAAAGGCCTCGGCTATCCGTTTCAGTTGTGGGAGAAACGATGCATCGAGAAGCAGGGGATTCGCGTTGACATTATTAATTGCGCAGAAATTGATTCCGACCGACGCCAGCAAACGACCATATTCGCCCACCCGGGACAGATCATCGCGGACATGGCCCTTCTCAAAGAAGATGGACGGCCCTGCGTAGCCGCGCTCGATGGTGCCGTCGAGGTTGTCCCATTGGTCGATCATGCGGATCGGGTTGGCAGGATTTTGCATCGCAGTAAACGATGACAGGGGTTCGCCGCGAGCAATTTTGCTCAAGAATGCGAACACGCCATAGAGCACACCGCGGTCGTTCTTCGCGCTGATGAGAAACATCGGCGAACCATCCATTATTGGTGCGCTGATCCAGTAACCGTCATCGGAAAGATCGGTTGGCGAGATCATGTCCGCGAACCTGGAATGAAGCGACTGGAGCGTTCCAATCATGATGAATGGCGCTTGCCCCGGTGCCGTAGATTTATGGATTTCACCACCCAGTATTCTAGGGAGACCACGAACTAATTCCTGTTCAGCCGATTTCAGCAAGGGAGAGTCACCCGCGCGTATGACCACGTGTGGAATGGTGGAGTAGTTTGCGGCACTTGCGGAATCATGACGCGCGTAACGTAACCAACCATCCTGGCCAGTCTGCGCATGTATCGGCAGAACTGATATCGCGAGGAATAAAGTAGCCAGTGCGCTCGAAAGGTGTAGGAAGTGTTTTCTGCAATTCATCAAGCGGGAATCTAACACAGATATTGGCTTGTGCGCGCCGTTTGACACGAAATGTGACCCCCTTCGAATCAAGGAAAGTGGAACAGGTCTCTGTGCCCGATCCTGTCTTGTGCAAAGTTTTGCTTTTTAGTGGAACAAACTTCGGCTTGGCGAATATACAGACGTCCAAGGAAATGACCACTCTGAAGGTGGAACAAAAGGTTACTTTTCTGATTTTCTCAATTTGGGGTTGCTCCGCGGCGGTGTCCACAAATGCTCTTTGATTCTCACGCGCGACTCGAGAACTGTGACTCCTTCGCTTTCGAGGAGTTTGCGTTGTAGAGAAGAGTAGGGCTCGCGGATAAGGAGTTTTCCTCCGGCACCCACCACGCGATGCCACGGAATGCCTTTACCAGAAGGGGACGCAGCCATCGCCCTGCCTGCGGTTCTCGCCCCGCCTCGCAAACGCAGCGATTTAGCAAGCGCCCCATAAGTAGTAACCCGGCCGCGAGGAATTAGTTTCACAAGTTTGTAAACGGGATCCCAGGTAGACATGGCGAAAACGATGATATTTGCGCGGCAGCAAAGTAACAAGTGGGTCCGCGACCCTTTGGGGAAATCGGTGTTTGATGGAATGAAAGTGAAATTGCGAACCAGCCTGAGTTAGAAGAAAAGCGGATGAAATGCAGTTGAAAAATGAGTGGGGGAGCAAAAGGAAAGTTGGGTAAATATGAATGCATCCGGGAGATTCCACACGTTTACTAATTCGATGCATTCATCCTTGACGAATGTAGTGGAAGATTCTTACACTACACATAGAGAGTGGACTCTGCCCGGAAGCGACGCACGCAGATCGTGTAACGCAATGGGCGCAAGTTTCACTAACTCTCAGAGCTGTTTTGCTCGCAGTACGAGGCATGCAATGGCTTTTGTTCGCCGCAAAGGAAACGCCTACTATCTGGTGCACAACGTGCGCCGCGATGGAAAAGTGCAGCAACTGCACCTGGCAAAACTTGGCGAACGAGCACGCATCACCGATCAGGTTGTGCGGGAAGTCAGCAGAAAACACCCGTTTGTTGCATTGAACTGGCGCGAACTTCGCGAACAGTTGGATAGTCAGATCAATCTGGCGGACCCCCAGTCCCCAGCCGTCCAGAATCTCGTGCACTCCCTCCGTGAACTGAATCTCGATTTGGCGGACGTGGTTCCGCCGGTAGTCCGATTTTCCGAATCGCCCGCGGTGGCGCGGGAATTGCTAGTACAGCTGCGATTGCTGCACTCAACCATCCAGGTGAAACTGAATCAGTTTGGCCGCAAGGACGAATTGAAGAGGATGCACCGGGTTGGCGGGCGTTTTGGAAATGTATAGGGGTTCGTGAGGAGGGGGTCATGAGCACAGAAATTCTTTCGCTTAACCCGAACATACGCAGCGCGGAAACGAACGAGTTTCAAAAGGCGCTGCGAGAGAAGATCGTCGGGCAGGACGAGGGTGTGCAGGCGCTCGTGGATCTGTATCAGGTGTTTTGCGCAGGCCTGAACTCGCCAGGGCGGCCTGTTGGAAATCTGTTGCTCCTGGGACCCACCGGGTCCGGCAAGACACGGATTGTGGAAGCGGCGGCGGAGATTCTGTTTGAGAATCCACGCTCTGTCATCAAGATCGACTGCGCTGAGTTTCAGCACTCACACGAAATCGCGAAACTGATCGGCTCTCCCCCGGGCTACTTGGGACACCGCGAGACGCATCCTCTGATTACCCAAGAAGCCTTGTCTGCGACGCACACGGATAAGCTGAAACTGTCCTTCCTGTTGTTTGACGAAATTGAGAAAGCCAGCGATGCGCTATGGCAGTTGCTTCTTGGCATGTTGGACAAAGCCACGCTGACGCTTGGCGATAACCGGCGCGTCGATCTGACGCAGACCGTAATCTTTATGACATCGAACCTGGGCGGTGGCGAAATCACCGAAATGATGACGGGCGGCCGATTTGGATTTATCAAACCTGAAGATCAGCCGGTGCAGACTAATTTTGATGTGAAGCTGGAGCGGACTGCGGTCGAGGCGGCACGCAGGAAGTTTTCACCGGAATTCATGAATCGCCTGGACAAGATCGTCGTCTTCCAACCGCTGAAACACGCGGAGTTGCAAGAAGTGCTGGACATCGAACTGGGCCATGTGCAAAAGCGTGTCCTGGACACCGCCATGGGCAAGTTTCTGTTCCGAGTGACGCCTGCGGGACGCAATTTCCTGCTGCAAGAGGGAACTGACCAGCGCTACGGCGCGCGGCACCTCAAGCGCGCGATTGAGCGTTACATTGTCTATCCGCTGGCAAATCTGCTGGCGACTCGACAAGTGAGTGTGGGCGACCTGGTGCGCATCGATTGGGATGGCGTGCAAAAGGGACTGACGTTTGTGAGAGAGAGCCAGGGCGCGCTCGTTCTGGTTGAACCTGAGGAAGAGGTCGCGATTGCCGTTGGCGCAAGCGATGAAGGCCTGGGGACGAACGCTCCCGCAGAAGCGGTGGCGGAAGTAACGAAAGCTCTCCCCGCTTTGCCTGCTGCGGGACAAGCGGTGGCACGGCAGTCAGTACAGAATCGCAAGAAAAACGTGCGGCAAAACTAAGTCGGTCAAAAAACAAAAACCTGTTCTCAAGTTCAGGGGCGCAAATGACAACGGCGCCCCTTTTTGTCATGTGCAAAGTGACAGAATCTGTATCAACGCTCTCAAATTGCGCATGGATGAAACAACGTCTCACGAAGTGAGACAGTTTCCAGAACTGCAACCGCGCTATCTCATTGAACTCTCGGCTGTTGCTGAAAAATGTGAGTTTCGGCACAAATGGCACTCGCCATGCTCTCTTTCACTTTGCGACTGGAGAACATCCCAGAAGCGCCGATGTACTGTTTGGGCATTGGGTGAGGCGAGGGGCCATCACCACTCGAGGGAAGACGCCATGAGAGCAGCCGTTCGTCAGCAACTGAATCCTAGTATCCGCAGCAGCGAGACCCGCGATTTCCAGCAGGCGCTGAAAGGAAAAATCGTGGGGCAAGAAGAGGGCGTGCAAGCGCTGGTAGATATGTACCAGGTATTCTGCGCGGGCCTGAACTCGCCGGGGCGTCCGGTAGGAAACCTCCTTTTCCTCGGGCCGACTGGATCCGGGAAGACACGAATTGTGGAAGCGGCGGCGGAAATTCTGTTCGGCGATCCTCGGGCGATCATCAAGGTAGACTGCGCAGAGTTTCAGCACTCCCACGAAATTGCCAAGTTGATCGGTTCGCCTCCGGGCTACCTGGGACACCGGGAAACACATCCCCTGATTACACAAGAAGCGTTGGCGGCATCGCACACCGAGAAGTTGAAGCTGTCGTTTCTGCTCTTTGACGAAATTGAAAAGGCCAGCGATGCGCTATGGCAGTTGCTGCTTGGCATGCTGGATAAAGCCACCCTGACCCTCGGCGACAACCGCCGCGTGGATCTTTCGCAGACCGTCATCTTCATGACATCGAACCTCGGCGGCGGCGAGATAACGGAATTGATGGGCGGCGGTTATGGCTTCATCAAGTCCGGTGACAAGCCAACCAACAATCTCGACGTGAAAGTGGAACGTACCGCGATTGAAGCAGCGCGCCGGAAATTCTCACCGGAATTCATGAACCGGCTCGATAAAGTGGTGGTATTCCACCCTTTGCAGAGAAAGCAGTTGGAAGAGGTTCTGGACATCGAACTGACCATGGTGCAACAACGCGTTCTGGAAACCGCCAAGGGGCAATTCCTGTTCCGGGTAACGGAATGCGGTAAAGACTTTTTGCTGCAAGAGGGGACGGATCAGCGGTACGGAGCACGTCACCTGAAGCGCGCGATCGAGCGGCACGTGGTCTACCCGATGGCGAATCTGCTGGCCACCGAGCAGGTGCACTTCGGCGACATGATCTGCATTGACCGCGACAGCGACAACCTGAATCTGAGTTTTGTGCGTGAGGGCGAAAACGTTGCCATGCCCGTGCGCAGGGCGGAACCCTTGCTATCGCAAAAGTCTTCCACAGCACGCGGTGGACGTCCGGTGGAAGCGCCGGGTGTCCAGATGCCGCCAGAGCCAGCGCCACGATTTGCGCGCTAATCCAGTTTTTTTCAAAAACTTTAGCTCCTCTCTCTGAAGCCCGGGCAGACAACTGTCCGGGCTTTCTCTTTTTTGCGCCCGAAGTATAATTTGGTTAGCTGCCCGCCCTGCGGCGAATCTCACAAATTACGGAGCGCTGTATGAACGCAGGTCTTATTCGCACGAAGTTGTGCGCTGTGGTTACCGCCCTCGTCTTGATGCTGGCGCCGTGTGCGCTGGCGGACCGCACCAAACTGAAGCCTGGCATGAACTTCTTTTCCCCGCAGCAGGATATCGAGCTAGGGAAGAAAGCGGCGCAGGAAGTAGAACAGAAAATGGCGTTGTGCAATGCACCGAAAGTGGATGCCTACCTGACAAAAATTGGAAACCGTCTGGTCCAACACCTGAACACGAATGGTGTTGAGTATCCCTGGGAGTTTCACTGTGTGAACGATAAGTCGATCAACGCATTTGCGTTGCCGGGTGGCTATGTGTTCGTGAACCGGGGCGCCATCGAGGCGGCAGATAACGAAGCACAGTTAGCCGGTGTAATGGCGCACGAATTATCTCACGTTGCCCTGCGTCATGGCACGAATCAGGCTACGAAAGCGCAGTACGCGCAACTGGGCAGCGGAATCCTTGGCGTCGCGGGGAGCATTCTTGGTGGGACGGCTGGTTCGGCCGCGGCTGGAGTCGGACGATTGGCGTTTGGCAGTGTGCTGCTGAAATATTCCCGCGGAGCGGAAACGCAAGCCGACGTAATGGGAACGCAAGTGCTGTATGACTCTGGATACGATCCGAGGGCCATGGCCGCATTTTTCGAGAACTTGGACGCACAGACGAAAGGAAAGAACCCACCGGAGTTTTTCTCAGATCATCCTAACCCCGATCACCGAATTGAAAGGGTGGAAGAAGAGATACAGAAACTCGGCGGGGCACCAGAGGGAGCTCAGAAGGATTCGGCAGAGTTCCAATCGATTAAGAAGCAACTGGCTAAATTACCCGAGGCTCCTAAAGTGCCACCGGCGAGTGCAGCAGGTCCTCCACCGAAAGCTCCAGCGCCGGGAACCGTAAAGGTTGGTACACCATCCGAGAATCTTGTGAAATTGCAGGTCGCCAATGTTTCATTGCAGTATCCCGACAACTGGCAGAAGTACGGACAGGGATCAAATTATACCGTTGCGCCGGAAGGCGGAATTGTTGACGGCGGAAGAGGCAATGCAGAGTTGGCCTATGGAGTTTCTGCCAGCGTGGCCAAGATGGAAGGGCAGCTACCGGCAGGCGAGGATGCTTTGAATGCGGCCACGCAGAAGCTGCTGGAATCGATGCAGCAGGAAAATGAGGGGATGGAAGTGGTACGAGCGCCAAAGGAAGTCACACTCAATGGCGAACGCGCCCTTTCTACCTATCTGCGTAATCATTCGCCGGAAGGTGGGAAAGAGGTCGATTGGGTGGTTACTGTCCTTCGGCCAGAAGGTCTGGTCAGCTTCGTATGCGTTGCACCGGAAGTGGATTACTGGAAGTTCCAGAAGACGTTTGAGAATATTTTAGACAGCGTTCGGTTTCAGAACTGACCAAATCACTGAACAAAGAAGAATAGGCGACTCCGAGTAGCCGCCTTTCTTCGTTGTTATTATGTTGTTTCTGTCTGCCTTCCTCTTAGAAAACCAGTGAGGGAGGGCTTTCGCAGTTCTTCCTGCTCGATTAGAACGGCAGGCCGGGCAGTTCTTGCGTGCCTTCGATTCTCACTCCATCCAGCAGAAACGGATTCAGTCCGAGAGCCTTCAGGATTGTTGGTGCCACCTGCATGGTTTCGACAGGAGAGGTAATGGTTTTCGCATCGAATCGGGGATTCGACACCAGAATCATCACGTTAGTGTCGTCATGCGAGAATCCCCCGTGTTCGGCCTGTTTCTTGTGGCTGCCGGAATAGGTGACTCCGACGTTTGGCGAAGCGATGATGTCCGGAGTGCGGGAATCTCCATTGGGAGGGATGCCAGGCTTGTTGAACAGTTGCGATAAGGTCCGTCCGTACAGGATTTGACCGATACCGGCTACGTTTGCGGAGGCTGGCGATTGCGATTCCAGGGTCTGAACCTGAGCTGCCGCGTCGCAGGAACTGCGCAGCCACAGCAGAGAAATGTCATCTTCCGTAGGTCCGATTTGACCACCAGCGTTGGACTCGGAATCGGGTAAGCAACTGTCAATAAGTTGGCTAGGTGAGGTCGTCACCGGTCCTGAAGAAGAGATGCCGGTGTAGCGCTGCGAATCGATCGGGCTTTGACCGTGTTTAGCGGTAATGACAATGAGGGTGGAGTCGTACAAACCGTTTTTCTTCAACTCCGACACCCACTCGCCAATCGATGCGTCGACAAATTCGATCTCACTCAACAAACTGGCGCTCGGGGTGCCTGTTGCATCCAAATACCCGCCCTTCACGCCGGACTCGATCAATTTTTGCGCGACGCTCACAGCTTGGAAGTTCATGCCGAAAATCGCCGGTACTTTAGTCTTCTTGCTTCGGTTGTGGAAGTAGCCATCGATTTGGTTCAGGATGGCGTTCACTTTCAGAGTGTCGTAGCACTGGATGTTCTGGAAGCTATTGGTCCATGCCGTCAGGTCTGAGTTCGGATCAGGGATGCTAGCGCAAGACATGGCAAGTGGCGTCGACACTCCAGGCAAGTTGACCACATTCGAATTAATTTCTGGTCCGTAGAAGTCATCAAGATTGTTGCCGTCACCAGGGCCGGAAACCGAGGAGTAGGCCGGGTGCTTGTCCGACCAGGCAGTGTACTCGCCGGCCCTATGAGCCACACCGAAAATCGAGTTTACGCGCACGAAATTCCAGGGGTACACAGGCGCGCAATTCTTGAACGGATCACGAGGAAGCTTCAATGGGTCAATGGAATTGATTCCACCATCACCATTTGCGGTGCTGATCCCGTCGATTCCGTTAAGAAATCCCTGGTTCTTATCGATGCCTTCCTCGTACTCGGTGGTAGTGCCGTTGGGCTTGTTCGGGATACAGGATCCGCCTGCGGTGCCGTTGCCCGTGGTAATTGTGGGAGGAGCCAGTACACGGTCATAAGCGACATCGTAATAGGCTCCGGCCGTGCGCGGTGACGCTCCGGAGATTATGGCTGTCAGGCCGGGAAAGGAATCGGAAGGCTTGGATGTGGAGGTCTCGACATAGTTCACGCCGTTTTCTCCCAATTCAGCAAGATTTGGGCAATACGGTTTTCCATTATTTACCCCAATGACTCCACGAGAGCAATTCAGGTAATCCACTGCGTGCATGCCGTCAATGCTGACCAGCAGCACATGTTTAAACTTGTGATCATCCCAGCCGTCATTTGCGCGCACTGGGGCCGGAACCGCGACGCCGATGAGGCAGATAGACAAACCAGCCGAAAGCAATTTCTTCATCAGGTATTCTCCTCGAGTTTGACCCGCGTAGGCACAACACCCGGGTCACAAATGCCCAATCGAAAGATATAGATGGATTGTTAACAAACAGGGACAGGGACATTTCGGAAGTGAGAATTAGCCTGAAATTATCCTCATGGAATGAAATGCAGAATGTAGCCGCCAGAAAGTCTTGAGCTAACGCCCTATTCAGGATTGCTCAGCGAAATACGCCCGCAACTCTAGGAAAGGGCGGATGGGACAGGAACAGTTTCGTGAATCTGCCGGGCACGCGCGATAGCTTCATCGATGTTGGTGCAAATGTTCTCAGCGCCCACATGACGATCGAAACCAGATTCGCGCATGAGTAGCTCGGGCTGTGGCCGTGCTCCACAGACAAGCATGGCGCGTCCGCTCTGCCGCAGGATCGTAGCGAGTTCCTCAAGCGCAGCTATGCCAGTGGCGTCGATGGCAGTCATATTGCGCAACCGGAGAATCACAATGGAAGGAAGCGAAGAGAGATCGTCAGTGATAGTGGAGATTTTGTCGGTAACACCAAAGAGAAACGGCCCGTGAATGCGGTAGACCGTCGCATATTCAGGAATCTCCTTGTCTTGCAGGACATGTGCACGGCTATCTTCCACGTAATCGTCTGTGACTTTGGAGATCGTAGTGGTAAGAGAGATTTTGCGGATGAAGGTGAAAGCGGCCAGAATCATGCCCACTTCTACCGCGAGTGTTAAGTCGGCAAAAACGGTTAGGAAAACGGTTATGGACCAGACTGCGATATCGGCTTTGCTCAGCTTCAAGATTTCCGGAATTTCCGCCCAGTCGCCCATGTTGTAAGCGACCATAAAGAGGATGCCGGCGAGTGCGGCAAGCGGCATATCTTTGACGAGCGGCGCCGCGAACAGAATCACAGCAACAAGTGTGACGGCATGAATCATTCCGCTGACCGGCGTCTTTGCCCCGGAGCGGACATTGGTTGCCGTGCGTGCGATGGCGCCTGTGGCGGGCAAACCTCCGAAAAGCGGAGAAAAAATATTGGCTACACCTTGCGCGACCAGTTCGACGTTGGGATTGTGCTTGTCGCCGGTCATGCGATCGGAAACCACGGCGGACATCAAGGATTCGATCGCTCCCAACATGGCGATGGTAACGGCTGGGGAAAGCAAGCGGAGCAGGAGTTGCGGATCCAGCCCGGGAACAACGATATGAGGCAATCCGCTGGGTATCCCGCCAAAGCGCGAGCCGATGGTCTCGATTGGCAGGTGCAAAAGATAAACCGCCGCGGTCGAGCCAAAGCAGACGACGATGGCTCCCGGAATTTTCTTGAAGTACTTCACGCAGGCAATCATTATCAGGAGCGAGATCAGGCCCAGCAGCGTGGCCTGTAAATTGAGAGTATGGAAGTTTTCCGCAAGCGCGCCCATGCGGTGAAAGAAATCACCGGGGACGTGTTCCATTCGAAGTCCAAAAAAATCTCTAAGCTGTGTGCTGGCGATGAGGATGGCGATCCCGTTCGTGAACCCCACAACCACGGGACGCGGAAAATATTTCACCAGGGCGCCAAGGCCCGTGATGCCCATGATGACCAGGATGACTCCTGCGAGCATGGTACAGGTGAAAAGTCCGGAGAGACCGTAGCGGGAAATAATTCCGAGAACTACGACGACGAAGGCTCCTGTGGGGCCGCCGATTTGCGTTCGTGAACCACCGAGAGCGGAAATCAAGAAGCCGGTGACCATTGCACAATAGATGCCGGACTGTGGTGATACTCCCGAAGCAATGGCAAAGGCCATGGCGAGAGGGAGGGCGACGAGGCCGACAGTAATTCCGGCAATGAGGTCTGATGTGAATTTCTGCAGGTTGTAATCGCGTAGCAGGATTACTGATTTGGGGAGCCAAGCATCGATCGTGAAACTCATGTCCTAAGAACCCGCCTTCGTCTGTTATTCCTTCAATTGTAGCAATCGGGAGCAACCAAGAGGGTGCTCTGCTTCATTGCGGTTTCTGAGGTGAAACGGCCAACCACATTGGTGGGAGTTGTGAGTGTTGCTTGACGTTTACCTCTTTTTGTAACTTATATCCCGACCTTCATGACCAACTAGATACAAATTCGTTACCCTTTCGCGCGTTACAACCGAGCAAATCCCGCGTCACATTGTCAGTAGATGCATTTGAACGTGCATGACGAGCGTCGCTCTGGGGGAATGAATGTTCGGAACGAAAGCGATCATCCACGAAGCGATCAACATTCATAGGAGGAATGATGAGAAAACAATACTTCCGTATAGCAATTGCCCTGACTGGTTTCGCCGGTATGAGTTTGGCTGCCAAGGCGCAGAGCCCGGACAGAGTCGAGTTCAAAGTGTCTCGCGAATTTGTGGTTGCTGGCAAAACGCTTCCCGCCGGCACCTACAGAGTGGCTCGGGCATCGGCCAATAACATTCAGATGCTGAGCCTCAGCAACTTTGACCGTAACGTGACGGTGTATGTGGTCGCGACAGAAATCGAAAGCAATCGTGGCAACAAAACCGAAGTCACATTCCAGCGGGTGGGAGGAGATTACGTTCTCAATAAGATCGAAACAAGCGACCATCTGTTCGCCTTTGAGAATTCGCACCCGGAAATCTTGACGGCCGCAATCGGTTCAAACGGTGCAACTGTATCGGGAAATCCGGATGGGAGCAAATAAGCACTAGGTCGATATGAGGCGGCCTCGCGCCGCCTCATTTTCCTTTAGAAAACAGGTGCACACTAACCTTCACGAATCTGGGTTTGATTTAATTTTCGTCGTTCCCCCTGTAACTCAAATGCAAGAGTAGGGAAGACCTGGGCCGGCTCAGTCTGCGGCTTCGCTGTGCTTTGGATCCGGTTTCCAGCGGAGAATTGGTTTTCGAGCCGCAGCTACTTCGTCGAGGCGGCGCACTCGTGTGTTGTGCGGAGCAGTCTTGACGAGTTCGGGATCGCTGGAGGCCTCCTTCGCGATCGATTTCATGGCGTCTATGAAGAGGTCGCACTCATCCTTCGATTCGGATTCGGTGGGCTCAATCATCATTGCGCCGGGAACGATTAATGGAAACGCTGTTGTGTAGGGATGAAAGCCGTAGTCGATGAGGCGTTTGGCAATGTCCATCGTATTGACGCCATTTTTTTTCTGGATGGAGTCGCTGAAGACTACTTCGTGCATGGATGGCTTCGTGTAAGGCAGATCGAAAACGCCTTCTAGATGCTTGCGGATGTAATTTGCGTTAAGCACGGCATCCAGTGTGGCTTGGCGAATGCCTGGGCCATAAGCAAGGATGTAGGCAAGAGCGCGAACGAGAACGCCAAAATTCCCACTGAAGGCTTTCACGCGCCCGATGGAGTTCTTGCGCTGGAAATCGAGTGCCAGCTTGCCGCCTTCTTTTTCAACCAGGACAGGCACCGGAAGAAATGGTTCGAGAATTTTCTTAATGGCCACAGGGCCCGCGCCGGGCCCGCCTCCACCGTGCGGCGTGGAAAAGGTCTTGTGGAGATTGAGATGCATGACGTCAACACCCAGATCGCCGGGGCGCGTCACACCAGCCAGAGCGTTCATGTTAGCGCCATCCATGTAAAGCAGGGCGTCTTTAGCATGAAGGATTGCGGCGATTTCCGGAATCTGTTGTTCGAAGATGCCTAACGTCGACGGATTAGTTAGCATCAGTGCTGCGACATCCCCGGTGACTTGTTCTTTCAGATGCTCCAGATCAATTTGGCCTTCGGCGTTGGACTTGATGTTCTGCACTTCGTAGCCGGCAATAATCGCGGTGGCGGGATTGGTGCCATGGGCGGAATCAGGAATGAGAACGATCTTGCGGGGATTGCCGTTCTTCTCGTGATAGGAGCGAATCAAAAGCAGACCGGTCAGTTCACCCTGCGCACCAGCGGCGGGTTGCAAAGTGATGGCGTCCATTCCGGTGATTTCAAGCAGGCACTTTTCGAGAAGCTGCAAAATCTTAAGACAGCCTTGCGACAGTTCTTGAGGCTGGTAGGGATGTTCTGTGGAAATGCCAGAGAGACGAGCGACGAACTCATTGACTCGCGGATTGTACTTCATCGTGCAGGACCCCAGCGGGTACATGCCAAGATCGATGGCGTAATTCCAGGTGGATAGACGCGTGAAGTGGCGAATGACTTCGATTTCGCTGACTTCAGGAAATCCTTCGGTGCCAGATTGGCGATGATGCTCACCGAGAGCTGTTTTCGGATCGACGGCGGGAACGTCGAGGCGCGGCAGGTCAAAGGCGCGTTTGCCAGCGGAAGAATGCTCGAAGATGAGCCATTCGTTCTGGCTGATATTGCGAGTGGCTTTTTTGATGTTGTCGTTCTTCATGAATCCTAGGGCGGGAAACGCCTTCCCGGCCAATTCCTCCTCAGCTAGAGCGGTTGTTCCAGGGCGCGATTTAATGCAGAGACAAAGCGATCAATTTCTTTGCGCGTAGTGGTTTCCGTGACGCAAACCAACGCGTGCTTGGAAAGTTCGGGATACGCGGATCCGAGCACGAAGGGGCCGATGATCTTTTCCTTCAGCAGTTCGGCGTTGACCATCTTTACGGAGCGCGGAAGCTCCACGCTGAATTCGTTGAAAAATGGAGAAGCGAAAGAGCGTTTCACTCCGGGTATCTTCTCAAGTTCCGACAAGGCATAGTGCGCTTTAGACAGATTCTGTTCCGCCATTTCTCGGAGCCCCTCTTTGCCGAGTAGCGTCATGTGTACCGTGGCAGCAAGGGCGCAGAGCGCTTGATTCGTGCAGATGTTGGAAGTGGCTTTCTCGCGGCGGATGTGCTGCTCGCGTGTGGCCAGGGTAAGCACGAAGCCGCGTCGTCCATCCTGATCCGTAGTTTGACCAACGAGGCGGCCGGGCATCTGACGGACAAATTTGTCGCGCGAAGCGAGCACTCCAACAAAAGGCCCGCCATAACTGGGAGGGAGGCCGAGGCTCTGTCCTTCCATCGCAACGATGTCGGCTTCACGCGGTGGATTGATCGCGCCGAGAGACATCGCTTCCGTCACCGCAACGACAAGAAGCGCGCCGGAAGCATGTGCGGCGTCGGCAAGCGGTCTGAGCGTTTCGATAGCGCCGAAGAAATTTGGTGATTGCACGACGACTGCGCACACATCATCGCTTAAAGCGGATTGGAGCGCCTTAAGGTCCAGCGTGCCAGCCGCAGTGTAGGAGATTTCTTCGATTTTAAGCCCAGAATGCTTGACGTAAGTTCGTAGCACGTCGCGATATTCGGGATGAACGGAACGAGCGACAAGAACGCGCTGGCGGCTCGTCAGACGCTCGGCCATCAAAACTGCTTCGGTGGTGGCTGTCGAACCGTCGTACATCGATGCGTTCGCCACTTCCTGCCCGGTAAGCTGGCAGATCATCGTCTGAAATTCGAAGATGGCCTGGAGCGTACCCTGGGCCATTTCTGCCTGATACGGAGTGTAGGAAGTCAGGAATTCACCGCGCTGCAGGATTGTGTCGGTGACGACGGAACGAAGATGATTATAGATGCCTGCTCCCAGGAATCTGGAGTAGCCAACGGAATTTTCCGCAGAGCGCGCCTGGAAGTATTCGATCACTTCGGATTCTGAGAGCGGGCCCGGTAAGTTTAACGGCTTTTTCAGACGGTAGGCCTCGGGAACGGAAGTGAAAAGCTCTTCGATGTTTTTGACGCCAATATCAGCCAGCATTTCCTGGCGTTCGCTGGGGCTCTTCGGCAAATAGCGCATCAGGCGGAAGTTTCCTTCTGTTTCTCCTCGACGAAAGCTTCGTAAGCGACGGCGTCCAAGAGGGAACTGAGTTCTGCGGGATTGGAAAGCTTGATTTTAACCAGCCATGCGGCGCCGTGTGGATCGGTGTTCAAGGTCTCAGGCTTGGTGTGGAGTTCAGCGTTGGCTTCTGTGACCTGCCCGCTCGCAGGAGCGAAGATTTCACTGACAGCCTTGACGGATTCGATGGAACCAAATGTTTTGCCAGTGGTCAGCGCGGCCCCGATAGCGGGTAATTCCACGAAGACCACGTCGCCGAGTTCATGCTGGGCGTAGTCGGTGATGCCAATCGTTGCGACATCCCCTTTCACGTCAATCCATTCGTGTTCTTTCGTGTACCTATATTGCGTTGGATACGCCATTCCCCACTCCTTTGTTTGATTCACCGACCGCTGCGCGTCAGGAAGCGATTGCCTTTTTAGGCCGTTTATAAAATGGTGTTGCCACTACCACCGCTTTGCATTTCTGCGAACGAACTTCCACGAAAATCGGTGTGCGGAGAGCCGAGTAGGCTGGAGGCACGTACGCAAGAGCAATATTCTTGCACAAAGTTGGCGAAGGAGAACCACTGGTGATAACGCCGATCGGATCGCCCTTTTCATTTACGCAGCGATAGCCATCGCGGGCAATGCCGCGTTCCACCATTTCCAGGCCAACGAGAGTGCGGATTAACCCGGAGGCGTGGGCCTTTTCAAGTGCCTTGCGGCCGATGAAATCGCCTTTCTCTAGGTGGCAATAGCGATCCAGCCCCGCTTCCCAAACATTAATGGTATCGCTGATTTCGTGGCCGTAGAGAGCCATCTTCGATTCGAGGCGAAGGGTATTGCGCGCGCCAAGGCCGCAAGGGATCAAGCCAAACTCCTCGCCAGCGGCTACGACTTCATTCCACACTCGTTCGCTGGTGGCGATGTCCGAGGGAACATAAATCTCGAAGCCATCTTCTCCGGTGTAACCCGTTCGTGCGATCAGAATATTCTTGAGTCCGCAAACCGTGCCATGCGTAAACCAGTAATTCTTAATGCTGTCGAGATTGGCGTCGGTGAGTGTGCGAAGTACTTCGATCGCTTTAGGCCCCTGGATGGCGAGCTGCGTATAGGTGTCGCTCAGTTCGTCGACCTGGCAGTCAAGAGACTTGGTGTTTTCGCGGACCCAGTTGATGTCTTTTTCGCGAGTTCCGGCATTGATGACCAGGAGGTAGTCGTCTTCGCCAAGGCGATGAACGATGACGTCGTCAACAAACGTTCCGGCAGGATAAAGCATCGCGGAATATTGCGCCTGTCCAATGGCGAGGCGAGAAGCGTCGTTCATAGTAATGTGCTGAACAGCGGCGAGCGCTCCGCCCGAGTGCTTTGCACCATGGATGCGAATGTCGCCCATATGGCTCACGTCGAAAAGGCCAACAGAATTGCGAACGGCTTTGTGCTCGGCAACAAGTCCGCCAGAGGAAGGGTATTCGACAGGCATATCCCAGCCGCCAAAATTGACCATCTTGGCACCCAACCGGCGATGAACGCCGTTAAGAGACGTTTTCCTAGGGACAGGGTTTGCGGGAGACGTAGCTGATTCCATTGTTAACTCAGGCAGAACGTTATGGTAACACGCGTCTCAGACAGCGTCAAAACTCGAGAAACTCGAGAAACTAACTTGGGAAGAAGAATCCTTCAGAAAATTGGGACCTGAATCAGATTCAGCGGCCGTTCGCACGCTCCCCATGGAGGATCATGCAGGTACTGGCGGCCTTGGCGACAAGTTTGCCGGCTTCCTCTTTGACGACGCATTCAACGTAAGCGGTAGTCTTGCCACGCTGAAGCACACTTCCCTCCGCAGTGAGTTTTGTCGACCAGACGGGACGAAAGAAATTAATTTTCAGTTCGACCGTGGTGAAGGATTGGCCGGGCTCAAGTGTGCTGCCAACAGCGATTCCCATGGCCGCGTCGGCAATGTCGCACAGAATTCCGCCGTGTAATGTGCCCATGGGATTGGAATGTTGCGGGCCGGCTTGCAGCGTAATGATCGCGCGGCCGGGCATGACTTCTTCGATCTCAAAGCCGATCAGCTTGGCGACAGGCATCTTAAAGGGAAGAGCACGCTCCGAGTGGGCATTGCCAGCGGGCTCTACCGATTTCTTGTCAGAATGATGGCTCACAATAGACCCCCGCGACGGAACACCAACGAATTGGCAGGAACCGTACGCAACGGATATTTGATTCCGTCTGCCCTCTTTTGGAGACATATAATCCAACTCGCCCTGCTAAAAAGAATATCCAAGAGAAAGCACGTATGTTGGGTCTGCTTGGCCAATATTGAAAACCTGTGTTGTGAAAGTGATCTTTTTGTACGTGAACTCCACCATTGGGCCTCGCTGAATGTTTAGAGAAGAGTTGTAAGCACGGGTGCGCTGGGTTACGTAGCCAAAGGCAAACCAGTCCAACGGGGAATAGGTAAGTTGCGTCCAGGTATAGAAGAAATTACCGGATTTCGTATTGGTGTCGAAAATGTATTCGTTCGCGCTATAGAGTTGCACCCTTTTGTAGGTAACCGTAAATTCCAATCCGGGGGCAATTCCGTTTACCTCCCCAAAGACGCCTCCAATCATCGGCGTGGCATCCAAAACAAGTGTTTTGCCTGCGGAAAAGTTATAGCCGGCCCACAACGAACCTGTGCGCTGAGCTTCGTAATTGTAACGAGCCTCAAGATGCAGCGTAGCGTGATCTGCCGTCAGGGTTGGTGATGCGTAGGACTGGTTCTGCGGAACGATATAGCCACTAAGGGCCAGATTGAAATCCCATGGAGTTGCATGCGACGGTTTCGCTTCTGTCGATTTGCCGGTTGATGTTTGCGCCGAAAGCTTCAGACAGCAAAGCGTTAGGACCAGAAACAATTTGAGGAGTCGCCCAGTTGAACCGAGCATATGGGAGTTAACCTATCACGATATCTGTCGAAGCGATGCGCCGAGAGACAAACTCCTCATTTTGCAGGCATAACGCAAGGGGAACGGAGGTGGCGCATTGTAAACGCCTGAACTCAATGGCTAATGTTTATGATCTTCACGAGATGGTTTTCGGCAGATGAGCACCACGACGGAGCGGTTGGAGGAAGCGCGAGGAATCCGTCTGGTCGCACCTGCGAATCGAATCGTTGCCTCCGGAAGCAACGGAAGTTGCCATTGGAGAGGATCTGATCGTTACGGTACGGGTGTTTCTCGATTCGCTGACTCCAGAAGATGTCATCGTGCAGATTCTGGAGGGCCATGTAAGCGCTAACGGGGAAATCCAGGAGCGGTGGTAACTGTGATGGATCCGGGAGATCGAGATGAGTCCGGGAATGTAATATTTCGAGCGGCCTTGTATTCCACTAAGAGCGGTCTGCGCGGGTACGCTATCCGGCTTTTGCCAAATCACCGCGCTGCCGTGTCGCCTTTTATGCCGGGCGTAATCCTGTGGGCGATTCCCTCTCCTGTGAGCTCACCGGAATTGGCTTTTCGGTAACGTTTCGAACTACCGGAAATTGTGTCACTGCTGCTGGCTTCCGATAGGACTTCGGCTGGAAGTAGAGTTGGTCAAGCTTATGACATACGCAATCTGGTCATCTGTCAGCACCAGAAGCTTCCTTGCATCGCTGGAAAAGGTCTTCAGAACAATTCGGTTGCCGAAAGATAGTTCGTCTACTTGAGCGAGCGAGGGCAAATCGAAAAGACGCAACTGGCCGCGATCGTTTGACACGCATAAAAGAGTACCGGTGGGCGAAAAACTGGGACGGGTGCCGAAAAAACGTGCTTTCGCTTCGCCCGTCGTCAGAGAGTAGAGAAGCACTCGATTTGAGGTGTCAGACACGACTACCCAGTCGCCGATTGACTCTACATGATTGATCCGGAATGCCCCTTTGCCAGTCGAAACAACGAGCGAACCGATCGGCTTGCCCGTTAAACTGTCTACTACCTCAAGCAGATAATCATTGTCGGACAGGTTCTTGCGCTGCCACTTCTCGCGCAGCACCGGATCGCGAGAGATTTCCTCTTTGGCTGTGTCCGAGGTGGCAAACCACATAAGAATAAGCCGATCTTTGGAGGCGCTGCCTTCCAGCCACGGCGCCTGCTTCGGAAATGTTCGTGTCCACAGGGTTTGACCCTTTTCCGTCCCGATGATGTCCAGTGTAACATTCCGCATGCTGTCACGTTCCTTTTCAGCATGCTTCCATCGGATGGAGTAATTCCCACGCAAGGATAAATCGTCATTCTCGTTTAGAGTCCGGGTAGCCGTTTGACGGCTCGCACCACTAAACGCCACAAGTTCTGGATCGGCTTTTTGGAATTTGGGAAATTCAAGATAGAAAATCTCTGGCGACACGGAAAATACGCGTTCGTAGCCTCGAGTGAACATCAAGCGCTCGTTCTTCTCGAGATCCCAAATGGCGCCGCGCGAATGGACAGATGCCGCCATCCAACGCAAGTCCGGCGAAGCAGCAAAGGTAGTGAGTCTGCCAAGAGGACTAACTGGCAACTGCAGAGTCGCGAACGGTTTCGTTTCCGTGACCTTGTAGAGGCCGATCTCTCCATTGAGGCGTTCACTGACTGCAGTGTCGGACCAGATGTCCGTAGCCGCATTTCGAGTAGCGAATACGTATTTCTGCGTATCAAGATCTAGTGCCCCGACTGCGTGATCGACAATAGGACGAATCAACAGGTAGCGTGGGTTGGTTCCAGCGGTAAGGGTTCCACCGCCAAGAGCGACATGAGAGATGACCTTTCCTGAAACGAAATCAACTATTGGGGACTTCTGTGGGCTGAAGGAATCCAGTCCCACCAATCGAGTAGGTGAGAGAAATGCGAAAGAATGTTTCAAGACGGGTTGCACACTTCCGGGTATGTTTAGTTTCTTGCCTTCAGGGATTTGGAGCAAAAGGCCTTCGCTGCCGGGGGCCGAAGCGGCAAAGTAGCGGCCATCGGGTGCAAATCGCAAGGTAGTGACATTCTCGCCCCGTAATATTCTGAAAAAATAGGCAATATATGCGCCATAGTTCATATTGTTGAGGTCGACGAACGAGTTCTTGTGAAAAACCTCCTGACTTGAACTGACTTCGAATAAAGAGAGGGCGAAGTCATTTCCCAGGCAGGCAAGAAACTTGCCGTCGGGAGATAGTTGCGACTCGCGGCACCCGTGAATGGCCGCCACATCGGAAAGCGAAACACGGTCCTGTGTCTCAACGTCCCAGACCTCAACGCGTAAATCACGTGTAACAAATACAATTTGCGCCGAGTCTGGAGAAAACTGCGCATCTTCTGCCCCAGTTGCATTGAAATGAAACTTCACACCCAAGGGATCGCGAGTGAGAACGCTAATGCCGCCTTCGCCTTGTGCCAGAATGTATTTTCCGTCAGGACTGAAGCGGAAATTTCCAATATCCCCACGGAGAGGCTCGTCCAACTGTTTTCGAAAAAGGATGTCGTGAAGTTTTTCTTTGTGTCCGATGCCCTGATAGTGAAGAACCGCAGTCTGCCAGCTACTGAAATCCGTTTGAGTTCCAACAGGTTTACGATCAATGCATGACGGGGGAAGAACGGCCACATCTTTTGTCAATTCACGCAGACGTTTTGCATCGGGTTTGGTGGCGCCAAACATGTCCGAAAGCCAACTGCCCGTTTTGCCCTTGGTCTCCAACAGTCGGTCCATGAATTCAACAAAGGCTTGAGGAGAATAACCGGCGCGAATAGTGGCTTCGAGGCCAACGCGATCGGCGATAACCTGGTCGCGGTCGGAATCAGAATGGTTTCCTGAATGTGATTTCTTCTGCCGGCTAGCCTCCATCCAGGCGTTGTATTTTTCGAAAATGTCTTCACGATCGCCTACGCTTTGAATGCCGAGAGCCTCGCGCATCTGGCGAGAAATCCCCTCATTCTGTTGCTTCATGGCGATGTGGCCAAGTTCGTGGCCAAGAAGGCCGGCAAGCTCATCTTCACTTTTCAAAAAAGCGACCATCTTGCGAGAAACATAAATTCTTCCCCCTGGTAGACCAAAAGCCTGGATCTCCGGCTGGTCGTAAAGGAAAAACTGATACTGCATGTCCGATTTCGGCAATTGGCTTGCCACGTGGTTTCCCACGCGGCGCAGGTAGGCGTTGACTTCGTCCTCTCCCACCACCAGAAACCGGCTTTGCAGGTGCTCAGAGACAATCTCTCCGAGATACATTTCCTGTTGTGGATTGAAAAGCAGTCTGGAGGGGTCAGGACTACTCATCTGAATTGCCGGACAGGCTTGCTGGGCAGAAACGTGGGGAATAAGAAAGAGCAAGAGCAAACACAAAAGTATCGGCCGGAATGGCAAGTGGAATCTCCGTGAATTTAAAGGCAGAATAGCACTCGAGCGCAGCAAGGGCAATTCGCGGAAAGCGCGAAGACGAATCGTTATTCGGGGAACCCCCCACTGTAAGTTGTTGACCGTTTTTCACTAAAAATGCAATCTTAGTGTCCTCCGTTTCCCCTACCACGGAGGTTTCCATGAAGAGAGCTGCGATTGGGCTTCGTGTCCACTCCGGGTGGACTGCGCTGGTGGCCTTATCGGTGGTGGATGGCCTGCCGCTGGTTTTGAGTCGGCGCCGAATCCAACTGGTGAAGACGTTCAGTTATACGTTTCGCCAGCCCTATCACACGGCGGCAAGGATGGACCGCGTGGACGCGGGCAAATTTGTGAATAATGTTCGCTCGGAGGCAGAAGGTATAGCCCGGGAAGGGCTGGCGGCGGTGCAGGCAGAATTAAAAGCTTCGGGCTATCGCTTGGATCATGGCTGCCTCCTGCTGGCCTCTGGTCGAAAACTTCCAGAGTTGGAGAAGATTCTGCTGTCTCATGCTTTGATACATACCGCGGATGGTGAACTGTTCCGTGGAGCACTTCGCGCCGCCAGTTCCCGTCGCATGCTGCGGTTGACGTGTATCCGGGAGCGAGATTTGCTTCAGGCCTGTGCGGAGAGTTTCTCGCGCACACCCCTCCAGCTACTCAGTGAAGTGACAAAACTTGGCAAAGGAATGGGCGCTCCTTGGTCTCAAGATGAAAAATTTGCGACCCTTGCGGCCTGGTGGGTGTTGAGTGGCCAGCGCCGCACTTCTGCTAATTGAGCGTAAGCCAACGCCAATTCCGTGAGCAACACAGCCAGATTCCGTCTAATCCAAATCATTTAGCGAAACATCCTGCGGATACGTGATCGACGAATGTCTTAGTTTGGTTCACGCGGGCGTGGCTACTTCCATGCACTTAAAATCGCTCCCATCGCCAGATAACATACCAACTGATACCCGGTGTTGATGGCAAAGAGCTTCATGCTCTGTTTCATGAAGAGTACGCCGGTCAACTGAACAGTAGCGACGAAGCCCAGCCATACATGGAATGCGATCAACAGTCCAAGGTCAATGGACTGCACACGCATTTCGTGAAAGAACAGCGCCAGGATGAAGGCGGTAACCACACTGGCAATTAACGATGCGAAATAGGCGGGACCTGCACTCTTCTGCATCTCCTGTACTTTGGCTTTGTCGTTCGGGTCGTAACCCATTTCGCGCATCCACGGTTTCGCAAACAGCATCGGTGAATACCAAAGAAACCCGACAAGCATTGTGGAAAGTGCTGCTACGAGGACAGCGAGCAGATTGAGATTGTGAAAATGCATGGAACAACTCCTTTAGCGTGAGAAACGGTGGGTAGGAATACGGTGTGAGGCATCCTACGCCAGGTATAGACCTGACGCAAAGCAAAAGTTGAGTTCAAGGAAGTTTCTCTAGTCGACCAGGAATCACTGTGTGATGAACACCGTGGAAATGCCGGATAGTGCCGTTGACATTGTTCGAAGCGCGCCACTAACATGCCGGATTGACACCGATCATACAGGCATAGTCTGTGGTTACAACTGTGAACTTGTTACCACACAAGGAGTGCTGCCATGCAAACGCACCACATCTTCAGAATCGCCATCATCGCAATTCTCGGAACCACTTTCATGACCGCCTGTTCCGAGCAAAAACAGACAAACTCTGTGACTCCTGGCAATGTCACCGAGACTCGTATAGCTGATGACACCAGCTCAACAAACAACTGGTTGTTAAATGGCCGGACAAACGATTCGAAGCACTTTAGTCCACTGGCACAGATCAACGACAAGAATGTGAGTGAGTTGGGGTTGGCCTGGTATCTGGACATCGAAGGCGGAATGGGAGTGGTGTCTGAGCCCATCGTGGTGGATGGCGTGATTTACGTCAGTGCGCCACAGTCAAAAATTTATGCGGTGGAAGCACAAAGTGGAAAACTGCTCTGGAAATTCGATCCAAAGGTAAAGCTGAATCAGTCACTGAATGGATCGTATTCAGCCCGCACGAACGCGGGTGTCGCAGTATGGAATGGCAAAGTCTACGTCGGCACGGGAGATTGTCGGTTGGTGGCCATTGATGCTTCGACCGCAAAGCAAGTGTGGGAAGCGACGGTATGTGAGCCATCCCAAACGGGAATTACGGGTGCCCCACACGTGGCGAAAGGCAACATCGTAATGGGGTTCAACGGGTCCGACGACGGAGTGCGCGGCGCGTTGGTGGCCTACGATGCGGAAACGGGTAAAGAAGCGTGGCGCTTCTGGACAGTCCCGGGAGAACCATCAAAGCCATTTGAGTCGAAGGCTCTAGAAATGGCCGCAAAAACCTGGAGCGGGAAAGAATGGTGGACCGTAGGAGGCGGCGATGTGTGGAATGCCATTACTTACGACGATGTGACTGGCCTGGTGATTTTTGGGACCGCTGGAGCGGGTGCGGACTATGGAGAGCTTGCCGCAGTGAAGGCCACCGGTGAAAAACTGTTCTCCCAGTGCATTGTCGCGGTTAAAGCGGATACGGGAGAGTACGTGTGGCACTACCAGACGGGGACCGAAGGCGTGCACTCCGAAAATAATCACATCGTAATGGCGGACCTGATGCTGAACGGAGAAAAACGTCATGTCGCTCTGACTGTTCCGAAGAACGGATTTTTCTACATTCTCGATGCGAAGACCGGAAAATTCATTTCTGCGAAACCCATGGTGAAAACCACTTGGGCCACCTCCGTAGATCAGGAAACGGGTAAGCCTGTGCTAGTTCCAGTTGCGAAAGGTGGAGGAAAGCAGTGGACCGTGCACAACTGGTGGCCGATGAGTTACAGCACTGCGACGAATCTGGCGTATGTGCCGACCACTGATCGCCGCGAAGGCACGAAAGCCCCCGTGGAAGCAGGAGAGAGTGGAGAAGGGCTGTATGGCAGGTTGACTGCCTGGGATCCCATTTCACAAACGGCGCGCTGGTCCGTAGAGGAAGAAATCTCCGTAAACGGGGGGGTCCTTTCAACGGCGGGGAATCTGGTGTTTCAAGGACAGGGAACCGGTGAGTTTGCTGCGTACACAGCAGACACCGGCAAAAAGTTGTGGTCTATGAAGACAGGCTCGGCCATCGAATCTATCCCCGTGACGTTTTCGCAGGCCGGTGAACAGTATGTGATTACTGCTGTGGGATGGGGCAGCGGTTCGCGGCTATTTGCTCCAGCGCGCACCATGGCGACACCAGAATCGAAACGTGGCCCGGTTCGGCTGTATGCTTTCAAATTGAACGGGAAAATTCCATTTCCGTATCCGCACATCGAAGTGCCTCCGGTTCCAGAGCCTCCGGTGCAAAAGACCGGTAAAGAAATCATCAAGAAGGGTGAAAAGCTGTACGTCAGTTTCTACTGTGAAGGTTGCCATTCGCCCGGCATCGACGGCAGTGGCGCATGGGTCTTGGATGGAGCGATTCCCGATCTGCGGTATGCACCCGCCGACGTGCACAAAGACTGGTATCAGATTGTGATGGGTGGCAGTCACTGGGATAAGGGGATGCCCGGCCTAGCCGACCCACCTAAATTCGCATTTCCAAACAAGAGGATGACCGTGGCGGACGCGGATGCGGTTCACGCTTATGTGATTGATCAGGCGTGGAAGGCATATCGTGAAGAACAAAAAGAAAAGCAGACAAAAGTCGCGTCCAAAAACTAAATAGGTTGCAAAGAAACGGTCGCTGGACGATGATGCGCCAGCGACATGACAACTTCCAGGTCAGTGCAAAGCAGGAGTATTCCGGGCAATCTGCTTATAGTCCTCATTCTTCTGGCCATTTCTGTATTCATCAACTACGTGGATCGCGGAAACCTCAGTATCGCTGCACCGCTGCTTAAGGATGAGTTGGGAATTTCCGCTTCCCAACTCGGCTTATTGCTTTCCGCTTTCTTCTGGACGTACGCAGGGATGCAGTTACTTTCCGGCTGGCTGGTGGACCGCTGGAACGTGAATTGGGTATTCGCGAGTGGCTTCTTGGTGTGGTCCGCTGCCACTGCCGCGACGGGGATGGTCCATGCGTTTGCCACGCTGTTCGTCCTGCGGCTTCTGTTGGGGTGGGGAGAATCTGTTGCCTATCCATCCTACTCGAAAATACTCGCCTTGAATTTCAGCGAAGAGCACCGAGGACTGGCGAATGCACTGGTTGCATCGGGATTGATGTTGGGCCCTGGATTCGGAATGCTTTTTGGCGGCTTACTGATGGCACGTTTTGGCTGGAGGCCTTTCTTCATCGTTTTGGGGCTCGGCAGCATGCTTTGGATCTTCCCGTGGTTGAAGTGGATGCCCAAAAAGAAGGGCAAAGTTTGCCTGGAAGAAAGAGACGCACCCAGCTTATGGGAATTCCTGGGATTGCGATCTGCGTGGGGAACCTGCTTTGGACTCTTCTCTCTCAACTATGTGAGCTATTTCCTTATTACTTGGCTTCCGTTTTATTTGGTGCGTGGGCGCGGTTTTTCTATGGAGCAGATGGCGAAAATAGGCGGCTGTGCCTATTTGCTGGGAGCCTGTTGTTCCGCTCTTGCGGGCTGGCTTTCTGATCGTTGGATTGTTTCCGGAGCAACGCCTACACTCGTACGCAAGACAGTTGTCGGGGGCGGACTGATTCTCGCGGGCTTGTTCACGGGGCTTGCTTCGGTTGGAAGCGTATCATTCTGTGTGGCTGCCGTAATTCTTGCAGTAATGTTTCTAGGAGTTGGCAGTTCCAGTGTCTGGGCGATTACCCAGACCTTGGCGGGGCCGACCGCCGCAGGACGGTGGACAGGCTTTCAGAATTTCATCGGGAATTTCTCGGGAGTGGTTGCTCCAACCCTCACAGGATTCGTGTTGCAACGAACCGGCTACTATCAGTGGGCTTTTGGCATCGTGGTCGCGGTGAGTCTGGTCGGCGCAGCTTCCTGGGTATTCTTAATTGGTCCGGTCGAGCAAGTGGCCTGGGGCGGCAAGCAACCTGCCCAAGAATCTCCCTGACTTTTTGACTAGCTTTCATGAGTGAACCTCGGGCCGTCCCCACCGTGGGTTGATGAGAACATTGCCAAAGACTCTTCGATAGCGTCCAGAATTGCTACCCGAGCTTGAACAAATTCGTCTATCCAGCGGATGTGAAAGGACCGGCCATATGAATAGACTCTCTCTTAGTAGAATATTTTTTCTGGGAATATCTCTTTGGATCCCTGCTCGAAGCCATGCGCAAGACCACTCCGAGACTCGAGTGCATAGCGCAGTCGACTCAATGGTACTCGTTCGAGGGGGACGTTTTCAGATGGGGATTGATGCCAAGGAGATTCCGCGTTTCCAAAATATCTTGGGGATTAAGACGGCGGAACTGTTCAAAGACGAGGTGCCGAAACACTGGGTAACTGTAGGTGACTTTCAAATCGACAAGAGTCTGGTGACGAACGCTGAGTTTAAGAAATTTACGGATGCTAATCCCGAGTGGCAACCGGGTCGTGTTCGTGGCGATCTCGATAATGGAAATTATCTGAAGCACTGGAAACTGCCCAATACGATGGAAGCAAAAGCAAACCATCCCGTCGTGAATGTGAATTGGTATGCCGCCGTGGCCTATTGTCAATGGGAAGGGAATCGGATGCCCACAGAGGCGGAGTGGGAGTATGCTGCGCGCGGAGGAATTGTTGGATTATTCCCCTGGGGAAATGAGATGGCGGACTCGAGTCGCGCCAATTACGGCGGAGTCGTGGGCAGCACAACTGCTGTGGGAAAGTATCCGGCAAATCCGAATGGCCTATTTGATATGGCTGGGAATGTGTGGGAATTCCTGGCGGACGAATGGGCGCCATACCCTTCGACCGAGCAAAAGGACCCGGTCGGGGGTGGAAATCGCTTTGTGGATGGGGCGTCGTCTTTTCAGGTCAGAACCAGAAGGGTAATTCGCGGGGGTAGTTTTGAGGGCGCGCCGGTGAATCTCTGGGTGGAGTATCGCGACAGTCACCCGCCGAACGGTTCGCGAGAATTTGTAGGATTTCGCTGTGCAAAATAGTTGAACAAGGACAATTTCGGGATGAAACCGAACTCTGTGGGTTTGGCATCCAACTCCACGAGGCTGGACTTCGGTGCAGGTTTGGCTGAAACACCAAAACCGGGCCGGGTATTGGGAAGCCAGAGGGAAGGCTTTACACTGGTTAACGTGACTTTTTCAGAAACTGTCCCCTGTAATAAGTGTGCAATCCGAATTGTACTTTATTCGGGTATGAGTCTATTTCGCATGGTTTGGCTAAGCCTGGCCATGGCGGTTTTCGCAGTTGCGGCACAAGCGCAATCCTCATCGTCGGCAAGCACCCCCACAACGGAGAGCACTAGTTCCATCGGCGCGCAGAAAGTTCCAACCTCTGGAGAGCAATCGACGGATCAGAAACAGCTCGGCAGCATCAGTGGGATGATTGTCGATAAGAACGGCACAGCCGTCGCGGGAGCTCGCGTAAAGTTCTCTCGTGAGGGCGAAACAGCAAGTCCAGAGACGCTTTCCGGTGAGGACGGACAGTTCGCCTTTAACAATGTTGCGCCTGGGCCCTTTCAACTGACATTCACTTCCGAAGGTTTTGCATCGCAGACTTCTTCGGGGAACCTGCGGGAGGGAGAAAACTTGCGGCTGCCGCAGATCGTGCTGGCAGTGGCCACGAATGTCACGGAAGTCAGAGTAGAGTTGACGCCGATCGAACTGGCACAAGAACAATTGAAGGATGAAGAGAAGCAGCGAGTGCTCGGCGTGATTCCCAACTACTATGTCACATACGTGCCGAACGCGGCGCCGCTCAGCACCAAACAGAAGTATCAATTGGCATGGAAAACTACGATTGATCCTGTCAGCTTTGGATTGACCGGCGCGATTGCCGGTATCGAGCAAGCGCAAAACCGATTTCCAGGATATGGGCAGGGCGCGGACGGATACGCGAAGCGGTACGGCGCTACCTACGCGGATTTTGCAATCAGCACATTCATTGGCGGCGCCATGTTGCCGTCAGTGTTCAAGCAAGACCCGCGTTATTTTTATAAGGGAACGGGAACAAAGAAGTCGCGCGTGCTGTATGCCCTGGCCAATTCCGTGATCTGCAAGGGCGACAATGGTCACTGGCAAGCCAATTATTCCATGTTGATCGGAGACTTGGCGGCAGGCGGAATCTCCAATCTTTATTACCCGGCGAGCGATCGAAACGGCGTGGCGCTTACATTTGAAAATACATTGATAGGGATTGGCGCGAACGCGGCCGCGAACCTGCTGCAGGAATTTGTAATCAAGAAGCTGAGCACAAACGTTCCCCATTCCGCGCCTGTCACTCCGTAAGTAATTGCGGAACGTTGCCAGTCGACCCAATCTTGCGGGTTCTGATAGAATGCCCGGCATGAAAAGACGAACACTTATCCAATCCATTCCCGCGGCAGCTTTGTTCCCAACGGCTCTGATGGCCGCCGCGGAACAAGACAAAGGCGGATCCATGGTGGCCGCGACGACCGTGTATGAGTTGCGCGTGTATTCGGCGGCGGCCGGAAAGTTGCCGGAACTGCTGGCCCGTTTCCGGGACCATACGATAAAACTCTTTGAAAAACACGGTATGAAGAATGTGGCCTACTGGACTCCCGTGGATGAGCCAGGAAAGAGTGGCACGCTGATCTACATCCTTCGGCACGCGAGCAGAGAAGCGGCAGCGGCGAGTTGGAAGGCATTTCAAGACGATCCCGACTGGAAGAGCGTCAAAGAAAAATCCGAAGCGAACGGAAAACTGGTCGATAAGGTCGACTCCACGTATATGGCGCTGACCGATTTTTCTCCTCATCTGTCCTGAATCCTGACCGCGAAAATCACGGACTTTCCGAGCGATCCGGGAAATACCGTGACAAACTGAGGTAAACTATCCCGGCTATGGGCGTGATTGACGAAGTCCTTGTCGCAAACGAAATCTACGCGCGCACGCATGAATTGCGCAAACTGACGCCGCGTCCCGAACGCAAACTGGCCATTTTGACGTGCATGGACACGCGGCTTTCGATCCGTACGATGGGGTTGAAGACGGGAGACGCGCACATCATTCGCAATGCCGGCGGGATCGTGACGGAAGACAGCCTGCGCTCGCTGGTGGTGTCGCATCACTTGCTGGGTACAGAGGAATTCATGGTGATCAATCACACGGATTGCGGATTGATGCACACCAGTGAGGAGGATTTGCGTACACGGATTCAGAACCGCACCGGGACCGCAGCTGTCTCTCCCTCGTTCTTTTACGCCTTCCAAAACATCGATCAGAATGTGCGTCACCAGTTGCAGAAGCTGCGCAGCCACCCATGGATACCGGAAAGCGTGGTGGTGCGCGGATTCGTGTACGACGTATCTACGGGACTGTTGCGAGAGATCCAGGGCACCTAGAGCGAGCATCATCGCGTCACAACCTTCCTCTCGCTTGGAAATCGCTGTGCGATTTCCACAAGCGCCCACCGCCCTCTCTTCTGATGATGACTTTAAGGACGGACAAAAGACGCCGTGCTTGCGCACGGCCAGGACTTACGCGATACTCACAGCCCCTGCCGCTGGCTGGTTTTCAAACGTTCGGTGATACACTTCGTTCGGGAAGACGACGAATCCATGAAACCACCATCGAACGTCAAGACGCCTGCGCAATACATTGCCTCACTCCCCGCCGATCGTGCGAAGACGATCGCGACGGTGCGCGCACTCGTGAACAAGCACATTCCGCGCGGCTACGATGAGTGCCTCGTCTGGGGCACGATCGGCTGGACGATCCCCCTGTCTCGATATCCAGACACTTACAACAAGCAGCCAATCTGCTACGTCGCGCTCTCGTCGCAGAAGAACTACTGCTCGCTCTACCTGATGGGCGCGTTTTGGAGTGCGAGTCAGCTCGATCAACTGAAGGCGGCGTTCAAGGCGGCGGGGAAGAAGCTCGACATGGGGAAGTGTTGCGTTCATTTCGAGTCGCCGGACGATTTGCCGCTCGAAGCGATTGGCAAGCTGATCTCGGCGATTTCGAGCGAAAAGTGGATCGAGATGTACGAACAATCGCGCTTGATGACTAAGGCGGGGAAGGCGCAGATGGCGAAGCAAGGCGCCCCATCGACGAGCAAGGTGGCCGCCAAGCGCGTCGACACAAAGCGTCGGCGGTAAACTTCTCCAGCATGACTCGCCGATACCTGGCCACCCGTCTTCATTTCCTCGCCAAGGAAAAGTAGAGATTCAAGACCAGTCCCACCGAATTTACCTGTTGATTGGGACGCTTGCCCGTATTGTTATCGTGTTCGAAGTAGAGACTGAATTGCACATGCTTCCCTACGGGGAACAAACTGCCCATGAAGAGAGCTGTTGTGCTCCACTTGCTGTACTGACTCTCGTAAAACGGCTCGGCGGCAAGATACGGAATGAAGTGATAGGAACGGATCGCGAAAGTACGATCCAGCGTTAATTTGTTCCGATACCGCCAGGAAAAGGCATTGTTTTTCCAGTCCAGATCGAACTGGTTCCGGTCGGAGAGGAACAACCCCGCTTTCAGGGGAAAGTTCGAAGTTGCCGCTTCAATCAAGCGAGTCTCCGAGGGAGCGCCCGGCGCGGTGATGAAACGATAGCCAGTCTCCAAAACCAGGAATCTTGATTTCGAGTCGTCCAGGTCAAATGTCTTGACCTCTTTCAGCTTAAGCAGGGGTTTCAGAAAAAGCTGAAGACTTGGCCCGAACGTGAATTGCTCCGGGTCACCGCCCTCTCGATCATCCTTGGCCTGGAGATAGGCCCGAAAAGTGGAATTAATGGTGAGATGCGCATCAACCTCCGGAAGAAGTTGCGATTCCTGTGCGCGGGCCGGCGAGCCAACCAAGCAGAGCAGGAACGCACTGCTCCAAAATGCTGCATGAATCCGTATCATTCTGCTGTCGGTTGGCGCATAGAATTTTAGTTTGTTCATGCATCCGCGCGGCAGGAGTATATCATTCGCTCCGAGCACGGAAAGGTCCTGCTGGCAACATGATGTCGGAGCTGAAGACTCTGAAGCTCCGACTCCTTAGGATTAAGTAGGAAAAATTGAGATACGAGAGGCTTGCTGGGGAAGGGGTGGTCAGGTACAGTTCTGGCGAGGGGCGACTATGGCTGCCAGACAACAAATTGTGTGCTCGCAGTGCGACAAAGCGGAGCAATACTGCACTTGTGAGAAGTATTGCACTATTTGCAAGGGACAATTGAACGTCAAGCTTTGCGCAGACGGATTGTATTATTGTCCGGACTGCCGAGAAGCCTGCGACGTGGCTCTGGCGAGTAACTCGTAATCGTGGCGACGCATTCTCAACGGATCTTGCTGCAAATGGACGCGGATGAAAGGCTGGCCGCGGCCGCGGGTGGGGCTGCGCGGTACATGGCGGACACAGCGGGGCTGGAGAATTCGGAGATATTGGGATTGCAGGCGGCAGTTGTGGCGGCGTGCAAGTATTGCTTCCACTGCCATAGTTCCGCGACGCATTGCGACATATCGCTGCAAAAGCTGACGGATCGCATCGAGATCATATTGTCATTCGCAGGAAAAGAAAGCCCGGATGGAAAAGAGAAGCCTGCGATTGCGGGTGTGGATTCGGTTGATTGCGAGTTTTTAGAGAATTCGTCGCGCATGCGGTTGACAAAACGCATTCCGTTGACGAGCTAGGCCGGGTTCCTCAGGGGCTTAAAAGCTCCGACCCCCAAGAGTTGCTGAGTTCGCCCCTAAGGGCCGATGCCTTCGGCGAAAAACCGATTACATTTTGATGGCGAAGGTATTCTTGCGGATGAGTGCGGTCATCTGATCGTCGCTTACGGTCATGCGAATGACCACTCGTTCTCCTGAAGGCGTCACATTGGCCTGATCCAGAAGCTGGCCAAGTTCGGGATTGTCTTTGCTGGCTTGGTATTTCTTGTAGAGCAGACCGGCGGCCATGAGCTGGCTTAGCGTGTTAGCGTCCTCAGGAAGCGCACAGACGGCCTGGAATTTCGCTTCAATGCCGCTGCTGGATGTTGCGGAGATAATCATGGACTGCATGCGATTGATCAGTTTGGCGGCTTCGGGGAACTGTTGCACTTCGGGAGCGAGCTGGCCCATAGCGAGGCGGGTATAGCCCGGATCGAGAACGGCCCAGACGATGCCGGAGCCGTTGACTTCATTGATCAGGCTGTACATTTTATCGTTGCGAAGGAGGCCTTCTTCGCCGCCGTAACGGATTTCGATTAGCTTCTCGAGAAGCTGCCTGTGGCCGAAAGCGGCTTTGTTGGAATCGATAAAAAAGAAGAAGAGGTCGTTGGGACCGGCGCCGGAGCCAAAGGCGAACAGGGTATAACCGCGCTTGGAAGAGGTAGGAAGCTTCTGCTGCTTGAAGTAGGCCTCGGTAGAAGAAGGATTGTAGCTGCCCAACGCGATGCCGACGATCTGTTCGCTGCTGGGAACGTCGGTGGCTTTGCCATCTTCGGCTTTGGCCATTGATTCGGGAACCAGTCCCCAGGCAAGTTCATCGACCTGAGAATTCGGATCGATTCCCGCGGAAGCCAGAAATTTTTCAAATTGGCGAAAACGCTCGGGGAGCATCTGCTCCTGAAGGGCGGGGTACCAGCGCATGGTGCGCGCCTTTTTCAGGTCAGCGTAAGCAAATTCGCCCACGTTCTTGGGGAAAAGACCAATGGTATCGGCGCTCAGGCTGCCGGCCTTAGCGGGCTTTGCCGCAGCCGAAACAAAAACCAGAACAGCAAAAGCCGCGAGGATTCGAAACGAAAACTTGGAACACGTCATTTAAAGCTCCTTTGGAGGCAGGGCCGAGACTCAATTTTACCGTATTGGGCAGGGATTATCCCAGGCGCTTGCGCAGTTCATCAACTTTGATGCGGGCAGCAGCGACATAGGTGGCATCCTTCAAACCATCGAGATTTATCTCCACGTTGGCGAGGGCGCCGTTTGCACCCGCTACAGCCATTAGACGCGCGACTTGAAGATCGGACTTCATGGAAGCGGGAGAGATTGCCTCCAACTGGACGAGACGGTCGCGCAGGTCGGCGCTCTTTCGTGCGACTTCGAGGGGAACTTCGGCAGCGCCCTTCGTAGCGGATTGAATGGCTTCCTCGCGCTTCTGGGTTTCTTCGGGGTTACCTTGAGGGAGCTTGAACGCGGCCATGACAGCGTCGTAGGAGGCGGCGTCACGGTCAATCGCTTTGGTCAGGTCGCAGGCGACTCTGCGCAATTCGTCCAAGTGAGCGGAAAGCTTATCCACGTGGAGGATTTGCGATTTTTTCTTGCGAGAGAGAGAGGCGACCATCTGGCCAAGAGCGGCTGCCGCGGCCGCCGCGAAGGCAGAGACACTGCCTCCGCCGGGAGTGGGCGTCGGCTCAGAGACCGCGTCGAGGAAAGGCTGAGCTAGCGATGCGTATTTGCTGGCTTCCTTTGCTTCCGCCGGAACGCCAGAGAGAACGGCTGCAAGCTTGTTCTCGAATACCTGCGAGGGAGAGAAATTTTCGAGTTGAAGGAAATAATCAGCGGCCATTTCGATGGCTTTCTTGGGAACCAGGCCGACGATTTCGCTGCCTACGGGCATGACTCCATAACGTGCGGCTTCACGTTTCACCATTTCATAGACGCGATGCATTGGGGTGTTTTCGTAATCGGTGAGGTTGATAGAAACTTGGGCGAGATTGCGGGCCTTCAAGTCCACGCCCATGGATTTGACGTAGCGAAGTCCGCCGCTGGAGAAGCGAATGGCTTTGGCGATTTTGTTGGCGATGGAAATGTCGGGGGTGTTGAGATTGACGTTGTAGGCAACGAGGAATTTGCGCGCGCCAACTATAGTCACTCCGGCCGTGGGATGAAGCTTGGGTTCGCCAACATCGGGCTGGCGTTCATGATTTTTCTTCAGCTCTTCGCGTAAGCCTTCGAACTGGCCGCGACGAACATTTTCCAGGTTGACGCGATCGGGGCGAGTGGCGGCGGCTTCGTAAAAGAAGATGGGAATGCGATGACGTTTCCAGATTTCGTTGCCGACGCGGCGGGCCAGGGCGACGCAATCTTCCAGAGTGACTCCTTCGATGGGGATGAAGGGAACAACGTCGGTGGCGCCGACACGAGGGTGCGCGCCTGTATGGTGGTTCATGTCGATGAGTTCGAGGGCTTTGCCCGCTCCGAGGATGGCGGCTTCGCCAACGGCTTCCGGATCTCCTGCGAGGGTGATGACGCAGCGATTGTGGTCGGCGTCCATTTCGCGGTCGAGGACGTAAACGCCCGGCACGCTGTTGAGGACGTGGACGATGGCGTCGACTTTGGAGGGGTCGCGGCCTTCGGAGAAATTCGGAACGCATTCGATCAGTCGATTCATGGGCTAGGTTACCTGTCTGCTCCGTGCGCCTGCCTACGGCAAAGCGTCAAATTTCCAAAATCCAGCTACTTATCGTTCATGAAAATGATTTCGCCGCGCTTGATGGTCATGCAGCAACGGTTCATACCAAAATAATAGGGAATTTCGCGATAATCCTCCACCTCGAAGACGGCCAAGTCGGCCTGCTTGCCGGGTTCAAGCGAACCAATGTGTTTTTGACGGCGGAGGGCATACGCGGCGTTGATAGTGCCGGCGGTGATGGCTTCGGCGGGAGTCATGCGAAGCTGGGTGCAGGCAAGCGAGAGGATCATCGGCATGCTCACGGTGGGACTGGTGCCGGGATTGTAGTCCGTGGCGAGTGCGACGATCGCGCCGGCGTCGATGAGTTTGCGCGCGGGTGCATAGTGCTTCCAGCCTAGATGAAAATCGCAACCGGGCAGGAGTGTCGCGACGGTTTCGGATTTGGCAAGGGTGCGAATGTCGGCCACGGTGATCTGCTCAAGATGGTCACAACTGGCAGCGCCCAGCTTAACGGCGAGCTGCGAGGCTCCGGTGTGCGAGATCTGTTCGGCGTGGAGTCGTGGGACCAGGCCGTGTAACTTGGCCTCGGTCAGAATTTGGCTCGACTGTTCACGGGTAAAGGCGCCGCGATCGCAGAAGACATCGCAGGATTCGGCGAGCCTTGCGTTGACAATTTCAGGGAGCAGTTGGTCGATCAGCAGACGGATATATTGTTGTACACCGTTTGAATGCGAACGAAATTCCGCCGGTAGTACATGTGCGCCAAGAAACGTAGAAACAATTTCGAGAGGCTGCTTGGAGGAGAGTTCACGATGGAGCGAGAGAATCTTCAGTTCGCTGGCGACGTCGAGGCCGTAGCCGCTTTTTGCTTCGATGGTAGTGGTGCCGTAGGAAGCAAACTCCTGCAAGGCGGCGAAAGCGCGGGTCTGTAATGCTTCGGTCGTGGCAGCGCGTAGCTTCATTACGGAATTCAGGATGCCGCCGCCCTTGCGTGCGATCTCTTCGTAGCTGGCGCCCTGTATTTTCAGCTCGTACTCCTCGGCACGGCTGGCGGCATGGATAAGGTGCGTGTGGGAATCGACAAAGCCGGGAAGGATGACACGGCCGCCGACATCGATTTTTTCGGCGCGGCGAGATGCGGGCAGGGATTCGAGTTGCTTACGCGTTCCCACGTGAGCGATGAGGCCATCATGAAGAAGGAGCGCGCCGTCTTTGACGATACCTAGATTTGAGAGAGAAGCGCCGCGACGAGGAGAGTTTCCTCCGCGCAAGGTGAGGAGTTGCGATGCGCCGGTGATCAGTAAGCTGTCGGTCACGCCATTTTGTATTATGCCGGAGAGATAGATGGAATGCATATTTGTGGGTGAGAAAGCGTGTGCACAGCGAAGAGCGGAAGAGAGTGCTTCCTGATGGTCAGAGCCCACCCCATGCAAAAAACGCAAGGGTCGGGGCACCCTCAAGTACTCAGGTAAGCGGGGTTGCATCGACAGATAGAAAACGTTTATGCGCTGACGGCCTTGCCATTGTAGGCAGGCGCGAAGACGTCTTTGATGAAGGATTCAATCGTCGTGGAAGTGGTATTCGCGGCGGAACGCGGTTCCATGCCGACGCAGAGGCCGGTGTTGAATCCCTGAAACATCTCGATAAAGAAAGCAGCGGTCTTTTGCGGCGTGCCCATCTGGAGCAGAACCTGCTCAACCTGGTCGTAGGGAAACTGAACGTAGCGAAGATCAGGTTTGTTCAAGCATTTGGACATGAGAGTGGCTATTTCGTTCATGGTGAGATCTCGCTCACCGAGGAGTTCCATGGTTTGTTTGGAGTTGAAATCGAGATTAAGCAAACGTCTGGCCGCGTGGGCGCCAATATCGCGAGTCGCAATCATGGGGATCCGCAGATCGGGTTTTATTGCGCCGCCATAGATTCCCATCATTTGAATCATGTGGAGACCGGCGAAGTGATTCTCAAAGAAAAAGGCTGGACGAAGGTGAAGTACGTTCAATTTGTCGAGGGCGTTCAGCTTTTGTTCGAATTTGTGCAGGCCGGCGATGGGGCCCGTTCCCGCAGAGACCTGAGCGGCAATGCTGCTTAAGACCACGGCGTATTGCAGGCCGGAGGCTTTGACAGCGGCGCAGATGGTGTCTGTAATGCGCTCCTGGTCGGCGCGATAGTCGGGAGAAGTACGGTTCGGGGGTACCAGGAGGAAAGCGGCACGCGCACCGGTTAGTGCCTTGGTGAGAGCGTCCACATCGGTAACGTCCGCAATAAGGGCTTCCGCACCTTTTTGCACAAATTGCTGAAGAGATCCCGGATGACGGCCGAGAACGCGAACCTTCTCGCCTTTTTCAAGCAAGGACCTGGCAATGACTGATCCAATATTTCCTGATGCACCCAAAATTGTATACATGAGCGGATTCCTCGACTTGCGTATTGTCTGAATACCCGATTGGGACCTGCGTACTGCGGGGTGATCCGATTATAGCATCGGAACTTTGACACCGGTCTTTTTCGCAAACGCAATGGCCTCTGGATAGCCAGCATCTACATGGCGGACCACGCCCATTCCAGGGTCGTTGGACAGCACTCGTTCGATGCGTTTGGCCATTTCCTGGGTACCATCGGCACAAAGGACTTGTCCGGCATGCTGCGAATAACCAATGCCAACTCCGCCACCGTTATGAATAGAGACCCAAGTGGCGCCGCTGGCGGTGTTGACGAGTGCGTTGAGAAGCGCCCAGTCGGCGATGGCGTCGGAACCGTCTTTCATGGATTCGGTTTCGCGGTAGGGAGAAGCAACGGAACCGCAATCGAGATGATCGCGGCCGATGACGACTGGAGCTTTGAGCTCACCCTTGGCGACGAGATGGTTGAGTGCAAGACCAAATTTGTCGCGCTCTCCGTAACCAAGCCAGCATATGCGCGAGGGAAGCCCCTGAAACTTTACTTTCTTCTGGGCCATGGTTATCCAGCGTTTGAGGTGTTCGTTTTGCGGAAACATTTCGAGGACTAGCTGATCGGTGCGCGCGATGTCCGAAGCTTCGCCAGAAAGTGCAGCCCAACGAAACGGGCCTTTGCCTTCGCAGAATAACGGGCGAATGTAGGCAGGAACAAAGCCAGGGAAATCGTAGGCGTTCTTCACTCCTGCTTCGAAAGCGAAAGTGCGGATGTTGTTGCCATAGTCGAAGGTGACGGAGCCGAGTTTCTGCAGATCGAGCATGCCTTGAACATGCTGGCCCATGGCAGCGATGGAGTGTTTGCGATATTCCTGGGGATCTTTTGCGCGAAGTTCGATGGCTTGCTGAAGCGTCATGCCATTGGGGACGTAGCCGCCGATGGGATCGTGCGCGCTGGTCTGGTCGGTGAGAATGTCGGGGACAACACCGCGTTTGGCGAGTTCGGGAATCAGATCGGCACAATTGCCAATGAGGCCGACGGAAGTTGCTTCGCCTCTGCGCACGGCGTTTTTCAGAATGCGGAGGGCTTCGTCCAGCGAAGTGACCATCACATCGCAATAGCCGGTTTTGACACGGCGCTTGATGCGTTCGGCGTCAACGTCAATGCCAAGAAACGCTGCGCCGTTCATGGTTGCAGCGAGAGGTTGTGCTCCGCCCATTCCGCCCATTCCGCCAGTGACTACCAGCTTGCCGGCCAGCGTGCCACCAAAGTGCTGTTGTGCGGCGGCGGCAAACGTTTCGTAGGTGCCCTGCAAGATTCCTTGCGTGCCGATGTAAATCCAGCTGCCAGCAGTCATTTGACCGTACATCATCAGGCCGGCGCGATCGAACTCGTTGAATTTTTCCCAATTGTTCCAGTGTCCGACCAAGTTGGAGTTGCAGAGGAGAACGCGTGGGGCGTACTCGTGGGTGCGAAAGACGGCTACGGGCTTGCCGGATTGGATGAGTAAAGTCTCGTCGCTTTCGAGGGCGCGAAGGGACTTGACGATAGCGTGGAAGCAGTCCCAGTTGCGTGCGGCTTTTCCGGTGCCGCCATAGACGACGAGATCCTGAGGCTTTTCAGCAACGTCGGGATCGAGATTGTTGAGCAGCATGCGAAGGGCGGCTTCTTGAGGCCAACCCTTGCAGGAAAGTTCAGTGCCGCGTGGAGCACGGAAGGGGCCACGGGTGGTGGCGGGATCATTGAGTAGGGAAGTTGAGGTGCTCATTAGGTGTGCTCCTGCTTCCCCAGCATTCTAGCGTAGTGACGGATTGGGCCGCAAAGAGAGGGAATTGCCGACGAGGTGCGGCAAATCAGGTCTCACGCCGATCGCTCGGAGGGTTGACGCACACATTTGCTGAGTGGCATTTAGAGAGTATAAGCGTTCCTCGATTCAAGATAAGTGCGCAGGCCTCAAGTTAAGCCTAATCGTCCACCGACTCATTCGGTTGACTACAGAGTGACGGATTGCATCAAAATTGTGAGTAGGGTAGATTCACAAATCGGATGAAATACGCCTCACTTCCTTCGCGGTTTCTACAAGCTGTTGATGAGTACCCATCTCCTCGGGCACAGATGGTACGCCGAGGCGAGCATTGGGAAGCCATTTCCTCAAAAGAGTTTTTGCGACGTGTAGCAGGTCTGGCAAACGCCTTCGTGGAACTGGGTGTGAAATCCGGGGACCGGGTTGGACTGTTTGCGCCGAACTGCCCGGAATGGCATACCGCGGACTTTGCGATTAGTGGATCGGGCGGGATAACCGTACCGGTATATTTCAACGAGTCTCCCGAGCGGATGACGTACATCCTGAATCACTGCGGTGCGCAAATAGTGTTCCTGTCGGGAGCGAGCCAACTGCAGAAGTTCCTTCAGGTTCGGGATTCGCTGAAAGACCTGCAGCAAGTGATTGTGGCAAATGCGGGAGACGATATACCCGCGGATTTCCTGCGCTACGAAACATTGATTGCGACTACGAGCGACAAAGAGATTGCGGCTTATCGCGTGCGCGCGGCACAAGTGCTGCCAGGCCAGCTGGCTTCGCTGATTTACACCTCGGGAACAACCGGCGAGCCTAAAGGGGTAATGCTCACGCACGAGAATTTCAGTTCTAACGTTTCCGACTCTTGCAAGGACCTTGTCTTCAGACCCGAGACGGATTTGGCGGTTTCGTTTCTGCCCTTGGCGCACGTGTACGGACGAATGCTGGACTATTTGTACATTTTCCGTGGTTGTCCCGTGGCCTATGTGGAAGTGGTAGAAAACGTGGCGCAGGCGCTGCTGGAAGTGAAGCCTACGATTCTTGCCGCAGTGCCGCGATTCTTCGAGAAGATTTATGCCCGGCTGATGGAGAAGGGCTCGCAGAATACCGGTACCAAACGGAAGATCTTTGATTTTGCGATCAAGACAGCGCGGCAAGCGGCTCCCTGGCGTAGCGGTGAGAGGAATGTGAGCCTTGGGTTGAAGCTGAAATGGGCGCTGGCGGATCGACTGGTATATTCGAAAGTAAGAGCTGGGACTGGTGGGCGATTGCGGGTGGTGCTTTCGGGTGGAGCTCCGCTTTCCAAAGACCTTGCGGAATTCTTCTGGTCCATCGGGATTTTTATTTATCAGGGCTATGGACTGACAGAAACTTCGCCAGTGCTGACCTCGAATTTTCCGGAGAATCGCATGGGAAGCTCTGGAAGGCCGATAGAAAACGTGCAGATCCGGATTGCGGACGACGGAGAGATTCTGGCGAGGGGGCCTTGCGTGATGCAGGGATATTACATGCAGCCAGAAGCAACGCGAGAAGTCCTTTCAGTAGACGGGTGGTTCAGGACGGGAGACATTGGGTTTCTGGACAAGGATCAGTACCTGTTCATTACCGACCGAAAGAAAGATCTGCTTAAAACGGCGGCTGGAAAATTTGTGGCGCCGCAGCCGATCGAGAATTGCTTAAAGACTAGTCCTTATATCCTGAACGCGATGGTGGTGGGCGATCAGCGAAAGTTCATCGTGGCGCTGATCGTGCCGAACCCCGTCACTGTAGCGGCAAAACTTGCGGAAGAAGGACTGAACTTTTCTTCGCACGCGGAGATGGCGGTGCATCCGCGGACCTATGCCCTGATCGAAGGCGAAGTCAGCCGGCTGACGACGAATCTGGCTCAGTACGAAACCGTCAAACGGTTTGCGCTGCTGCCCGAGGACTTCACGTTTGACAGTGGGAGCCTGACATTCACGATGAAGTTGAAGCGGCGTGTGGTGGAGAAGCAGTATCACGATTTGATTGCGAAATTGTATTCCGATGTGACCGAGCCACGCCCTGTGGCCCTTGGCTGAGTTTTCCTTCTACAGGACTACACCGATTTACTTTGCCAGAGCATCGTATACGGTGTAAGACCGATTCCTTAAGGAGGGCATCCCAATGGCAAAAACAGGAGCAGCAACCGCTCGAGCATTTTCCAGCAGCGTGGGCGTACCAGAGAGCAATCGGCAAGCGTTGACAACATTGTTGAATTTGCGGCTGGCGGATACGGCGGATTTGCACAGCCAGGTGAAATGGGCGCATTGGAACGTTAAAGGCAAGGATTTCTATCAATTGCACCTACTGTTCGATTCGATTGCCGGGCATCTGGAAGATCATATCGATACGATCGCGGAACGGATCACCGCTCTTGGCGGTGTGGCAAATGGGACGGTGCGTGAGGCGGCAGCAAAGTCAAGCATCAAGGAAGCGGACCTGTCGGCGTCGGACGGGCCGGACATGCTGAAATTCCTGGTGCACAACGTGGCGCAAGTAACAAATGCGCTGCGGGAAGCCGTAAAAGAGGCAGACGATCTGGACGATGCAATTACGACGGATCTCTTTACGACCATCACGCGGGAGTTGGACAAGGATTTGTGGTTTTTGGAAGCGCATACACAGGTGTAACAACCGCGAAATGTGGGCGAAACAATTCGGAAACCGCCAAGAGGGGCACGGTATATCGTGCCCCTCTTTTTGTGTGTGCGAATGGATTTGGCAGGGGCGTCTTGCGGGACTAGAATTGGGCAGGGAGACGCCCAATGCCAGATCAGCTTGTAATAGCAGGCCGCGCATTCAATTCGCGGCTGATTGTAGGGACAGGGAAATACCGCAGCTTTCAGGAAATGGCGCGCGCTCACGCTGCCTCTGGCGCGGACATGGTTACGGTTGCGGTTCGCCGAGTGAACCTTACCGACAAGTCGAAAGAATCGCTGCTCGACTACATCAATCGGGAAAAGATATTTATTTTGCCGAATACGGCTGCGTGCTACACAGCCGACGAGGCGATACGAACGGCGCGGTTGGCGCGCGAGGTGGGATTGTCGAACTGGATCAAGCTGGAAGTGATTGGCGATCAGCAGACATTGTTCCCGGATACAGAGCAGTTGATCGAAGCGACGAGGGTCCTGGTGAAAGAAGGATTCGTTGTGTTGCCGTATACCAATGACGACTTGATTGCCGCGCGCAAGTTGATTGATGCAGGTGCGTCCGCGGTGATGCCGCTGGCTGCGCCGATCGGTTCCGGACTTGGGATACAGAATCCGGCTAACTTGCGAATACTGCGCGAGAGAATCACGGAAGTGCCGATGATCGTGGATGCGGGCGTCGGGACGGCTTCGGATGCAGCGGTCGCCATGGAATTGGGCGCGGATGGCGTGCTGATGAACACGGCCATTGCCGAAGCGGTGGAAACGGAATTAATGGCGGAAGCGATGCGCGATGCGGTAATTGCCGGCCGGAAAGCCTTCCTGGCGGGGCGCATGGCGAAGCGGTTGTATGCGTCGGCGTCGTCACCGCTGTCGGGAGTAGTGCGCTAGGCGAAGCGAACTAAACCAGCTTGCCGCCGTGACGGCCTACATCTTCGAAGAGCATCATGAGATTGGTGATGCTGAAGAGTTTTCGCAGAGCCTGAGAGGCGTTGACCACCACGATTCTGCAGCCGCGCGTTCGTGCGGAGACATAGAGCGTAGCAACAGCACCGAGGCCGGTACTGTCCATCTGAGGCACTCCCTTTAAGTCCAACAAGACTTTTTTTTCGCCCGGAATCAGTTTGCGTACTTCGTCTCGAAACTGCATGGCGTAATCGGTGGTCAATCTGCCATGACATTCGACGACTGTGCCGTCATCCGTTTTGTAACTGTGCACGCGGAATTCGCCCATGGTGTTCAACAGGTGATCATAGGTCATAAGAAGAGCCCCTTCCTGCCAGGGTGTGCGGGCACATGAGCTGAGGTTGTAACTCAGAAACGGGGGAATTACCAGTGGGGGCTTAATCGAGGTTGCGCGATAGACTAAGCGAATGGGACGGAAGATATTCTGGATGCTATTTGTGGCGCTGGGACTGGTGGCAGACCTGGTGTTGCCATTCTGGTGGGCGGTGGGTGCGACGATACCAATTCTGGCGTTGAGCTGGTGGATTGCTTATCGGAGCGAGTGGTTTTCATAGGCCTTCAGCTGAGGGAGTCTCAACCGTTATAAATTGCGGAAGAGAAAGTGCCAGGTGACGTCGACAGCGGCGTGGACGAGTGCGGAAGCGAAGATTGACCCGGTACGCCGCCACGTCCAAGCGTAGAAAAGTCCAGCGATTGTGGCGAGGATGACGTAGCGCCAGTTGGGGAAACCGCCATTGGTAATATGCGATAAGCCGAAGAGTACGGAGGAAGTCCACCAACCGGCCAAGTCACTTTTTGAAGCGCGAGCGAGGAGATTCTGCAGCAGTCCGCGGAACAATAATTCTTCGGGCCATGCAGTGAAAACCAGGATGGCTACCGACAAGCCGAGGAACGAACTCCAACGGCTCCACTGCGGTGCGAAAGCGATGAAGTGAATCTTCATGCCCATAGGAATGGCGACACAACCAAAGAGCAGGAAGCTGCCTGCTACATAAATCCACCAATTGTTTCCCCAACCGATGGAGTAGCCGATTCCTTTGACTTGGCGGGCGAGGACGAAGGCCGCCACGGCGACATCCACGGCGATTAGCACCGTGAAAATATAAGAAAGGCGTCCGCCAGGGAAGGGCCACAAGTATTGTGAGGGACCGAACTTGACGAAGGTCCAAACGCCAGCAATAGTCAGGAAGTCTTGCCACGAGCCAGGCGCCGCACCTTGGGAGGACATCGCAAGGGCAAGCGGGATGAAGACGAAGGCGGCCATGGCGCAGATGCGTCCGATCGCAAACGTCCCGGTTCCGAATAGAAAGATCAAGTACAGCAGGAATATGATTACGCCAAGGAGCAGGCCGCTTGCGGTGCCGAAACTGCCTGCGAAACGCTCGACAACTCCGCGGGCCGCGAAGATAAGCATGATCAGCAGAAGAAGAGCCGCCGCCAACGCTGTAGCGGCAAAGGCACGGCCTGAATAACCTTGCCAGAGAGAGAAGAGAACTCCAGAGAGCGAAAGAAGCGCCCAAAATCCCAGGGTTACCCAGACATTCAGCTGTTTCATTCGCGCGCGCGCCTCATGGAAAACTCCTGATAGTAAACTCTACACAAAGGTGGCCGCATTATAGAAATGGTGTGCGCTGAAAACGGTACACTGCAATCAGGAATGGTTAAGTGAAACGTCTTGCTTACATAGACTGGATGCGCGGGTTGGCGTGTGTGCTGATGTTCCAGACGCATTGCTATGCGTCGTGGCTGAAGCCGGAGTTGCAGGAGACGCCGTTTGCGAAATGGTCGCAGTTGCTCGGTTCGCTGCCCGCGCCGCTATTTCTCTTTCTGGCGGGAGTCTCGGTGGCACTGACAACGCAGAAGCTGCGCGAAAAGGGAATGGCGCGCACGGAAGTAGCGAAGCAGACGATTTATCGTGGTGGCGAGATCTTCGGATTAGGACTGTTGTTTCGTATTCAAGAATACGCGCTAGGTCATAAATGGGTTCCGTGGACGGATTTGCTGCGCGTGGACATTTTGAATCTACTCGGATTGTCGATGGTCTTGCTGGGGATATTCTGCTGGCTCGCGGCGGGGCAGACAGTGGAGTTGTCGCGGCGACGCAGCCTCCACGCGGGGTTGGCGGTTGCTGCGGCAATCTCGCTGCTTACGCCTCCGCTATGGAGCACGTGGAGGCCGCGATTCCTACCTTGGCCGCTGGAGTCGTACATCAATGGTATACACACCGCGAGCGAACCGCAGACCTGGCTGTTCCCGATATTTCCATGGTGTGCGTTTGCGTTTGTCGGGCTTGCAGCGGGTTTTTCCCTATTCTCCGAATCCGCGCGAAAGGAAGAATCGCGATTTTTTTCGCAGATGGCAGGCGTGGGAGCAACTGCGATCGTGTTGTCGTTGGTGTTTGAAGCTTTGCCATTTCAGGTGTATGCCCGGCAGGATTATTGGCATACCGGCCCGAGTTTTCTGATGCTGCGCTGCGGAGTACTGGTGATTCTGATGTCGCTAGCTTACGTCTGGTGCAGCAAGGGTTGGGGCCAGGCAGGATTCAGTCCTGTAATTCAACTGGGTACGACTTCGCTGCTGGTGTATTGGGTGCATATTGAGTTCGTATACGGGCGCTTTTCGATACTGCGTAAACACGAAAGTTCGCTGGGGCAGTCCACCATTGGGCTGATTGTGATCGTACTGGCGATGCTGGCACTTTCGCTGTGGCGGACGGAAGCGAAAACGAAGACGGTCAGGGTTTTGCCGATGCAGAGTCAGTCGGTGCCTGCGTCGGCAGTTTGATGATAATTTCGCCGGGACGCGACTGGCCAAATTCCTCACGCGCAATTTTCTCGATGGTCTGCGGATCAGTCTTCAGATTCTTGACGTCCTGCTCAAGCACGGTATTTTCCTTGTTCAGGCGATCGAGTTCCGTTCTGACTTTCTGAATTTCCTGCTGCTTGCGACGCATGGCCATGTAGCCATGGGTGCCGAACACATCGTGTACCAGAAGCACGGCCACGAACACCACCAGCACGTGCCGGCCGTAGTTCGTCAGCAAGTTGCGAAATTTTCCCTGTAAATCGATATTCATCAGCCCTTTAGAATCCACTCTGAAGCTTCATGCACCAGCTTTTTGGTAGCCGCTGCGCTATCCGCTTCGACGTACAAACGAAGGAGAGGTTCCGTGCCGCTCAAACGAAGCAACATCCACGAACCGTCTCCAAATACGAATTTTGCGCCATCGGTGCGATCCACGGATACAACTTTCCTTCCGAGTAGTGTCGAAGCATCCACGGCCACCCGCTTGATGGCGTTTGCTTTCTGTTCGTCGGTAAGATGCAGGTTCTCGCGGACAGGATGGAACTCTCGGCCAAGTTTCTTGAACAGGGCACGGATCTGTTCCGAGACTGACGCGCCGCGTGCCGCCGTCATTTCTGCCACCAGCAGGCAAGCCAGAATGCCATCTTTTTCCGGCACGTGGCCGCGGATAGTGAGTCCGGCACTCTCCTCGCCTCCCATCGCGATTTTGTCTTCACGGATCAGTTGGCCGATGTATTTGAAACCTACGGGAGTCTGATAGGTGGTTTGGCCGTGGGCTTTTGCGGCCGCGTCCATCATCTGTGTAGTGGCTACGCTGCGGGCGGCAGGGAGGTTCCAGCCGCGACTCTCGACAATGTAGTCATAAATGAGAGCGAGGATGAGGTTGGGCTGAATCCAGGTGCCGTCGCTGTCCACGATGCCAAATCGGTCGGCGTCGCCGTCTGTGGCGAGGCCAATCCTTGAACCAGAATCCTTCACCGCTTTGCCCAGCGAAGCCAGATTCTCTTCGCTGACATCTGGCCCACCGCCGCCGAAAAGGCAATCGCGATTGGTGCGCCGCGCTTGAACGGATACGCCATGATCGGAGAGTGCTTTGTCCAGATAACCTGCACCTGCGCCGTGGAGTGCATCGGCCACAACAGCCAGGTTGGCCTTGCGGATTACGTCGAAGCGAACCAATTCTTCGAGGCGCTTCAAATAATCGGTTTTGAGGTTGACCAACTCGCCGAGATTTTTCTTTGTGCCGTGACTCGTGGTTGCCGAAACGGCAGAAATGCCTTCTTTGGAGACGATGGCGGCTACGCGAGCTTCGATGTCCTTGGTGACTTCTGGAAGCGCGGGCCCGGCATCAGCGCCGGAGAATTTCAGGCCGTGATACTGGGACGGATTATGGCTTGCGGTAAAGTTGATGGCGCCATCGAGTTTGCGGCGCTGAATTTCATAGGCGATGGCGGGCGTGGGCGTGAAAGTGTCGCAGAGCAGCGTTTTGATGCCGTGTTCCTGCAGAACTTGAACGGCGAGTGCCGAGAATTCTTCGGAATAGAAGCGTGTGTCGTAGCCGACCAGGACCGTCGGATTGCGCTTTTTTTCGGTGAGGTGCTCCGAGATTGCGCGAACCGCCAGACGTACGGTTGCGAATGTGAAATCATCGGCGATAAGTCCACGCCAACCGCTAGTGCCAAATTTGATGGGAGAAGTAGCCATAGTGAACTTATTCTAGCTGGTCTGAAGCGTCTCGTGTAGGGTGAGCGATAGGAAATGGGAGGGAAGGCGATGGCAGTTGCGAGTCAGTTTCAAATTGTGTTCGTGATGTGCGGATCAGCCGGCGAGGCGCGCAAAATTGCGAAGTCTTTGGTAGGGAAGCGGTTGGCGGCTTGCGTAAATATTGTGGGTGGGACGGTCGAGTCGATCTATCAGTGGAAAGGCCGAATCGAGAAGGCGAAAGAACGATTGCTGATCATCAAGACAAGCACGAAACGGCTAAAGCAGGTGGAAGCGGAAGTGCTGCGATTGCACTCCTACGAGACGCCAGAATTTTTGGCTGTCTCGATTGGGAGTGGCTCGAAGAAATATATGGATTGGTTGAAGACGAGTGTGGACTAATCAGTTGCGAAAAACCGCCATGGAGAGTGGCGAACCCTTCGCCCAATGCGCTCCGGCAAAGAAGTCGCCCCTGCACCACAATTAAATATAGAGCAGAGCTTGATCGAGGTCAGCGATGATGTCTTCGACGTCTTCGATGCCGACACTGAGGCGCACCAGGCTGTCGGTGATTCCGGCCCGATCGCGAACTTCTTTCGGCATAGAGGCGTGGGTCATCTGAGCTGGCAGCGAGATCAACGATTCCACTCCGCCGAGGCTTTCGGCGAGCGAGCAGAGCTTTACGTTGTTCAGGAAACGGCGAGCGGCCTCTTCCGTGCCTAGATCGAAAGCGAGCATCGCTCCAGGACCCTTCTGCTGACGACGTGCGAGATCGTGTTGGGGATGCGAAGCGAGTCCGGGATAGAAGACCTTGCGGACTTTGGGATGAGCATCGAGGTGCCGGGCCACGGCCTGGCCGTTGGCGTTGTGCTGGAGCATGCGGACGGCAAGTGTCTTGATTCCACGCGACGTCAGGAAGCAATCCATGGGGGCGAGGACCGCACCTGCAGAGCGTTGAATAAAATAAATCCTTTCCGCATCGTCGGGGCGAGTGAGGATGACGGCGCCACCGGTGGAGTCGCTGTGGCCGTTCAGATACTTGGTCATGGAATGGACGACGATGTGCGCGCCGAGATCGATAGGGCGCTGGAGGTAAGGACTCAAGAAGGTGTTGTCGACGACCAGTGTGGCGTGACGCTCATTGGCCAGTTTGGCCATGGCGGAGATATCCGATAAGCGCATGGTCGGATTCGTCGGCGTTTCGATATAGAGCATTTTTGTGTTGGGACGAAGGGCACCGAGGACAACAGCGGGATCCGTCGTATCTACAAAGCTGAATTCCAAACCGAAGTGGACGAGGAGTTGCGTGGTAAGCCGGTACACGCCACCGTACACCGCTTCTGAAAGAACCACGTGGTCGCCGGGGCGAAGCAGGCGGAAAACCGAATCGATACCTGCCATCCCTGAGGAGAAGGCATAGGCACTGTGGCCGCCTTCAAGCTTGGCCAACGTGCGCTCAATCGCTTTGCGATTGGGGTGATTGGTTCGCGCGTAATCGTATCCACCCTTCGATTTGCCCAGCTCTTCGTAAACATAGGTGGAAGTCTGATAGATGGGGGCAACGACCGCGCCGGTTGTCGGATCGGGCTCTTGTCCCACGTGAATGGCGTTGGTAGCAAATCCCATGTGCTCTCCTTGAATCGTGGCGCAACTCCGGAAACGGAGAAATACGCCTCAGCTGCTACACCACGCAACTGTTCGACGAAATGCGGATGCATGCGCGCGAAGTGAATTCTCTCAGTAAGTTACGGTGGAACGCAATGGATGGAAATTACAGGAGCAGGGACGTAGAGTCAAATCCGGTCGGGAGTTTATGGACAGGGAGGCGAGGAATGAGTAGCTTGACCGGATAAACCGTTCGCGGGAGGATATACGCAGGGCCATGAAAACCTTCAGACGAACGCTTGTATTTGCCACACTGCTCGCCAGTTGCATTTGCAGCTCGCTTTATGCTCAGCAGCCTCAGAATTCTCCGTCATCGAAGAAGGATCAACCGGTCCCTGCCGGTGCGATTAGCCGCCTGACCATTGAAGTGACGGGAGGAGAGGCGAACAAGCCGGTGGAAAACGCCAGTGTGTATGTGAAAACGGTGGAAGAGCGCGCCTTGAAGGACAAGAAGACAGAATTGAACGTGAAAACGAATCAGCAAGGAATTGCGCACGTTCCGGACCCACCCGTTGGCCGCGTGCTGGTTCAGATTGTAGCAACAGGTTGGAAAACTTTTGGGAAATGGTACGACATCACAGACCCAAAACAAGTAATCAAGATACATCTGGAACGCCCGCCACAGTGGTATTGATTCCGAAACTATAAAATAAATTGCTGTCGGGAAAAGGTCAGCGCACAGTCAGGGTTAATTACCGTGTTCTGTTTTGTTTCCGGCTGGCTTCTTCCGAAAACTCTCTCGACCGCACGGTTCTGTTTGGTTTTCTTTGTGGGACAACGTAGTGGGAAACGGATTGTGCACAAAAATTGTGCAAACCGCATCATCGTATTGAAAAATTTCGTGTTAGCGGAGAATTTGCGAACCTTTCCACAAAGTTATCAACAAATGTGTGCAAAACTTTACAAGAAATAAATTTTAGCTGATGTGTTCTGGTCATGTTCGTGCTACAAGTCTTCGTACAAAGTTGATCAAGAGTTTTGACGGACACAAAATCCTTCTGCTAAAGTTCAAGCTACGGTAAATGAATGGCTGAAACTCACGAAGGACCCTTCTCCCTATTTCAAATGTTCTGGGGCAACATCGTTGCCCGGCCGCTTCGCTGCCTCTTGAGTATCCTGGCGATTGCGATTCAAGTAGTTTTGATTCTGATGATTGTGGGCTTGACCTCTGGCGTGATTGCCGAATGGGGTAAGCGCGTTGAGGGAGTTGGCGCGGACATTCTGGTGCAACCCCCCAACTCTTCGATCTTCTTTGCCTTTTCCAGCGCGGTGATGCAACAGTCTCTGGGGGAGCAGATCGAAAAAGTACCGGGAGTAGACGAAGTTTCACCAACCTTGATCCTCTCCGATCCGAAAAGCTTGATGATTATCTACGGAATTGATTACAAGCGATTTAACGCCCTGAGCCAGGGTTTTATTTTTCGTGCCGGGCGGCCATTCGAAGCGGCGGACGAGGCCATTGCCGATGACATCGTGGCGCAGACCCGCCACTTGAAGGTGGGAGACACGGTTACGTTGATCAACCATCCGTTCAAGATTTCCGGAATTGTGGCGCATGGAAAGGGAGCGCGCTTCTTCATTCCGTTGAAAAGCGGTCAGGAGATTGTAGGCGCGGAGAACCGTGTGTCGATGTTCTTTGTCAGGAGTAAAGGCGATACCGAAGCCACACGGGCAGAGATTTTGAAATTGAATCCACAGAACCGCATCCGCTCAATGTCCGAGTACGTCTCGCTGATGAACTCGTCGAACCTCCCTGAGTTGAAGCCATTCATCCGGACGATGGTCGGCCTTGGCGTTGTGGTTAGCTTTCTCGTCGTGCTCATGAACATGCACACCATGATCCTGGAACGAACGCGCGAGATAGGCATCCTGAAGGCATTGGGTTTTTCGCGTTTCGATATCGTAAAGATGCTGCTGGGAGAGACGGCCGTGCTTACGCTGGCTGGCAGTCTGGCAGGAATTGTGATCACGTTTATCACGCAAGCCGTTTTGAAGCAGACGAATCCAGGGCTTTCCATTCTCCTTACGCCCGGTTGGGTGATGGGTGCCATCGGATTGGCGCTGTTTGGAGCGGCACTGGGAGCTACGGTCCCAGCGTTGCGAGCCTCGGGGTTCGATCCCGTAGAGGCGCTTGCGTACGAGTAGATCCTTCCATTTACTTGAGGTTGGCTGATTCCGCATCTTGAATTTTCCTTGAATTGATTCCACCGATTGAAGCTGATAAAAACCAAACTGGTGCTCTGCCAGAATCCGCTCGAGTGCGCAGAGAAGAGTTTTCTAATGTTCAAGGAGAACAAGATGAAGCGAATGTATTTGGCAATCATGATGGTTGCGCTGAGCCTGGGGCTGGCATGTAGAGCCGATGCACAAATGGGTATGAATCTGTTCCAAAAGCCTGCAATCGCAAAGTTTCTTAATCCTGTTGTTGGGAAAGGCGCGCAGTATGAAACCACGCGACCTAACGACAAAGACGAGAAAGTGCACACCATGGAGATGGGCGTAGTGGGAAAAGAGACGGTGGATGGTAAAGAGGGATTCTGGATGCAAATAGTCATGACCGACGCGAAGGGCGGACCGATGCTGGCGAAAGCACTATTTAGCCGGGATGACTTCCAGTTGCACAAGATGATTATGCAAATGAAGGGGCAATCTCCAATGGAAATGCCTTTCAACCCGAATACAAGCCATGAAATGAAGATGGAGGAGTCCATGAAAGAATGGCATCTGATTGGCACGGAGAGCATCACAGTGCCGGCAGGAACCTTCATGTGCGAGCATTGGCGGAACGACACGAAGGGATCGGATTTGTGGGCTAGCGAGAAGATTACGCCATTTGGCATGGTCAAACAGGTCAGTAAGAACGAGACAATGATTCTGACCAAACTACTTAGCGACGTACCTGATCGCATTACCGGTCCCGTTACCAAGTTCGACCCGCAAATGATGATGCAGCAGATGCAGCGCGATCGTCAGCCGAAACCCTAGTCGCGAGGTTGATTCCGAAACACATTCCTCTATAAAGTTGAGATTGAATCGAACGGGCGGAGGCGAGATGTCTCCGCCCGTATCGTTTATTGTGGCAGCGCATTGAACGTCTGAAAGGGGACTGGATGGCTTCCGACAGGCATTTGAACGCGAGGATTGTGGACCGCCGGGAGGTTGCAGAGGATCTCTTCGTCTTGCAAGTCGCAGCAGATGGTCCCTATGCCTACTTGGCGGGCCAATACGCAACGCTGGGCGTCGAAATAGAAGGCAAGCGGCTCGAACGGGCTTACTCCATTTGTTCCTCTCCTTATGAAAACGTGCTGGAGTTCTTTGTCGAACGGGTCCACGGGGGAGAACTGTCACCGCTGCTCCACTCTATGGATAAAGGGGCCCCGTTGTTGTTGCGGCGCTTCGCGAAAGGACGATTCACGCTGGACTTGAGGAGTGGCCGCAAGAATCACCTGTTGTTAGCCACCGTTACAGGAGTGGCACCGTTCGTGAGCTTCTTGAGGACCGTTTATGCCGATTGGAAAAAAGGTGGAACTCCAATGCCGGGTGAGCACCGTTTCTTTTGTGTGCAGGGAGCAAGCCGTTCGCTGGAGTTTGGTTACCGCTCTGAAATGGACAGTTACGCTGAGGAGGCGCCCTGGTTCAAGTATGTTTCGACCGTAAGCCGCCCATGGGAGGATCCAAAGTGGGCGGGCGAGTGCGGTCGCGTGGATGACCTGATTCGGAAATATGTCGACATGTGGGGGCTCAGGCCATCGGAGACTACCGCTTATCTCTGCGGGAATCCCAGCATGGTGGACAATGGCCGAGGAATCCTGCTGCGGGCAGGCTGGGAAAAGACGGCGATGCAAGACGAAGTGTATTTTCAGCCAGGGAAAGAGGCGAGTGCAGGTCAATAGAGGCGATGGGCCACTCTAGATGGCCAGGGGGCCCTTGGTTACAAGGAAATACCCCACTCTTAGTAGGAACAAGAGTGGGGCACTCGGGCGGAGGCGGAGCAAATCTGCCCAAAGCAATAAAAGTGGACTAAATGGTCGGGGCGTTCGCCTCAAGACGATCAGAAACGTCCTGGAGCGTGTCGACTGGCACGCGTACATGGACTGTCTCGTCGCGATCGAGTACATCGATTTGAATTTTGCCGTCTACTATAGCGATGCGGACGTGCTCATTTGCGTCGGTGACTTCCACCAATTCCGCGTTAGGATATTTCTTCAATTCCCTGGCAAGTTCGCGGATGGCCGGAAGGAAAGGCTGTGCCTTTTCAGCGGCTTGTTTCAGATGACGGTGAGGTACGACGTAAAGCCCGGCGTTTACAGCCGTGGCTGGTACCCAGAAGTGAACGTGAGAGCCACCGGCTTTATGTTCATCAACATCCACACTAATGACGCCTTCGTGAAAAACGTAGGCTGTTGACATAACCACCGTGGCGCCCAGACCGAGAACGAATTTAGCGGCAAATAGCATGACAAAATCTCCTCAGTGAGTTCGTTTTCCTGATTTAGTCGGCAATGTTCTTGGAATCGATCCAGATGCGAACCGTGTTTTCGGAGTCCTTCACGCTGACCAACTCCGTATCGCCGCTGGCGGAAAGAGCGTGCAGTGCGGCGACCACGTCGAGTTCATCTTTTCCGGCAGAGAACAGCGCGTCCACGACCTTCATGGGAACTTTGATTTCGACTTTGGATTCATGCGCAACAACTGGTTTGCCATCTTTGCTCTTCGTTTCGGCGCTTTTGTTGCCGTTCTTGTCCGTTACGTGGATCAGGAGATACCCGCCGCTCTTGGCGACGCGAACATCATTCTCGTGACTCTGAACCGTAACGTATTCGCCATCTTTGGAAGTGCGAATGGCATCGAGCAGCGCCCTCAGGTCAACATCTTCCATTTTCGCCGAGTCAATATGAACTTTCCCGTTGTGAAGCTTATCTTTGTTGATGGCTGGCAGGACCTTTTCCGCCAGCTCAATCGGAACGTTGACGCGTACTGTCTCGCCAGAGTTGTCTTTATTTTCCACGCGAACGTGAATCCACTGGTCCTTCGTTGCCGTACTGCTCTGGGCAAAGGCAGGGGCAGGCGCCAGAACGACCGTGGCCAGTGCCAGACTAAACGCAAACTTGAGAATTCCCCGAGATGAAAGGTTCATGGAAGTGTTCTCCCTTGCACAACAATACGGACGAGGTATTAGGAAAGTTCCAGAAGATTGCGAATTCCATGCAGAAGAGGCAGTGACGGTCAAAAGACGACCGTGATTGTTCCCTTGGCCAGTTTTGCATGCCGTCCTATAAGTCAAAACTTATGTAGGATATAGAAGCAAAGTCAGGGGATAGTGTGGGCGGACTTCAGCAGTGGTGCGGCATACCGTATAGGGACACCGAAATTAGATCCGCCGAATCCCCGGACGACAGCATAGGTGACCCCAACGACCTGGCCAGCTTGATTGATTAGGGGGCCTCCAGAGCCTCCGGAAGTGGTTTGGGCGTCGTAGACCAGCCGATCGGGCAGGACGTCGCCTATATGACCCTGGGTGACGAGGGGGCGAATCAGTTTACGGCGGGCCAGTTCTTCGATGACACCCTTCGGGTCACCACCACTCACCTTCACAATGTCTTGAACAGCATCGTCGCTGGCTCGTGCAAGGATTGCGCTGAGGCCGGTAGCGTAGCCCAGCGAAATGAGCGGCTGCCCACTAATGGCCGCTTCTTTGCGCGGGTCGAGCTTCAAGGTTGAACGCTTGAGTACGGTGAGGTTGCCCGTCAGAAGCGCGAGGTCGGCATCCTTGGAAATCTCGGCAATCTCGACCTGAATCCCTCGTGGCGCCTCAGGGAAGTATGCCGTCATGGTGGCAATCACCGGCTTCAGGCCCTGCTGAGTCACGTTCGAGAGTTCGTCGTTCTCCCACCAGGGCTGCGCCACGTGGTGATTGGTCAGGATTTTGTCGTTGGCAACAATGAAACCAGTTCCAAAGAAATCGCTGCGGACTTCGGGCGTGCGGCCTTCGAGTGTATAGACTGTATTGCCTTCGCTATCTTTGTACGGGCCGTCAGGACCGATGCCACCGTAACGCAGGGACTGCCCTGAATTCTTGTCGACGAAGCCTACGGAGACGTGAATCAGGCAAATGCTAGGGGCATACGAGCGAATCACCGATTCGGGAGACTCCAGAGCCTGCGCCGATGACTTGTTGCCAGTTGCAGGAGGTGGTGTGGATGACGGTGCAGGTGGTTGAGCCGTCTCGTTCGCAATCATCTCTTCACGGGCTTTTTGCGTGGCAGAGAGGAGGTTTTGCTGGGACTGCACGCCACGCTCGAGTTGGGCAATCATGCTATAGGCTCGACGAGATTCCCTATCTGCCTTGCGGGAATAGAGCAGGAAGATAGCTCCCACCACCAGAGCGAGGCCAAAAAGGGCGCCGACGCCAATTTTCAGGGCTCGCTCAAGACTGAAGGCGTCACGCGTCATCTTTTCCGTAACTGCAAGAGCCTGGAAGGCGGTTTGTGCTACTCCCAAGCTTTCTTCGGCCAAACGGGTCTTCTCCGAAAAGGCGTGCAGTTCGCGCTTGGTGCGAAGTTGTGCGCGGGCCCTTGCCAATAATTCCGTGGGATCGAAGGGTGGAGCGATGACGTCGTCTACGCCCAAATCCAAGGCACGGGCCCGATCAGCGGGGCTGGCGTGCGACAGCAAGATGATTCGGGTCTTGGCCGAAAGCGCGGAAGGATTGGTCTCAGCTAGGGTTGACGAGAAGACCGGGTCGGCGGGATCAGCAGAAAGCAGCAGGAGGTCGAACGTGCCACCGCGCAACAATTGGAACGCTTCGGTGGGCGAGTCGGCGTGAACCACATCATAGTCGGCGCCGGTGAATAAGCTCTGGAGATCCTGTCGCAAGGATAGGTCTGTGACCGCGACAAGGATTCTTTCTCGGGTGGAAGTCAAAAAGTCAGATCTCCTCAAGTGATGCTAAACGAACCGCACAGCGCAAATGATTGGATGAAAAAGGAGCAGAAATAGTTTCGATTGCGCGGAAATAGTCCCAACTCCGTCGGGTGATGTTAGATGGGGAGAGAATGCTAAGTCAAACCAAAGGAATGACCAAAGGAATGACCCGAATAGAAGCCAGTGCTAGTCACCGAAAGTGATTTGTGGAAACAGGGTGTCGGGCGATACAGGCGACATGGGCAGGTCATTGTAGTCATCGTCGGTAGCAACCCCGTGGCGGTGGCGCAGCGCCCGAATACTCATTCTGGTAAGGTCAAACGCACTGTAAACGAGATTGCCTCGAATTACGTCACTTTTGTACAACAGCACCTGGGTGCGGAAATAGCGGAGAAGTCGCGACCGAGGATGAATGGGGATGAGAGGAGTGTCGCGGGAAGACTCCAGAATCGGCCCACCACAGCTTTTCAAGTGGACGACGGTTAGATTGCCTTCCGTACGCATTTCGTCGCCAGTGGAATTAGAAAACACTCCCGAGACTTGTGGACGGGGAAGTTGCCGAACGGCGCTGACACAACCGGTAAGCGAAAGATCGCGCACCAGCATGTTAACGCCATCGTCGAGGTTCCGGTCGATGTGGTGAATGAATTTGTGGTTCTTTACAGAGAGTGCCGCACTGTTTTCCCGCGTGTAGGCACTCAACCATGCCGGCTGACCCAGCACGGTGGTTGGTTGACTCCAGAGGCGAACGTGCGAGCGCTTGCCATAGCTGTTAAAACTCTTTTGCCAGGTCATATCCTGCGGCTGGCCGTTCAACAACTGGTGGGTGATGGGCATGGTCGCATAATTCGAAAACATGAGGAATGCCGCAGATTGTTTGAAGAACGCGCGAGGCGAGTTGCGATCCGCAGGTAACCATCCGGCAGCGGCGAATGCCTCCTGGAGCTGATCCTGCGAGCCTACGAAAAGCAGGTTGACGAGATCGGCGTCTTTTCCAGAGCGAGTCGTGGTGCGCTCCGGGACCTTTTGTACGACTCCCTCCACATCCCCGCGCTCGAATTCATCCATCTGAAATGAAACCCGCGGGATTTCCGGTTGGTCGCCAACATATAGAGGTACGTTCAAACGAAGACGAAGATCAGTGCCCGGCGGAAGATAGATTTCAGGTTCAGGCAAGACAGTGAGCGCGCGATAAACGATGAGGCCCACGTCGGTGTACGGATTAAAGGTGGGCAGGTGAATCAAGCCGCTGGTGATGCGCCCTTGAGGAGTGTTCGTGGCTCGAATGCCGCGGATAATCCCGTGTCGCGTCGTCTCGCGTGCGTTATCGATTTCAACGATATCGGCAGCAAGGGGAAGTACGTCTCCCGCTGTGGTGACCAATTGCGTAAAGCGGATTTCAACGGTGGCTGAGTCGTGTACAAACCCCAGTCCGACCTTCTGTACCGCCGTCACTTCACCGTCAATTTCCAGGCCAGCAGGAAACACCGGAATGTAGTCGCACTCTGGGGATTGAATCAGGACAGCTCGGACGCTGGTTCCGGGTTTAGAGCTATAAGAGGCAACTGGATCCAGGAGTCGGATCCAAAAGGATTTACCAGCAGGAATGTTCTCGCAATTGGCCAAGACGGAGCCCGATGAAAAGAAAAAGGCAAAAGGCAAGAAGGGCAAGAAGGGCAAGGCGAGTCGCAGGCAAACGGTAGCGAACCAGCAGGGATGATGCAGTAGAGGAACTTTCTAATGTGTGCTGGCTAATTGAACTTTGTACCAAGTTCTTTCCTCGATCTGACAGCCTTGGTAGCAGACAACCCCGCCAAATAGCGAAGGCGCCAAACCTGCAGAGGGTTTAAAACTTCTAGTACTAGGATACGTGAAAACCAGCAGGGGATGTATTGGGCCTTAGAGAAATGTACTGCGCAATGTACTGTCCGTTTGGACGGGTGGGACGACGGGATTGTTTAAGGTTTGACTTCGGTAGCGCTGCCGATTTTAACCGTGCTGCCATAGCGCTTGTAATTCGAGTATTTCACCACCATGCGGATGTGCACGTCGCCGCTGCTGAAGTGTAAGTAATCGTCCGCCTTGGTGTAGGTGGGAAACCAGAAGCCTTCCTGAATGTTCTCGCGGTAGGTGCGGAAACGGGGAAATACGTTTTCGTTGCTCTTGCTGATCAGGTCGGGCACGGCCTTGCCATCGGTCATCACGATTTGCAGGTCTTTGCTGTCAACCCAGACGCGTCCCTGGAAATAGCGCTGTTTCTTCTCAATCACCTTTGGCGCGACGTCGAATACGTAGCAGCCTAACTCGTCGACCTGCTGGCGGCCAACGTAGGCGACGTTGTATTTCGGCAGTTCGGTCGTCGTGAGCACGAATGGCTGCACATTTCGAACGTCGTCAAGATCCTGCTCGCTGAGGGAGATGCGACGAAGCGTGTCAGGCGGCGCAAAAGTCACTTTTTCAAAGCGTTTGCCATCCGGCGTGAAGACGATGTCGCTGCTCATCCGGTATTCGCCGTCGGGTCGATTGTCTTCGTCGATAGTCTGAATTGAGAATGTTTGCGAGTAGGTGTAATTGCCGCGCTCTTTCTGGAATTCAGCTTCACGCTGTGCGAAGCGCTTAATGATCTCTTCGACCGGTTGTGAAGGAGGCTCGTTGGTGATTGGATTGTCGCCCGGAGAATGTAGTCTCTGCGGCGCCGTGGGCATGTGATAGGTATCTTGCGCTTGGGGCTGCGACTGCGGCGTCTGTTTGTGCGAGGGAGGCGGGCCGCCAGGCAGTGGTCCGGGGGCAGGTAGTGGACCGGGCTGCTGCGCCGATGCCAACGGGATGAGCGCTGCGCACAGGGTTGCGGCGCAGAAGAAACGAGCGAAGCTGGTCAAGTTTAAAGAGTACACGTCTCACCTCGCTAGGCAGTCAGGCTCCCTATCCTTAGAAGTTTACCCCAAGCTGTGAGGTTGCACGAGCTTGCGCGATTAAAGGCACATGCTCAGGTTAGCTTGGCCGCCATTTCAGGAAGACGACTGCCAATGGAGGAAGCGTTAGAGCGAGGGAATGTACACGGCCCTGCCAGGGGTGCTCGCTGGCGTTCATGCCACCGAGGTTGCCGACATTGGTTCCTCCATACGTGGTGGAATCCGTATTCAGGATTTCTTCGTAATGACCAGGTCGAGGAACTCCAATGCGATAACCATATCGAACCACAGGAGTCGCATTGAGAATCGCGATAATGATTTCGTCCTGGTTTTTGCCGCGACGGATGAAGGAATAGACGCTGTTGTCGGCATCATTGGCGTCAAGCCATTCAAAGCCCTGCCATTCGAAGTCAACTTCGTGGAGAGCCGGTTCCACCTGCACGAGTTTGTTTAAGTCGACAATCAGTCGTTGAATTCCGCGATGCGAATCATATTGCAGCAGATGCCAGTCCAGGCTGCGGACTTCCGTCCACTCATTGCGCTGGGCAAATTCCTGGCCCATGAACAGAAGTTTCTTTCCCGGATGGGCATATTGGTAGGCGTACAACAGTCTGAGGTTGGCGAACTGTTGCCACATGTCGCCGGGCATCTTGTGCAGGAGCGAATTTTTCCCGTGAACAACTTCATCGTGAGAAAAGGGAAGCATGAAGTTTTCACTGAATGCGTAAAGCAGGGAGAAAGTCAGCTTGTTGTGCTCGTACTTGCGATGAATGGGCTCTTTCGAGAAATACTTCAGCGTGTCGTTCATCCAGCCCATATTCCACTTGAGGCTGAAGCCAAGCCCGCCCAGATATGTGGGCTTCGATACGCTGGGCCATGAAGTGGACTCTTCGGCGATCGTCAGCACTCCAGGAAATCGCTGGTGGGCAACCTCATTGAGCCTTTTGATAAATTCGATGGCTTCCAGATTTTCGCGGCCACCGTAGCGGTTGGGGATCCACTCGTCGTGCTTGCGCGAGTAATCCAGATAGAGCATGGAAGCGACAGCGTCCACGCGCAGGCCGTCGATATGATATTTGTCCAGCCAGAACAGCGCGTTCGAAATGAGATAGTTCTGCACTTCGTTCCGGCCATAGTTATAGACGAGCGTGCCCCAATCCGGATGAGAACCCTGGCGGGGATCAGAATGTTCGTAGAGGTGCGTGCCATCGAACTGGCTGAGACCGTGCGTATCGCGTGGGAAGTGTGCGGGTGTCCAGTCCAGAAAAACGCCAAGTCCGGCCTGGTGGCAACGATCGATAAACTCCATAAAGTCAGCAGGAGTGCCGTAACGGCTGGTAGCCGCGAAATAGCCCAGCGTCTGATAGCCCCAGGAGCCGTCGTAGGGATGCTCCATGATGGGCAGAAGCTCGATGTGCGTGTAGCCGAGATCTTTCACATAAGGAATGAGTTGATGGCCCAGTTCGTGGTAAGTCAGCCATCTGTTTTGATCGTCAGGGACGCGCCGCCACGATCCCAGATGGACTTCATAAACAGTGATGGGCTGCTCCAGCCAATTCTTCTGAGAGCGCTGCTGGATCCATTCGGAATCATTCCATTGATGTTTGTCGAGTCGCGCTACTACTGAACCGGTATTTGGCCTCAGTTCGGCACAGAAGGCGTAAGGGTCAGCTTTCAGTGGCAGGACTGTGCCGTGCCCCCCGACTATCTCGAACTTGTAAATCGCATACTCGCCCAGGTCCGGAATGAACAACTCCCAAATTCCAGATGAACCGCGCGCGCGCATGGGGTGGACCCGGCCATCCCATCTGTTGAAATCGCCTACTACGCTCACACGTTGCGCGCTTGGAGCCCACACCGCGAATTGCACGCCCGCGACACCGTCTACAGTCCTGAGGTGGGCGCCCAATTTCTCATAGGTGTCATAGTGCCGCCCTTCTCCCATGAGATAGAGGTCGAACTCCGTCAGCTGAAAAGGGAAGGCATAGGCATCGTGCCCAATAGTCACTTGAGCGTGCTGCGTCTTAAACCGAATCTGATAACTTGACGGTGCGGGAGCCAATTCGCTGACGCCCGGCAGTACCGCTTCGAACAAGCCTTCGGGGCGCAACTTGCGTGCCGGAATCGGATTGGTGTCTGAGCGAAGAAGTACCTGACCTTCTGTAGCTCGTGGTTGAAGGAATCGCACTACCCAGCGACGGCCTTGTGGTGTTTCAAAGGGATGCGGGCCAAGAATGCCAAAGGGATCGGCGTTGCGAGCTGCGAGCAAAGACAGGAGGCTTGCGCCGAGTTGTTCCATCGACGGAGGTTGAGGCGAGAGAGCAGGATTGTCTGGCACGTGAGCATTCTATCCAAAGATAGGGGCGGGTCAAATGGATAAGGGACCAAGTCTGCATCTGATTGGGAAGTATGCGTCTAGAAAACTGAAACGGCAGTTGAGGGATTCCGCGCCCGAGTCCATCCCTCAATCGCCGCTGGAGGTACCAGCTCTCGCCGATACCAAGTTCGCTCCATCAGGGGAACCGAACGGCTATAGATTCGCAGACGGGCGGGGCTCGCGCAATATGGCGGAAGGCTCAAAACCCAATTGGTTTGAATCCTGGTTAGGGAAATGCGCCGGTATTGAGTGGCGATTAAACCAGACGCATTTGTGCTGAGTAATACACAGAAAAGATATCCGTGGATCAGCAGGCTCGAGCTATTTACAAGGCTTGCGAGGGAGGGCATGACGCTGTAGAGTGCCCGGAGTTACGAGTTACCGTAGCGAAGTAGAGATTAAACTCTGTGAATGAAAGCAGGGCCTTTGCGAAATTTCATCGGGACGTATTGGATCTTGATCGTAGTGGCGTGCGCGCTGAGTAGCGGCATCGCCGATGCACAAGACCGCTCGCAGACACGATCCATGGTTGTTTCGCGTAATGGAATTGTGGCTGCCGAATCGCCACTGGCTGCGGAAGCTGGGGTGCGCATTCTGGAGAGCGGTGGGAACGCTGTGGATGCAGCCATTGCCACGAACGCGATGATGGGCGTGGTCTCGCCCATGATGAACGGCATCGGTGGCGACCTGTTTGCAATCGTCTACGACGCAAAGGCCAACAAAATTTATGGTTTGAATGCGAGCGGTTGGACACCGAAGGGCCTGACAATCGAATCGCTGCACCAACTGGGCCTGCGAGAGATGCCCCAGAAGGGTGTGCAAGCCATAACCGTTTCGGGAGCGGTCGATGGCTGGCAGAAACTTGCGGATAAATTCGGGCGCAAGAAACTGTCTGATGATCTGGTGGCGGCGATTCAGACAGCGCAAAAAGGCTATCCCATCACGGAATGGGTGGCGGCTTATTGGGCTGGTGAGGTGGACTATCTTCGTGGTGATGATGCGGCTGCGAAATTGTACTTGCCCAATGATAGACCACCGAAAACGGGAGAAATATTTCGCAATCCGGACCTTGCCTGGTCTCTGCAACAGATTGCCGAATATGGCCGCGACGGGTTTTACAAGGGTGAGCTCGCGCGGCGTATGCTAGAGGCGATGAAGCGACATGGCGGCGCGATGACAGCGCAGGACTTGACGGAATATGCGGCCGAATGGGTCGAGCCTATTTCTACGACATATCGCGACTGGACAGTTTTTGAACTCCCGCCAAATGGCCAAGGCATTTCCGCATTGGAAATGTTGAATATCATGGAGACATTTCCTCTGGGTTCCAAGGATTTTGGTTTTGGTTCAGCCAAGGCCCTCCACGCCATGATCGAGGCAAAGAAATTGGCGTATGCCGATCTTGCGAAGTACATTGGCGACCCGCGGGGGCAGAAGTTGCCGGTCAAAACATTGCTGTCGAAGGAATGGGCGGCAGAGCGAGCGAAAGGGATTGATCCCGATCATGCTCATTGCGACGTAGAGGCGGGAACATTGCCAGCCGGAAGCGATACCACGTATTTGACGGTGGTGGACCGCGAAGGGAACATGGTCTCCCTGATTCAGAGCAATTTCGACGCATTCGGTTCTGGAATCGTTGCGCCTGAAACAGGATTTGTTTTGCACAATCGGGGTGCGCTGTTCACGCTGGACCCGAATTCGCCCAACGCGCTGGCCGGACATAAGCGCCCTCGGCACACGATCATTCCTGCATTCGCGCAAAAAGGCGACACCCGAGTGGCTTTCGGAATCATGGGAGGATGGAATCAATCGCAGGCACATGCGCAATTCATCGCCGACCTTGCAGATTTCAAAATGAACATCCAAGCCGCAATGGAAGCGCCACGCTTTACAAAACGCACATTCGGAGGCTGTGACCTGCAGATCGAAAACCGGTTTTCTCAAAAGACGAGGGAAGAACTGACCGCAAAGGGGCACAAACTTGAAGTGGTTGGGCCATTCTCATCCGCGGTCGGCGGAGGTCAGGCTGTTCTGCGAGACTTCGCTACGGGTGTCAATTTCGGCGCTTCGGACCCTCGCAAAGACGGAGAAGCTGTTCCCGAATTACCGCTTGACTAGTATATCTATAAATATATATAGGGGGTACTTGCCGTTGGTGGTACGACTCGGTTAGTACGGCAAAACAGTTCCCCCCAGAGCGCGGAGTGTGCAGGAGTCTTCCCTAAGAGCGCAGTTACGCCGTTTTGGAATGAGTACAAGTCTTGTGTTTTGAGTCCGCTGCGCTCCGATTGACTGGCCGGGGACTTGCACCGGTTATGGGAAAGGGCAGGGTGTCAATCGACAGTGCGCAGTGGAGGCGATGATGAGGTTCCCCGGGTTTGCTAAGACATGCTTGATTGTAGCGGTGGTCGCGGCAGGAGTGTTACTGGCTGCCAGCGGGGCGAGGGCTCAGACGACCGACGTGAGTGGTGAGTATGAATGCACGGAAACCAAAGTTGCCGGGAAAAGCGTGCCATGCAAAGCAGCACAGTTGATTTTGAAGAGCGATGGACACTTTGAGGTACAAGGACGAGAGGGCGTGTATCTGGTGACGGGGAGTTGGGTGGAATTGACCGGAGCGATCCTGAAATCGCGGGCAAAGATTGAGGCTGGGCACAAGATCGTTTTTCGCTTCTATACCAAGCAGGGCTTGTGCGAAATGATTTACGAGCGGCGCGTTGCGGAATTAGGCAAAACAAAACTGGGTTAAAATGTTCTTGACCTGTTCACTGTTTGGCATGACTGCTGAACATAAGCAAGCCTCGAATCAAATTCATTTCCTTTCTTCCAAACTATTTCACGCGGTTGTACGTAAAATCGTATTCGACAAACCATGTCTTGCCATCATCGTTGGAACCTTGACTGAACTGGCGCACCTTGTCTGATCCCAGTGGTATGAATTGCAGGTGCCGTCTCAGAAGCTTGCCGTCAGGCTGCGGAATGGCGTCGGTCCAGTAATCCATCGTGCCGTCCTTTAGCGAGCCAAAGAAATGGATCATGCCTTGTGAGTTGTCCGCCCAGAACTGTTCCCAGCGCTTAAGTCTAGTGTTGTACGTGTTATAACTCTTGCCCTGATAAGGCGAATTGGCACTGCTCCAATTTTCCAGGATCACGCAATCGTTCAGGATTTTCTCAATGCGGCTCGTGCCAGCCGTCATCTCACCAGCGGTTGTCACGACATTCCACTCGCCGAGCCAGAAATCGAATTGACGATTCTCGGCAGCGTAGGAACAGGGGCGGAGATTATGCTCCGCCGCTTCAACAAATTTAGAGAAACGAGGATCAGATTGATAGGGCTGCAGCTCCCGGTCCGACTGCATCAACTTGGGCTGGGCGAAACCGTTGCTTGTGGCCTTCTCTAAATGATCAAATACTTCGCTGGTTCGTTGAAGAGAGGCAGATACGAGGGCCATTTGATATTCGACGAAGAAGTTCGGAGCACCCGTTTGTAAAGCTGTTTGAAGAGCGGCAAGAGCTTTTTCGTTTTCGCCGTTCTGGTGAAGAGAGACGCCAAGGCGGTACCACGCTCGGCCGTTCTTGGGATCGATAGCGGTAATGCGCTCGTACAGAATGGCAGACTGCTTCCAGTCCTTCCTGTTATACGCCTCGTTGGCGGCCGAAGTGTCTGAAGTAGTTGACTGGACATGGGCACTGAGAACGACATGAGCGGGAAGAAGAGTCATTACAAGCGCGAGGAATAGAATACAAATGTACGGCTGCAAAGACCGTGGATGAAAGTTCATAAGAAATCTTCCCCTTCGAAGCCGCCGGACGCCCCAGGCGCCAGACTGCCCTGGAACACTAAGGTTTGGGCTTTTAGACGCGCCTGGATGGGGAAGGTGTTTTGCCTGGATAGGTTATCTGTCCATGAGCTTTTCGAACAGTCGCAATGTGTCTGGAGCGTGTCCACCGTAGTGATTGTTGGCAAAGGCAAAGACGCGAATCTTGCGTTTCAGGAAACTGCGACAAGCCTCCACCCATTGCTCAAGATCCGGGGAGCGATCCACGACAGTTTTGTCCCATATTTTAGTTTGTTCCTCGATCGCTTTGCGGTCGCCAAGCCAGCGAATATAAATAAAGTCCGTGGTTAAGGCGTCTCCTTTAGAAAAATATTCCTTGGGCCGCGGCATCCACGGATGATCAATCAGTGCGAGCGCCACTTTATGCTTGTGAAGAAGATCAAAGAGCGGCGGGCTTAGCCAGTACTTGTTGCGAATCTCCAGAGCGAAGCGTGGTTCAGTGGGTAATTTTTCAAGGAATGGCTTCAGCCTGGACAGGAAGTCGGCTGGGGAAGGGAGTATCTTATTGCTGAAATAAGGGAATTGCAGGAGGATCACTCCCAGTTTTTCCTGGAGTGGCCCTGTAGCGTGTAGGAATTCTTTGAGCACATCTTCCACATCTACAAGAACCCGCTCGTGGGTGATTTCTTGAGGCGCCTTCAGGGCAAAGAGGAAGTCGGCTGGTGTCTTGTTGTACCAACCCTGAACCGTGGAGATGGCGGGGATACCGTAGTACGTGGAGTCGATTTCCAGCGTATCGAATTGTGTCGCGTAGTAAGAAAGATAGTCGCGCGAATTCATACCGGCTGGATAAAAGGTCTTATTCCAACCACGTGCTGTGAAAGAGGAAGTACCTAACCGAAGGAGGGGGTTCTCGATCTGGTTCGACATGCGGAGATAGTAGAACACTTGTGAAATAACGAAGCAGAAAAAGTACTGTTGTGGAGAACACAGGTCCTTTGCACTGGGCCAGTGCTCGACCGCAGACCTTACTTGTTGCCCCACGAACCGACACTGATCAGTTGGTAGAGGCTGCCTTGCCCGTTGGGTTGGATGCCAACGAGATGTTGCTTGTCCTTCGTCCCGGCCTTATACAATAGGCCGCCTTTTTCTGGCTTATCGTCGCCGCAAGATAACTCTTTGGAGGAATCATCCTTATCAACGTTTGCTGGCGCGGGATTTGAACAGTCCAGAACTTTTCCGTACTTGGAGAGGGCTTTCTTGTAAAAGACAGCAACCTTTGCGGGATCATCATCCGATTTCATCTTCATCACTGCGAGCTTGAATCCAGCTCCGCCACCCCACATTCCCAAATTGACTGCCTCGGAGTCTTTGTCCTTGTCCTTGTGCGGCTTCGACCCGGGATAGATGGGTAGACCCACATCCTTCGCAGATGCTTTTCCGCTTACTACCGCTCCCGCGCCATCCTTTTCCTGGGCAACTGCCGGTACCGAAACGAGTGCACCAGTGACGAAGCAGAGTGCCAATGAACAAAACGTACCTTGGAAAGCGAATGATATAGACATAGCTCATCCTCTGAATCTAGATACGCAATGTATTTGGGAAATGTTCATTGCAGAAATGGGCGTATGACTGTTCAGGTGAATCAGGCCGTGGCTAGCAGAGCATTTGCTAAGGCAATGTAGCGTCATAGGCCGATGCAGCGATTTCACCAAGGGCTTGGCCTGCGACTTTTTGCGCTATTTCTGGTTCGTTCGAAAGGGAAATGTGGTTCACGTACGCGGCGAACACCAACGTTTTGCCCGATTTCGTCGTTACATAACCGCCCAGCCCTTTGCCGTTCAGCATGATTCGGTCGTTCAATTTGTCTTCGGATCCAAAGGTGCCAGTTTTTGCGAACACGTGGCCGGCTGCAGGGCTATCCATTTGAATTTTGGCCAACGTGCCGTCTTTTCCCAGAATGGGGAGTCCCTTAAAGAAAATCTGGAAGTCTGGACGGGTCTTCCAGTACGCGAGATAGTGACAAATAAAGTCCGGGGAGAACAGGTCGGCCCAATCTCCGCCCGCACCATCTCCCTGCGACGCTCCCGTCAAATCCAGTTCGGCTTGCTTTAGGAATTCATGCTCCATCTTGAATCCCGCATGGATCGGATCTTTAGAATCTTTCGCAACCAGCAGTCCTAGATAATACGGTCCCATTCCGGCGTGCAGATTTTGGCTGACCTTCAAAGTGATCTTCACTTCTTCAGAGAGTGGCGGCGATACATGTTCCGCAATCTGATTTTCCGCGGTGTAGAAGCGTTTGTATGAACTGAAATCCTTAATCACCGCAGGAGCTGATTTCGATTTGGTGGAGATTCCGGCCGCTCGAATGCTATCTCGCAAAGCAGCGGTGGCAAATTGGGTTGGCGATGGAACGGGAAGGGCTGCCGTTTGTGGGGCAATGCCAATCGGCAAAATCCCGTTAAGCGAAATCTCAAGCGTGCCATCGGCGTTTGTTACCGGGTCGGAGTATTCGAAGTTCAGTTTAGAATTGGGCTCGCCTGTAAAGACTTTTTTAGTGAAATGGATGTACGAAGTCTGTGGAGTAATCGTCAGTTCGGCGGGATCGCCGACCTTTGCAGCCGGTTTACCAACAAAATCGACCAGGTTGTCGTTAACGATGATGGACGACATGACGACGTTTGTGCCGCCTTCCGGCGTGCCGTCGGGCATAAGGCTCGCGTCTACATAGATATTTCCTTCGATTTTGCGAATGCCCTTGGCGGCAATCTGTCTTGCAAAATCCTTAATCACGATGAGTGGATCACCGGGAAGGGCGGGTCCTTGATACGAGTGATCTTCATCCACAAAGGTCAAGGTGCCATCGGGCTGAATCCGATTGGAAAGATTGGGGTCGCCGCTCGCCACTAGAATCAGATTGCCTTTAAGCGTGCCGTTTTTCTCGATTGGGCCGGTGCGATAGATACTGGTATGGAAACGGTAATCGGCTCCGAGTTTGGCCAACACCGTGCCCTCTGTCAGGAGCTTTGTCGTGGAAGCGGGAACGAAAAGCCTGTCGGCGTTTAGTGCGTAGACAACCTTGCCGGTTTCCGGATCGAGAAATTCAATTCCGAAGTTGGAGTGCGTAAACTCTGGCCGCGCCATGATCTTCTGAATGCGACTATCGAGGGTGTCCGTTGATTGGGGAAACGAACGGATTGCCAACCCGCCAGTGAAAAGCAGAATCGCAACTGTGACACGCCGCAAAGTTCGCAAGAAAGTTCTCCTCTACTGTTTATCCAGCTTCTCAAACGCCACATTCCCAATCGCGTATTGTTTCCAGTCCTTGTAATCGAAGTGCCACCACTCGTCTTCGTTAACGGCAAAACCTTCTGATTCCATGGCGCGACGCAGAAGATCGCGATGCCACCGCTGCAATGAAGTACCTCCTGGAAACGTTGGGAAGGAGCGTGGCGACATTTCGTCGTAGAGCCCCGGCATCTGGATGGCCTGACCAGTCGCTGGATCGTAAAGGGTGAGATCCACGGCGCAGCCACGATTGTGTTTCGATCCCTTCGCTGGATCGGCCACGAAGTTATGGCCTTCCGGTGGTGTTGCATCCCAGAAAAGCTTCGTAACATACCAGGGCCGGTAGGCGTCATGGATCAGCAATCCATAACCAAGCGGTTGAAGTTTGTGCAGGACGCGAACCAATGCCTCGGCAGCCGGGCGCTGCATAAAAGCTCGCGCTTGAGAGTAAACAGGAGTGCTCAGAAAATTGTTCGACTGCGCGTAACGAATATCGAGATGGAAAGCAGGATCGAGAGCTGTGAGTTCGACGAGTTCCGAGTTGCGGAATGGGCCCTGCTCCGGGGGCGGGGAGGCCCGCGATGATTCCGAACGCAATTGCTCAAGAGGACGAGTAGGGGTTACATGATAGAAACGCGTGGGATCGGATCCCGCATCAGCTCGAGGAAGAACTAGTTTGCCGGAAGTGAGTTCAATAATGGTGCCATCTTGTTTTCGCTGTGGGAACAAGAGCAAAGAATCAGCACAACCTGTTGACGAAACGCTAAGGGTTCCATCTTTCGAAAGGTATGCTAAGCAACCAGGTGCCTTGCGTGAGGGCTTCCAGAACAACTTACCATCGCTTTCCAGAAGTATCCTTTCATTTTCTCCACGGCCATAGATGCCAACTAATTGTTTCCATTCAGTTGAGACGTCGGAAGGCTTCGGACCGGGAAGAAGTGATGCGGAAGAGACCGGTGCACTCTGGGCGCAAACCACTGTCGGGGCGAAAGAAAGAAGAATCGCTGAAGTAAGCCAGAGGCAATAGGCACGGAGACCGGGACGTTTATGCACGGGCGATATGTTAGCCGAAATTTGCGCGAGTTGAGAATGGAAAGCGCTGTGGCGGCGAATCAATTACGGGCTGAACCAGCGACTGCCGGTGCGTTGTTCTTCTGCAAGTTCACGAACGATCTGCATCGTGCGTGAGCGCCGATAATCGCCGACAGAGGTAAGTATGGCGTTTGCGAGCGCCATTGGAGCAGTGTAGGAAGCTCCGAACGAAAGGGAGTCGATGGACGCCAGGAACAGTTCGTGGCAGTGGCGCGCAAGCGGAGAAATATAGGTGTCCGCGATGCCCACACAGTACGCCCCGCGAGCGCGAGCCTGCTCGGCTCCTTCGACCGTGGGACGCAGGCCGCGGCGAAAACTCATGGCAATCACCAAGTCCTGCTTTGTTACCGAGCGAACCGTGTGCGTAATGGAACCGTGCGAAGTCGCGATAAATACAGGCAGCCCAAGAACGTTTAGCTGGTAGCCCAAATATTCGCCAAGGACAGCGGCAAGATCTCCTGCGATTATTGAAATTCGCCGCGCGGTATAAATTCTCTTTGCCAGATGGTTGAAGCGCTGGGGGTCGAGAGAATTCTTAAGTCCTTGCAGGTTCTTGATGTCATGCAGCACGGAGTCGGCAGCGGGTTGGCCAGAGCTTCCAGAGTGTGTGCTTTGCTGCATGGTGTCGAGGGATGTAGCGAAGGCGAGTGAGAGTTCATGAAGATGGTGCTGAAATTGTTTGTAATTCTGGAATCCCAAGCCCTGCACGATGCGCACGATTGTGGCTGGATCAGTTTTCAGACGCTTGGCGAGCGAGCGAATGCTCAGTAATACGTACTCTCGCGGGTGTTCCAGAATCGGGCGAATGATTTCCTGGCGCTTGCTACTTAGTTGTTCAATACGCTCCGTGAGATTAATGGCGGAAGGAGTTGAGGACTTAGGCATAAGTGAACCAATCTACGGAAAATACCAGTTCTGTCAAGGCACTACGGTGTCACTTTAATGTAAACGGGCGCCCACGCTCCGGCGTGACGCCCGAGTCACGCTTACTGCATGATGATCAAAAGCACTTGACTACTTTTTAGCAGTGGCTGCAGCCTCAGCTAAGCCAGGCGCGACGATGGGATTTAAGAACGGCATCATAGCGCGAAGTTTGGGGCCGAGTTGTTCGATAATGTGGTGCTGCTCGGCCGACCGCCTGGCGAGGAAGTTCGTGCACCCCTTTTCGTTTTCTTCGATCCATTCTTTTGCGAAACTTCCATCCTGAATCTCCGCAAGCAACTTTTTCATCGCTTCCCGCGTCTCTTTCGTTACGATGCGCGGGCCAGCGTGATAATCGCCGTGTTCGGCAGTATCGCTCACGGAATAGCGCATGTAGCTCAGTCCGCCGCGATAGATCAAGTCGACGATCAGCTTCAGTTCATGCATGCACTCGAAGTAAGCAACCTCGGGCTGATAGCCGGCATTGACCAGCGTATCGAACCCGGCTTTGATCAGTTCGCTCACACCTCCGCAGAGAACTGCTTGCTCACCAAACAGATCCGTCTCGGTTTCTTCGGTAAACGTGGTTTCCAGAACGCCAGCCCGCGTCGTTCCCAATCCCTTTGCGTATGACAAGGCCAAGGCTTTTGCTCTTCCGGTGGCGTCCTGATGAATTGCCAGCAGTGCGGGAGTACCGCCGCCTTCGGTGAATACCTCGCGTACCCGATGGCCTGGGGCCTTTGGGGCAATCATGCTGACGTCCACGTTTTTCGGCGGTTCGATTGCGCCGAAGCGAATATTGAAGCCGTGGGCAAACATAAGCGTTTTGCCAGTCGTCAGATTCGGCTCAATTGCTTCCTTGTACAGTTTCTTTTGCCGGGTGTCAGGAGCCAGAATCATGATCACGTCGGCCCATGCCGCTGCTTCCGCGGGAGTCTTCACCGTCAGCCCATCCTTTTCCGCTTTCGCGCGTGAGGCGCTGGTTGGCGGCAGGCCTACACAAACTGAGACGCCAGAATCGCGCAGATTCAGGGCGTGGGCGTGGCCTTGCGAACCGTAGCCGATGATTGCGACCTTCTTCGCCTGAATCAGCGAAAGGTCTGCATCCTTGTCGTAGTAGAGATTTGCCATTGCTTCGTATTTCCTTTCATTGGCCGCGCTGCGGCTCTGTGAATTCGTGAATTTGAACCAGGTCAGACCGTGGTTTTGGAGGAGCTCAAAACCGGCCTGACTGGCACAGGCATTAAGCGGCGGAGATCTTTCCTGTGCTGTCAGGACTTTGCGCCGGCGGACGCAGAATGTCATTGCCGCGTGTCATTGCAATGCGGCCGGTGCGAGTCATTTCCAGAACGCCAAAGGGACGAAGCACCTCCAGCAGCCCATCAATCTTATCCACTGTGCCGGAGACTTCGACAATCAAGGATTCCGGAGCCACGTCCACCACGCGCCCCCGAAATACCTTGATGAGTTCCATCAGATGAGGGCGATTCTGCTGGTCCGCGGACACTTTGATGAGTGCGAGGTCGCGTTCAAGCACGGAACGGTCAGAGATGTTCTCCGCCAGGAGTACGTCAACCAGTTTTTCGAGCGAGGACTCCAGTCGATGCGCGCCTTTCTCATCGGTATGGGCGCAGATCGTCATGCGGGCGACCTCTTCATTCTCGGTAGGCCCCACCGTCAGGGAATCGATATTGATGGCCAGGCGCCGCGCAAGAGACGCTACGCGATTCAGAACGCCAGGCTTGTTTTCCACGTAAGCAACAATAGTTTGCATGGGATGCATTCTCTCCAAAAAGAGCTTCGCTACTAAATTCTATGGTTCTGTTGCCGTCTCCACCAGAGGATTATTCGGCCGGCGGATCATGTCATTCAAAGACGCTCCGGCAGCAACCATCGGGTATACCGAATCTTCCTGTTCCACGCGGAAGTCCAGGAGTACGGCTTGGTCGTGCTGGCGCGCCGATTCAATGGTCGGTACAACCTCTTTGCGCGTGGTGATACGCTCGCCGTGTATGCCATACGCATTGGCAAGAGCGACGAAATCCGGCGCAACCATCGGGGTTGCTACATACCGCTTGTCGTAGAAAAATTCCTGCCACTGCCGGACCATACCCAGGAACCCATTGTTGATGATGGCGATCTTGATGTTGATCTTTTCCTGGACGATTGTTGCCAGTTCGCAGGAGGTCATCTGGAACCCGCCGTCGCCAACCACTACCCATACTTCCTTGTCCGGATTGGCAAACTTCGCGCCGATGGCCGCAGGCAAGGCGAATCCCATTGTGCCTAACCCGCCGGATGTCACCAGGGAGCGCGGATGATGATGGTGATAATACTGCGCTTCCCACATTTGATGCTGACCGACGTCTGTGACGACGATGGCATTTCCACCAGTGACCTTCCAAAGGTCATTAATCACATGGGCGGCGTAGAGATGCCCTGTGTCAGGCAAAGATTGAATGTCACGAACCGCAGAATCCCCCTTCAACTCGCGAATATGCGAAATCCATGGGGCGTGTTCACGGTTTGTGATGTGCGGCAGCAGGTTACGTAGGGTATCTCCAGCATCCCCAATGATTGCGGCATCCACTCTGACATTCTTGTTAATCTCCGACCGGTCAACTTCGATGTGAATCTTCTTTGCGTTTCGCGCATACGTACGCAGATCGCCAGTAACGCGATCGTCGAAACGCATACCGACAGCGATTAGCAGATCGGCTTCCTGAATGGCGTTGTTGACCCACGCCTCGCCGTGCATACCCATCATGCCGAGATTCAGGGGGTCCTTAGCAGGGAAGCATCCGATGCCAAGCAACGTCATAGCTACTGGGATATTGCTCGAGTGCACGAACTCCTGAAAAATCTCATTCGCTTCTGAAAGCTGAATCCCTCGCCCGGCGAGAATCAGTGGGCGCTTCGAAGCGTTCAGCATTTCCACAGCACGATCGAATTCCGCCTGGTCATGATTCTGGCGTATCCGCTTCGTTGGTAATTTAGGTGCACATGTATCCCAATCGAATTCAGCGGTGGCCTGCTGTGCGTCTTTGGTGATGTCTACCAGCACCGGACCAGGGCGATCCGAGATCGCAATCACAAACGCTTCACGCACTGTCCGTGCAATGTCTTCCGCCCTGCTGACCACTACGTTGTACTTCGTGATCGGCATGGTGATGCCCGTAATATCGACTTCCTGGAACGCATCAGAGCCCAGCAGTTTGCTGCTGACCTGACCAGTGATGCATACGACAGGGGAAGAGTCGAGCATCGCTGTGGCAATTCCGGTAACCATGTTCGTTGCACCCGGACCCGAAGTGGCCATGGCAACGCCTATACCGCCGCTGGATCGCGCATAACCGTCGGCCATGTGAGTTGCGCCCTGCTCGTGGCGAACCAGCACGTGGTGCAATTTCGATTTCCCGAGCGCGTCATATACCGGGAGAATTGCGCCGCCCGGATAGCCGAAGATGTGCTTGACTCCCAAGCGAGTGAGCGTTTCGCAAAGGATTTCCGCACCGGTCATCTTCATAGAGTTCTCCCCGAGGATTCCGGCGCTTTGCCGGAAGAAAAGCTTGCGGGCACGATGGTGACAGCGCCCAAAGAGGCAGACGAAACCAGGAGCGCGTATTTGGCCATTACCCCTTGAGAGAAGCGCGGCTTGGGCGCTCTCCAGGTGCTCATGCGCTTTTGCAGTTCGGCGTCCGAAATATCGACAGTGAGGGTACGCTTTGGCAGATCAAAATTAATTGTGTCGCCATTCTTCACGGCAGCGATTGGACCGCCGTTGTAAGCCTCCGGTGCCACGTGACCAGCCATGAAGCCGCGTGTGGCGCCAGAGAACCGGCCGTCGGTCATTAGCGCTACCGATTCACCAAGGCCTGCGCCAACAAGAGCTGCGGTTACGCCTAACATTTCGCGCATGCCCGGACCGCCACGTGGTCCCTCATAGCGGATCACCACTACATCTCCCGCCTTAATTTCGTTTTTCTCAACGGCGGCAAAGGCGGCTTCTTCGCTGTCGAACACCCGAGCCGGTCCACGGAAATTCTGTGTGTCGTGGCCAACTACCTTCATGACGCAACCCTCAGGAGCCAGATTGCCTTTCAAGATCAAGAGACCACCTGTCGCTTTCACAGGTTTGTCTTTCGTCAAGACGACTTTCTGGCCCGGTTTTTCTTTTGCGTCTGCCGCTTCTTCGCCTAGCGTCCGGCCAGTTACCGTGATGCACTGGCCACGCAGCATTCCAGCGTCAAGCATGCGTTTCGCAACCAAGGCCGTGCCACCGGCCTCGTAGAGGTCCGTAGCAACGTAGCGGCCCGCAGGTTTCAGGTCGGCAAGAATCGGCGTGCGCGAAATAATCGGGTCGAAATCATCGATAGAAAGGGGAATGCCAACTTCCCGGGCGATAGCCAGTAAATGCAGGACCGCATTGGTGGAACCACCCGTCGCACCAACACCCGCGATTGCGTTTTCGATAGAGGTCTTGGTCAGAATTTTGGAGGGGATCAGATTCTTGCGAATAAGTTCGATTGCCAACTTGCCCGCCAACTCGCCGGCATGTGCTTTTCCCGCATCTGTTGCGGGAACGCTGGAGATTCCCATAGGCGCCAGACCCAGGAATTCGCAGACGAGAGCCATAGTATTCGCGGTGAACTGCCCTCCGCATGCTCCCGCGCCGGGGCATGCGGAGCATTCGAGATCCTTCAATTGGGCGTCGGTAATTTTACCGCTGGCGTGCGCGCCGATTGCTTCATAGACATCCTGAATCGTCACCGAGCGGCCTTCATAATGGCCCGGAGCAATGGAGCCACCGTATAGCATCAATCCGGGAATGTTCAAACGGGCGAGCGCCATTGCGCCGCCAGGGATGGTTTTGTCGCAACCAACCAACACCACAAGGCCATCGAACATATTGCCGCGCGTCACTAGTTCGATAGAGTCTGCAATCACTTCGCGGCTGATCAGCGAAGCACGCATACCTTCCGTTCCCATGGTGATGCCATCGGAAATAGAAACAGTGTTGAATTCCAGAGGTGTGCCGCCCGCCGTGCGAATCCCTTTTGCGACGTGCTGAGCCAATTCCCGAAGGTGATAGTTACAGGGCCCGATTTCAATCCAGGTATTGGCAATTCCGATCAGCGGTTTCCCGAAATCTTCGTCCTTCAGGCCCGCAGCCCGCAGCATTGCTCTCGCCCCGGCGCGATTCACGCCATCCGTAAGTGCTCTGCTACGCTGTTTGAGTGGATTGTCGCTCACGCTCGATCCTCCGCTGAAATCCCGTTATTCCCAAAGCAAGAAAGCCATCACTGCCTATCAGTGATGGCCCGAAAACTTCTCAATTGCTCCATCGGTCTGCCATCACCCGTTTGAGTCCACCCCAATAGCGTTTCGACTCATCCGGACAACCACACGAATCACCAAGCCGGCCAGCAAGGCTGAAGCGGCGAGACGCGGGTTCTGTGAGAGAATTGCAAGAATAACGAATCGCCCTCAAAACACTAGAGTGCGGCAGGGCAGCCAATCAGTCAAATTAATAGAAGTGCTGTTTGGCATAAGAATCTATTATCGGCACAGATTATGATTTTAGCTCGCTCAGCCGGTTCAAGCCGTATTTTCCTTAAGCAGGACAAGTAACTGACGTTTCTCCTGGGCAATGGGGCATCTTCACCCCAATGCTCTGCATCAATAGACCAGTATGGCGACGAAAACCGCAACAATTGTTTCACCTTTCACGCAGGTCTCAAGCTATCAGGAGTATGTGAACCCGCAATGGGTCTCGCTGCTCAACCTTCTGGAAATGAATGTCGAGTATGTGCGCTGTTCAGGTTGTGAGCTGACCACTAGCGAGGGACGCACTATTCTCGATTATTTGTCTGGGTACTGCGTGCACAACGCCGGGCATAACCATCCGCATATTGTCGATGCGCTGAAAGCAGAGTTGGATAAGAGCGGCCCTGCCATGCTGCAGAGCCATGTTCCGGAGATTGCGGGCCATTTGGCGGCACGATTGTGCCACTTGGCCGGCGGAGGACTAAAGAAAGTTTATTTTGGCAGCAGCGGCAGTGAAGGCGTGGAAGCTGCCATTAAGTTTGCACGCGCGACCACAAACCGCGCGGGGATTGTTTTTGCGAAAAGTAGTTTTCACGGATTGACGGCCGGTGCGCTTTCTCTAATGAACGACGAATTCTGGCGCGACGGTTTTGGTCCGCTGCTTCAGGACACGCTAGGCATTCCCTACGGAGATATCAATGCGCTCGAGAAGGCATTGGCTACCAAGCGATTTGCCGCGTTTATTGTCGAGCCGATGCAGGCAGAAGCCGGGATTATCGTACCGTCAAAGGCATATTTGCAATCGGCCCAGGAACTTTGTCGGAAATACGGCAGCCTATTTGTCCTGGATGAAGTCCAGACGGGAATGTATCGCACGGGGACTTTTCTTGCCGCGCACCAGTTCGATGTTCAGCCAGACATGGCGATTCTCGCAAAAGCCCTCAGTGGCGGATTGATGCCCGTCAGCGCCGTGCTGATGAGAGACAAAATCTACGAATCGGTCTATTCCTCGCTGCGACGAGCTATCGTTCACACGTCGACTTTCAGTGAAAACAGCCTGTCGATGAGGGCTGGATTGGCCACCCTTGAGGTTTTGGAGAAAGAGAATCTGGGAGCAAGGGCCCTGGAGCTTGGAGATCGCTTCCGGGCTAGACTCAGACAGGCTTTGGCCCCGTTTGAAATCGTCAAGGAAGTCCGTGGCATGGGTATGCTATCTGGTATTGAGTTTACCGCCCCGAAGAAGATGCTATTGCGGACTATGTACGAGGCATTTCGAAATATTCATCCTGCCATGTTCGGACAGATCATCGTCATGAAGATGTTTCGAGAGAAGAATATCCTCACGCAGATTTGTGGGAACAATTTTATGGTGCTGAAGGCCGCTCCGCCTTTGGTAGTTACGGAAGAACAGCTGGATCAATTCGTTTCGGCGATTCGCGATGTGGTGGAATTCGCCGACAGCTCTCCGTGCTTCTGGACGGAAGCGCTCGGATTGGCTCGGCGTGCTGTAAACATCTAAAGCGTGGTGAAGTCGGGCAGTAACCACTCTGTGCGGGCGGAGGCAGTGGTCACGATGAAGGAAAGCGTGGACGTGTTTGTAGTCGGCGGCGGCCCAGCGGGCCTGGTTGCGGCGATTGCCGCAAGGCAGCAGGGCTTTTCCGTGATGGTCGCTGACGGTTCTGATCACCCCATCGACAAACCCTGTGGAGAAGGATTGATTCCGGAAACCCAGGCAATTCTTGCCAGATTGAACATTCGTATACCTGGAGGAGCGGGTTTCCGCTTTCACGGGATTCGCTTTGTGCAAAACCAAATCGAGGCGAGTGCGGAATATCCAGTCGGAAAGGGCCTCGGGATACGTCGGACCGTTTTGCACGACCTGCTGGTGGCCCACGCAGAACAGTGTGGCGTTCGAATGAGGTGGAAGACGCCAGCGATTGGAATCGATGCAGAGGGCGTGGATCTGAAGCAAGGCAGAGTTTCCGCGCGATGGATTGTTGGTGCTGATGGCAGCAGTTCCCGAGTACGCCGGTGGGCAGGTTTGGATGCAACTTCGCACCGGCACCAGCGTTTTGCCATTCGTCGTCATTATCGAGTCAAACCGTGGTCAGAGTACATGGAAATTCACTGGGGGCCAGCCGCACAGGGTTATGTCACACCAATCTCGGACGAAGAGATCTGCGTTGTTGTGCTGTCAGAAAGGTCTGAGGACGCGAATTTTGGAGAGACCTTGCGCTGCTTGCCCGAGTTAAAGAGCCGACTGGCAGATGCCGAAGTCAGCAGCCGGGAGCGAGGAGCGATGACTGCTATGCATCGTCTTAAGAGCGTATGCCGAGGAAATGTGGCCCTCGTCGGCGACGCTTCGGGAAGTGTAGACGCCATTACCGGCGAAGGACTGCGGTTGGCTTTCTGCCAGGCCCTGAATCTGGCTGAAGGGATGAAACGCGGCGATTTGTCGGAGTATCAGAGCTTTCACAAACTGCTATCCAAGCGCCCGACCTTTATGGGAAACCTGCTGCTTCTTATGGGAAGAAATAGATTGGTGCGAAATCGTGCCTTGAGATCTCTTTCAGTAGAGCCAGCACTCTTTGCGAAACTGCTGGTCATCCATTCGGGAAGGGCTAGAGTTGGTACGATCGTCACGGCAGGCGCCCGTTTGGGTTGGGGATTTCTTGGGGCATGATAAGAGGGAAGGCCGAATAATGCGAATTTCAGGATGGAAGTCAGCCGCTGCCGCTGTTGTGGCCCTTTTTTGCATCGGCATTCTGCTCTCGGCCACCGCTACACCTCCCCGGTCTTTATCCGCACAGACAACAACTCAGGCAGGTTCTCAGGAAGTTAGCCTCTCCCTCGATCCGGCACGTTCCAAAATCCACTGGATGGTGGACAGCACGCTTCACACGGTACATGGTACTTTCAATCTGAAAAGTGGGTCCGTGCAGTTTGATCGCGAAAGCGGAAAAGCCAACGGCGAAATCGTCGTTTATGCAACCAGTGGCGAGAGCGGAAATAGCTCACGCGACCAGAAGATGCACAAAGAAGTTCTGCAGAGCGACAAGTTTCCGGAAGCGGCTTTCCGCCCTACTCAAGTTGAAGGGAAGGTCGCAAACTCCGGAAGTTCTGACTTCAAAGTACATGGCAGCCTCTTGTTGCACGGCAGCGTCCATGAAATTACTGTGCCGATTCACGCCGAATTGAGCGGCGATAGCTGGAGGGGAACTGGCAAGTTCGATGTGCCCTACATACAGTGGGGGCTGAAAAATCCCAGCAATTTCCTGCTGAAAGTGCAGCCCATCGTGAATGTTGAATTAGAAATGGCTGGTTCTCTCAGAAACTTCAAGTAGCAATTGGCAGTCCTCGCGCGCCAGGCCATTTTGTCCGTGGCTTGTTTTTCATTTGCATATCCTAGCCGCATCCCCCAATATTGGGAGTTTGGGCCACTGCATTTGCTACCAACTGCGGTGACCAGTGTTGATCACCTAGGAAAAGCTGAGGGAATTCATGCATAAGCCAAAGAGTATTGCCGCGCCGAAGGGAAAGCTAGGGATTTTACTTCCGGGAATGGGCGCGGTGGCTACGACGTTCATGGCCGGCGTCGAGCTCGTGCGGAAGGGGAAAGCGCAACCCGTTGGGTCACTCACGCAGATGGCGACTATTCGCCTAGGGAAGCGCACCGAAGGCCGCTCACCTCGAATTAAGGATCTTGTACCACTGGCGCGCTTGGAGGACATGGTATTCGGTGGGTGGGACATTTTTCCCGAGAGTTCCTATGACGCCGCGGCCAAGGCTGGTGTTCTCGATCCGCATCATCTCGCCTCCGTGAAGGGATTTCTTTCCAAGATCAAGCCGATGCCAGCCGCGTTCGACCGCGAATACGTCAAGATGCTTGATGGAAAGAACGTTAAGAAAGGCAAGACGAAATACGACATTGCCCTGCAGATCAAGAAGGATATTGCCAACTTCAAGAAAAAGCACCACTGCTCGCGCCTGGTCATGCTTTGGTGCGGTTCGACCGAAGTGTTTATGAAACAGCACGACGTTCATACCACTGTCGAGAAATTTGAAACGGCGATGAAAAAGAACCATCCCGCAATTGCTCCCTCTATGCTGTACGCCTGGGCTGCCGTCACGAGCGGGATTCCATTTGGCAATGGTGCCCCCAATCTTACTGTCGACGTTCCCGCCATTGAGCAACTTGCTCAGCAGCACAACGTGGCCATCGCCGGCAAAGACTTCAAGACCGGGCAAACCCTGCTCAAAACGGTTCTGGCGCCTGCCTTCAAAGCCCGCATGCTTGGGTTGAACGGCTGGTTTTCCACGAATATCCTCGGGAATCGCGACGGCGAAGTTCTGGAAGATCCCGGCTCATTTAAAACCAAGGAAGAGTCCAAGCTTGGCGCCTTGGAATTTATTTTGCAGCCGCACCTTTATCCCGAGCTCTACAAGAAAATTCATCACAAGGTCCGAATCAACTACTACCCACCGCGCGGCGACAACAAAGAGGGCTGGGACAATATCGACATCTTTGGCTGGCTGGGCTATCCCATGCAGATCAAAGTCGATTTTCTCTGCCGCGACTCGATCCTGGCGGCCCCGATCGTTCTGGACCTTGTTTTGTTCCTGGACCTGGCACAGCGTGCAGGCATGCGCGGCATTCAGGAGTGGCTCAGCTTCTATTTCAAGTCGCCGATGACCGCGAAGGAACTCTACCCGGAACACGACCTCTTTATTCAATTGATGAAGTTGAAGAACACGTTGCGTTGGATGGTAGGCGAGGATTTGATTACGCACCTTGGCCAGGAGTATTACGACTAACTCCGGGAATCATTGAAATTTCAAAAACGTGCTCATCCCTCAGCCCCGTTCGCGTGGCTGGGGGATTTTCTTTTTGATTTCCAGAACCTGTTACGACCAGCAATCCTATGGGGTTTCCGGCGTTTCCCACTTGCCCGATTTGGCCGACCGGAACAGCGCCTCGATCACCGCCATATTACTGATCGAATCGTCGAGCGTATTTGGAGGCTCTACATCGTCGCGAACCGCAAGGGAAAAGCGGTCGCCCTGGATCGTGTATTGGTCACAAACCGGAAAAGTCTCCACTACCTGGCTCGCGCCTGCGTATAGATCTTTCCCGTTGTCGATGAAGATGCGACAAGGTTTGTCGGGAGGCGCGTTGAACGGAATCTCCACGTCGACGCGACCTTCCGTGCCGAAAAACTGCATTATTTGATAGTTCACGAGTTGAGTGCTGGAAGTGAAGATGCTTTGTCCTCGCGGAAATTCCAGGATGGCCGAGGTCAATCGATCCGTTTTGAAGCTTGGGTCGCGCTCGATGCAGGCAATTACTCGCACCGGTTCTTCACCAAACACGAAACGGGAGGTTCGAATCGGATAGCATCCGATATCCATCAGCCCCCCGCCTCCAAACTCTTCCACATTGCGTACGTTATCCGGGCTCACATTGAAATAGCTGAAAAAACCAGATGCCGATCGAAGCTTTCCGATGCGACCGGAGTTGACTATATCTCGAGCGCGCAGCCACTGCGGATGCGTGACGATCATGAACGCTTCCGCCACTTTAACGCCGTGCTCCTCTGCTGCTTCCCGGATGCGCCGCGCTTCGGCTACATTGAGCGCCAGCGGCTTCTCGCATAATACGTTCTTACCGTGGCTGGCGGCTCGTATGGTCCATTCGCCGTGCAGGTGGTTTGGCAGGGGATTGTAGATAGCCTCAACCTCGGGATCAGCAATCAGTTCCTCGTAGGATCCATAGGCTTTGGGAAAATTGAATTTCTTTGCCGCAGACTTTGCTTTCTCCTGCGAGCGTGATGCTATCCCAACAATCTCCGCGTGCTCGCATTGCAGCATGGCAGGAATGACTTTGCGGATGGCGATATTTGCGGTGCTGAGAATTCCCCACTTTACCTTTCGAGCCATAATGATTCCGCCTCACTCTAGGAAATCCAACATTGACGCTATATTATGCGGAGGAGCGACCGCGTGCAAAGCTTGGCCGGGGACATAACACTCAGACGAAGGGTTTCATTCTTCGAGGGCGTTGAGCGAGTAGTTCGTGCCTGAGATTCTAGAACAACAGCACTTTGGCAAGCAATCCCGCAAGCGCGCCACCCAGAAGAGGGCCAAACACCGGAACTGCGGCGTAACCCCAATCCGATCCGCCCTTGCCGGATATCGGCAGCACCGCGTGTGCAATGCGTGGTCCCAAGTCGCGTGCTGGGTTGATGGCGTATCCGGTTGTTCCTCCCAGCGAGAGGCCAATGCCCCAAACGAGGCAGGCCACCAGGTAGGGGCCCAAGCCAGCGGCAGGGCCGCCTAACGCCATTTTCTTGGAAAAGATTGCCGCCACAACAAATACCAGTAGAAAGGTGCCGATTACCTCCGAAATGAAATTCATCGGCAGATTGCGAATGGCCGGACCCGTAGAAAAGACGGCGAGCTTCGCACTCCCGTCAGGGGTCTGCTCCCAATGCGGTTGGTAATGCAGAAACACAAGTGCAGCGCCAACAAAAGCTCCTAGTAATTGGGCAACAATAAAAGGTAGAACATTGGAAAAGTCGCCGGTCTTCATCGCCATACCCAAGGTTACGGCGGGATTCAGGTGCGCTCCTGGACTGCCACACGCAATCGCAGTAAACACGCCGCACATGACCCCTATCGCCCACCCGGTGGTGATTACCATCCATCCCGAGTTTTCAGCTTTAGATTTCTTTAGCAAGACTCCTGCGACCACGCCATCACCCAGTAATATCAGAACAAGTGTTCCCATGAATTCACCGAACCAGGGCGAGAGCATGTCGAGTTCCTCCGAGGATTGCGTATGGTTGAGTATTCTTCACAGAAACCGAAAAAGAGCAAATGGGACCAAGCAAGAATTACACGATTTTGACAAGTTTTCATTCTGCATGTTGGCTAAGTGTTTTGGATTGAGGAAGTAAGGGATGGTAGTTTACCTGCTATTATTGTAGCGACAGCCGGGAAGAGGGGAATTGAACTATGCAATATTTAAAGACTGTTGCTATGATGGCAGCCATCTTTTTGGTTATTCTGGCCTGTGCAACGACCCATGTTTTGTCGGTTGTTGCTGGAGTCTTCAGCGTTGCTTCGGTTATCGTATTCGCGGTGGTTGCCCTCTTCGGAGTTGCCACACGGCTTCGCGCCTAAGGTCTCCAGCGTATTTATAGTCTCCTGCCTGCGTGCTCTAATCTCCGCAGCCCTACCTCATCAATGGAATCTGTTTGGGCAGGGATTCCTGTGTAATTTGAACCGCGCCACATAACCAGAATGGATAAATCGTCCGAGCGATCTCGAGAGAGTTTTCAGGAGGCCTGGGCGAAACGGCTTCACGCGCTGAAGAACATTCCAGCGGTGATGCGTATCGTGTGGGAGGCGAGCCCATCGGTCGTAACTTGGGGGCTGGTGCTCCGCATCTTTTCGGCCTTGATGCCACTAGCGCTTCTGGCCATAGCGCGAATCATTATTGACTCTGTCGTCGGCTACCTCTCGCACGGGGTCATTCGGACGCATTTCTGGTGGTGGGTGGGTGGCGAGTTCGCGGTCGCCAGTCTGAGCACTTTCGTGAATCGCACCATAGATTTCACGGACACACTCTTCGCGGACAAATATGTGAAGTACATCAGCGTGCGCATCATGCGCCACGCCTCTTCGCTGGACCTGGCTACTTATGAAGAGCCTGCGTTTCAAGACAAACTGGAGCGCGCCCGAGTGCAGGCGACCGACAGGCTGGGCATGGTCCAGCAAATGGGGCGGCTGGTTCAGCAAGTAATCACCACGATTGCCTTAGCATCCAGCATCGTGGTGTTTTCGCCGTGGTTGCTTGTTGTCCTGGTGGTGTGCGTTCTACCAGCATTCCTGGGAGAGAGCCACTTCGCATTTCTTGGCTACAGTCTTGCTTTTCATCAGACGCCGGTGAAACGGCAGATGGACTACCTGCGGTTTCTGGGCGTCAGCAAGGACAGTGCCAAGGAACTAAAGGTTTTTGGGCTGAATAGCTACCTGACAGATAGATTCGCAAGGTTGTCCGACGACATTTATCAACAGAATGTGGGCCTTGCTAAACGGAGATTCCTGGCGAGCACGTTTTTGACTTTGTTAAGCACGGTTGGTTATTACGGCGCTTATGCTTACGTGATCTACCAGACGCTGACGGGAGTTTTGAGCGTCGGCACATTGACCTTTCTTGCCGGGGCGATCGCCGGGGCTAGTGCAAACCTGCAAATGATTTTCTCCACCTTTTCCAGCATTGCCGATCAATCACTTTTTCTTACCGACTTGTTGAGCTTCCTCGCGCTTACGCCAAAGGTCAGGTCAAATCCCAATGCTATACCTGTGCCTCGGCCCATTCGCCAAGGGATCGAATTCCGCGACGTATCCTTTGCCTACCCGGGCACCTCGCGTTACGTTCTGCAAAATCTGAACTTGCGGCTTCAACAGGGAGAACGAATCGCCCTCATCGGGGAAAATGGCGAGGGGAAAACCACAATCGTGAAGTTGCTTACCCGGCTCTATGATCCCACTGAGGGGACTATCTTGCTCGATGGCATCGATCTTCGCGAATATGACCTGGAAGACTATGCCGGGCAGATCGCCGTCATTTTTCAGGATTTCATGCGTTACGATATGACCGCACGGGAGAACATTGCGATCGGCCGCATAGAGCAAAGTGAAAACATGCCTCAGATTGAGGCTGCTGCCAGAAAAAGCCTTGCCGACACAGTAGTCCAGAAATTGCATGGTGGGTATGACCAGATGCTGGGCCGCCGTTTCGATGCCGGGGTCGATTTGTCTGGCGGAGAGTGGCAGAAAGTTGCTCTCGCGCGCGCCTATCTGCGCGATGCGCAGATTTTGATCCTGGATGAACCAACCGCTTCGCTTGACGCGCGTTCGGAACACGAAGTATTCCAGCGCTTTGCGGAACTCACGGAAGGGAAGTTGTCCGTGCTGATTTCTCATCGTTTTTCGACCGTGAAGATGGCGGACAGGATCATCGTTCTGGAGAAAGGAAAGATTTCGGAGGAGGGGCGGCACGACCAACTGATTGCCTGCGGAGGGCGATACGCCGAAATGTTTGATATGCAAGCGTCCAGTTACAGGTAGCCTGAACAAAAATGACTGCGATTCCCAGGCCGACGAATAATTCCATGGATCCCCTTCCTCTACAGGAGAATGCTCCCCCTGTCCCGGTGCGGTTACCAGAGTCTGAAAAGGCAAACACTGCTTTACTACTCGAGCAGGCCCGTCAGGAATCGCGACGATGGGTCTTTGAAAGCAAATCAACCGATTCGCGCGCTCTGAGACGGCAATTGAAGTCGGCCATCGAAGCTGTCTTGCCGAGTGGCGCCAAGGGTGCCAAGCGCAAGGACCGGCAATTGTTCAGTGGATACGTCCTCAATTATCTCGACTCCGGGCGATTGCTTCTGCAATCCTCGGCATCGGATGTTTCTAACGCGCTTTCTTTCAAGTCGCCCGTAATGCAGGTAACCAGAGAGCCAGACGAGAAATTCCCCCGCGCCTACGCTGCCGCCAGATCCTATCTGGCCACTGTTCGGTTGAATTTCCAGCCAGAGACTTTCCTCGATTACTTGCAGGCTCTCCAGGAAACCGATCATTTCTCGATCGGAGAGATTTGGCTGCTTAGTCCCATGTTGCAGCTCGGCCTCCTGGTTCGGCTCAGCGAAATTGTCCGAAGTGCAGATGAAGGGAATCGCAGCGATAGTGTGATCGAACTCGAGAATTTATTCGCAGCGATGGACCGCGTGCGAAGAGCTCCCTGGAAAAAATTCTTCCAGTCCATGAGCGTCACCGATACCATCCTCCGTGAAGACCCGGTAGACGCTTATGCACATATGGATTTTCGGAGTTGTGACCACTATCGAGAGACAATTCAGAAGATCTCCAGGTATTCCAAATGCTCGGAGGAAGAGGTGGCGCAGGCTGCGATAAAGCTTGCCCGGGTTGGTTTGTCTCGGTTTCCCGCCGGCACGCGGCAGTCGCAACGTTATGGGCACGTCGGCTACTACCTCGTTGACAAAGGAAGGCTCTTTCTTGAAAAAGAAATTCGGTACCGGCCGCGAGGCATGGCTTTTGTCCGAGCAGTTCTTGTTGAAGCTCCTGCATTGTTTTACTTTCTCGGCGTGGAGTTTTGCATTGTTGCGATTCTACTATTCATTCTTAGTGGGATTCCGGTTGGCTTTCCGTTTGTTGCCGCGACTCTCCTCTTCTTCTTGCCTGTAAGCGAAGCAGCCATTGAGATCATCAACCCATTCATACTGTTTCTACTTCCACCTCGCGTTCTTCCCCGATTGGATTATTCGAAAGGAATTCCTTCAGGGTGTCTGACGGTCGTTGCGGTTCCGACCTTGCTCATCTCTAAAGAGCAGATTCAGGACCTGGTCCGAACTTTGGAAATCCGCTATCTGGGTAACATCGATCCTAACCTGTGCTTTGGTTTGTTGACGGATCCCCCTGATTCCACGCAGCCCTTTGATGATAAAGACGATCTGGTTGCTCTGTGTTCCCGGCTAATCGCCGGGCTGAATCGGAAATATGGTGATGATGGGAGGTTTTTTCACCTGCACCGTTTTCGCACCTTCAATGAAACAGAGCAGACATGGATGGGGTGGGAGCGTAAACGCGGAAAGCTGCTTGATTTTAATGAACTCCTGCGCGGAGGTGACGACCAGTTTCCGGTTAAGGTTGGCAATATCGACTTGCTTCGTAAAGCGCGCTACGTCATCACTCTCGATTCAGACACACAGTTGCCTCGCGATTCGGCTCGTCGTTTGGTCGCGGCGATGGCTCATCCGCTGAATCAAGCATTGATCGATCCACTTACGAATACAGTTCGCGAAGGTTATGGAGTTCTGCAGCCAAGGGTCGGTATCAGCGTGCATTCCGTGAACCGTTCCCGCCTAGCGTACATCTATTCCGGCCAGACTGGCCTTGATATTTATACTAATGCCGTATCGGACGTTTATCAGGATCTGTTTGGCGAAGGTATTTTTACCGGGAAGGGGATTTACGAAGTCGACGTATTTCGCAGGGTTCTTCGCGGGCGTTTTCCATCGAACGCAATCTTGAGTCATGACCTTATTGAAGGCGCGTATTCGCGAACAGGTTTAGCGACAGAGACGGAAATCATAGACGATTACCCGTCTCACTTTAGTGCACACAGTCGCCGCAAGCACCGCTGGGTACGGGGGGACTGGCAGATTATGCGTTGGCTGTTTTCCAAAGTGCCGGACGCCAACGGCAACGTCGTAGACAATCCACTCAGTTTTCTTTCGCGCTGGAAAATTCTCGATAACCTGCGGCGCAGCATTATTGAAGCCGCTACATTTCTGCTGTTCCTGTGCTGCTGGTTTGTCCTGCCCGGTTCGCCGGAACGCTGGACAGTTGCCGCGGTTGCGCTCCTGCTGCTTCCCAGCTACCTGCAGGCAATGTTGGCCTTTTGGAGGCAGTGGGATTCGGAACACCGATGGGCGGCTGTGAGGCAGGGAGTCGACGATTTCATTACCTCGCAGATAAATGTGCTGGTCTTTCTGGCGTTTCTTCTGCACCAGACGCTTGTTACGCTCGATGCGATCATCCGTACGGTCTTTAGACTGACCATCAGCCGTAAGAAGCTGCTGGAGTGGGAAACAGCCGCACAATCGGAGTTGGAGAAGCGACGTAAGACGCCGGTGGATATCTATCTGGAATGGAGTCCTCTGGTTGCTCTGCTGATCGGCGGTGCATTGTATTGGATTCGACCCAAAGCTCTGCCCATTGCTGCACCGATTCTTTTGCTTTGGTTCTTTGCCAAGATTGCCGCAAAGTGGCTGGATAGGCCGCTGCGTGCGGCTGCAAGTGCTTTGAATAAGGAAGACGAATCCTACGCGCGCAAAGCAGCACTGAAGACCTGGCGTTTCTTTTCTGAGTTTTCGACTGAAGAAGAGAATTGGCTGATCCCCGACAATATCCAGGGAGAAAACGCCGAGATTGCTCCCCGAATTTCCACGACGAATCTGGGACTACTGTTCAACGCGCAATATGCGGCATACAACCTGGGAATTCTGGCCATCCCACGATTCGTTTCGCTGGTGGAAGCGACGATGCATACGACGAAGAAACTGGAGCGCTTTCATGGCCATCTTGTGAATTGGTATGACACCAGGACGCTTGCGCCGCTTCAGCCGATGTTTATTTCAAGCGTAGATAATGGAAATCTGGCGTGCTGTTTGTGGACACTGAAGCAAGGCTGTCTGGCGGTGGAAAATGAACCTATTTTTCCAGAAGCCCTGTTCCAGTCTATCCGCGACCACATCGATATTTTTATCGAGAGCAGGAAGAAGCAAGTTGCAAACGTCGAACTGTTTGCTTCAGCACAAGCAATTCGACGGACAATGGAGCAACTTGGGAATGATGTGCAGCGCTGGATTCTCAACGCGCCAAAGCTCTGCGCAGACCTTGCCGCCAGTTTGCCAAAGGCGAATAGTGACCTCCAGGATGGGAATTGGTGGCTGGTGGATGCGGAGAGAAAACTGAGGGATTTGCTGTCACTGGCGGAATTGTTCACTCCATGGTTATTGCGAGAAATGTCCGAAACACGGAGGGTCCTGCCACAGCTATATAAGGCGGAGACGATCTGTGGCCTCACACTCCAGAATTATGCGAGCGTCATTAACAAACTCACCGGCGGTCCCTCATCTGACCAAGCGGAAGCAATTCGAGGAAGAATCGGCCAATGTGTAGAGAACGTAGAACAGTTTCGAGTGCGACTGAGATTGCTTGCTGGAGACGCGGAAGATCTGGTCAACGAAATGGATTTCGGCCTGTTCTATAATGCGGGCCGCAAGGCGCTCTCTGTCGGTTACGACATGGCGCAACAACAGGTTCAGGAGAGTTGTTACGATTTGCTGGCATCGGAGGCGCGGAGCGCAGTCTTTATTGCGATAGCCAAGAATGAGATTCCCCAGGAAACCTGGTTCCGCTTGGGCCGTACTCACACGCGATACGCAAAACGCACCGTCTTGCTGTCGTGGACTGGGACGATGTTTGAGTATCTGATGCCGGCTCTCTGGTTGAAGCATTTTCCAGCAACTATGCTCGAACACAGCTTGCATGGAGCTGTAGCATGCCAGGAAGCGTACGTCAGGAAACACAAGATTCCTTGGGGAATTTCGGAAGGTGCAAGCGCGGCAAGAAATGAAGCAGGTCATTTTGAGTATCATGCGTTTGGCATTCCCCCGTTGGCATTGAAAGCGAATCCTTCAAGCAAGATTGTGATAACTCCTTACGCGAGTGCGCTGGCCTTGAATACGAATCCGAGGGAAGCTCTGGGCAATCTGCGGGCTATGGATGAGTTGGGCTGGAATGGGCGGTACGGATTCCACGAGTCGGCCGAATACACGCCTGCGCCGGGGAAAGGGGAAGGATCGTTTGAATTAGTGCCTTCGTGGATGGCGCATCACCAGGGAATGATTCTACTTTCGATCTGCAACTTGTTGTCGGATTCCGTCCTGCAGAAACGGTTCCATGAAGAAGTGCGAGTGGAAGCGACGGAACGAATCCTGCACGAGCGGCCACTTTCCGTCCACGCCATGACGCAGATGGTGGTGGGTCCGCAGGCAGTTGATTGATTGGCTTCAGTTTTGCTTTAAGGCTGACGAACCACTCCAACCCCGATCGAACGGTGCTTGTGCTCGGGATAGTTCATGTGGGCTTTCTCTGCCAGGTCTTTCGTCTTGAACAGTCTCGACAGCGGAATTTACTCACGACCTTCGTATTTGTAGAGCAACCACTTCACGGTTGATTTTGGCGTTTCAATTTTATAACGCGGCAATGGAAGCACACCCAGCAAATCGGCATCCGTGACCGACCGTCCATGACGGCTCCGTTCCTGCCTGTGGGGTTGACGACGCTTGATAATTCGCACCACGAGGCATAAGCCGACCCATGATTTCCAACGTGCGTTCAATCGGGACTTAGGAAACGATTTGTCATGTGGAGATTCCGACTGACTGAGACTTCCCATTGCCTATCGATGTGCTCCTCTGTCTGCAATTTCTTTGCGCACTTCTACCAACATCCCACCTGTTCGGACGGCCAGTGTGACCGATTGGAGTAGTACCGTCCCTCTTCGGTTTTTGGCGGCATCTGCGCTGTGGCTTACTGGGTGTGAGGCAACCTCCGGCAGCCTCCTTTTGCCAGGCAGCTTCAACGAGGGAGCACATAATGAAGAGAACGCTTTTCTCTGGGGCACTCCTGCTTTTCGGTGTGTCGATTTCTGTGACGGCAGGCGTGGAACAGGTCGCGGCGCAAGGGCCCGCCGGGGCAGGTGCGGCCGCTGCCGCTCAAGATAGTTCGCATTCCATTAATCCGATCAAGTGGGTCAAGAAAGATTCCAAGAATTCCACCGATGCACTAGGAAGCAGAACCGACGTAGAGAAAAAGCTTACCCCGAACCTACAAGCTAGGGGGGTGTTGGCCTCTAACACTACAGTTACCGATGCGTGTGTACCATTCACGGCATTGGATGGATGTCTTGCTGCTCTTCACGCCAGTCACAATCTCGGAATAGATTTCAATTGCCTCCGCGCCGATGTGACTGGTGTGCACACGAGCGCAGATATGTCTGGCTGCAAGGTGGCTGACGGAGTGAAAGCGCAGGGCCTCAACACGGCCATCCATCAGCTGCGACCGGATGCGAACGCCAAGCAAGTCACAAAGGAAGCGGAGCAGCAGGCCAAGGACGATCTGAAGGAACTCGGCGGGTGACTCCGAAGCTCGAGAAATTCCCATTCATCACGCGTGTCAGATAGCTATGCGCCAGTTCCTACACCGTGCGGATTCCTGTTTCGCCGTGATAGACCGGGTTGAGCTTGTTCAGATACAACAGCTCGGACAGCTTGCGTGCATCTTTGTTCAGTGGGTACGACGACTTGTTCCTGGAATAACAAAATATGAAAAACACACATGCTTAGTCATCTCTCTCGCCGTTGTGCTGTCTCTGCTGAAGATTGCGATGTCGGCTCGCTGACATTTTGATGAGAAGGCTCGAAAGTCTGTGCAGAGAATTGCATTGCGGGCAGCTGTGGCATTCCCAACATTAAGGGCGCTGGTCGTGGCAATATGCTTTGGTATCCCCGTTCCATACGACCAAGAGGGTAGCCAGATTATTCGATCATTGGTTCTGGACCCGACCGGTTGAGGGCAGTAGGCCGTGATCGTGAAGTTTCCTGTAAAGATTTCGCTCGCTGATGCCCAGGATTCTAGCTGCATTCCCGCGGTGGCTGTTGCATGCCTCAAGTGCCACGCGGATGTGTTCTCGCTCCGCTTGCTCCAGAGTCGGCAACGATGCACTGTTCTTTGAAATGCTTGGGGTTGCGGTGGTAAGCGAATTGCGAACGGTAGGAAGGTGTTCGGGGAGAATCCAGTTTCCTTCGCACAACACCATGGCCGCTTCAACCACATGAAGAAGTTCGCGCACATTTCCCGGCCAGTTGTGGCAGCGGAGTAGGTGCAAGGCCTCCTCGCTGAACTGTTTGCAGGAGCCAAAACGCTCATTGAGGGTGGCCACGAACTGTCGCCCCAGAATTTCTACGTCGCCGCCTCTGGCCCGCAGTGGGGGAACTTCCACGGTTATGGTGCTAAGCCGATAAAACAGATCTTGGCGGAAGAGTCCCTGACGAACCATGGAGGAAACATCGCGATTGGTTGCAGTCAATACGCGCACGTCAACGTGGATTTCTGCGGTTCCCCCGACGTGACGAAAAGTGGATGAATCCAGAACACGCAACAACTTGATCTGGGTCGCGGGGCTAACCTCGCCGATCTCGTCGAGAAAGATCGTGCCCCCATGGGCAACTTCGAATAAACCAGGTTTACCGTGATCCGCGCCTGTGAATGCTCCGCGCTCGTGGCCGAACAGTTCGCTCTCCAGCAAGTTTTCCTGCAGTGTGGCGCACTCCACGACAACGAAAGGCCGGAATCGCCGAGGGCTCCTGGCATGGATCAGTTTGGCGACACGCTCCTTACCCGCACCGGTTTCTCCCGTAATCAGCACGGTGCCATCGCTTGGAGACACCAGTTCGATCAGTTTCAACAGCCGGCAGAACTCCGGGCTTTCCCCGATGAAAGAACTCCCCAGATCGGGTGGCGTCAGTCCGCGCTCGAGAAGATTTGTCCGTTGCCTGAGCGAGCGCCGCTCAATTGCCCTTTGAATACGGAGGTGCAACTCATCCAGCGGGCAAGGTTTCACCACGTAATCGAAAGCGCCGATGCGGATCGATTCAATTGCTGTGTCGATTGAGCCGTGTCCGGTCAGCATGACCACCTCGATCGCCGGCGCTCTGGCGTGAATCGATTTCAGCACATCGAGACCGTTCATTCCGGGCAGCCGGACGTCCAGCAACAGTACATCAGGCTCTGAAGTGGCAATTCGCCGAACAGCTTCCTCTCCTGTTCCCACCGAATCTATTAGGTATCCGAGACGTTTGAGTTCGTTGCCCATCACCTGGCGAAAGGTAAGGTCGTCATCTACCAAAAGGAGCGAGGCTGCCTTCATTACCGGACCTCCTGCGGCAAGCCAATCTGCAAAGCCGGCAACACCACTTCGAAGATTGACCCGATTCCGGGCGTGCTCTCGACGTGGATGTCACCGCCCCAACTGCGCACGGCGTTCAAGGAAAGGAAAAGTCCGAGCCCCGTGCCATCCTTGCGCAGACTGAAGAATGGCTCAAATATTTTTTTCCGGTACTCCGTGGGGATCCCGCATCCCTCGTCCGTGATGGAGATACTCACGGTGTCGCCTCTGTTTGCTTCCACGATAACCTTGCCACCGGCTTTCGAAGCCTGAATGGCGTTGAGGATCAGATTGACTAGGAGATTCTGTAACTCAGCTTCGTTCGCACGGACGCACAATACGGGCGGGAATGGCCGCACCTCGACGTTCACTGCGTGAGCAGACGCCGTAGGGCGGATTAGTCCCTGCACGGCCGCTATCGCGACACCGAGTTCCACGATTTCACCGGGAGAACGCTGGCCCCGAGACAATCGCAGGAAATGCTGCGTGATACCGCGGCAGCGCAAGATTTGTTCACGTGCGATGACTGCGCTGTTTCGGATTCTAGCCTGGTCCACTTCCGGGTTGTTGTTCGCCGCAGCGGGAGTTTCCCGGAGGATTCCCTCGACGCACATGAGAACGGTTGCCAGCGGCGTGTTCAATTCGTGAGAAAACCCGGAGGCCAGAATCCCGAGCGAGGCCAATCGATGCGACTCGGCTAGGTTCGCTTCTGCCGCCCTACGCTCCGAAATGTCACGCCAGACTTCAACCACCTGTGTCAGACGACCTGAGGCGTCGAGAATCGGAGAAGCGTGAATTTCTTCCCAAGCGGCAGTGCCCCTGCTGGTTGTGCGTTCGCACATGCGCACCTGTCGCGCACCGGATTTCAAACAAGCGAGCGTGGGACAATCGCCCACGTTGCAGGGGCCCGAACCAACTTCCAGACAGCAGCAGCCGAGTACCTGATTACGGTCACTACCCGTGCGCAGAAGGAAGGCATCGTTAGCGGCAATGATTCTACGATCGACGTCAAGAACAACAATGCCGTCATCGATGCTGTTGATAACGGTTTCAAGGCGCTCCCGCTGCGCGCGGACTTCACGCACCAAACCAGCCACGGAGTCAGCCATAGTGTTAAACTCGCGCCCCATCCACGCCAGCGTGTCCGAACCTTCAGATGGAACCCGGCGCTCCAGGTCACCCTGCGAAATCAAGCGCGCGGTGGTCTCGAAACGATTGAGACGGCGAAGGACGGAAAACTGGACGAGCAGCAAGATAGCCCCCGCGATTACAAAGGTTAGCGCACCGGCACCGGCCACCATCCAACGGAGATCTCGAGTCATAGCGGCTCGCACTTCCCCAGCGCTGTAATCCAAAATGAGGATGCCGTTGATTTTGTGGAGCGGGTCGTGACACCTGTGGCACTCTTCGCGATTGTGAATCGGCACTACTGTCCTTAGCACCGCACCACCGCGAGTCTCGATCACGCGGCTGGAACCGCGGCGGTCAGGAGGATCGCGATGACAAACCTGACAAGTGGGGGAGCCGATCCGAAAATTATCCGATGATATCCCTGGCTTGCTGGAATAGCGCACTACGCCATTACGGTCTAGAAGGATGAGTTGATCAACACGTTCCTGTTTCCCAAAACTCGCGATCATTCCCGCAATCAGCGTGCGGTCGTTTTCCATCATCTGATGCTCAAGTGCGACGCGAATAAGATCGCCTTCGGCGAGAGCTGTGTGGCGCGCGGTTTCCAGTAGGCTCTGGAAATGATGAACCGAATAAACGTAAGAGGCCACGGTGCAGGCAATGACCACAGCCGCCGTGATTCCGAGGGCAAGGACAACGGTCATGCTGGCGGAACGTAGCTTCATGCTGAAAGGTACCGAATTGCGGCAAGCATGCCACACGGTGCTTCAGCGCGTCAATGTCTGACGAATTGTCAGGCGCGTCCTGACAATTTGTCAGATCACCTCCAGTACAAAGACATGCCGATCTGAAACTAAAGAACTTAGTGTTGTTACACTCTGGTGAAGCGCGTGCAACTGTTCTGTATAGGGAGGAACACGATTATGGAAATGTTCTTGATGGCCCTTTGCATGAGCATGTTTGCTCTGGCCGTCGCAGCCATCGCTTTTGGAGCTGCGACGCAAAAGGAATCCCCAGCTTTGCCGGTTAAACCGGAATTGCAGCCCGTTCAAGCGGCAGCTGCCAGCCGATTCTTCGCCGACAAAGTCGCGCCTCGCAAGAATCTTGGGACAAGTGTGCCAACAGAAGTCCTGCTCGCACAAATTGAAAATCACGTTCGCCTAGAGCAAGCAGCAGCTGAGTCGTTTCTTGAGACGCCTTCGCACGCCCAGCTGCACACGAAGACGACGTCGGCATTCGTGAACTGAGCCCTGCTCATGGCCCACGAGCAATCAGAACTCCTTAAGAACCTCTCTGCCGAGGACGTGCAGAGGATATTAGCCCTCGGCACCAGGGTTGTGCTGCCAACTGGGGCATCGTTATTTAGGCTGGGAGATCCGGCGGAGCGCCTGTTTTTGATTGAACGCGGACGAATCCGGCTGACGCTGCCGATGCAGGTGCGAGGCAATGAAGAAGATGTAGTGGTCGAAGAGAGGACTGCAGGTCAGACGGTAGGTTGGTCCGCACTGATTCCGCCTCATAAGTTCACGCTTGCTGCAACAGCTCCCATTGAGACAGAAGTCATCGTTCTACCACGGGAAGAGTTGCGCAAACATTTCGTCGCGTATCCAGTCGTCGGGTACAAATTCACGTTGAGCTTGGCAGTTGTGATTGGTCACCGCCTGCAATTGTTCCAAGCGATGTGGCTACGAGAGATGCAACGTACGGTGGAGCAGCATTCCACATAGATTATCGAGAGAGTGGAACATGCTAATTTTCCCATTGGACGCGCCAACGTCTGCAGTCTCGGTGGAAAGGTCTTCAGAATATGGCTGCTGATTCACAATCTCAAGACAAACCACCACGCCGCCGAATGATTCAAGTTCTTCTCGGTGGCGGCATGTTCGCCTCCTTAGCATCGTTCATCTATCCAGTACTCCGATACCTCGTTCCCCCGCCTGTAGCGGAACTCGGAGGCGATCAGGTGTTTGCTGGGAAAACGGCCGACCTGAAACCGAACAGCGCCAAGATATTTCGCTTCGGCAGTCGACCGGGCCTGCTGATAAGAAACACCGACGGAAGTTACCGTGCGCTTTCTGCTACGTGTACGCATCTGGGTTGCATTGTGCAATATCGAGGCGACTTACAAGAGATATGGTGCGCATGCCATAACGGTATTTACGATCTAAATGGCCGCAATGTCTCAGGGCCACCGCCCCGTCCACTCGAGGCATATGAAGTGCATTTGCGGGGCGACGATGTGGTGGTCTCGCTGAAGCGGGAGGCATAGCCTTGATTGCCGGCCTGCGTACGTGGATCGTCGAACGATTCGACTGGGAAGCCCTGACAGCGCCTTTGCGGGAAAAAAACGTCCCAACACACAATCTGTCTTACTTGTATTTTCTGGGCGGGATCACTTTGTTTCTTTTTGGAATCCAAGTTTGCACCGGCATTCTGCTGCTTCTTTACTATCGGCCCAGTGCTACGGAGGCTTTCGAAAGCGTCCAGTACATCATGACCCGGGTGCAATTCGGGTGGCTGGTTCGCTCCATCCATTCCTGGGCGGCCAACCTCTTAATCTTTACGGCGTTCTGCCACATGTTCAGCGTGTTATTTCTGGCGGCTTACCGTAAGCCGCGTGAATTGACGTGGATTACCGGGATGCTACTTCTTTTCCTGGCCATGGGTTTCGGTTTCAGCGGTTATCTTCTGCCGTGGAATACGCTGGCGTTCTTTGCGACTAAGGTCGGAACGGAAATCACAGGTCAGGTGCCCCTGGTTGGTCACGCGATGAAAGTGTTTTTGCGCGGTGGAGAAGATGTAACCGGCGCGACGCTGACGCGCTTCTTTGGATTCCACGTTGCACTCTTGCCCGGACTGACAGTTCTCATGCTGTTGGCTCACATCGGGTTGGTTCAATACTTCGGAATGAGTGTCCCACCGAAGGTGGAGGCTCGTTGGAAAGCCGTGCCAAGTGACGCACGACAGATGAAGTTCTTTCCTAACTTCTTCTTGCGCGAATTAATGGCATGGTACATCGCCCTGGGAGTGTTGGGAATGTTGGCAGCAATTCTTCCCTGGGAGTTGGGAGCAAAAGCAGATCCGTTTGCTCCTGCACCGGCTGGAATCCGACCCGAATGGTATTTCATGTTTATGTTTCAGACTCTTAAGTTGATTCCAGCGAAAGTCTGGTTCGTTGACGGCGAAGTGCTTGGCATTTTGATCTTTGGTTTGGCAGGTGTGATCTGGCTACTCTTACCGTTCTTCGATAGCACTGGCAGCAGACGTGGACGAAATCTTGCTCTCGGCGGAGGGATATTCGCTCTGAGCTATATCATCGCGATGACAATCTATGCATACGTGGCAAAATAACCGCACTCCTAGGTCGCTTTTACTTTTGTTGATGGGTATCTGGGTTTGTGTCGGCGGCTTATATGGGCAAGAAGCCAACACCTGTCTGGATTGTCATGGAGTGTTGGATCCGCCTCTACAGATAACACAAGCGAAGTTCAGTCAAGACATTCACGCCAAGAAAGGACTGACCTGCACCAGTTGTCATGGTGGTGACCCGACGAAAGCAGACATGGATGCCATGAGTAAAGCTGCCGGCTTTCGAGGCAAGATCCAGCACAATCAGATTCCGGAGCTCTGCGGCCGCTGCCATTCCGACGCGGCGTTCATGCGCAAATATAACCCGTCGCTACGCACTGATCAGTTGTCCCAGTATAAGACCAGTGTGCATGGCAAGCGGCTCCTGCAGGGAGATGGCAAGGTTGCTGTCTGCATCGACTGTCATGGCGTACACGACCTGCGCGCGGCGAGTGATCCGCGTTCGAGAATTAACCCTTTGAACATAGAGGAAACATGCTCTCGGTGCCATTCGGACCCCAAGTATATGGAAGGATATGGCATCCCTACAGATCAATATGCCAGTTACAAGCGGAGCGTGCACCACGAAGCGATGGTCGTTCGTGGAGACTTAAGCGCACCAACATGCACAACCTGCCACGGAAATCATGGAGCTACTCCGCCAGGAGTAGACTCCGTCAGGAATGTATGCGCGAACTGTCACGTTTTTCAGGCGCAGATGTATGACAAGAGCACCCACAAGGCCGCCTTTCAAGCCGCCGGTCTTCCCGGATGCGTCGTGTGCCACAGTAATCATGGCGTAACAGTTCCAACAGACGCGAAACTAGGCACGGGCCCCGAGGCGGTGTGCATGCGATGCCATAAACCTGGTGACGCTTGCGATCAGGCCAGAGCGAAAATGCTGCACGACTTGACGCAATTGGATAATGCCGTCAAATCTGCCGACAAGTTATTGGGAGTCGCCGAGTCTTCAGGTATGGAGGTCAGCGAGGCCCGGACGGGACAGGATCTGGCCCGGGATTCGCTAACTAAGGCGAGGGTCACTATACATAGCTTCAAAACCGCGCTCGTTGAAGCGGATGTCCAAGCCGGTCTCAAGCTGGCAGCAAAAACGCAAGCAGAAGGCCAAGCAGCGCTGGCGGAGCGCGACCGTCGTCGGAGGGGTCTCGGATTGGCTTTGGGAATCATCGTCGTCGTTTTAGTTGGGCTGCGGCTCTACATTCGCCAAATTGAAAACCAAGCGAGCAATGTTGATGCGGGGGGGGTGAAGCATAAGCCTTGACTATCGCACGATCGGATTTGAAAAGGGGGCAATCGGAAACGTTTTCCTCCGAGATTCAATCAGGGAGAGACAGATGACAAATGCAAAGAAGTACATTGGAGCAATGGCGTCGGGTACTGCGTTGCTAGCAAGCGCGTGCCTGTTCAGTTCGTCTGTGCAGGCTGATACCGCTGCCGCTGAGGCCATGTTTAAGACTAAATGTGTGATGTGTCACGGAGTAGATGGTAAGGGGAAAGAAGCAATGAAGACCCCTGACCTCACTTCCGCCGACGTCCAGAAGAAGAGCGACGCCGAACTGGGTGGTGTCATCACCAATGGCAAGCCGCCAAAGATGCCCGCTTACAAAACTATGACGCCGGAACAAATCACTGATATGGTTGCATTCATTCGTTCACTGAAGAAGTAGCAGCCAAGCCTACCGGCTTCGTAGCAAATCCGGCTGATACTAGTGAAGAGCGCAGAAGGAAAACCGGTCGCTCCCAACTCCTAATAAATCCGTGACCGGGCACGTAACTGCCGGTATCCATTGAACCCGTCACGTGAATCAGGCAGAAGTTCAGTATTTGTGACACCTGGACTGAGCTTAAGTGTAGGCCGCCACTACATTACGCGTAGTGCACAGTAGCCATTGTGATTGGAGGTCCACTATGTGACTCAGCTATTCACGACATTGATTAGATAGATCAGCGGACTTGAGGAGTTGTCGATTTTCAGGGCAGATTTGCCTCACAGGACGACGTGATCTACGGGGTAGCTGTACTTTCCTTACTCAAGTATTGAGCCAAGACTACCATTTTTGACGTGGAGGTACTTATGGTGAGAGAAATCATGCTGGTCATAGGATGCCTAGGCGTGACAAGTTTAGGGCTATGGTGGATACTGAGGAAGACTCAAAATAAGAAATAAGAAAGCTTGGCAGGGCTGGACCTCGCAGTGTTTCCGGACTATCGATCTTTCCTTCCGCCAGTTAGCAGCCTGCCAGGTCCAAACCGCTAAGTCTCCCTAACCGTCATCCGTCCATCACGGGAGCATAGAGAGCTCGCACTGTCACGCTTCGGGCCCGACGAATGCGCGGGCCCGGAGCTTCCTATCAGCGTCGCATTACGGGTCATAAAGCAGTGGCCGGGAATGGAGCGGTTCTCCACTTCGGCCGGCCTTTCCCTGATGGAAATAGCATCCGCAATTTGACCGCGAGCGTCTCTGAAGATACCCGATCCGTATTCGGCGAGTACATCAGCATCTACGACATCCAACGAGCGGTCGAGGATAAGGTTACGGTTACGATCTGCCACGAGAGCCGACTGGCGAAGCTGGAACTGCCGGAAGCAGAAAACCCCGAGGTGGATGTTGACTTCGAGGATGCAACCGAGGGCGACGAAATCGAGCGGCGGAACGGCTGAGGTCGAAGTGGGCTGCGAAGCCATCGTTGGCACGGAGAAGAGGCTAGGCACGGTGGCGAAAGACTTCGTACACTACTTTGAGGAGCGGCTCGAAGCGATGAACGCAAGGCGATGATTGTCTGCATGAGCCGTCGAATCTTCGTTGACCTGTACAACGAGATCGTGAAGCTGCGCCCGGACTGGCACGACGAGAATGATGAGGCTGGCGTGCTGAAGATCGTCATGACAGGTTCAGCCACGGACGGGCCGGAATTGCAGCAGCACATCCGGGACAAACGGCGGAGGGAGGCTCTGGGCAAGAGGTTCAAGAACGCGAAAGACCCTTTCAAGGTCGTGATCGTCCGCGACATGTGGCTGACCGGATTCGACGTGCCGTCGCTGCACACCATGTACGTTTCTCTGATTTCGAATAGCACCCCAATAGCACCAGAGTCAAAGACCGAAACAGCGGAAGTTGCGTACAGACACTAAACTCTGTAGGCTGATGACCCTGCAAACAGTGGAGGC